>JBEKHK010000101.1:0-3397 GCA_050012315.1 Steroidobacteraceae bacterium | reverse complement strand
AATTGACCGAGCTGTTCGGCTATACATGGGAATGCGACTCCGGCACGAAACCAATCTACGAGCATCATGGCTTTTGCTTTGGGGTGCTGGTGTGCTCAGAACTTCAAAATATGGCTCACCGACAGTCTTTTCAGGGAAACGTGGACGCAGTTTTTGTGATTTCCTGGAATAAGGACCTAGATACGTTTTCGGCACTGGTAGAGTCCGCCGCACTCGACGTTCATGCCTGCATAGCACTGGCAAACAATAGAATGTACGGTGACAGTCGCGCAAGGGTCCCCGCGAAGCAACCCTATCAACGAGACTTGTGTCGTGTCCGCGGCGGCCAGAACGACTATTTGGTGGTGGTTGAGTTCAACTATAAATCGCTGCGAGAATTTCAAAGCCGTTTCAAGAACTGGGGCCGAGACGGCGATCTCTACAAGCCAATGCCGGAGGGATATGGCATCCACCCAAGACGGCGGATGTCACCATAAGAATGGAGATCCCCGCAGGAATAATCCCGGAGTGCATTCACGGCTCGTTCGAGGTACATCGTATTCCAGAGCCTGATGGCGGGAATCACCAGATTCAGACCGCTGGCGCGATGTAACTGCAGGATTTCGGGTGATTGGACCCACCTGATTTCGTCTGAATGGGACCACCCGATTTCGGGGTAATGGACCCACCCGATTTCGTCCCATTGGGACCACCGGCCGGAGCCGCTTTTCGAGCCTGACCGAAGTGTCTTTTGACCGTCGCCAGGCTCCAGGAGCGGAACGGCGATGCAAGCACAAATTGATCGATTTTCCAGGGTAGCTTCGGTCGGGGTCCTCCCCGATCGCTGCTCCTGGATCCTCTGCGGCGGTCCGCGTTCGGCGATCACCCCAAGAACCGGGCTTTCGGCGCGCTCACCGCGCGCATTCCAGTACCGTCGTGTCACTACAGACACGGGAGAGCTGGATGGCGCGAAGGGTACTGACGGTGGATAGACACGAGGAAATCAAGCGCCGCCTGGCCGACGGACGAAGCCTCCGCGAGATCGCCACCGCCCTGGGCTGCTCGCGACGCCTGGTGCGCCAGATCCGAGACGGCGAGCGTCTGACGCACGAGACGGCGGCGAGCCCGGATCCGCTGTGGATGTCGCAGCTCGAGTGGCCGGTGATCATCCATGAGCTCGGACTGGGCTTCCCCATGAAGTTCATCTGGGACGAGCGGGCGAAAGGGCTCATTACCTACCCGAATTTTTGGAAACAGTTTTATCGCAAGTTCCCGCAGTACCGCGAGGCGACCATCACCGCGCGCGAGTTCGAGCCCGGGGAACGCGTGGAAGTCGATTACGCCGGCGATCCGATCGAGTGGTACGAGATCAAAACCGGCGAGATCCACAAAGCCTACGTGTTCGTCTCGGGCCTCGGCTTCAGCCAACTGCTGTTTGCGTGGGCGGCCGAGGATATGAAGAGCCGTAACTGGCTCGGCTGCCACCGGCGGATGTTCGAATATTATGGCGGCGTCAGTCACGTCACGGTTCCGGACTGCTTGAAGAACGGCGTCGTCAAATGCCATCTGTACGATCCCGATCTGAACGAAGACTACGCGTACTTGGCCGCACATTTTTCCACAGCAATCGTTCCAGCCCGCGTGAGAAAACCGAAGGATAAGGCCATTTGCGAAGGACTCGTAAAGATCCTAATGCGCTACTTCCGGTTCCGCTTCCGCCGCTCTCGATTTACCTCGATCGCCGAGATCAACCGCGCTCTGATGGTGTGCATCGAGCGCATCAACGACCAGACTCACCGCCGCTTTGGCGTCTCGCGCCGCGAACGGTTCGAGAAGATCGAGAGGTCCGCACTCAAGGCCTTGCCCAGTGTGGAGTACGACGGCGGAGAGTGGAAGAATGCCAAGTTGCATCCGGACTGCTATGTCGCCGTCGATGGCGATTACTACAGCGCCCCGCATATCCACCGCCACAAAAGACTACGAATCAAGCTCACCGAGCACCATGTCGAGATCTTCTTGAATCTCGAACGCTTGGCGATCCACCCACGGTGTCGGCAGAAAGTCGGTCAGCGAATCCGGATCCTCGAGCACTTCCCGGCGAACTCGATCGCCTTCTACGAGGCGACGCCGCAAAAGCTGTTATCGCAGTCGCGCTTCATCCATCCCGACCTCAACACGCTGTTCCTCGAGCTCTTCAACGCCGACGTCTACGCTCATCTGCGCCGTGCCATGGGCTTGGTCTCCGCGTGCACCAAGGAGATCAGCCGCTCGGGCCACGCGCTGGCGAATGAGCATATCGCTTCCGCCATCGCTACGATGCGGCGCTACAACCGGATCCGGACACCGTACTTCCAGGACTTACTGAATCAAGCCCGCCAGCACTCCACGAACCCGCAGCCGATCCGCGACATCGTGCGCCGACCCGGTAACCCCTTCCTTCGGTACGTTGGCGGCGCCGCGCTGCAGGCCACTGACGAACCCGCCATCCCATCGACTGCAGCGCAGGAGAAGTCACCCCTATGAGTATCGCTATCGCCAAGAACCATATGGCAGCTACAGCGAGTTCGTCGATATCCTACTGCAGGCCGAAGCCGATCACCGCCAAGAACGCAAGGCCGTCAACCGCATCAAAGCCGCCAAGTTCACCGTGCGCTCGGCGTTCGAGGACTTCGACTTTACGGCCGAGCGCTCGATTACGAAGGCCCAGATCAAGGAAATCTACACCCTCGGATGGCTCAACGATGCGCGTCCGTTGCTGCTCATCGGCGAAACCGGGGTCGGCAAGACCTTCATTGCCCAGGCCGTTGGCCTGCATGCCTGTGAAAGCGGCAAATCGGTGCTCTACATGAGCATCACTGCGCTACAGGAAAATCTCGCCATCGCCCGATCCAGCGGACACTATCTTCGGTATCGGGCCAAGCTCGCCAAGTTCGATCTGATCATCTTTGACGAAATGGGCATGCGAAAATTTACCGCGACCGAAGCCCAAGATCTGTGCGAAATCATCGAGGAGAGATCCATCGACAAGTCAATCGCGTTCACTTCCCAGCTCCCCGTGGACCACTGGAACGAAGTCATTCCCGATGCCGTGATCTTCGACGCCATCCGTGATCGGCTGGAGCACTCCGCGCTCACCATCAAGATCACCGGACCCACGTATCGGGGCGTCAAAGCTCGAAAACTTGCCTCAAAGAAAAAGGACGCGTAGAACTCTTAAACCGCGGCTCCGCCGGCAACCCATGCAAGGTGGGTCCATTAACCCGAAACCGGGCGGGTCCATTACGCGAAATCGTGCAATCAGCGGCCGCGACGTCGTGCGGCGAGCCCGCCAGAGTCGTCTACAGACGCCGCGCAGGCCATGGCGGAAGCACACACAAATCGCTGCCGCTGATCTCGAGTAGCCTAGTCGGTGTCAAGC
>JBEKHK010000100.1:0-3854 GCA_050012315.1 Steroidobacteraceae bacterium | reverse complement strand
GCAGCGATGAGCGCGCTTTCTTTTTTCTCGGGCCGGCGACCTATGTGAAGCATGAGTCGGAATTGCCGATGGCTATCACCTGGAGGTTGCACCATCCATTGCCCGGGGATTTATTTGCTGCGTTTGCTGCAGCGGTGGCGTGAGCGACGGATTCCACCCTGAGCCGCCCTGACAGCAATGGGTGCGCTCGTGCTATTGTTATGAGGATATGAAGCCCTCAGATGCGCTTCGGAAGTACCGATCCGAGATCAGAGACATCGTAGCCCGTCATGGGGCACTTGCACCGCGGGTCTTTGGTTCCGCCGTTCATGGTACCGACACCGAGGGGAGCGATTTGGACTTACTCGTTGATCCTTCCCCGCGCACAACACTAATGACCCTGGCTGCAATTCAGCTCGATGCGGAACATCTGCTCGGGGTGCACGTCGATGTTCTTACCCCGAACAGCATTCCCCAACGATACAGAGATCGCGTATTGCTTGAAGCCATACCGGTATGAAGTCCAAACACCCGGACAGGATTCCCGAATATCTCCAGCACATTCTGGATGCAATCAATCGTGCTCTGGGGTACGTCGCAGCCATGAATGTTGAGTCCTTCAGCCGGGTATCGAATCATGGCACATGCGGACGAGTCGATTGTTGACGACGCCATGCTGCCGGAGGTGAGCCGTATTCGCGCCGAAACGCGCGGATGAACGCCGTATCGGTTCGATACCCGACGTCCTCGGCAATTCGCGCCAGAGGCGCATTACTGCGGCAGAGCAAATTGGCGGCAAGCACCATCCGCCACTGCGTCAAGTATTCCATCGGCGCGCTACCGACGAGACGCTGAAAGCGTTCCGCCAGGACAGACCTCGAAGTCGCTGCCGCACGAGCGAGCGTCTCCAGCGTCCAAGCATGCGCGGGGCGCGTGTGCAGTTGGGTCAAAGCAGCTCCGACAATACGGTCGCGAACTGCCGCGAGCCATCCAGATCGGCCAGCATGCTCTTCGTTCATATACAGGCGCAGGACCTCGATGAAAAGTACCTCGGCCAACTTCGAGAGCACACCCGCACCCCCGGGGCGCGGTGAGCGGGCTTCAGTCAATGCGTACTGCACGGAAGCTTCGAGCCAAATCCCGGCATTCGACCCGCGAACGCTCACCTTGAGAAGTGAAGGAAGTCCGCTGAGCAGCATCCGCGCCAACCGTGCATCGCAGGCTAAATATCCGCAGACGAGTCGCGTCGTCCGGCCGCCTCCGCCATAGACGAGCTTGCGTGGCCGACGCGACAACACGTCCTCAAGCCGAGCACCTTTCGCGGGTCGAAGCCCGGGCTCCGAGCACATGCGATGAGCATGGCCCTGCGGGAAGACTACCGCGTCCCCCGCGCTGAGGCGCACCGGCGGCTCCGAGTCGATCTCCACGAAGCACTCGCCTTCCGTGATGAGATGGAAAATCACGACCCGCTCGGCACCGGGCTCGAGCAGCGGCGCCGCCGAATCTGCGCACGGCGATTGGTAACACCAAGGCGCGCTGAATCGGCCCTGGATGAATATGGCACCTACCAGGCGCACGACCCGAAGTGTTTCCGAGAGCGCGTCCATCAGCTCGGATCGATTTCGATTCGCAAAGCCACCGGCACCGCTCTCTCGACGGCGGCGGATACCGGTGAACAGCGAAAACTCTCTTCAACCATCGCCTGAAGCCGCTCGCGGGCGACATTGGGCGCGGCCATCCTCACTTCAAGTTGCATCTCACCTGGTGCCGGCGTGATTTGAACACCACCATCGCCCGCCATGCCGAGGAGGCCCCGCGCATCCGAGGTGCTCTTGGCTAAAACCTCGAGTCGCGTGAGAGAGATCCCGGTAGCGGCAGCCTCCATCGCGATACGTGTTGCAAGGCAAGACGCCATGCCGGCCCTGAGCAACCACCCCGGGCTGGCCTGATTCCCCGCCCCACCCAGTTCGACGGGCATATCCGTCGTGATCTGGGTGCCGCTCGCATGACGAGCAACGACCCGCGTGCCTCCCTCCCAGCCCGCGACCGCCGGTTCATCGGCGTGAATTGCTGCCTCCGGGCGGCGAGCAAGGACTACACGCACTCGCTGAATCGCCTTGGAAATATTCTCGGCCGTCATCGTAGCCTCAAAGAATTCTTAGGTTCTCTGCATATTGGGCTCAATTGGGTAGCGAGCCAAGTTCCGCTTGGTACGGCGTTACACGGCCGGATGCTTGGTCAGGAGATCCGGACGCCGCGGCAGCCTGCATCGCCGAGGTGCAGGCTCTCGGACGAATTGGCAGCTACGGGCGACGTTATGGCAGGACGCAAAGCACCGGCGAAGCGTCTTATGGGACTCGGGCGCAAGGCGCACCGTCAATCGAAGTTCGACTGCTGTGCACCATCACTACGAAAGGAGACCTGTCATGCCACTCATCAACGTCAAAGTCATCGAAGGCGTATTTTCCGCAGAGCAAAAAACCCAGATCATCCGCAAGCTCACCGATGCGATGGTCGACATCGAAGGCGAGGCGATGCGGCCAGTTACGTGGACGGTGATCGAGGAGGTGAAGAGCGGTGAATGGGGAATCGCCGGCAAGCCGTTGAGCACGGCCGACGTCCGAGCGCTGGCCGCAACTCGCCCCGCCAAGGTCGGCTAAACATGGAGCCACGACTGCAACGCCGAGTACAGCGTTACGGTTGGGACTTGGCGGCCTCTGTGTATGAGCTTCTCTGGCAAGCTCAATTGGCCCCAGCGCAGGCCGAGCTAATGGCCTGCGCTGGGTTGATACCCGGCGAATGCGTGTTGGATGTTGCCTGCGGGACCGGCGTCACCGCGCTGGATGCCGCCGCCAGAGTCTCTCCGGGTGGCAAGGTCGTCGGAGTTGACCTGTCGAGTCGTATGGTGGAAGCCGCCCGCCGGCGCGCGATGCAGGCGCAATGCGCGAACGTTCACTTCGAACGGATGGACGCCGAAAGGCTCGAGCTGCCCGACCACAGCTTCGATGTCGCCCTGTGCGCCCTGGGGCTGATGTACGTACCCAATCCCGACCATGCCATCTTGGAAATGCGTCGGGTTTTGCGCAAGCGCGGCCGCATCATCCTGGCGGTCTGGGGCGAGCGTGCCCGCTGCGGATGGGCGGAGTTATTTCCGATCGTTGATGCCGAAGTCACGAGCGAGGTCTGTCCGTTGTTTTTTCGTTTGGGACGGGGAGATGCGCTCGCGGACGTTTGTTCCAAGGCCGGCTTCAACGTCACCACGTGCTGCCGAATCACGACCACTTTGGATTATTGCGACGGCGATCAGGCCTGCGACGCGGCGTTCATCGGCGGACCCGTGGCGCTCGCGTGGTCGCGTCTCGACGATGAGGCCCGTAGGCGATCGCGCGCCCGCTACCTTGAGGCCATCGGGACCTGGCGGCACCCGGACCGTAGCTATCGCATTCCGGGCGAGTTTGTCATTGTGGCTGCCTCGAACGAGGGACGCATCCGCTCAGTGTAGCCCTGGTAGTCCGACCGCGAATTGCCGACTACCTGGGCGGTCGCGCCGCCCGCCGATTCGCGGTCGCGCCTCTGCGGTGCCTCGTCACGGGCTTCCTGGCGTCGGCTGCCTCAAACAGCTGCCGAAACCCGTGTGCCAACTGTTCGACGGCCTTCTCCAAGGCGCCGAGTTGCCCAACCCGGACTATCGCGACGGATCGGTGCAGGTCAAACGATGCGGGACGCAATACTTTTACCGCATCGATGGAATCATTCCTGGCAATAAAGCGGGCGGGTAGCAGCCCGACACCATAACCGGACTGAACGAACGCCAGCTGCATATGCATGTTGTGGACTTCAGCCGCAATCATGGGGGTGAAGCCGGCACGCTCCAT
>JBEKHK010000099.1:0-2950 GCA_050012315.1 Steroidobacteraceae bacterium | reverse complement strand
GGATTGTCGTAGGGAGAGGACTTGCCGTTGGGGCCGACAAAAGTGTCCTTTTGAAAGAGCAGTTTCTGAGCAAGGATTGCGGCGGTCATACCACCTGCGGATGCACCGGTCAGCACGTCGATCCGGATGTAATCGTCATTCTTGATCGTATCCGGGTGCTCATTGTGCTGCCGGATCGCATCTAGGATCTCGTAGGTAGCGCCGGCTTCGTAGCTTCCGAGCGATACGGCCCCCGCAATCGTAATGGCGAGATATTTGGTTGCCACGGTTCCCTCCGAAGAATCGCAAGTATGAATTGAACAGAGTATCTCTAATTCGCACTGGTGCATCGGGCACTAGCCGGGCCACCTTCCGCACGTATTGGCATCCGAGAGCGCATCGGTTCGGTTCACATGGAGCGCCATCATGTCGCCCACACTTCACCGCGCCGTGGCCGCTGCTCGCGCAGGAGCCACCGCCCCGTCGGTTGACGCGGGACGTATCGCTGGTCGGTCCGCAAGCTGAGGACAGCCCTTCACAGCGTACTGCGCCATTCCATCCGATTCGACGACCCCGGCGTCGAGCAAGAGGCGCTGAAAGCAGGGACTGTCGTTAAGTAGCACTTCGGCGGACCGCTCGAGAACACCCACCTGGTCCCCGGAAATTGAAAAACTTGTCGGAATTTTCTTCACCGCATCGCTCAGCGCCTTCTCCGTCGCGTTCTGGGCTCGAAAGAGGTCAAAGTCCACTTGAATCTTGTAGACGCGTAGGCCCGCCGCATCTCCCTGTGGTGCGGCCTGCAGTTCGGACAAAAGTGTGTCCACCTGATCCATGCCCCGCGATGTTGACGAGTCGATAGGCACCGAGGTGGTGCTATCGATCATACCGATAATGCCCGGGCGAGAGGCCTTCACCGAGACCGGGTTAGGTGGCTCGGTGCGAGCGTTCACCACGACGACCGCGAGTCTCGTGATATCACCGACATTGACCGCATTGAGAATAGTCTCTATCCCGCCCTTCGATCCCGAAATGATCGCGGCTCCATGGGCCGAGTCAATCACATCCATGAGCGCGTTGACGCCGAGATTGTCCGCGAGGCCTCCGTCGAGAAGATACAGGTAATCGATCTGTCTCGACGCGCCTGGGCCCCGGCGGAGATCGTAGGCATACCGCGCCCGGTTGAATTCCTCAAGATTCACATAACGCGTGAATTGTTTGTCTAGAACCGCTGTGATCCATGGTGGCATCGGCCCTGAGTTGCAGTCGGCGCCGCCGTAATTTCGCAATGCCACGGGAGTCAACAATATCGGAAACGCAGCCGAAGCCGAGACACCGGTAGACAGCGGCTCTGCATCGAAATCCGCACAAATATCATCGAAGCGCGAGGGCAGGAAGCTGAACACCTCACCTGATGCCATGTCGGTAGAGTTCAGCACCACAAGGGGCTTCCCCGGCTGGTTTAGGGCGTCGAAGGTCTTGCCGGCATATATTTCGCGATCGAGCAATTCCTGAAGCAATTTGATGCGCGAGTTGCCGGTAGATTTTAGCCGAACCCAGGTGAACGGATTTAGCGCATGCAGCTCGAGTGCGCGCATGTTGTCCGGCCGAAGGAACGCACGATCAAAGCCATCGAGCCCGTCCGGGCCATTAAGCCCGAAATAACCCGCAATTACGCTCCCACCGGAAACGGAGGACACGACGGCGATGTCATCGATCAGCCGCATTGTTTGGCCTCCCACGGTATAGCTGGTGCGCTTAAGCTTTTCGAGCACCGCCCAACCCAGCGCGGCAGCGCGCGATCCGCCGCCGGAAATTGCGACCAGGATCACGGGTTGATCCGGCCGGTCAACGGAATGAATGCGCCGTTCCTCGTTAACGTGACCCTGCGCCAGTGGAACGTCCTGAAAGTGAGCAGCGCAGCCCGCGAGCATCGAACCGAACGCCAATAAGATGGCAACGTACTGCTTCATCGCGACCGCCGCGCGAATTATTGGAACACGAGGACCATCGGCCGCATGACC
Source organism: Steroidobacteraceae bacterium (assembly GCA_050012315.1). Taxonomy (GTDB): domain Bacteria; phylum Pseudomonadota; class Gammaproteobacteria; order Steroidobacterales; family Steroidobacteraceae; genus Bog-1198. Next base: position 950 of record JBEKHK010000099.1, on the reverse strand, counting down.
GATGTACCGGCCAATACAACGTCCTGCGATGCCGGTGCATATCCGGCGCCCTCGAGCGTTATTGAATACTCATTCGCAGGTAGGATCATGGTGTGATTGGTGATTCCGACTTTGTCACCATCAGCCAGCACTGCCCTCTGATCTGAATATTTCACGAGTAGGTATTCGATTGACACGCTAGGTTCCTCCGTGTCGCTCCGCTTTTTTTTGATCGCGCGTTTACCCGGCACGTACGGCCTCTCTCTGCTGACGCGCTCCTGTGGTACAAACCAGGCATTCGCGTTCCATGCTGCCTCATAGTTCTTTTTATGCGCGTAGGGTATCGAGTTCCCCTGCTTCCTACAACTGCAGTGGCATCGGCTCCGTTGATGTCAAACCATACCGGTTGAGGACTTTCTGCGGCGCCGATGAGAAAACAAAGGTCTGCGTTATGCGAATTTGCGGCGCAGCATAGGGCGACGCGCGCGGCCGCGTAGGGTGCCCGATTTGTCCTCGTGTCGTCGAATCCGGGTTGGACGCCAAGCTTCCCACGTGCCCAACTGCGTCTCCGCCACAACGCACACCTGGACCGTACCCGGAATCGCAAGCGGTGTCGCCGGCACGAGTGCCGCCAGGCTGATCAGCTAACGCTCACGTCCGCTTTGGCCCTCAGCTTGATCGCGCTAATCACCATCAGTTTACCTTGCCCTGCGCTCCCAGGCGTCAGCGTCAGGTTCAATATTGTGTCCGATATCTTCTTGACGTCATTCGTCGTGAGATCGCCAACCTTGCCCGCTGGGTCTGTCCACTGGGCACTGATTCCATCCGCAAAGTTCTTGCCCGTAACCTCAACCGTCGTCGGTTGACCACCGGCGGCGAAGTGTTGATTCGGGTCGATCATCAACGAATCGACTGGAAAGGTGGACGATGCCATCTGACCATCTTTATTGGTCAAAGTCAGAGTGTGCGTC
>JBEKHK010000098.1:0-3450 GCA_050012315.1 Steroidobacteraceae bacterium | reverse complement strand
CGGCGGCCATCTTGTACTCGCTCCCAAGCACTGTAGCGAGGACATCGCGAAAGTCCTCCTCAACGTGCGTAATTCACGCGATGTCGGTCCACGGTTTCACAGCATGTCGGTCCAGCATTTCACGGCATGCCGGCCACCGGTTTCAGACCATGTCGGTCCACCGTTTCACGGCGTGTCGGTCCAATTCATGAGGTAGGACAACCACCAGTTACCCTGGATCTTTTTTCCGTTCAGGAAGGGGGATCGAGGGTGGCGCAAGCGAGGTTGTCCATGCGGAAGATTCGAGAAGTTTTACGGCTTCGAGCCGACGGATTCAGCGAGCGGGAGATCGCGCGCAGCGTCGGCTGCGCCCGGTCGAGCGTGCAGATTTGCCTGTGGCGCGCGGACAAGGCGGGCGTGTCTTGGCCGCTGTCGCCCGATCAGGACGAGGCGGCGCTGGAAGCGCTGCTGTATCCGCGCCGGTCACCCGGCGTCGAGGTGCATCCGACACCGGATTTTGAATGGGTTGAGCGAGAACTGAAGCGCAAACACGTGACACGCCGTCAGCTATGGCGTGAATACCTCGCCCAGTACCCAGACGGACTGAAGTACACGGCGTTTTGCGTCAAGTTCCAAGCCTGGCGGGCCAGCCGCGCGGTGACCCTCGCGCTCGTCCATACGCCCGGTGACCAGCTGTTCGTTGACTACGCCGGCGATCCGGTGTCGTTCACCGACCGTACGACGGGACTTGAGCAAAAGGCCTGGCTGTTTGTCGCCGTCTGGCCGTACAGCGCGAAGCTGTACGTCGAAGCGACCCGCACCCAAACCTCAGCGGACTGGCTTAGTGCTCATGTGCGGGCGCTGGAGGCCTTTGGCTGCGCGCCGCGCGCGCTGGTGCCCGATAACTGTTCGACCGCGGTGAAAAAAGCGCTGCGCTACGACCCCCAGTTCAATCGCAGTTACGCCGAACTTGCCGAACATTATTCCCTCGCGGTGCTACCCGCGCGGGTCAGAAAACCGCGCGACAAAGCCGCGGTTGAGAATGGAGTGCTCCAGGCAGAAAGAGCCGTGCTCGGCGGCTTGCGTAACGCCAAGTTCTTCAGCTTGGCCGAGTTGAACACGGCCATCCATCAGCGCGTCGCCGCCATCAATGCCGAACTCTTCCAAAAGCGTGATGGCAGCCGCGACTCCGTGTTCGAGGCTGAGGAGAAACCCTTCGCGCGAGCCTTGCCGGCGCGCCGCTATGACTACGCTGACTGGAAGATCGGTGCCCGCGTGCATCAGGACCATCATGTCGAAGTGGCCCGCGCGTATTACTCCGTGCACTACACCCTGATCCGCCAGCGCGTCGATGTACGCCTGGGGGCCCAGACCGTGGAAATCTTCCAACGTGGCGCCCTCATCGCCACCCATCCGCGGGCAACCCGCCGCTACCAGCGCCTGACCATCGAAGCGCACCGGCCGCCGGAGCATCGGGCCTATCGCGAACTCGGCATCGACAATCTGCTGGCCCGCGCCGAGCGGGTCGGCCCCGCCACACGCGAGATCCTCGAGCGACAGCTGTCGCGCAAGCGTCATCCCGGGGAGGTCGTTCGCGAAGCGCTCGGGGTTCTGCGTCTGGTCCAGGACTTCAGCGCCGAGAAGCTCGAGCAGACCGCCGCACTCGCGCTTGAGCTCGGTCTGTACGGCTACGCCGCCGTCAACGATCTCATCAAACGACCCTCAACAACCGCTTCCCACGAGAAAGCCCGTTCACGGCTCGGCACTCACCCGAACGTGCGCGGCGCTGATTACTACCAATGACCACCCACAGGAGACTACCCATGTTGTTCGAACCCTTGCTGCAACTGCTCAATAAACTCAAGCTCACCGGCATGCTCGCGGCGTTCGAGCGCCAGCACAACGATCCGGACGCCGAGGCCTTACGGTTCGAGGAACGCCTCGCCATGCTGCTGCAGCATGAGCTGGCCGAACGCGACAATACTCGCTTCAGTCAGCGACTGCGGATCGCCGCGCTCCCGCAACCTGCATGCCTCGAAGATCTCGACACCCACATCCCCTCGCGACATCTCGATCCGGCGATGCTTAGCACGGTGCGAGACCTCGGCTGGATCGCTCGACACCTCAATGTCCTGATCACCGGACCGACCGGCATCGGCAAGTCCTTCATCGCGGCGGCACTGGCTCACGCCGCGTGCCGAATGAACTACCATGTCCGTTGCTTCCGTCTGCCTCGCCTGATCGACGAACTCTCCCGTGCTCACGCCTTCCAGCGCCGCGCAACGTTCTTGCGCACGCTCGCCAAGGCGGATCTACTGCTTATCGACGATTTTGCGATCACGCCGCTCACCGACCAGAGCAAGCGCGATCTGCTGGAAATCCTCGATGATCGCTACGACAAATCAGCAACCATCATCACCAGCCAGCTTGATGTCAAGCAATGGCACGCCTACATCGATGACCCGACTTTGGCGGATGCCATCCTCGATCGCGTCGTTCACAACGCGTACCACCTCGACTTGAGCGGCGACTCAGTCCGAAAGCTACGCTCGATCCGCGCCAAGTCGTCAAAAAACGGCGTCGGCGCAACCGACGATCGCCATTAACCGTTGGTTGCATCGATGAAATATCAGAAATCCACACTCTTGACGAATGCTCGTCGCTGATAGAAAGTCCACCACGTCCTGCTTCATGAGCACTGGACCGGCATGGCATGAAACCATGGACCGGCTTGCCGTGAAACGATGGCCTTCCTTGCGCGAAATACGCATTCTAGTGCTTATCGTCGCCACAACATGTATTGCATTGTGGTTCATTCGCCAGACTAGGCGTACTTTCCGACGTGCAGAATATATAAAGGTGGTTCTCGGATGCATAGCTGTGGACATCGCCATGCAAATCGGCTTTACCGCTGCGGCCGGCCATCCGATTCGGCCCAACGGCTGGGTTGCACCTGTGAGCGTTTTTGGTGGACACGCGATCTTAATCGCATTGGCTTTTTCCCCTTTATCTTGGGCTGTTCGTGCCTATGCGAGCCGGGTCGCCAGCTCCTAACTTGCGTTGGAGCGGACACGCGGCGTAGCTTCGTTGAGCGTCGGAGGGAGTCGATGAATCTTGATAAATCAGCTTCGTTTGGGACAGCGCGGCCGCGCGCCGCTCAACTTGGTTGTTAGATGGTCCGTATGCGCATGTTTCTATATCTATTGTGCAGCTGTATCGCGGTGCCAGCGTTAGCTGGGGAACAGCCAAACGCTGCGGCTCCTTGCGCAACCCCGGCAAAACTTGACGGCCCTTGGGACGAGCGAGGCAGGGGATACTTCATCGGTATCAAGGCTGGGAGCAATTATCGAATTGCCTCTGCGCGCCTCCAAAGCAAGTTTCACCTCGAGGTTCAACGCTATGAGCTTGCTTTGCACGCCATTCTTGTTGCTGATCTGCCAGCGCAGACGATTGCTGCCCTGCGTTGCGAGC
>JBEKHK010000097.1:0-3552 GCA_050012315.1 Steroidobacteraceae bacterium | reverse complement strand
CCAGCTACTACGACTACTCGAGCAAGCCGGATCTCGAGTTTTGCTTTCACCACGAGGAGGATCCGCGGGTCACTCGCGCCGGGCTCTTGCTTCGCCGAACCAGCATCGATGAGCTCCCCAACCTCTGGAACGTGGTCCTCGGCGACATGTCGCTGGTCGGACCGCGCCCGGAAATCCCCGAGGTAATGGCGCTCTATGGCCCGTACCGGCGGGAATATCTCTCCATCAAGCCCGGAGTGACCTGCCTGTCCAAATGCACGGGAAGGGACCGGCTCACGAAACGTGAAACGATCGAATACGATATCGAGTATATTCGCAAGCGCGGCTTCGGCTTGGACATCAGCATTCTTTGGCGCACATTCAGGGGAGTGATGCTTCGGCGGGACGTGTTTTGATGACCATTCAGAAAACTCTTCAAAGATAAGTCGACCTTCCCCCTATGAGAGTACTGGTTCTCGGAGGCTCCGGATTCCTGGGTTCTCACATCGTCGACAAGTTCCTGCGCGAGAAGCACGATGTGACGGTCTACGACCTGTATCCGGAGAGATTCCGCCGCTCGCCCAAGGGTATCAAGTTCGTGACCGGCGATTTCGGCAATGTCGGCGCGCTCGGCGAACTGATTGCCGGCGGCTTCGACGCCGTCATTCATTGCGTCAGCACCACCACGCCGAAGAGCTCCAATGAGTCGCCGGAGTTCGACATTCAGTCGAACGTCATCGGCACCCTGAATTTGCTCGACATTTGCGCCCGGCACAAACCCGGTAAGCTGGTGTTCCTCTCCTCCGGCGGCACCGTGTACGGGGATATCGGCGACCTGGATGTCGTCGATGAGACCCATGCCGTGCGGCCCATGTGCTCTTACGGCGTCTCCAAGCTCGCCATCGAGCACTATCTCGAGGTCTACAAGCACCTGCGTGGGCTGAATTACGTGGCCTTGCGGCTATCGAATCCCTACGGGGAGCGTCAAAGTCCGTTGCGCGCGCTGGGAGCTCTAACCGTATTTCTGCATCGCACGTTGAAGCGGCAAAGCGTTGAGGTATGGGGCGATGGCAGTGTCACGCGTGACTTCATCTATGTCGGGGACGTTGCCCAAGCCGTTTACCTCGCGACCGTAAACCCCATCTCGGGCACCTATAACGTCGGCACCGGAGTCGGCCTGTCATTGCTCGACATCTTGACCTACATAACCCAGGTCGTCGGCATCGAGCCCTCGGTCACTTGGCTTGCCCCGAGATCCTTCGACGTTCCGAGAATAGTCTTGGACGCGACAAAACTCAGGAAAGCAACCGACTGGCGAAGCTCGACGTCGCTCCAGGACGGAATGGCGACTACGGCTGACTGGCTGCGGACCACCGATGTCTAATGGCTGATGAAGCCTCGTTCACAGTCCTGCGGTCCCGAGAGCGTACATGTCACCACCCAAGGTGCTGGTTTTGCTAGCTGCTTACAATGGGTCACGTTGGATTGCGGACCAGATAAGCTCCATCCTCCGGCAGGCGCACGTCGACGTTCATTTGCTCATCAGCGACGACGGATCATCCGACAGCACCCTTACTGAAATCCAAAAGTATATTGTCGACCCGCGGGTGCACATCGTGTCTGCGCCTGTTCCGTCCGGGTCGGCGGCCCAAAATTTCCTGTCGCTTTTTCGCAATACGATCGCGGATGAATACGGCTTCGTGGCGCTTTCGGATCAAGACGACATTTGGAACGAACAGAAGCTCGCCCGAGCGTGCTCCGCGTTGATCGACGCCGGCGCGTCGGGATATTCGTGCGCCGTGACCGCCTTCTGGAATGGTGGTCGTAGGGCTATTCTGAGGCAGGTCGATGCGACTACAGAATCCGATTTCCTGTTCGAAGGCGCAGGTCAAGGTTGTACGTTCGTGATCACCTCGGACTTATATCGCCGCTTGCGCGAGTTTTTTTTGCGGCATCCCGCGGAAACCGCGTCCGTCCATTACCACGATTGGGCCATCTATGCGTTGTCGCGATTGTGGCAGACTCGCTGGTTTTTCGACCAGCGGCCCATGCTGATGTACCGACAACATGAGGACAACGACACCGGAGCGCGGCTCAGCGCTCGCGGAATCCGGATGCGGGTCAGTTTGCTGAAGAGCGGCTGGTATCGGCAGCAGCTATTCGCCATGTCTCGGTTGTGCTTCGTGGCTTGTCCGTTCGATCCATTGATCGCAGAATGGAACAAATTGCTTTCTTTGCCGCAGGGGGTTGTCCGACGGTGCCGCATCCTGCGGTTTTGTATGCGAGGCGGGCGGCGGCGGCGATTCGACAACATGGTGCTTTTGGGCGCGGTAATCGCGGGCTGGGTGTAGACGAGCGAGGCCTCCATCAAGAATCTTGCGGCCGTCAACCTGAAGCCCGAGGTATACGCTTGAGCCAGCGGCCAGTTCATTTCGCCGATCGGAGTTGATATTGACCAATCGAGACAACGCGGCGGGAAGCCCGCGGCGCAAGGCGTTCGTTCAACGGTATGCTCGCATATCCAGCCTCGATCGCAGTCGGGGAATTTCCCTCTTCAGCGCAGTAGGGCTGTCGCTCCTATATGCCTCGGCATATTGTCTGCCGGCGCTCGCCCCCATGGGCATATATTTTCTGCCCTCCCGCGATCTGGTTCGGTTGGTCATACTGCCCGGTCTCGTTGCCGTGGCGACCGGCAGTATCGCCATATACGCAATATCGGCGCTTGCCCGGAAATGGTTCAGCTCGCGGATGATCGCGATCGGCGCAGTTGTCGCATTGTGGCTGCTGGCATTGATCGGAGTGAAGGGCGCCATGAATGCGGCGGGCTTCGACTGGGAGAATGCCGTTCCTCGCGGCCATGAGCTGTTGACCTCCTTGCGCGACGTCAAGGCCATTGCGGCGCTCGTTGTATTTGCTCTGGTGTGGCTGGTGCGAGCCGAACTTCCGAAGTTGAATCGAGGTCTCGCCAGCCTGGGATTCGCATTAGGCGTTCTGGCGGCCGTCCGGCTGTTCCTTCTTTGGAGCCAGCCACAGCAAACCGCCGCGTTGTCGGCGGCGGCCGCTGCGCCGGCGATGCACTCTGCACAAGGGAATTCCGCTACCGCGGGGGCAAAACCGATGACCCCCTACGTCGCCCCGAGGCGTGTTGTATGGGTGATATTCGACGAAACGGATTTTCGTCGTGTGTACCCCTCGGGAGCCGCGACGGCGGCGGCGACCGAACTGAGGAACTTCAATCAACTCGCGCGTAGCGCGGTATTTGCAACCGACGCCAACAGTCCAGCCAGCGCCACACTGTATTCGATTCCAGCGCTTCTGACGGGCGAACCCCTCGGCGGCGATGGTGTTCGGATAGACAGGATTGGTTCGTTGCTGCTGGAACGTCCCGATGCAACCGAAGTACGATTCGCCGAGGCAGCGAGCATATTCGGGACTCTCGCAACCAGCGGCCGCGGTGCCTCCGTGCTTGGTTTCTATCATCCTTACTGCAAGATATTCCGTCTTCAACGCTGCGATAGCTTTCCTTACCCCGATGTTGGAGGATTGGATGCCGCTCTGTTGGAAAACATCCCC
>JBEKHK010000096.1:0-3785 GCA_050012315.1 Steroidobacteraceae bacterium | reverse complement strand
AGCGTCAAATGGATGTGCCAATCCGGGCCGATGGTTAGAATGTCGGTGAACGGGGGCACTCGCACGGCGGTATCCGCGAAGCTGATCTTCAGGGCGAATGCAAAGGGAATGAGGAAGAACACCAGAAGGTACAGCATGGGCGGGCCGATGATCAGCCACTTTCCATACCGCATCAGCCAGTTCGCGCCCGCGCGGGATTTGGCCGGTTGGACCCTCGTGACGGGATCCTCCGGGTCGACAGCGGTGCCGATCATGCCGGGCTATCCGTAGGCGTGAGCCCGCGCAAGAAAAAACCCGAGGCTTCGGCGAGGGCGCCGCGGGCGCGCTCCGCCCACAATCGGCAGCGGCAGCGCTTGATCGATGCCTGCATATCGGCGTTGCACATCTATGGTCCGTCGCGAACCACCGTCGAAAAAGTGGTGGCTATCGCGAAAATGTCTCCGGGTATCGTCCGCTTCTACTTCGACTCCAAAGCCGCGATGCTGATCGCGTCCCTTCAGTTCCTGTCCGCCGAGTTCGACGACCGGCTGCTCGTGCCCGTGTCCAAACTCAAATCCAATCCGGTCGCGGCGCTCGAGCTGATGGTGGATCTTTACCTGGATCCAGATATCGCCAGCCCCCGCAAGGTCTCCGTCTGGTATGCATTCTGGGGCGAAGCCAGCTCGCGGCAGGAATACTACGACATTTGCGGACAGAAGGACGAGGGCTTTGCAGTTTTGGTGCGCGAACTCATCGGCCGCTTGATCGAGGACACCGGCCAGTCGCAGCTCGATCCCGACGGAGTCGCGCTAGGGCTCATCGGTGTTCTGGAAATACTCTGGCAGGACTTCGCGTTCCGGTCGGAGGAGGACATCGACCGGGCGGCGGCGAAGCGCCGCTGCATGGCCTATCTCAAATCGGTTTTTCCCGGCCAATTCCCCGCAGCGCCGCCCCTTCCCGGGCGGGGCGCCGGCCGCAGGCCGATTCCCGCTCAATTTGCCGGTTGGGTGTACGGCAGCGAGCATGCTTGGTCGCTCGAACGGGAATCGTTGTTTCGGACCTCCCGGCAAATCGCCGCACACGAGTCCGAACTTGCCCGAGCTGGCGATTTCGTGACGGCGGAACTGGGGATGGAGCGCGTTTTATTGGTTCGCGATGCATACGGGATCGTGCGGGCGCTGCGCAACAGTTGCCCGCACGTGCCGCATGCCCTGGTGAGTGCGCGGCGCGGGCGGCTCGAGGAGGACATCGAGTGCGCGGCGCATGGGTTGAGATTTGCCGCCGACGGCACGTGCATCGCCGGCGCCGGCGTGGACCTCGCCGCGCTCGAGGTGAGCGCCGCGGACGGATTCTATTGGGTCAGTTCGCATCCCGCAGGTCGGGGCGCCCCGGAATACGATGGAGACGGAGCCGAGGCGAGTGCCGGACTGGGGCAGCGCCTGCGGATGGACGGGCGGGTGCTGCTGACGCTTCCGGATCTCGAAGTCCGCGCCAATTGGAAGCTGGTCGCGGAGCAATGGCTCGAGATGCCGGGGCTCGGGCCCCATCAGCTGGCGGCGCCAGGCTCGGGCGCGATCGACTGGTCGGTCGGGCCTGTCGACGGCAACTCCGGCTGGAGCGCGGCCCGGTACCGGCGCCTCGCGGGATCCGCCGCCGAGGAACCCTGGCGCCTGCGATTCGCCGCGCCCAATCAGCTGATCGAACGCCGGCCCGACGGCTTGTCCGTCCTGCAGATCATCGCGACCGCCCCGGCCCAATGCCGTATACGGCGGATTCATGTCGCGCCGGACGGACGCGATGCGCTGCAATACCTCGCCGGGCGGCTCACGGCGTGGTGCCGTCGCGAGCCGCTCGCCATCGCCGAATCGGCACAGCAGGGCCTCAGCGAATTCGGCTATCGCACGGCGATGGGAGCCGCCTCGCCGGCCGTTGCGTGGTTCCGGCGGTTGCTGATGTCGCGCATTCCCGCGCTCGCCGGCGAGCGCGCGCCGAACGAATCGCGGTAGATGCACTATAATCGCCCACGCGTCTGAACTACTTGGAGAATGACTCATGACCTTGGCTTCCTTGAGCACCAGCGACTGGCAAGCTCGCGCCTCCCGGCTTCGATACGAGACACGGCATTTCATCGACGGCAAGTATGTCGATTCGGTGAAGAAAGGACGCTTCACGGTGATCAATCCGGCCACCGGTGCGCCCCTGTGCGAGGTCAGCGCGGGAACCAAGGAAGACATCGATGTCGCGGTGGCTGCGGCCAAGAAGGCGTTCTACTCGCGCGTATGGAGCCGCAAGGCGCCGCGGGACCGGATGGCCGTGATGAGCGCGTTCGCGCGGCTCATCGAAGAGAATACCGAGCGCTTCTCGCTGCTCGACACGCTCTGCATGGGCAAGCCGATCACCGACATGGTGACGATCGACGTGCCGGCCGCGGCCAAGAACTTCACATACTTCGGCGAGCTCATCGACAAAATCGATGGACAGGTGACGGCCACCGCTCAGGATGCCTTCCATTACATCCTGCGCGAGCCGCTCGGTGTCGTCGGCAGCATCGTGCCCTGGAACTATCCGTTGCTCATGGCGGCGTGGAAAGTGGCGCCCGCGCTCGCGGCGGGAAACTCGGTGGTGCTGAAGCCTGCCGAGCAATCGCCGCTGTCGGGTCTCCTGATGGCGGAGTTGTTCATCGAAGCCGGCGGCCCGCCGGGCGTCTTCAACGTGGTGAATGGTCTCGGCGAACACGCGGGTGCGGCGCTCGCTCTGCACATGGACGTGGCCAAGATCGGCTTCACGGGCTCCACGGAGATCGGCAAACAGATGCTGATCTATGCGGGCCAATCGAACATGAAGCGCGTCAGCTTGGAGTGCGGCGGCAAGACACCGCAGATCTTCCTGTCGGATCTTCCCGATTTGGACGCGGCGGTGACCTACGCCATCAACGGCATCTACGGCAACATGGGCGAGGTCTGCAATGCCGGATCGCGGCTGCTCATCGATCGCCCGATTGCCAAGGAATTTCTTGCGCGCTTCATCGAGAAGGGCAAGACCGCGTATAAAGCCGGCGATCCCCTGAACCCTGCCACCAACCTGGGGCCGTTGGTCACCGCGTCGCATCGTTCGCGCGTGATCGGCTACATCGAGAAGGGCAAGAAGGAGGGCGCGAAGCTGGAATTCGGCGGCGATTCGCCGGACCTCGCCGGCTCCTACGTGAACCCGACGCTGTTCACCGGCGTCAACAATCAGATGACCATCGCTCAGGAAGAGATTTTTGGCCCCGTGGCCTCGGCCATCGAAGTGAACGGCATCAAGGAAGCGCTCAGCATCGCGAACGATTCCATCTACGGCCTCGCGGCTTCCGTCTGGACCCGCGACCTCAGCGTCGCCCACAAAACGGTCCGCGATCTCGAAGCCGGCGTGATCTGGGTCAACTGCTTCGATCACGGGGACATGACGCAGCCCTTCGGCGGCTACAAACAATCCGGCCAGGGCCGCGACAAGTGCGTCGAGAGCCTGCTCTCCTACACCCAAACCAAGTCCGCCTGGATCAACCTCGGCGACTAACCCTCCGGCCTCACCACGCCCCGCCGTGTCGCTTAACCGCAGCACGGCCGGGCGTTTTTATTCCCACCCCCTGAGGCGCCGACGGCGCCTCCAGCAGGCCGGCTTCCCTAGTGTCTTCCAAGCGTGGCTCTCAGCCGAGCGAAGGTTTACACCCACGTACGAAGGCCGGGAGGCGTGCGCGCATTTTCCGGAGCGTGGAGAACATGGATGTTTTGCCCGCAGCCCCCAGGGACGGATTTACGGCGTTCCGG
>JBEKHK010000095.1:0-3905 GCA_050012315.1 Steroidobacteraceae bacterium | reverse complement strand
TCGGTGCAGCGCTATCCTTCATGCCAAGCCTCACTACCGTTAAACAGGCATTCCCTCATGGCCGGGGAGTCTACGCTGTACTGCCATAATTCGTGGATATGAACTCTTTTGCATAAATCTATCGGAGACGGCCCAAACGACGCGATCGGCGCCCTCGGGGGCGGTGAGGCGGGATGAAACCGTGGCTCCGGACGAGCTTGTGTGCGACGGCGATCCTCGGCGTGCTCGCCTTTTGGACCGGCCTAGGGATGGCGGCTCGAAACTATCCCGCCGAATACGATTGGCGTTATATGACCATTTCCAACTTGGTTTACGCCGACCGCAATCCCGACGGTCATCAGTGGGCATGGCGCGGCCTCATGCTGTGTGCGCTCGGCGGGCTGTGTTGGACGACCGTACTGCTTCGCGACTGGAGGGAAAATGACGACGGCCGGCGACCCGTCGGCATCTGGACCCTCGGGGTGGGATATCTCTGCATGGTCTCGTGTGTATGGCTTCCGGGGTGGCTTCCTCGGGTACCGAGGAGCCACGATCTGCTGGCGCTGTGGTCATTTATTGCCATCTGCATCGGGATTGTGGGTCTGACCTTCGAGGCGGCCGAACGAAGCCTCGGACGGCGAACCGGCCCTCCCAGTCGCCGGATCTACGCCATCCTGTTGGCCGGCATGGCGCTGTCACCCATTCTGCTGGCGGCGATTACGCAGGCCTATGTCTCCTACGCACTGCCCGATCTCCCGTGGGTGGGCCTTGCATGGCGTGCGCGCGGCGCGCCCGTTTACTTGAGCTTCGCCTTCTGGGAATGGGCCACCTGTGCCGTACTTTCCGCGTACACGGTGAGCCTGTGCTTGGTCACGGTTCGCAAACGATCGTTCAAGTAATTGCCGAGATCGGCGGCCCTACCGGCTGCTGCTCCGCCTGCATCCAATTTCCCTCTCGATACGTATAGTACCGGTAAGAAAGCTTATTCTGCCGCTTACAAATATCTGACAGGATGCATGCAAGTCGAAGTGAAGCCCGTTGAGGTTCGCTTCTCATCAGAGAGCCCAAGGAGAGCACGCATCAACACGCCGATGGCGCAGCGAGCCGTTGCGAGCGCCTTCTTGATGGGCGTTGCCTGCTCCCCGGCTCATGCCGATCAGACGCTGGCCACGAACGCAGCGAACTCCGCGCTGGGGTCATTGCAGGAAGTTACTGTGACGGCCCAGCGCCTGGAACTGCTCGGAACCGCCGACACTGCCAGTGAAGGGCTGGTGAATGATCAGGAGCTGCAACTCGCACCACAATATCGCCCGGGGCAGCTGCTCGAAACCGTACCGGGATTGATCGCCACCTTGCACAGCGGCGAGGGCAAGGCGAACCAATATCTGATGCGCGGCTACAATTTGGATCACGGCACGGATCTCGAGACCTATGTCGATGGGATGCCGATCAATCAGCCGACCCATGCGCACGGCCAGGGGTATACGGACCTCAATTTCATGATCCCGGAGCTTGCCGACCAGCTCACCTACACCAAGGGCCCCTATTACGCCCATGTGGGCGATTTCGGCGCGGTTGGCTCGGTGCGCATGAACTACCGAGACACGATCCAGGATCAAGTCTCGGCCACCGTCGGCACGCTCGGGTTTCAACGCCTCTTCAGCGCGGGCTCGCAGCCATTGGGCGACGGCCGCTTGTTGGCCGCCATGGAACTGCAGCACTACGATGGTCCGTTCGCGACGCCCGATGATGCACGCAAGGAGAATTTCGTCCTGCGCTACAGTAACGGCGACGACCAGAACGGCTACTCGCTCACCGCCATGATGTATCACCAGCTGTGGACCAACACCACCGACATTCCGATCCGTGCCATCACCGAGGGTCTAGTCCCCAATCGCTTCGGCACCCTCAATCCCACCGACGGCGGCCGAGCGTGGCGCTCGAGCCTGTCGTTCAACGACTATGCGACCCTCGGTGACGGACAATTCACGGCCAGCGCATTTTTCATCGACAACCAGCTGCACCTGTGGAATGACTTCACCCAGTTCCTGGTCGATCCCGTGCATGGCGATCAGGAGGATCAGTTCGAGAATCGCCGTGCGCTCGGGGGCCAAGCGAGTTACACGCTGCCGGTCTCGCTGGGCTCCATTGCCAACGAGTTCTCCGTCGGGGCGCTGACGCGTGACGATATTGCGTATGTCGGGCGCTTGCCGAGCGAGGATCGTGTGCCGCTGCCGGTGTCGGATGCCCCTCCGTCCTTTTCCGACGAAGATCAGGTATACCTGTTTGCCGGCGCAGTCTGGCTGCAGGCGACGACTCGGTGGACCTCCCACTTTCGTAGCGTGCTGGGTTTTCGAGTGGACTACCAACACGGTACCGACATCGACTATCTGGCCGCGTTGCACGAGGAGTCCGGGCCCGGATATGGCGGATATACGAATGGGGGCACCGCCCAACAGGCACTGCCTCAGCCCAAAGGGAGCCTGATCTATACGCCGATCGATACCCTCGAGTTCTACTTGAGTGCCGGCCGAGGGTTTCACAGCGCGGACCTTCGCGGGGTCAATCAGGACACGAGCGTGGACCTGGGGTTACCGCACACACCGCTCCTCGCCAAACAGGAAGGCCAGGAAGCGGGCATGCGCGCAACCCCCATGCCGAACCTTGCCTTCACGTTCGCTTATTACAACTTGTGGCAGCAGTCCGAGACCATCATCGATCCGGACGTGGGCCAGGATACGGCTGGGCCACCAAGCCGCCGTTATGGGTATGAAATCAACGTGACCTATCAGATCAATCGATATCTCGAGTTCTACGGCAGCTACTCGGGCGACCACACCCATTTCACCCGTCCGTTCGACGATGGTACCGGGCACTTGGGTGAATACATTACCGACGCGCCGCTCGCGACCGGCGCCCTCGCTCTATACCTCACGAATCTCGGTCCCTGGAGCGGCGGCTTGAATTATCGGTATCTCGGCAATTATCCGTTGTCGTCCGGGCCTTGCGTCAATTCGGCCGCCGACCACGACTTCGGGACTACCTGCGCGAACTCTCCGACTGCCGCCGCGCTCGGGCAGGTGAATGGCAAGGGGTTCGGCGAATGGAACCTGGATGCTCACTACGCCCTGTCGGCGAGCTGGAGCGCCTCTCTCGGCCTCTACAATCTCTTCAACACCCATGCATCCGCAGCCGAGTTTTGGTATGTGGATCGGCTACCCGGACAGCCTGCGGCCGGTGTCGCCGACGTTCACGAACATCCCCTCGAACCGATCATGGCGCGATTTACCATCACCAGGAAATTCTGACTCTCACGGCGCCATGCGCCCGGAGCGGGGCCGACTGTGGCGGCGCGATCCGCGCTTGGCGTCACCCAAGCGCGTCCGCAAACAGCGAGCCGCGTGCCTGCGAATTTAGAAGCGATAATTGATCTCGGTGCCGAAGGTGCGCGGCTGGTTGGTCGAGACACGCACGAGCTGCGGAACGTTGAACTGGAATTGCGTGTTGTTGGTGGCAAGCTCCGCGATCTTGTTGGTCAGGTTGTCGACGAACAGCGTGGCGTTCCATTTCTCGTTTCCGAGCCCGAGGCGCGCGCTGGCGATGCTGTATGACGGCAACTGAATCGCAAACGCATACGCTTGGTCGTAGGCGGATCCCACATAGGAATCCGACAAGCGGCCGGTGAGATGGTAGGAGCCGAACACCTCGGTGGAGTAGATCAGCGCGAGGCTCGCCGCGTCTTTCGGGACATTCAGGATGGGAATGCTGCTGCAATCGTGCAGGCTGGGGCAGCCCGGGATGCCGCCCGCGACGGCGGCGCTCAGCACTGAGGCCGCAAACTCCGTGGAAGGATGGTTGATTTTGGCGTCCGTATAGCTGGCGCTGGCCTGCACCGACCAGTCCACGGAGAGCTTGGCGGTGATTTC
>JBEKHK010000094.1:0-3905 GCA_050012315.1 Steroidobacteraceae bacterium | reverse complement strand
AAAGCCCTCGATGAAGTCGTCGACCGCTTTCGCAGTACCGGCACCGGCACCGCTGATGGGATTGCCTAGATAGTCGTGCTGCATACGCCGGCATGATACCGGAGCTGCGGTCGGGCATGATCAGTGCTGCGCTGTCAGGAATTCCGCCACGTCCGCGGCCGAGCGCTGCGGAATCTCGATTTGCGGCAGATGTCCCACCTGCGGATACAGGATCAGTTTCGCGTTCGGGATGGCTGCCGCGAACTTGCGCGCGCTGGCCGGGTCGACCAGCACGTCGTTCTCGCCCTGCAACACCAGCGTCGGCACCGCGATGGCGTGCAGCGCATCCGCCGACGCATGGCCGAAAGCGCCCGGATTGACGGCCATGAGAATCGCCCGGTGACCGGGCGCTCGCTGGAACTCCGCCCAGCGATCGACGAACGCGGGCGTGATCACGGACTTGTCGTACACGTCCGTCTTCAGTCCTTCGTCGATCAGCGGCCGATTGTCGATGCTCTGCAGGAACGCCCGGCCCAGTCGATATTGGAGGATTCTGAAGGCCAGGGGGATCTTCGCCGGCGGCTTCTCGTTCGGGAAGCCCGCGGCATCGACCAGGATGAGCGCGTCGATGCGATCGGGATGGCGGAGCGCGAGCTGCCAGGCGACCCCGCCGCCCATGGAGTTCCCCGCCACCGCGAACTTCGGCAGCTGGAGCGCAGCCGCGAACGCGTCCACGAAATCGGCGAAAGTCTCGCCCCCGAGCCGGTAGTCCTCGGGGGCCCGCGTCAGGCCGTGCCCCGGAAAGTCCAGGCGGATGATGCGGAACTTGTCCTTGAGCGCGCTCACCCATCCGTCCCAGCTGGTATACGAATCGCCGTACCCATGCAGCAATACCAGCAGCGGCAGGCTCGGGTCGCCTTCATCCTCGTAGTGAACGTGCAACCCTCCCGGCAAATCCACGAAATGCGAGCTGCTGCCGGCGTATTTCGACTCCAACGCGGAGTAAGGGATGTCGGGGCCGCGCAGCTTGAGCCACGCGGCGGCCAGAAGGACGACGAGTATTGCGGCAACGATGCCGAGGATCTTCACGCCGGGCTCCGCTCAATACCGGTAACTGAAGCGAAGCCCGAAAGTCGCGGGCTCGCCCGATTGCGCGACGTTCGCGGTCGCCAAAAAGAAATTTCTCGTGACATCGTAATCCTTGTTGAAGATGTTCCTTCCCCACAGGGTGAACGTCCACGGGGCCCCCGAGGCCGGCGACAGCGATAGGTTCGCATTGGCGAGCCAATATGCCGGGATGGTGAACGCGTTGCTGCCGAGCAGGAAGAATTGACTGTAGGTGTCGTGGAAACTGTAATTGGAGTCGGCGGTCACCCGATAAGTCCCCACATCCCACGCATAGCTCACGTCGCCGCCGTAGGTGTTCTTCGGAATGCTCTCCGGCCTGCCGTCGTAATTCACCGGCGGCTGCACGGTATTGTCGATCAGGTTGCTGGTGTAGTAACCCTCCACGAATCCGTAATACTGGGAGAGCGACAACCCGGCCAGAGGATGCCATTCGAGCTGTACCTCGCCGCCGTTCAAGCGCGAGTCGGCGTTCACGAACCGCCCGATCAAGCCGTACACCGGATCATAGAGGGTCCCGAGGATCTGCTGATCATGGTACCGGTAGTAAAACAGCGCAGTGTCCACTCGCAGCGTCGAAGTGATGTCCGATTTGATTCCCACCTCGTACGCCGTCAGCTTCTCGGGCTCGAAGGGATCGGCCGCGGGCGCCGCCACCGTGTTGTGTGCGGTGAATCCGCCGGACTTCACGCCGCGGCTGATGCTCCCGTAGACCAGCGTGCCCGCCAACGGGGTGTAGTCCACCTCGAACTTGCCCGACGGTAAATTGGAGGTGATCGAGTGATTGATGTCGGTATTGAAGGGCTCGACCGGCACGATGAACCCGGAGCTCAGGTTGACCAGCTCGCGCGTCTCGTGGTCTTCCCGGGCCCCGAGCGTGACCTTGAACTCGTCGTTGAACCGATAATTGATCTGGCCGAACTCGCCGAACGAGTTGGCGTTCTGCTGGTAGTCGGTGAGCGCGATGCCGCCGTAGGAATCGGTCAAATCGGAATAAAAGTTCTCATCGAGACGCTGATCCGAATAAAACACGCCCCCGACCCACGAGAACGGACCCGTGCCGGTCGACGCGATGCGCAGTTCCTCCGAGATCACATTCAGGTAGCTGCGGAAATATTCGTCCGAGTCGTCGTACTGGGTCGCGTCCCAGTCGGTGTACTCTTTGCGGATCATCTTGTTGTAGGCGGTGATGCTGGTGATCTTCGCGATCCCCAGATCGATGTTGGTGTTGAGATCCACACCCTCGTTCGAGTTGTCGAGTCCGGGCTTCGAGTCGGGGCTGATGCCGATGATGCTCGCGAACGTGGGATTGAGCTGCCAACCCGTGGCATAGCGCGACGTATCCGCGGGTATCAGCGTCGTGCCCCCGACGGGGTAGTTGTCCAAGAGGTGCAGCCCGACCTCCTCGGACTTGTCCTCGGACCAGTACGTCGTGAGGCGGAAATTCAAAACCTCCGACGGGTCGAATTCCAGTTGACCGCGTAAAGCGAGCTTGTCCTTGTCGCCCAAGCGCTCTCCGTTCAGGCGATTGTACTGCCAGCCGCCGCCCTGCTCCGTCCCATACGACAGCCGGCCGGTCAAGCCGTCGAGGATGCTTCCCGAGACGAAGCCCTCGCTGCTGAATTCATTGAACGAGCCGTATTCGATGGTGGTCCCCGCATGCGCGTCGGCGGTCGGCCGATTGGTGATGAAATTGATCTCGCCGCCCGTGGTATTGCGCCCGTACAGGGTTCCCTGGGGTCCGTAGAGCACCTCGACGCGGTCGATATCGAAGAGCAGCCCCTGGGTCTGGATCGGCAAGGCAAGCGCGACGTCATCGATGCTGACGCCCACGGGGGACGCGTTGTTCGAGGTGTAATCGATGAAACCCACGCCTCGCAGGCGGAACTGCGGCTGGCTGGAGCCGAAGGCGGGCTCCACCTGAAGGCTCGGCACCGCGTTTTGCAGATCGTTGATGTAGGTGACGGATTTCGCCGCCAGGCTGTCGCCCTGCAGCACTGAAATCGCGATGCCGACGTTCTGGACCGATTCTTCCCGGCGCTGCGCGGTGACCACGATCTCATCGAGGCCGCTCGAGGCGGCCGAACTTTGGTCGGCGGCGGGATCGGCGAAGCCCGGCGACGCCGCCAATAACCAGAACGCGCCGGCGGCCACTGCCGGCGCGAGCACCCGTACCTTCATCCTCTTCTCCCTCTTGCAAACGGCTAAACAGGCGCAAGAAACGCCTCATCGCCGGGCTATGATGCCCGCCGAGGTTTTCCAATCAAACGAATATTAATGAAGCACCCGATGCGAATTGGTTATTGCGGCGCAAATGCCAGACACGCCAGGAGACCGTCCCCATGAACGACACTGCGTCCTCGAGCACCTCTACCCACGTCGTCTGCGGTCACTGCAACTCCGTCGTCCGCCTGCCGGGCGACCGCCTGGGCGAATCCCCGCGGTGTCCCAAGTGCCATCACGCACTGTTCGAGGGGAAGCCCGTCGATCTCACCGAGGCCGCCTTCGATCAGCATATTTCGCGCAACGATCTGCCGGTCGTGGTCGATTTCTGGGCGCCGTGGTGCGGTCCCTGCATCGCCATGGCGCCGCACTTCGAGGCAGCCGCGCGTGAGCTCGAGCCGAAGTATCGGTTCGCCAAGTTGAATACCCAGGACGAGCCGGCGCCGGCCACTCGCTTCAACATCCGCAGCATCCCCACGTTGATCGTATTCAGGGGCGGCAAGGAGGTTGCGCGCCAATCGGGCGCGATGAACTCAGCGCAGCTCGCTCGCTGGCTGAGTTCCGCGGCGCTTTGATCC
>JBEKHK010000093.1:0-4016 GCA_050012315.1 Steroidobacteraceae bacterium | reverse complement strand
GCCTTTCGGATATCCCAGCAAGTCACCGGCGCGTGTAGGCGCCGACGCGGTAATTGCGGCGCTCACCGTCGGCACTTCACAGCGAGACGGTACCGCGCGGTGTATCCAACTGCACCCGGAATTCGCACCCCGCCGCCGTATAGGTCCCGATCGGCGCGCCCAGCTGGGAGAGA
Source organism: Steroidobacteraceae bacterium (assembly GCA_050012315.1). GTDB lineage: Bacteria > Pseudomonadota > Gammaproteobacteria > Steroidobacterales > Steroidobacteraceae > Bog-1198. Next base: position 3,843 of record JBEKHK010000093.1, on the reverse strand, counting down.
CTTCGTTGCAGCTCGTCCGCGTGCGGGTGCCCGACTGCGAAGCGCTCGAGCTCGATGTCGGCGGAAGTCTGTGCCATGGCAGCGGGATGCGGCGAGTCGAGCCAGTCGATGAAAAACGGAAACGCGAGGCCGAAACGCTCGAAGGCCGGCGCCACCCATTGCCACTTGAGATTTACTCCCGCGGGAGTGACTCGACCATTGTTCAGGACCTGAGCCTTCGGGGCGCCCAGCCCTTCGGCAATCTGCGCCAACTCCGACAGCGCGCGGCAGCTTCGCAGACAGTAGGTGATGATTCGGGGCTCGCCTCCGGTGCGGGCGAGGCGGGTCCACCCGTCGTCCTTCGGGCTCGGCGGTCCCGTGGGCGCAAGAATCTCCAGGTAGCATCGCGGGCCGAGACTGACGAGCGCGTTATGCGTCAACCCGCTGGCATGCGTGCCGCCGTAGCGCGGGGTCACGCCGGTGAGTGCCTCAAAGCGCCTCGAACCCAGCTCGAGATCATCGCAAGCCCAAATGACGTGGTCGAGAAACTCGTTCACGTGCTGCGACCCGCGGCACGCACGATGCGCGCGGCCTCCGCAGTGAGCCCGGAGCGGTCGATCTTATGAGTTCCCGAGACCGGCAGTTGAGCCATGAATTGCACGAAGCGCGGGTGCGCAAAAACGGGCCCCTCCCGCAAGGCATATTGCTTGATGTCCTCGGCGCTCGCCGCCGCGCCGCTCCGCGGGACAATGAAGGCGACGGGAATCTGTCCCTTGATGTCATCGGGAGCGGGAACCACGATGGCCTGAGCGACCGCGGCGTGCCGCTCGAGAAGCTTCTCGATCTCACCGGGGTAGATGTTCTCTCCGCCGCAAACGAACATGTCGTCGGCTCGCCCGACGAAGAAATAGAAGCCATGTTCATCCCTGCGCATCACATCGCCCGTCACATACCAGCCTTCCCGAATGCGCGACGCCGTGGCCTGCGGTTGATTCAGATATCCCCGCATCAGCGCCGGCGTGCGCAACGCCAGCACGCCGGAGTCGGCGGACGCACCGTCGACGAGCTGGCAGCCGACGTCGGCAAACGGGTAGCCGAGCGATAGCGGCGGCCGCGGAAGACCCGCCGGATGGGGGCCGAACACGGCCGGTCCCGCCTCGGTGGTGCCAAAGCCGTTGCGGACCTCGGCGTTCGGGAACAACTTCTGCACCTGCGCGAGCAGCGTGTCCGTCAAGGGCGCAGAGCCGATGGTCACATCGCGGACCGAGGTCAAGTCGAGCCGCTCGACCAGATCGCGCTCGCGCACCATCAACGCAAACATCGTGGGGATTCCCGACAGCACCGTGCATCGATAGTGCGCGGCCGCCTCGAGGAAGCGGCGGGCATCGAAGCGCGGCAACAAGATGACCCGCGTGCGCTTGGCGAGCGCGACGGTGATGTTGAACAGTGCATTCATGTGATAGAGCGGCGCGACCACGATCGTGGTGTCCTGCGGCGCTTCGGCCGGCAGCGGCTCGAGATAATGGTCGATCGCCCACAGCTGACCGTGATGGTTGAGAGGCACGCCCTTCGGCAAGCCGGTCGAGCCGGAGGTATACAAGATCTCGGCAAGATCGTCCCCGGTGGGCGCAAAGGTGTCGAGGCGCCCGGGATCGAGGAACGCATGGAAGCCTTGGGCATGATCGCCGTCGAGATCGATCACCCCCGGCGACTCGGGGACGAGCGGCCGCCGGACGGTATCGGCGAACGTGAGCTCGATCGCGCTGTCGCGGAAAATGTGCGCGATGGTATCTCGCGGCAACTTGTGATTGACCGGGACGGCCACCGCACCCATGCGCATGATGCCGAAGTAGGCGGCAATGAATTCGAGGCGATTCTCCGCGAGAATGCCGACGCGTGCACCACGGCGTATGCCGCGGCGAATGAGCCCGCGCGCGACCGCGATGCAGAGCGAATCGAACTCGAGCGCGGAGAGCTGGCGCACCGCCGTCTCGTCGCGCAGGTCGACGAGGGCAATGCGCTCGCCGTGCCGCGGCAGGCGGAGCACATCGCCGAGATTGTGCAGATCCGATGAATTCGTCATTCCATCACGGCCTAATCAATACCTTGCCGATCACCTCGCGGTCCTCGAGCAGCCGCTCGGCTTCGGCCGTCTCCTCGAGCGGCAAGACCTTGTCGATCAAGGGCGCGAGGCGTCCGCCGGCCACCAGCCCGAGGAGCGTCTCCAGGTCTTCTCGCAGCCATCCATCGGAGCCGATCATGGTGTGCTCGTAAGTCCACCAGTAGCGCGCGTCGAGCGAGAGATTGAATCCGGCGGTGGCTCCGCAGCACAGGATGCGGCCATTCATCTTCACGCATTTCTGCGTCGCGGGCAACGTGTCGCCGCCCGTGAAATTCACCGCCACATCGACCCCTCCGGTCCCGTTGATGCGTGGCTTGCCGTAGATGTCCTTGACCGTATCCAGGAACGGCCGCTCGTTGTAATTGCCGACGTGGGTGGCGCCCACCGCGCTGAGCCGATCGAGCTTGGCGCGGCTCCCGGCGAAGGCAAGCACCTCGGCGCCCATCATGCGCCCGAGCTGCACGCAGGCGGCGCCGACGCCGCCGCTGGCGCCCAGCACCATCACGCGCTCGCCTGCCTTGACCTGCCCCCGGGTAATCATCATGCGGTAAGCGGTGCCATAGGCGAGCGGCAGCGCAGCGGCCTGTTCAAAGCTCACGTTGGCGGGGATGTCGAGCAGCATCGATTCGTGCACGGCGATGAGCTCCGCGCGCCCGCCGTCCACCGTCTCGCCCAGCATGCCGAACCGGTCGCCGCCGCGCATGACCGGATCGATGAGCACGCGTGCGCCGAGCCGGCGCGGATCAACCCCGTCCCCCACAGATTCGACCGTACCCGCGATATCGGAACCGGTGATCACCGGCAATTTGATTTTCACGCCCGGCATGCCGCGGCGCGTGAAAATGTCGTGAAAATTGACCGCCGTCGCCGCCACGCGGACCAGCACCTCTCCCGGCCCGGCGACGGGGGCGGGATGAGCACTCTCCAGTCGCAGGACCTCGCGGCCGCCGTGGGCCGTCGTCAACACAGCTCGCATCGCTCGCTCTCCTAAATTTGAATCAGCCGGCCTGCGTGCCGTAGCAGCCGCGGCCGAGCGCGATGAGCCGCCCCTGGTCGTCGAGCACATCGATGTCGACGACGCCGATGGTGCGTCCGGCGCGGCGCACGCGCGCCTCGGCGATCAGGTCCGTCCGCGTCGCCGGGCGCAGGTAATCGACGCGAAAATTGATGGTCGGCACCCCATAGCCGAGCACCGCGATCAGCGCAAAATCGCCGGCGATGTCAATGAGGCTCGCGATCACGCCGCCATGATATTGGCCCGTCCCGGCGGAGCGCTCGACCTGCGGTCCATAGGCCGCGCGCAACGACAGGGTCTGCGCGGTGGCGTCGAATTTCTCGAGCGAAAGCCCGAGAGTTTCCTGGAAGGGGCTTCCGCGCAGAATCGCCTCGAGCGCTTCCCGTGTTACTGCTGGCTGCTTCGTCATGGGCGCCGATTGTAGCAGGGGAGGGTGGCACTGATGCGGTGTCTCTTTCGAGTGGGCGTTGCGGCCCGCACGGTTTCCACCTACATTGCGAGCCCTCCAAATTCGAAGGTTCGCTCATGTCAAATTCTTGGCAGCACATACCAAAAAAATCTATCGTTGCAGCGTGGAACTTCGCCGGCCGGGCAGGCGCGTGCGCGCTGCTCGGCTTGATCGCCGCGAACGCGCCGGCGTTTGCGGCGGCTCCAACGGGCGCCGCGACGATGGCGATCAGCAATGTCAGAATCATCGACGGCAACGGCGGGCCTCCCATCGAGCACG
>JBEKHK010000092.1:0-4584 GCA_050012315.1 Steroidobacteraceae bacterium | reverse complement strand
CACCAGCGGCGGCTATGCGGAACTCTGTTCACCGAAGTCGCTACGCCGCCGCTCCAACGAAAGTTAGGTGTAGCAGCTTGCATTTGAAACCGACCGGGCTCGCATTCAGCGCAGCTTCTTGCTCAAATTAACTGCAACTGACCGACGGCGTCGACTCACATTAGTTGCAAGCGAGCTTGCATTCAACGCCACCGGCTCGCATTCCATTCCGGTTCGGCTCACGCTCTCTGCAAGAGACGACATCGTCAGTGGCTATGCCGGTGGCTATCAGGCGCTGCGAGGCATTTTGCGTAAGTATTCACGACGCAAGACTACAAGACCAAATACATCAACGACCGAATGCAAAACTGCGGCGGCTATTAGACCGATTTCAATCAGTACATGGCCCAGCAGCACAGACGCAAGAAACACGAAGCCGGCATATCCGAACTTCGTCGGATTCATCGACTTGAAACCACCAGTTCCATAGTGGGCGAGCGTGAAAAGCAAGCTAGTCCACCAGATCCCGAGGAGTGGCTGCAGCGCCCCCCGACACAAAGCTTCTTCGCCTATGCCAGCGCATAAGCCGAACCACAAGGGGTTCAATCCCGCGAGATCAACTCGGCCGACGAGGTCCAGCATTTGAGTTCTAAAGCTTTCAAATACATCTATCTTGAGGACTACGAGCCACGCCGATATGGAAAACGCGAGACCAATGGCGGTACCGGCTCCGATTTGCCAGACCACACTTCTGCCATCTGCCACCGCTGCCCACAGTGGCTTCGGGCCGAATAGGGTAGTGATCAGCAGTGCCAATGCCATCAGAACCGCCCATTGCAGTAGAATCACACGTAGGCCAATTATTTTCCTCTCTGAATTTGTAGTCACCGATGCCGTCACGTGCTAACCCTCCTGCTTTTCGGTGGCTAGATAGCTCAAGAATGAAAGCGACTCCAGCCCGATTGCCGGGTTGATTTGCGGCGTCATATCGGCAGGCCCGCGCGCAGCATCTTCTCGCGCAGTGCCGCGGTTCGCGTCGCGTCCAGTGTGTTGTTGAACAGCGCCTTGATTTCCCCCGCTTTGGAGTCGAACTGCTCCACGAGATCCTTGACGCTGTAGCCGTGACGCGTGAGGGTGGGTTCCAGGTCATCGATCTGGCGGGAGAGTACCGACTCGACCACCTCGACCGACACGGGTCGCTCGCCGGACTGGTAGCTGGCCTCGAGCGCCAGGTTCAAATGCATCTGGATCTGCAGCGGCGTGCGCAGCATGCTCGCCAGCATATCGATCGCCTCCACAGTGAGGATGGTCTCCGCCTCTTTCTTATCCCCTGCGCACGCGCCCAGCAGCCAGCGAATGTATTCGCGCTGGCTGCCGGCGATGCCGTCGAGCGAGAACACCTCGGTGCGATAGCCGATCTCTTCCATGGTCGGCCGGCGCAGATCGTTGCGCAGCTTCGGGTGGCCGGCGAGGACGACGGCAAGCCGGCCGCCGCCGCCCTCGACCAGCTCCATCAGGCGTTTGAGCTCGACCAACGTGTGGCGGTTCAGGTCATGGGCCTCATCGACGAAGAGCACCACCGGCTTCTTGTTCTTGCGCACCAGGTCACGAAGCTCGCGTTCGCGCTTCTCGCCGCTCGGAATGCGGACCTGCTTCTCGGTGGACAAGTCGTAGAACAGCGCAGCGATCAGGGTGGCGAGCTTGATGCTGCGTTTCTCGACCGACAGCGACTTCGAGACCGTGATCTTGCGCTCCTCGTCCAAGATCTCCTGCAGCCGTCGCAGCAACACGGTCTTGCCGCTGCCGACCACACCACAGACCGCAATCAGGCCGCCCTCGTTGATGGCACCGCGCACATCCTTCATCAACTCTTTGTGGTGCCCGGTCTCGTAGTACCCGGCTTGATTGAGCGGCACGCGCAAACCAAAATGCTGCATTACTTCAACCCGCATGCTGCTCTCCCTGTCGATGTCGGAAATACTCTCGCACCCGAGCGAGGACCACCCGGCGCATCCGCGTCTCGGCAAGGACCTGGTCGATGAAGGCACGATCCTCGAACGATAGTTTCGCTAATGGCGTGGCCAACTCATCGGCGATGGCAAGTTTCGCCGCGAGTACGGTCGGATAGCGGTATTCGAGAGCATCCGAGTCGAACGGCTGCCGCGGGATCGACGCAACGGAGACCGCGCTGGGCGCGAGGCGTACATCATCGCCGGCGAGCGCCGCGATCGGCAGCCCGAGCTGATCGGCGAGCGATCGGATGCGGTCAGCACGTTCGTCGGATTTGGTACGTTTGAAGGCTCGATAGCGATGCAGCGGGATGGGGCCGGCGACCGGATGATAGGGTCCAAAGCGCTCTCCGTCGTACTCGGCGTACAGCTCATCGTCGAACAAGCCCCACAGCAGCACCACGATGTCGCCGGCCATGTCCGGCTCCACTTCGTACTCGGTGCCATCGATGCGGATGCGGGCATCGGGGCCAACTTTGCGCCGCTCAGGTTCGCGCGCGAAGCGGCAGAACTGCTCCCAGGTGCACATCTCGCGCAGGCCTTCGGCGGGAAGGTTGGCGACCCAATCCTCGAGGCGCGAATGGGGTTCGGAGCGATGGCGCTGATCGTTGTAGCGCAGCAGATAGCGCAATAGCCAGTCGTTGGCCTGCTGTTCGGTTTCGGGCTTGTGAAAATGGTAGAGCGTTTCGTGGGCTTCTTTGACGGTGCGAAAGGGTCGCTCGACCTTGCCCTTCGAGCGCGCGGTCGTGCGCCGGCCATCCTTGCCCGCCGGCAGATGTGTTTTCCACTCAATCCCCAAGGCCTGCATCACGTTCTGAAATACACGACTCTTGGCGACCGGTCCATTGTCGAGATACATCATCGCCGGCCTTCCCTGGAAGGGGTAGGCGGCATCCGCTTTCGGTGCCATGGCGTTGAACAGGAAGCGCAGCGCCGATTCCACGTCCTCGCCATAAATGCAGCGATATTCCTGATAGGCGGTGCCGCTGCGATCATCGACGACACTAAAAATGGCAAGCGTCGGTGCGCCTTTGGTGGGGTCGGTCCACTGTGGATGCTCGATATGCTTCAGGTCCGACGAGGTGATATCGAACTGCCAACAGTCGTTGCTGTGCTCGGCCTGAAACCTGACCGCAGCCGGCTCTCGGGTCAGGTGTGGCTGGTCGAGGTGCCAGAGCGACAGATACCGATTCACGGTGGGGCGCGTGAGTAGACCCTTCGGCGCCTGCACCAGGCCTTGCAGGGTTTCCACGCCGTAGCCTTCCATCAGTTCGATGGCACGCCGGGTCGAGAGGTGTCGGCCGTTCTTGTTCGTGGTGCGCAGCTTGAGTGCAGCGATGAGCTCGCAGTATCGTTCCAACTCCGCCGCCGGCAACACGCGCGGTTTGCCATGATCAACTCGGTGCGCGGCATGTGGCCGTTTGCAGTCCTGCAGCGCCCGATACACGGTGGCCGGTGAGACGCCGTACAAACTCGCCATCGCGGCGACCTGGGCCGCACGTTCAGGGTTCTTGTGCGACAGGCGCTCGAGCCGCTGCCGCAATTGCAGCAATGAATCGCTGGGTATCTGTTTACGCCGCCCGGACGGCATCGCGATCCGCCGCCAGATAGGTGTACAACGTCTCGCGACTGATGCCTAAATCGCGCGCCACGCGCGCCTTCGCTTCGCCGGCCGCCACGCGCCGGCACGCCTCAGTAATCCGATCCGGCGGTAGGGATTTCTTGCGGCCCCGATAAGCCCCGCGCTGTTTCGCGAGAGCGATGCCCTCGCGCTGACGCTCGCGAATCAAGGATCGCTCGAATTCAGCAAACGCCCCCATCACCGACAGCATGAGCGTCGCCATCGGCGAGTCCTCGCCGGTGAAGGTCAGGTTTTCCTTGATGAACTCGATGCGGATGCCGCGCTTGACCAGCTTTTGCACGAGGCGACGCAAGTCATCGAGGTTGCGCGCCAGGCGATCCATGCTGTGCACGACCACCGTGTCACCTTCGCGGACGAAGGCGAGCAGCGACTCGAGTTCGGGCCGCTGTGCGTCCTTGCCCGAGGCCTTGTCGGTAAAGAGCCGATCGACGGGAACCTGGTCCAACTGACGCTGGGCGTTTTGCTCGAAGGTGCTGACTCGCACATAACCGACGCGCTGTCCCTGCATGGGGCTCCCTCCGCTCAAAATTGTCAAATTGGAATCTAAGACCCTGGATAGGATGTGTCAATCAATGCGAATTGGAACTTTAGTTGGACACCTTTTGGATGTCTTCCTGACGCTGGGTTAGGGTGTAGCTCAGTCTGACAGGTGGGGGCGCCCTGGTTCAGTTGCAGAAAGCATGAGCCGGTCGGAATGGATTGCGAGTCGGCGGCGCTGAATGCAAGCTGGCTCGCAATTAATCTGAGCCGACAGCGGTGGTCAGTTGCAGATAATCTGAGCGGGAAATCCCGCTGATTGCGAGCCGGACGGGTTTGGATTGCAAGCCGCTACACCTAGGCCATCGCAACATCACGCACACGGTGCGATATACGGAATTAAGTCCGGAGCGGTTTAAGAAGTTTTGGAAGGACTAAGTCGAATTTGTCAGGCGCCCTTTTCGGGGCTTGGTCCTA
>JBEKHK010000091.1:0-4662 GCA_050012315.1 Steroidobacteraceae bacterium | reverse complement strand
CCTCAACTGACGAAACGTGCTTCCCTCTAGAATTTCGAGTCCAGTCTCGCCGCCGATCACAATTCGCCCATCGATTTCTGTGACTGTCATCGTGTAGCCGAGGTTCAGTCCGTCGCTATCCTGGAAAGTGTTGAGCCTTTCTCCGTCCAAAACTTGTATCCGATTGGATTTCGCATACGCAAACCAGATGCGTCCCCGTGAGTCGACCGTAATCGCCGTGGTCAAATTGTCCGGCGCGGCCAGCTGGTTCGTGACGTGAGACCAGCTTTGTCGAAACAGTCGATAAAGGCCGTTGCGCACGAATGACACCCAAAGGCCGCCGGCACGGTCCATGGCCATGGCTTGGATTGGATGCTCAACACTTAGACCGTCCGGCAAAGGAATTCGGGTAAACTGGCCGTCGACATAGGTCCACAGACCGTCTCTGCCACCGACCCACAGCGTACCGGTCGAATCTCGATAGGTCGCCGTGATGTGTTGCACGGATACGGGTGGGGGAACCATGATGCGGCCGCTCGGTACTTCGACGGTTGCGGCGCCAACGAGTAGTCTGGTCCGGTCCACCACAGCCACTGAAGGTTCCGCGACGTCCGCCGGTAGATTGAGCGCGGTCAGCGCCGCGGGTCGAAATTGATCGAGCCCTTTCGTCGTGGCGACCCAGGTGCTGCCCTCCCGATCCTCCACCACCATAAAGCTGAAGTTACCGGTCAGTCCGTCTTGCTTTGTGAAGTGCTGCGTGCTGTCGGCGAGGTCGTCCGCTTTTTCAGGCGATTCGATACGAAAAATCCCCTGCGTCTCCGTCATGATCCAGAGACCGCCATCGCGACCGGCGCCGATCGCTCTGGCTCGAATTCCGATCGGCGGGATGTCCTGCCGCAGTGTGGCGGAGGACGGATCGAGTGCGCGAACGAGACCGGTTGACGAGCGGATCCATAGAGTTCCATTGGGGGCTTGCACGATATTCTGAATCGGCTCGGCCAGGTCGGCGACCGGCCGAAATACATGTTCTCCTTTTCGCAAATACAACATCCCTGCCGCAGTACCGATCCATAGTGTTCCCTTCTCGTCGACGAAGCTCGCTGCCGAACTTGCATTTGACGGGAAATGCCATTCCTTCGCGACGGTTTTCCAGGAGGATCCTTCTAGTCGCTTGAGCCCTGAGTTCAGCACTGCCCAAACTGTGTTGTCGGCGTCTATCGCTAAGCTCAGGACCGTCCCTCGCTCCAGGCCCTCGCGCTGTCCGTAGTTGATATTTCGGCCCTGCTTCAGGAAGCTCGCCCCAACTCGAAAGTATCCGATCCATAGCCCACCATCGGGGGTCGGCAATAAAGCGTTCACTTGGGTCCCGGGAAGCGGGTCTCCGGACGTGGGCTGATAGCGAACGAACGACTGCCCATCGAATCTGAAAAGGCCGTTATCCGTCGATAACCACAGGAAACCATCCGTCGTTTGCGCGATTTCGTTGATGGTGCGCGGTGCGCCCTCGCGCACCGTCCAGCCCGTGTGATACATCTGCGAGAGGGTGGGCGAGGAAAGCGCTGATTGTGGACAGCCGAGTGCGCCGATCAAGGCAATGGTGAGTAATTGGAGCGCGCTTCGAACCCTACCGAATAACTCGAGCGCGATCGGTTTGCCGGTCAACGCTGACATTCGAGCCCACTGCAGTCCGCCTCTAATCATGCGGCATTCTAGCGGTTGACATCTACATTCCTCAATGACGGAAAGTATTCTCCAGAGCCGAGCAACGTTTGAAACGGTACACCTAACCCGGGACAGCCACCCCCCTCGAAAGAGCCCCTTCGAAAGCTCTCTTTCGAGCCTATGTCTCGTGAGTCGGCCACCTTATGCTGGCGACGTGCAGAGATTATTCTCAATGTTCCCCGGTGGCGCGGCAGGGTTCTCCCTGATCATTCTGAGAGTGTGCGCGACCATTTCGTTGTTGATGACCACCTTCAATCAGGAACAGTTAATGTCGCCGAGTTGGACTTCCGTCGGTGTGGGCTTGCTTTCGCTATTGATGGTCATCGGAGCACTCACGCCTATCGCAGGCACTGTCAGCGCGTTGATCGAGGTTGTCAATCTCGTGCATAGCCATGGAGCGGATCTGGGCTACACGCTCGTCGCTATCTTCGTTACCGTGGTTCTCGCTGTGTTGGGTCCCGGAGCGTTCTCCGTCGATGCGAAGCTCTTCGGCCGGCGTCTGATTATCCCTGATGACAACGACTGATCCTGTCTCGCGGTACCGGAGCTAGATCCTTCGTACGCTCCGATTTGCCCCCCTCTAAAGAGCCGGATCAATTCAGGTAGATCGGGTCTCTCGCGCAGACGCACGTCGCGTTACCTTATTAATGCAATCAGCCTCTCGGACCTTGGTGCACCAGGGCGCACATTCGTGAGATTGCAGGAGGGTTCATGTCATTGATGATTGTCTTGAATTCGCGGGAGCAAGACCGTACATATTTTTGCCCAGGTGCCGGCGACGAGCATGGGTTCTGCCACGCGCGCGAGAACGTCATAACAGACCACGCCACGTCCGCAATCAAGACGCCCCCCGCCATAGCGGCTCTCATCGAATGTGCCGCGGCCTCTTTTGAGGTCGATCGCAACGCATCGCGCGAATACCTGTTTCGCGCGTACGCTTTGCTACGCGCTCAGAGCCAGCCGACCTCTGGCAGGACCGCACAGACACGCGGTCGACTCGCGATGTGGCAAACGAATCGCGTCATTGACTACATAGAGACAAACCTAGGGACGGATATTCAGTCCAAGGACTTGGCGAACCTCGTCAACCTGAGCACGAGTCACTTCTTCCGCGCTTTCAAGGTGAGCGTTGGAATACCGCCGTTTGAATTCATAACCCGCAGACGCGTCGAGCTTGCGCGCGAGATGATGCGCACCACGGATGAAGCGCTCGCACAGATCGCGGTCGCGTGTGGCTTAAGCGATCAGTCGCATTTCTGCAGAGTATTTCGCCGGATCGTGGGCCAGAGCCCTAACGAGTGGCGCCGTGCAAACGCGAAAGTCCTCACTGGCGCTGCCGGACCGCAAAGTCATCTCGGGAATCGTCAGATCCGACGTCCGGTCACAATGGCTCGGTAGCGCACTCAGTGCACATAGGCGCTATCTACTGGCAAGCGAGCACCGCAAGTTCTCACTACAGTCAGAGCCAGTTGATCGACGAACGAGACCTGGATGCGATCTTGGCTGCTAATGGCGGGAAGAACGCCGGCCGAGGACTCATGTTTCGTAACCGCAGCATTTAAAGGAGTTTGAGTTCATGAGTACCTATACGCACCAAAGCGCCCCGACCCAGTATGTCGAAGCCAAAGGAATCCGCTTCGCCTATCGCCGATTCGGTAAGGCCGGTGGCGTGCCGTTGGTCTTCAATCAGCATTTCACCGGCACGATGGACCACTGGGACCCGGCCGTCACCGATGGGTTGGCGCAGGGCCGCGAGGTCATACTGTTCGACAATACGGGTGTCTCGAGCACATCGGGGCGCGTACCAACCACAATGGAGGACATGGGCGCCGACGCCGTGGCATTCATCAAGGGGCTGCAACTCAAGACAGTCGATGTGCTGGGCTTTTCGATCGGTGGCCTCGTCGCGCAGGAAATCACGCTTCAGGCGCCGGACCTCGTGCGCAACCTCGTTCTGGTGGGCACCGGCCCGCGTGGTGGCGAAGGCATGGCTACGCTCACTCCCGAGGCACAGGAAATCTTTGGCCGCAAATACGATGTGCCCGAGGAGCTTTGGCTCAAAGTACACTTTACGCCATCTGCGGCGAGCCAGGCGGCCGGCCGCCGCTTCCTCGAGCGCTTCCGGGCGCGTGTTAAGGGCCGTGATCCTGATGTGAACGAGACGGTCGCGCCAGCGCAGATCGAAGCGATCGGCAAGTGGGGCGTGCAGCGCAAAGGTTCCTACGAGTATCTGAAGCGCATCACGCAGCCGACGCTCGTGGTGAACGGCCATCACGACGTCATCATCTACACGATCAACTCATTCATCCTGCAACAGAATATCCCGAATGCACAGTTGATCCTGTACCCCGACGCGAGTCATGGCTCGCAGTATCAGTATCCGGAGCGGTTCGTCCGCCACGTCTCGATGTTCTTGTCCGAGTGAAACCGATGCACATGAATTCAATCGCCTCCAACCCGGCATTTCCGAAGGAGATCTAATCATGAACAGTCTTGCTGGTAAAACCGCCTTGGTCACCGGTGCATCGCGCGGCATCGGGCGCGCCAGCGCCCTCGCGCTCGGCAAGGCAGGTGCGCAGGTCCTCGTTCACTACTCGCGCGCAGAGAAAGAAGCCGATGCCGTGGTGGCGGAAATTCGCCGTGCAGGCGGCCGTGCCGAAAAGGTAAGGGCCGATTTGGCATCGAAGGATGGGCCCCATCAATTGGCGAAGCAGGTTCGGGGCATGGTCGCAGAGCGCCTGGATATTCTAGTCGCGAATGCTGGAATTTCGAGCGCGGCTCCGATCGAGCAAACGACGGTCGAGGATTTCGACAAGCTGTACGCGGTCAACGTGCGTGCGCCTTACTTTTTGGTGCAACAGCTGCTGCCCATCATGTCCGAGGCCGGCAGCATCACGCTGGTCTCATCTCTTGCGGCGCACGCGGCGGTGGGGCATCTCTCGGCATACGCAGCGACCAAGG
>JBEKHK010000090.1:0-4787 GCA_050012315.1 Steroidobacteraceae bacterium | reverse complement strand
GCAACTGGCCGCTGCCGCGGACGATGTACTTGTAGCTCGTCAGCTGCTCGACGCCGACCGGGCCGCGCGCATGAAATTTGTCGGTACTGATGCCGATTTCGCCGCCCATCCCGAATTCTCCGCCGTCGGCGAATTGTGTCGAGGCGTTGTGCAAGACGATGGCGCTGTCGACGCGCGTCAAGAAGCGCTCCGCCGCGGCGGAGTCCTCCGTCACGATGCAGTCCGTGTGCTGCGACCCATAGCGGCGAATGTGCTCGATGGCCGCGTCCAGACCGTCGACCACACGGACCGCGATCATGGCGTCCAGATACTCGGTGTACCAATCCCGTTCCGTGGCCGGCTGGACGCGGGAATCGGCCCGCACCGCCGTCTCGTCGCCGCGCACCGCGCACCCCGCCGCGAGGAGCGCTTGGATCAGCGGCGTGAGGTGGCTGGCCGCGCAGCCGCGGTCGACCAGCAAGGTCTCCGCCGCGCCGCACACGCCGGTGCGGCGCATCTTGGCGTTGAGCACGATCTTTTGCGCCATGTCGAGGTTCGCTGCGCGCTCGACGAATACATGACAGACGCCCTCGAGATGCCCGATGACGGGGACTCGAGCCTCCTTTTGCACCCGTTCGATGAGGCTTTTGCCGCCCCGCGGCACGATCACGTCAATGTACTCCGCCATCTCGGCCAGCATGAATCCGACCGCCGCGCGGTCGCTGGTCGGCACCCGTTGGATGGCGGTACTCGGCAGGCCTGCGACGCTCAATCCCTCGGCCAGGCACTCGTAAATGGCTGCGCTCGACCGCGCACTCTCCGAGCCTCCGCGCAGAATCACGGCATTGCCTGACTTCAGGCACAACGCTCCCGCATCTGCGGTGACGTTGGGCCTGCTTTCGTAAATGATGCCGATGACGCCGAGCGGCACACGGCGGCGCTGAATGCGCAATCCGTTCGGCCGGGTCCACTCGGCGAGCACGCTGCCGATCGGATCGGCAAGCTCGGCGATCGCCTCGAGGGCACCGGCCATGGACTCGACGCGGCTCGCGTCGAGCCTCAGTCGGTCGAGCATGGCGTCCCCGCCACCGTTCGACACGGCGGCCTGCACATCCTGCTCATTCGCCGCCAGGATCTCTGGGCAGCGTCTGCGCAGGGCGGCGGCCGCGGCACGCAAGGCGCGATTCTTTTGGTCGGCGGAGGCAAGCTCGAGAACGGGAGCGGCGTCCCGGGCTCCCCGCCCGATCGCCGTCATGGCTTCCGCCACGGTCGCCTCACTCGGTCCGGAGTTCACAGTGCTCATATCACCCTCATCAGCACCAGGTCATCGCGATGTACGATCTCATCGCGGCCCCTGAAGCCCAATAGGTTCTCGATCTCGGCGGATTTGCGGCCCATGATACGTGCGGTATCGCCGTCCGAGTACGCGCAGATGCCGCGGGCGACCTCGAGGCTGTCGGGCCCGACGATGCTCACCGTGTCACCTCGATCGAAGCGGCCGACCGCGCGCGTGACTCCGGCGGGCAACAGACTCTTGCCCTGCAAGAGTGCACGCACGGCGCCCTCGTCCACGCTCAACGCACCGGCGGGCTTCAAGGTACCGGCGATCCACTGCTTGCGCGCCGCGCTGGGCGTGGATGAGGGCAAGAACCAGGTACAGCGGGCGCCGTCCTCGATGCGCTTCAAGGGATGCTGGGTCGACCCCTGGGCGATGCACAGATGACAGCCCGCCCCGACCGCAATCTTGGCCGCGGCGATCTTGGTCTGCATGCCCCCCGTCCCGAGACCGCTGGTGGCTCCGCCGGCCATCGCCTCGATGGCCGGCGTTATGTCCAGGACCCTCGAGATGAGCTCGGCCTGTGGATTCTCATGGGGATTCGACGTGTACAGGCCGTCGATGTCCGACAGCAAAATCAGGCAATCGGCGCCGGTCATCTGGGCCACCCGCGCAGCCAGCCGGTCGTTATCGCCATAACGGATCTCGGCGGTGGCCACGGTGTCGTTTTCGTTGATTACCGGCACTGCCCCAAGTGACAACAGCGTATTCAGCGTGCCGCGCGCATTCAGGTACCGTCGGCGCTGCTCCGTATCCCCCAGGGTCAGCAGAATCTGCGCGACCGTGATCTCGTGGGCCTCCAGAATCTCCTTATAGGCGTGCGCCAGGCGAATCTGGCCGACCGCCGCGGCTGCCTGGCTCTCTTCGAGTTTCAGCTTGCCCGGGCTGAGCCCCAGGTGCCGCCGGCCGAGCGCGATTGCGCCCGAGGACACCAGGATCACTTCCTGCCCGCGCCGTCGCAGATGTGCGATATCCGCGGCGAAGCCTTCCAGCCAGGTGCGATTAAGACGCCCTTTCTCGGCGTCCACCAGAAGTGCGGACCCCACCTTGACAACTACGCGCTTCGCCTCGATCAGGCGGTGAGCGCTCAATTTACGATCGGCGACGTTCATGCTTGCATGATTTTGCCATTTACTTAGCGGACCGGCCTCCCCTAATATTCGCCTGCCAGCCAAACATCCTCCTGCCAACCGGCAGAGCAGCTCGAGAAAAGGACGAATCTTAGTGGGTAGAGAGTACGAACCAACCGTCGGTCAGTGGTATGAAGATCTGGAAAACGACGAGACTTTCCAGGTCCTGCGCGTAGACGAAGACCGCGAAATTGTCGAGATTCAGCATCTCGACGGGGACATCGAGGAACTCGATGTCGACGATTGGGCGGAGCTCGATCTAGAGCTGACCGAGGAGCCCGAGGGTTGGTCCGGGTCGAAGTCCGAGAAAGACGAGGATGAGGACGACGACGAGGACTGGGATGACGAAGACGAGGACGAGGACGAGGATGACGACGACGACCTCGACGACGAAGACGACGAGGATCACGAGGAGTACTGAGCGGCGCTCTATCCCGCTCGGCGACGGCGGTTCATCGCCTGAACCGATTCATCCCGCTTTAGCACGATTAGCAACGGTGGCGCCTGCCGGATAAGCGGCTGGCGCGCAGCCGCTCACACCCGCTGCAGCCACCCGTGGGTGTCGGGCGCTTCGCCTCGTTGAATCGCGACGAGCTGCGCACGCAGCGCGCGGGTTTGCGGCCCCACTTCGCCACTCGCGACTCGATGCTCTACGCCCCGATAGATGAGCGTGCCCACGCCGGCAAGCACGGCGGCCGTTCCCGACAGCGCCGCTTCGCCGGCTGTCACCCAGTCCAGCATTTCCTTCACGGTGAGCACTCGTTCCGACACCTTGAAGCCGAGGCCTCGGGCCATGGTGAGCAACGAGTCTCGAGTGACACCGTGCAAAAAAGTGCTATCCAATCCTCGAGTCAGGATTTCGCCGTCGCGAATCAACAGGAAATTGGCGGCGCCGGTTTCCTGAACCTCGCCGCCCGGGCAGAACAGCACTTGATCGGCCTGATATTTCGCGCGGGCCGCCATGGTGGGTCCTATGGCCGCGGCGTAATTGCCGCCCGTCTTGACCACCCCCATCTGCGCCGCCGAGCGCGTGTGCTCATCATCGACCAGGATGCGCAGCGGCTTCATCCCGCCGGCGAAGTAATCCCACACCGGGCTCGCCAGCACCAGCAGCATCGCCTCGGTGGCTGGTGTTGCGGCCGCGCCGATGTTCGCCATGGTGCCGAACAGGATGGGGCGCAGGTAGAGCGCGCCCGGCGCCTCGGGCACGGCGTCGCGGCAGCGTGCGATGACCGCCCGCACCATGTCCGCCGCGAGCGCGGCCGGGGGCTCGGGCAACACCAGCTGATGCGCGCTCTGGCGCAGGCGCTGAAGGTGCCGATCCATCCGGAAGGTATGGACCGATCCGTCGGCGTGCCGAAAGGCCTTGAAGCCCTCGAAACAAGTACTGGAATAATGCAATACGTGGGCCGCGGGACTCAGCGTAATCGACTCGACCGGCTTGATCTCGGACTCGCTCCAGCGGCCGTCGCGGTACGTGGCCACGGCCATGTGCGAGGTGAGCACGGTTCCGAACGCCGGGCGAGGCGTTTGGACCGGGGGCTCTGGGGTCAGACGTTGGGGTTGCGCGGTCATGCAGGCTTCACCTTGGGATGAAAATCATTGCCGGATGCTCCAGCAGCTCTTTCAAAGCTTGAATCATCGCCGCCGCATCATAACCGTCCACGAAGCGATGATCGAATGACGATGATAAGTTCATGATTCGACGCACTACGATGGCGCCCTGATGCACGACCGGCCGTTCCACCGCTTTGTTCAGCCCGATGATGGCGACCTCGGGCGCGTTGATGATCGGCGTCGATGCGATGCCGCCGAGTTTGCCGAGACTCGTCACGGTGATGGTGGACCCGCCGAGCTCCTCGCGGCTCGCTTTGTTGGTGCGCGCACGCTCCGCGACACGGCGGATCTCAGCAGCAAGATCCCACAGCCCGAGGGACTGCGCGTTGCGCACCACCGGGACCTTCAGGCCGTCAGGGGTCTGTGTGGCGATGCCGACATGCACCGCCCGATGGCGAATCAGCACCCCGCGTGCGGCATCGTACAGCACGTTGCATTGCGGAAACGACTCGAGCACTCGCGTCAGTGCGGCCACGATCAAGGGTAAGTACGTCAAGCTCGGCTCACCCTTGGGCAGCTTGCCGTTCAGATGTTGACGCAGCGCCTCGAGTGCCGTGACGTCGACCTCTTCGACGTATGCGAAGTGCGGAATCGTTCGTTTCGCTTCACTCAGCCGCTCGGCGATCAGCCGGCGGACGCCGATGACTTTGATCTCCGAGGTGTCCGCGATCTGCGCGGTTGTCGGCGTTTCCGCGGCAACGCGTGCACCCGCTTGCGGGAGCCTC
>JBEKHK010000089.1:0-5065 GCA_050012315.1 Steroidobacteraceae bacterium | reverse complement strand
GCGAGCGTCTCGCCGAAATAGTCGAATACTTCCGTCGGCAGATACGGACTTGCTTCTTGATTTACGACGGTTTGACGCTCCTTCGAGTAAAACAGCCCCACCGTCCATTGCAGCGCCCGACTCGTGTCCAAGGACTGAAGGCGCACCTCTTGGGTAAAGACGTTTTGATCGGTGTAGATGATATTCCGATCCCCTACGGTCGCGCCCGGTAGCGTCGTCCATCCGGGAATGCCGGAGAACTCCTGGACGAATGCGGTGAAGTCGTCGACCACGGAGTTTTTACGGTGCAAGAAAGACGTGTCCGAGGTCAATTCGACGGCGCCGGTGTCCCAGACGACTTTCAGCGCCGGGAGCGAGAAGATGTCGTCACTGGGCGTTTGGATTGCATTGGGGTTCACGAAATAGCCGCTTGCGATGTTTGAATACTGCGGACCCAACTTGCTGTACTGCGTAACGAAGTAGTCGTTCGTGGCAGCGGCCGAGCCGGCCGGCTCGAAAGTCGACATGTTGTTGCTGTAGACATCCTGGTAGAACAGAGAGGGAGTTATCGTGAGCGAACTGATCGGCGCATAGGTCAATGCGGCCCGGACTACGGTGCTGTCCTGCCAGTTTCCGTTTGAATCGTGGTAGCCCCCCAAAGGGCTGTTGTATTGAATATAGCCGCCATCCACCCGATGCCAGGCGCTGATGCGAAAGCCCAGTTCGTCCGATACGATAGGTCCTCCGTACGCCGCACCGGCCTCGTAATTGGGGCCTCCGCCATCGGTGATACCGGCACCGGCGCGCGCATAACCGCTGAAATCCGTTAGGCTCGGCTGGGGCGTAATGAAGCGGATTGCTCCACCCTCGGCGCCGGCCCCAAACAACGTGCCTTGTGGCCCCCGCAGAACTTCTACGCGGTCGAGATCGAATACTTTCGGGTCGGCAGTGCCGTAGAGATCGATCTGCGTACTCGGGCGCACTTGTATCGGAATATCGTCGATATATAGCCCTGTAGTGGCGTACCCCGCTTGCGAGGTCCCGGTGGTAATTCCCCGAATGGTCACCCGGTTCATCCCGCCCAGGTTTTGATAATCGACACCCGGTGAGATTGCGGCGATATCGGACAGATCTTGGATTCCCCGCTGCTCCATTGTCGCTCGGTTGAAGACGGAAATGCTGATGGGCACTTTGTCGACGTCTTCGAGGCGCTTTTGCGCCGTTACCACGATCTCGGCAAGGGTGTTGTCGTCGCTGCTCGCGGCGCCCGCGTACATCGGCCACATGGCCGCCGCGGTCGTCATGGCGATGAATAGTGGTCCTGTTGCTTTCATGAGTTCAATCTCCAACATGTATCGGACGAAACGCTGTGTCCGTGCCCGCGTCTGAGCGAGCGTCGTTCGCTTCGACAATGCCCGAGCGCACTGTGAGTTCGGTACGGTGGAGTTGATTCTTATTGGTCGGGGTATGCGCCCGTATGACTAAAAGCGACATCCTTGCGGCGAGAAGAGACATCCATCCTGATTCGTGAAGTTCTCTCTTGAGCGGGCGGGAGACCCAGTTTCTGACGGTAAGCCCGGGAAAAATGGTTGGTGCTGCCGAAGCCGCACGCTATCGCCACCTGTGTGATGGACAGGCCGCTCTGCCTAAGAAGGATCCGCGCACGCTGCAGTCTCACTTGAAGGTAATAGCGGCCGGGCGTACATCCCAGATGAGATACGAAAAGCCGCTCGAGTTGGCGTGCCGAAATACCGACCTCTGCTGCAATCTCCGCGCGACTGAGTGGTACTTCGATATTCGCTTCCATGCAGGCGACGGCTCGCAGCGTCGCCTGGTTCTGGACGCCGATTCGCTGGGACAGAGGCCTCCGGTGCGGCTGACTGGCAGCCCGATTGTCGGTTTGCATGAACCAATGGCTGACCGTTGGCGCGAGCTCGGGGCCGTGATCACGGGAAATAAACGTATGCATCATGTCCAGCGACGTGGTGCCGCCGCTACTGGTGAGGCGGTTCCGGTCGACCTCATAAAGCGTGCGGCGTACGTCGAGCTCCGGAAACTCCTCCCTCAACGCCGGAGCGTACTCACGGTGCAGAGTGAAGCGATAGCCATTGAGGACTCCGGCGCGAGCGAGCACGTATGGTCCCCCTCCGATTCCCGCAATCGGGCGGCCCAGCCGGCTGAATCGGCGCAGATAGTTGAAGGTGGCTACATCGTCGAAGGAGATTCGGGGCCCGCCTGCAAGCACGAAAAGGGCATCCAATTCTGCCGATGCATGCTGCAGCTCGGCGTCCGGAGTGATGTAAACGCCGTTCGAGGCCGCAACGGGCCCCCCATCGGGGGAAAGGTGGCGCCAGCGATATAATTGGCGACCCGACAAGACGTTGGCCGCGCGCAACGGTTCGATTGCGGACGCATAAGAAAGCAGTCCGAAGTCAGGGATCAGCAGAAAACCGACTATTTTAGGCTGATCTTTCCCCAACATATTTGACACTACTCGCTGTTTCCCTCCGCCGCTTGAGTCATTCACCGCGAACAGCGAATGGCAATGATCTATCGAGGTCAGCGATGCACCACACACGTCCACCTGAGGTCCACGCAATGATTGTGGGCGTCAAGCGGAGAAACTGGGACAAGCCTACCTATTGGCCATGAATTTCGACTATAAGGCACCCTATGTCCTCGCGGAAACACTTATCGGCTATGACAGGCAACCATTTTGTTATGAGCCGGCGCACCGGCGACGGAACTGCCGACCCTGCTCCGGCGGATCGGCGAGCACGTTGGTCGGCAGACTGAAACTGCTACAAGAGATTCCGATCTCGGATTTGCGTACCGCATTTTCGGCACTTGACCATAAACTCAGTGTGGCGGAGTAGCAAACGGCGGAGGGTCGTTTCGGAAGGCGACTACCGCCAAACTCACGAACTCGCACGTGAGTTTATTGACCGATGCCCCGCGAGTAGTGGGTCTCTGGAGAAACAAATTCTGGATGAACTTCCCGAATGATCGGAACGACGGCTAATCGGGAGTTCTCCCCCAGTTTTCTGAATTGAGGTTGCGCAGAGCCTGAAATTACCGGGCTTTGCGGTCATTCTTGCGCCTGCTTTATTTGCATAATGTAGCCATGTAAATGGATTTTGAAGATTGTTTTTCGTTCCGGCTGATGGCATTATGTAGCCATGCATATCGATGGCGTGCCGAATAGAACCTCAAGGCCCACGTATCTGCTGCGCGAATCGTTTCGCGAGGGCAAGAAGGTGCGTAAACGCACGATTGCTAACCTTTCGGCGCTGTCCGACGAGCAAATCGATGCCATTCGCGCAGTCCTCTCAGGACAAGTCGTGCGTCCGGTGGAGCAGTTGTGGCAGACCACGCGGTCGCGTTCTCACGGCTCGGTGCAGGCGGTGCGTGTAGCCATGCAACGGCTCGGCTTTGAGTCCTTGATCGCCTCCCGGCCGAGCTCTGAGCGCGATGCGGTCTGTGCGATGGTGGCGGCGCGGATATTGTCTCCGCACACCAAGCTTGCAACCACGCGCTGGTGGCACACGACCACGCTTGCCGAGGAGTACGGCGTGCTCGAGGCGGATGAGATGGATCTGTATGCGGCGATGGACTGGCTGCTGGAGCGCCAAGGGCAGATTGAGAAGAAACTCGCCGTGCGGCACTTGTCCGAAGGCGGGCTCGCGCTGTACGACTTGAGTTCGAGTTACTTCGAAGGCAATAGCTGTCCGCTCGCGAAGATCGGCTACAGCCGCGACGGCAAGCGCAATACGCCGCAGGTGAACTACGGCCTGTTGACGACTCGGGCGGGCTGTCCGGTGGCTATCTCGGTGTACGAGGGCAATACGGCGGATGCGAGCACGCTGATGCCGCAGGTCACGCAACTGCGCGAGCAGTTCGGCCTCGAGCGCCTCGTCCTCGTCGGGGATCGCGGCATGATCTCGCACAAGGCAATCAAGGAGCTGCGCAATCTCGAGGGGCTCGCCTGGATCACGGCGCTGAAGAGCGCGCAGATCCGCGCCCTGGTGCAGAGCGGTGAGTTGCAGTTGGGCCTGTTCGATGAGCGCAATCTCTTTGAGTTCGCGCATCCGGACTTTCCCAACGAGAGACTGATGGCCTGTCGCAATGTCGATCTCGGCAAACTGCGCGCGCACAAGCGCCAGGCGCTGCTCGAGGCGACGGAGAAGGAACTTCAGAAAGTGCGCGACCGCATCGAGAATGGCTCGCTCTGCGGCCGCGACAAGATCGGCGTGCGGGTCGGCAAAGTCGTCAACAAGTACAAAGTTGGCAAGCACTTTGAGCTCACGATCGAGGAGAGCGGCTTCGAGTTTAAACGGTTGGAAGCACAAATCGCTGCGGAAGCGGCGCTTGACGGACTCTACGTGATCCGCACCAGCGTACCGAAGAAGCAGATGACGTCGGCCGAAGCGGTACGCAGCTACAAAGCCCTCGCCGAAGTGGAGCGCGCGTTCCGCTCGATGAAAACCATCGATCTACACATCCGTCCCATCCATCATCGTCTGGAGAGCCGAGTGCGGGCGCACATCTTCCTGTGCATGCTTGCCTACTACGTAGAGTGGCACATGCGCGAGGCGTGGCGTGAGTTGATGTTCGCAGACGAAGATCTGGAGCGCAAAAAACATCGCGATCCGGTCGCCGCCGCCGAGCGATCCGAGGCCGCGCTCAAGAAAGTCACCACTCGCAAACTCAAAGACGGTTCAACAGTACACAGCTTTCGCACGCTGCTCGACGAACTCTCCACCATCGTGCGCAATACCTGCGAGGCGCGAGTCGGACAGCGCAGCGGCTCTTCGTTCCAGATGACCACTGTCCCGAATCCCGCCCAACAGCGAGCACTGCAGTTGCTGCAGTCGATCACAGTGTAGCCACACGCTCGACACCGAGAAATGCCTCAACTCCCTGATCTACCGACAAATCCCTCTCACCCCGACCAAGAACTCCCGCCTAGAACGTCCTCTCCGATTAGAAGATCGCGATAAATCGCTTCGAATTTCGAGAAGAACTTAGTTTCCACGTCCGTCGATGTCCGATGCCGTTCAGTGGCAGCCAGCGTCTAGTGGAGGCA
>JBEKHK010000088.1:0-5145 GCA_050012315.1 Steroidobacteraceae bacterium | reverse complement strand
GATTTACAATTTAATATGTGACATCGAGTGGCAAGATTATCCGTTGGGAGAGACGCGAGCTTGCGGCGGAGACGCTGTCGCGCGGGTGGATGCCATTGTGCAGGTCAAAGGATACCGGGCAGATCTCATTTGTGGCGAGGAGCCCGAAATGTGCGTCAGGCTGTGCCAGGCCGGTTGGCGAATATTTCACCTGGAGACCCCGATGACGCTGCACGATGCGGCGATCTTTCGGTTCAGCCAATGGTGGAAACGAGCGCTGCGGGGTGGTTATGGCTTCGCCCAGGGCGCCGCGCTGCACGGAGCTCCACCCGAGCGTTATGCAATGCTGGAAACGCGCCGAGTCTGGTTTTGGGGCCTCGGAATCCCTTTGGCGACGCTGTGCCTGGTGCCGCTCATCGGTTGGTGGGCCGTGCTCGCGTTGTCCGCCTATCCTCTTCAGATTGTTCGGCTAGCAATACACGGCGGTCGGGCGTCGGCGCGAGAAAACTGGCTTCGCGCGGCCGCCTTGGTTCTCAGTAAATTTCCGGAGATGTGCGGTCAGATCAAATTCCACCTCGACCGACTTCGACGGGCACAATCTCGCCTGATCGAATACAAGTAGCGCATCGTTTGAAAATCGCTTACTTCATCAATCAGTATCCCAAAGTCAGTCATAGCTTTATCCGTCGGGAAATCCTGGCGCTGGAAAGGCAGGGATTCGAAGTAGTTCGTATCGCACTGCGCGGTTGGCAAGAGACGCTCCCCGATCCGGACGATATCAGCGAACAAGCGCGGACTCGCTACGTGCTCCGGCGCGGCGTTGGGCCCGTGTTGATCGACACGTTGAGCGTGATGTTGCGTTCGCCCATTCGATTTGTCGAAGCGATGCGCCTGGCGATAGTGATGGCACGCCGATCCCCCCGATCGTTCCCGTACCACCTCATGTACTTGGCCGAAGCGTGCCGAGTGCTGAAGTGGGTAAAGAGTTCGGGATGTGCACGCCTACACGCCCACTTCGGCACGAATTCGGCCGAAGTGGCGATGCTGATGCGCGCCCTCGGGGGGCCGGAGTATAGTTTTACGGTGCACGGACCGGATGAGTTCATGGCACCGATGGGGCTTGAAGAGAAGATTCATCGAGCGGCGTTTACCATCGCCATCAGCTCGTTTGGTCGCAGCCAGCTATACATGCGTTCCCATTACCGGGACTGGCCCAAGATTCACGTCGTCCACTGTGGACTGGAAGCTTCGTTCCACAACGCCGTGGCGGGGTCTGCGCCGCTCGGAACTCGATTCGTATGCGTCGGCCGGCTATCGGAGGCCAAAGGCCAGCTCTTGCTGGTCGAGGCCCTGGCGCGCCTGACGGCGGCCGGTATCGAGTGTGAACTGGTACTGGCGGGGGATGGACCGATGCGAGTACAAATCGAGCAATCCATCGACAACCACGGATTGAGAACTCGCGTGCGCATTACCGGTTGGATCAATAGCGACGAAGTCCGGTCGGAGATTCTTGCGGCGCGCGCGCTGATTTTGCCAAGTTTTGCGGAGGGTCTGCCCGTAGTATTAATGGAGGCCATGGCCCTTCGCCGACCGGTTCTGAGCACCTACGTGGCGGGCATACCGGAATTAGTGATTCCCGGGGAGAATGGCTGGCTGTTTCCCGCGGGATCGGTCGACGATCTGGTCGATGCCATGGAGAGCTGTCTGGCCGCCGATCCGGAGCAATTGTCGACCATGGGTGAGGCGGGCTACCAGCGGGTCATCGAGCGACATGCCATCGATTCAGAGGCCGCCAAGCTGGGTGCCCTGTTTCGAGCTTAACGCTTGGCGTAACACACGTGTTCAACAACATTCGAGAAGATCTGCGAGCCCACGGTGGCCACTGGGGAGCCCAGGGCTTTTGGGCACTGGTCGTCTATCGCTTCGGACGGTGGCGCTACAAGGTTAGACCGGCGCTCCTCCGTAAGATTTTCTCGCTGCTTTACAAAATCGCGTTCAAATGGATTCAAGTGATCACCGGGATCGAGTTGCCGTGCGAGGTTGAGATCGGCCATAACTTTGTCATCGATCATTTCGGCGGGATCGTGATCAGCGGCTATGCCAAGTTCGGCAATAACTGCCGCATCCGCAACGGCGTCGTTGTCGGACTGCAGCGCGTCGATCAACCCCGCGCACCCGTGATCGGCAATAACGTCGACATCGGCGCCGGCGCGAAGGTGCTGGGTGCCATCAAAGTGGGCGATGATGTCGTCATCGGAGCCAACGCTGTCGTAATCCGCGATGTCCCGGACAATTGCATCGCCGCCGGCGTACCGGCGGTCATTAAACCGAGACGGGACCCGGCTCATTCCTGATCATGGGCATCGCAATGGTCTTGGAAGTGATTCTGGGAACGGCCGCATCGCTGGTTTTGATCTTTACGACGGTGCTATTTGTGGAGGTAGCCGCAGCAATCGTCCTGCCCGAAGGCGACGCAGTCGAGGAGGGCGAGCGCGGGCGCGTTGCGGTCCTGATCCCCGCCCACAACGAGTCGCGACTGATCGCCGAGACAATTCGGTCCGTCGCTCCACAACTGCAAAGTGGCGATCGGCTGATCGTGGTCGCCGATAATTGCTCCGACGACACGGCGCCGATCGCTGCGGCTGAAGGAGCTGAAGTCGTTGTGCGCACCGATACTGTGCGCCGCGGAAAAGGATATGCGCTCGACCGGGGCGTCCGTCATCTTAAATCCAGTCCCCCGGACGTCGTTTTGATCCTGGATGCTGATTGCCGAGCGGGGCCGCGCACGGTCGATCTGTTGGTTCGATCTTGCTGCCAAAGTGAGCGGCCCGTTCAGGCGATATATCTAATGCAGACGGAATCTGGCGCTGCTTCAGCGATGCGCATCGCGGAGTTCGCTTGGCTCGTGAAGAACAAGGTGCGGCCGACGGGACTCCGTCGGCTCGGACTACCGTGCCAATTGATGGGTACGGGCATGGCGTTCCCCTGGGCGTCTCTGGCCAAGGCGAATCTTGCGACCGGCCATATCGTGGAGGATTTGAAGCTGGGTATCGAACTCGCGCGTGCCGGCAGTGCCCCGATGTTGTGCCCGCAGGCGCTGGTGGCCAGTAACTTCCCGACCTCCGTCGAGGGCATCGCTGCTCAGCGCACCCGATGGGAGCACGGTCATCTCAGTGTGATAGCAATCGACGCCCTGCGCCTATTGCTCGATGGCGTCAAATCATGGCGCCTCGACTTGCTGGCACTAGCCCTCGATCTTTCCGTGCCGCCGATCGCGCTGTTAGTACTGTTGATAGCTGCGATTTGGGCTTCTTGCGCGGTCCTATTCTACTTCACATCGGCCGTATGGCCGCTCGCGCTTGCAAGCGTCGCAGGCCTGGAGATGGCCGCCGCCGTTTTCGCATCCTGGCTGCTCTACGGCCGGAAGATTCTATCTCTCAGTAATCTTGCGCTGAGCGTGATCTACGCTCTGCGCAAGATACCGCTGTATCTACGGTACCTGGTCGCACGCCAAGTGGAGTGGGTGCGTTCCAAGCGGGACTAAGCACGATCGTCGTCGTAGACATCACGCTTTAGTCCGTCCCGGTACGACGCGGCCGCTTCTCAACGTTCTGGCAGAATTTTCCGCAATTGACGCGTAATGATAGGCGGTAATAGGTCGCCGGTCAGATGTCGTAATCGCTGCTTGAACGTCGGCCGAAAGTCGCTCTCATCTCGAGCCCGGAATACCGTCGAATGCTCGCCTGTGATCTCTTCCGCGGGACGCCCGTTACTGAAGTAATACAGTGCAAGCGATTTGCGAGTGACATTCTCCGGGCATGTCAGAGGGTCGGGGTGGCCGTGATAGGTAAAGTCCGTGGTGCCGAAGACCATGACGCGGTTGAAAATCGGCGATACTTTCGCCTCGCACCGAGTCATGTCGCGGTCCCACAACTGCAGGTGCCCACCGTATTCTTCACGCCAATCCTTGTTCAGATACAGCAATAGATTCAGCCGACGATCAAGTCCATAGTCGCGATGCTTGTTGAAATCCGCATGTACCCCGAGTTTCCCTCCACGGACGATCTGATGAAGACCGCCTCCCTCGAAGCGCGGGTCGGGAATCAGGTTATCGATGCCGGTGACGGCACTCAGAAATTCAAGAAACGTGATGGAATTGAGGTGGTACATGAACAGGCGCGTAATAGGCCCGAACGAAGCTTCATTGGCCGACGCAAGCTTGATCTCCTGCCCGGTGTCGAACTTCTGCCAACGAATTGCATTTGGTTGAGGGAATTCCCCAAGCACCTGATCGACGAGGTTAGGTGGAAAAAAATCATCGAAAACCACGTGCGGAAACGGTTTCGCGTTTAGGTAGCGCTGATGAGCGGCTGCGGCAACTTCTTTCATCCGCGACAGCGGTAGGAAATAATCCATCGTAAAATCCGACATCGGTGGCATAGTTTCCTCAAGAAGCGGGGACTTGAAAGGCGACCAGTCTGGCGCATTGCAGCGGCCGCATACCTAATTAGACAACAGGCCGCAAGCAATTACTATCGCACCAGTACCGAGTGCTCCCCGGATGCCTCTACAAACTGCGGATTGAGTCACACCTTGAGGGTTGGCGCGCGACCGCGCGGATCAATAGGCGTTTCGATCCTTGAGGATAAGCAGCGCCGTTTTTACGAGAATCTTCAAATCCAAGCCGAGCGACCAGCTCTTAAGGTAATCGAGATCGTATTGCACCCGGCGCTGCATCTTCTCGACAGTGGGCGTTTCACCCCGCAGGCCGTTGACCTGGGCCCAGCCGGTGATGCCCGGTCTGACCTTGTGCCGAATCATGTAGCCGCTGATCAACTTGCGGTACTCCTCGTTGTGCGCGACCGCATGCGGGCGCGGCCCTACGAAGCTCATCGTGCCCTCTAGGACGTTGAGGATCTGCGGCAACTCGTCGAACGAGGTTCGGCGCAGAAAACCGCCCAGGGGAGTGACCCGGTGATCCCGCTCGACGGCTTGTGCGACAACCGCACCGTCCTCGCACACGGTCATGCTACGAAACTTGTAGACCAGGATCTCCTCGCCGTTCAAGCCGTAGCGCCGCTGCTTGAACAGGACGGGTCCGGATGAGGATAGCTTGATCGCCAAGCCAAGAATCAAGAACGCAGGCCAACCGAGGAGCAGCACGGT
>JBEKHK010000087.1:0-5240 GCA_050012315.1 Steroidobacteraceae bacterium | reverse complement strand
GGCAAGTACGAGACTCCGCCCACATTTTGGCGTGCGACCAAAACGGAGGCACGAAAAAACCGTGATTATGTAGTTGCCTCCAATTTGGGGGCAGCCGTTGAAGCACCTTCGGAACGCGCAACATCGAGCGTTGATCGCGACGATCGTCCAGGCCCGAAAGGCGACTGGCCTTACTCAGCGGCAGCTCGCCAGCAAGCTCAAGCGTTCCAACTCCTTCGTCTGGAAGATCGAGGCGG
Source organism: Steroidobacteraceae bacterium (assembly GCA_050012315.1). Lineage (GTDB taxonomy): Bacteria > Pseudomonadota > Gammaproteobacteria > Steroidobacterales > Steroidobacteraceae > Bog-1198. The sequence continues at coordinate 5,004 of JBEKHK010000087.1, read as the reverse complement.
GGGAACGGCGGGTCGACCTCTTGGAATTCATCGAGATTGCGCGCTGTCTCGACCAAGACCCGTTGCAGATGTTTGCCCGCCTGCTGCGCTAGGGGTTGCTTTTGGGTTTGGGAAAACTGGTACCCCGGCTGGTACCCCATGCACGGCTTTCCGACCGGCATCGCTCTACAACTTATTGATTTAATTGGTCGGGGCGACAAGATTCGAACTTGCGACCCCTTGCACCCCATGCAAGTGCGCTACCAGGCTGCGCCACGCCCCGACCGGAATGTAATGATAGCCGAAAAGGCTCGAGGGGTCTCGCGCGGCTGCCTATCTTCGGAGAATCTTGATCAGTTCTTCGAGCTCGAGCCGCATCTGGTGGATGAGCTGCTGGCTCTGATTGAGATCGACCTGCGCATCGTCGCCGGTAAGGCGGTTGCGCGCGCCGCCGATCGTGAACCCCTGTTCGTAGAGCAGGCTCCGAATCTGCCGAATGATGAGCACATCCTGGCGCTGATAGTAACGCCGATTGCCGCGCCGCTTGACCGGCTTCAGCTGCGGAAATTCCTGCTCCCAGTAGCGCAGCACGTGCGGCTTCACGCCGCACAGATCGCTCACTTCGCCGATGGTGAAGTAGCGCTTCCCCGGGATCGGCGGCAGTTCGGCGTTATTGCTTGGTTCCAGCATACGCCTCGACGCGGGCCTTCAATTTTTGACCGGGACGGAAGGTTACGACGCGACGCGCGCTGATGGGAATCTCTTCCCCAGTCTTGGGATTGCGGCCGGGACGCCGGTTCTTATCCCGCAGATCGAAGTTGCCGAAGCCCGACAACTTCACTTGCTCGCCCGAAGAGAGGGCCGCCCGGATCTCCTCGAAGAAAAGGTCGACGAGTTCGCGGGCCTCGCGCTTGTTGAGCCCCAATTGATCGAATAGGGCCTCGGCCATCTCTGCTTTGGTGAGGGCTGCCATGCTTATTGATCTCTTATTGCGGCGCTCAAAACATCCCGTAACCGCGTAACCACCGAGGCCACTACGGCGTCGGCGTCAACGTCGGTAAGAGTGCGGGAGGAATCCTGTAAAATCAAGCCTAAAGCGACACTTTTTCGTCCAGAATCTACGCCTGGTCCTCGATATACATCGAATACGCGCAGTTCGCTCAACAGGCCCAACGCACTAACAGTAACATTTTCCCGTAAAACTGCGAGGGGGACGCTTTCGTCGACCACGACCGCGAGATCCCGACGCACGCTCGGAAATCTAGAAATTTGTTGTAATTGCGGGGTCTTAGCGACAAATGCTGAGGTTATTTCTAATTCAAACAAAAAGAGCGTGTTGCTCAGGCTCAGTTCTTTGACGAGGCGCGGGTGGAGCTCGCCGAGAAATCCGATCGGTATGCCGTCACGCACGATGCGCGCCGCTCGGCCCGGACGCAGGCACTGCAAAGTGCTCGCTTCAAAATGAATCGAGGCGGCATCGCCGGTGAGCGCCAACAGATTCTCCAGGTCCGCTTTCACGTCGTAGAAATCCAGCGGCTCGCGCGCACTCCCCCATTGCTCCTGCCACCGCGCACCGGTCGCGACACCGCCGAGCGTTTCGATCTCGCGCAATTGCGGACCCGTCACATCGAACTTGTTGCCGATCTCGAACAACCGCACGCGGCCTTGCTGGCGGCGCATATTCTCGCGGCACGCCGCTATCAGCCCGGGCCACAGCGAGACCCGCATCTCGGAGAGGTCGGCGGAGATCGGATTCGACAGGGTCAGCGCCGGGGTGTCGGGAAACATCAACCGCTGCAACGACGGGTCGACGAAGCTGTAGGTAATCGCCTCGCGATAGCCTGAGTCCGCCAGGGCGCTCAACAAGCGCTCGCTCGGCACCCGCGACTCCGTGGCGTAGCCCGGGATCTGCGGCGCGATGGCGTGGAACTCGCCGATGCGGTCGAAGCCGCGCAGGCGCGCGACCTCCTCGATCAAATCCGCCTCGATGCGAATGTCGAAGCGATGCGGCGGGCGGCGTACCCGCCAACCCTGCGCTTCCGGCTCCGCCTGTTCAGCGATGGCCCCGAGAACGGCATGCACTTCCTCGTCCGGGACATCCGCGCCGAGCAGTCGCGTCAGGCGGCCGCGGCGCAGGCTAACCCACTCGGGCCCGTCGCCCCCGGCCGATTCGCCGCGTGTTGCCTGCACCGGGCCGGCTTCGCCGCCCGCGATCTCGAGGAGCAACGCGGTTGCCCGCTCCAGCGCGATCACCGGCAGGGTGGGATCGACCCCGCGCTCGAAGCGCTGAGCAGCGTCGGTGAACAAGCCGAGGCGCCGAGCCCGGCCCGCAACCACGGCGGGCGTAAAGTGTGCGGACTCGAGCACCACATCGATGGTCGATTCGCTGATGGAAGTCCGCTTACCGCCCATGATGCCCGCGAGGCCGACCGGGCCTTCGCCGTCCGCAATCACCATGAATTCGGGGCCGAGCTCGTACTCCTTGTCGTCCAGCAGCGTGACTCGCTCCCCCGGCCCCGCGGCGCGCACCACGATGCCGCCGACGAGCAGTGCGAGATCGTAGGCATGCATGGGCTGGCCGAGTTCGGTCATCACGTAGTTGGTCACATCGACGATCGGCGAGATCGCGTTCAGACCGACGCGGCGCAGGCGCTCTATCAGCCAGGCGGGCGAGCGAGCGGCGGGACGGACCCCGCGGATGACCCGCGAGGCAAACACCGGACAGCCGGCGGCCCACTCGATGCGCACCGGAAACCGAGCGTCGTGCGCGGCTGGGACCGGAGCAGCGCTTGCCTTGAGGTAGCGCCGATCCTGGGCCGCCGCGTAATCGCGCGCGATCCCGAACACGCTCATGCAATCGCCGCGATTGGGCGTGGCGTTCACCTCGAGCACAGTGTCGTCGAGATCCAACGATGCGCGCACATTCCGCCCGATCGCGAGCGACTCGGGCAGTTCCATGATCCCGTCGTGCTCCTCGCCGAGTCCGAGCTCGCGCGCGGAGCACAGCATGCCGTGCGACTCGAGTCCGCGCAGCTTCGCACGCTTGATCTTAACGTCACCGGGCAGCACCGCGCCCACCGTCGCAACCGCCACTTTGAGGCCCTTACGCACGTTGGGCGCACCGCAGATGATCTGCAGGCGATCGCGTCCGTCCGTGGTGACCTCGCACACCGACAGCTTGTCGGCCTCGGGATGGCGCGCGCACTCCAGCACCTCGCCCACGAGGACGCCGGAGAACGGGGGCGCCACCGGCTCCATCGACTCCACCTCGAGGCCCGCGAGCGTGAGACGCTTGGCGAGCTCGGCCGGCGTCGCGGCGATCGGAGTGAATTCCTTCATCCAGGAATAAGTGATCTTCACGGGAATTGCTTCAAGAACTGCAGATCGTTTTCGAAGAACCGGCGCAGGTCATCGACCCCATAGCGAAGCATCGCCACCCGTTCGATGCCCATGCCGAAGGCGTACCCCTGCCAGCGCTCGCTGTCGATGCCGGCGGCCGCGAGCACGTTCGGATGAATCATTCCGCACCCCAATATCTCGAGCCAGCCGGTCTGCTTGCACACTCGGCAGCCTGCCCCGTGACAGAACACGCACTCGATATCCACCTCCGCCGAGGGCTCGGTGAACGGGAAGTACGACGGGCGCAAGCGCATGCCGAGCGATTGCTCGAAGAAGCGCTCGACGAAGGTATGCAGCATCGCCTTCAGGTTCGCAAAGCTCACATTTTCGCCCACGACGATGCCTTCCACCTGGTGAAACATCGGCGTGTGAGTCATGTCCGAGTCGCATCGATAGACACGCCCCGGCGCGATCAGCGACATCGGCGGCTTCTGCGCCCGCATGGCGCGGATCTGCACCGGCGATGTATGGGTTCGCAACAGCCGGCCGTCCGGAAAATAGAAGGTGTCGTGCATGGCCCGCGCAGGATGATTCGGCGGGATATTCAGCGCCTCGAAGTTATGAAAATCATCCTCGACCTCGGGGCCGGTTGCAATCTCGAAGCCGGCTTGCGTGAATATCCGCTCGATCCGCAGGCGCGCGCGCGTGACCGGGTGGATGCTCCCGCGCTCCTGACCGCGTCCCGGCAGGGTGATATCCAACGCGCCTCGAGCGAGCTGCGCCTGCAGCGCCTCCTCGTCCAATTGAGAACGGCGCGCATCGAGCGCCTCTTGAATCGCGAGGTTGGCCTCGTTGATTTTTTGCCCCGCAGCGGGCCTTTCGCCGGCGGGAAGCCGCCCCAAGCTTTTCAGCTGTTCGGTGAGCGAGCCTTTCTTGCCGAGCAGGCGCACACGGATCTCATCGAGCGCCGCGAGATCGCGGGAGGCCCCCACGTCAGCGAGGGCTCGGTCGACGAGATCGGCGAGAATATCGGTGGCGGCCATCGAGACTACTCCACACGGCGCGTTGCAGGATCGGCGCAGGGGGTTCTACACCCCGGCGCCGATCCCAACGCGCAGTCGATTGTCGTCAGGCCGGCGGCAGACTGGCTTTGGCTTTATCTGCGATCGCGGTAAAAGCCGGCATGTCGTGCACCGCGAGATCAGCCAGCACTTTGCGGTCGATCGCCAACCCGGCCTTGTTGAGTCCGTCGATCAGGGTGCTGTAGGTCATCCCGCAGAGGCGTGCCGCCGCGTTGATGCGCGTGATCCAAAGCGCGCGGAACTCGCGCTTCTTCTCCCGCCGTCCGCGATAGGCGTACTGGCCGGCCTTGATGACCGCCTGCTTCGCCGTGCGAAATACTTTGCGCCGGGCATTGAAGTAGCCCTTCGCCTTCTTGAGAATCTTCTTGTGACGCCGTCCGGCGATCACACCGCGTTTGACTCGTGCCATGGGTTTTCTCCTGACTGCTTAAGCGTGCGGCAACAGCACTTTGATGCGATTCACGTCGGTCTCGTGGACCTGTGCCTCGCGGCGCAGCTGGCGCTTACGCTTGGACGGCTTCTTCGTCAGGATGTGACGACGATGGGACTGGCCGCGCTTGAAGCCGTTCGCTGTTTTGCGAAAACGCTTCGCCGCAGCCCGTTT
>JBEKHK010000086.1:0-5261 GCA_050012315.1 Steroidobacteraceae bacterium | reverse complement strand
CATCCTCCGCTGGAGGAGTCGCAATGTCACCCGGCGAGTCGATAACGGCAACCATCGAGAACCTCGGGGCTGAGAGTGACGGTGAGTATAGGGCAATCGATCGCGCCAATCCCGGTCAAGACCGAACCTTAGTTCGCGGAACACACCGGGCGCGTTAGATCATTCCGCAAGGAATAATATTGGTGCGAGGCAATAAAGGCGCTGCGACTAACTATCCGACGGGTACCGGACCTCTGTGGTTGAACTCCGCTGCAACCCTTCGGGCGAATCGGTACGCGGTCGCCGTCTTTGATGTTCACGCCCGCGGCGATCGCCTTGCTTGCGACGCTTGTTTGCGCCGCCCTTGGTAAGTAAGGCGGCGAATTGCGACTCGATGGTGCCGAGAAGGGGGGCATCCCAAACCCAGAGAGCCAGGCAGTACGCCTCTGCGGCGACAAAATAAATACCGGGATTGATGCGCCGCAATTCGCGTGCTGCCGCAGCCGTTTGACTTCATCGTGGCGGGGGACGATGCTAGGCCCTCGCGAGCAGCAATGGAATTGCGTCAGTGCTCACACCAGCAAATTACCAGCGGCGAACGACGAGCCGGTGCCTACCTCTGGCCGCCCAACCGCTCGGTCTCGATCCCACGCAGCCTGAAGGTGACAGTCGTCAAGTTCCCATGGCGATTCAGGAGAATCGGGGAGATGCACGGATGCACAGGCTACAAAGTGGTTAGTGGATGTTGTCTTAAATTCACAGTGATGTGGACATACCGAGGAGGGAATCATGGCTACGACCAGGTTTGTTTCCATTCCGGGGAGCGAGCGAAGTGCGCTGCGCGGGGCGACTCGCGTCGGCGTGAGTGCCGACGAGCACGTGGAGGTGACCGTTCGTCTGCGTCGTAAAAGGGCGTTATCGGCCGCGAACCTAGACGGGCAAAAAAAGCCGCGTCTTCGAACCTATCTCACTCACAGTCAACTCACGGCTAATCATGGAGCCAACGCAGAAGACCTCAAAGCGGTCGAAGTGTTCGCGCAGACTCGCGGCCTATCGATCGTGGAATCAAGTGCGGCACAGCGCAGCGTGAAACTGGCAGGAACGGCCGCCAACATGGGCAAAGCCTTCAACGTCGCGTTGGAGACCTGGAGGCAGGGGCGGGCAACTTATCGCGTCCGACAGGGAACCGTGCAAATTCCGGCGGAGCTTCAGGGGGTGATCACCGGGGTATTCGGACTGGACAACAGGCCGTTTGCGCATCCGCATTTTCGACGCCTCAACGGTGCCAAGGACGCATCGTTCAAAGGATTCGCACCTCCGGAGATCGCATCCCTCTATGGCTTTCCGACTGGGGCCGATGGCGCGGGTCAGGTCATCGGCATCATCGAGTTGGGCGGCGGATTTCGTGCATCGGACCTGACTGCTTATTTTAAGCAACTGAACCTGCCGAAAGCTCCCACCATTACCGCGGTATCGGTGGACGGCGGCAAGAATGCGCCGTCGACGCCGCAAAGTGCGGACGGGGAAGTGATGCTGGATATCGAGGTCGCGGCCTCGATCGCTCCCGGAGCAAAGATCGTGGTTTACTTTGCGGCCGGGACGACCGATCGGGATTTTTTGGACGCGATCACTCAAGCCGTACATGATGAAACCAATAATCCCGCGGTGATTTCAATCAGCTGGGGTGGGCCTGAATCGTCGACAACACGGAGTTTTCAGGCCGCGTTCGATGAGGTGTTGCAGTCGGCGGCGGCGCTCGGCATTACCGTGACGGTCGCCTCCGGCGACAACGGTGCCGCCGATGAAGGTCCGAACGAGTGGGATAGTCTCGCTCACACAGACTTCCCGGCATCGAGCCCCTTTGCCCTGGCCTGTGGCGCAACGAACATTCAGGTGTCGAAAAGGAAGATTGTCGGCGAATCGGTGTGGAACCAGCACGCGGCCGACACCGAGGATGATTCATTCGGTTCAAGCGGAGGAGGCGTGAGCGACTTCTTTCCGGTGCCCTCCTATCAGAACGCAATCCGGATACCTGCAGATATATCGACGGGGAAGCAGGGGCGGGGCGTGCCGGATGTGTGTGCGGACGGAGATCCGGCCTCGGGTTATCTCGTGCGTGTCGATGGAGAAGAAATCCCCATTGGCGGGACGAGCGCGGTAGCGCCCTTATGGGCGGCACTGATCGCACTCGTCAATCAAAAGATGCAGCGGCGCTCCGGTTTCATCAATCCCTTGCTGTATGCGAATGCCGAGGCTATGCAAGACGTGACGGTGGGGAATAACAAGGTCGGAGCTCAGAACCTCGGTTATAGCGCTGCGACCGGATGGGATCCGTGTACGGGCCTTGGCAGCCCCAACGGCACGAAATTACTGGCGGTGCTGAGCGCGTAAGCTCCTCAGGCGCTGCCGTCGCCGGCCGACGGATACCGTGGGGGTGGGACCATGTAGCGGGTCAAGCCAGCACGCTTCGTCGGGCCGGCATTTCCGCGCGCCATCATGGTCCGGTTGACCAGCTCGAGCTCGACGCGCTGACCCTGCTTCACCAGGAGCGGCGTGATGTGCGGCCACATCTCTCCACCCATCGACCTGGCGTAGGGTTTCATGCTGCCGCCGAGCGTGATGGTGCGGACCAGATGCGCGGGATGCGTAAGCTCCACGCGATGCCCGAGGTTGTCGCGATCGAATATGGTCATCGTGTCCTCCAAGAATCGTTCGGCAAGAATCGTTCGGTCGGCGTCAATATGGGCCACGCGCAGGTTCTTGCTAATGACCGCGCGGCTCAGTCGGATGGCCGGGCAGATCAATTCGAGGGTCAGGTCCATGAATCCTGAACGATCGGTCGATCCTTTGAGCAGCGTGGCGTCGTTGCTGCGAGTGAAGCCGCAGCTGCAGCAGTTGTGTCGGTTTGGCGCGCAATGGGCTTCCAGCACGCCGCCGAGAAAAGCCGGTGGGCGCCATTTCACTTGGTCACGCTCGGTGGCTGCATCCTCCAGCTGGGCGGTCAGGTTCGATCGATCAGGCTCGCCGCGGGGGACATCGTCGTTCTGCCGCACGGTACGCCTCACGTCGTGCGCGGCTCGACCACCCCGCCCGATGCGCCTGGGTCGTTCGGCATTCGCTCGCAGCCCTTAGGGCCGATAAGCCTCAAGACCAACAGCGAGGGTAGGCCGGAGACTGAGCTGATCTGCGGCCGGCTGCGCTTCGATCTGGCGCACCCCAATCTGCTCCTGGCCGCATTGCCCGAGGCCATCGTGGTATCGGCGGCCGATGACCGGGCCGACGCTTCGCGGTTGCGAATGTTCCTCTCCGCGATTCAGGCGGAGCTCGAAGCCAATCTGATCGGCGCCGCGGCGATTGCGACCGACCTCGCGAGCGCGCTATTCGTCACGGTCGTGCGCATCCATCTGCAGCGCGAGGGCGCCGACGGGGGATTGCTGGGTCTGCTTGCGCATCGGCAGCTCGGCGGGGCGGTGCGGGCCATGTTGGAGGAGCCTGCTCGGAACTGGAGCCTGAACGAGCTCGCGGCGCGTGCGAACGCGTCGCGCGCGAGCTTCGTGAGACTATTTCAACGCGCGGCGCAAAGGGCTCCGCGCGAGTTTCTGACCGAGCTGCGACTCGAACTCGCCAGCCGCAAGCTCAGGGACACCGCCATCGCATTGTCGGAGGTCGCCGCCGAGGCCGGCTACCAGTCGGAAAGCTCCTTCAGCCGCGCGTTCAGGCGCCGGTCGAGATGAGGATCCCATCTTGTTTTAGGCCAGCATCTCCCTTTGCGTAGGCCTCTTAATTCTAGAACTTTACATAGGGTTGTGGGTGGCGTATCAATTTTTGGCCGCAGGTCATCGGTGACAATTGCGTTTCTGATGATCTAAAGCCGACGGTCGCCACAGGCGACAGTGGGACCGATTAGAGACACCGGGCCGGGACCCGGGACCAACCGTCGCAGATCGGTTAGCTGCGGTCCATGACTGTGCCGAAGTGCATTCCTTGAAGCAGTAATTCGGGCGAAGAGGTAAAGTCACACGAACATCTGACCTTTCGCTCTCGAAGACTCGGATTCGTGAAATTGAATGATCGCCTAAGCGAGTGGTTGAGACAATCGAGCCCGATCTGCTTCATTTTGCTTATCGTCGCCGCATCGTTTCTAGTCCTTGCACCGTACGCTCTCCTGCTTTCGCTGTTCCCCGTCCTCGCCCCTGGACCGGGATCGACCGTGCCGAAATATGGTGTCTTCGTCCAGATCTCGTTTGGAGTCCTCTTGGCACCATTTCTCGAAACTGCCGTATTTCAGGCATTGCCGATCGAATTATTGAGCCGCAAGACGGTGGTTGGATGGCCGGTAATCATATTGGTCTCCTCCGTCTTTTTTGGTGCTGCACATCATTACAGCAAGGGTTACATGATTGCGGCCTTCCTAATTGGTGTCGTATTTGCGTATGCGTACCTCGTTCGGCGCCGGGACGGCGGTAGGCCATTTCTGTTGGTATTCGCAGCTCATGCGCTTCGCAATTCAGTATCTCTCACCTTGTTTGCACTTGGACTTGTTAAAGGTTTGTAGAAAGCCCACTTCCAATTCTCGCGTTTCGACTGCCGCTTACCTGGCGTTCGCCAGACGGCTGTGGGTCTATACCGGGAATTGGAGCGCCACTGGCGACGACCGGCTGGAAGGACGCGTGGGGGCTCTCCTAATCAGTTGACGTAAAGCGGACCTTCGCGCGGTGAAGTAATATCGATTTCATGAAATCGGCAACAATTGTTTTTTGGTCGGTCGCCGCATTCGCCTCGTGTTGGCCGGCGTTTGGCGCGACTCCGCCTCCAGCAGGGCCTCCGTACGATGCGATAACTTGGCCTATGTCTATGCGGCATGCTCCGTCGGGGGCCGTCACGCTTGGGGTCTTTCGCATCGTATATGCAAAGACGACTCTCGAAACTGTTGCGGCTGCCATCGGTGCCGGGTCCATATCGTACGCGGGCGATGGGGCCGATGCGGAATCCTGGCTCTGCTATTCGATAATAATGCCTCACCGACTCGAGCGGCTCTGGCTAATGTCGAGCCTAGAGATGGACGGACATACAAACGCCGTCAGCATGGTCAAGGCGGCGATAAGAGATGCCATGTGACGGGGAGATTGTAATGGGTAAAGCTATTGCTGCAGTCAGCGCTCTCCTTCTCTTCACGTCGGGCAGTTCTTGTCTCGCCGGACAGCCCGTCGCCATGCCGAGTGCAAAAACATGCTACGCCCGACCGAATGCGGAGGCGACAACCTGTCTATTTTCAGTGGCCG
>JBEKHK010000085.1:0-5921 GCA_050012315.1 Steroidobacteraceae bacterium | reverse complement strand
CCCGCGGCCGGCATCTTCGCCGGCGCCGCCGTTGGTGCCGCGACGGGGGTTGGCATACACCAAATCGCCAGAGCCGCCGGTTACCAAGAGCAAGCGGCCCAAGGAATATTCCAGCGCACCACCATCCGTCCCGGCACGACGGCAATTGGACAGGTCGAACTCAAAGTGACCTCGCCGCGCTTCGCCGTAGTCCACGTCGATGTGCCGGTCGACGGTGCCTCAACCGAACTGCAATTCCTAAGAAAGGATGTCCTATAGCGCTCTGGCACCGTATGCGCCGCCTGCGCGGCGGTTGAGCCTCCCGGGTGAAAACTCCAGCCAAAGTTTGACCTTCAACCCGTTATGCGAAGTTGCATGCGATGCAACATAGGCGAGCTATGATACCCGTATAGTCATCGTCCTGGATTTATTGATCCGGCTATGCGCGTGATTTTCGATAGATCTGCCTTCCACGGGACTCGCTTTGAGCTACTCGAGGCTAGCCCTGTTCGCCGGCTCGTGGCGAACAGGCGCGTTACGATCTTTCACACGCCGGTTTTCCTCGATGAAATCATCCAAAGTTATGGATCGCGGCGAGCATCAGACACTTGGCGCAAGCATTTAGCATTTGCCGCACGAATTTGTGATGGTGGCGTTTTTCTGCCTAAAGATGACATTTGGCGGAGTGAGCTCATCGATGGTCGTGGTCGGCTCGCGCAGCGCTTACTCCCTCCGGAAGCGAACGAACAACACGATTCATTTCCCGGATTTTTGGGAACGCTGTTGCGAACGGCCGATACAGGGGACTTGTCGAGTGAGTGGGCGGAATCTGCAACCGAACGCGCCGACGTGTATCAAAAGAAAGCTAACCAGCGATTACTTTTTCGCGGGGCTCGCGATGAGGTCGCCCACGTACTTCGCACCCGCAAAGTAAAGGGCACATTGAGGGGCTATCCTTTTTCGGAGTATCGACGAAGTGAGTTCAATCGAAATGGCCGCTCTCTAATGCGCCTCGTTGATGAGAGTCGGCACGACGAGCTCGCCGATCTCTGGGAAGCAGACCCAGAAGAGTATCCGTACTACACGGCTTTCGTAGAAGGCTTCGTCTATTCACAGTACTACGCCGCTATCGAACACAACAAACCGATGGACGGGAACGCGCAGGCGGACTTCGAGCAACTGGCCTATCTGACTTGGTCAGATATAGTAGTGTCGGATGACGAAGGATTTTTCCGCAGCGCTTTCGACACAATCTGGAAGCCGCGAGGCAAGATTATGGAATCCGCAGCACGCTTCGCGGCGAGACTGGGCGACATTGCCGCGCGTTGAGGACAGCCGGGCTCTTCACGGTCCGCACGCAGGCTCTCGCTGGCGCCGTCGATGAACTCTTTTACTCTTGGCAGGTTTCGGTAAACACCCCCATGCACACTCCCGTAGCCTGTGCTATTCGGACTCTGCGAGCAGTTCCTAGTCACCGCTCATCGTCACGGTTGACTTTGCGACCGCGATGCTCGAGCAACAGAGCGAGACCGGAGAGCACTATGCCGACAAGGATCAGCCCAAAGCCGGTGATACCCGAATCGAAGACCCAACTCCGGTAACCGGACGGCGGTCCGCCCGCGTAATCGACGTGCCCAGCGGCCTCGAGTTGAGCAAGGATACGCCCTGCCTCCATGAAGACCAGGAATGCACCAGCGGCTTCGCTCGCGAGAGAGGCAAAGTGAATCCAAATCCCCACTCTACGCTTTGTCGACACAGCTTCGGCCCTCCCCCCGTGTGGTGATTCCGGCCGTGGGTCCGCCGCACTGCCCGGACTCGCGAGATAGTTTCGCAGCGCCATCCGAGTGAGAGCCCACAGTTCCTCGTGAAGCTCCCGATGCCGACTCCACGGCGGATCCCACCCCATTCCCCGGCCCTCATCAAAGGCAATCAATCCACTGCCATGTAGGATCTGCGTAAGCGTGCGGTGTATACCCTCTTGACCGCTGGCACCGCTTCAGAATCGTCATTTTTCATTCGCAATTGTTTTTAACAGGTCTCGCATTTCGATCATCTTGTCTCGAAGTACTGTTGCCGCGGCAGTTGCATCCGGCGTGGTGAGGCTCGACATTAGATCGATCACGAGTGAAATATCGTTCTCGCCTATAGCTACTACACGATGAGCGACAACGCCGACGTGCCTACGAATAGTATCTTGGTCTTCCACAGTCTTCATTTCGCTAATGATTTTTCCCACTACTATTACCTCATCGGTAACCGCCCTGAAATCGATTGAGGCATCGAGCAGCTCCCTGGCCGCACACTTCTCGGTGTCAGCCATCCCTCGACTCATTACAGAGAATTTCTTTTGCGCTACAGCGATGTCAAATTGGACTGTATTGGCGGCTGTGACAGTCTTGCTGATCGCTTCCGCACTCGCAGTAGCGCCAGCGGTGCCGCATAGGAATAAACACAAAGACAATAAGCCGAAAAGCTGTATACGCATAGTTCGTTGCTCTTTCATTGTTTCGGGCACAAGCGGCCAACCAAGGCCCATTGAGGGCGGCCTTGCTGCCTGTTACGAGCCGCGGCGCCGTTTGATCTCCGGCAGCACCTCATCGACGACGGAATTTTCCGCGAGCGCTTTGCCGAGGGAGGCATCCAGCCGTTGCAGCAGATCGGCGATGGTTTCATTGTCGCGGCACACGAGGGCGACTCGCACTTTCTTGCCCTCCGCCGCCAGGGTCGCGCGGCGGATCGGGGGTATTTCTCCGATGGTGATTTGACCGCGCGAGTTATCGAGGAAGGCCTGGATGTGTTTGAACGGTGCGACGGAGGCGAAGGGATTTTTCATCACGCCGCCAACGCCGTCGTCACCTGCGTGGGTTGATTCAGCTGATCGACCACGTTCCAGGGCAGCAGCTCCTCGATCCGATTGATCGGATGATCGGCGATGCGCTCGAGTACGTAATGGAGGTAGCGCTGCGGATCGATGTGATTGAGTTTGCAAGTCTCCACCAGACTATAGATGATCGCCGCACGCTCGCCACCGCTATCGGATCCGAAGAACAGATAGTTGCGTCTTCCGGTGCCGATCCCACGAATGGAGCGTTCCGCGATACTGTTGTCGATCTCCAATCGACCATCCTCGGTGTATCGACACAGGGGTTTCCAGCGGTTCAGCGAGTAACGAAACGCCTCGGCCAGCGCGGACTTTTTCTCGATCTGGGCGAGGCTCTCGATCATCCACGTATGCAGGGACTTGAGCAGCGGCACCGCGTATCGCTGACGCGCCGCCAGGCGCTTATCCGGCGAACTGCCGCGGATGTGATCCTCGATCTGATACAGACCACCCATGCGCTCGAGCGCTTCTTTGGCGAGCGGGGAGTCCTGGGCGATGTGGACCTCGAAAAAATGTCTCCGCGCATGCGCCATGCAGGAAACCTCTTCGACGCGTGCTGCAACCCCTGGCTTCGTCGGCAGGAACAGCGGCTCGAAGCCGGCGTACGCATCGACCTGCAGCTTGCCCTCGAAGGCCGCCAGATGTTTTTGCGGATATTTGCCGTGCCAACTCGGCGAGTACTGATACCACACCGCCGGCGGATCGGTGGACCCCCATCCCGTGCCGTCGCGGACGTAGGTCCACAAGTGACCGCGTTTGGTGGTGCCGGAGCCGGGAGCGAGCACCTTGATCGGCGTGTCATCCGCGTTCAGGTTCGGCGCCGCCAACACGTGCTTGGCCAAGGCCGCCACCAAGGGACCCAGCAGTTGACTGGACGCCCCGACCCACTGCATGAGGGTCGTGCGGCTCAAGGTCATGCCGGCGTGGGCGAAGATCTGGCACTGCCGGTACAGTGGCAGATGAAAGCCGTACTTCCAGGTCAACACCAGGGCGAGGAGCGAGGCCCCCGCAAAGCTGCGTTCGATCGGGCGGGAAGGCGCCGGCGCCTGGACGATGCAGGAGCACTTCGCACAGCGCTTCTTGGGACGGATATGCCGCATCACCGTGAAGGTGACCGTTTTAACATCCAGCACCTCGGCCTCGTCCGGCTTACCGAGATCCTTGAGTTCGCCGCCGCAGTCCGGGCAGGCACACTCGGCCGGAGCGATCAGGTGATCAATGTGTTCGAAGTGCTCTGGCAACTTCTTACGGCGGACCGGCTGGCCTTTGGCAACTTGCGCGGCTTTGAACGCCGTGTCGGCAAGCTCGGCCTCGGCTACCGCGGCCTTCAGTTCCTCGAGGGTCAAGGGCAACTGCCCGCTGTCCATCTGTTCGGAGGATTGGCCGAAGCGCGCACGGCGCAGCTTCGCCAACTGGAACTTCAAGTGCTCGATCTGCTGATCGCGCTCACGCAGCTGAATATCCTTGGCCTGCGAGGCGGCGTGGTGCTCGAGGACGAGGCGCTTAAGTCCCGCTACATCATCCGGCAGTGCGTTGATATCGAGCACGCAGATATTATACCCGCATCATCCGAGAGATGCGCGGCGTTTAGCCTGTATTTATAGGCTTTCTTGTTCTTCTATGCAGGTGATCAGCGCACCGACACAATGCGCACTCGCTTCGCTCTACACCGCGCGCGTCGGCTGCACGCGATCCGGATCCTCGGGCGCCGGCGCCGTGCGCTTCGGTCGTCGCCAGTCAATCCCCTCGAGCAACATCGACAGCTGTGCCGCGCTCATCGACACCGCGCCGCTCTGCGTCTGGGGCCACACAAATCGGCCATCGCTCAAGCGTTTGCAGAAAAGACATACCCCGTCGCCGGAATGCCACAGCACTTTGACCTTATCGCCGCGCCGGCCGCGGAAGACGAAAATATGGCCCGAGTACGGACTCTCCTGCAATGCCGTCTGTACCAATGCACTCAAGCCGTCCATGCCTTTGCGAAGATCGGTAACGCCAGCTGCCAACCAGATCCGCGATCCAGATGGCAATCCCATCAGCACCGGGAGAGCTCCTGCAGCACCGCGCGCAACGCGTCGCCATCGACGACACCGCGCACGGTGACTCGCTGACCGGCGGGAAATGCCACTTCCATCATGTCAGTCGCGGTGATCGCCGTCGTGGCGGGGAATGACCGACTCGGCGCTCGCAACGTCTGCGTTTTGCTCACCCGTACCGGTAACAGCCGCGCCCTGCGGGCTGCCTTCTTGGCGCCGCGCGAATTACTCGGCAGCTCCGTACGCCAGCGGTTCAGTACGCTCACGTGAACACCATGGCGCTCGGCGACCTGTTGCTTCATGGCCCCTGGCTTCTCCGCCTCGCGCACGATCCGCCGCTTGATCTCGGTCGTCCAATGCCGACGAATCCGCTTGCCCTGGTGGGCTACCTCCCGACCTTCGCTGCTTGCCTCGATCCCGTCCATCACGCTCCTCGTACACCGTTGCGGCGCTGTTGCTACGAAGAGCCTATCTTCACCCCGGCAGGTGGCACGAAACCATGGGCCTACGCCACACGCTTACGATGGCCCGCGACCGAGGCTGAAACTACGCGACCCCCCGGGGACCCCTCTTTGGGGACCCAAACTGCATTTGGCAGACGGGGACTATGTTGCAAGCGCAACGGGAATAGTCATCGTTTGAGCGGCGGCACAGAGTGAACACCGAAGCGCGCAACTCGCGGTCGGCGGATACGCGAGCCGATGCCGCGCTCCGACTAATGCGGGACTATCGACTCCCCGTGTTCCCCTGTGGCCGAGACAAAAGACCGCTTACAACGCACGGATTCAAAGACGCCACAAGGGATCAGGACCAGATTCGCCGCTGGTGGACTCGCTTTCCCGATGCGTTGATCGGCGTGCCAACTGGCTCGGCAAGCGGCTTGCTCGTCATCGACGTTGATCCTGCTGGGGTCGACTTCATTCTTGGCGAGTGTGGCGACCTTCTCGGCATGGGTCGGCAGCACAACACTCGGCGCGGCTTTCACTACCTATTCTGCATGCCAGCCGATCTGTCGCTACGCTGCT
>JBEKHK010000084.1:0-6150 GCA_050012315.1 Steroidobacteraceae bacterium | reverse complement strand
CAGGAGCACCGTGCCGTTTCGCAAAAATGTGATGCCTCGATATTCAGTGCCCCCTCCGCCGGGACTCACGGTCGATCCGGTTAGCTCATGCCGCCAAATGACTTTCCCGGATTCGTCAACCTTGGTTGCCCATGCGCTGTATCCCGCGTAGCCCGCAATCACGTAGCCGCCGTCAGGAGCGTGTGCGATCGTATTGGGTTGGGCCGCCTCGAGCAGGACTTCGCGCTCCACGACAATATGCTGGGCAAAGGTCGGGGCGGCGAATAACGATGTAAGCAGCGTAGCTGCGACTGGTGATGCAAGGCGATTGAACATCCTGTTCTCCGAAAGTCCTATTGTAGGGATCCCAACCCCAATAATCGGCCGGAAATCACCTTTGCCGCGTGATGAGTATCACGCAATGGCGGCAAAATAAACCAGTGACAGCTTGAGAGCCATCGATTCGTCACCGCCACCGTCTGATATTGGCCGCATGCAGCCCGTGGCCCGGAAAATCGACCGTATTGCCGCCCTCGACCCGACGCGGCCATTGATCATTGTCGGCTTTGCGGTAAGCAAGTTCGCGACTACGCCGGCCGTGATTTCGTAGGACGACCAGGCCTGCACGAAGCAATAGCGCGGCGCATTGGGTATCTAATCGGCTATTCTAGTGTGCGACCGCGCATCTCCATCGATCCAAGGAAGGTACGAATGCATCGAAGCCCATTCCGTGTCGCCCTCGCCCTCGCCAGTTCCTTGCTTGTGGCTTGCGGGGGCTCCTCGGGAGGGCCGTCCGCCGCGCCGATGGCGCCGATCGCGACCATCGATGTGCCCACGACTATCGATCTTTATCCGAATGAATCCTCCGAGAATCCGGCACGCCTGACCGTTATGGTCACTGCGGTCGGTTCCACCCCGGTGTCGATGCCGCTTGGCTTCGACACCGGCTCTGCCGGTATCACGCTCTATGCACCGAGCATCTTTCCCGCCAGCATGCTGGGTGCCAATGGCTTCATTTTTCCTGCCGGCGAGACCCAGATGAGTTACGGGGGCATTATCGTCACCAACCAGCAGGGAACGCGGCTCTACGGGAGCGTGCTCGACAACCGCAACGAGAACGGTAACCTGGGCTTTGCCACCGTCACTTTTGGTAATGCGAACGGACAGGTTGTCACGCAAACGATGCCGGTATTTTTGTACTACTCGATCACCGATAACCAGACAGGGACTCTCCTTCCTGAGCCGACCCAGCAAGGCTGGTTTGGCGTCGCGGATACCTCAGGCGCGATCGTCATTCCGGATTCAGTCGAGCCAGCGGATGGATACCCGGCTTGCTCCCCCGCCAGCGCTGGAACCTGCTATGTGGTCAGTGTGTTGAAGTACCTTGGTTATGCCGGAGGGCTTAACGCCGGCTTTTCGCTGGCACCGACGGCCATTCAGACCTGCGACATCACCACTCAAGGCAGCTGCATGCCCGCTCCGATTCTGACTCTCGGTCTAAATTCGAATTTGGAAGACGGATACTCGACTCAGCCGCTCGTTTGCCCGCCGAACGGCTACATCGGTCCCGCAGAGATCGCCGGCTACCGGGTCTGTCAAAAAACCATCCTGAACACCACGATCGGTGCGTTGGGAGCGACCGCCACCGGGTATTCGCTTTTCGACAGCGGCACCGCCGAGATGCAGATTTCCACGCCGGCGGGCAGTAACTTTCCGCTGATTATTCCCGCCGGTACGACCGTGACCTTCGCACAGTCGTCGGGATACACGTATAGCTATACCTCGAGTACGGGTTACTTCGATACCGTCGTCGAACCGGATACCACGACAGTGAACATCATCGGAATAGGCTTCTTCACAACGAATTCGCTTTTTATCGACTTCACGACCAGCAGCGAAGGATGGAAATAGCGAAAGCGCTCGCTGAGCAACGTCAGTGTGCGGCCAGTGGGGGATCATTTACCCGACACCGGACCAGCAACAGCGACTGTTCGTGCAATGGAAGACTCCCCTGAGCAAGGACGGGCGATTACCCGCATGTGGCAGAGGTTCAAGACTGCGCAATAGCAGTTGGTCGCTGCTCATTACCTTCGAGCGGCCGCTTTGTTCCGGTGGAGATCACCTACCATATGCCCGCTTTTGGCCCCGACTGAAGCCCGGGTGGCGGAAGAGCCAGCGACTGACCGGATCGATGCACGCCTTGCGTTCAAGGCCATATGCTCGTTGCTCTTTTGAATTACTTTGTCTGATAAGTTATCAGACATTTGCAGCCCGGGCGCGCCTTAGGTATAATAATTATACCTTTAATATACCGCTTCTCCGCTCTCGGAAGTTATGCCATTCGAGTACGACCCCCAGAAGAGCGCTGAGAACAAGCGGAAGCACGGCATTGATTTTGAGGAAGCTCAGGAGCTTTGGGCGGACTCCGGACTGGTGGAAATTCCCGCTCGTACGACTGATGAAGCGCGATGGCTTTTGATCGGCAAGATCGACCAGAAGCACTGGTCTGCGGTGATTACCCGGCGCGGTGAGAACATCCGACTGATCTCGGTGAGACGGGCGCGAGACGAAGAGGTAGCAATTTATGAAAGCCAAGACATTTGATCGCAAGTTTGATTCTGGCGAAAAAATCGTGGATCAACTTGATTTGGGGAAGGCACGACGCGTTGGGACCGACCCGAAGCGCGTCAACGTAGATTTTCCTGCTTGGATGGTCGACTCTCTCGATCGAGAAGCGCGCCGGCTCGGTGTAACGCGACAATCGCTCATTAAACTCTGGCTGGCGGAGAAGTTGGGTCGTCCCGTTGCTGCCGGAATACGCTAGCCTCGCTGGCGGCGCCGGCGTTACTTATCCCCTTTGGGAAGCACAGATGCGAGTCCGGCACGCATACCGTACCGATCCCGATCGAGCAATGCTTTGATCGATTCTTCCACATCCGCGTGCGGCAACGATTTCGCTGCTTCGCCCATCACGCCTATGGCCCGCTGGTACGCGCGGGCGACCTCCCAGTCTTGCTCCCCGCAATTCTCCATCGCCACGCCATCGGCCTCGAAGAGCGTCACGAATAACTGGAACGCTGCGTTTGGATCGATCGCCAATACCAATCGCTCGACCGAATCTACGATGAAATCCAAAATCGCCCCGATCTCCCGCCCGCGGGAATGCCGATGCTCATAGTCCGATGGGATCTTTAGTCCCCGGATCCGCTCCCGGACCGACTCGACCGTCTCCGCGAGATCATCGCTCACGATGAAGGTGCGAACCTGTTCACCCACGGGTCCTGAATCCATCGCCAACGACATTAGAAACGCCGCCAATGCGTTG
Organism: Steroidobacteraceae bacterium; assembly: GCA_050012315.1. Taxonomy (GTDB): domain Bacteria; phylum Pseudomonadota; class Gammaproteobacteria; order Steroidobacterales; family Steroidobacteraceae; genus Bog-1198. The sequence continues at coordinate 2,846 of JBEKHK010000084.1, read as the reverse complement.
GAATCGCGGCGGCGCAACCGCTCGTACGCCCGCTCGAACTCTTCCTGGGTGTCAAGCCTCACGATGGGTCTCGCTCATCGATGGATATCTCAACGGGGCCTTCCTGTGCCCGCTTCGTGCCTTATGGTAGTTTCTCCACCAAATCATCGGGCCAACGGCCCCCGCGCTCGCAGAAGCGGTTCCAGGTTCTGATGCCGTAATCCGATAGGATCACGCGCGCTTGCTCGTCCGCTTCCTCCAGAAGTCCCAATCGGAGGAGTGTCACGATGGTGCCGTTACCGACGCTTTTCTCGAAGGTCTGTCGATCCGGAACCACCAGTTCCCACGCCAGAGTCCCACGGCGGGTGGGTACCGGCTCGAGATAACTGGACGTGGCGCTCCGTCCCTCGCGACCTAGCGCGGCGAGACAGATGCTCCAGAAGGTGCTCCGTGTCCGTGGCGGAATCAATGTCCACGCCATGGCATCGCTAGTCGGAGCGCTCCCCTGCGCCGTCGCGTCATCTGCTCCCGAGCCTTGGGGATCCTTCAACGCATCGTCGAAGCCCAGCCGATAGGCCTGCTCCATGGCCCTCGCGACGGCGCCGGCGGTATCGACCGCTTCCCCTCGTTGTCGCTTCACCTTGGCCATGTGCAGGATGTCCCGCGCCGTTTCCCGAAACTGCCGCTTTCGATCGGCGTTCCCGGACGATCGACCCCGTGCATTCATGAGGGAGTCCTCGGCTGGCTCATCCGGATTTGAGCTTCTCTTCGGCATACAGCGACAACTCGATCATGCGCTCGAGCAGCTGATCGGGGGGCAAGCCGGCAAAATTCCGTAGCACGAGCTCCTTGACGTAGAGTCGCACGAGGTAGCGCAGCTGCAGTGCCCGGTTACGAGTCGCGAACACGAAATCCCGATGCCCACTGTTGACCACGATGATGTTGCGCTCGGCATCGAAGCGGCAGCGCCAGAGCTCACCCGCCGCCCGTTCGAACGTGTATCCCGGTAGGCCGCGCGAATTGACGACGGCGGGCGTCATGGCGCTTCCCAGGCTGTCGGTTACCGTGATCAACGCCTCGGCGCTGACCGTGACCTCCCGCTGAGCCACCGTGACTTTCAGTCGCGACAGTCCCGGAACGGCCGGTGCTCGATACTCGACCTCTTGGTTGACGGTGCCGTTGAGAGAACCCTCCCCCTCGGCGATCTCCCAGGCGAAGGTCAGATCCTCCTCGACCCGGCGCCGGGATCGATCGCGCGGCAGTGCCCGAAACTTTCGGGTCTCGTTCAAGGGCGTCGTGCTCGCGGCCGGCGACACCACGACGCTAAACAAGGGGCCCGCGTAATCAAAGAACTGCCGCTGCGGTGAATCGCCGGGTGGGGGCTCGGATACGCCGGGCAGGAACTCCTCCCAGTCGGTGCCGGCGGGCACGCCGGCGGCGGCCGCGTGTCCCGCATTCGCACCCGCTTGCCGTGCGTGGCCCTGCACGTCGAACCAGTCATATTCCTCGCGCGGGAGCGCGAGCATCGCTTCGTAGAAGGCCTTTTGAATCGCTTTCAAGGATTGCTGGCTCGCCTGCTCCTCCTCGGCGCGCCGTTGCTCCTCGATCAGGTCCTTCACGTGCGTCTCGAGCGGAATCAAGGCCTCGAGGAGGGCCGCGTAGCGCTCATCTTGGATGATCCCTGAGCGCGTGCCAGGGGTGAGATTGAGGAAGGGCACATCGATCAGGCCCTGCACGTAGCGCGAGATCCAAGGCGCGTGCTCCAAGCCGGGAAGCGTCGCCAAATCCTCGATCACGCGGGTGCCGACCCGCGTGAGTGCCACTCGGGCGGTGTCGTTGGGCTCGGCGAGATACAACTCCGCATACGCCTCGCCGAACGCGGTGCGGATTGGCGGCAGTTGGTGCAAGAGCCGCCCTTCGAATTGCCGCGGCTCCACCTCGTATTGCTTACGGGCGAGTTTGTCGATCACGGTCACCCGCGCCTTCGAGTCCCGGATCCGATCGCGAAGCTCGGAAGCCAAATACCACTGGATCTTCTCGCCGCTCAACGTGCGGATGCCCTCGAGCAAGGGCGAGATCTTGAGCTCGGTGCCTTTCTCGGCGAATAGCATCCGCTTGGGACTCACTTCGTAGCTCGAATCGCCCTTGCTCATGGTCATCTGGTAGGCCTTCTGATCGGTCCCCGTGGAGGTCATGGTCAAGGTGTCGCCCACCGTCCAGAAACTCAACAGGCCAATGCCGAACTCGCCCTGCAGCCCCGAGCCATTGCCGTCGGCCTTCAGCCGCCGCTTGATCGAATCGCAGATGTGCGTCGCCACGTACTTGAAGTCGGGTAATCCCTTCTCATCGCGGGGCACCCCGTCGCCATCGTCCTTGATGGCGAGGTAATGGGCGTTATGCTCCTTGCCGCGCGTGATGGTGATGGTCTGCGCGTGGGCATCGATCGAGTTCTCGACGAATTCCGCGATCGCCTTCAAGGGGTTGCTCTGCGAGAGCGCGATGATGCGGATCGCATTCCAATCGTCGCCGATACGGAGTTTCCCGCTGTCCTTGGCTTTTCCCTTCATGCCGTGGCGGCACTCAATGCAGCGGCCTGCGTGTCGGCGGCCACGTCGAAATGCAGCGGGATGCGCTTGCGCGTCATCGGAGTGGACCGGTGTTATTCATCATGGCGTTCATCGCAGAAGTTCACAAACGAGAGTGACTGGGCCGTGCCATTCAGTTCGGTACGGGTGAGGGTACGTCGTTGCGGAGGATAGCAATTCTTCTTATACATACTCCGTACAGGCCACAAATCCATCCACCACCTCCCTCACTTAACCAACCTCAAACAAAGGAAACCCGCCACCGAAAATCAGCTCCATCCG
>JBEKHK010000083.1:0-6674 GCA_050012315.1 Steroidobacteraceae bacterium | reverse complement strand
TGATCGAAGCGATCGGCCCGATCAGCCGTCTAACGATTAAGTTGAGCGGCAGGCGTGGTGGAAAAAACCTGCTCTGCGTTGATATTCGATCTTCGGCATTCCCTCGCTCCTCGGTCGAAAAGCGCTCACCCTGGGCTATGGCACTTTATCCCAAGCCTCGACCCTGCGCGACCTTCAACGAAGGCACTCGCCTGTCCGCTCCAACGATAGTTAGACGTTTGCCGCACGTGACCGCCTTTTTTTCGCTCTGTAAAGAGCTATAAGGCCAAGTCCCCAAAATAATGGAATCGCAGCGATGAATGTGCCCGCAAACCAGCCCCAATAGGCTGGAGCGCGTCCAGCGCGGACAGAATATGCCAACCACACAACAGCCCCGAGTGCCCAGCACGCTGGATGCAGCAGCAGTAACGGAACAGCCCACAGTCGTCGTTTTGGCTTTACCTCGCCGAGACTGATTCCAAGTAGGGACGCCAGAATGCGGATCGCGCGTCCTAGAAGCGAGACCTCAATAGTGCCAGCAAAGAGCCCAGCAAAAGCCACCCAAAACGAAGGAGAATCGAACATTGCGTCTAGCGGCCGAGTTGAGCGGCACGTGGCCGCGCTGTCGCAACCGAAGCTGATTTATCGCGAGTCATCGATCCTCCCTGACGCTTAGCGAAGCTACGCCGCGTGTCCGCTCCAATGCAAGTTAGATGGGCGGCAACTCTGTGGAGGCGGTGCCTAGAATTCTGAACTCGTTAAGTGGCGCCACTCCGAGCCTTCCGCCCGCAACCCGCTTGAATCCTATAAAGCTCACCGCTCCGCGCATTTCGGCCTGGCCAGACGATCCAATTCTGTGAAATCAAGGTTCTTCTCCAGGCACCATGTAAGGAACGTGGCCGCCGCCCTGTGATTCTTGTCCACCGGGAGCAATTGAGCGTCCGCCTGGCGAATGCCGAGTGAACCGCCACTGAGAGCAAAGAGAGCGAGCAATAAGATGGTACGCATGACGACAACCTAACTATTAATTCGCCGGACCAAATCCCGCCAAATCCGACAGATATCGCCCTTGGTCATCGCACATCCTTCTGATTTCCTTGGTACACCGATTTACGGCTGGCGCATAACTCCCGACGCCAAGTATATGACGGAAGGACGCGGTTTATTCGAGGTGGCGCGTGACCGGATGCGCACTCTGCACTTGGCGCTTCGGACCGAGAAGGCCTACCTGCATTGGATTCGGCGCTACGTTAAGTTCCATGGGAGGAGGCATCCTCGAGAGATGGGTGCGGCGGAGGTGGAGGCGTTTCTGACGCATTTGGCGGTGGACCAACGGGTGAGCGCGGCGACTCAGAATCAGGGGCTGCATGCATTGCTGTTCTTGTATCGGCAGGTCCTCGGCGTGGATCTGTCATGGCTGGAGAACATCACCCGGGCGTCAAAGCCGAAGCGGCTGCCGGTGGTGCTGAGCCGGATGGAGGTGCGTGCGGTGCTGGCGGAACTCGATGGTGTGCCTTGGCTCGTCGCTTCGCTGCTCTATGGGGGTGGCTTGCGCTTGACCGAGGCACTTCGGCTTCGAGTAAACGATCTTCATTTGGATTGCGGAGAGATCGTGGTTCGAGGCGGCAAGGGTGCCAAGGATCGCGTGACGGTGCTTCCCGCGGTGTTGGTCTCGCCGTTTCGCGCGCACCTTGCGAAGCTGAATGCGCGTTTCGGGCGCGAGCGCAGGAGGGGTGCGCCGGGCGCTTCCTTGCCGTTAACGCTATCGCACAAGTATCCGGCTAGAGCGCAACAGTGGGGATGGCAGTACCTCTTTCCTGCCGACTCGCTGTGTACCGATCCTTACTCGGGCGGGGCGGTTCGTCACCACGTGCACGAACGGGTCATTCAACGGGCGGTGAAGACCGCCGTGCACAAGGCGGGGATTGCGCAGCCGGCTTCTTGTCATACATTTCGGCACTGCTTCGCGACGCACCTGCTTCAGTCAGGATGCGACATTCGCACCGTGCAGGAGTTGTTGGGGCATGCGGATGTGCGGACCACCATGATCTACACTCATGTCACGGGCAAGGGTGCGATGGGCGTGATGAGTCCGTTGGACAGATCGGGGGACGGGACCTAGGCTGTGTCTTGCGGTTGGCCATCGACCCATCGTCCTCTTTTGGCTACGGGAGTAATTCGGGCATGGAAGATCGCACGCTGATCATAAGAAGGCTGTCCACCAGTTCTGTTTTCCGTATCGTTGCCGCGGGGACATTCTTTTTCTTCATTCCGCTGGCCGTCCTTTTCGGCGTCCTCGCATTGTTCGGGCTTAACACCATCAGGTGGGGTAACCAGCCAATTTATGGAATTTCGGGACTCTTGCTTTCTCCTGTCATCGGATTGGTACTGGCGGGGCTTCTGACTGCCATGGGCGGCTTCGCGTTGGCATGCGGATTGTGGCTCTACTCCAAGTTTCGACCTCTGAGACTGCGTCTTATCGAGGACGCTCCGATCGCGGCGCATGACGAGTGATCCGAGCGGTCCGCTGCAGCCGGCGGTCTGCGGCCAGTGGTCCGTAGTCCGCTGAATCTCGAGTGAGCCGCGGCATCGGCGTGCGCCCGCGCCGCTCTAGCCCGGCAGCATGAGCACAAACCCGTCGCTTTCGTACACATAGAAGCGCCAATCCCGCACGGCCTGAGGAGTTCCGAGGATCACGAGCTGCTTGCGAAGTGTGGCGATGTCGTTGAACACGTCGGACTCCCCGATGATCGTCTCGTACTTGTGCAGAAGCGACTCGGTTTCGTCGCCTTCGGCCACGTACGTGATCAGCACTTTCAAGGGAGCGTTGAACATCTGCAGCTTGTTGATCTCTTCGTGCGTTTTGCTCGGCCTGTTGGCGTGTTCCAATGCAACCGAGATCCACTTGGCATATGTCGTGTACTTGCCGGAATTGTCCCGGCCGCGTTCTTCGTAGAACATCCCGTCCAGCGCGTGATAGTTCTTGTTCCAGGCCAGCAAGCCAAGATGCCGGGCAATCTTGGGGAAGATATTGGAGCGCACGAAGTACGCATAGGATTTCGCCTCGAAGGTCACCGCAGCTTGAAAATTGCTGCGCTCGGCTTTCAAGACGGCATCGAACGCGTTGCGGAAGTCTCTCGGAGTAATTATTTTCATTGCAGATGCGACCGCTGCTTCTCCATGTGGATGCTCGAGGTGACTCCATCCATTGAGTACCCGTCCGGCTCTGCCGCGATTCTAACCCTACTCCGAGCCGACCATCGACTGAGACGCCGTCTAGGCGTGCGGATCCATGGCGGAGGTGGCCCATTGCCGCCGCGAACCGCGCTTGCCGCGGCGGGGGTGTCGAGCTCGTTCGGAGCTCCGGCATACGCTACGCAGCGGATTTCAGCTGGCGCGGGGGCGCCCAAATCTTAGCCGCCGGGGCGCCGGTCTATCGCAATTCCGTGACGCTTGATCTTGCGATAAAGCGTGTTGCGGCTGATGCCGAGCTGAGCCGCGACTCGGCTCATGTTCCAGTGCTGCTGCGCCATCACTCCCATCAGAGCCTCGCGCTCGGCGATTTCCAGCGAGGACCTGCGGGGAGCCTCCGCGCGGCCGACGGCCGCAACATCGGGTGCACGCTTGGGCGATTTGAATTGGCGAATCCCGTCCGGCAGATCGCCGAGGCGGATCACTCGGCCGGTACACAGTGCGAGGGCGGCGCGGACCGCATTGCGCAGCTCGCGGATGTTCCCCGGCCACGCGTAGGCGAGAAGCTTATCCAGCGCGATTTTCTCGATGGATGCGGCGCCTGCGCCAGCGGATTCGCGTGCGATGCATTGACGTACCAGCGCTTCCTTGTCCCGGCGTGCCGCGAGCGGCGGCATCTCCAGGGTGATGCCGTTCAGCCGGTAGTACAGATCCTCGCGGAACTCTCCCCGTTCGAGAAGCTCGCGCAGATTTCGATGCGACGCGCACAGCACGCGCAGATTCACCTTGATCGACGTCTCCGAGCCGAGCGGCGTGATCTCCAGTTCCTCGAGCACCCGCAACAGTCGGGTCTGCAGCAGGAGCGGCATGTCGCCGATCTCGTCCAAAAACAAGGTGCCGCCGGAGGACTGCCATATCCGCCCGCGCATGCCTTCGCGGCGCGCGCCCGTGAAGGCTCCCGGAGCGTAGCCGAACAATTCACTTTCGATCAGCGTCTCCGGAATCGCGGCGCAATTGATGGCGACGAACGGCCGGCCGGCCCGCTGGCTGGCAAGATGCAGGGCTCTGGCGAAAACCTCCTTTCCGCTTCCCGTCGGACCCACGATCATCACGGACACGTTGCTGTCGGCAATCCTTCGGGCATTGCGGATATTGCGCAGCATCTGCGGGTCGTCGCCCGCCAAGTCCGTCAAGCTCATCGGCGCCGCGGCGTCGCCCGGAGCGACGTGCACGACGGTGTGCGCGCCGTGCGCGCCCGCCTGCGGCGGCCGCGACGTTCGCGCCTCGGCTTCGACCAGGCTCGCGTAGTAACGGCGCCCATATTGGTTGTCACGCAATTCCCTCATCGTGCGGCGTCCGGAGGTGCCCGCGGACAGCAGATCCTCGTAGCTGGCGTCGAACAGGTCGGTGATCGAGCGCCCCACTAATTCGCTGCGGTCGGCGGCACCGAGGAGCCGAAGCCCGGTGGCATCGCTCGCCACGATGGTGCCGTCGGCCGCGACCGCAATGGCGCCGTCGTGCAGCAGATCCACGAACTCCGGCCGGTAATGGAATCGAAGCATGGCGTCGGCACGGTGGCGCCGCAGGAACAGGCATTTTTCGATCAGCCGCGCGGAAGTCTCGACCAGCGCCACGGTGTGCGTCTTCGACTCACGGCTGCCGTGGGCGTCGACGCTCGAGGCGTCGAGCACGGCGACGACGCGGCCGTTCGAGTCGCGGATCGGAGCCGCCGAGCACGACAAGCCGACATGGCGGCAGCGGAAATGATCCGATTGATGAATGGTGATGGGGCGCGCTTCCTGGGCGCACGTGCCGATGCCGTTCGTTCCCTCCCGCTGCTCGCTCCACTCCGCGCCCACGAGCAAGCCTGCCCCGGCGAACAGTCCCTTCAGAGTCGGGTCGACCTTCTCGCAAAGAATCACGCCGTCCGTGTCGGCCAGCAGCAGCGCATAGCCCGAGCCCGCGATCTGTTCGTAGAGCGAGTCCATCTCGGCGCGAGCGATCTCGACCAAATCCTGGTGTTCCGCCTGAAGATCCTTGACCCTCGAACGGTCGAGGACCGTGGGCTCGTAGTCGCGTGCCGGATCCAGCTTGAACTCGTTCAAGCAGCGCCGCCACGACAGATCCACCTCCGCAGTGAGCTCGGTGATCGAGCCCCGCGGGTTGTCGCAGCCGGCGACCCGGAAAACCAGGTCGGCATGCGGACCCTGCTTGGCGGCGCTCGGTGCCCGGGTGCCCTTATTGTTATCGATGACCACCATTCCGTCCCCTGGCCTTTCATTCCTTTAAACCGCGAAGCCGCGGGTGTGTCAAGCGCGCGCAGAAAACCTGTCACGAATCTGACACGCCCTGCGCGCGTGTACCCCAATTTTGGCGGCTCGCAGGGTTGTCGCTGGCCCCCGCAAGGATAAGGTGTTGTACGGACTATCGTTGCTCCGAGAATCGGCACATCATCAGACCATGGCACGATGTTTGCTCGATTAAACACTGCTGGCGGGCTTGGAATTTCGGCGGAGAATGCGTGACTAAACTCCGTGATTGACACCAATCCGCTCCGTTGACGAATAGGCTTGTTTCGAATCAACCCAATATAGGAGAAGGATCATGAGTTCCGCCCAGGTCCGCCCCGTCGAAGGCTCGGCTGCGCCTTCCGATCCCATCGTCGAAAGTCGCTCTTTTGCAGCGCACATTAAAACCCTGGAGCGAAAGATTCCGCTCCGGGCCAAATACGAGAATTTCATCGGCGGCCAATGGGTCGCCCCGGCCAAGGGTGGGTATTTCGACAACATATCGCCTACCACGGGCCAGGTGATTTGCAAGATTGCCCGCTCCCAAGCCGAGGACGTCGAGCGCGCCATCGATGCGGCGCACGCCGCCGCGCCGGCCTGGGGCCGCACCGCGGTCGCCGAGCGGGCGCGCGTCCTCAACAAGATTGCCGACCGGATCGAGCAGTATCTGCCCTTCCTCGCGGCGGTCGAGACATACGACAACGGCAAACCGATCCGCGAGACGAATCTGGCGGACATGCCGCTCGCCGTCGATCACTTCCGCTACTTCGCGGCCTGCGTACGCGCGCAGGAGGGCTCGCTCGGCGAATTGGACGATGACACCGTGGCCTATCACTACCACGAGCCGCTGGGCGTGGTCGGGCAGATCATTCCCTGGAATTTCCCGATCCTGATGGCCGCCTGGAAATTGGCGCCGGCCATCGCCGCCGGCAATGCGGTCGTGATCAAGCCTGCCGAGCAAACGCCGCTGTCCCTGCTGGTGTTCGCCGAGCTGATCCAGGACATCGTCCCGCCGGGCGTGCTGAACGTCATCAACGGCTTCGGCCTGGAAGCGGGCAAGCCGCTCGCCTCCAGTCCGCGCATCGCCAAGATCGCCTTCACCGGCGAGACGACCACCGGCCGTCTCATCATGCAGTACGCCTCGGAGAACATCATCCCAGTGACCTTGGAGCTCGGCGGCAAATCGCCGAATATCTTCTTCGCGGACGTGATGCG
>JBEKHK010000082.1:0-6913 GCA_050012315.1 Steroidobacteraceae bacterium | reverse complement strand
TCCATGACCGATGTGGCGAAGACGCTGGCCGAGGCGATCGCTCTGGTGTTCGTGGTCATGTTGATCTTCCTGCAGAACATACGAGCCACCATCATTCCGACGCTGGTGATTCCCGTCGCCCTTTTGGGAACCTTCCTGGGGCTGTCCGCACTGCACTTCTCGATCAATCAGTTGACGCTGTTCGGCATGGTTCTGGCGATCGGCATCGTCGTGGATGATGCCATCGTGGTGATCGAAAACGTCGAACGCATCATGGATGAGGAGCGCCTGGATCCCCGGGCGGCCACACGCAAGGCCATGGGCCAGATCACCGGTGCGATCATCGCCATCACGGTGGTGCTGGCCGCGGTGTTCGTGCCCTCGGCCCTGCAGCCCGGCGCCACCGGCATCATCTACTCGCAATTTGCGCTGACCATCGCCTTGTCCATGGGCTTCTCGGCCTTCCTCGCGATGTCGTTCACCCCCTCGCTGTGCGCGGCGATTCTTAAACCGCGCCACGAAGGCGAGCAGAAAAAGAACGTATTGTTCCGCTGGTTCGACACGGGATTCGACTGGACCCGCAAGGCCTACATCGCCCAAGTCGGTACGGCCGTTCGTCGTGCGCCGCGCTGGATGGTGGTCTTCGCCTTGATCACGGTCGTGGCAGGATTTCTCTACACGCACCTGCCCACGAGCTTCGTCCCCGATGAAGACCAGGGCTTCATGCTCGGGATAGTCACCCTGCCCTCGGGCGCCACCCTGCAGCGCACCGCCCAAGTCATGGACGACGTGCGCAGCACACTCGAAAAGAGCGCCATCGGTAAAGACATCGACGGCGTTTTCTCCCCGGAGGGCTTCAGCTTCGTCGGGCAGAGTGAAAACGTGGGCATGGCCTTCATCAAGCTGAAGGATTGGGGCAAGCGTTCCCAGACGGCGATGCAGCTCATTCCGCAGGCGAACAAGATTCTCAAAGCCGTCACCGGTGCTCAGATCTTCGTGGTGAATCTGCCCACCATTCGCGGCTTGAGCCAATTCGGCGGCGTCGACATGTACTTACAGGCCCGCGCCGGCCAATCGCGGGCGCAACTCGCCGCGGCGCAAAAGACTCTGCTCGATGAGGCCGGCAAAAGTCCCTTGCTCACCGGTACCCGCGCCAACTCGCTGCCGGAAGCGCCCCAGCTACAGCTCGCGGTGGATCGAGTGCAGGCGCAATCCATGGGGTTATCGCTGAGCGACGTCTACCAGGCCATTCAACTGCAGCTCGCACCCAACTACATCGATCAGTTTACCTATGGAGGACGGGTCAAGCGTGTCTACGTCCAGGCGGATGCACCCTTTCGGCGAGGCACCGACGCCTTCCAGCACATGTACACCCCCAACGGACTCTCGAGTGTGGCGGCGACCGCCACCGCCGCGGCCGCCGCGAGCGGCTCTGCCGGCCAAGGCTCGAGCACCAACGGCTACGTGACACCCGCCAATCCCACGGCCAGCAATACCTCGATCAGTCCCTACAACCTGGTGCCGCTATCCAGCGTGGTCAAGGCCAATTGGGGCGTGGGACCGCAGGCATTGCCGCGCTACAACGGCTACGCCGCCGTGGAGATCGTCGGCAATTCCGCGGCCGGGTATTCCACCGGCCAGGCCATGCAGGCCTTGCAGAACATCATCACCAAGTCCCTGCCCGCGGGCTTTGCCTCCGATTGGACCGGACAGTCCTATCAGGAAATCTTGGCCGGCAACTCGGCCACCCTCTTGTTGGTGCTGTCGATCGTCGTGGTATTTCTTTGCCTGGCCGCTCTTTACGAGAGCTGGTCGATTCCCGCCGCCGTGCTCCTGGTCGTGCCGTTGGGCGTGCTGGGCATGGTGACCCTGTGCAAGCTCGCCGGCATCCCGAACGACATCTATTTCAAGATCGGACTCGTCACGGTGATAGGCCTCGCGGCCAAGAACGCCATCCTGATCGTGGAATTTGCGGTCGACTTGCAGGCCGAGGGCAAGACGCTATTCGACGCGGTGATCGAGGCCGGGAAGCTGCGATTGCGCCCCATCCTCATGACCTCGATGGCGTTCATCTTGGGCGTATTGCCGCTGGTCCTCTCGAGCGGCGCCGGCGCCGCCTCGCGCCACGAGATTGGCACGGGCGTGATCGGCGGCATGCTGTTCGCCACGTTCCTCGGCTTGCTGATGATCCCCATCTTCTACGTCGTCGTGCGCCGCCTGTTGGGCGACAAGCTGGACGAGGTGACGCGGCCGCCGCGCCCAGGGAGTTAAGCACTCGTGAACGGCGCGAGGGCCGGCCGCGTGTCACGCAGGTATAGACGACGGCCAAATCCCAACGCGGTCACAGATCAGTAGCCGCCTGCGTCGGTATCCTGCCGCAAAGCTGGAGGAACGCACGACCAGGTGTCGTAGCCGAGAGGGAGAGAGGCGCGATGATCCCCAAAGCCGAATCGGAGCAGACGCGGTCGGCATCCTTGCATTGGCGCCGTCGGAGCCTCTGATCACATGCGCTAACTTCGCTATGAGTTGGGCGCGGCGCAAGCCCGCATCGCTTGCACTCGATCCCACTTCGGCGTCGGTGCAAGCCTTCACCATCGTGCAGAAATCGCTCGCGAAACTTTGGTTCCCTGGTGGAACCCTCCGGTGATCGTCGCAGCAATCGTATCGAGGCACGCCGGAAGAACCAACCTGCGGATCTGCGCTCTCATCAACCACCTCGCGACCAACCTATCGCGGTCGGCCAACTCGACCGCTTGGCCGACTCACTAGGTTACACCTGCTAAGGGCGGCAAACCATTTGCGAGGGTTCTTACTTCGTGACTATGGCACTCGCGCTTCAAACCAGATTTGCGGTGCACCATTTGAGCGAGGAAACTGTATCGGCAGCAAGGATTTGACTGCCCACTCGCGGCGCCGTCCGTTTGACGGACGGCGCCCCCATTCTCAGTTCGCTAGTGTCGCTGCCGTGCTGCCGCGATGAGCGTCAGCCCAAGGACGGTGGCAGGCGCCGCCCAGGAACTCGCCAATTGGAGTTGGTCCCCCGCCAGGGCTTCGGGCGCGAGCGCAAAGAAAAAAAGCAAGACGCCCCAGGTCCGAAGGGCGACGTCGCGCCATGTTCTGTTCATGCGCATGACCGTAACTCCCGCTGCCCGGTCGGCATGCTGTGAAAGCCCGAGCGCCACCCGTCCCACTCGGGCGCCCGCCTGACCCCTGTATCCGGAGCGGCTATCTCGCGCTGGATGACAGGCCTCCGGCGGCTGCGTGCGGCCTCGATCGCAAAAGCCACTTCCGCCGTAGCAGGCGCTTTCGCGTGCGCAACCCGCGCTCTGCGACGCGACGCACGCCAACCTTCTGCCGGTGATCCCGCGACCGCAAACACCGGGAGCCGACCGCAGCGATAGTGCCGACCCGACGGACCCGCGACGCCGTAAGGCCACCCGCGCACAGTGCTCTGCGCGCGCAAATCATAAACGTAGGCTCCTGACGGCAGCGTCATAAGCCATCCTCGGATCGCGGGATCCATGCGATGGGCCTCGTACGGACGGATCGCCCAAGCATGGCGTTGCCACCACACCGCGCGGGCCTGCGCGGTGAGCTCGCCCAGCCAGCGACTCACGTCCCCGTGACAGGTTCGCTCGCGGAGCGTTGCTAGAAAGGTCGCGAGATCCTCGCTGACATAGACAGCGACTTCCGGGTGGGGAAACACACACCAGATGGGACCGGGTAAGTCTCCGTTGCCGACTTCCGCGATCCAGCGCCGCTCCGCATCATCGATGGCGAGCGTGAGCGCGGGTCGGAAGACGGCGTAAGGCTCTTCGAGAAACCAGCAGCCGGTGAAATCGATGCTGCCGAGCTCGGTGCCGCCGAGGCCGCATGAGCGGCTGAGCAATTCCTTCATTGGCGGACTCAATATCCCCGGGTAGGAGCATTCAAGACTCTGAATGACCTCCTCCCGCAGCCCGGGGAGCGGGATAACCGATAGCGGGTTACCCTCTCTATTTAACCAGGGGGCGGAAATTAAGGGCATCGTTGTGTCAGACGTTGACATAGGGGATACCTCCTAATTGTTCAAACGAGTGCTACGTTCTCCCGTGATTTGGATAGTCGCGCCAGCCGCCGCAGCGAGCGCATAAAAAATTTAGCGCAAAATTTGTTTTTTTCAAGAGGTGGTCCTGGCCAATGAAGGATTACGTCAAGCTGTCCTCCCGAGCGCTCATGCGGTGCAGCATCGCTGCGGCCACCCTTGAAAGTTCGCTGGTCTCCTCTATATGGCTCTCGTTCAGGATCAGCATTTGAAACGAGGAGGTAGCGACCATGAATGTTCGAGATCTTGTCCCCTGGTCTCGGGGCGATCGTGAGCGTAGCCCTGCGACCCCATCGGACTCCATCAGTCCGGTCATGAATTTACATCGAGAAATGAATCGGCTCTTCGATGACATGTTCCGCGGCTTTGATGACTCTCGGTTCTTCGGCGGCCGCGGTGGGTGGCCGAGCTTGGACGTGGAGGAGACCGACCAGGAGTATCGGGTCACGGCCGACCTCCCGGGGCTGGAGGAACGCGATGTCGAAGTGCTGCTTCAGGACGGGCTCTTGACCGTACGCGGCGAGAAAAAGATCGAGTCCGAGAATCGAAATCGCACCCACAGTGAGCGGTTCTATGGCCGCTTCGAGCGCCAAGTCTCGCTCGATCGAGATATCGATGAGAACTCCGTGAGCGCCACTTTCAGGAATGGCGTTCTGACGGTGACGGTACCGAAAAATGCGCAGGCGGTAGAGCGCACGAAGCGGATCCCGATCAATGCCGACGGTAGATCTGAGGGGAAGTCGCACTAGGGATCTTTTGGAGGTCTGCGGGGTTCGATGGCCCCGCGGACCCCTCGGATTAAGCGATTCTAGACCCGGGACTCCCGGGCCGCCGCGGCTATAGACCTGTAGCGTGACCGGAGACCATCGCGCAACGTTTGCGGCGCCACCCCACAATCCACCCAATCACCCTCGATACATATGATCGACGGAATGACTGCTCATTGCCCATCCACGGTGAAAACGCGGCTTGTGACATCCAATGCCTCTTGGAATCCGGTCGCCTGGGCGCCCATTCCTATTCGAAAGTGCTCCGGAACACCGAAGCAGTCTCCCGGTGCCACCAACACACCCTCGCGCGCGAGCGCCTGGCATATCGGGCGCGAGTCTCGGCCATCGAGCAGCCACGGAAATGCGACCGTCCCGCCTTCCGGTGGAATCCATCCGAGCGTGCCACGGTGGCGCTCCATGAATTGCTTCAACGACGCCAAGTTGGCCTGGGCGACTTCCCTCAGATGCGCGAGGACTGCCCCCGCGTGAGCCAGCGCGTGGGCCGCAATGGCCTCCGTCAAAGGCGAACTGGAGACCGTGAAGTAGCTTCGCAGGTTGATCAGCTGCTCGCGCCGCTTGGGGTCTCGGTCGATAATCCATCCGAGTCGAAGGCCACTCAGCGAAAAGGCTTTGGAAAAATCGCTGATGACGATGGCATTGGGAACTTTCGCCGCAGACGGAACGTCGGCCCTGAAATAGAGCGGGTGGTATACCTCATCGACGAGTAACGGAATCCCACGCTCGCTGAGCATTCCGGCCAACCGCCGGAGCTCCACTTCCGCCATGACGGAGCCCGTCGGGTTGTGGGGCGTGTTGACCAGTACCAGTCGCGTGTTCTTATCGACCGCAGCGAGGATCTGATCCGCCGACTGCACGAACCCTGCCTGACGGTCCAGCGTATAGTTCTGTACCCCCAACGCCCAAGCCTGAGCCATGACGGGCATCGCGGGAAACGCGGGAAACGGCAGCACCATCGAAGCATCATGCTCGGCCACCATGCACAGGAGCACCGACAGCGCCTCCGACGCGCCGGTTGTAACGACCACCCAATCCGGGTCGACGCCGTAGAACTGACCGATGCGCTCGCGAAGCAATTTCGAGCCTTCAGGGGGTGCATACGAGAGGCGGATACCATCGAGTTCGTCCCGCGCCGCCTCGCCGCCGAGCGCGAGAAGCTGACCCAGCGTCCATGCCGGTCCGGTGCTGGATGCCAGGTTGAAGCGGATCGGCGGGGAGGCGAACTCGTGCGCCGCCAACCAGTGATCAAGCAGAAAGGGAGGTAGCTTCATGTAGGCGAATACTCCTCGGGCAGCGGCGCAGTGGCCGAATATTGAACACGTATAACCAGGTCATTTTAAAATGAGTTCACGAATATATTCGGTGCCCAGAACCTTTCTGTATTCACCCCGCGCCACTCTGGCCTTGTTCTGACACTCGGTGCTACAGATCACTTTTTTGGCCACATCTTCCAGTTCGACACCTTTATCCAAAGCCGCCATGTTCTTATAGGTGATCCAGAGAAATATATTGGGTTGATCCGGTGATTTAGGAGTGGCCCTGAAAACCTTGTAATCGATGATGAGCCCGGCTTTCTTCGTGGCTTCCATGGTCGGCTTCCAGGTCGAATTCAGCCAATCGATGTACTTTTCAAAATGCCCGTACTCGACTTGTATGTAGTCCACCTCGGTGACCGGGCCGTCGGTATATTGGCGCTCGTCCTGCGCACGTGCATGGAGCGAAAGTGAGCAAGCAGCGAGGCACGTGGATAAGATCATAGTCTTGATCATGTTCTTCTCACCGGTCGTGATTTATCGGGAGGCAGCCGTCCTCATCATTTAGGTTTGCGGAACTTCAAAATGAACTGGTCGGTGTGTCCGCGAATCGTCGGGTCGAACACTTTGGCCGTGCGCGGGTCCGCCGGATTGGCGAGAATCGAACTCTCGGAGTCGAACTTGAATCCAACCGCGTCGACCTCTCGGCGCACCGTCGAGGACTCGATACGATGCAAAGTTTCGGTTACGTCGGCGGCGGCGCCCGGAGCGGCGGAATGATCGAGAACGACGTAAAAGCCACCGGGCTT
>JBEKHK010000081.1:0-7825 GCA_050012315.1 Steroidobacteraceae bacterium | reverse complement strand
GTCGAATTCGGGCCACCCGTCGAGATCTGCGCGTCGGCGGTCCGCGTCAACAGTGCGACTGAGACCAGTGCGGTCGGAAACAGCACGCCGCACGACTTAAGCCTGATCGCCATCGCTCCCGTACGACCCGTATGCGTAATATGGCTCGCTCGTGCTCCCGTGCACCTCGTTCAGCACCAGTCCGCCCGTTTGCTGCGGATCGAATAGCGCGACGGCGGCCTGCACGGCCTGTCGCGGAGTTTGCCCGGCGCGCACGACCAGGACTACCTGGCCGGCTACTTTGACCAGCGCCGCGCCCTCGTTGGTCACGAGCAGCGGCGGTGAATCGAGCAGCACGATGCGCCGCGGATTCCGCGCGCAAAGCGCCGCAACGATCGTTCGCATCCGATTGCTGCTCAATAATTCCGCGGTCCCTGAGACTGGGTTTCCCGCGGGCAATATCGAGAAACCGCGGGTGGTCGTCGGTACGATGAGTGATTCGGCATCCAGGTTCTCATCCACCAGGGCATCCAGGAGGCCTGCCCGCGCCTCGAGCCCGAAAAGCTCGCTGAAGTGACGTTTCGCCACGTCGGAATCGACCAGCAACACCGATACGTCGCGCTCCAGCGCCATGCTGAGCGCGAGATTGACGCTGGTGAAGGTCTTGCCGTCACCCGGCAGAGCGCTGGTCACCATGATGACGCGGGACTCGCCCACCGTGGTGCCTCCCGCAAGCGCCTTGTCGATCAGCGGCCGCTTGATGCGCCGATACTGATCGGCAAATTGCCGGTCACGCGCCTGCTCCGGAAAGTAGCCGCGCGCGCGAAGCGCGGCGTTATCGACCACGATGGGCGTCGCGAGACTGGTGGTGTCGTCGAAACGTGCATCGACGAGCACGGGCGCCGCGCGATGCGGTGACCGGTCGGTTGTGCCCGCCGGCGCCTGGGTGGCGCCCGGCGCGCCTTTCGCCTGTTGCTTCTTGAGGCGCGCGATCGTTTGCTCGACCAGGCTCACGTCTTCACCATCGAACTCACGGCGTGGATCGTGAGCCTCGCCCCCGACCAGTTCAGCGCGAGCACCACGACGAAGGCAATCAGCAGAGCGGCGGATGCGGCGCAGAAGCGCCGCAGATTCTGCACCGCCCGCGCGCGATCGCGCGTGGGAAAGGCCTCGCTCACCACGCCGAGTACCGGAAAGCTGGTCGCTTCATTCGCTCCGCGCACCGAACTCACGATGGGCTTCAGCACGTGCAAGCCGTAGGCAAGACCCGCTCCTCCGGCGAGCGCCAAGATCCAGATCACTGTCAGCAGCTTGGTTCGCTTCGGCCAGACTGGCACGATCGGCGCCGTGGGCGGCAGGACGATCTCGAAACGCACGGACCCTGCGTTGTCGGCGCGTTCGCCCAGCCGTGCCCTCTGGTAGCTCTCGAGCAGCGCGGTGTACTGTGCCTTGTTCACGTCATAATCGCGATTCAATTGTTGATACTCCGCCTCGACCTGCGGCGCGCTGTTGAGCCGTGCCCTGAGATCCGCGACCGTGCTCTGATGCTGTGCCAATTCCTGCCTCAGCGCGGCGATCTCCACGTCCACCTTGTTGAGCTCGAGCTGCATGCTCTGGTAGACGGGATTGCTGCCTGCGCCGCTGGCCGCCACGGCCGACGCATCGCCGCGGCGCAGGCTCTCCAATTCGGCCGCCCTGCGCTTTTTGAGTTCCTCGAGCGTCGCGCGGGTCGCAATCACGTCGGGATGTTGATCGGTGTACTTCAACAGCAGTTCGTCGAGCTTCGCCTGAGTCTGCTGGATACGGCTCAAGGTGTCCCCGCCGACCGGGTTGGTGCCGCCCACGAGGGGGCCCGTAGCCCCCGCCTCGGATACCGCCTGGTCGCTATGCAATTGCTTGGTGAGCTCGTCGCGGCGGCTCACCGCGATCGACAGGTCGATCTCCGCCTTTTTGGCGTCATCGGTCTCTTTCTGGAGTTGGGCGAAATAGCCGCCCTGATCGCTCGGCATCAAGCCTAGATTTTTCTTCTTGAACGTTGCCAGCTTGTCTTCCGCTGCGCTCAATCGCTGCTCGTAATCCTTGATTTGCGACTCCAGAAACTTCTGCGCATTCTCGGAGCCCTCGCGTTTGCCCCCCAAAGTCTGCTCGACGAAGGTGCTGAGCAAGGTATCCACGACCTTGAGCGCCCGTGCGCGGTTCAGATCCTCGTAATGGAACTGATAAATGGTGCCCGCAGTGCTGCGTTCGTCGCCCTGCGTGCCCGCATTCTCGACCGTCAATGCCACACGATTGCTGAAGTTATCGAGGACCTGCGCGCGCGCCCGCTCATCGGTGACCGACGGCAACAATACCCCGGTCTCCTTGGCGATACTCTCGAGCTCCGGACCCTCGAGCAGCGACTGGCGCACGAAATTGATCTGGGCATCAACGTTCTGATCGGTGGTGAGCCCCTGAAGCGCCGGCTTCAAAGCAGTGCGGGTATCGACGAATACGCGCGCCTCGGCTGCAAATCGGTCGGGCAGCGCAAAGACCACCGCCCAGCCGATCAGCGCGATGGCGAACGCGGCGGCCAGCGCAATCCAACGAAAGCGCCAGGCGCCCCGCACTTCGTCGAGAACATGTTCGATTTCTGGTGTCACGAGAGTCGCTAGAACCGCGTTTCCGGCACGACCAGCACATCGCCCGGTTGCAGCGGTAAGTTCTGAGTCAGGTCACCGTCGTTGACCAGGGCGTTGAGCTTAACTTTGATGTCCTGCTGTTTTCCATTAACCATTCGAGAGATCCGCGCCCGATTGCCGGCCGCAAACTGCGTCATGCCCTTCGCGCCGAGCAGCGCCTCGAGCACGGTCATCCCTTCGTGATAGGGCATGGCCTGAGGTTCCTTCACCTGGCCGATCACTTTGACCTGACTGTAGACGCTAAGTGCCGTCAGAACCTCGATATTGACCTTGGGTGATTTGACGTACTTGGCCAGCGCACCTTCGATATCGCGCGCCAATTGAGAGGGCGTTTTCCCGACCGCGACCATGTCTTCGACCAGGGGCGTGGAAATCTTGCCATCCGGGCGAACCGGGACGGTCACCGACAGTTGCTCGTTCTCGAACACGAAAATATGCAGGCTGTCGCCGGGGCCGATCCGGTAATCCGGCGAGACCGAAGCGTGGGTCGTCGAACCTTGCGTCTCCGCCGCCCGGCAATTCAGCAGCGGCAGCGCGGCAAGCCCCACGGCCATCGAAGCGAACAAGAATATACGAAGTTTCAAGGAGTTGACGGCGGACACGACGACCATATTACCTCGCGGCGGGGCTAGCCGCTTCGCTAAACACCAAATCCGGATTGCGGAAGTTTAGCGCCCAGCCGAACTCGGAACCGCGATCGGATCTCAATTATGTAAATCCCAACTGTAATATGTACCCAATTGACGACATTTGCGCGAGGTGGAGGGCCCGTAATGTAATTTGCCGATGATTACGGTACGAAGCTTTGGACTCCGGTGCGCCTTGGCACTTTCCTTCACCCTCCCCGCCCTCCTGTCCGGCTGCGGTGGAGACGACAATAATTACGCGACGGGCTCGTCGACGAGTTCGGCCGCCTCCGGGTCGTCAACGGCTACGTCGTCAACCGCTACTTCGTCAACGGCTGCTTCGTCCCCGGCGCCGAGTTCCGTGACCCTATCTTGGGCCGCACCCACTGTAAACACGGATGGGACCCCGGTGACCGATCTTGCCGGCTATCACATCCATTACGGGACTGTCGCGGGTACGCTGACTTCGGAGATCGACGTGCCGGGCGCCGGGACGACCACGTACGAGATCTCGAATCTGAGCGCCGGGACCTACTATTTCGAGGTCTCAGCCTACAACACCCTGGGAGTCGAGAGCGCGCCTTCGGCCGAGGCCTCCGGGACGATTTAATCGCCCCTCGGCGCCCGAGCCGACTAAACCCCACGGATTCGCTGGTAGCATTCGCGGGTGACAAACGCGAATGCGGCGATTCCGACCCCGGATCGCCCGATTCCAAACTCTTACTGGGTCATCCCCGGCCGGCTCCTCGCCGGCGAACACCCTTCGGGCACTGACGAAGGGGCCACCCGGGCACGCCTGCAGCAGATGTCCCTGGCCGGCATCGATTGCTACATCGACTTGACCGAAGAGGGCGAACTGCCCGACTACCGCCGGCTGCTTCCCGCGAATGCCGAGTATCTGCGCACCGCCATTGCCGACGTGAGCGTGCCCTTCAACGTGGCGCAGACCCAAGCGTTGCTCACCGCCATTCGCTCCGCCCTCGTCCGGGGGCGGAGCGTTTACGTGCATTGCCGGGCCGGCATCGGACGGACCGGACTCGTTGTCGGCTGCTTCTTGGCCGAGGATGCGCAAAATGGCCGGAAGGCAATCACGCAGCTGAACCGCCTCTGGCGGCAAAGCGCGCGGGCGGCGAGCTGGCCACGGGTCCCGCAAACCGCCGAGCAAGCCGATTACATTCGCCGCTGGCTGAAACTCCGCGACCTCGGCGCAACACCCGCCCAAATGACGCAGTCCCCGCTGCCGAATGGCGTTGCGGCCCCCGACGGACCGTTGGCGGTCGGCCCGGCCGCTGCGGCCAACGCCTCGGCGCCTGCACCGGTTCTGTCCGTCGTCATACCCACCTTCAACGAGGCACTGAACGTCGCGGAGCTGGTTCGACGGCTCTGCCAAGCGCTCGAGCCTGCCCTCGGCGGCGATTACGAGCTCATCGTCGTCGATGACGACAGTCCGGACCGGACCTGGGAGTTCGCGCATCGCCTGGCGCTCGACTATCCCCGTCTGCGCGTCATGCGGCGCACGGCCGAGCGCGGACTGGCGAGCGCCGTGATTCGAGGGTGGCAAGCCTCGCGCGGCGCCTTGCTCTGCGTCATCGACGCCGACCTGCAACATCCGCCCGATGTGATCGTGGAGCTGTACAAGCTCATGCAGCGCGGCGCCGACATGGCGGTGGCGAGTCGCCACGTGGAGGGCGGCGGCGTGAGCGACTGGAGCATCATGCGCCGCATCGTCTCGCGCGCCGCCCAGCTCATCGGGCTCGTGGTGCTTCCGGGGGTGGTGGGCCGGGTCAGCGACCCCATGAGCGGCTTTTTCATGATCCGCCGCAGCGCCATCGAGGGCGTCGAGCTCAGCCCCTTGGGCTACAAGATTCTGATCGAGGTGCTTGCCCGGGGGCGATTTCCCTGGATCGGCGAGGTCCCTTATACCTTTCACGAGCGCGCCCAGGGCGGCAGCAAGGCGACGGCGCGCGTGTATCTCGATTACCTGCGTCACCTCGTCCGACTGCGGACGTCGAGCTTGCCGTTCAACCGCTTCCTGCGCTTTGCCGTGGTGGGCCTGTCGGGCGTGATCGTGGACATGGGCCTGTTGTTCCTGCTGAGCGATCCGACCATGCTCGGCTGGGGCCTGACCCGCAGCAAGTTGATCGCGGCGGAAACGGCGATCCTCAACAACTTTCTATGGAACGATGCCTGGACCTTTCGCGACGTGTCGGCGCATCAGCGTGGTTTGAAGCAGCGGCTGCGGCGCTTCGGCAAGTTTCAGCTCATCTGTCTCGCGGGCGTCGCCTTGAATACCACTCTTCTGAATCTTCAGTTCAACCTCTTGCACATGAATCGCTACGTCGCGAATGCCGTCGCCATCGCGGTGGTGACCGGCTGGAATTTCTGGCTGAACCTCAAATTGAGCTGGCGTGTTGCCGAGCCCTCCGGTCCAGACCGCTGAGTGCCGGCGTTAAGTCAATTGATAGGGAGATAACGCGGAAATTCCTCCCGCTTCGGATTGACCGCGACAAGATTCAGATAATGGGCGCTCATAAAAAAGAGTTTCGGTGAACGATCACCCGCACGCAAGCCGAAGGTCGTGTTGGGGCGACGCACAAATTGTGCTGGATCACTCAGAAATGCACTCGACGCCTCGACTCGAGTAGCGCTTTTCGCCGACCGCTGCGACCTACTCCAGGTAATCGGCCTCGGTGCTCCGCCGCACCTGTTCCCGCGTCACGCCGGGAGCCGTCTCGATCAGCTTGAATTTGTCCTTGCGCGTCGCCCGCGAGAACACCGCCAAGTCGGTGATCAGCATGTCGACCACGTTCACGCCCGTGAGCGGCAGCTCGCAGCGCTTCTTGAACTTGGACTCGCCCTCCTTCGAGCTGTGCTCCATCACGACCACGATGCGCTTGACCCCGGCGACGAGATCCATGGCCCCGCCCATGCCCTTCACCATCTTGCCGGGGACCATCCAGTTGGCGAGGTCGCCATTCTCGGCGACTTCCATGGCGCCCAGCACCGCCATGTCGATGTGGCCCCCGCGAATCATGGCAAAGCTGTCCGCGGAGGAAAAATACGAGCTCATCGGCAGCGCGGTCACGGTCTGCTTACCGGCATTGATCAGGTCCGGGTCCTCTTCGCCCTCATAGGGAAACGGCCCGATGCCGAGCATGCCGTTTTCGGATTGCAGCACGACCTTCAAGCCCGCCGGAATGTAGTTCGCGACCAGGGTCGGGATGCCGATCCCCAGGTTCACGTAAAAGCCGTCTTGCAGCTCTTTCGCCGCGCGCGCGGCGAGATCCTCACGAGACCACGGCATGAGATCCCTCCGTTCGCTTGCGATTGGTGCGCTTCTCGATCGGCTTGTGGTACGGGCTTCCGTCGATGATGCGGGTCACGAAGATGCCGGGCGTGTGGATCTGATCGGGATCGAGCTCGCCGGCCTCGACCAGTATCTCGACTTCGGCCAGCGTCACGCGCCCCGCCGTCGCCATGTTCGGGTTGAAATTGCGCGCGGTCTTGCGGTAGATGAGATTCCCCTCGGTGTCGCCCTTCCACGCCTTGACCAGCGACACATCGGCGACCAGTCCGGTCTCGAGCACATAGGTCTCGCCGTCGACCACGCGCTGCTCCTTGCCTTCGGCCACCACCGTGCCGGCGCCCGTCTTGGTGAAGAACGCATAGATGCCGGCGCCGCCCGCACGGACGCGCTCGGCCATCGTGCCCTGCGGATTGAACTCGAGCTCGAGTTCGCCCGCGAGATACTGCCGCTCGAACTCCTTGTTTTCGCCGACGTAGGAAGAAATCATCTTGCGGATCTGACGGGACTTGAGCAAAAGACCCAATCCGGCGCCGTCGACGCCCGCGTTATTGGATACGACCGTGAGATCCCGCGCGCCGGAGTCATGCAGCGCGGCAATCAACCGCTCGGGGATGCCGCACAGACCGAAGCCGCCGCACATCAGCGTCATGCCGTCTTTGACGACGCCCTTGAGCGCGCTCGCCGCGTCCGGGAAGACCTTGGAACCCGTCACCTTGCCCATCAGACCCACCCCCCGACGCCGTGCCCGCCTCGAATTCGCGCGCCATTATACGGAGTCGACTCACCGGGTGCCTGTTCCAAATGAGACCGAGGCCGGCGAGAGCGCGACGCGCCTTTCGGCTTACCCGGCATGCCTGCTGAGCTTCGACGATCGCCGATTCGGTCGTCGGGCGCGGCGGCTGAAGGCCGCGCCCGAGGTGGTCGTTCCCAGGTAAACCGCACTCAGTAGCGGTAATGCTCCGCCTTGTACGGCCCTTCCCTCTTCACGCCGATGTACTTGGCTTGAGCTTCGGTGAGCTCCGTGAGCTGCGCCCCGAGCTTCGAGAGCTGCAGCCGCGCCACCTTCTCGTCCAGATGCTTCGGCAGCACGTACACGCCCACCGGGTATTTCGCCGTCTGCGTGTAGAGCTCGATCTGCGCGAGCACCTGATTTGCGAACGACGAGCTCATCACGTAGGACGGGTGTCCGGTGCCGCAGCCGAGATTCACCAGGCGCCCTTCGGCGAGCAGAATGA
>JBEKHK010000080.1:0-7871 GCA_050012315.1 Steroidobacteraceae bacterium | reverse complement strand
GCGACGGGAATCACCAGCGTCGGAATGATGGTGGCTCGTATGTTCTGCAGGAAGATCAACATGACCACGAACACCAGAGCGATCGCCTCGGCCAGCGTCTTCGCCACATCGGTCATGGAGGCGGTGATGAAGGGGGTGGTGTCATACGGGATGTCCCAGCTCACCCCCTGCGGCAAATCCTTGCCCAAGAGCGTCATTTGCGCTTTGACCTGCTTCGCGATCGCGAGCGCATTGGCGCCGGGCAGCAGGAACAGACCCAGACCGCCTGCCGGCTTGCCATTCCAGACTGCGGCATTCCCGTAGCTCTGGCCCCCGAAGGTCACGCGGGCGACATCGCTCAGGTGCACCGCCGTGCCGTCGCTGGTGGTCAGCAGCAAGATGTCGTTGAACTGCTGCGGCGAGGAGAACAGCGTATCGCCGGATACGGTGGCCGTGAAGGTCTGACCTTTGATGGCCGGATCCGCACCGAGAGAGCCGGTGGCGAACTGCGCGTTTTGCGCGTTGATGGCACTTAGCACCTGGGCGGCCGAGAGCCCGTAACCCTGCAGCTTGTCGGTATTGAGCCAGATGCGTATCGCGTATTCGGAGCCGAGCAAGAACGTGTTGCCAATGCCGCTGATGCGCGACAGCACCGGTTGGATCTGCGAGGCGAGGATGTCGCTCAGGCGGCCTGCATCGACCGACGGGTTGTTGGATGACAGGGCCACGAACAACAGGATGTCGGGGCTGGCCTTTGCGACGATCACGCCCTGCTGCGTCACCTCGGTGGGCAACAGGGGCTGCGCCAGGGCGACCTTGTTCTGCACCTGCACCTCGGCGATGTCCTGGTTGGTGCCGGTGGCAAAGCTCAGGGTGATGGTCGCGGTGCCATTGCTGTTGGAGGTCGAGGTGAAATACAACAGATTATCGATGCCGGTGAGCTGCTGTTCGATGACCTGCGTGACCGTCGATTCCATGGTGGCGGCATTGGCGCCGGGGTAGGTGGCTGTGACCGTCACTTGGGGTGGGGCGATGTCGGGATACGCCGCAACGCCCATGTTCAACATCGAGATGACGCCGCCGAGACAGATGAGGATGGAGATGACCCATGCGAATACCGGGCGATCGATGAAGAAATTGGGCATGAGACGGAATTCCCTACGGGTTACGGGCTACGGGTCGCGATCCGGCACTCGAGGCGTTGGAGGCGCCGGTTCCTGCCGGGCTCGCCGGGGGTGGCGGCGCCTGCCACGGAACCGCGTCGGCCTGACCACCCTCTTTCGCACCCTGTAGGCCGGCAACGATCACCCGGTCGCCGCTCTCGAGGCCGCCGGTGACGATCCAGTCGTTGCCGTTGCTCTCGCTGGTGATGACATCCTTGCGCAGCACCTTGCCGTTCGGCCCCACCACCAGCACATAGGCGCCGACGGTGTCGCGCTGCACCCCCTGCTGCGGGATCAGGTAGACGTGGCTCTGCTCGCCGAGCGTGATCCTCAAGGTCACGTACATGCCGGGCAGCAGGTCGTGCTTGGGATTCGGCACCACGGCGCGCAGATTCACCGCGCCGGTGATCGGGTTCGCGGCCACATCGGAGAAGTCCAAGGCGCCGGACTCTGCATAAGGGCTGCCGTTGGGGAGGGTGATCTGGATCTTGGTGTCGCTCTGGTGCGCGAGCGCGACGTTGCGCGCCTGGCGCAGGGTCAACAGGTCGGCGGCGCTGATGGTGAAATTCACATAGAGCGGGTCAATGCGCTCGACCGTCGTCAAGAGGGTGCCGCCGGAGCCCATGTCACTGGTGGCGCTGCCCACCAGGGCGCCTTGGGTGACCTGCTGCTGGCTGGCGGTGCCGCTGATGGGCGAGGTGACTCGGGTGTAACCCAAGTTGATGCGCGCGGTCTCGACCGCCGCCTCATCGGCTTTGACTCTCGCGGCGGCGCTGCGCTCTGCCGCATCGGCATCGTCCACGGTCTGCTGCGATACCGAGCCGATGGGCAGCAGCTTGTGATCGCGCTCGGCGGTCACGCGGCTGTTGACGTAGGTCGCCTGATCTTCGGCCAGGATCGCCAGGTTGTTGTTGAGCACGGCGGTGTAGTAGCTCGGGTCGATCTCGAACAGGATCTGGCCTGCCTTGACCTCGTCGCCTTCTTTGTAGGCGCGCTTGACCAGCACACCCGACACGCGGGCGACGACGTTGGCGCTGTAATACGCCGACAGGCGGCCGACCAAGTCCCGGGTGAGCGGTACCGTTTGCTGCGCGGCCGTCACCGTGCCGACCTTGGGCGGCGCCGCCGCAGCGGGTTTCTTGCCCGAACCGCATCCCGCCACGGCCATCATGACGAGACACGGCAACAACGCCCGCACCTGCAGTGCCCGCTTCATAGAGTGAACTCCCATACTGTTTGAATCGTGGTTCTGCACCGTCGCTGCGCAAGCTTCGATATTCACCGCGCCGCGAGACTCTCGGCAGGGCCTGTGCCAGGGTGTCGATCGCTCGAGGGGGTGGCGGTGGCCGCTTGACGGGACTCATCCCACTGCCAGCCTCCCCCGAGGTTCTTGATCAAGGTGACGCTGCTCTGGGTGAGCAAGGCTTGGCTGTCCTCGAGATTCTGCTTGGCCGACAGGAGCGTGAGCTGTTCGTTCAGCAGGCTTTGGGCGCTCGCCGCACCGATGTCGCGTTGTGCGCGCGTGTGGTCGAACAGCGTCTGGGTGCGCTGATAGATGGTGGTGTAGGCTTGAGTTTGTTGCTGAAGATGATTCCATGACGACAGGCTGTCTTCGACGCTCTGAAACGCCGTCAGCACGGTTTGCCGGTAAGTGGCCACTTCTTCGTCGTAGGTGGCGCGCGCTTCGCGCATGGCGGCCCTGCGGGCCCCGCCGTCGAACAGGGTCTCGGCCAGAGTCGGGCCCAAGGTCCAGAAGCGGTTGGGCATCGAGATGAGATGAGCGAACTGGTTGTTCACGTAGCCGCCTTGCGCCGCCAGATCGAGAGTCGGGTAGAAAGCCGCCTCCGCGACGCCGATCTGCGCGTTCGCAGACGCCGCCTGGCGTTCGGCGGACACCACATCGTAGCGGCGCTCCAGCAGTCGAGAGGGCAGGGAGATCGGTACCGCGGGCGTCACGAATACATAGTCCTGGCGCGGCTCGATGGAGAATCCGCCGGGGGGAACGCCGATCAGCACGGCGATGGCGTGCTCGTACTGTTCGCGCTGGATCTGCGTCGTCTGCAGGGCGGCGATCACCGCTTCGAGCGTGTCCTGCGCAACGAGCACGTCATCACCCGAGGATCCGCCCTGGGTGTAGCCGGCCTGCGTGATCGCCGACAGGTCGCCGTAGACTCGCTGCTGCTGCCGCAGAAAATCGATATCGATGTCAGCCTGCCGCAACGCGAAGTAATCACTGGCGACACTGGCTGCGATCGACAAGCGCTGACCGGCGCGCTGGGCGTCGCTCGCCTGCGCCTCGGCCTTGCTGGACTCGATCTGGCGACGGGTCTTTCCCCAAAGATCGAGCTCCCAGTTCGCAGAAACGCCGGCGGTGACGTAGTGATACACGCCCGGCGGAGCGTTGGCTGATGCCGCCGCCGTGGAGCCGTACTGGGCGCGGGTACCGGACGCGCTCGCACTCACCGTGGGATAAAGAGCAGCACCACTCGCCGAGACGGTCGCCTGCGCCAACCGGTAGGCGGCATCGGCCGCGATGATGGATTGATTCGCGCGCAAGGCTGCATCGACCAGCTTCGATAGCTGATCATCGTGATAGTCGAGCCACCAGGTGCTTGACAGCGAGCCCTGCGGGTTGGCCTGGGCCCGCTGCCAGTCGACGCCTTCCTTGAAGCTCTCGGGAATTTGCACCGTGGGCTGGTGATAGTTGGGACCGACCGCGCAGCCCATGAAGCACAGGGTCGCCGCGGCCACGGAGCCGCGTTGCCCGGATATGCGAATATGCCCCATCTGATTTACCCCCGCTCCGCCCCGATCATTAGCGCGGGACATGATGCCATCCACATCCCAGACGCACGTAGATTTTTCATGCCGAGGGCGCTCGAGAAGCCGTCTTGCGCCGGGCCGAAGCATCGTGGCCGCTGCGGACATGTGCCGGGAACCTGACTCAAAACCTTTGTTTTTCTTGTAGTTGCGTTGCCAGCGGTACTCAGTAGGTGGCGCGACCGCCGGAGATATCGAATACGGCGCCCGTGGAAAACGAGCAGCCTTCGCTGGCCAGCCAGCAGACCAGCGCCGCGATTTCTTGCGGCTCCACAAAGCGATTCATGGGAATCTTGGAGCGCATGTAGGCAATGTGCTCCGCGCTCATCTGCGCGAACAAATCCGTATTGGCGGCCGCCGGGGTCACGCAATTGACCAAAATTCCCCTCGTTGCCAACTCCTTGGCCAAGGATTTGGTGAGCCCGATCAGTCCCGCCTTCGATGCACTGTAATGCGAGGCGTTCGGATTGCCTTCCTTGCCCGCCACCGAAGCGACGTTGACGATCCTGCCGTAGCCCTTGCTGAGCATGACGGGAACGATGGATCGGGAGGTCAGATACGGACCCACCAGATTGACGTCGATCACGCGCCGCCAAACCTGGGGATCGAGTTCCCAGGTGGCCGCATTGCCGCCCGTGATGCCCGCATTGTTGATCAGAATATCGATTGTGCCGAACGCCGTGAGGGTCGCCTGGGTCGCTGCCTTAACGGCGTCTTCTTGAGTGACATCCACGGCGCAGGTAACTGCCCGACCGAGTTCTTCGAGCCGGCCTTTGGCGTGCTCGAGGCTCGAGGCGTCGCTATCCCACAGCGCAACCGTTCCTCCGGAACGCAGCACCTGCTCTGCAATGGCATAACCGATGCCGCGGCCCGCGCCGGTGATGACCGCCACGCGGCCCTCGAGATCGAGTCGATTCAAATCTACAGCTCCTTCACAGAACGCGGCATTGAACCGCAATTACCCGCCGCTGACGGCGGCGATGGCGCGCGGATCCCCTCGACATTCACGGCGCAAATGATACGCCGGCGATGCACCACAAGAAACGATGATGGAGGCGAGGCAATGCAATTCCTCGTCGATGTGGCGCGGGGCTCTCCTCACGAGCCTCGAGTGACAATGACCCCGACGAGCGGACTCGCGCCCGTCCGGCCGAGAAGGCCGGCCGTGACGACTCCCTCGGCGTCTACAGATGAAGGGGTGGTGGTTGCGTCAGGTTGTCGAGGTAGGTCTGCGTCACCACCTGGCGGAAGTGGTTGTCTGATCCCGTGTGACCATCGACCATTGAGTTGACCAACACCACCAACTCCATGTCCTGCGGCAAGAAATACGCGAGGCTTTGTTCGTCCTGCTTGCTCTGACCCGAACCCGGACCCTGCCAATCGCCGGGCTTGCAGTAGACACTCCCGGCTGCCGTGGGATAGGCCGTAGGCAGTGCTGAATTGCCCTCCAGAGGGTCGACGCCAAAGCCGTCGTCGAGCATGGCCTGCGCGGCGCCGGCCGTCAGAATCCCGCCGCCCCGGCGGAATTCGCCCATCACATCGAGCAGCTGGTTGACGGAGAGATGCCAGCCATCGCAGCCGCAGCTCTCCCGCAGGGACCCTGAGTTCCAGCCCGGCGCTGGATCGCCGGGTCCCCGGTAGGCCAGCGCGCACGCGCCCGGGTGATCGAGGGTGGCGCCGACCACGCCCGACGGATGAAAGACCTTGGCCTGCAGATAGGCCTCATAGGCGGCCATCGTCACCAAGTCCCAGAGGGTGTCAGTCCACGGTTGCAGGGGGAAGTCTGGAAACGGCAGCGGATCGAAAGACGCGTTCTGGTCGATGTTGCCGTTGATGACTGCGAGGAGCATCCGGCACAGTCCATAGTTCAAATTTTGATAGCAGTACTGCCCGAGACGCAGCCCGGGACCATCGAGACTGATGCCGCCGGCGATCGCCGACTTCATGCTCTGGAAGTCGACCAGGTAATTCGCCGACAGGCCACTGGTGTGGTTGAACAGGTTGCGGAAGACGATGTATTCGATATTGGGCCCTTTCACCCAATAGTCCGGCAAATAATCAATGATCTGGGCGTCCGGCGAGATGTCGCGATCGCGAAACAGCACCATCATGGCCATGGCGGTCATGAGCTTGCTCACGCTGGCCACATGCATCGGCACATCCGCTGCCCACCACTCACCGTGATCTTGCGGACGTTTGGCGTATTGCCACGCGTTGGTGAACAGGATCTGGCCGGACTGACGCAGTTGCGCCACGTAGCCGGCCACGCCGGCTTGCAACGCCTTGTCCAGGGCGGCCTTGAACGCGCCGACATCGAGATAAAGCGGCTCGAGGCCGGGTGGCGGTCCCGGCTTGAACCGCACGGTGCTTGGCCCGGTTCCGCGATCCGAGGAGGCACCATGGAAATTGGTGGGCCGCGTGACACCCGTCAGAACCGCTTGGGCGTCGACGGACACACCTTGCACGTGCTCCGCGAGAAACCGGTCCAGCGCTCGTCGCAGTTCCATAGGCTGCCCCCTGTAGGTGGTGCACTTCTATATGGCCCCTGAACCTCGAGGCGAAGCATAGCGCCGCTGCTGGTGATTACGCTATGAACGCAGCGGCAGCCGATGGGCGGTGGCCACGCAACACTTGCCGCGTTGCGACGTGCTGGAAATTCCCTCCTGCCACCAATAAATTAATATTTAAAATCAACAGGCTGTACCCCGGCCTGGCTCTCTGTCCTATATCAAACGGCGACACCAGCGGGCGCCGGCGGATCGTGATAGGCTCGCTGTTTTACGAAATCGTGATCGATCGGAGAAACGTATGAGTACTATTACCGTGTCGTCAAAGTACCAAATCGTCATCCCGTTGAAGATACGAGAGGCGTTGGGGATCAAGCCCGGAGAAAAACTCCATGCCATCGAGTATCGGGGCCGAATCGAACTCGTGCCCGTGCGACCGATCAAGGCTGCGCGCGGTTCGCTGAAAGGGATTGACACTGATGTGCCCCGGGACGCCGATCGTGTATGAATGTAGTCGACTCATCCGGCTGGCTGGAATACTTCGCCGACGGGCCCAATGCGGCAGCATTCGCGAAGCCAATTGAGGCGACACGGTCGCTGATTGTCCCGACCTTGTCGCTATTCGAGGTATTCAAGCGCGTAACCCGGCAGAGAAGCGAGGACGATGCATTGCGAGCCATTGCGGTCATGGAACAAGGAAAGGTTGTAGACCTCGATCGGGCGACGGCGCTGGAGGCTGCCCGGCTTTCGATTGAGCATGGCATAGCAATGGCGGACAGCGTGATGCTTGCGACCGCTTATAGACACCACGCAACCCTTTGGACGCAAGATTCAGACTTCGAAGGGTTGCGGGGCGCGCATTATTTCGCAAAGCGTTAACCTGGCAGACTGAGATGCGTTGCCGGGGCCGATCCACGCCGTATCGGCCCTAGACGACTCCAACGGTTCGTCGAATGGTTGATGCTCGATCGGTGGCGCTACTGCGAGGTCGCTTCGGCGGCCTGTCGACGCTGTGCATCAAGTGTGGCCGCCGCGTCGAGCTGTTGCTTGACGCGAGCCTCCGCTTTCAATGCCTCTTTGGCCTGCTCCGCCTCCGAGGCGCCGCCAGCGGCCGCCGAGATTGCGGTCTCACCGACGCCGCAGGCGGCAAGCGGAAGACACGCCTAGAACCCCCAAATTACCTGTTTCACTCGTGACTCCAATGGCCCGATGCCAGGCTATCTTTACGACCCTGTCAGGCCCTTAAAAAGGGCGCAGCGCTCAATTTTGGCGTGGCATCCGCCTAAAGAGGCTCGAGGATCGGGGCGAATGCGAGTTCGGTCACCGAAGAGGCAGCCCAATTCTGGCAGCGTAGGTTTAATTGTGCTTGGTGGGATTAGAATCCCGCGTTGGCTGGCGGAGC
>JBEKHK010000079.1:0-8118 GCA_050012315.1 Steroidobacteraceae bacterium | reverse complement strand
GCGCACCGTCCGAACCACGCCCGTGAAATGAGCTCGGTACTTCTACCGCTTCTACCGGTGTCGGGCGCTTCTACCATGGCTGGTAGAAAGGTAGAAGATTCTTCTACCATCTGTCCTAGAAATACCTATTAAATCAGGGAGTTATGGTGGGCCGTGTAGGGATCGAACCTACGACCAATTGATTAAGAGTCAACTGCTCTACCAGCTGAGCTAACGGCCCTGACAAACTTCAACCATTCAAACCAACTCTCCCGACACACCACCATGAGGTGGGGTGGACGACGGGACTCGAACCCGCGACGGCCGGAATCACAATCCGGGGCTCTACCAACTGAGCTACGTCCACCATCGTCGATGCCCGACAGGTGGCGCGCCCGGCAGGAATCGAACCTGCAACCGCCGGCTTAGAAGGCCGGTGCTCTATCCGGTTGAGCTACGGGCGCGGTGATCGATGGTTCCACGCGCCAAACGTATCATTCAGGTCGATGCCCGGAAATTCGTGCACACCGCGTACGGGAACGCGCATTATAGCCAACTGGCCGACGTTAATACACGCCCGCGCGCGAATCCGCCCCGTCGCCGGGATTATGTGTTACCCATGTCCCCGGATTGGTCGGGGCAGAGGGATTCGAACCCCCGACCCTCTGCTCCCAAAGCAGATGCGCTACCAGACTGCGCCATGCCCCGTCTCGGTCCCGCCGCAATTCATTTGCGGGCCGGCATCGTATCAGGTCCGCAACTCAACGCAACTCAACGCATCCGTTTGCGGCAGAAACTTACGTAAAAATAGCAGTTTACTCTCGTGCCGCTCCACCACGCGCCCGTCCGGCTACTGCCCCGCCTCGGCGGCAACGATGGCCTGCCACGTGCTGCAGAAGTGCTCGCGCCGAAAGGTGAAAAAGGGATGTGGACGCTGCGGGCCGGGCACCAAGTCTTGCAGCGTCTCGAAGAAATTGTACGGCAACCAGGCGGGCACCTGGCGCGGCCGATTCGGGTCCTGAGTGCTCACGAAGTTGGCCCAGTACGTCTGCATATAACCGGCCAACTGCTGCTCATCGGTGCTGAGCGGCGCATCGAAATTGAACAGGAACTGCAACTCCGCGGAGTGCTCCGAGGCGGACGGAAAACCGAACACGTCGTTCGGGGGCTTGACCGGAACACTGCCGAGGGGCGGCGCCTTGGGATCGTTGAATTCGTAGCCGAAGACCGGCACGAAATGCGCGACATCGCGATTGGAATCCGCGCCGTTGCAGGCGAAAACCGCGTCAGTGAAAATCTGCGCCAGCGCCTCATCGGCACTGGGCGCGTCGTTCGGCAGGAAGGGATCCGGGAAGCTCGGCAGCGGATACTCCTCGAGCACCTCCGCGACGAAACCGGGTGAAACATCGGCCGTGGGGAAACCAAGTCCCACGCTGAGCGCCCCGAGGTACAGGCCGACCTCCTGTGGATAGCTGCAGACCACCGGCGCACCGCTGCCCTGGGGCGTGGCACAGTACGTGTTCGCGTGGGTCAGATCGAAATTTGCCGGCCCGCCGGCCGCCTGAATGTTGGGCAAGGTGCTGGCGAAGGGGATCTCGCCGGGCTCAAACAACCGGCCCTCGTTGGCGTTCGTCCCTTGCAATACCGGTACGCGGATGAAATCGCCCCGAGAGAGCGCGTCCTTCAGTGCATGCGGCAGGACGCGGGTGCCAAAATCAGGCGAAATGCCGTTGGCGCCGAACACCTCATTCTGGGCGGCTAGAACGCTCGCGACCGGCGCCGCACGCAAACACGCCCCATCGCCCGGTGGACTGCAGCCCAGGAGCTCATCGAAGCCCGTGCCGAAGATCGCTCCATACACGGTCTGCGACGGCAGGTCGTGCAGCATGTATGCGCCGCTTTCGATGATCGCAGCACGGAATAGCCCCTTGGCGGTCGTGGTGGAAGTAAGGTTGGCCGTGACGCTGAGGCCACCGGCTGATTCACCGCCGACGGTCACCTTCTTGGGGTCGCCGCCGAAGCTTGCGATATTGCGCTGCACCCATTGAAGTGCGAATTGCTGATCCATCAAGCCGTAATTTCCGGCGTCGCCGGCGTTTTGGAAGAAGTTCGGCGCCGCGGCCAATAGCCCGGGCTCGACCAGCCAGCCGAGCGCTCCGAGCCGATAGTTGATCGTCACCACGATGATGTCGTTCTCGGCCACCATCGCCGAGGGGTCGTAAAGTGCGCCCGTGCCGGTGATCAAGGCCCCGCCATGAACCCACACGAACACCGGGCGCATGGAGTGGGCCGGCTCCTGTGCAGGAACGTAGACGTTCAAGAACAGACAATCCTCGGACTGAGGCAAGGGCGCGGTGCTGGCTGGCTGCGGGCAAGCCGGTCCCGGGATGGCCGCGACCACGGGACCGGTGGGCACGGCGGGAGGCTGCGGCGGCGTCCAGCGCAGCGCACCCTCGGGCGGCGCGGCATAGCGGATTCCGAAGAACACATCGACCCCGGCCGCGCTGGGTGAGGGTATGCCGACGAAGGTGCCTGTATCCGTGGCGACGGTTGATGCGGCGCTGGTCGCGGCCAGCGCAATGCCGAGCGCGAGCGCCAACAGAAGGCTAACCGCTTTCATTTTGTACTCCTCCGTTCGAGCCTCAGTCCATGAGCCAATCGAGCCGCGGGGATATTCGTTATTCGTCGGAATCCGTCCGCGAATTATAAGTGCTCTTCGATGGGCACCTTTAGCCTGCGGCGACAAACGACGCTCCGGCGCCGCCAAAACCAGCGGCCTCGCGCCTATGCGGTGAACTGCTTCGGGCTGAGCGGCTTGGACGGCGCATCGCATTCACCGAAGTGGTCGGCATGAGCGACCTTCGGCGTACCGTCGCCGATCAGCAAGGCGATGATTCCGGTCGACAACACGCCTGCCGCCAGTGCGGCCAGACCCCAACTAAAGCCCCCGGTCGCCATTTTGATCCATCCGATGAGAAACGGGCCGACGAACCCGCCGACGTTTCCGAGCGCGTTGATGAGCGCAATCGCGCCGGCGGCGGCGGCCCCCTGGAGATGCCTCGTGGACAGGCACCAAAAAATTGGCAACACGGCCAAGGTGCCGGCAGCGCCGAGCGTGATCGCCAACACGGAGGTCATTGGCGCGTGCGACAAAAAGGCGCTGGCCGCAAGCCCGAAGGAGCCGACCAGCGAGGCGATTGCCATGTGGCCGACGCGTTCGTTGCGGCGGTCCGAATGACTCGACCACCACACCATGACGAGCGCCGCCACCGTGTAGGGTATCGCGATGATGTATCCGATGAACCGCGCAGGCGAGCCCATCGCCCCAAAGATCTGCGGTATCCAGAAAATCACGCCGTATAACCCGAGCTCCACTCCGAAATAGCACACGCTGAAGAGCAAGACCTTCGGATCCAACAGAGCGCTCAAAACCCCCGATGGCCGAGTTGCGGGACTGCGCTCCCGTTGCAACGTGCTTTCGAGCCACTGCTGCTCGTCTCGGGTGAGCCATTTGGCATCGGCGGGCGCGTCAGGCAAATAAAATAGAGTGATGAAACCCAGGAGCAAGGAAGGAATCGTTTCGAGCAGGAACAAGTACTGCCAGCCGGACAACCCCCAGGCGCCGTCCAATCGCAGGATCGCGCTCGAGAGAGGTCCCGCGACGGCGGTAGAGATCGGAATCGCGATCATGAACTGGCCCACGAGCCTCGCACGACGAGCCGCCGGCACCCACTGCGTGAGGTAGTACACGACGCCCGGGAAGAAGCCGGCTTCCGCCACCCCGAGCAGAAATCGCAGCCAATAAAAGCACGTTGCGCTCGATACCAAGGCCATCGCTCCTGCGACGAGGGCCCAGGTGAGCATGATTCGAGCGATCCAGCGGCGGCCGCCGACCTTTTGGAGAATGAGATTGCTCGGTACTTCGAAGAAGCAATATCCCAGGAAAAATATGCCCGCCCCAAGACCGAACACGTAGGCGGAAAATCCCAGATCGCGCGTCATCTGCGGGGCGGCGAAGCCAACTGAGACGCGATCGATGAAAGCGGCGAAATACAAAACCGATAGAAACGGAACGAGCCGCGTACTCACTTTCCGCAAAACGATTCTTTCAAGTTCGGGGTACAAGAGTTTTTCCTCGATCGCGCCCCTGTCAAACGAGGACCGGCGGTGAACTCTCTTGTATGCGCGGCAGATTGCGGAACTGTTACAGCTGCGCCGAATTCGCTAGAATGTCGCGGCGAACAAGTCGACAGGGGAAAGGGATGAAGCGAAACGAAAGGAATCGGATCGGCTCGTTGGTACACGACGTGTCGCGCCTGAGGCGCACGGCGTGCGATCACCTCATGAGGCCACTCGATATCACCCGCTCTCAGTGGTGGGTGCTCAGCGGCCTCTCCGGCCACGGTGACGGCATCACGCAGACGGCGCTCGCGCGGCTCTTGGATCTGGGCAAGGTCGCGCTCGGCGGCATCGTGGAGCGCCTGGAGGAGAGGGGATTGGTGGAACGCCGTGCCGATGCGGACGACCGGCGCACCAACCGGGTGTTCTTGACCCGCAAGGGAAATCAGATGTTGGAGCGCGTCGCGAAGATCGGCATGACCATGGATGCCAAGATCATGCGCGGCATTTCCACCGCCCGGCAAAACATGCTGGCGGACATCCTACAAACCATGAAAATCAATCTGATTGCGCTCGACGCGGTTCCGGGCTCGAGGGCCCAGGCGCGCGGCTAGCCTCAGCGCCCGTATCGCGAGCTCAGCTGAATCAGCGCCTGCGCTTGCTTCAAGTGCGGGATGTCGACCATTTTTCCGTCGAGCCCCACCGCACCTGCGCCGGGAGACGCCTGGAACGCCGCCACGACGCGGCGCGCGTGTTCGATTTCCTCGGCGGAAGGCATGTAGCTCTCGTTGATCGCGGCGACCTGCGCCGGATGAATCGCAAGACGGCCGGTGAACCCTTCGGCCCGAGATGCCCGCGAAGCCGTGCGCAACCCCTCCTCATCGCGAAAATCCGCATATAGCGTATCGATGGGCTGGACTGCCGCGGCACGCGCAGCCATCAGCGTGAGCGAGCGCACGACGCGATAGGTGAATGCCCACTCACCCGCCCCGTCGCGATTGGTGCTGGCGCCGAGAGCAGCCGCCAAATCCTCGGAGCCCCAGGTGAGCCCCACGAGACGCGGAAGGCGCGCGGCGGAGTACGCGCCCAGGTTGAACGGCGCCGCCGCGGTTTCGGTCGCGACGGGCAGCACGCGTGTCGATCCCGCGGCGTGTCCAGCCTGGGCCTCCAGGGCGTCCAGGTAGAACGAAAGCCGCGCGACGTCGGAAGGTCCTTCGGCCTTGGGCAGCATCACCCCATCGGGCGCCGCCGCGACGACTGCGGACAAGTCCGCGAGCGCAAGGGTCGACTCGAGGGAGTTGATGCGCACCCAGAGCTCCGATCGACGCCCGGCCTTCGGCCGGGCCTTGAGGTACTCGACCGTCAATTGGCGCGCCCGCGCCTTGTTCTCCGGTAAGACCGAGTCCTCGAGATCGAGCACCAGCGCATCCGCCCCCGACCGATCGCCGTTGCCGAGCTTCTTCTCGCTGTCGCCGGGAACGAACAGCATGGATCTCAGTACGTTCATTGGATCGGGCGCCTGCGCTGAAGGCCCGAGCGCTTGCATGACGCCACCAATTCGTTCCGCTGGTTGAAAGCGCGATGCATGAATGTCACGATTCCCTGATCGGGCCGCGACTTCGAGTCGCGCAGCCCGATCACTTCCGTCTCGACGTGCAATGTGTCGCCGTGGAATACCGGCCGTGGAAACCGCACCTCATCCCATCCGAGATTGGCGACCGCCGTGCCGAGCGTCGTATCGCCGACGGAGATGCCGACCATCAATCCCAGCGTGAACACCGAATTGACCAGGCGCTGTCCATACTCGGTGGTGCGCATGTACTCGTCGTCGAGATGAAGCTGCGCGGGATTGTGAGTCATCGTCGTGAAGATGACGTTGTCGGTTTCGGTCACCGTGCGCCGGATGGCATGCTGGAACACCTGCCCGACGTGAAACTCCTCAAACCATAATCCGGGCATGCGGTACCGATCAGGAATATTGGCGCGGGAAAAGAATTCGAAAAGTCGTGCCGACGCCTTCGACGGAGTTCAGCTCGATGGAGGCATCCAGCATATCGCACAATCGCTTGACGATGGACAGGCCGATGCCTTCACCTCCGTCCGCGGTTTGGGAGTCCTCCTTGCGCCGCACCTCGCCTTGGTCCTCCAGCGCATTCGCCATGGGTTTTCCCGCCGCGGAGTGAATTCCGGGGCCGGTATCTTGAATCGACAGCGCCCATCGTTTCGGATCATTGGCCTCGCTGTCGCCCCAACTGACCGTTATGCCGCCCTGGCGGGTGAACTTGACCGCGTTCAAGATCAAATTTTGAGCGATGCGCCGAATCTTCACCGGGTCTCCTTCGGCGGCGAAACCCGGCGGTCCGTCGCAGCGCAGAAACAGGCGGTGCTGCTGCGCCAAGGGCCGTATTCCCTCGCATAGCTGCTGCATGATCGCAGCTACGTCCAAGGGCTCGATGCGCCGCTGCTCGCGTCCGGCCTGCAGCCGCGCCAAGCTGGTCACGTCATCCAGCAAGTGATGGAGCGAGGTCACGTTGCGCATCAATATGCGCACGAAGTCGTCCCGGGAGGACTCGCGCAAATCGCCATGCGTGAGCGCCACGGTGGCGTTGGCGACCACGCCGAGATTGCCGCGCAGATCGTGCGCAGCCTGCCGCCAGAGATCGCCGCGTTGCTGTTCCAGCTCGCGGATGTCCGCCAGCGCGAGCTCCATATCCCGCACGTGGCCGGCGGCTTCCTGCTTTTGCAGCTCGAAATACTGGCCGACGCTTTCCTCGATACCGGTGCTGGCCATGGCTGCCCAGACACGGCGCGCCGCGGCAATCGCGGCGTGCGACAGATTGTCATGAGCCGCGGTGTAGGCGTCCAGCTCCGCCACCACGCATTCGTTCAGCTTACCGAGCTCGCGCGTGACCTCGCGCAGATCGTACCCCTGCCGCCAGCGCTGCAGGCCGTGCGCCGCCGCCGGCTGCTGGCCCGCCTCCTGCACCGCGTCGGCGGCATCGCCGACCGGCCCGTGCAACGCCCGCTCGAAAGTCGCCAACATCGAGGGGATATGGTCCAGCAGTTGAACTCGGGGCAGCGCCTCGCCCGTGGTGATTTTCGGGTCGCGCTGGATGGCCAGCTGCCAGGCGTGAAGGATGGCTTCGCGCCGCCCTCTCAAATGCAGGGCGAGCGCGGCGAGTTCCGCTTGAACGTCTTCCATGGTGCTACCCGAAACTTGGTGACGCCGCTATCCAACAGCCCAACCGCGAGTATGCTCCCTCGCGGTACTCTGCAGGCCCCCGAATTCTGGGGCGTTCCAGTCCGATTTTCAATGGCGGGGCTCAATCGTTCAGCTGCTCGAGCGCCGCCCCGCGGGTCGAGGGCCCGAAGGCCGCGATGACGACGATGCCTACGGCCATAGCCCCGCCGATGAAGACGGCGACCGCGGGCACACCCCCGTCGGCGAGCAAAAAACCGACGATGAGCCCGGCGAAGGCCGCCGCCAGGCGGCTCCAAGAATAGACGAATCCAACGGCGCGGGACCGAATGCGGGTGGGGAAGAGCTCGGCCTGGTAGCCGTGGTACGCATACGACATGATGTTGGCGGCCAACGTGAACACGATGCCGAGTGATATGAGCGCGGCAGGCGAGGTCGCGACGGCGAAGGCCGCCATGGCGGCGCCCATGCAGGCGAGACCCCCGATGATTTGCGCCTTGCGCTCGAGTTTGTCGGCGAACAGCGTCCCGAGCAGCGGCCCGATGGGCTGCGCAATCGCGATGATGAACGCATACTCGAGCCCATGGGTGACATTGATGCCGCGCGCCGTCATGAGCGTCGGCAGCCAAGAATTGAAGCCGTAGAAGCCGATCACTTGCGCGGCGTTGAATATCGACAGCATCAGGGTCCGGCCTCGATACCGCGGCGCAAAGATGTCGGCGAGCCGAGCCCGCGGTTGCGGCTCGACGAGCACCGGCTCGACGAGCACCGGCTCGACGAGCACCGGCTCGACACGCACCGGCTCGACACGCACCGGCTCG
>JBEKHK010000078.1:0-8473 GCA_050012315.1 Steroidobacteraceae bacterium | reverse complement strand
ATGAGCTGCTCGGAGCCGCGCGACTCGACGTTCAAGCGCAGCAGCGGCTCGGTGTTGGAGGTGCGCAAGTTGAAGCGCCAGTCCGAAAACTCATACGATTGACCGTCGGTGCGGTCCACCTTGAGCGCCTGTTTGGCGTAGCGCGACTCGATCGCGGCCATCGCGGCGGCCGCGTCCGGCACGCGGTAGTTGAGCTCTCCGCTCGCCGGAAACGCCGCGATCCGCTCCCCGACCAGCGACGACAGGGGCCGGCCGGTCTCGCTCAGGATTTGCGTCATCAGGAGCCACGGGATCATGCCGCTGTCGCAATAGGCGAAGCGCCGAAAATAGTGGTGCGCGCTCATCTCTCCGCCGTAGAGGCCGTCGACCTCGCGCATGCGCTGCTTGATGAAGGCATGGCCGGATTTCGACAGCACCGCCTCGCCGCCCGCGGACTCGACGATGTCGATCGTGTTCCAGGTGAGCCTCGGATCGTGCACGACCCGTCCGCCGCGCTCGCCGCGCAGGAGCACGGAGGCGAGCAGACCCACGATGTAATAGCCCTCTATGAATTGGCCGCCTTCGTCGAAGAAGAAGCAGCGGTCGAAATCGCCGTCCCAGGCGAGCCCGAAGTCCGCCCCGTGGGCGCGGATCGCGGCCACGGTGGGCGCGCGATTCGCTTCGATCATCGGATTGGGTATGCCGTTCGGGAACCGCCCGTCCGGCTCGTGATGCACCTTGATGAACTCGAACGGCAGGTGCGGCTCGAGCCGATCCACGATGAGCCCGGCGCCGCCGTTGCCCGCGTTCACCACGATCTTCAAGGGCTTCAATTTCTTCAAATCGACGTACGACAGGAGATGCTCGATGTAGGCGGCCGAGCTGTCGATGCGCTGCCGCCGGCCGCGGGCGGCGGGCTCCTTGAATCCGCCGCGTTCGGCGATCGCGCGGATGTCCTTCAAGCCGTTGTCGCCGCTGATGGGCTTTGATTGCTCACGCACGAACTTCATGCCGTTGTAATCGGGCGGGTTGTGGCTGGCCGTGACCATGATGCCGCCGTCGTAGGCGCCGTCGAAGGTCGCAAAATACACGCCCTCCGTGCCGCAGATGCCGATGTCGAAGACATCCGCGCCGCCCTCGGTGAGTCCGCGGCAGAGCGCATCGGCCAGCCCCTCGCTCGACAATCGAATGTCGCGCCCGACCACCACCCGTTTGGGCGCCAGGAATTCGGCGTAGCCCCGGCCCACGCGGTAGGCGACATCGTCATTGAGTTCCGTCGGGATCCGGCCGCGCAGATCGTACGCCTTGAAGCACGTGATCGAGCTCAAGTGTTGGTCCCTTGCCGGCCGTAGTTGTCCTGGAAACGCACGATATCGTCCTCGCCGAGGTAGGAGCCGGACTGCACTTCGACGATGTGCAGGTCGACTTTGCCCGGATTCTCGATGCGATGGGCGGCACCGATCGGTATGTAGGTCGACTCGTTCTCGGACAGGAGGAACGTCTTGTCGTTGCAGGTGATGCGCGCGGTCCCCTGGACCACGATCCAATGCTCCGCGCGGTGGTGATGCATCTGCAGCGACAGCACCCCGCTCGGCTTGACGGACAGGCGCTTGACCTGAAACCGCTCGCCCGCATCCAGGCTGTCGTAGCTGCCCCACGGCCTGAATACTTCGCGATGGAGCGAGCTCTCCGGGCGGCCCGATTTCTTGAGCTTCGCCACCAGCTCCTTCACGTCCTGCACCCGCCCCTTGGGCGCCACCAGTATCGCATCCTTGGTCTCGACGATGACGTGATCGTCCATTCCCACCGCCGCGACCAGGCGGCTGGTGGAGTGCACGTAGCAATCATGCGTATCGTGCACCAGCACGTCGCCGCGAAGCACGTTGCCTTCCTCGTCGGCGTGCAGCGCATCGAACAGGGAAGCCCACGAGCCCACATCGCTCCAGCCCGCGTCGAGCGGCAGAACGACCGCATCACGGGTCTTTTCCATGACCGCATAATCGATGGAGTCGCTGCGGCACTTCTCGAACGCCGCTTTGTCGATCCGCACGAAGTCGAGGTCTTTGGTCGCCGCCTCGAAGGCGGCCTTGCTCGCCTCCAGAATGTCGGGCGCAAAGGCCGCAAGCTCGGCGAGATAGCGGCTCGCCTTGAAGACGAACATGCCCGAGTTCCAGAAATAGTCGCCGGTGGCGACGAATTGACGCGCCAGGTCGAGCGGCGGCTTCTCGATGAACTCGGCCACCGGAAAGGCGGGGCCGTTGCCGTCGCCGCGGCGGATGTAGCCATAGCCGGTCTCCGGCGCGTGCGCCACGATCCCGAACGTGACCAATTTGCCTTCCTGCGCGAGCTGCGCCGCGACCATCGCGGCTTGCTGAAACGGGTGTACATCGCGCACCACGTGGTCGGCGGGCGCGACCAGGAGCACGGCTTCCGGATCGAGCTTCTGCGCCTGCAAGGCGGCGAGAGCCACCGCGGGCGCGGTGTTCCTGCCGACCGGCTCGAGCAATATGCCGGCCGCATGCATCGACAGCGTGCGGATTTGCTCGGCCACCGTGAATCGGTGCGCCTCGTTGCACACGATCACCGGGTCGCCGGCGCCCTCGATCCCCGCCAGGCGGGTGACGGTCTCCTGCAGCATGGTTTGCTTGCCGGCGAGTGCCAGCAACTGTTTGGGGTACATTTCGCGCGACAGCGGCCAGAGCCGCGTCCCGGCGCCCCCGGAGAGGATCACGGGAGTCAATTTCATTGCACGCTCACCCTGACCGCTTGCCGCGGCCGATTGCATAGTAGCTGAACCCGGCGCGCTCCATGTGCGCCGGATCGTATAGATTGCGTCCGTCGAAGATCACCGGCGTCTTGAGCGCCGAGCGCATGTGGTCGAAGTCCGGGCTTCGAAACTCCCGCCACTCGGTGACGATCGCGAGCGCGTCCGCCCCCTCGAGCGCCTCCGGGCCGGTCTTGCAGAGCACGAGGTCCGCGCGGTTGCCGTAAATGCGGGCGCATTCGGCGGCCGCGACCGGATCGTAGGCACGGACCTGGGCGCCCGCCGCCCACAGCGCCTCCATCAGCACGCGGCTCGACGCCTCGCGCATGTCGTCGGTGTTCGGCTTGAAGGCGAGCCCCCAGATGGCCAGGGTCTTGCCCTCGAGAGCGCCGAAATGCGCCTTGATCTTGCCGAACAGCACGGTCTTTTGGCGCTCGTTCACCTCCTCGACCGCGGACAAGAGGCTCTCCGGATAGCCGACCTCCTCGGCGGAGCGCTTGAGCGCCTTCACGTCCTTCGGGAAGCAGGAGCCGCCGTACCCGACACCCGGATAGATGAACGCCGTGCCGATGCGCGGATCCGCGCCGATGCCGACCCGCACCTGCTCGATGTCGGCGCCGAGCTGCTCCGCCAGATTGGCCAGCTCGTTCATGAAGCTGATGCGGGTCGCGAGCATGGCATTCGCGGCATACTTCGTGAGTTCGGAGGAGCGCAGGTCCATGACGATCATCCGGTCGCGGTTGCGGGTGAACGGCTCGTACAAGGCGTGCATCAGATCCGCCGCCCGCGCGCTGGAGGTGCCGATCACCACCCGATCCGGCTTCATGAAATCCGTGATGGCCGCCCCTTCCTTCAAGAATTCGGGATTCGAGACCATGTCGAACTCGACGGCGGCGCCGCGCGCCCGGAGCGACTCGGCCACCGTGCTCTGCACCTTGTCGGCGGTGCCGACCGGCACGGTCGACTTGGTGACGATGACCTTGTAGTCGCTCATGTGCTCGCCGATGGTGCGCGCGACCGCGAGCACGTAACGCAGGTCCGCGGACCCGTCCTCGTCGGGCGGCGTGCCCACCGCGATCAGCTGGAACTGGCCGTGATCGACCCCTTCCTTCGCGTCCGTCGTGAACGTCAGCCGGCCGGCCGCCGCGTTGCGCTTGACCACCGCATCCAAGCCGGGCTCATGAATCGGCACCTCGCCCGCCTTGAGCATGTCGATCTTGCGCCGATCCACGTCGACGCAGACGACGTGGTTGCCGGCGTCCGCCAAACAGGCGCCCGTAACCAAGCCCACGTAGCCTGAGCCGAAAATGGTGATTCGCATTCGTAATGTTCTGATTTAACAGGGAAAAAGATTTGAAATCGTAGCGGTTTTGGGGGCCCAAGTAAAGCCACGGCCGGTTGGCGGCGCCTGCGGCACGAGCTATTACAACAGAACCAGGTCAGCACTGGTCGCGGGCGGCGAAGCGATCGATCCGGGCTGCCCGGCGCGCCCCCACCGGGGCCTAACTCACGTCCAGGGTTCTCGCTGAAGCTTGCGCTCCCAGGCGAGCGAGGTCGACACGATGGCCTTCAAGTCGTCGTAGCGCGGTTCCCAGGCAAGTTCCGCGCGGATGCGCTCCGCCCGGGCGACCAGATACGCCGGGTCACCCGCGCGGCGGGGTTCCTCCCGAATGTCGAGCCGCTTACC
The DNA here is from genome assembly GCA_050012315.1 of Steroidobacteraceae bacterium. Lineage (GTDB taxonomy): Bacteria > Pseudomonadota > Gammaproteobacteria > Steroidobacterales > Steroidobacteraceae > Bog-1198. The sequence continues at coordinate 4,043 of JBEKHK010000078.1, read as the reverse complement.
GCCGACGGATTCCACCATGGCGAGCACCTCGCGCACCGAATACCCATGGCCGTACCCGACGTTCAGGGTCACCGGACGGCCGCCGGCCCGCAGATAGTCGAGCGCCCGCAGATGCGCCGAGGCCAGGTCCTCGACGTGCAGGTAGTCCCGGACGCCGGTGCCGTCCGGCGTCGGGTAATCCGTGCCGAAGATGGACACATGCGGCCGCTTGCCCACCATGGCCTCGCAGGCCACCTTGGCGAGCAGCGTCGCGCCCGGCGTCGCCTGGCCGATCCGGCCCGACGGGTCCGAGCCCGCCACATTGAAATAGCGCAACGCCACATAGCGCAGCGGGTTGACCGCCGCCACGTCCCGCAGCATCCACTCGGTCATCAGCTTCGAGGTGCCGTAGGCGTTGATCGGGCGCGTGGGCGACTCTTCGCTCGCGTAGCCCTCCTCGGGAATGCCGTACACGGCGGCGGTGGAAGAAAAAACGAAGTGCTTGACGCCATGGTCGAGACAGGCCTGCAGCAAGGCGCGAGTCGAGCAGGTATTGTTGCCGTAGTACTTGAGGGGCAGCGCGACCGACTCGGGCACGATGGTATGGGCGGCGAAGTGCATGACGGTGTCGATGTCGTGCTCCGCCAGAAGCTTCGACACCAGCGCCTGATCCCCCACCTCGCCGACCACCAACTGGCCGGCGGTCACCGCCTGCCGGAAGCCCTTGCCGAGATTGTCGAGAACGACGACTCGCTCGCCCGCCTCGCCCAGCTGGCGAACCACGTGACTGCCGATGTAGCCCGCCCCGCCGGTGACCAGAATCACAGCCGCGCCTCGGCGACGTGCTCCCGAAACCAGGCATAGGTGCTTTCGATGCCCGCCTGGAGCGCAATGGTCGGCCGCCAGCCGAGAGCCGTCAGGCGCGTCGTATCGAGCAATTTGCGCGGCGTCCCATCGGGCTTCGAGGTATCGAACACCAAGCGGCCCCGGTACCCGCACACCGCCTGGATGAGTTCGGCGAGCTCGCGGATCGTGACGTCTTCACCCCACCCGACGTTGACGATGTTTTCCTCGTCGTAATGCCGCAAAAGATAAACGACCGCATCCGCGAGATCGTCCACATGCAGGAATTCGCGCCGCGGCGTGCCCGTGCCCCAGATGGTCAAGGTCTCATCGCCGCGCTGCTTGGCCTCATGAAAACGCCGGATCAGGGCCGGCAGCACATGCGAATTCTGCACATCGAAGTTATCGCCGGGTCCATACAGGTTGGTGGGCATCAGGGAAATGGCATTGAATCCGTACTCGCGCCGATAGGCCTGGCACATCTTCAGGCCCGCGATCTTGGCCACCGCGTACCACTCGTTGGTGGGCTCCAGCGGACCGGTGAGCAGGTATTCCTCCTTGATCGGTTGCGGTGCGAATTTGGGGTACACGCAGCTCGACCCCAAAAAGACGAATTTTCCGACCCCGGAACGATAAGCGGCATCGATGACATTATCCTGGATGAGCAGATTGTCCCGGATGAAGGTGGCGGGCCGGGTGTTATTGGCGTGAATTCCGCCGACCCGGGCGGCCGCCATGATCACCGCATCCGGGCGCTCGCGCTCGAACAACGCGCGCACCGCCTGCTGCTCGGTCAGATCCAGGTCCTGATGCGTGCGCAGCAGCAGATTCCGATAACCCTGGCGTTCGAGGGCGCGCACGACAGCCCCCCCGACCAGGCCCCGATGGCCGGCAACGTAGATCCGCGCATCCTGACTGAGTTGCACTGCCTTACTCGTGATGACTGAAGACTTGGTAGCCTTCTTTGGCCACCAAGTGGTCCCGCTTGGCCAGTTCCAGATCGGCCTCGACCATCTCCTTGACGAGGTCGGCAAACCCGATTTCCGCGACCCAGCCGAGCTTTTCCCGCGCCTTGCTGGCATCGCCCAGCAGGGTCTCCACCTCGGTCGGCCGGAAATAGCGCGGGTCCACCCGGACCACGGTACGCCCGCTGCGGGTGTCGACCCCCGTCTCCTCGACCCCCGTCCCGCGCCACTCGATCTTCATGTCCAGGAGCGCGCCCGCCGCCACGACAAAATCGCGCACCGAGAACTGCTTACCCGTGGCAATGACGAAGTCCTCCGCGACCTGCTGCTGCAGCATCAACCATTGCGCACGAACATAGTCGCGCGCATGGCCCCAGTCGCGGCGCGAATCGAGGTTGCCGAGGTGCAGCGTCTCCTGTAGCCCCAGGTGAATGCGGGTCAGCGCACGGGTGATTTTGCGCGAAACGAAGGTCTCCCCGCGCCGCGGGGACTCGTGGTTGAAGAGAATGCCGTTGCAGGCGTACATCCCGTAGGCTTCCCGGTAATTCACGGTGATCCAGTAGGCGTACACCTTGGCGGCACCGTACGGAGAGCGGGGATAGAACGGAGTGGTCTCGCGTTGCGGAATCTCCTGCACTTTGCCGAACATCTCGGAGGTCGACGCCTGGTAAAAGCGGGTTTTGCGCTCCATGCCGAGTATGCGAATCGCCTCGAGCACCCGCAGGGTGCCCACGGCATCGGAGTTGGCCGTGTATTCGGCGGTTTCGAACGACACTCCTACATGGCTTTGCGCCGCCAAGTTGTAGACCTCGTCCGGCTGGGTCTCCTGAATGATCCGAATCAGGTTGGTCGAATCCGTTAAATCCCCGTAATGCAGCATCAGCCGCACGTCCTTCTCATGGGGATCTTGATAGAGGTGATCGATGCGATCGGTGTTGAAGGAGGAGGCCCGGCGCTTGACGCCGTGGACGATATAGCCCTTACCCAGAAGTAGTTCCGCAAGGTAGGCACCGTCCTGCCCGGTAATGCCTGTGATCAGCGCCGTCTTCGTCAAGTCGCAACTCCAAGCAAGGGATCAGAGGCATCCCGGAAACCACCAAAAAGGATAGTGACATGCCGGGGCGGATGCCGACTAGGGGGCTGGCGCGCCGAGATTCGCCCTCGAGCAGTTGGTGCCCCTTGCCCCTCTCCCATTCCCGGCTTTTTGCAATTCTTTACAGACCGCCGACCCCCATCCATGACACAGTCGGACATTCACCGACAACCAATGCCGCTCTCGGGGTGTATTGATGAAGTTCATAGGGCCAGCCATGGCGCCCGGCAACCCGCCGACGCCGGTGTATTACCGATGTATTTTTTACGCCGGCTCGGCGCCCACATGTGGCGGGAATTTTGTCCGCGAACCGACGTCAACCAACTATAAGCGCTAGCGTTACACCCTAAGCCGAGCATTGTCTGTGCAAAACCACACGTTCCATAAACCCCAGGAAATAGGCTAACATCGCGCCCTACTTGAATTTAAATGGGGATCACCGGTGACTGCGCGGCGCATCCAGGGATGCGCCGCAGGGAACGGTGTTTTAGTCCGTTTATCGGTTCCGGACTTTTCACTGGCGTGCGGTTGATGGGAGTCAGTGCCTATGGAAGGGATGTTAAACGTCATTGATGACAACCAGAGGTACGCTTATGACGAGCAGTTCGCGAGCAAGGGCCGACGCAAAAATCCCGGTGTCGGTCGACTATACGTCCGCGATCGACACTGATTTTGGGTCGCTTGCACAGGCGATTCCCGCTCGCACGGCGCAGCAATCGCTGTCGGAGCTTCCCACCCCCGCCATCTCTCGAATTGAACCGTTGCATAGGCAAGCCGAGCCGGTAGCCGATCCGAGGGTAGCTGACCCATGGAGCAAGACGAGGCGCTTTGCCTACGAGTCTGCCAAGCGGGTCTTCGACCTATTGCTAGGTTCCGTGTTGTTGGTCATTTCCATCCCCATCATCCTGATCGCCGCTGCCGCCATCAGGTTCGACACCCCGGGTTCGCCTTTCTTCATTCAGACGCGGCTCGGCAAGGATGGAAGGCCGTTCCGTATCTGCAAGCTGCGGGGCATGTATGCCGATGCGAGAGCCCGCTTTCCCAGCTACTACGACTACTCGAGCAAGCCGGATCTCGAGTTTTGCTTTCACCACGAGGAGGATCCGCGGGTCACTCGCGCCGGGCTCTTGCTTCGCCGAACCAGCATCGATGAGCTCCCCAAC
>JBEKHK010000077.1:0-8635 GCA_050012315.1 Steroidobacteraceae bacterium | reverse complement strand
CCATCTCCGACCGCAACCGCTCGATCAGTTGTACGCCGGCGCCGTCGTCGCTCAGAAGTACATTGCCAAAGCCGAGGACCAGAACGGGTGAGGCGGTGAGAGCCATTCGCCCGTCCGCACCGACGCCGCCAGGGTCCGGGCTCGAATCGAACGTGTCGTGCCCGTACCTGAACGTCAACGCATCTCCTGGTTTGAGTTTGGGATCTCAGCATTCGCCCCCAGGAGTGTCTGTACGTTGCCGCACATAACAACTGCGGTGATTGCGATAGGCTACCGCCGTGCACGAGCTGTCCGTTTGCCTCGCCCTACTTCGGCAGGTCGCCCAAATCGCGGAGGGTCGCGGCTTGGTGGCCATTGAGCGCATCACGATAGAAGTGGGCCCGCTGTCCGGGGTCGAGCCGACTCTTCTCGCCGGCGCATTTTCGATTGCGCGCGCCGGCGGCTGCGCGGCGCAGGCCGTGTTGGTGATTGAATCGACCGCGGTCACCATCGATTGCGTGAGCTGCGGTGAGCGATCGCAGACCGTGCCGAATCGATTATCTTGCTCGGTGTGCGGCGGAGTCATCACGCGAATCGTCGCGGGCGATGAGTTGCGGTTGCGCCGGGTGGAGCTAACGCCCCCGCCGGCTTTATCCTAGGGAAGATCTCAGACCATGTGTACAACCTGCGGCTGCGCCATAACCCCCTCTGGCAACCAAGCCTTGGAGAGTCGACCGACCCCGGCTGGCGTTGTGGTCGACGTGCTCCAAGATCTGCTCGGAGCAAATGACCGGGTCGCGGCGCATAATCGAGACCACTTCGATGGGCATGGCGTGCTCACCATCAACCTCATGTCCTCGCCGGGAGCGGGGAAGACCGCATTGCTCGAAGCGACGATTGTCGCGCTGCGAGGCCGCTACCGCATTGGCGTTATCGAGGGCGACTTAGAAACCGACAACGACGCTGCCCGAATCCGTGCGCACGGGGTACCGGCGATACAAATCACCACCGGCACGGCCTGCCACCTCGATGCGCACCTGGTGCACCGCGCGCTGCACGAACTACCGCTCGCCGGTCTCGATCTGCTGTTCATCGAGAATGTCGGGAACCTGGTGTGTCCGGCAAGCTTCGATCTGGGGCAACACCGGAACGTCACTTTGCTCAGCGTCACCGAGGGCGACGACAAACCGGCAAAATATCCGGTGATATTTCGGGCAAGCGACCTCGTGGTACTCAGCAAGGCAGACTTGCTCGGCGTGCTGGAGGACTTCGATCCGGAACGAGCAGCCGCGGCGTTGCGCGCGCTCGGCCGGGACACACCGATGATTCGAACTGCCGCGCGCCGCGCTCCGGCAATTGAGTCGTGGCTGAATTGGCTGGAGCGGGAACTTCGTGCGTGGCGCCCCGTCCGTGCTCACCGGCCGCTGATCGCCGCCTCGCTCGGAGCCTGAGGCATGTGCCTCGCGGTTCCGGTGCGCGTCGTGGCATTGCTCGATAACCAATGGATCGAGACCGAAGTGGGCGGTATTCGCAGTCGCACCTCGATCGCGCTGATTGATGACGTCGCGGTCGGCGACTACGTCATCGTTCACGCCGGCTTTGCCATCTCCCGCCTTGACGTGGCGGAGGCCGAGAAAACCCTAGCCTTGTTCGACGAGATCGCCGCACATCTCGAGAAACCCGCCGATGCGTTATATCCGCGGCTTCCGTGACGGCGGGGTGGCCGCGGGCCTAGCGACACTGCTCGCCGCCGAGGTCGAGCCGACCCGCGAATATCATCTGATGGAGTTTTGCGGCGGCCACACCCATGCTATTTTTCGCTACGGTGTCGAGGACCTGCTGCCGGACAATGTTCGGCTCGTACACGGCCCCGGTTGCCCGGTGTGCGTGCTGGCAGTGCCGCGACTCGATGCCGCCATCGAGCTGGTTCGCCGACCCCAGGTGACTCTGGTCAGCTACGGCGACATGTTGAGGGTGCCCGCATCGCGTCGACGGAGCCTCCTCAAGGCAAGAGCGCAGGGGGCGGACGTGCGCATGGCCTATTCGGCGCTCGAGTCGCTGGAAGTCGCGGCGGCCCATCCGGAACGCGAGATCGTATTCTTCGCCATTGGCTTCGAGACGACGACGCCCGCAACCGCTCATCTCATCCTCGAGGCTCGGCGTCTCGGGTTGGCGAACTTCAGCGTCTATTGCAACCACGTCGTGACTCCGGCGGCCATCCAGAGCATTCTCGATTCACCGGAAGTCCGTGAATGGGGCCAGGTGCGCGTGGACGGATTCATCGGGCCCTCACACGTGAGCGCCGTGATCGGCAGCCGGCCGTATGAATATTTTGCAGAAGAATACCGGCGCCCCGTAGTGATCGCCGGCTTCGAGCCGCTCGACGTGCTGCAGGCCGTCCGCATGCTCGTGCAGCAGCTCAACACCGGCCGCGCGCGGGTCGAGAATCAGTTCACCCGCGGCGTCGTCCGCGATGGCAACCGTAAGGCGCAGAACCTCGTTGCCGAGGTGTTCGAGCTGCGTCCGAGTTTCGAGTGGCGGGGATTGGGTGCGCTCCCCTACAGCGGATTGCGCATCAAGTCCGCCTTCGCCGATTTTGACGCCGAGCGGCGCTTCGGGATGGAGTTCCATCCTGTGCCGGAGAACGCGGCGTGCCAGTGCCCCGCGATCATCCGCGGCATCAAAAAGCCCACCGATTGCACAATTTTTGGTACCGCGTGCACCCCGCGCAATCCCATCGGCTCCTGCATGGTGTCGGCGGAGGGCGCGTGCGCCGCCTATTATAAGTATCGCCGGAGCGCCGCCGCGGCGGCTGTCTGATGCGCATCTTGTTGCTGGTACACGGCTTCAACAGTTTGGCGCAGCGGCTCTACGTCGAGCTGGCCCGGGACGGTCACGAGCTGTCGGTCGAACTCGACATTCACGATCGGGTCACCACCGAGGCGGTGGATTTATTCGCACCGACCGTCATCCTCGCACCGTTTTTGAAGCGCGCGATCCCCGAGTCGATCTGGCGGCGATGTCCCTGTTTCATCCTCCATCCGGGACCGCCGGGGGATCGCGGGCCGTCGGCGCTTGACTGGGCAATTCTTCGCGGCATCGGTATTTGGGGGGTGACCGTGCTGCAGGCCGTGGCCGACTGGGACGCCGGGCCCGTTTGGGCGAGCGCCTCATTTCCGATGCGCGCCACCCGGAAGAGCAGCCTCTACCACCACGAGGTGGCGGACGCGGCCGTTAGCGCGGTGCGGGACGCGCTCGCCCGTTTCAGGACCGGGCTCGGTCCCTGCTCCGGCCCCGTGGGAGGTGCGCGCGACGGCCAGCAACACGGATGGCAGCCCCTCATGCGTCAAGCGCAACGCGCAATTGACTGGCGCTGCGACGACACGGCGACCGTATTGCGTAAAATCCACTCAGCCGATGGCTCCCCCGGCATCGAAGACACCTTGTTCGAGCATCGCTTCAGACTCTTCGACGGGCGCGCCGAAGCCCGGCTCGCGGGGATACCCGGCACCCTCATCGCGCGCCGGCACGGTGCGGTTTGCCGTGCCACCCGAGACGGTGCCGTGTGGATCGGTCAACTGCAGCCGGCGGATGGCGCACGCTGGAGCTTCAAACGGCCCGCGGCGCTCGCGCTCGGGCCTCTGGTGGACACCTTGCCGACCTTCGAGGAGGCACGGCCAGAGTCGCGCGGCGAGCTCTCGGATGGCGAGATCCATTATCACGAGCGGGGGGCGATCGGATATTTGCATTTCGATTTCTACAACGGCGCCTTGAGTACGGCGCAATGCGAACGCTTGCGTGAGGCCTACGCGAACGCGCGCAACCGGCCTACCCGAGTCATCGTGTTGATGGGCGGGACGGACTTCTGGTGCAATGGCATGCATCTTCATTGTATCGAGGCCGCCGACAGCCCCGCCGACGCCTCCTGGACCAATATTAATGTCATCGATGATCTCGCCCGGGATATTTTGACGACCGATACCCATCTCACCATTTCGGCGCTTCGGGGCGCTGCCGCCGCGGGCGGCGTGTTCCTCGCGCTCGCCGCCGACCTGGTTCTCGCTCGGAGCGCCGTCGTGCTCAATCCTCACTATCGCAATATGGGCAATCTCTATGGTTCGGAGTACTGGACCTACCTGTTGCCGCGACGTGTCGGGGGCGAACGGGCACGGGCGATCATGGAGCGCCGACTGCCGCTCGGGGCGCCGGAAGCTCGCGCGCTGGGCATGATCGATGACTGCGCCGGGCCGGATCCGACGGCGTTTCAGTCGTTGATCGAATTTCACGCCGCGCGCCTCGCGGACGGCTTCTCGGGCCTCTTGGTGCAGAAGCGCGCACGGCGTGAGAGCGACGAAGGAATACAGCCACTCCTCGATTACCGGCAGCGCGAACTCGAGCGCATGCGCATGAATTTTTACGGCTTCGATCCGAGCTACCACATCGCGCGTCATCGCTTCGTCCACCGCACGCCGCAAGCCTGGACACCGCTGCATCTGGCGGTGCATCGGCACGTGAGGACGCGTGAACCGGCGCCTGCATGAGCGCACAGCATTGGCGGATCGGCGGTCGGGTCCAGGGTGTCGGTTTTCGGCCTTTCGTCTATCGACTCGCGTATCACCATCAGCTTACGGGTTGGGTGCGAAATAGCGGCGGGGCGGTCGAAATTCACGCCCAGGGATTCGCCGACCGTCTCCAGTCGTTCGGTCAGGAATTATTGACGCGAGCACCCTCTGCGGCGCGGGCAATGCTGCTCGAAGTACGGCCTACGCCGGTCGAGACGCATGAAGGATTTCGAATTCTCCCCAGCACCCCGGCGTCGGAGGGCGGCGTTCACGTCCCGGCGGACCTTTATACCTGCGATGAATGCCTGGCGGAACTTCGCGATCCGAACGCACGGCGCTATCGCTACCCCTTCATCAACTGCACACAATGCGGGCCGCGGTATACGCTGATTCGCTCGATGCCATACGATCGGCCTAATACCTCCCTGGATCGCTTTGCGCTGTGCCGCGACTGCGCCAATGAGTATGCGGACCCGCTCGACCGGCGATTCCATGCTCAACCGTTGGCCTGCGCATTTTGCGGTCCCACCCTGTCCTGGCATCAGGGCGAGGGGAAAACTCGCGGCAATGAGCCTGCGCTGGCGGCGGCAATCGCGGTGCTACGAAATGGAGGGATCGTCGCCGTGCGCGGCGTCGGCGGCTACCATCTTCTGTGCGATGCGGCCGACGAGTCCGCGGTTCAACGTCTACGGAAGCGAAAGGGCCGGCCGGCGAAGCCATTGGCGCTGATGGTGCCATGGAGCGGTCTCGATGGCTTGGACTACGCCCGGGGACTGGTCCACCTGTCCCCGCTCGAGACCGTCACGCTGCGCGATTCCGTACGCCCCATCGTGATCGCATCGCGGCGCGCTGGAACCCCGATCGCGGCGGCGGTGGCGCCGGGTCTGCGCGAACTGGCACTGATGCTGCCCTACAGCCCCCTGCATCACCTGCTGCTTGAGGACTTCGGCGCCGCGCTGGTGGCGACCTCGGCCAATTTGAGCGGCGAGCCCGTGTTGATCGAGCCGGAACAAGTAGAGGGACGCCTCGGCAGCGTCGTTGACGGATTTCTGCATCACGACCGCGCCATTGTGCGGCCGGCGGACGATCCGGTCGTTCGAGTCAGCGCAGGAGCCGTACGTCCACTGCGACTCGGACGAGGCACGGCGCCGCTCGAGCTGATGCTCCCACGGCCTATCTCCATCCCGACGCTGGCGGTCGGTGCGTACGCTAAGACTACCGTGGCGCTGGCGTGGGGCGACCGGGCCGTCGTGTCGCCGCACATCGGCGACCTGGCGAGTCCCCGTGGACGCGAGGTATTCGCGCAGATTGCCCTCGATCTGCAGCATCTTTATGGCGTGCGGGCCGAGCGTATCGTACACGATGCGCATCCAGGTTTTCCCAACACCCGCTGGGCTCGCGCATCGGGTCTGCCGACCCAGGCCGTCTGGCATCACGACGCGCACGCGGCAGCGGTAGCGGGCGAGTATCCGGACCGGAGCCCAATGCTCGTTTTTACGTGGGACGGTGTAGGGCTGGGCGCAGACCGCACCTTGTGGGGCGGCGAGGCGCTTTTGGGCGCACCCGGGGCCTGGCGGAGAGTGGCGAGCTTCCGGCCGTTCCGGCTGCCGGGCGGCGAGCGCGCTGCGCGCGAACCGTGGCGCTCGGCGCATGGGCTCTGCTGGGAGTGTGGCAAGGTTTGGCCCCAGGGCGAAAAGCTCGGCAGTCCCCTGCTGCGCCAGGCGTTCGAGGGCGGTGTGAACGCCCCCTACACGACATCCGTCGGCCGCCTGTTCGACGCGGCGGCCGCGCTGATCGGCGTCTGCCTACGTGCGAGTTACGAAGCCGAGGCACCGGTCTGTCTGGAATCGCTCTGCGAGAGCGACGTTGCACCAATGCGGCTACCTCTCTCGCGCGACACGCGGGGAGTCTGGCGAAGCGACTGGGAGCCGCTCCTGGACACGTTGCTCGATGCCCGGCGCACCCCGGCGATGCGAGCCGCGATGTTTCATTCAAGCCTTGCCCAGGCGCTGTACGAGCAGGCGCTCGCCGTCCGTGAACAAAGCGGCGTCGGGCGCGTTGGGCTCGGCGGTGGAGTATTCCAGAATCGCGTCTTGACCGAGCAGGCGAGGGCGCTCTTGACCGCTGCCGGCTTCGAAGTGCTGATACCCGAGCGGCTTCCCGTTAATGACGCGGTAATCAGTTACGGACAGCTGATTGAGATCGCGGCCCATGCTGAGGACTCCAGGAACACGGCGCGATGACGCGGGGACAGCCTTTTCGAGATACCCATGTCAGCCTCGCGCACGGCAACGGCGGACGCATGATGCGCGAGATGATCGAGGAACTCTTCGCTCCCGCGCTTGCGAACCCGCTGCTCGACACCACCGCCGACGCGGTCACGCTGCCAATTCCTGTCGGAGAAGATCTTCTCGTAACGACCGATGGTTTCACGGTAAAACCGCTCGAGTTTCCCGGCGGCAACATCGGCTCTCTCGCAGTCCACGGCACCGTCAATGATCTCGCGGTCAGCGGCGCCGTGCCGAGATACATGACGCTCAGCGTATTCCTGGAAGAAGGATTGGAAATCGCGCTGCTGCAACGCGTGATGGAGGCGCTCGGCAACGCGGCACGGGCATGCGGCGTCGCCGTCGTTGCCGGCGATACCAAGGTCGTCGGTCGCGGTGATTGCGACGGGATCTACCTCGCGGCGACCGGGGTCGGATTCCGGCCGAGAGGCGTGCGCCTCGGGCAGGCCCGTGCGCAAGCGGGGGACCGCATTCTGGTCAGCGGCCCGATCGGCGATCATGGAGCCGCGGTTATGCTCGCCCGGCAAGAATTCGGCCTGCGCGGGGAGCTTGAATCGGATGCCGCGAGCGTGCTTCCGCAGGCGCAGGCTCTGATGACTGTGGCGGGATTGCGATTCATGCGGGATCCCACGCGCGGTGGTCTCGCGACGGTCGCGCACGAGCTCGCCCGGGCGACTCATCTCACCGTGCGCCTGTCGGAGGCGCATATCCCGGTCAATGACTCCGTGCAGTCGGTGTGTGAACTGCTGGGATTCGATCCGCTGTTTTTGGCGTGCGAGGGCCGACTCGTTGCAGTCGTCGCGCCGGAGTCCGCACAGGAGGCTCTGGTGGCTCTTCAGGCGGTCGCGCCTCGTGCTGCGCTGATCGGCGAGATCGAGCACGGTTCGCCCCAAGTCATCTTGCGGACCGCGTTTGGCGGCGAGCGCTCGTTGGATGAGCTCGAGGATGACCCGCTTCCCCGCATTTGCTGACCTACGCAGTTATGATTGGCTCCACGCTGCTTGGTCATGGGCATGAGGTGCCCTCATGCTGGTAAGAGCGGGCACGATTCTGCCTTTTGGTTGCGAGCAGGTCTTCGCTCTTGCTGCTGATATCGAGCGCTATCCGGAGTTCCTGAGCGGCTGGATTTCGGCGCGAATCATGCAGCGCGAAACGACTATTTGCCATGTTGACCAAGAGGTGCGATTCGGACCGATCCGTTTGCTATTCAGATCGACCGCGGTACTGGATCGTCCAAGGCGCATCGACGTGACCTCCACGGACGGCCCGTTTAAGCATTTCGGTCTATCCTGGATCATCGCGGCGAACTCTTCCGGAGGCAGCCGGATCAGTATCGAGGCGTCAGTCGAGTTGCGCTCCAGGATGCTTCAGCTTGCCGTCAACCCCTTTCTATCAGCGGTCGTCGATGACAATTTATGCGCGTTTGAGGCGCGCGCGTATACCTTGTACGCCTGACTCCCCCTATTGGATCTCCTGAGCCGCTGTTCGCCTGGATTGTCGGAGGGCGGCAGTGGGTTTCTCAATATCTTGTGGGTGTAAGCGGTATGGCGCACAGAACCGACCTTCGAGAGGGCTACACGGCCGACCATCCAAGGACGGTCTGTTCCGGGCACATCGGTAACAGATTATTCCGGCCGGACACATGGGTTCCTATGTGTCCGAAAGGACAAACGTTCAGGGATATCCTAGAACGTCCTCTCCGATTAGAAGATCGCGATAAATCGCTTCGAATTTCGAGAAGAACTTAGTTTCCACGTCCGTCGATGTCCGATGCCGTTCAGTGGCAGCCAGCGTCTAGTGGAGGCA
>JBEKHK010000076.1:0-9485 GCA_050012315.1 Steroidobacteraceae bacterium | reverse complement strand
CATCAGCCATAGCCGGTTCGCGAGGTCACGGGGTCTCGATGCTGCTTGTTTCATGCGGATTCGACTTTGGGATTGGCGCGTTTGGAGCCAAGCCTATGGACTGTAGGTTTCCTTGCAGTATGAATGGGTGGTGCACCGAGGTGCGTGACTTGAGTCCCGATAACCGCAGATCGACGGCGGCCGGCGACCGTGAAGAAATTGGATGTGGCTAGAATTGACTATGGGCGGCCGGCAGCGCGCGACGATACGCAGGCAACCAACGCTCACCGGGATCTACCGAGCTGATCAAGGCGCTGGCCAGGCAAAGTGATGTCGAATTCAACATGGAACCCGGCGATCCGCCAGATGCTCTGACGGTATGGCGCAAGGGGGCAGGCGACATTCTCATTCAAGTGGCCGGCCGCGCCGCTCACGCGGGAATGGTGCCCGAAAACGGCAGAAACGCCGCGGTGGAACTCGTACATCAACTCGCCGCTCTCGACGGGGCGTTCCCCCACACCGGCAGCGGCACCACGGTCAATTTGACGATCATCAAAGCCAGCGATCGCAGCAATATCATCCCTGCGTTCGCCGAGGCGACCCTTGATGTTCGTTTTCGGAAGCTTACGGACTTTGATGCAATTCTAAGCAACATCAAGGCTAGACTGGCCCCCACGATCGTGCCGGATACTGTGGTCACAGCGATGGCGGCAGGTTCCGTTTATCCGCCGCTTACCGAGAACGCCCAAATCGATGCGCTGGGTGCAAGTGCCCAGGGCATTTATGGAGGGATCGGCAAGACCGTGACTCTCTCAGGAAATGGCGGCGCCTCAGAATCCGCCGTCGCGATGTCGGTCGGGACTCCGGCACTCGACGGACTGGGCTACGTTGGCGGCGACTTCCACACCGACCATGAATGGATCGAAGTTTCGAGTATCACGCCGCGACTCTATCTCTTCACACGCCTGCTGATGGAGACGAGCCTGGCGCCGCCGGTCAAGCCGGGCTCCGAGCCTGGATCGTAGGGTCGCTTTTATATGCGGACTACTATCTGATGGAGGGCGAATTGAGGATGGCCGCTAGCGAGCGTGTCACGGCGGTCGTGCCTGGGAGGCGCAAAAGTTGTTGTTGTCTCGCATTCATGGCGTTTGTCGCGATTTGTAAGGAGGCAATGCAACACCCTACCGCATGTTCTGTGTGGATATTGTTGTCGTGGGTGGCGTGCGCGGCAAATGCCACGTCGGCGCCGGTTGAAAAGCACCATACCGCCGATAAGATTGTCCAGGTGGACTCCGATTGGGATCTTCTTTTACCACCAGATCAGCGCTCGTCACCCCCAGAGCCGCCGGCGCCCATCCATGGTTACCTGGGCGAGGCCTCCCCGGCCGCGACGCAAACGGGGTCGAGGGCAGTGAATAAAAAGCTGGATGGCCAGCTGCTGCGGATACCGGGGTTCATCGTGCCTCTTGAAGAAGATTCCGAGGGACGTGTCTTGGAATTCTTTCTTGTCCCTTATGTGGGCGCATGTATTCATGTACCACCCCCGCCCCCGAATCAAATTGTGTACGTCAAGGCGGGAGAGCCGTTTTTTGTTCATGGCCTGGGAGATGCTTACTGGATTGTCGGACGGATGCACACGCAGGTTCGGGAAACACCGATGGCCTCAGCGTCGTATTTTATGACCGCGGATTCCATCGAACCGTATGAATATCCAAAATGATCCGAACGCGTGGGGGGGGGCTGCCGCTCACGTCCGCCACGAAGCGGGCCATGAGCCGATATGGAGCCGGTCGGTGCCCCGATGTCTTTGCAGCGACCAACCTAGCGGCATGTAAGCCTGATTGCAAGGAAATCATGGGAACCGCGCAAATTGTCGGCCGCGGCGCGTTCCATGCTGTTGTTCAGCGCCGACAGCCCTTCTTTTTTCCTTCCATCATGCCGGCGGTGGCGATCGTGGAGAGTCTCGCACGCGTGCTCGAGTGCATCACGCCGCCGTTCCGACAAAATCCGTGGGCGGCGGTGTAGGGTCTACCACCCGTTCGATGCTCAGGCCGAGCGCCAGCAGCGCGCGATCGCTGGCTGCCGGCGCATCGAACTCAAGCGATATCGGTAAACCCGCGTGCGTGAGTCCCACGGGTATCACGAGTCCGGGGACGCCTGCGGTACTACCGGGCGCTATATTTTGTCCGACGGCGACATCGAAGGACACCGCTCGGCCGGCGATGTTGAAGTCGCCTTCATCGCCGATGCGCGGTGCGGGTATGCGAGTGGTGGGAAATACCAGGGCATCGATCCGCTGAGTTGCAAAGTGCTCGCGATACAGGCGTCGCACGGCCGGTAGATAACGATCGCGCGCCGCCGCGTATTCCCGGGGGGAAGCGACATGCTTACCGCCGGGCATGATCCAGTCCGTAAAGTAGTCGCGGATATCGGGGCTGGAACTTCGGACGAGTTGCTCCAAATCGATTCCCGTATGGTAGGTCTTCAAATACCGGGTGAGTTCGCCGACGACTTCGTGATTGGAGATGATCGCCGTCGTCAGATCGATGAGCCGCGCAAGATCAGGAAGCGAACCTTCGACGATGCTCGCGCCGGCCTCGGTCAGCCGACTCAAGGCTCGCTGTGTGAGGCGCGCGACTTCAGGGTCCAAATTTGTGAAAAAATAGTCGCGGACTATGCCCAAGCGAACGCCCGTCAACGGCCGGGGCGCCACAGGCTGCGGCTCCCTGACGATGACCGAGTCAAAAAGTACGAGGTCCGCCACCGTTCGCGCTTGTGGCCCAAGTTGATCGAACTTGGTCGTCACCGGCACACAGCCTTGAGTCGGGTACCGGCCGGTCGTTGGCCTGAAACCCATCACCCCGCAAAAGGCGGCCGGTACTCGAATGGAACCTTCCGTATCTTCGGCGACCCCAAGCGGTGCGAGGTGCGCACTGATGGCCGCCGCCGTGCCGCCGCTGCTTCCGCCGGGGATGCGCTGCCGGTCATAGGGATTTCGCACCGGACCGAATGCCAGGTTATTGCTGGTCCATCCATAGGACAGTTCATGAAGATTGGTTTTCCCGAGCACGATGGCGCCGGCCGATTTGAGCTGCGCCACCAAGGGGGCATCGTGTCGTGGGCGGAAAGTTCGAAGTGCGGGGGTACCGCCGGTGGTCGGAAAATCCTGGGTGTTGACACTGTCTTTGACGGGAATAGGCAAGCCGAACAGCGGTCCCAGGAAGCCGCCTTTGCGCCGCGCGCGATCCTTGCGCCGCGCCTCTTCCAGGACACGGTCGGCGTCAAAGGAAATGAAGGCATTGAGAGAAGCCGCGCGACGACATTGCTCGATCAAGGCTTGCGCGTAGGACTCGACCGTGAAATCCCCGCGAGACATGTGCCTGACGGCGTCGGCGGCGCTCAGATCGACCAAGGAGGATGCGCCCGGAGCGGGTGCGGCGAGTAGCGCCCGCGCGCCGACGCCGCTGGCCAACGCGATCGCGGCCTGAGTGAAGACCCGACGAGACCACTTAGCCACGATTACTCTTTCGCGCAAGCAACTTCATCAGTTGAAAATCTGCGGGCGAAACCCCAATCGTTCCTTCTTCGATAACTTTCAGCCTGTTCACGACACTCGGGAATCTACTACACTTCGCCGTCGATGGCGCGACTGTTCTATACTCATACAATATAACCCAAATGGGTTTTCAAGGAATGTGAATATGCCTCGTAATCGGAACCGGTCGCTGGCATGCGGGTGCTCAACGTGGGCCGTCATGGCGTTGGGCGTGCTCTCGATAATTGGCGTTTGCCGTCGCAGCGAGGCACAGGAGATCGAAGAGAAGGAAACTGCGATTCCGATGCGCGATGGGGTGGTGCTGCGCGCGGATATTCTCCGTCCGGGCACGGGTGGCCCCTTTCCCGTGCTCGTGTATCGAACCCCCTACGGCAAGGAGGACGCGCTGCAGGAATACACTACATTCCAGCATGCGGTGGAGCGAGGGTACGCGGTCGTGATTCAGGACGTGCGCGGCCGGTACGCCTCGGAGGGCACTTTTTCTGCCTACCAGAGCGAGGGCCGCGATGGCTACGACACGATCGAGTGGGCGGCGCGTCAGCCCTGGTCGAATGGCAAGGTCGGGACTTTTGGATTGTCCTATCCGGGTGCCGTGCAGTGGCTCGCGGCTGTAGAGAATCCGCCGCATCTTTTGGCCATGGTCCCTGCCATGACCTTTTCGTCATATCGCAACTTCTTCTATGCCGGTGGCACCTTCGACATCTCCTGGATCGAATGGATTTGGGAAGACATCGTCCCTGACATGCGTGTAAAGCAAGATGCGCCCGGACCGAGGAGCTACGATGAGGCCACCGCGGCATGGGGGAAAAGCGGGCTCCTGATGGAAAGCGTCCTGCCATTGAGCAAAATGGACGCACTGCAGGGGCTCGCACCTTATTACTACGAGTGGCTGCGCCACCCCGTGGATGATCCGTGGTGGGAATGGGCAGATTTGCGGGGCAAATACGGCCGCACGCACGCCGCGATCCTCAATCTGTCCGGCTGGTATGATGAACATTACGGATCCGAGGGCGCGACGACCAACTTTCGGGAACTGGTCGAGGCACGAGGAGGACGCGCCGATAAAACTGCCCTGCTGATCGGCCCGTGGGTCCATGGGGTCAAGTCGACGGGCACCGCCAAGGCGGGGGAGCGGTCGTTCCCGGACGCCGCGGCGATCGACTACGACAGCACGGTTCTTGATTGGATGGATCATTATCTTCGCGGCGTCGACAATGGCGTCGAGCGCCGGCCACCGGTCCGCTATTACGTGATGGGGGCCGACGCCTGGCACGAAAGCGAGACCTGGCCGCCGCGGTCGTCCCCGACGACGTTCTATCTAGGGTCTGCGGCGCCCGGAAAGCCCGGACTCCTCAGCGAAGCTCAGCCGACGGTCGGCACCTTCAGCTCATTCGTCTCCGACCCGGGGAACCCGGTCACGGACAAATACGCGGAGGATGGCGGAGCACATGACTACCGCTACCTCGCCGCCCGCAGCGACCTGCTCACCTTCGATACGGCGCCGCTCTCGGCCGACACCGAAATCACGGGTGACATCGATGCGGATATTTTTGTGAGTTGCGATTGCCGGGACGTGGATGTTTGGGTGCGTTTGTACGACGTGTCCCCGGACGGCGGAGTTTGGAATGAGAATACCCCGGGGCCCGACGCGCAACGCGCCAGCTATCGGGATATGGCGAAGGGCCGTCAACTGCTCCGCCCCGGGCAAATCTACGAGGTGCACGTCGTGGGTCCGGTCACCAGCAACGTCTTCAAGAAAGGACATCGTATCCGGGTCCAGGTGTCGGGCGCGTTCTTTCCGTTCTTTTCGCGCAACCTCCAAAGCGGAGAGCTGGAGACGGTTTCCGCGAAGATTAGAAAGGCGTCAATTCGCATCTTCCACGACCGAGCTCACGCTTCGCATGTCGTGCTGCCCGTAGTGCGGTGACGGGGGCAGATCGCGTCGGTACGCTTCGGGTCGCGCTCGCGCACGCGGCGCGGCTACTCGAGACACGACCCGCGCTGGCGGCGGAGCAGGCTGAGGAGATACTCAAGCAGCTCCCCGGTCAGCCATCGGCGGTGCTGCTGCTCGCGCGCGCCAAGCGCGGTCTCGGCGCGGCCGAGGCAGCGCTGTCGCTGCTGCAATCGCTGAGCGCCGCGGAGCCCAGGTTCGCGCTCGCGCACTGCGACCTCGGCTTGACACTGCGCCTTCTTGGGCGCAGCGGCGAGGCCATCGCACCCCTGCAGCGGGCGGTGGCGCTGAACTCAGACCTCGACGCCGCCTGGTTGGCGCTCGGCGATCTGTACACGGATATCGGCGATGTGCGCAATGCCGACCTGGCCTATGCTCAGCACATCAAGTGCGCGACTCGGGACCCGCGCATGCGGACCGCAGGCGCCGCGCTTTACGCCAATCGGCTATCCGAGGCTGAGCCGTTGTTGCGGGCGCGGATCCGCGAACAACCGAACGACGTCGTCGCGCTGCGCATGCTGGCCGAAGTGGCGGCACGGCTGCGCCGCCATGGGGATGCCGAAGTACTGCTGAGGCGCTGCGCCGAGCTTGCGCCAAGTTTCATGCCGGCACGCCAGAACCTGGCGTTGGTCCTACACCGTCAGAACAAGGCCTCGGAGGCCCTCGCCGAAATCGACTACTGCCTGTCGGTCACGCCGCGGCAGATCAGTTGCCTCAATATCAAGGCCGCGATCCTCGGTTCGATCGGCGAATATGAGGCCTCGCTGCAATTGTACCGGGAGGTTCTGGATCAATATCCGCATCAAGCGAAAGTCTGGATGAGCTACGGCCACGCGCTGAAGACATCCGGGCATGACCAGGAGGGCGTCGCGGCGTACCGCCGGAGCATCGAGCTCATGCCGGGGCTGGGAGAGAGCTACTGGAGCCTCGCCAATTTAAAGACCTTTCGCTTTACGCCGCAGGAAGTCGGCGCGATGCGCTCCGCCCTGAATGCGCAGGATCTGGATCCTCACGAGCGCTTCCATTTGCACTTCGCGCTCGGCAAGGCGCTGGAGGACGACGGCGACTTCGCGGAATCCTTCGAACACTATGCCGCGGGAAACCGGCTGCGTCGGTTGGACATTCACTATGATGCCGACGAGTTCCGCGATAGATTGGCGCGGTCCCACGCGCTGTTTACCCCTGACTTCATGCGTGCGCGGGAGGACGTGGGATGTCCTGCGCCGGACCCAATCTTCATCGTCGGCTTGCCGCGCGCGGGTTCGACTCTCCTCGAGCAAATCCTTGCCAGCCATTCGCAAGTCGAGGGAACGATGGAACTGCCCGACATCATCGCGATCGCACGCCGCCTCGCAGCCGGAGCGGACGAGGCCGAGGCGAGTTATCCGGGTGTGCTCGCCGTGCTATCCGATGACCAATGGCGGGCCCTCGGCGAGGAGTATCTCGAGCGTACCCGCATCCACCGCAAGCGCGGCACGCCTTTTTTCATCGACAAGATGCCGAACAACTTCGTGCACGTCGGCCTGATATTGCTGGCACTGCCCAACGCGAAGATCATCGATGCACGGCGCCACCCGCTCGCCTGCTGCCTGTCCGGCTTCAAACAGCACTTCGCGATGGGCCAGCATTTCACCTACAGCCTGGAAGACATCGGACGGTACTATAGCGACTACGTCGCTTTGATGGCTCATTTCGACCGGGTCGCACCGGGCCGGGTGCACCGCGTTGTTTACGAGCGCATGGTGGAGGATACCGAGGCAGAGGTGCGCGCGCTGCTCGACTACTGTGGCCTGCCGTTCGAGACTTCCTGCCTGCTCTTCTACGAAAATTCGCGTGCCGTGCGTACCGCGAGCTCCGAACAGGTGCGCCGGCCCATATTCCGCGACGGAATAGACCACTGGCGGCATTTCGAGCCATGGCTGGATCCGCTGAAACAGGCGTTGGGTCCATTGCTCGAGGCCTATCCGGATGTGCCCGATCTCAAAACTTCTGGGTGAACTTCACACCGACCGTCCGCGGCGGAAAGATGTTGTGGTAAATCGCCTGCTGCCCGCAGAGCAACGGATTGCACTCCGCATAGCTGTAATTCTCGGCGCGCCGGTCGAATGCGTTGTTGATGAACAGCTCGATCCCGATTCCTCCTTTCTCCGCGCCGACCTTGGCATCGAACAGCGCATAAGCGGGCTGCTGGCCGATGATGTCTCGCTGGGCGGTGCGCAAGTCGGACCACACGAACGATTGATACACGAGTCCGCCTTGAGCGTGACCTTGCCATTGGCTGGCCAGCGGGAATGAGTACCGCGCCGTGAGGTCACCCTTGAATTTCGGCGTGGTGGGAAGCTGCTGCCCGGCCGGCGCTGCAAAGGGTTCCGCGACGGGGGTACCGCTTGTGTAGTTATTGCAGCTTGTGGTCTGGACGGCCCCGTTCAAGCCGGCATATTGGCAGTAAGGCTCGGTCAAAATCGGGTCCAACCATGTGATGCTGCTGCCGAAGGTCAGCGCGCCCGTGGCCGCCCAGTCGACTGAGGTCTCGATACCGCGTATCCGCGCTTCGCCGGCGTTTCGGGTAAGAACGATGCCGTTCGGGCCCTGGTAGGAGAATTGGAAATCCTTCCAGTCCTCTTGGAATATCGCGCCGTTGACGCGCAGCGAGTTTTCCAACCAGCTGGTCTTCCAGCCAACCTCGTAATTGAGCAAGGTGTCGGACTGGTATTGCGGCCCGATCGTATTGGGCCCGCCGGGTCGGAACCCCTTGGAGACGGTCGCATAGACGAGCCGTTGATCGTCGAATTTGTAGGTCGCGGTGAATTTGGGCGTCGTGCCGCTGCCCGTCGCGTCCTGATCGATCTGCTCGCAGGGGCCGCCGAATGGGCCGCGCGCCGCCTGGTTCGGGCACTCCGCCTGCGCGGACTGGAATCCGGAGTAACCCTGTTCCGAATTATTGTAGGTGTAGTAACGCAGCCCGCCGAGCAGGCTGACATGCGAGGTCGCGTCCCAGGTCAACTCGCCGAAAGCCGCGTTATCGCGCTTGATCAGCAGCTCATCGGTCAAATAGTAGACGCCGGGCCAATCGGTCACGCTCTCGGCGGTCGAGAGTCCCGGGATCGTGAAGTTCTGGAAAAAGGCATCGGTTTGGCGCGCCGTGAAGGCGCCGAACGTCGCATGCACCGGGTCGCTCTTCGGGGTCGAGACGCGGACTTCATGGCTGTACATCTTGTAGCCGTCGGAGTCCGTGACCTGCTGAGCCGGATTGAGGGGCTGGCCTGCGTTGTCCGTGAAATAGTGTGGTCCGCGCGTATAAGCCAGCGCGTAACCGAGCGAATAATCGTTGTAGTCGGACTCGACCACGGTCGTACGATGGAGGAAGCCCCCGGCATAGGTGAGGTCGAAGTCGCTGATCTTGCCTTCGACGGTCAGCGTCGCTTGAGTCCAGTGGTCGGTCGAGGGCTGCGGTTGGAATTGTTGGACCTGAAGATCACCCAGACTGGGGTACAGACCCGGGTAACCCGGAACCGATTTGGTCTGTTCTTCCGCGAAAATGCCGTAGGAGTTGGTCTCCTGCCCCTGTACGGTCGGCGTGATGGTCCAGTTGTCGCCGAGCGCGACACGCAGCGCGGCGCGTCCACCGAAGGTGTCCACGGTGTTGTAGTCGTTCCGGGCAGTGCCATAGTAATGAGTATTGGGGGCTGGATTGGCCGGCGGCGGCTCGTTGCTTTCGGTGAAGCCGGAGCCGGGGGCGCCATTGGCATAGGTTGCGGGATAGGTCAGCGTTCCGGGCACATTGTCGAGGTAGCCGGCGTCTCTCTCGTCCCAACCGACCAGCCGGATCGCCGCCGAGGCCCCGATCGGAATATTGATGAATCCCTCTCCGGTGTAGCCCTTTCCGCCGTGGTCCACATCATTGGCCTGAATGTCGTAGGCACCGGTCAGTTCGTTGAATTGCGGCTTGTTGGTGATGATGCGAAGCGTGCCGGCCTCGGAGCTGGCGCCGTACAGAGT
>JBEKHK010000075.1:0-9701 GCA_050012315.1 Steroidobacteraceae bacterium | reverse complement strand
GGCATGCCGAGGCCGCTGCGCAGGATTTGCGCATCGGCGGCGCCTAAGCGCCCGACGCAATCCACAACACCAGCGCCAGGAAGAACGCCCACAAGCCCCACGACAGGACGGCCTCGAGCGGCGTGTCGTGCCGGCGCGGGCGCCGGGCGGCCTCTCCGGCGCCCTCAACGTGTCCGATGAGCCTGGCGCTGCGCAGGCGCAACGGCAGCCGGCGGCCGGTGAGCCAGCCGTACGCAAACGCCCATACGAGGCCCATCGTGGCCATCTCGATGCCGAAGGTCGCGCCGTGTTTGAGGTCGTACCATCCGCGCACGGCGGATGCGACGCAGAGCACCATGGCGGTGACCTCTTTGAAGCGCCGCGATTTCAGCGCGCCCTTGATGTCATTGGTCAGCTGACTCATCGATCCGCCAACGAATTGACCATGGCATCGATCCTAACATTCGCCCGCCGGCAGAGCCCGCAACCCCGCTGCCGACGGGCTGCGAGCACGCTTTTGCGCGCACCGGTAAAACATCCTAATATGCCCGAACGCAGTCGCCCTGCCGCCCATGCGGCGGCGTTGGTTGATTTTTCGCCGATTTTATTCAGCTTCCGGGGATCGGGGTAAAGCATGAACACTGTCATTCCGGATGTCGCCCTCATCGACAACAGCGACGAGCGCGCACCGCTTGCGCTGGTGCTGGATTGCTCAGGCAGCATGCAGGAAGAGAACAAGATCCAGCTGCTCAACGACGGACTCAAGGCGCTGGCCGCCGATCTGAAGGCGGACCCGGTCGCCGCCCGCTGCGGCCGGGTGCTGGTCATATCCTTCGGCGGTGATGGCAATGTGGAAATCATGGGCGATTGGACCGACGCCATGGACTTCACGCCGCCGCAGCTTTTGGCAGGAGGACTGACGCCGCTCGGCGCCGCCATGCGCTGCGCCCTGGATGAGATCGAGTCGCAAAAGAGCCAGATGCGCACGGCGGGCGTGCCATACAAGCGTCCCATCATCATGCTGCTCTCGGATGGGGAGCCGACCGACGAATGGCGAGCGGTCGCCGCCGAGTGCAAGAGCGCCGAGACCGCGCACAAGGTCAACATCATGGCCATCGGAATCGGCGATGCGGCCAACAAGGATACCCTTGGGCATTTCAGCAACAAGGGCGCGCTCAGCTTGAACGGCCTCAAGTTCAAGGAACTCTTTATTTGGCTGAGCCGCAGCATTCGCGCGGTCTCCCGGGCCCCGACGGGCGGCACGGTACAGTTGAACCCGGTGGACAGCTGGGCGCAGTTGTCCACCTGAAGATCCCCCGCTAGATGTGGAGAGTGTTCTCTGCCTCGGCGACCGGACAACGCAACGTGGACCAGGGTGTGCCCGGCCAGGATGCGAGCCATTGCCTGGTGACCGGCGATGTGCTGGTGGCGGTCGTGTGCGATGGCGCTGGGTCGGCCCGGGAAGGCCGCATGGGTGCGGACTTCATGGCGCGCATGCTGGCTGAACAATTATCGAGCACCCTCTATGCCGACCGCCGCCTGCTCGACCTGCAGGCAGAAGGCAGCGCACCCCTCGAGGCTGCCCTTCGGAGCGCCATCGAGGCGGTCCGCGGCCGCCTCGCCGACCTCGCCGCTTCGAGCGAGCTCGCGCTGCACGACTACTCATGCACCCTGGTGGGATGCGTGGCCTCGCCCGGTGGAGGGTGCCTCTTTCATATCGGCGACGGCTTCGCCATCGTGCAGAGCGCGGCCGGGGAGTCCGTGCTTTCGCGCCCCGAAAACGGCGAATATGCCGATGAAACCTATTTTGTGACCGACGAGAACTGGAAGGATCATCTGCGGCTTACCCCGATCGCCGCACCCGGCCGCGGATGCGTGATCGGGCTCATGTCCGACGGCACGGCGCCGTTCGCCGTCGACCGCGCGCGCAGCGGCTTTTTCCGGCCGTTCATCGAACCCGTGGCCGCCTATTTGCGCGAGGCCACGGCGCCGAACGGCAACGACGCGCTCCGCAATCTTCTGGAGAGCCCGCGGGCCGGCGAGATCTCCTCCGACGACAAGACGCTGCTGCTCGCCTTTGTCCTCTGAGCGGTGATCCCACCTTTGGATCGATCCCGTGCCCTCAGCCGAACGCAAGCCTGATCACATCGTGCAGCTCGTCTGGCCCGGGCAGCGCTCGGAGCTCGTGACGCTCGGCGCCACCGGCAAATCGGGCGGCGCCGGAGAGATATTCTCCATCGAGGGCAAGCCGGAATTTGTCGCCAAGATCTACCATGCCAGCACCTCGCAGGCACATCTCGCGAGATACCGGCACAAGATCCAGTGGATGCTCGATCACAAGCCGGCGCTGCCCGAGGTCCCGGCCGAGTACCAGGACATCGTGCAACTCGCCTGGCCCGACGCGCTGATCCTGCGCCGCTCGCGCTTCGTCGGCTTCGCCATGCGCAAGATCACCTTCGACCGCACGCTCGAGCTCGACTATCTGCTGAATCGCCGGCAATCCGCCCAGGAAGGATTCGACGCCGACTACGGCAAGCTCCTGACGGTCTGCTTCAACCTCGCCTCCCTGATCAACTGCCTGCACGAGAAGCGCATTGCCATCGTGGACCTCAAGCCCATGAACGTGAAGGTGCACAAGGCGGAACTGTATGTATCGATCCTCGACTGCGACGGTTTCCACATCGACACCGAGGAGTTCCGCCACGACGCGCCTCAGGTCACGCCTGAATACTTGGCGCCGGAATTCCACGACAAGGCCGTGACGCACCCCGAGGCCCAGGACAGCTTCGCGCTCGCCGCCATTATTTTCCGCCTGCTCAATTACGGCATCCACCCCTTCACCGGCGTGGCCTCGGACCACGACAAGTATCCGCGCGAGCTCGCGGGGCGCATCAAACAGGGTTTGTATCCTTATGGCAAGGTCGCTCACAAGACGGTGCGCAAGGTACCGGCCAGCGTGCACGAGGCCTTCCCCGACAGCCTGCGGCAGCTTTTCGACCGGGCCTTTGCATCTCCCGGCTACTCGAGGCCGAGCGCCCGCGAATGGGTCGAGGCGCTGTCCATCTACGCGAGCAAGCACAGCGGACAGATCTCGCCCTGCGAGAAGGGGCATCTCAAATTTTCAGGCCGACCCTGCCCCACCTGCCTGCGCGAGGCCCTGATCGAGGGCGCCGAAGTGCGGCGCCGCAGCTTCGTCGTGCGGATGCAGGCCGCGCCCGCCCGCACCTTGAAGTACATGCGGCGAACTCTGCGTCAAACCCATAGCTCACCGTTCCAGGCCGCATTGGCGCAGGCGCAGCTCTTTACGTTTCGACAGCTGGCGCCGCCCGCTCCCATTTCCACGCGCAATGCCATTGCGCTGGAGATTCTGTGGATCAGCGGCCTGTTGATCGCCTTCTGGTGGGCGGGATGAGCCCTCTCGCCGCCATCATCCTCTGGGCGGTGTTGCTCTTCGTCGCCTGGCGTTGGAGACCGCCGCAGGCAGCGAGTCCGAGCGCCTGGGTGCTGCTCATCGCCTTCGGCGCATTGGGCGCCGGGGCTCTCTGGTTCGACTTCCATCCCGAGCCGGCGGGTTTCGCCTTCTGGAAGCCCACGGTCGTTTATTGGACGCTCGCCGCGATCATGTTGATCCTTCCGCCGCTCGGCGGCGGCTACCCCGCGAAGATCATCCTGGGCAATTACTTCGCACTGTCGAACCGTGAATGGCGTTGGATCAACCGCGGGTTCGCCTTCCTGTGCGTGCTCTTGGGAGGCGTCAACCTGGTAACCGCCGCGCAAGCCTCCTACAAGGACTGGGAGGGCTTCAAGTTCAGCTGCATGGTGTTCTTGCTCACCATCGTGCTGTTCCGCCTGAATTTCGTCTGGCTGCCCATCCTCGCGGAGGTCTCGATCCACCTGTATCGGCGCGCCACCGCAGCCTACCGGTTTCTGTCGAGCCTGTTCTGAGCTAGGGCGCACCGCCGGATTTTGCGGCTCGGGCCCGATTTCGGTCGAAATGCTCGAGGCTCCGGCGCGCGGCCTCGAGCTGCTGGCTCGACCCGCGTCCCTCCAGTCGCTCGACGCGCTCGGCGAGGTAGCCCCTCGCCTCGCCCGCTCTGCCCTGCTCGCTGGCCAGCACCGCGAGCTGATAGAGAAGATCCTGTTCACGCTCGAGGTCGCTTCGCGCCCGCGCTATCGCGAGTGCGCGCTGCAGGTAGGATTGCGCCTCGGCGAGCTTCTTGAGCGCATACAGATTCTGTGCCGTGTTGATGAGCACCGTGCTCAAGCGGTGATCGTCGGCTCCAAAAAGCCGTTCGGCATCCTCGAGCAGTTCCAGGTTGGCTGCGCAGGCGTCGTCGTAACGCTTCGCCTCATGCAAGGCGAAGGCGAACCGTTCACGGATGCCGAGCTTCTGGTTCGCGTCGAATCCCGTCGCGGCCCTAGAAAATTCCGCCGCCTTGCCGTAGTGCTCGGCGGCGATTTGAAAGTTCTTGAGGTCGCCGGCCACGCCGGCGAGAAAATAGTGGTCTCGCGTGAGCTGGCCGGCGTCGGCGGCCATGCCGGCATCCATCGCCAACCCCTCGATCAGGAGGTCGCGGGCCTTGGCGAGTTCGCGCCGCTTGAACTCCACCCTCGCCAGCAAGATGAGGAGTTGCCGCAGCTCGGGCCGGGCATCGGCACGAGCGCGTGCCGATCTCAACAGCTGCTCGAGTTCGGTGCTCAGCGGGGAGGCATCGTAATCAGCGCCCGGTGCGGGCATCGATGCTTGCACTTCCGCCACCCGCTGACGCAGTCGCGTCAATTCTGCCGGCGGCGAATCGGAGGGAAGGTTGGGGGGATCCATCGCCATCCTATCGAACTCAGATGGCTCAAGCTTAAATCGAGCGGTCGCACGGTGGAACCTCTCCCACCGTGCGACCTGGCTCCTAGTGCAGCGACTCCAAGTACGCCGCGACCGCCTTCATTTCGGTCTCATGCAGCGGTGCGGCCACGCTGTTCATGACCACCTGCTCGCGAGTCCCGTTGTGCAGCGCTATCAGCTGCTTCGTCAGGTAGGACGCGTGCTGACCGGCGAGGCGCGGGAACTGGTCCGACCCCTCGGCACCGGCTTGGTGGCAGGCAGAGCACGGCGGAACGCCGCTGGCCGCAATGCCGTCGTTGTAAATGCTCTTGCCCTGTTGAATCTCCTCGGGTTTCGGACCGAAGATCGGCGCAGGAGCGCTCGCAAACGGCGTCTGCTTGCTGAAGTAATCGGCGAGCGCCGTAATCTGATTATCCGTCAATTGCGCGGCCATTCCCCACATCATGCCGCGCGCATACGGGTCAGCGCGCGTCCGGGCTCTGAACGCCTGCAGCTGCTCAATGATGTACCACGCCTTCTGGCCGGCCAGCGCCGGATAGATGGGCGAGATGCTGTGCCCTTGAGGTCCATGACACCACTGGCAGGTGGTGACGGCCTTATTTTCGGCCCATTCGGCACTCACCGGATTGTTGGGTTGGGGGCCGGCCGCCGCCTCTTCAGCCAGCGCGGCGGAAGTGGACAGGAACGACAGGGCCGCCGTAGCTACGGTCGCGAGAATCAGTTGTTTGGTGTTCATATGATGATTCTCCTTTATTACAGCGCAAACCACACGTAGAGGAACGCCGTGTCGTTATCGGACGCGTTGCGACCAACGCCGTCGTAGTTGGTCGTCCCACCGTTGAACTTCGTATAGTGCGTGTACTGGAACGTGAACTTGACGTTCAGCCAGGGCACATAGGAAACCTCGGCGATCGCCGCGTCGGTGGTCGGGTTGCTGTTGGCACTGTTCGTGACACCGATGTTGTAGACGCCGCCGACTCCAGGAGTCCCGAGGTTCTGACCGCAGGTTCCACCGCCTCCGGCGGTGCACTGAGTGGGCGATGACGGATACAGCGTGGGATCCGTCGACCCATGGATGTTGACGAACCCTAGGTCGAAGCCCACGCGCCTCTCATACCAGTAGGTGAGATCCACCGTGGCGTAGCTGAGCCAATCGCTCGGATTCGCGAGGCCCGCAGCGCTCGACGCGTTGAGCGACTGGTTCTCTTTGACGTACGTGCCTTTCAGGGTCGCGGTGTTCTTCTCGCCGATGAATTGAAACTGGAAGTCCTCGGCCACATCGGTGTAATTATCGGTCAGTCCCGATAGCGGCAGCCCGTTGCCGGGGTACAGCTTGAAGCGCAGTCCATAGGTGCCCACCATGAGTGCGTAACGATCGATGTCGTACTCATACGCGAGCCGCCAGTACGGATTGTTGCCGGCCAACACGGCCCCGCTCGTCGAGTCGATCGGACCCGGATTTCCGGTAATCACGTTCCCGACCCCACCGGTCCTCGCTTCCCGGTAAAAGCCGAACGCCGCATACACTTGCTCGTTCCACAGCAGGTATGCCACCGGGCCGGCCGCCTGATAGGCCTGTCCCGCCTCGACGATGGGCGCTGCCAAGGACGGCACGAAGGTTTCCGGGGGCAAGTACGGGAAACCGAAGGCCGGGGTCGTGTTGTACGGATCCTCTACCGACGGATTGTTGTTGATGGACACGCCGTACGCCAACGGAGTCTTGTTCGGCAGGACGATCGTGTTGGCAAAGCGAAAGTCGGTATTGTCGATGTTGAACGTATCGCCCGCATTGTCATAGGTGATCTGAGCGAACGCGCCGAAATGGGGGGCAATCTTGCCGCCATAAAGCAATGAGACCTGATAGGGAAAGTCGACGGCGCCATTCAGCGATTGCGCTCCGGGAATCTGACTGTCCGGAAGCGCCTTCTTTAGCTGCGTGTAGCTCGCCATGACAAAGAGCGCCAGGTTCGGGATCGCCGGCAACGACAGCACCTGCTTGCCGTTATCCGAGATCATTTCGATATCTCTGCCGTTGTCCAGCTGATAGCCGTTCAACTTGAACATGCGCCCGAAATGCGTGAGCTCCGGATAGACCGTATGGCAGGCCGCACAGGCCTCGCCCGTCTGCCGCGCGAACAATGGCAGCGCCGCTGCAGGGCGCGAAACCATGACGCCCAGCAACAGCAGTGCCGACAGCACACCGCCGCGCCTGCACCACGCGTTTATTCGAAGCCAGCTAAAATTATGCATAAATCTGCAACCCCCCACGTTAATTGCTCGCTACCCAGGGCGCCCACCGAGCGCCGCCGTGACTCGACATCAAATCGTCAAAATTATTAATTGTTTCGAGGTTCGCGCCGTCCCGTTGCTGGCGTAGAACACACTCCTAGCGCGGCAGCTCGGGGGCGTGGCCCGACGGCTGCAGCTTCTTTTTCTTCCTCGGCATCAAAATGTACCAAGATAGCAACATACTGGAAAAGGCCAGCGAGAGACCAAGTACCGTTGCGACAATTGATAGCATCTTTTTAAGTTCCGCTTGTGGTTGAGCGCTCGCCGAACCGACTTACCGGTTATGTCGCACGGCTAATGCTGCCGGGCGGCGGTTTCCTGTGCACCGTGGCGGGTCAAGGCGATCCAGAGGATTCCCATGTAGGCGAGGCCGAATACGATCATGCAGCAGTCGATGAATCCGGTGAATGTCTGAGGCTCATAATCGACGGGCCACCAGCCGCCCCAATCGTTGAACTCGCCGCGGCCCAGAAAGCACATCATCGCGGCGCCGAATACGCTGCCGTTGCCCATGCCGGTCACCATGCCGGCAATGAGAATGATCCAAAACGAACGAGATGCCAGTGATTTTTCTTGCACGTGTTTAGCCTCAAACCCCCGCAGTGGCTAAAATACCTCATATATGAGGCACTTCGCCGAACGGATGGTACTTGAAGATTTTCTTGGATGCAAACGAGATAAGTAAGTATCAGTCCGTCGCCGCTCGGGCCTCGCGATCCAATGGGCTCAACTCCAGTATGCGGGCACGGCTCGCGGCCGCATCGACATCGCCGTGCGCACGCTGCAGTGTCCATAGGGCGCGCCATGCCTCGAGCGACCACGGATTGATATTGAGAATCCTTCTCAAGAACTGTTCGCGGGTGAGCCCACGCTCGGGCGCGGCCTCGATGCTGGCGAGCAGACGATCCGATACGGCGTAAGCGATCCAGCGATCGCGGGGGTCGGCCTCGAACGCCAATCCCAGCAGATGGTCGGCCTCGAGGGTGGAACCCTGCCAGCCGGCGAGCTCGCTCCGCACCCACAATTCCGTGCCGATGTAGGCACGCCTGAACTCCTCTTGTTGCGGCGGCGAGACATGCAGGGTCTCGATTGCCCGTTCAATGGTCGGCCGCCTCGCCAGCAACCACTCGAGCACCGGGGCCGCACCGCCCTTGGGGTCATAATGCAGCCGCGGGGCCAGGAATTCGATCACCGGGTCCCATTCATGCTGGGTGGGCCCGACGCTCGGTGCGATGGGACCCCAATAGCGTCCGAGCCATTCCATATCGCCCTCGGACGCGGTGGCCTCGGCACGCTGCGCGGCCGTCAAGGAATTCAAATTCGCGGCAATCGATGCAGCGCCGGCCCATTTTCCGCGCGGCCCGACCAGCGCCAGATGCATGCCGTCGAGGAACATCTGGCTTTCCGGAAACACCTGCCGGAAGCTGCGCAGCGCGATGGCCAAGGTGTCCTCATCGAATTGGTTGAGCGCCAGCCATTGCACGTAAATTCCTTGCGGTGCGAGGCGCGCGCGAACCCGCTCGAATTGCTCCACGGCGAGCATCGAGCCTGCCCCCGCGAGATCCGGATGGAAAACATCGCCGATGATGACATCGTAAGCTTCGGCGGTTGCGGCCAGGAAATGACGCGCGTCGTCATGATAGACCCGGGTGTCCTGCAGTACCTTTCGATTGCTGTCGATGAACCAGCGGCGCGCGGCCGCGATACTGCCGGCGGATAGCTCCACCGCGCTGCGCTCCAGGCCGGGAAACGGCAGTGAGCCCGCGAGCGAAATGCCGGTGCCGATGCCGAGGAACAGGACCCTGCGCGGCCGGGGATCCAAGAGCAAGGGCAGCCGTGACTGATTGGCTTGCACGAACACCGCCGTCGGGTCGGTCGAGGCATCCTGACGGCGCATGTCCGTGAGGAGCACCCGTTGCCCGTCGGACTGCTCGACCACCTGCGTGATGGCGATGGCATCTTCGTAGCGATACAGGTCGCGGCTTCCGGCCATCGCCTTCGGCAGAAAGTCCCTGACCGGCGGCAACACGGCGAGCGACCAGGCGGCGGCCAACACCAACGGCACCCCCGCCCAAGCACGGCGAGAGCGGCCCAGGATCAGTCCCGGCAACAACAGGAGTACCGCGGCCAAGGCTAATGCGCCGGCGCTCCCGATGAGCGGAGTCAAGATCACGTAGAGCAGGCCACCCAGCGCCGCGCCGAGCGAATTGCAGGCATAGAGCCAGGTGCCATTCGTGTTGAATCTCGCCGTCAAGGCGGGGAGCCAGGCTCCCAAGGACAGGGTCACGGGCAGCGTCAACGCAACCAGCAACAGCGCCTGCACGGCCAAGGCGGCGCCCATGGAGTCGAAGCTCGCCCGCTCGAGCAATGCCGAGACGTGAGGCAACAGCCAGAGGCCGGCGAGCGCATAGCCCGATGCGCACCAGGGCAACGCCGCGAGCACCCTGGCATCCGGCCGGCGCGAGGCGATCAGGCTCCCCAATCCCATGCCGAGCAACATCACCGCCAGGATCAGGGCGAGCACATATTCGGTGCGCAGCATGGCGAGGCTGAATAGCCGCAGCCACGCCATCTCGAGCAGCAGGCTCGCGGC
>JBEKHK010000074.1:0-9717 GCA_050012315.1 Steroidobacteraceae bacterium | reverse complement strand
TTTCCGGTTCCTCGGACTCATTGTCGAGATCATCGATGAGGCACATGATTTCCTGAGCGCCGCGCAATCCCAGCGGGCGCACACCATCCAGTCCCTTTTCCAGGTACATCCAGGCGAGCGCCTGATTCATGCAGTCTGAAACGAACTCGAAGCTCAGATTGGAGCGCATCGTCAATTGAACCGGGTCGCAGTAGGCGACTTGAGTGACCGTCTGAATGTCCTCGTCCGCGAGCCGCTCCGCGATATCCTTGTTGATGCCCTGCAATTTCACGATGTCATCGCTGGTCTCTTCCGGCGTTCCATTCAGCTGCAGACGCTGGTTGGCCAAGCGGCGCAACATGTTTTGCAATTCGGTGAGCGGAAAGGCGCCGAGGGCGAATGCCACGAACGGCCCGAATCCAGGTGCGAGCGAGCTGAACGCGTAGCCCATCGGGATGGCAATGATCAGCCTCAGCGACCCCCAGGAGACATCGGCCGGCGAGAAGTCGCGACGCCGCGCCCGCGAGATATGATCGTTGAGCACCCAAAGATAAGCGCCCGCCACCGCTGAAATGGCCGTGATCGGAAGAGTGAACATCGGATTCTTGGCGAGGTAGCCGCGCTCGGTCACGACCGTCAGGATCACGAGACCGACCGCAATCAGTCCCACCGCGACGAATAGAATTCCGGGAACGCAATAGAGCCGCCGCCCATACCAGTGCGAGTAGAGCTTTTCGAAGTTCGCGGAAGCCTCATCTTGCTTGGGGATGAGCTCGCTGCGGCTGAACATCTGAAAGTAGGCGAAACGAGCATAGGCGCTCATGCCGTCCATGATGTCCTTTCGTTTGGCACGCCATCCGAAGACCAGATAACGAATGAGCGGGGCCACCAGCGCCGCGAGCGCCGCCAAGATGAAGGCGCCGGTGACGACTTCGGGACGCATCACGGTCACCCGCGCGTAAGAATTGCGAACATACTTCACCATCCTTGTGTCGCAGATCTGAATGTTCCGGCAACGGCCGATCCGGCATCACTGCCGCGCCGATGACATGACGAGCCTGACTAGTATCGGAGTTTTTGTCGGGTTCTCGCCGCCCCCCTCCCATGCAGTCACAGATCATAGGACGGAATTCTCGCGGAATCCAGCCTCAACGCCGGCCGGCCGTTGTGCAAGTGCGATACGGACGCGTCTGCTCGGTTGTCTTCTCTCAATCATGAATGTGCAATACTTGAGGTACGGGTCGGGAAGAACCGCTCGGGTGAGTGTCATGGATGATGCGTCGCGGCTTTGGCTCACGCCATGAACAGGGCCACGCCGCTCAGGTCCCTCCGTCCGCGGGACCTGTCAAAGCCTCCATGCGCAAACATGAATCCTAGCCAAGCGAGGAGGGAGTTCATGGATTTCAACCAAGCCATCAAGTTCGCGCAACTGGTCAACGCCGCGTACGCCGTCGCTCCGTCTACCGCGGACCCTTGCGGCCAGTCGATCGATGCAGGCGGCACGGCTTATACCGTGGTGTCGACCGCGTTCGCCAACGATCTCGCGACCGAGATGAATCCAGGCCGCGGCGACAATATCGTTTCGATCGGCCTCGTACTTCAGCTCACGGGCGGCGACGATATCGTCGTTGCGATTCGCGGCACCGAAGGGATATACGAGTGGATCCAGGATGCAAAGTTCGGGATGGTACCCTGCGCCTTCGCGGCGGCAGCCGGTCATACGGACGACGGCTTCACGTGCATGTACCGATCGCTCCGCAATGGAAGCGGTTCGGGTCCGGCGCTCGCGGGCGCTCTCGCGACTCTGCCCTACCCCCGCGCCGTCACGGCGACCACCCCGGTGATGATCTGCGGCCACAGCCTGGGTGGCGCGCTCGCGACGCTCCTCGCGCTCGATGTCGCGACCAACACCGCGTTCAAGAACATCGCCTCGTACACATACGCGAGCCCACGCACCGGAGATCCGACCTTCGTGGCGGTATACAACCACATGGTCCCCAATACCTGCCGGGTCGCCAACCGAGTCGACATCGTGCCCAAGCTTCCTCTCCCGCCGTTGTACGGTCACGTCGATGCTCTCTCCGAAGTGAATCCCGTACAGCTGACACCTCCCAAGATTCTGGTGCGGCCCGATCTCGCGTGCGAGCACATATTGAGCACCTATTTATACTTGTTGTCGCTCGGCGCCGGCGGTACCGTGATACCGCTGGACGCCAATTGCGCGGTGTAGCACACCCTCTTCTCCTGAGGTTCATTCGGCGGCATGAAGCGCGATAGGCAGGGGTCCAACGGCCACGAATAGGCCGGCGCGCAGGAGCTTTTCATGGATCGAAGACTCGCATCGGCCGTGACTCTGATCACTGCGACGCTGCTATTTCATCAGCGCCCCGAGACTACGAGCGCGGAGTCGGGGCCTGCGCACAGACCGGTGGCTCGGCAAGCGGAGGCCGCTCCGGCGCGGAACCGGACCCCGATCCCCTCGGAGCTCAACGCCGGCGAAAAATGCGGCCTCGGCTCATCCTGCGACGCGTTGATTCCATATCGCGACTCCGGCCCGTGGAAGGCGTCGTGCGATTGGTTCATAGCCGCCCACGGGACAGCGGCGGCACGCGGTGAATCCGTGCCGCTCGAAGGCAAGGATCCTGAACAGCTCGGGGAAAGCGTGGCCGACTGGTGTTTGCCCAGCGTGGCGTGGAACGCTGATCTCAAGTTTCTCATCGTCACTTTGCCTGATCCCGTTACGACGCACCTCGCTCTCTACTTCGATCGAACTATCGAGACGGTGGAAGCGGCGCTGCAGCATCGTAAACAGTACCTCAGCCGATACTGGCTGCCGTGGCGCCCCGCCGCAGTCGCGGCAGGAGGCGACACGTCGCAAGACTTGCGCGTCGTCGACATCTTGAATGACTTCCGACTGAAGCAGCCCGGCCTGCTGTTGTTCGTCGGTGAACCTCCCGATGCCGCGGCCGCCGGCTCCGCCCCTCCCCCTTTGAACGTGACGTACGTTTTTCTGGTGAGTGAGTCGCCCACATCGGGAATCAACAAGTCACAGTTCGAGAACGCGGTGCGCTACGCGAAGGCGCTGGGCGCACCGGACACGGCACCGCTGTCCGTGATCGGTCCCTTCTTTTCGGGCTCCGTGGTTTCCGCCGTCCAGCTGAACGCGGATCTCAGGAAAACAAGCGAGCTCAGTCCCCTGTCTTTTGTTTCAGGCACCGTGACGAGCGACGATCAGAGAGAGTACCTGATCGCCAATCGAGTGCAGTTTCGCGTGACGCAGCATGACGATGCAACCGCTCTGCGCTTTTTGCTGGAATCTCTCAGGTCGCGCAAGTTGACCCAAAACGGCTCCAACGTCGCCATTCTGAGGGAAGACGAGACTGCGTACGGCGGATCGACAGGGAAGCCTCCTGCCGCGCAAGATGGGTTTCAGGCGGTGCGATACATCACCTTTCCACGGGAGCTGTCACGGCTGCGCAATGCCTCCTCGGATGCGCTCACCTCGTCATACGCCGCGACCGGTGCGTCGATGCCGGCTCCCGCCCAAGAGCTGTCTTGGAACTGGAAGGACACCAGCTCGGGCGAGGATAGCGTCCCGTCCTTCTCGGGCTCGCAGGAGCCGTTGTCACAGGAGGCGGTATTGCGGTCGATTGCCGATACCATCCAGCAGCAAAACATCCGTTACGTCGGCGTCGTCGCCACTGATATTTTCGATATCCTCTTCTTGAGCCGCTTTCTGCGGACTGCCGCTCCGAACACTCGACTGTTCTTGCTGGATGCAGACCTGCTCATGACATTGAACGGCAGTGACGGCCGAGAGCTGAATGGGACGCTCGCGGTAACCACCTATCCGCTGTTTTCGCGAAACGTCGACTGGACGACACCTCAAAGCGCACCGCCGGGAACAGTGGACCCCCTGACGGTCTTTCCAAGCCGCATGGCGGAGGGCATCTACGATGCGGTGCTGTTTCAACTGGACCCGAACGGGTGCCCCTCGAAGGAATATGCCGATCCGCTCTCGACTCAGTACTCGAACGATCGGCCGCCGCTCTGGCTGACCATCGTCGGCCGCACGGGCTTCTGGCCTATCACATTGCGAGACGCGGCCAATCCCTTGGCGCCCGCTCCGTGCGAGGGCTCGACCGTGCTCGATAACCGCCTCGTTTTCGATCCACCGGAGGGAGTCACGATCCTGTTGCATGGTGCGCTCGTTCTGCTGGGTGCTTTCCAGTTCGTGGGCCTAATGTTGTCGAATTTCGGCATATACGTCTCGTGGCTCGGGCAAGTTCAGCTCGCAAGCCCCACCCGCCGAGGAACCAACACCCAATATCATTCGTACTACCTCAAATGCGGCACATTGACGCTCAGCACGATGCTTCTGCTGGTTGCCATGTGTGTTGCGCGACTGTGGCAGGACGGTCGACTCTTGTTCAATCCATTGTCGATCGTTATTTACATCGTGATGGGGCTGGTTGGAGCGGCGCTGTTGACGGAGGCGATCTTCATCGAGACGCGGCGTGCCTCCACGGCAATCGCACCCCTCTTTCGCTGGTTCCCGTGGCTCGTCTACGGGGTCACCTTATCCGCCTGGGGTTCCCTCACCTTCGGGGCGAGTCCGGACGGCCTGTTCTTCGCGCAACGTTCCTTCTACCTGAGCAACGGCGTCTCGCCGTTGCTCACGGTGGAACTGCTGCTCCTCATGTATTACGCCTGGAGCTGGATGTTCAATCGAAAAGTCCGCTTGTCGGACAGCAAGGAGGTGTATGTACCCGACCCGGCGCACCTCGGGACGGGAGGCACTGGGCTACGCCCGTATGTGGAGCAGATGCGAACCGCAACCGACGGGCTCGCGTTCCACCCGGACCCGAAGGTGGTCGGAGGCACCCTTCTAGGGTACGCGGTCGCCTTCGGTCTCGCGCGCCCGTGGGTGGCACTGCGAAGCGTCGAAGGATGCCTGTTCGATTCACTGATTCAGTTCTTGTGCTTTCTCATCGGCCTTCTGATCTTCCTGACCGTCGCACGATATTTCTACATTTGGAGCCGGCTCCGACGAATCTTGCGAGGCCTCGAGCGCACGCCCCTCCATCGAACGTTCGGCCGATTCCCGCCGGCCACGTATTCCTGGTCTCAGCTCTGGTACGACGATGCCTGGCGAAGAGCGTACACCATTTCCGCCCGATCCCTGGAGTGCTTCCAGGCCCTGCAGAACTGTCATGAATTCGCGGCCGAGTGTACCCAGCACCTCGACCGCATGACCCGCACCTTCAGGCGAGTCATTGCTCTCGACAACGACGCGCGGAAGCTCCAGCAACAGTCCTATGCCGTCCGAATCCTGCAGCACCGGTTCGTGCGAGCTGCGGACGCCCTACTCACGAAACTCGCCCCCGCGTGGGCCCTGGAAGGGGGAACGGATACGCTGCCGGCCGCGGAGCCTTTGAAGCCAACCGATCCCGCCCACGCCAATTGCCGCTCGGTCGCCGAGGAGTTCGTGGCGCTGCGCTATATCTCACTGATCAATTTCGAGTCCGCTCAGCTCAAGAATCTCGTCGTACTGCTGAGTCTGGGTTTCGTCCTGTCGCTCGCGGCGCTCGCCGCCTATCCCTTCCTCGCGGGGCGCGCGGGCGTGTGGGCGCTCGCCGGGGTGTTCGTCGTTTTCGGCGCGGCCATCGTGGCGAGCTTCGCGCAGATGGACCGCGATGCCATTCTGAGCAAGCTTGCGAACGGCAGCCCCGGAAAGCTCGATTGGAGCTTCTATATTCGCGTGGCATCCTACGGCGCATTGCCGCTGCTCGCATTGCTCGCGTCGCAGTTTCCGTCGGTGGGGCGTTTGCTATTCTCCTGGCTGGAACCGGCGCTTAGCGCCTTGCATTAGGAGGCCAATCGCGAGCAAGCTGCCTTGTAGCTCACCGATTCAGGACACGATGGTGACCTGATAGTGGTCCAGGATGACACTGATGGGCGATACGAACGAATGCGGAGCTTCGATTTCCGCCGTAGAGGCACCGCCGCCCACCAGGATTCCCACCGGACACCAATCATTTTGGGTGACCACGAGCGCCCCGGAGTCGCTTTCGTCGCTGAATGGGCCACCGTTGCCGACGATGCCGATCTGATTGACGAGATATCCGGTAGCGCTCGAATCGTTGTAGTAGATGATCTGCACGTCCTCGGCGATCGCCTCAATGGCGCCGCTCTGACCCTGCGTCGCGCAACCCGCCATCGTGACCGTCGGCAACTGGTCGTGCGGGACGCTGAGGTCGGCAAGTGTCGCCGATATGCTGCCGAGTCCCGGCAACGTGGGATCGACGGGGGCGCCCCCCGCGAGCGTTGCGATGGCCGCGTCGAACGGAATCGGCGTCGCGGGGCTGAGCGATATATTGGGACTCTGAACGATGCTTCCGACCGGAACATTCGCGGCGCCAGATCTCGGTGGCGGCATGTACACGGGCGCACCATCGCCTGCGTTCTGATAATCCATCACATGCCAGCTGCCGAGCAGATACTGGGCCGTGCCATCCGTCACGATGCACCCGAGGGTACCGGAGCGCCCGTCGGCATCTCCGATCGACGTGCCAGGCTGTATCGCAGTGACCGCATGCGCCCGGATCGCGCTCGTGGGGATTACGTCGATGGGAATTCCGTGCAGGTGCTTGGGGATGCACTTGTGCAAGGGAAGTCGACCCTTCGGCAGCTTGCGCCGCACATAGACCCGCAGGCAATTGGGGGTCACTCTTTTGCCCAGGGCGCGTTTCCAGCCGAAGCCGATTCCGAGCACTCCCGCGGGCAAGCCATGCGATCGGGGCGATGCGCGCCATCCCATACGCTCGCGCAGCGCGGACTTCATCGCGGCAATATCGATTTGGGTGAAGGATGGCATGGCCTGATCTAATTGCCGGGAGCATCCAGCGTCGAGGTAGTCCGGCCTGAAAGCTGAAACAGCGGAATGTTGAACGCGAAAGCGATTACTGGGAGCTGCCACGCGGCTCGATCGAGGGTATTCCCGGATGTCGTCGACACTTGCCGCAGCTCCGGACCGTATTCGGTGCCTACCATGATGGAGAAAGGGGTGTTCTTCATGGTCCACACATAGAAAAGCCCGGGCGCCAGAATATTGGACCAGCGCACCGGCGGAATCTGGCCGCCGCCACCGGATCCGAGCCTGAACGATGCAATCGCGCCTACATCGAGGGCGGACACGAAAACAGATTGCGATCCGGTCGCAAAATGCCAGTCGGTGTCTTTCGCATCGCCGGAAACCTTCGCCCAGTTGTAGGCGATGCCGACGGGAGCCGTGAACCCGAGCCGCGGCGCGACTCGTCGGGCGCCGCTCCCGCCGAGATTGCCGCTCAGGATCTCCGCGCCCGCTTCCGCGCCGAAATAGGCGTTCAACGTAAAGCTTCGGGTCTCATTTTGAATCTGCGTGAAGCTCCCGGCTGGCAGCGCGTAGCTATCCAGCGCCGCGGTGAAATCGGCGCTGCTCTTGGCTTGCGCGAGGCTTGCGATCAGCGGTCCCTTCTGGGCAATAAAGTCGACCAGTCCGCCGCCCGCGATATGACAGGACTGGCCTTTCTCGGAGCCATTGGCGGGACCTCCACATTCCTGCGGCAACAGCTCGGGCAACTCGACGATGAGCGCCGCCATCGCTCCTTGATAGTCACCGGCGCGGGCGCTCGTCGCGATCTGCGCCAATGTCTCCAGCTCATTCTTCCACTTGTCGATCGACTGCTGAACAGATCCTGACACCGTGTTCGGCTCGACAGTGTTGATGACTTTAGTCACGCTGGAGGCGAGCCCCCCGAGATCCGTAACCAGCGCGTGCACATCGGCGAGCGTCGGAGGCTGGGGTGATGACTGCAATGGCAGAGACTTCACATCCGTCTGCAGTTTCGCAAATTGGTTCAACAGCGGAGCGATCGCACTGGCGAAGTCCGTGCCACGTCCCACGTAACCCGCGAGGCTGGAAGCCAGCAACGTGACGGCCGTGTCGGCGGACTGTCCAGGGAACAACGCCTGCGCAACAACTCGGTAGCTCGCTGCATCACGCACGTATGAAAGCCCCAGGAGGAGATACAGAGGATCGGCAGGCTGCGCTCCCGCGGCCTTCACGGTAGTCCTCAGGTAGTCGGTGACCTGATCGGCGGTTTGCCACTCGGATTTCTTGTCCACCGAAAACGTATGCGAAAAGATCATGAGCGCCTGAGCCGCGGCGTCTGCCTGCTGAAATTCGCGGAGCACGGGCCACGTAGCACCCACGCTCGTTTGCGCCTGCAACTGACGCTGATAGAAGGCATTGCTTTGATTGGCGAGCGCATCGACGATGGTATACGGGGTGCGTCCCCCGACGGCGATCTGAGCACCAAGAGATGCGCCCATGTCGATGAAATACTGCTCGAGCGGCGGGGCGGTATTGGCGGAATGCAGGCTGTCGAGGAAGGGCGGCAGATTGTTCGGTGTGATCTGAAGATCCTGCCGGAAGTCGGTCTGTAGAACGCTCCACATGGATGGTGATGCAGCGGACGGATTGATGGTTTCGAGGTATCTCATGCTCTGGGGCAAGAGCTTGTCGAGAGGTTTGTCGTAGCGCGGATCCTGGTTGATCTTTTCGAGTTCCCGCGTGAGCGCTTCTAGCGCTAGGAGTTCCGCATCCTGCTTGACGCGCTTCGCAATCAGCGATCCGAGAGCGCTCGCCACGTCGCTTGCGGAGAACAGCCCGAGAGATTCGGCGCCTTGCGCATTGCCAGGCGTCGTAATTTGCACCGGTTCCGCTGCAACACGCGCGGCCTTTAGAAATGCGACCCGGGCCAGAAAAGGATTCTTGGCCGCGTCAACGGGCAGGGAAACTCCGTACACCGCCAGCATCGCACGCGCAGTGTCTGGTTGGGCGGCGATGCGGCTGGCATCCCCGAAGATAGATCCGCTCGAGGAGACGGGTTGAGGCTTGATTGCATTCCCCGGAGCGGGAGGCTTCGAATGGGGTGCTACGGCGGGAGGCGCGCCTGGTTTAGCCTTGTCGTCCCCAGCCGGCGCAACGGGCCGGTCGGCGGGTGCCGTTTGTGCTGCTGGCTTCTCAGCACGGCTCGAACTGGGCGTGCTGACCTCCTCGCTCTGCCCCGCGGCGTCAGCGGCATATGCCGTACCAAGGGCTGCCGCGCCCAAAATCAAGCGCCAAAGAGTTGGGTAGCAGGATCGTTGCGGTCGAGTACGTATCGGTCGCACCATTGCCACCTCCCTGTGACAGACGTCATCGAACCCGTCGCACCACAATCTGCCAGTAGACGATGCTAGGTGTCAATACGAGCGCTCGCGTCGACTCGAAAAAATGTCGCTCATTCCCCGCGTCAGAAAGAAATACGCACCAATCGCCAACCCCAGCAACCCCGCCAGTGACGCAGTTAGTGCGAGCGGCGTCGTTTCCTTATATCCCTTCACCGCGACAGAAACGGTTCCGGTGATCGCAAATTCCTCCGCAAGTTCTGCTATCGCTTTGGGCAAGTGTTCCTTGATTACCAGGAACAAGCTCTCGCCGACGACACAGAGAATGATAGTGACCCCGAGCCAGAACCACGGTTGGCACCATCGCGAAAAGGCCTGCTGCCAAGCCGAACCCGAATGCAATTGCCGCCAAGGTACGAGTACCAAGGCCAATCCAACTATCGGCAAAATGACCAATACCAGCAAGCTGACGGGGGGATATGTGACTTCGGCTGCCGGCAACTTGAGTTTCAGCTCTAGTGCTAG
>JBEKHK010000073.1:0-9882 GCA_050012315.1 Steroidobacteraceae bacterium | reverse complement strand
ATCGGCGAGCCCTCGAGATTTGCACCCCAGGCGGCGGCTTCGGTATTTGCAAGATAGAGCATCACATGCGGGTGCCAGTGGCCGTCGGCATCATGCAGGTGGGCTTGCTTCGACATCATGTAAGACATGGCGCCGGCTTCGGGCAGCACGAAAGTATTGGCGACGAGCTCGGCCCGCGTGCGGGCTATCATTTCTGAAGTCGACACACCTGCGAGAACCCACGCAGTCCGTTCAATATAGCCAGGAAGCACGGTACGTGCCGCGGCGGGGTTGTGACATATCGGCGCGCGAAGCTTGGGATTCCAAAACTCGGCGTCGGCAAAGCCTGCGGCCCAAGAACGTTCGACCAAGCAGACGAAACCGTTGGTTCCCTTGATCGCTGTCCTATAACCGTGGCTGGTGAGCGTCAACACATCGGCGTCGGCGGAAATCGACGGCGGCGCTGCACTCTTCGCCAATGCGATCTCGTCAGCCTCGTTCGATGATAGATA
The DNA here is from genome assembly GCA_050012315.1 of Steroidobacteraceae bacterium. Lineage (GTDB taxonomy): Bacteria > Pseudomonadota > Gammaproteobacteria > Steroidobacterales > Steroidobacteraceae > Bog-1198. The sequence goes on along the minus strand of JBEKHK010000073.1, from coordinate 9,391 downwards.
TCGTGTGAGAGGAGCCATCGCAGAGTAAGCAGCCCCTGCTTCTTGTGCGCCGATGGCGCCGCTCGCACAAGCGAGGAAAGCCAGCCCAACCACCCAAGCTTTCGCCCACATAGATCGTCTCTCCGGGCCAATACTTTTCTATATGGTGAAGTATCGGAGATGCGCGAGCGCGTGTCAACAGGGGGCTCTTGCCTGCCTGCGCGGTTATCGAGAACTATCGGCCGATTCGTACGGTGGTCGCTATTTGACCTTGGCGAGGAACTCGATGACCTTGCCCCAGGCATCGTAGGATCCCTCACAATTCGCAACCGGGAGACCGCCGGTCGCCTCGAAGTCCTTGGCGACCGGATGATATACGAAGGGCGATAGGGGGCCGCCGGTTCCCACGCGCGACACCATATGGCCCGCGCCCGAATAGATGTGGACTTCGGCTTGATCGGCCTTCCCGTGGGCCGCAAGCCGCCGGCCAATCTGCTCCGCTCCGATAAACGATGGCCACATTTCATCGGCGCCTGCGCCGATAGCCAGCACAGGACCCCGCATCCGCTCGTAGGGGATGCCGATTGTCGCCGCAATGTGCGGGTCACTCCAGGTTTTCAGATAATAGGGCGTCGCGAGGAATCCCGGCGGTGTCGAGGCGTGCACCGATGCGTCGGCATTATTCGAGTCGGTCTCGCCTTGATCCCACGGCAGCGGCTTGCCCTCATAGGTCCAAGCGGAACCTTCGTTGTGGACGCTCTCATCGATCGCACCGTTGCTCAAATGGGAAGGCACATAGACAACCGCGGCGGCGAAATCCTCCGGAAAGTAGCTGGCCGCCAGGCCCGCCGCTTCCGAACCTCGAGACGTGCCCATCACCGCCACGCGACGAGCACCGGTGCGCTGCTCGAGCCAGCGTGCCCCCGCCCGAAAACTCTCGATCGGAATGTTGCGCAACGTGGGCGGCAAATCCTTGTAGTCGAAAATCCCCTGCGCGAGGGCCGGGTGGCCATGGCTTGCGAGCAGAGCCGCCTGAGCATCCATCAGTCCCCCGCCGGAGCCCGCGAGCACCAGAACGGGTACGCCCGGCGGCACCCCAGCAGCTGCCGGAAAGAATCGGCCGCGCACGCCAGGCACCGTCACTTCCTCCGGCTTGATACCCGCGGCGTAGGTGCGCGTGGCCGTAGCGTGGGCGATCGCTTTGCCGTCCACGCTGGCTCTGAGCTCAACCGTGTAGAGTGCGCTCACATCGAGATGCGGTGCCGTTCCAAGCTCGGGGTGCTTCGGCAACTCGTCCAGGTACGCACTCAACCGCTCGGGCTCCACCGGCAAGGCGGAGCACCAGAGACCGTGCGGGCTGACGCCCTCGTAGCTGCCCCCGAGCGAAGGCGCGACGTCCACATCGATGCGCCCGTCGGCGTCGGCGAGATAATCACCGACCGCTGTCCAGGTTCGGCCTCGATCGTCCGGTCGCGAGGCGCTCAGTTTGACGCGCGTACCCGGCACGAGATCCCGGACCACGACGTGAAACGGTCCGTCAATCAGGCCGGAGGCAGGCGTTATCCGCAACTCGGGTTGCTGCGAGTCGGCAAGGGCGGTTGAGATAACGAGCAGGCAAGTACTACCCCACACAATCAGTCTGCGCATCGGCTTTCTCCTCGAGTTTCGGGAGAAACCCAACCTTCCCGGCGCGCCAGGGAAGCGGGGGAAGCATCTCCGCGATGATTTTGCATAGGCACGGTCGCGCAGTGTACTTTTTTTGACTCGAGCACCATATAACGCAATTGAATGCTCATATACATTTATCCGCTTAGGGATCTCGGCGGGAGAACGATCAAATCTTCACCGACCGGGATTCATTTAGTCAGATCGGTCGTTACGAAGCACTCTGGCGATCGCCGCGATGGTATTCCAGTTGCGAGTGGTCAAGGAGACCCCGTAGAGCCGATCCAGCGCACCAAGCAATCCAATGACCTTCATGTGGCGTCTGTACATTCCGATGACGAATCGGCTTCGTCTGGTGAGGATCTTCATCAGCCATGGACCACTGGACGGGAATTGCATGGGCGTTGAGGGCGTCAAGCGAGGGCGCCGGGACAGCACGCTGACGAAGCGGACAACATCACCTTGGACCGACTGCCCCTCGAAGGGGTTCTTCGATATCAGATTCGCAATGTCGCGGCCCTGGCAAACGACGATCTCGGCGACAAACGGAAGTTGGCGGGCCACTTCGGCGCGTGCTTGGGCCTGGGTCATTGGCTGCCGAAGGACTAGCGTGCCCGCCGCGCCAATATTAACGGCGCCCAGGTGCTCCAGTGCTTCGGCCAGCTTGGTCGGCCGGAAAGTCCTGTGGCCCCCGACGTTCACTCCTCTCAGAAAAACAACGAGTGACACCCGATTCCCCTCAACGAGTTCCATCGAGACGTTAGATTCTACCGCGGCGGCGGAATGCCCGGTTCTGGGCGATCAAGCCGGTTGTGCGCCGTCATCCCGCAAAGTCAAACCGCCGGTGGCGGTTGACGCGGCGCGCGCGGCAATGCCTCGTTGACGCATGCCCACGACGGCGCTGAGTCTGTCCAGATCGTGAGCGACGGCCTCGCGAGTTCGGGGTTATCCAGTGTTCCCGCCCGTAGGATCGTCAGATGCGGGCGCGCCTCCGCCGTGCTCGATACGGGCGTCCCGCAGCGCTCGCAAAACTGCCGATGCATGCGGTTGCCACTGTCCGCAATGCTTGAATAGTCGCGCAGCGGCCCTGTCATCGTGACCGCGGCGGTCGGAAACACGACGTTTACCGTCGCGCTTCCCGCTGCGAAGTACTGACAGTCGCGGCACCAGCAAACTCGGGTTGCGATTGCGTCCGCGGCGACGCTGTAACGCACCGCCCGGCAAAGACATCCGCCGGAGATCGTCATCGGCCAGTCCCTCCCCAGTTATCACACAAACATGCAGCATCATACCGAGCGCGGGTCACGCCTTCGCGGGCATCTGGTCGGCGAAGGGACGCTTCGCAGCCCGAATCAACCGTACGTGAGTGTCAGCTTTTTGCTTGGTAGGCGTCGCCGTGTTCCCTAAACATCAAGGATTTTCGGCACCATTCGCCTAATCGGCGGATTTCTGCTTTCCCGGCAAAAATAATGCGCCCATGAAGAAATCTTGCCCTGGATGGCCGGTGCTTTACCCGCTTTCGAACGTCTCTTGATGGTCAGTCCACTTCCGACCCACTGCAGGCAGTCACCTGTGTCCGCTATGGGGGGCATCATTTCCACTCCACTCTTCTGATTCGTCGGCCCGTCCTGTATTGAAAAAGGCGCGCGCCACTTTCAGCGCGGCGTTCAATTCAACGACGATCCTGCAGGGGTAATCTGATGGCTGAAAACCAATGACCAGGCTCACCGTCCCCGCTCGTCGAGAAATTGGCGCTAACAAGTTTTGATGAGCGTCGTTGTGAGAGATTCCAACTATGTAGCCCTTGCCTTGATCACCACCGACTGACATCGTCCTTCCATTCGCTGCTCGGAGAAACACGGAACCCGACTTGTCCACTGCGAGAGATTGGATGCGTGTTTCAACGTCGTGCCACGTAGGGTTCTGTTGCGACCGCATGGGATCGGATATTGATTCCCAAGATAGTTCTCGAACGGGTTGCAACATTTCGCTTGAGATCCTATGAGCTAAGAAAACTACCAGCGGCTATCGACCCCCTGCAGTCTTTGGCGACAGTCCGCTTACAGGTGGCTCGATCTTGCACTCTGGACAGAGCGCAATGCCCACGGTATGGAATCCACCTTATGTCCAATCTAGCCCCCTGTGGTCGGATCTTTGACGTTCTCGGCGAGCAACCTCCGCACATCGGCAGGCGATCCTTCAATCAAGGCTTGATCGGGAAGCCAGACCACAGCCAAGCGGGAGAACTTTATTAATACACCATCCGCATAAATGGCTGGTAGCAACATCGCGGACCATTTTAGATGCGAATTGCCATTCGCATTCTCAATCGCGATCTCCTGTTCATCCATGGAGAGACTTGTAGTCGTTCCTTTGCCTCGGACTCTGTTGCGCGCCTTCGCCAAATTTCGCCGACCAAACCACTCCCCAGTGAACGAAAGGACCAATATGACGCCCAAGAGCACCGCAGTAGATCCGAGATTCATCAGATAGAGAACAATCATGGATGGAACTATAACCACCCGCGGTAACCACCATGCCCACCAAGTCTGGTAAAAAAACTTCAGCGTCTTATTTTGACTAATGGCCATGCGCTGCGCGTTTGCAATGTAATCATCAGTCATTACGAATCGATGCGTGGTCTTCATGTCGTCCTTGAACTATCTCTAAATAGCGAGCGTGCCCATCAATTATAGCCACGACGGCATATGGGCTAATGCAGGCTTTCGGGCCTTTTGCCGCCGTCGGCGGTCCAATTTCGGGAATCGACCCGAAGCCGTCCTCGGCGACCGTCAGCTTTGCGGCTTCGGAACCGCGCTCGAATCATGCGCCGCTGCGCTGCGCGCTTGGCAACGGGCTACCTCGATGCGCGCCGGGGCGTGCGATGCCGCGGCTTTCTGCGGAAAATGCTGAAAGCAACAAAGACCTGAAGTCCTCGATCATGGCCAATAGAAGGTTATCAATGGGCGGCCCCAGGCAGTGGCGATGTCTGGCCGATTGGAAGACCTCTTGTGCCGGCGAACTATGTCGGCTATTTCCATAGCCATGGATGCCTTCTACGAAGAACTAACACCGCTGTATCACCTGATCTTTCCGAACTGGGATGAAAGCATACGTCGCCAAGGTGAGAGCTTGGCCGGCCTGATCAGGGGGGGGAGTGGCCTCGGTCTCAACAAATTTTGGATGTCTCGTGCGGCATAGGTACTCAGGCGATCGCGTTGAGCCAACAGGGCTACTCGGTGGCCGCGTCGGATCTCTCGAATAGCGCAATCAAGCGCGCCAGGAAGGAAGCGGCCGATCGCGCCTTAGACATCGATTTTTCCGTTTGCGATATGCGTCAGGCTTATACCCATCACAGACGCGAGTTCGATATCGTTATCTCTTGCGACAACTCGATCGCTCATCTCCTAACCGATACAGACCTGCTAGCGGCTCTCACGGAAATGCGAGCATGCCTGAAGATTGGCGGTGGCTGTCTGATCACGGCGAGAGATTACGCAGTCGAGGAGCGGGGCGTGAACCTCGTTAGGCCATATGGTGTTCGCGTGGAGAACGGCAAGCGGTTCCTGATCTTTCAGGTGTGGGACTACATTGACGAGCGTTACGATTTATCGCTTTTCTTTATCGAGGAGGATGCGGCTGCCGAATTCGTGAAAGCCCATGTGATGCGATCACGATGTTACGCGATCCCGATATGGCGACTCATAGAGTTAATGCATGAGGCGGGCTTCGCAAACGTGCGACGCATCGACGGCCGGTTCTACCAGCCTGTGTACTTGGCACAAAAGACAAATGACCGTTGCACGGGCATGCCAGGGGGCACTCCCATTCTCGGCTATTATTGTGAAATTCCATAACCCATGTAGGCGATAGCGGCAATGCGTCTAACGTTCGGCTTGGGCGAGCCAGATAGTGTGGCTGCCGCAATTTGGGTCTTCAACGACATGCGCCACAACGCGAAAGCCAGTTGATTGCAGCAGCGTCCGATACTCCTCGGAAGCCAGGCTGGCATGATATAGCGGTTCGCCACGATATGAGCCAACGGCTTCGCCGTGTGACGCCCCACTGGTAAACATCAGTGCAGCGCCAGGTGAGGCATGTCGCTTAAAAATTGGAAACATGCGGCGCTGATCGTCGGGGAGAGATGGAAAACACTGTCCCACGCGAGTAAGCCATCGAATGTGTCCTCGAGCGCGAGGGTGCGCATATCAGCCAAATGCCAAGATCGCTGCGGAAAGTGCTCACGGCAGAGGGCTATCAACGTTGGCGAGGCATCAACTCCGTCTACCGCGAAGCCTTGATCGATAAGGTATTTCGCTATCGGTTCGCCAGATCCGCAGCCGATGTCGAGCATTGACGCGCCTAGCGGAAGGAGCGCACTGAATCGGTCGAGCCATGCACTTTCGTTCCAAACTATCAGACGGCGATCGGCGACATACTTATGAGCGTGTCGCTCGTAAAGATCATTGATCTTGTCCGCGTCTGAATCCATGAAATCGAAGATTACCGTAGGCTCCATACTCATATGACGAGACTTTGACGGCGCCCCTCAGGGCAGCATTCGGTGAGTAAGTGGGGGGTGCGCTTGACCCGCGGAATGGCTTGTTGCACCGTAACGAGACACGATAAGTTTCCCTGACGGGGATTAAAGGGAACTCGGGTTCCAAGCCCGGGCTGCCCCCGCAACTGTAAGCGGTGCGCCCTGCATCGAAGACCACTGGATCGAAAGCTCCGGGAAGGTGATGCAGGGACTTCAAGCCGCAAGCCAGGAGACCTGCTTGTTGTGGTCGCCCATCGAACAGCCGGGGGTGTGCTGATCGAGAGGACTATCCCTAGTGGCGACGGAGGATGACTGCGCGTTGAGCGACGGTCATTTAGGTCATCGTCATCGGGGAGCTTGCCTTGAATACTCAAACCTTGCGTTATGCATACGCTTTGGCGGCGTGCGCGCCCCTTGCTTTCAACATCATCATCGCCCCATCAGCGTGGTCCGCGGACAGCGACGATTCGTTGGATGAGGTGGTCGTCGTAGCCAATCGAGCCCCGGCGCCCTTGTCCAAGGTGGGCAATTCAGTCACGGTCCTAGACCAGCAGGCTATCCAAGACAGCCAGAAGGTCGATATGAGCGCGCTACTCGCCACGACTCCCGGCATCACCTTCAGCCGCACCGGCGGGCCAGGCAACAGCACCAGTGTTTACATTCGGGGCGCCGACTCCGATCACACGGTTGTCCTCATCGATGGCGTGGTATTGAACGACCCGTCCTTGATCGGCGGTAATTTCGATTTCGGAAACCTCCTGGTCGGCGATACCTCGCGCATCGAAATTTTTCGCGGCGGGCAATCCACCCTTTACGGCAGTCAGGCGATCGGCGGAGTGATCAACATCATCACCACCGAACCACAGCCGGGGCTCGACGCCGATGTACAAGCAGAGGGTGGTAGTTTGGGCACCGCTCTCGCGAAAGGCGGTATTGGCGGCAAATTTGACGACTGGAGCTTCCGGGTGGGCGCTACTTACTATGCGACCGACAGCGTGCCGACACTCGATAAGCGTTATGGGGGCACCACCCCAGATTCCTTTCACGATTCGGTGGTGTCCGGACGGGCCACCTACGATTTCACCCCCGAGGTGCAGTTCGATGAGCGCGCTTATTGGACCGAGAGCCGGGTCTTTTACGACGGCACTCCGCCGCCCGATTACGTGCTGGCCAACTACCCGCAATACGAGGACGTGCGGCAGCTATTTGACTACACCGGCCTCAACTTCAATTTCTTCGATGATCACTTGAAGAATCGTGTTGCATATGAGTACACGACGACGCAGCACTCAGACTATAACAGCGCTGTCGATCCCATTACCGAAAGCGATAGCTACAGGGGCAACAACAGCCGGGTGGAATATCAGGGAACCTGGGCTATTGTCCCAAGCTATCAGGCCGTGTTCGGCCTACAGCAGGAAAAGAGCTCGTCAGATTCAGATATCACGCCGTCTGCCCCCACGCACGCTCAAACCGGCGAAGTAGGGGAATACGTGCAACTGCAAGGCGAGGCGATTTCGGGCCTGACCCTGACCGCTGGCGAACGGCATGATCACTACGACACCTTCGGCCCGCACTATACTGGGCAGGTCGCCGTGGCTTGGTCCCTGCCGTCATCGACCGTGCTACGCGCGAGCTGGAGCCAGGGCTACAAGGCGCCCTCGCTCTATGAGCTCTACAGTCCGTACGGCAACACCGCGCTCAAACCGGAGCAATCCACCGGCGGGGACGGCGGCGTGGAGCAGCATCTATGGAACGACCGGGTGACACTCTCTGCAACCTATTTCCTGACCCACTTCATCAATCTGATCGAGTTCGAAAATTGTCCTGGCAGCCCGCTCTGCGACACCCTTGGACAGGGTTTCGGTTATTACGCAAATGTGGACCGGGCCAAGGCGAGCGGCGTCGAACTGCAGGCCTCCGCGATGCTGACCTCCGCTCTAGCCGTATCGGCCAATTACTCGCATATCAAAACGGAGGACGAAACTCCGGGATCTCCGACCTATGGCCAGCAGCTTTATCGGCGTCCAGAGGACGCTGCCAACCTGTCGTTGAACTACACCTGGCCGCACAGCGTCAAGACGACGATTGAGGCACGTTACGGCGGACCCAGCTTGGACCAGTATTTCGGTCCCTCATCCGTCGAGAACGTACGGCTGGGCGGGTACACGCTGCTCAATCTGCGCATCTCCTATCCGGTGACCGATGAGCTCGAGCTTTACGCTCGAGTGGATAACGCCACGAATAAATGGTACGAGACGGTTTATCAATACGGCACTTGGGGCCGCACTGCCTTCGTCGGCTTACGCGCCAAACTCTAAAGAGGCCCGTGGTGGCGCATCTCTTTCTCAAAGCCGCCGGGAATAAAAATATTGAGCACGCCGGCACGAGAATCAGAGTTGTTCCCAATGCCGTGCACGACACCAGCAGGTATACGGATAAACGCGCCCTTTGGAGCCTCTATGGTTTGGCCCTGAATATAGAACGTCATCGTGCCATCAAGGACATAAAAGATATCATCGTTGACGTCGTGCGAGTGCGGAGCAGGCCCAGACTGCCTTGCATCCAACCACCACTCCGAAATTGAATAGGAATCGCTAGTTTCCTCGCCATCAGCCAGGTATATGGCCAGCGCCCCTGCCATTTGGTAAGAGCGGCCGCCACCAGGGGTAATTGTTAAGACGCGAGAACGCTTCGTAGATTGAATATCCACCTTTGACCTCCGCTTACACCCATCGAGCAACCTTGGTTCTTCATTCGTCATGCTTGAAAGTATCTGGTGCATCAGTCGGCAGTGAATTCACAATCGTCTGCCTCTGACCGACCCCGAGCCGCCCGTGATCACTGTCGGCTTTGCGGCGCCCCAGGTGCAGTCGGCGACCTCATGGAATTGATCAAGGTTGCTACGCTTGCCCGTACATCTTCGTCGATTCGCTTTGTCACCTGCAAAGGTGATCTGAATGTCCATAACACGTAGTGACTCTTAGTATCCACCACACTCAGATTCAAATACGTCAGATATTGCACGGGAGCGCCTGCCGTCAGCGGCGCGGCCGTAACACGAAACTCCAAGATGAGATCCGACTCCGCCGGTGTTGCCGTCAAGCCGTACTGTCCCAACGATTGTATGGCCGCAAAAAAGCCGTTAAATGCGGCGTCTGGATTGGCTATGTATTCAAAAGCCACCGCCGCGGCAGCATCCACACC
>JBEKHK010000072.1:0-10457 GCA_050012315.1 Steroidobacteraceae bacterium | reverse complement strand
CGCCTGCTCGATCAAGACGTGCTCCTCGTCTGTCAGAAAATCGTGTCGAAATCGGAGAACCGATTCGTGGACCTGATTTCCGTCGAGGTGTCCGCGCGGGCGCGGGAGCTGGCGACGCGTTGCGGGAAGGATCCGCGCCTGGTCGAAGTCATCTTGCGCGAAGCGACCGACGTCGTGCGCTGCGCTCCTCAGGTGCTCATCGTCAGGCATCGGCTCGGCTTGGTGATGGCGAACGCCGGGGTCGATCAGTCGAACGTTCCGGGCTCCGACCACCGCGTGCTGTTGCTGCCGGAGGATCCCGATGGGTCGGCGCACCGCCTGCGCGAGTCGCTGCGGGCCATGCTCGGTGCCGCGCCCGCCGTCGTGATCACCGATACCTTCGGCCGCCCCTGGCGGCGTGGGGTATGCGGGACGGCGATCGGTGCGTCGGGGTTCGTGACGTTGCTCGACCGCCGCGGCGAGGAGGACCGATTCGGGCGCCAGCTCAAGGTGACGCAAGTCGCAACGGCGGATGCGCTGGCGGCCGCGGCCGCGTTGATCATGGGAGAGGGCGCCGAGGGGCGCCCCGTGGTGCTGGCCCGCGGATTGCCGGCGGCGTGGCGGGATGATTCGGCGCGGGCGGCGGATCTCGTTCGGCCGCTGTCCGAAGATTTGTTCAAGTAGCCGTCGATGCAGCACATCGTCGCATTGTGCGGTGGCGTCGGCGGCGCAAAATTGGCGCACGGCTTGCAGCAAGTCCTGGCGTCGGATGCGCTCACCGTCATCGTCAACACCGGCGACGATTTCGAGCACCGCGGCCTGCCGATCTGCCCGGATCTCGACACGGTGCTGTATACGCTCGCCGGGGTCGCGAACAGCGAGCAAGGATGGGGCCGAGCCGACGAAACTTGGCGGGTGCAGGCGGAGTGGCGCGAGCTGGGAGTCGACACCTGGTTTCAGCTGGGTGACCGGGATATCGCCCTGCACTTGTATCGGCGCGACCTGCAATCGCAAGGAGCGACGCTGACGCAGATCACTCGCATGCTCGCCCGGCGGTTGCGGGTCGCCATCGAGCTGCTGCCGATGTGCGATCAGCCGGCGCCGACGACCGTCTCGACCGAACTCGGCGAACTGCCTTTTCAAGAGTATTTCGTGAAGCATCGGTGCGCTCCCGCGGTGCGTGGATTCCGCTACGGCGCCGAGCGCTCCGCCGCCATGTCGCCCGAGGTGCGCGCCGCCCTCGAGCGCCCGGATTTGGGTGGGATCGTGCTCTGCCCGTCGAATCCATACTTGAGTATTGCGCCCATTCTGGCGGTGCCGGGTATCCGGGAGTTGTTGCGGCGTGCGCAGGCGCCGGTGATCGCCGTGTCGCCCTTGATCGGGGGCGCGGCCGTCAAAGGTCCGGCGGCGAAAATCATGAACGAGCTCGAACTGCCGGTGTCTTCTCTGGAGATTGCCCGGCAATACGGCGATTTTTTGGATGCGATGCTGATCGATGAGGGGGATCGCGCCCTGATCGCCGCGCGCGGGGCCGCAGATCCCGAGCTCGAGACGGCTCCCATTCTCATGAAGTCGGCCGCCGAGCGGCGCAGGTTGGCGGAGGCCTGCCTCGGGCTGCTTCGCCGGCGGGGTGCGGGTTCGCGACAGTCGGACGAGGGCTCATCATGATCAAGCTGGGATACAAGGCATCCGCCGAACAATTCGGACCCAACCAACTGCTGGACTTCTCGGTGCTGGCGGAGAAGCTCGGCTTGGATTCGGTGTGGATCAGCGATCACTTTCAGCCGTGGCGGCATACCGGCGGCCACGCGCCATTTTCGCTGTCGTGGCTGGGTGCGCTCGGCGCCCGAACGCAGCGCATCGTCATGGGCACGAGCGTGCTCACCCCGACCTTTCGCTATCATCCCTCGATCGTCGCCCAGGCATTCGCCACCTTGGGCACCCTATTTCCCGGCCGCGTGGTGCTGGGTATGGGGACCGGAGAATCCTTGAACGAGGTGCCCGCCACCGGGCTCGATTGGCCCGAGCAGAAGGAGCGCACCGCGCGCTTTCGCGAGGCGCTTCGGCTGATTCGGGCACTCTGGACCGAGGAGCGCGTGAGCTTCGACGGTCAATTCTACAAGACCCGCTTGGCGACCCTTTACGACCGCCCGGCGACGCCGGTGCCGCTATTCGTGGCGGGCGCGGGGCCGTTCATGGCCAAGCTCGCCGGCATGGAGGGCGACGGTTTCATTTGCACCAGCGGCAAAAAGCGCGAGTTGTACACGGACACCCTGCTGCCGAACGTACAAGCGGGGCTTGCCGCCGCGGGCCGAAGCCAAGATTCAGCCTTCGAGCGAATGATCGAAATGAAGGTGTCGTTCGACACCGACCGCGACCGGGCCGCCAGCGACACGCACTATTGGGGCGCGCTGGCGTTGAAGCCTGAAGAACGAGAGCACGTCGGGGACCCCAAGGAAATGGAAAAGCTGGCGGATGCGCTGCCGGTCGAACGCACCGCCTCGCGTTGGATCGTATCGAACGATGCGGACGAGGTGACGGAGAAGATCGGCGCCTATGTCGATTTGGGATTCGATCATCTGGTGTTTCACGCACCGGGACCCGATCAGGCGCGATTCCTGACGCTGTTTACGGAGCGGGTGGTACCCCGCCTCAAGAAGCGCTATGGCGTGTAACATCGTCTCATGAGCGATGAGAGCGGTCCGATGAGCGCCGATGCCACGAGTCCGGAAGAGGCGGCGAGGCTGAGCGCCGGCGCGGCCGCGATCTGGGCGGTGATGCCGGTCAAGCGCCTCGCGGCGGCGAAACAGCGTTTGGCCGGCGCGCTCGGGGAAGCGCGGGAGGAGTTCGCATATCTCCTCGCGTGCCGCACCCTCGATGTGCTGCAAAGCACCGATATGTTCTCCGGCATCATCGTCGTAACTCCCGATGCGCGCGTGGCCGCGGCGGCCCGTGCCCGGGGGGCGGTGGTGGTCGACGATCAGGACAGCTCCTTGAATCACGCCTGCGTGCTGGGGCTTCGCAGTGCGGCGACGCACCGCGCGAGCCTTGCCGTCTTGCTCCCCTGCGATCTCGCGACCCTGACGGCCGAGGGGCTCGAGCGCTTGGTCGGGGACTACCTTCGGTTGCGCGGAACGGAGAGTGGCACGATCGGTCTCGTGCGTTGCAAGGATGGAACCGGAACGAACCTGGTTCTGGCGGAGCCCGCCGGCTCGTTTCAGCCGTCGTTCGGCCCCGGCAGCTTTTCGAGGCATTTGGGCGACTCAGGCGCGGGCGCCCACGAGCTGCGGGAACCGACCGTGTCGTTCGACATCGACACGCCCGAGGATCTGGAGGCGTTGCGCGCGGCAGTCGATGACGGTCCCGAGGGCGGTCCGATGGCGTCATTGTTGCGCCGAACCGCATCGACGGCGAGCCCGCAAGCCTTGATCGCGGCCTCCTCGGCGGAACTCGGTCCGCGCGCGGCCATGCTCAGGGACTTGGGTCACGGCCCGCTCGTCACATATTCGCGGAAGGTGTTCCTGCCGCTCACGCAGCTCTGCCGCGATTCCTGTCACTACTGCACGTTTGCGAAGGCGCCGAGGCGGCTCAAGAGTCCATACATGCCGCTCGAAGAGGCGGTGTCGGTGGCGGCCGAGGGGGCTCGATTGGGCTGCAAGGAGGCGCTGTTCACCTTGGGGGAACGTCCGGAGCTGCGCTATCGGGCGGCGCGCGAGTGGCTGGATGCCCATGGATTCGAGAGCACCCTGCATTACGTGGCGCACGCCGCGGCCGCGGTGCGCGACCGAACCGGCCTTTTGCCGCATATCAATGCCGGCTGCATGACGGCAGAGGAAATGGCGATGCTGCGCCCGGTGTGCGCATCGATGGGCCTCATGCTGGAAAGTGCTGCGGCGCGGCTCTGCGAGAAGGGCGGCCCGCATTATGGGTCGCCGGACAAGGAGCCGGCCGTGCGGCTCGCCACCATTGCCGAAGCCGGACGACAGGCGATCCCATTCACAACGGGCATTCTGATCGGCATCGGCGAAACGCGCGCTGAACGTATCGAGGCGCTGCTCGCCATTCGCGAACTGCACGCGCGTTACGGCCACATCCAGGAAATCATCGTTCAGAATTTCGTGCCCAAGCAGGGCACGATCATGGCCGATGTGCCGCCTGCGCAGGCCGAGGAGCTTCTCTGGAGCATCGCGGTGGCGCGACTGCTGTTCGGTCCGCGCATGAGCATCCAGGCGCCGCCCAATCTCTCTCCGGCGCCATTGCCGGGGCTGGTGGGGGCAGGCATCAACGATTGGGGCGGCGTATCGCCGCTGACGCCTGATTTCGTCAATCCCGAGGCGCCGTGGCCCGAGATCGAGCACCTGCGTGTCGAGACCGAGGCGGCCGGCAAGACCCTCGCGCAGCGTCTCACCATCTATCCGGCGTACGCGAAATCGGCGGAGGTCTGGCTCGACGCGGACATGCGCCGCGCGGTGCTGGAGCAAAGCGACGCCGATGCGCTCGGACGCGAAGACGCATGGCGCACGGGCCGCAGCACCGATCTGCCTCCGAGCTTCGCAACGCGCCACCGGCAGATCGAAAGAACCCGCGTCGGCACGCTGATCCGTGAAATCGTCGATTTCGGCGCCGAGCAGCTGGACGCCGAACGGATCGCCGAGTTGTTCACCGCGCGCGGCAGCGATTTCCGCGAGGTCTGCGCGGCCGCGGATCGGCTGAGAGCCGAGGTCAACGGCGATATCGCGACCTACGTCGTGAATCGCAACATCAACTACACCAACATCTGTGGATACCACTGCAGCTTCTGCGCTTTCTCGAAGGGCACGCGAAAGCGCGAGGGCGCTGAACGCGGGTATCTGCTCGATGTCGCGGAGATCGTCGGCCGTACGCTCGAGGCCGGACGGCGCGGGGCGACCGAAGTATGCTTGCAGGGAGGCATTCACCCGAGCTTCACGGGCGAGACCTATCTCGGCATTCTGCGCGCGCTCAAATCCGCGGATCCCGGCATGCACGTGCATGCCTTCTCGCCGCTCGAGGTATGGCATGGCGCCGAGACTCTCGCCATGCCGCTGCGGGATTATTTGTCGCTGCTGAAAGCCGAAGGGCTCGGGAGCCTCCCGGGCACGGCCGCGGAAATTCTCGTCGATGAAGTGCGCGACGTGCTCTGTCCCGACAAGCTCCGGGCCGGCGAGTGGCTGGAAGTGATCGAGACGGCGCATGAAGTGGGTCTTCCCACCACCTCGACGATGATGTTCGGCCACGTGGATCGCTACGGCGATTGGGCGACGCACCTCGTGCGGCTGCGCGAATTGCAACGGCGCACGCGGGGACTCACCGAATTCGTACCGCTGCCGTTCGTCGCGCACGAGGCGCCTCTCTATAAGCGGGGGCGGGCACGGCCGGGTCCGACGCTTCGCGAGGCGATTCTCGTGCACGCGGTCGCGCGGCTCGTGCTGCATCCGCATGTGGGAAACATTCAGACATCGTGGGTCAAGATGGGGCGGGCGGGAATGCGCGAGGCGCTGCGCGCCGGCGCCAACGATCTCGGCGGCACGTTGATGAACGAGAGCATTACCCGTGCGGCGGGCGCGACGCACGGTCAAGAGATGACGCAGTCCGACATGCTGTCGCTCGCCGCCTCGCTCGGTCGCTCGGCCGCGCAGCGGACGACGCTGTATCGCCGATTCACCCAGCCCGCGGCGACGATGGAGACGGCCGCAGGCTGAGGCTGCATGTGCCGACGCCGGATGTGCCGGCGCCGGGACGTGCCGACATTGGACGTGCCGAGGCTAGAGAAGTCCGGCGCGGGTTTCGAGCAGGTCGCGGACGGCGGCCAGGAAGGCGGCGATGTGGGTATCGTCGACCGCCAAGGAAAGCGCGATCAGCCCCCTCGGCGCGCAATAGAATCCGCGCTCGAGTAAATCGAAAAACACGAGCGCGTTGGCCGGCGCATTCGACGAAGGCACGCCGCCCGCATGTATGTTCAGCAACGAACCGAGTCCCGAGGCGCAAAGACCGGTGCGCGCCGCCACGAACAACTCGTTGAGAGCCGCGCGCAGCGAATCCCCTCGGCGGTTCAAGCCGTCGAGAGCCTGCGCCGTCGCCACCGCCGAAAGTCCCGCGTAGCCCGCGGCCATCGACAGGACGTTATTGTTGAACGTGCCCGCGTGCGACAAGTGCTTCGGGTCTCTCGGATCGTACATCGACATCACGTCGGCGCGGCCGCCGAAGGCCCCGAAGGACAGGCCGCCACCGTGATACTTGCCGAGAGTGGTGAGATCGGGCCGTATGCCCAGAAGCGCCTGCCGACCTCCGGCCGAGAGCCGCGATGTCTGGATCTCGTCGAATATCAACATCGCGCCCGAGGCGCGGGTTTCCTCGGCCAGCATTCCGAGGAATTCCGGAGCGCCCGGTATGCAGCCGCCGGAGCCGAGCATCGGCTCGACCAGAACGCCGGCGAGCGCGCCGGCGTTGCTGCGAATGAGCGTGCGGGTGGCCTCGATGTCGTTGTAAGGAGCAACCAGGAAGTCATGCGGCACGTTGATGGGGGAAGGCGTGCCGCCGAATTTCAATACGCTGCCGTGATAGGCCCCGCCGAACACCATGATCCGGCGCCGGCCGGTGAAGGCGATCGACGTGGCGATGGCCATCAAATTGGCCTCGGTTCCGGAATTGGTGAATCGGACGAGCTCAATCGAGGCGTATCGCTCTCGAATGAGATTGGCGAGGCGGATCTCGGCGTCGTTATGCGCTGATAAATTGATGCCGTTTCTCAGAGCATCGATGACCGCCGCGCCGATGATGGGGTGCGAATGCCCGAAAATGCCCGCTGTGTATTCTCCGAGCAGATCGACATAGCGGTGTCCGTCGGCATCGAACAGCTGGCACCCCTCGCCGCGAACCATGCAGAGGGGAAATGGATCGAAGAAGAGGATGCTCCGGGTATTACCTCCCGGCATCGCGCGCGCGGCCGATTGCCAGTGCGCGTAGCTCGACGGATTGCGGGCGGCGTAGCGTTGCTTGGCCGACGAAAGGGCAGCGCTCAGGGCGGTGGTGGTCACCGCAATTGGCTGTCTTTGCTCCCGCGACGGTTGTATCCGCTGAAGCGAGCGGCTTCGCGATCATGCGCGTCCTGGCAGCTAACGCACATGCGTACCCCATGGAACGCCATTCTGCGCGCTTCCGGAATTTCGTTGCCGCACTCGATGCAATGAGTCGCCGACGGCCCCTGGGGCAGCCGGCTCTGCGCGCGCTTTATCCCGTCCTTCACGGTCGCGTCGATTTGATCTTGCACCGCACCGTCGCCGGCCCAACCGGTCGCCATACTTCACCTCTCACCCATGCCGCGCGTCCCATACGCGTCCAGATTCGTCTTTATGGGTGTTCGCAAGCCAAGTTGCAATACTTTCTGGAAAAAACTCTTATATATCAGATTGTTGCGGATTAGTCAGAGAGCCAGGATGCGCCCGTGGAGGCGAGTTCCAGCTCGATGCGGTCCAATTCATCCTCCAGGTGGTGATACACATCGTCGGGGATACGGCCGCGTTCCCGCCAGTCGATCAGCAGGGCTCGCTCAGCCTTAAGGGCCGTGCGCCGGATCGCATCTTGCGGCGTGTCCGGGCGAGACCGATCGACGCTGGCGCTGCGCGCCGCCTCGAATTCGGAGCGAATCTGGTCGGCGATGGGACCCGACTCGGTCTTCAGGGCCGCGAGCGCCGCAGTCAGCATGGCGTCACGGGTCGCGACGATCTCATCGTCCAGCGAGACATCCTTCGCGATGCGAAGCCAGCCGATGAGCGGGCGAATCGTGAAGCCCTGCAGCACCAGCGTGCCGAGCACCACGATGAATGCGCTCAGTACGATCTCGTCGCGGTGGGGAAAGTCATCCGGCAGCGCAAGCGCGGTGGCGAGCGTGACCAGTCCGCGCATGCCGCACCAAGAGACGAGAATACCGACCCGCGCGGCCGGGACCGCACCGCGCATGGTGCGCTTCTCGAAGTAGCGGTGGAATCGTCGAATGGCGAGGCCGTACGCCATGATCCACACGAAGCGCACCACGATCACCGCGGCGAGAACCACACCCGAGAACGTCAGGGCGCGCGTCAGCGCCTCATCGCGCATCCCGGTGACGATGGCGCGCGCCTGAAGTCCCATGAGCAGAAATGCCAACACATTGAGCACGAACGTCACCGTCGACCAGACGGCGTTCGAGTTGATGCGATCGCGGGCGCTGGTGCGCTTCGGCATCTCGCGCGCCGCCACGGCGGCCAGTGCGACCACCGCGAGAATGGGCGAGAAGTTCAAATGGGCAGCCAGTATCCACGTGCCGTAAGTCAGGAGAAATTGCACGATGATCGCGGATAGCGTGCCCGCCACGCGTTGCATGAGGCGAGTCCCGAGCAGGCCCGCGATCATGCCCACCAAAATACCGCCGGGCACCGCGATCAAGAGCGGCGGCACCAGCGGCGCGAGCGAGGCGCCGGGCGTCGTTGCGGCCGATACGGCGACCCCGAATGCCAGCAACGCCACCGCGTCGTTCAGCAAGCTCTCGCCTTGCAATACGGCCATTGCACGGCGGGGCAAGTCGAATTCACGGAGCACGGCAGCGGCCGCGGCCGCATCGGGTGGCGCGACGATGGCGCCGAGCGCGATCGCCGCCGCCGCCGGCAGCCCGCCGACACTTACGCCCACCCAGGCGACCACCGCCGTGGTCACGAGCACGAGAAGCACGGCGAGCGAGACGAGCGGCACCCAATTGCGCAGCAATTCCCGCGGCGGGAGTTCGAAGGCCGTGTCCATGACGGCGGGCGCGACGAACAGCGCGAGTGCGAGGCGCGGCTCGATCGTCAGATGCGGGGCGAAGGGCAACGCCGTCGCGCAGCCCCCCACGAGCGCGAGCAGGGCGGGGTAGGGCACCCGCAGATGCCGGGCTGCCCGCATCAGCAGCACCGCGACGGCGAGCAGCAGCAAGGTAACTTCGAATAACGGCATGGAACAGAGTCCAGCACAGGTGTCCGGCGCGCGCAAACGTTATACGCTAGCGCAGAAGTACACGATCACGACCCCCATTCATCATGTCAAAAATCAAACATGCGCCGATCAAGTCTCTTTATCCCACCCAGCTCACCGTCGGAATGCTCGAAGTCGAGGTCAAGCGCAAGCGCCTGATCAAGCTGTCGCCGGAGGAGCGCGAGGCGTTTCTGAAGGCGCATCCGATGCCCGCGGTCATCGGACCCGAGAACCGGCTGTACATCACCGATCATCATCACCTGGCGCGGGCCGCGCTCGATGCCCGGGTTAAGGAGGCGTGCTTCAGTGTCGAGGCGGATTTTTCCTCGATGCGCCCGAAGAGATTCTGGCTGGAGATGAACAATCGCTCATGGGTGCATCCGCTCGACGAAAACGGCGTTCGTCACAGCTATAGCTTTTTGCCGGGGAGCCTCAAGCAGCTCACCGACGATGTCTATCGCTCGCTCGCGGGTTTCGTCCGGGATGCCGGCGGCTTCCGCAAGACCGACGCCGCGTTCGTGGAATTCATTTGGGCGGACTTTTTCCGGCGCAATATCGCGATCGAGGAGGTCACCGCCAACTTTCGCGGCGCGGTACGTCACGCGAAGCGCCTGGCTCAGAGCCCTCTGGCCAAGCGCATTCCAGGCTTCACCGGGTGAGCGCCTCGAGGGCCGCGCAAATCGCGGCCCGGCTCGACCGGATCCCCTCCTCGCGGACGGTGTGGACCATCATCGTGCTCATCTCGCTCGGCGGGGTGTTCGAGTTCTACGATCTTTTCTTCACGGCCTACGTGGCTCCCGGCATGGTCGACAGCGGATTGTTCAAAGCGCAATCCCTCGGGTTTTTCTCGTCGCTCAAGCTGGTGAGAGTCTCGGGATTCGGCACCTTCGTTTTCTGCACATTCGCGGGATTGTGGGTCGGCGTGGTCGCGTTCGGGCAGGCGGCGGACCGCTTCGGCCGTAAGGCCGTGTTCACCTGGTCATTGATGTGGTATGCCGCTGCGACCGCGATCATGGCCTTTCAATGCACCGGGCAGTGGATCAATGTTTGGAGATTCGCCGCCGGCGCCGGGTTCGGCGTGCAGCTGGTCACTGTCGATACCTACATCGTCGAGCTGACGCCGTTGCCGCTTCGGGGCCGCGCCTTCTCCCTGAACCAATGCATCAGCTTCAGCATCGTGCCGGTGGTCGCGCTGCTCAGCCGGCTGCTGGTGAACAAGGCACCCCTGGGGCTCGATGGCTGGCGGTGGGTGGTGCTGTTCGGAACGGTCGGGGCGGTGGCCGTGTGGGCGCTGCGCGCAGGCATTCCCGAGAGCCCTCGTTGGCTCGCCGCGCGCGGCCGCTTGGAGGAGGCGGAGCGCATCGTCGATGACCTCGAGCGACGCGCCGCAGCCGAGCGCCGCGGCTTGGCCGACCGGCAAGCCCTCCCCGCAGCCGAGCCGGTGCGTGTCGAGCCGGTGCGTGTCGAGCCGGTGC
>JBEKHK010000071.1:0-11282 GCA_050012315.1 Steroidobacteraceae bacterium | reverse complement strand
TGGTCTGAGCGGTGATGCTTGCCTGGGCTTTGGCCTGGGTGATGACGAACAAGAACGGCTTGTTGGCCTCCTTCACGAGCGTGACCGTTTCGGACACCGCCCATAAATCGGCAGGGGAGGGCCGCACTGGGATCAGCACCAGATCGGCCAGCGCCAAGATCGAAACGTTTTGTTCCGAAATCGTGGGCGGTGTATCGATGAAGCAGTAGGCCGCCCCTTGATCCTGCAATAGCTTTAGGCCGCCGGCGAGCCGCGCAAACGGCACATCGGCGCGCTGTGGCGTGTCGCTCTCGCGCCGTTCATGCCACAGACTCAAGGTGCCTTGCTTGTCGGTATCGATCAACCAAGAAGGGGAGTCGCCAATCCGCTCGGCCTCGACGGCCAGGTGCGCGGCCAGCGTGGTCTTGCCGCTACCGCCTTTTTGCGAAGTAATAACAATTGTTTTCATGAAAGTTGCCGTTCCTGCATATTGGAAAACAATATTTCATGAAAATAGCATAAATTAAAATTATGTCAAACATTCACAGGAAAGCAGGCGGGGAGGGGCTAGAAATGACAAGGGGCACCGAGGTGCCCCTAATTCTGTGGGCCTAGCAACTTGTCATCGTCCGCCAGGTCCAGCTCGGCTGTTACCCCGAGTCTCGAATGCCCCTTTCGGGAACACGTCCATCATAAGAGCGGGAAGCCGGAAGTCAAGTATGCTTAGCTACGGCTTCACCTCTTGTAGACCCGGTTCACTCTTCGGCGGCTCAAACAGAGAAGCCAACCCAAGCGCCGAAACCACTCCGCGTCGAATGGCATCGAATTGATCGTGGCCAATTTGCAGCGTCAGGTATTGACGCTTGCCACCCGGCCCGCGAGCGGTGCGCACAAGATCCAGCCGCTCGATCGACACGACGGCGAGCATGTCGCACTTCGCCCAAACCGCAGTGGCAGGTGCACCAGGAATTGGATTTTGTTTCAAACGGTAGTGATGCGCCTCGATTGGGTTAGGCGCCGTCGTGCTAAGCGGGACCACCGTGACTAATTTCGCGTTTCGCTTGTGGAGCGCCAAGACGACGGCTGGCCGCCGCTTGATAATTTCCGGCTCTATGAAACCTTTGAAGTCGCAAAAGACGATTGAACGAGGCTTGGGTTGAAATTTAAGGGGCATGTATTCATATTGCTATATCGCAATCTTTCTGGCAATCTTTTCTGCATGAGTGAGTTCCTGAAGCGTTTTCGTCGCAAGCCCTTCGAGCCGCGAACTTATGTGAGCTACGACGATTTTATGAAACTCGGTAAAGTCCGACCGATTACAGTGCGCTTACCGGTCAGCACCGTTGCGAAAATTGATGAACTGCAGAAGCAATGCCCAGCTGTATGGAATTCACGCCAAGAATTGTTATTTGAAATGATCGAATCTTGTGTCCAGGACTGGATCGGCGCTCAACCGCAGTCAAAAGACGCGGCTTCAATTTTTGAGGGTGCCGCAAGGAAGGCGTTGCGTCAAACGGCGACCGATTAGTTACACAGTGGTAGGGGGCAGCACGGGTGACCACAAGACTATCGTCATGCACGACGACGAGTTCCGCGGGCTGGAAGCCCGCCAGCGAGCGCGATGTGCAGGGCGCCGGCGGCGTCCCGCGTCCTCGCGGGATGAGCGGTCAGCGAACCCGGAGCAGCGCGGTCGCGCTTCGCGACTCGCCCATCGACTTCAATCCCGCCAGAAATTCTTAAACCGCTCCGGACTCAATTCCGTATAGCGCACCGTGTGCGTGATGTTCTTGTGCCCGAGGTATTGCTGGATCGCGCGCGTGTCCTGGCCTTCACCGGCGAGCTTGAACCCACAGGCATGACGCAGCATGTGCGGGTGGATAGGGAAGGGGAGTTTCGCGAGCTCGCCGGCGCGCGCGATGAGCTTGCGTGCCGTCGCCGGCGTCATGGGTCCCTTGCGCTCCGTCACAAACAGATACGGCGAGTCCGGATACTCGGTGCGAAGCTTTCGCAACGCGCGAAGCTCCAAGCCGCCGATCGGCTGAGTCGACGGCAGGCCGTTCTTCAATCGGTTGACGTGCACCAGGCCCGCCTTGAAGTCGATCTGCTCCCAGCGCATCGTGACGAGCTCCGAGACGCGC
Source organism: Steroidobacteraceae bacterium (assembly GCA_050012315.1). GTDB lineage: Bacteria > Pseudomonadota > Gammaproteobacteria > Steroidobacterales > Steroidobacteraceae > Bog-1198. The sequence goes on along the minus strand of JBEKHK010000071.1, from coordinate 9,165 downwards.
AGCGCATGCCGGTAGGCGAGGAGGATGAGCGTCCGATCGCGCGCACCGTGGCGGCCCACCTGGCTCGAGGCCTGCAGGAGCTTCTCGACCTCCGCCGGCGTCAAGTATTCGCGGGTGCGCCGATCAAGATTAGATTGTCTCCGTGGGGGGATAGAAGGGGAGGGGGCCGCTCGAGATCTCGGCTCTGAGGCCTTCCTATTGCGTCCCTTTGGGAGAACTTTCCCATTTTGGAGTATTGGCGTCGATTTCGCCGCCGCTGTCTTTCTCGAGGGTTTCGCCATGGAGGCGAATATAACACCCCCATTATGGGCTATTTATGGGAATGTCCACCTACCTGACTAACGCGAGAGTAGCGCAGTGCCGAGAGGTACCGCTATTGCGCAAATAAACCCCAACAGCATAATCGCCCACCCCGTAAATAGCGTCCTCCACATCGTCTTTCGATGATCCAGCAGTCTTTCTTTTGCGACGCGCATTTCCTCACTATCTAATGGCTCGCGCAATTTCTCTGGTCTCAGAACAAAGGCAGACATCCTTTCAACATTGCCATAGAAATCCCAAGTATCACCCTGGCGCTTCGCGATAGCTTGAATCCCACGAACGAACGCGAATGTTCGGAGATTGAATCTGCCGAAGAGGAAACATACCGCTAGACCGGTGACGATAAAAACAGTCAGCGGAGCAGTCGGCATAAGAGCCCGTCAATATCAGTCACCACGGCGTCGATAAAGACACCCCATTATGAGCAGTCAATTCTTCCTTTCGCACGCGTTTACCCGCCTCGTCGCGGATTTATCAACCAGTAGTAGCAGTGAGGGCAGCAGTCCACGTCCCACAATGGCAGCCGCTGACCTGGACGAACAGGACGTCTCCCGCAATGAGGACATTTCAGAACAGCCAAATATCGAAAACGCAATACCAGCGCAAAAGCTACACCGCAAAATGCTTCGGCCGAAAGCCACGGCGTCGTCGGTATTATCCCGGCGACTACCGGCAGGGTCGCTAGAATCAGCAGGACAGTTAGTATCCACCACAGCCAGCGTGACTTGTGCCTAAAGGTCACCCGCCGCCGAGTCCATTCAGATACCACGGCAGGATCAAAAGTGGCGCGCATGCCCGTCCTCCCAACTTCACCAGTGGACGACACTGGCTACTCCAACGAGCGTAGCCAAGGCGCCGCTCACGACTGCGCCTATAGCGGTAGCTCTCAAGGCGCGATAAAGCTGGCGCAATGGAAATGACATCCGTGCTTCAAGCGACGGCTCTGGCGATGCTGTCAGATACTCGACTCGCAGACTGTAATATCGGCTTGCGCGTCCCCAACCTTTCTCAAAAAACACCGCGAATAACTCGGTTCCTTCGACGTGACGACGAAATCGGATCAGCACGATGGTGTTAGCCACCACGAATGCTAGCGTCGCAAAAATGGATGCCGCCATCGCGGTTTTGATTAACATCGACCTACACTACGTCCTTGTTTCACACAAGTGCCTGCGGTGGCCGCCCGAAGGCGTCGTCGCGCACGGTAGTTACCTAGCGCGACCTACTGTACGGCCGATTCAGGCTGAATTCTGTGGCGGGCATCAATACCCATCCAAAATCATGTAGCTCTCGCCCGCCTTGCCGAAGGTCCCCATGCCGATATTGACCTTGACGCATTTGCGCTGATCTTTACCGCACGCGCTGAGTTTGATCTTGCCGCCCTTCGCGGCGAGCTCGTCCACCGTCGCCTGCAGAGTCGGTATTGCTGCCTCGAGCGCGGCCTTTTGATCTCGGAGCTCGCCGAGTTCCTGGCGCTGCCAAGCCACCGCAATCCAAACGCTAAGCACCAATGCCGCACACCCCGCGGCGATGAGCGCGAGGTACTGCCATGAGACCCAGGCCGTCGCGCGACGCAATGTCGACTGCACCTGGGCCACGCTCGCCGTCACCTGCTTCAATTCCGCGATCGTCGGGCCGGCAGCTTCGGTCACCAAGAGCCCCGCCTGCTCGAGCGCCTGGGCGGCGCCGGCGCTCGCACCCGCAGCAGAGGCCTTCTGCACCTCGCCGATCAACCCCGCAATCGCCTGCCGCGTCGCCTCGAGCGCCGCCGCGGCGATATTCAAATTCTTTTGCTGCTGCTCGACGGTCTCGAGGAGCCCGTAGATCTTGCGCTCAGTGTCCATTTAGAGCTCCAGGCCGTGACCTTGATCCTTACCTTGCGATAGATCGGGACGGTTTAATCATCATCCCCGAGCCCGCGGCCACGACCAAGCCCTCGGCCCCGCTTTTGTTCCTGGGCTTTCTCTTTCGCCGCCCGCTCGAGCTCCTGTTGGCGGGCAAGGTCTGCCGCCTTCTGCTGCGCGTAGCGCTCGCGCCCTTGGGCGAGCGCCTGGGCGCGTACCAGTTCTTCCGCCTTGTGCCGCTCGTACTCGGCCCGAAACCCCGCCTTCCCAGCTTGGATTTCTTGCCGTGTCAGACCCGCTCCCCGGAACCGCTCGCGCACCCAGTCGCGGACCCGCTCGAACGACTGCACCAGTCGATCCTGTAACGCACGAGCTTGGTTGACGAGACGCGTGAAGAGCGGCAACTGTTGAGGCTCCGCCCCCTCGAGCGCTGCCTCGCGCCGCTCAACCCGTCGCGCCGCGGCCACCCTCGTGCGCTCGAGCTGCTCCCGCCGATCGGCCTCGATACGCTGCTCGAGCTCCGCCCGATCCTCCCGCGGCACCTCCGCCGCCAGCGGCGCGAGCTCGCGCCGCTCTCGGGCGGCTACCCTCTCGGCGACTTGTGCCATCCGCTCAAGCTCGCGCGCCTCCTCGAGCACCGCCTGGCGCCGCTCTTCCCGCGCCGCCATCTGCTCGCGCTGCCGCTCCCCGACGTGAGAGACCTCCCCCCGCGCCTCGATCCCACTCACCGCCGGCCCCCGGTGGACCTCCGGCTCCCGACTAATCCCCTGGTCCGCAAGACTCCGGTGATCCACCCGCGCAAGCGACCCCGCGTGCTCGAGCGCCAAGTTCTGAACCTTCGCCCAGCGCTCGCGGATCCCCTCATAGGCAAGCGCCGCCTCCGCTTTATCGGCCCCGTAGCTGAACTTGCGCGCCCCGCCCCGCTCCGGATTCTTGGCGTTGTAGCGCTTGAAGAACTGCTCCGGCCCGCGCTCGATGCCATCCTGCTGACGGTCCGAGAACATCAAATGCACGTGCGGCTGCTCCTTCCCATCGCTTGCGGTGCAGTTATGAATCGCCCACTGATACGGCCGGCTCGTCCCGAACTCCTGCTCGGCAAACCGCTCAACGAGCGCCACCCGCGCCGCCGGGACGAGCTCGCGCGGCAGCGCGAGCTCGTACTCCCGATACGTGTTCCCATTGGCGCGCTCGTATTCATCGGACGCGCGCCAAAACGCGGCCGTGTCCTCGCGCGCCCAGGCCGGCATGTTGCCGTGGCCGCGCGCCTCGAGCTCCCCGTATCGCTCCTCGCCAAACCTCCCCTCACGCGCGATGTACTGCGCGTGCTCGAGCGCTGCGCCCTTCGCCCCCGTGTTGATCTGGATGTGATACGAGGCCACGGCTACCGAAGGCCTCGAAGCACGCTCCGCTCCGGAGCGGAATGAGGGCGGCCCAACAGGGGCCGACCGAATCGCGCATCTTCTCTGCTCCCCGAGCGGAACGAGAGCGGGCGAGCCGCGCCAGATCGAGTCGCGAGTCTTCCTCCGATTCTTCCTTCTTCTCCCGCACCGTTTCCCGGCTTTGCGGGAAACATAAGGTGCGCCTCTCCTGCGTCGAGTGCAAAACCGTGCTCCATGCGCCGAGGCTACTCCCCTCTTCTCAGTGCTTCAATTCTTTCCAGGCCGTGGTAGCATCGAAAGATCAAGATCGCACAGGACGTGCCCCCCATGGCCACCCGCCAGGAGATCGAGGCGCGCCTCGCCGCCATCGATCAGAAAAAAGCCGAGGCCCTAAAAGCCCTTCAAGCGAAGCGCGCGAAGTTGAAGGCCAAACTGGCCGCTCTCAACCGCCCCACCAAATCCCAACGCCGCTTGGACGCCCGCCGCAAGATCCTCTTGGGCGCCTTCATCCTCGAGCAGCTCGAGCACACCGGCGCATCCCCCGAGAGCTTCTCCTTCGCCGGCAAGCGATTCTTCGATTGGCTCGTCCGACCCAATGATCGCGCCGTGTTCGACTCCACCACGAGCTCCGCGGCGACGATCTCACCGCCCTCCCCGGCCGAGACGAACCCGACCCCTCGGATCGCAACCACCTGGACCCCCTTGAACGTGCCCTTCGCCGATAAGGACCAGGCCAAAGCCTTGGGAGCCCAATGGCACGCCGATCAGAAGCGCTGGGTGGTCCCCGCCGGCCGCGACCTCACCCCGTTCTCGAGCTGGCTCGAGTGAAGTTCGAGGCCGGCGCATAAGCGCCGGGCCCCGAACGACTCTCACCCGACCGCCCAGGAAGCCGCCTGGGCGGCTTTCGGGGTTTCATGCGATGCGAACCACCGGCGGATCCGAGATCGCCCTCCCCGGCTCATCTCTGGCCGCTTAAACCGATGAATCGGGAAAGGTCCCGGAAAATCGGTGTGACCCCTCCGGAGTCCGGATCTTCCGTTTGCCAAACCGGATTTCGGCGACCCGTATGGGTCGCACTAAAAATCGCGCGCGTGAGCGCGCTCCTTCTGGGGGTATGCCGGGTGGGTTGGGGATCGCGAAGCGATCGAGCCGGCAGGGGGCGGTAGCCCCCTAAGAGGCGGTGCTGGGGTTCGCAGATGGGGAGTTATAGACAGGGTGTGGACCCTAACTACAGGTCTTAACTATAGGTCTTAGATATAGGAGAGGTCGAATTCGTTAGTAGAAACAATTGGTTAGACTACCCTCGTCTGACCGTTTATGCGCAAATCCGGGATTTTCTATGACCGTTTATGCGTAACCGACCGCCCTTTCATCTGACCGTTTATGCGTGGATAACTCCGCTCCTCCCCAGGCTTATGCACCGCGAACATGCGAGGGACTCGGCAGCAATCGCAACCCGCGGGGGCCGTCGCTGGCGCGTAGTTTCGGGTACACCGCGAGCACCTTTTTGAGTGCCCCGAGCGCCTTGCGTTTGAAGTCCGCGGTGCCCTGGGGGGTGTAGGGGTAGTCGGCCCCAAATTGAAGCTGTAAGGCGCCCCACGGGATCTCGGTCAGCCGCTCGAGGTAGCTCATGCGATAGGTCAACCAGGTGTACAGATCGAGGGCCATGGGTGAACGCTTCAGGGCCTTCAAGGCGCGCAGGTCAATCGGGATGGGACGGTCGGTGACCTCATGGAAAAAGCGATCGGACAGGGTCACCGAGGAAGCCCATAGCGCCGCTTGCGCTGGTTGCTTTGGATCCCACCAAAGCCGAGCGCGATCCGCGATCGTAACGGTCTCCAACGCCCAGGTCCCGGGCGCATCGTAGGTGCACGATACCGTCGACGCGAACAGCCGCCGCATCTGATCCCGCAGCCGGGTAATGGTCCCCCACCGACCGCCGGTGGGGATCAAATCCAGCTGCGCCATGAATCGCGACAAGGTATCGCCCAGGACGAGCTCCCGCTCGCGAGTTCGCACCGCCTCGGTCGTGAGCCACGCAAGCAGCAACCGGGGCACCGTGCCATACGGCAACCCGGCGTGCGGGTGTCCCATCATGACCAGCGAGAACGCGCCGTTGGTGCGCTCGAAGACCAAGCCCTCGGGACGGCTATGGGGCATGGAGGCTTGCACCAGTGCCCGGGCCATATAGCCCAAGGCGCCCGCCTCTTTCGCCTCCTCTGACTCGATGGCCAGCGCCTGCTGAATCAGCCGGTTGAGATTCTTGTTATTCAATGAGTTATAAATATAGTTTTAAAGTTATATAGTTAGCTATATAGATATTTCTTAAGGGCCTCTTCTACCAATTGCTGTTGCGTTACCCGCTTTCCGGAACTCACCGACTGCTCGAGCGCGCGCCGCTTCAGATCATTGATAAGCGCCACCGGCAATTGCATGACCATTTGCTTGCGAAACTCTGAGGGAGGCGTCGCCGCCTCTCGCGGTGGATCTGCTCGAGGGGCCTCGGGCTTAGCGGTGCGATCGGTGGCCGCGCCCCCCTCGAGAAATGCGTCGATGTTGGGCTTGGATTTCATGCCGTCACCTCGGCGAGAAAGGCTTCCATTTCTTGGCTGGAGGAGGGGTCCTTACCGAGCTCTTGGACGATGGCACCTTCGCCAATCGCGCGCCGGTAAGCGACTCGTTCACAAGACCGGGAGTGCAGCACCGGCAGCTTTTGCTCGTGTAGAAATGCGAGCATCTCGGCCGCATCCTTGGTTCGCGAATCGATGCGCGTGAGGAAAATCCGTACCTGGAGCTCCGAGTTGTAGTCTTTGGCCATATCAATGACCTCGAGAAGATCGGTCATGGCCGCCGCATCGAGGTTCGACGCCCCAACGGGAACAATCGCCTGGCGTGCCAGGAGCAGGGCGCTTCGTAGACCTACCGAGTCTCGTCCGCCAGCATCCACTACGGTGTGGGCGAAACCCTCCGACAAGGTCTTCCCCTCCGACAAGATGGCCTTGCCGGTCAAACAAGTCGTCGTAGGGGAGGGCTCGCGTTGAGCATCGCGTCGCCAGGCCGCCCAGCTCGCGGCGCTTGCTTGCGGATCGCCATCGATCAACAAGGTCCGTTCGGTGCGCGCCAACATCGTCGCCAGGTGGACCGCCGTCGTGGTTTTGCCGACGCCGCCTTTCGTATTCACCACCGCATAGATCATAGATAACTACTTATATAGAAAACTATATATCTATTATGACAAGTGCTTTGCAAAAGTGCAAAAGAACTCCCTAATCGCACCAAATCCCCGCATAGGGAGTCATAGTCATGCAGTTATGGCGGCGCCACAACTCTCCTAAAATAACAAAGTTTGACATCCGACGGGGAGCAAGCCAGTCTAACCCCATGAACATTTCTCTCACCGAACAGCTGGAAAAATTCGTCTCCGAACAAGTCCAGTCCGGCGCCTATCAATCCGCGAGCGAAGTGGTGCGCGATGGGCTGCGATTGCTGGCCGAACGGCGTAAGACCGAGGAGCTGAAGCTCGCGGCACTACGGGCCGCCATCCGCGAGGGCCTGGATAGCGGTCCCGCCGAGCCTCTCGACATGGAAGCGATCATCGCTGAAGCACGCGCGGGCTATCAGCGTCGCGCGTAACGCGTGGCGCGCATCGTTCGCCGGCCTCGAGCTCGCCAGGATCTCATCGAGATTTGGCGTTACGTCGCCGACGATTCCGGTGAGCCACGTGCGGATCGTTATTTGCGTCGGCTCAATGATGTCATCAGCTATTTGGCACAGCAGCCGTTGATGGGGCGTAAGCGACCGGAAATTCCGGAGCAGGGGATTCGTAGTTTCGCCGCCGAGTCGCACGTCGTTTTCTATATGGCTCTCGAAGACGGCATCGAACTGGTGCGTGTGATTCACGGATCGCAGGATCTCGAGAGAGCGTGGACTGCGGAGAACGATAGAGGAACCCATTGAGGCGAAGTTCCCACGGGAACTAAGCGATGGTGCGCTGAATCTCGTTTTACGAATGCCGTTCTCTCGGGATGGTCAATGTCCCGCTATGCTGCGACTCCGTGGTGCGTGAGAGTAGGGAATGCTCGTTCGCAATTGTTTGTGTTTCGCCGGATTAATTCTGCTGACCACCAGTTGCAGCGGCGCAGATGTGCAACGCACAGATGCCCCTATTGCTTGGATCCTCGGTCGCAGTGGCAAAGACCACGTATCGCTCCAAATTCCCGCCGGCTTTGAAAGTGCAGACCGTGCAGCCCAGGCCATGAACCACGCCGTCTACGGAGATCAACCACCGGATACGCGCTATCCGCCACATCAAGAAATGCTGCTTACTGCTTTGTGGCCGGGTCTAGAACCCCAAACCATCGCCAACCGAGCAGAATTCAATATCGGCGGCGGCGGACGATTGATGATGGCGTTGCTTCAATCGAGTGCAGTCGAAACCTTCGAAAACAAGGACTACAACGCTCTACAAGCAGCCTATGACGTAGCAGTTAAATTTTCCACCGAAATGTTGTGCGTACCCTTGGCAATGGGGCCGCCTTATACAACATTCGATAAACATCCTTGCTATAAGCGCGCTCAGCCGGACGTAAAATCCCCGCAATTCGGGCTCCAACGAGTGGGAGTCGATTTTTCCAAGTACCCGGACATGATGGGCCGGTTGAGATACTCCCTGGCTCAGAACGATATTTACTACGCCCGCGATTCAGAGGGTCAGCTCCAGATCGTCATATGGTGCACAGCCGAGGAGTCGGAAGCGGGGGTACCTCAGTGCAAACAGATATTCGTCAATAAAAAGCTCAACGCGCTCGTGTCAGTGGGATATCGACGCGTCTATTTGCAAGACTGGCAGCGTATTCGGGCTGCTTGGGAGCAACTTCTAGATTCGTTCATCGTTAGGACCAAGCCCCGAAAAGGGCGCCTGACAAATTCGACTTAGTCCTTCCAAAACTTCTTAAACCGCTCCGGACTTAATTCCGTATATCGCACCGTGTGCGTGATGTTGCGATGGCCTAGGTATTGCTGAATCGACCTTGTGTCGTGCCCTTCATTCGCAAGCTTGTAGCCAGTCGAGTGCCGGAGCATGTGCGGATGGATCGGGAAGGGGAGGCGCGCGAGCTCGCCGGCGCGCGCAATTAATTTCCTCGCCGTCGCCGGCGTCATCGGTCCGCCGCGCTCGGTCACGAACAAATACGGCGACTCGGGGTAGTCGCGCCGGAGCTCGCGCAGAGCCCGGAGCTCGGGCCCGCGGATCGGGTGCGTCGAGGCCAGGCCGTTCTTCAATCGCGCAACGTGCACCAGGCCCGTCTTTAAGTCGATCTGTTCCCAGCGCATGGTGACGAGCTCCGACACCCGCAGGCCGTGTCGGTAGGCCAGGAGGATGAGCGTTCGATCGCGCGCACCGTGGCGGCCCACCTTGGCGGAGGCCTGCAGGAGCTTCTCGACCTCCGCCGGCGTCAGATATTCGCGGGTGCGCCGATCAAGATTGGAGGTTCGGCGTGGGGGGATAGAAGGGGAGGGGGCCGCTCGAGATCTCGGCTCTGAGGCCTTCCTATTGCGTCGCCCTGAGAGAACTTTCCCATTTTGGAGTATTGGCGTCGATTTCGCCGCCGCTGTCTTTCTCG
>JBEKHK010000070.1:0-10996 GCA_050012315.1 Steroidobacteraceae bacterium | reverse complement strand
GGGGTTGCTCGAAGAAATGCTCGACGAACGTATGGAGCATCGATTTCAAGTTCGCGAAGCTCACGTTCTCGCCAACCACGATGCCCTCGACCTGATGAAACATCGGGCTGTGCGTCATGTCCGAGTCGTTGCGATATACCCGGCCTGGAGCGATCAGCGACATGGGCGGCTTGCGCGCACGCATCGCGCGGATCTGCACGGGCGAGGTGTGGGTACGCAACAGCCGGCCGTCCGGAAAATAGAAGGTGTCGTGCATCGCACGCGCCGGATGATCGGGCGGAATGTTGAGCGCCTCGAAGTTATGGAAGTCGTCCTCCACCTCCGGGCCGGCCGCGATCTCGAAGCCGGCTTGCGTGAAGATCTGTTCGATCCTCAAGCGAGCGCGGGTGACCGGGTGCAGGCCGCCGCGCTCCTGACCGCGCCCGGGGAGCGTCACGTCGATCGCACCTCGGGCGAGCTCGGCGTTGAGCATCTCGACATCGAGCTCTTCGCGCCGCACCTCGAGCGCGCGCTGAATCGCCGCCTTGGCGTCGTTGATTTTTTGACCCGCGGCGGGCCGCTCGGCCGCCGGGAGCTTGCCGAGTCCCTTCAGCTGCTCGGTGAGCAAACCCTTCCTGCCGAGGAGCCGCACCCGCACCTCCTCGAGCGCTGATGGATCGCGGGACGCGCGCACGTCCGCGAGCGCCTGCTCGACGAACGATTCGAGAACTTGTTCGGTCGCCATGTGAATGCCTCGAGGTCCGCCGGAGCCGCCCATCGCGGCCCCGGCGTCCCTCGACCGTCCTCAGGTCGACGGACTGGCTTTCGCTAATTCCGCCTTGGCTTTTTCGGCGATGGCGGTAAAGGCTGGCAAGTCATGCACCGCGAGATCGGCGAGTATCTTGCGATCGATCGCCAATTCCGCCTTGCTCATACCGTCGATCATCGTCGAATAGGTGAGCCCGCACAGACGCGCGGCCGCGTTGATGCGCGTGATCCACAACGCGCGGAACTCGCGCTTCTTCTCGCGCCGCCCGCGATAGGCATACTGGCCGGCCTTGATGACCGCCTGCTTCGCCGCACGGAAGACTTTGCGCCGCGCGTTGTAATAGCCCTTGGCCTTCTTGAGAATCTTCTTGTGCCGACGCCCTGCGATGACGCCGCGTTTTACTCGTGCCATGTCTTATCCCCTATGTTTCAAGCGTATGGAAGCAGGGTCTTGATCCGATTCACATCGGTCTTGTCCACGTGCATCTCGCGCCGGAGCTGGCGCTTTCGCTTGCTGGGCTTCTTCGTCAGGATGTGACGGCGGTGGGACTGGGTGCGCTTGAAGCCGTTCGCTGTTTTGCGAAAACGCTTCGCCGCAGCCCGCTTGGTTTTCAACTTGGGCATGCTCGACTCCTAATTTTATTGCCTTGATCACAAGCGCCCCGCAGGATCTCCCGCAGACGAGCGCCGCTTAAGGCGGGGTGACGGACTTTTTAGGGTCCGCCGCTCACTTCTTTTTGGGCCCGAACACCATGACCATCTGCTTGCCTTCCATCAGCGGATTCTGCTCGACCACCGAATAGGGGGCGAGATCCTCAGAAATCCGCGCCAACAGACGCCGGCCGATGTCTTGGTGAACGAGCTCACGGCCACGGTAACGCAACGTCACCTTGGCCTTGTCGCCTTCGGTCAGGAATCGCACGATGTTACGCAGCTTGACCTGGTAATCGGCCTCTTCCGTTCCGGGGCGAAACTTCACTTCCTTGACTTGAATCTGCTTCTGCTTACGCTTCGCCGCGTGAGCCTTCTTGTTCTGTTCGAACAAGAATTTTCCAAAATCCATCACTCGCACGACGGGTGGTTCCGCCATCGGCGAAACCTCGACGAGATCCAGTGATTGCGAGCCTGCCATCTGAAGCGCTTCAGCGCGCGACATGACCCCTGCTTGACTCCCATCTGCCGCGATCACTCGCACCGACGGTGCGGAGATCTCCTCATTGCGCCTTACGCGCTTCGCCGTTGCGATAAGCGTTCCTCCAAAATAATACGGCCGCGGCTCGCGACTTCGTCGCAAAGCAAGCCAGCGAGCTCCTTGAGCTCCAAACTGCCTAGATCTTTGCCACCGCGCGTGCGTACGGCCAGGGTATGTCCCTCCACCTCGCGGTCGCCGGCGACCAGGAGATAAGGGACACGCTTCAATGTGTGCTCGCGGATTTTAAAGCCAACCTTCTCGGACCTCAAGTCCGTTTCCACCCGAAGCCCCTGATTTTTCAGGTTTTCCGCAACTTCTTCGCAGTATTTGTCCTGCCGGCTGGTAATTCCCATCACCACGGCCTGAACGGGCGACAGCCAGGTGGGCAGTTTGCCGGCATGGTGCTCGAGCAAAATGCCCGTAAACCGCTCCAAGGAGCCGAACATCGCACGGTGCAGCATCACCGGCGTATGGCGCTGGCTGTCCTCGCCGATATAGCTTGCACCCAGCCGGGACGGCAGATTCGGATCGACCTGCAATGTCCCGCATTGCCACTCCCGGCCAATGGCGTCCCGAAGCACGAATTCGAGCTTCGGTCCGTAAAACGCCCCCTCTCCCGGGTTCAAGGTGGTCTCGATGCCCGCGACCGCCGCCGCCTGCTTGAGCGCTCCCTCGTAGATGTCCCAAATCTCGTCCGAGCCCACGCGCTTGGCGGGTCGGTCGGAGAATTTGATACGCACGTCATTGAAGCCGAAGTCGCGGTAAATGCTCAGAATGAGCTGCGTCACGCGCACCGATTCCTCGGTGATCTGTTCCGTGGTGCAGAAAATGTGGGCATCGTCCTGGGTGAAGGCGCGCACCCGCATGAGGCCGTGCAGCGCGCCGGACGGCTCGTAGCGGTGCACCTTGCCGAACTCCGCGAGGCGCAGCGGCAGTTCGCGGTAACTGCGCAGTCCCTGCTTGAACACCTGGATATGACCGGGGCAGTTCATCGGCTTGATGGCGAAAGTGCGCTCATCCGGCGTCCTGGTCATGAACATGTTCTCGCCGAAATTGGCGATGTGGCCGGATTGCACCCAGAGCTCGCGATCCATGATTTCCGGCGTATTGACTTCCAAGTAGCCCGCGGCGGTCTGCCGCTCGCGCATGTAGGAAATCAGTTGCTGGAACAGCGCCCAGCCCTTGGGGTGCCAGAACACCGCGCCGGGGGCTTCTTCCTGCAAATGGAACAGGTCGAGTTCCTTGCCGATGCGCCGGTGGTCGCGCTTCTCCGCCTCTTCCAGGCGCGTGAGGTATTCCTTCAGCTGCTTCTCGTTGGCCCAGGCGGTGCCGTAGATTCGTTGCAGCATTTCGTTGCGCGAATCGCCACGCCAGTAGGCCCCCGCCACCTTCATGAGCTTGAAGGCCTTCAATTTGCCGGTGCTCGGGACGTGCGGCCCGCGGCACAAGTCCTCCCAATCGCCCTGCCCGTACAGGCTGATCTGTTCTCCGGCGGGAATCGCGCCGATGATCTCGGCCTTGTAGTGCTCGCCGATACGCTTGAAATGCTCGATCGCCGCATCGCGCGGCAGGACGCGCCGGTGCACTTTGACATCCCGGCCCGCGATCTCGGCCATGCGCTTCTCGATCGCCGCCAGATCGTCGCTCGAGAACGGGTTCTTGAAGGCGAAATCGTAGTAGAAGCCGTCCTCGATCACCGGGCCGATGGTCACCTGCGCCCCGGGGAAGAGTTCCTGCACGGCGTTCGCGAGCAGATGCGCGGTCGAATGGCGGATGACCTCCAAGCCTTCGGGGTCCTTGTCCGTGACGATACTGACCGCGGCGTCGTGATCGACCACGGCCGAGGTATCGACCAAGCGGCCGTTGACCTTGCCGGCCAGGGCGGCTTTGGCAAGGCCGGGCCCAATGCTCGCGGCAATGTCGGCGACCGACACGGGCTCGGCAAAGACCTTCTGGTTACCGTCGGGAAGAGTAATTACGGGCATAGTTCAATTAGTAATACCACGCGGCTCGAATCCGGCAAATCACCGGCCCCGCCGGGGACCGGCGCTGCGCCGGGTCCAAGGCCCCGCGAGGCAGTGGTGCGCGCTAGTGGGATCGAACCACTGACCCCCACCATGTCAAGGTGATGCTCTACCGCTGAGCTAAGCGCGCTCGAAGGGCGCGAAAGATACCGGATTCGGTGCTTGGTATAAAGGGCAACCGCGCCGATCTGCCAATTCAGTCGCCGGCCTGAGGGTCTTTGGACGGCCCGGAGGGTGCAGAGGGCCCAGCATCGTGTCCTGCCGGGGCCTCGCCGGCCGGGGCCTCCCCTGCCGGCGCCTCGCTTGCCGAACCCGCTATCGGGCGACCCTCTTCGGCCGCCACGGCGGTGCCGGGGACTGCTGCCGCCGGGTAAGCGCCGGACGCGCTCGCGCCGGGGGCTGCGGGATCGGGGTGGCTGTCGGAGGCCCGCGATTTGGGTCTCAACCGGCACTGGAATTGAGTCTCCCCGATGGTGACCAAATCCCCGTCGCTGAGCACGTGCCGCGTCACCTTCCGCCCGTTGACCAGCACGCCGTTGGTACTGTTCAGATCCTCGATGATGATCTCGCGGTTGCCCTTGAGCAGCAACGCGTGGTGGCGGCTCACCGACTGCGCATCGATCTGCAGCTCGCAGCCGGGGGCGCGGCCGATCCGAGTGCGGCGCCCCAACGGGTAGGCACTTCGCGTATCGCCCTCGAGCTTGATCAGCTCGGCGAGGAATTCTCCGGCGCTCGCCGCCGGCGCGGCCGGGGCGGACCCCAATCTCTCGATGCTGGTCTGCAACCGGCCGAGAACGTTGGCATTGTTGTTGGCGCTTCTCTCCAGCCGCCGGATGTGAAGCTCGCGCTCCTCGAGCGCTCCGCGGGTCCGCTCCAACGTGGCGCGCAACGTGCGATTGTCCTCGGTGAGCTGATCGATGCTCTGGTTCTTGAGCGCCACCTCGTCGCTCAGACGCTTGATTTCCGCCTGAATCGATTGGATCGGGCGCCGCGCCTCGTTCAGATGCGCCATCAGCACGGTCATCTCTTCCTCGTGCGTGACCGCCTCCGCGCGCAGTTGCTTGACCAGTGCAGACAGCTCGGCGAGCCGGGCATCGGCGCCAGCCTGCGACTCGCGTGCTCGTTGCAGCTCGCCCGTGCTCGCGTTGCGGGCGGCGACAAGCTCATCGCGGCGCGTTGCGAGCTCGCCCTGCAGATCTTTGCGCTCCCCTTCCAACCAGTCGATCTTGGAATGCAGCTCGGCGCGCGCCCGCTGCGCCTCTTCGAGCTCCTGGGACTTCTTGGAGAGCGCCGCACCCTCGGCGGCGCCGGCGGCCTGAAGCTTGGAAATCACTCCTTCTTGCTCGGCAAGCTTTGCGCTCAGAAGCGCCGCCGACTCACTCAGCCGGTCGCGTTCGGCCTGCAAGGCGCTGTGCCCGGAGCGAGCGGCATCCACGCTGTCGTCCCATTCGCGATATAGGTTTTGATTGAATCCGCCCCGCCATTCCCGGGTGCGGAGCAGTTCCAGATGAGCGGCGGCCTGCGCTCTCGCCGTACCCAGATCCCGCCGAGCCTCGGCGAGATCCGTCTGGTCGCGGGCGAGCTCCTCCGTGAGCGAAGCGAGGGCGCCCCGGCTCTTCTCGAGTTCCAGCGACAAGGAGTCGGCATCGGTTCGAGCCGCGCGAAGATCGGCCTCGAGCTGCGCGGTCGCGCGCGAGCGTGCCTCGAGCACGGGAACGGTCTGCGCATGCTCGCGTTGCAGCGCAAAGAGCTGCGCATCGCGTTCGCCGAGCGAGTGCAGCACCTGAGCGATCGTCGCGTCCCGCGCGACCAAGGCGTCCCGCAAGGTGCGCGCCTCGCTCTGGTAGCGCTCGGCCTCTCGCGAGCACTCTTCCGCCCGAGTTCGGCTGGCCGCGGCCGCGGCCGTGCTTTCCGACAGGGTATGCTCCCTCTCCCGGGAACGATGCTGCTCGACCGCGAGCACCGACTGCAGCGTCGACAACTCCGACGCCAGCGCGTCCGCCCGCACTCCGGCCGCGAGCTGCGCATCGCACGCCTTCTCGTAGAGCCGATTCAGCGCGTCGTAATCCGCGCTCTGCCGCGCGATGCGCTCCTCCACGGAGCGCACGCTCTCGGCCAGCGAGGGAAGGTCCATTCCCGGCCGCGTGAAGTCGGTGGCCGGCGCCGGCGAGGCCGACAGCGCAGCGAGCGCAGTTCCGGCGGACGATGCAGCCGCCACAGGGTCCAGTGGTTCGGAGTCGTCGGCAACGTCCTCGCCGATGTCCACGCCTTCGAGGATCGGCAGTTTATCGGTTCGATCGAGATCGATCTCCTGCGATTGACCCTTGTCGATGGCCATACGGCCTCCTCGTTAGCCTGCCAGTGTCTTCGGCGCGCCAAATGCGGATTGGCGCAGTTTTTGGATCTCATCGCGCAGCCGAGCTGCCTGCTCGAATTCGAGATTGCGCGCGAGCTTCATCATCTCGGCTTCCAACTTCTTGATGCGTTTTACCGCCTGCTCGGGCGCCATCGCGGCGTAATCCGAGCCTGCATCGCGCACCTGATGTTCCGGCACGGCGCGCGCGCCTTCCATCACATCGCCCACCGCCTTGACGATGGTTCGCGGCGTGATGCCGTGCTCGACGTTGAATTCGATCTGCTTGCCGCGGCGCCGGTCGGTCTCGGCAATGGCGCGGCCGATCGATCCGGTGATCGAATCGGCGTACAGAATCGCCTTGCCTTGGACGTTGCGCGCCGCGCGACCGATGGTCTGGATCAGCGACCCCTCCGAACGCAGGAAGCCCTCCTTGTCGGCGTCCAGAATGGCGACCAGCGACACCTCGGGCATGTCCAGCCCCTCCCGCAGCAGATTGATGCCGACGATCACGTCGAACTTGCCCAGCCTCAAATCACGGATGATCTCCGAGCGTTCCACGGTGTCGATATCGGAATGCAGATAACGCACCTTGACGCCGTGCTCATTCAGGTAGTCGGTCAGGTCCTCGGCCATGCGCTTCGTGAGCGTGGTGACGAGCACCCGCTCCTTCGCCAGCGTTCGCTGGCGTATCTCCGACAGAAGATCGTCGACTTGCGCACGCACCGGGCGCACTTCCACGACGGGATCGACCAGGCCGGTGGGGCGTACCACCTGCTCCACGATCTGCCCCGAGATCCGCTTCTCGTGCGGGCCGGGCGTCGCCGAGATGTAAATGGTCTGCGGCGCCAACTGCTCGAACTCCTCGAAGCGCAGCGGGCGGTTGTCGAGCGCCGACGGCAATCGAAAGCCGTACTCCACCAAGGTTTCTTTGCGCGAACGGTCGCCCTTGTACATGGCGCCGAGTTGCGGAATGGTCTGATGGCTCTCGTCGATGATCAGGAGCGCGTTGTTCGGAAGATAGTCGAACAGGCACGGCGGCGGCTCTCCGGCTCGCCGGCCGGACAGATAGCGCGAGTAGTTCTCGATGCCGGCGCAATAGCCGACCTCGTGCATCATCTCCAGGTCGAACAGCGTCCGTTGCTGCAGCCGCTGTGCCTCGACCAGCTTGCTGGCCGAGTTGAGCTCGTTCAGTCGCGAGCGCAACTCCTCCCGGATTTCGTCGACTGCTTCGTGAATGCGCTCGCGTGGAGTCACGTAGTGCGTCGAGGGATAGACGGTGAGGCGCGGCACTTTGCGCAGCACCTCGCCGGTCAACGGGTCGAACAGGCTCAGCGCGTCGATCCGGTCGTCGAACAGTTCGACCCGCACGGCCTCGCGTTCGGATTCGGCGGGGAAGATATCGATGACGTCACCCCGCACCCGGTAGGTGCCCTGCTGCAGGTCGATCTCGTTGCGCGTGTACTGCATGTCGGCGAGGCGCCGCAGGAGTTTGCGCTGCTCCAACAGGTCGCCGCGCGACATGTGCAGCACCATGCTCAAGTACGCTTGCGGATCGCCGAGGCCGTAGATGGCGGACACCGTCGCCACGATGATGGAATCGGGCCGCTCGAGCAGCGCCTTCGTCGCGGACAGCCTCATCTGCTCGATGTGCTCGTTGATCGAGGCATCCTTCTCGATGAAGGTGTCGGAGGCGGGCACGTACGCTTCGGGTTGGTAGTAGTCGTAATACGATACGAAATACTCGACGGCATTTTTCGGAAAGAAGGTCTTGAACTCGCCGTAGAGCTGGGCCGCGAGCGTCTTGTTGTGCGCAAGGACCAGCGTGGGCCGCTGCAATTGCTGAATCACATTCGCGATGGTGAATGTCTTGCCGGAGCCGGTCACGCCCAGAAGAGTCTGATGCGCCAGTCCCGAGGTGAGGCCATCCACCAGCTTCTCGATCGCCTGCGGCTGATCGCCGGCGGGCTTGTAATCGGAGTACAGCTCGAAACTCATTCATCTATTCTCTCATGTCGATGGGACTTAGGGACGCCCATGCCTGGCGTTAGGGCGTTGTTTTTCGTACACTTATGCGCCGTATTTTCCATATAGGATCAGTCCGTTGGCCTCACAACTTTCCAAGCGTGTTCAGAAGGTTAAGCCCTCCCCCACCCTCGCCGTGACGGCGCGCGCCGCCAAACTCAAGGCCGAGGGCAAGGACATCATCGGTCTGGGCGCAGGCGAGCCGGACTTCGATACGCCACGACATATTGCAGACGCGGGAGTCGAGGCTATTCGCACCGGCATCACCCGCTATACGGCGGTCGACGGCACCAATGAGCTCAAAGACGCCATCATCGCGAAATTCAAGCGTGAGAATGGGCTGACGTACGAGCGCAGCCAGATCCTGGTGTCTTCCGGCGCCAAGCAAACGTGCTTCAATTTGTGCGCCGCGATCCTCGATCCGGGCGACGAGTGCGTGATCCCGGCGCCGTATTGGGTTTCCTATCCGGATATGGCGCTGCTCGCGGACGGCGTCCCGGTCATCGTCAATGGGGGCGCGGACCAAGGCTATAAGATCACGCCGGCGCAATTGGATGCCGCCATCACGCCGCGCACCAAGCTGTTCATACTGAATAGCCCGAGCAATCCGACGGGAGCGGCCTACACCCCGGCCGAATTGAAGGCGCTGGGCGCGGTACTCGACAAGCATCCGCAGGTGATCATCGCCGCGGACGAGATGTACGAGCACATCTACTGGGCACCCGAGCCCCTGATGAGCTTCGCGCAGGCGAATCCCCAGCTCTATGGACGCACGGTCACCATCAACGGCGTCTCGAAGGCGTATGCCATGACCGGCTGGCGAATCGGTTTCTGTGGTGGACCCAAGGACATCGTCGCGGCGATGGGCACCATCCAGGGTCAATCCACGTCCAATGCCTCGAGCATCTCGCAGCGCGCGGCGGCCGTCGCCCTCAACAGCGATCAGGCCTGCGTCGCTGAGATGAACAAGGCGTTCAAGGAACGGCACGATTTCGTCGTGGCCGGGCTCAACGCCATTCCGGGCATCAGCTGCCAAAAAGGTGCCGGTACCTTCTACGCGTTCGCCGACGTGCACGGCGCCATGCGCAGTCTCGGCATCAAGGACGACAACGCCTTTGCGGAGTATCTTCTGGTCGAGGCCGGCGTCGCGGTGGTGCCGGGCTCCGGTTTCGGAGCGCCCGGACACATGCGAATTTCATTCGCCACGAGCATGAAGGTGCTCGAGGATGCGCTCCGGCGAATCGAGCGAGCACTGGCCTCGCCCGCCGCGCGACGGGCAAGCTAGGCACGCCACGCGCATCGCTCGATCTGCGGGCTGATCGCGTCGGCGATCGAGGGCGCGGATGCTCCCCCGGCGACCATGTCATCTCTGCTGGAGTTGCCGTGCGTCGACGTTTCCGCGGAAACGTTTTGCGGAATTGACGTAGCGATGTTGCTGTAACCAATTGATTTATTTATAAACGCATGAAGTACAGAAATCTCGGGAATACCGGCCTCAAGGTGTCATCCTTGTGTCTCGGATGCATGACCTACGGCGTTCCGGAACGCGGCGATCATCCGTGGACCCTACCCGAGAAAGACAGCCGGCCGTTGCTCCGCAAGGCGATCGATTTGGGAATCAATTTCTTCGATACCGCCAACGTGTATTCGGACGGTACGTCGGAGGAGATCGTCGGCCAGGCGCTCAAGGATTACACACGCCGCGATGAGGTCGTGATCGCCAGCAAGGTGTTCTTCCCGATGAGCCCGGGACCGAACGGCCGGGGACTGTCGCGCAAGGCCATCTTCACTGCAATCGATGCCAGCTTGCGGCGGCTCGGCACCGACTACGTGGATCTGTATCAAATTCACCGATGGGACCACGAGACGCCGATCGAGGAGACGCTCGAAGCGCTGCACGACGTGGTGAAGTCGGGGAAGGTGCGCTATCTGGGCGCCTCCTCCATGTTCGCCTGGCAATTCAGCAAGGCATTGCACTTGGCGCGCCAGCGCGGGTGGACGCCCTTCGTCAGCATGCAGAACCTCTACAACCTCATCTACCGCGAGGAAGAGCGTGAAATGCTGCCGCTCTGCGCGGATGCAGGCATCGCGGTGCTGCCATGGAGCCCGCTCGCCCGGGGGCGGCTCACGCGTGAATGGAATACGGAGACCGAGAGGACGCGCACCGACCCCTATGGCGACAAGATCTTTCCGCGCACGGCGCAAGCCGATCGCAACGTGATCGAGGCCGTGGCCGCCGTCGCGGCGGCGCGCGGGGTCTCCCGCGCGCAGGTCGCTCTCTCCTGGTTGATTCGCAAGCCCGGGGTCACGGCACCGATCATCGGCGCCGCCAAGCCCCAGCATTTGGACGACGCCGTGGCGGCGCTCGACCTCGAACTTACCGCCGCGGAGATGGCTCAGCTCGAAGCGCCCTACGTGCCGCATGCCATCGCGGGGCATGAATGAGCGCGCGCGCGTCCTTGACTTAGGAGCGTGGCTTCCTGACAATCCGCGCCTCTTCCGAATTCCCCGGTAGCTCAGTGGTAGAGCGACGGACTGTTAATCCGTTGGTCGGCGGTTCGAATCCGTCCCGGGGAGCCAATAAAACCAATAACTTATGTGTATTTCCTCATAATTTAATTCGTCACTCGCGCGTAGACAACTGACCCCCACCGT
>JBEKHK010000069.1:0-11847 GCA_050012315.1 Steroidobacteraceae bacterium | reverse complement strand
AGGGCGCCGTGCGGCACCTCGGCCTTCGTTCGCTGGAGCACGGCTTCGATGGCGTGGCTCACCGCCCCGAGATCCCGCCCCGCGTTGGTCGCGTAGATGTCGATCACCGGCATGATGTCGCGGTGCGACACCTCGAGCGCGCGGCCGGTCTGAGTGATCTGGCTCAAGCCGCCGAGAATCTGTGCGCCCTGCCCGGTCGGATCGCCGTTCTCCTGATCGATCGGGATGGTTTCCAGATCGCTCATCGTGGAGAGCTGCGGCTGCGGCGTCTGCAGATTGACGAGGTACGCAACGCCGGTCTTGCGGTCGAGCCAATAGGTGGGCGCCACTTGTCCCGAGCCCGACAGCGTCGTCATGAGGTTATTCGCGATATCGGCCTCCGTCACCGCGGCGCCCAAGGCAAAGGCACGGTCTGCGGAAACCAGCAAGGTCGGCTCGTTGAGCGTCTGATCGATGCTTGCGTCCGCGATTCCCGGGATGAGGCGCATCTCGGTGACGACGCGCTGCGCATAGGCCATGTCCGCTGCTGTGTCGCGGCCGATGATCTGCACATCGAGCGGCGCCTGCAGGCCGAAGTTCAAGATCTTCGCCGTGATATCCCCGGGTGGGAAGGTGAAGACCGTGCCGGGGAATCGCTTCGGCAGTTTATCGCGCAGAATCGAACGGTACTGATCGACCGGGGAGGCCGGATCGTTGAGGCCGATGGTCACGTCGCAGTCTTGCGGTCCGATCGTGGAGCTCGTGCTATAGGCCGTGTTCAAGCCGCTCGACGGCAGGCCACAATTGTTGATGACACTGGTGACGTGGCCCGGCAGCAAATCGTGCAGCGCCGTGTCCACCAGCGCCGCGACCTTGCTCGCCTCCTCCAGGCGCATCCCGATCGGCGCCCGGAAGTGCATGTCGATCTCGCCGGACTTGATCCCGGGAAAGAAATCCTGCCCGAGCCAGGGTATCAGCAGGCTC
This sequence comes from Steroidobacteraceae bacterium, assembly GCA_050012315.1. Classification (GTDB taxonomy): domain Bacteria; phylum Pseudomonadota; class Gammaproteobacteria; order Steroidobacterales; family Steroidobacteraceae; genus Bog-1198. The sequence goes on along the minus strand of JBEKHK010000069.1, from coordinate 10,884 downwards.
ACCGAGGCGAGTGCCGCCGCCAGGAACACCCCGATGAATCGGCCGCGCCGGGCAACCGCTTTCGCGAGCAGCTCCCGGTAGCGTTCGCGAAGACGATCGAATCGCTGCTCGAACCCCTGTTGGAACCGGCCGAAGAAGCCTTGCGGCTTGCCACCCGATCTTTGCGCGGCGACCTGCGCACGCAGCAGAAATGCCGCCATGGTCGGCACCAGCGTGCGCGACAGGATGAAGGAGGCGATCATCGCGAAGATGATCGCCTCGGCGAGCGGCAGGAACAGGTACCCCGAGACGCCCGACAGCTGGAACAGCGGCAGCCAGACGATGCAGATGCAGAGCGTCGAGACGAAGGTGGGCACCACGATCTGGTTCGCCGCCTCGATGATCGCGGGCTCGAGCTCCAGCCCGCTCGCCAGATGCGTATCGATGTTCTCGATCATCACGGTGGCGTCGTCGACCAGAATACCCACGGCCAGTGCAAGGCCGCCGAGCGTCATGACGTTGATGGTCTGCCCGGCCCAAGAGAGCCCCAGGATCGAGGAGAGGATCGCGAGCGGGATAGAGGTCGCGACGATCAGCGTCGAGCGTCCCGATCCTAAAAACAGAAGCACGATTAACCCGGTCAGCACACCCGCCGTCACCATCTCCTGGATGACGTCCCTAATGGACGCTTTGACGAAGGTTGACGCATCATTCAGTACGTTGATCTTCACCCCCGGGGGCAACGTCTGCTCGATCTGGGGTATTTTGGCCTTCACTCCGGTCACGATCGCCAGAGTCGACGCATCACCGGCCTTCAAGACCTCGAGCAGCACTGCCTGGTGACCGCGCACCACCACGGCGTTGGATTGCGGTTGCCCGCCGAGATACACATGGGCGACGTCGCCCACGGTCACCACGGCAGTCCCCACTTTCTTGATCGGCAGCGAGTTGAACGTCGCTACGTTCGCCGGCTGCGCGTTGGTCTCAACCAGAAAATCAATCGCGCGGCATTCAAGAACTTCGCCGACCCGGTCGAGGCACTCCGCGAGATGCGGCGCGTCCTGCGTCCCGGCGGCACCGTGCTGCTCATCGACATGAGGCGGGATGTATCGGTGGCGGAGATCAAGCGCTATGTCGATGGACTCGGCGTGAGCTGGCTCAACCGCGTGTTCATGATGGTGGTGTTCCGCGCTATGTTGATCAAACGGGCCTATCCGATTGACGATATCCGTCGGATGACGGCCCAAGCGGGATGGATAGATCCACGGATCGACCTCTCCCCGCTCGGGTTCGAGGCTTGGACGAGGAAATAGACTGACGGGACTCGCACTGATAGACATCAAAATATCAATAAGTTGCAAGATACCGTCAGCCAGGAGCAGACCGCGAGGTACACGGCAGGACGGGTCTGATGGAGGCTAAGGTCGGAATCGAAAGACGCGTGTACGTTGTTGTCCAGAAAGGGTAAACGGGTTTGGCTATATCCAGCGTACCCCAGCTGCGTACCCCAGTATTCGAGGGGTGAAGATTAAGAGCGCCAAACTGCACTAAAGCGCCGTTCGTCAGGACCGAGAAACCTTCCCATCTGCATCGCGGCCGTACCGGAGATCACACGAGCACTTCGAAGAGGTCGCTCCTAGACACCCGGCGCTTCCCACGACTTTGAATTCGCGATGAGCGTGTCCTGTACCCTGTCGCGGATTTGCTTGAGCGCCGGCAACAGCTTGAGCACGTTCTCCCTGACTGCCGGGTCGAGACCCTGCATCGGGCCCTCGCGCGAAGCGATCTGCGCCATTGCAGCTCGGACGCCCGCGAGCTCGTTCACCACGCGCTTCAGTGCCTGAAACTCACCATAGGGCATCGGCGGATCCGCTCGCAGGTGCGCGCGTAGCAGGTGCGCGACGTAGCCCGATGCCGTGACCCCGCGAGCTTGGGCTCGTGCCTCGAGATGCGCCGCATCCGCTCCCATGAGGCGCACCGTGTACTTCTCCGCGGGTGCCTTGCCAGCCGCTGCCTCTGCGACGAGGCGCCTTACCTTCGCCTCGGGATTCTCCGTGAGGGCGGTCCAGACGAGCTTGGCGAGAAGCTTGGAAGCGGACACGCCTTGCGCCGCGGCGAGTTGAGCGAATCGTTCCCGTTGATCCGGTGGCACTGAGGTCTTCATGCGCGCGGCTTCCGTCATGTCGTGAATCGTCCTACCACCCGAGACGAAGCGCAATGGCGATTGCCGACCGCGAGCGAGTGCTCGACACGTGGCCCAACGTGGCCCAGAATGCCGGCGCTAGCCTATCCTGCCCTCAAAATTAAAACTCCCAAAACGCCAGCACAACACGGATTCGAAACACATCGCCCAATTGAAAAGTTCGGCAGCCGAACTTTTCCCCGCCAGTACCAACGCGTGAAATGCGCGAGCGCTTCAACGGACAATCAGAGAGTGAATGCGCCTTAGCGAGAAATCTTTTCCGCAACACTAGGAGTCACGGCTGACAAGCTGCGAAGCCTGCGCTCGCCCATCCGGGCGTCTGAGTAAGCGACAGGCGCGAACAACATGTGAAAGTTCGGCCGCCGAACTCGGCAGCTACAACAGCCTCGGCGAGTAGTCAGCCACAATTGTCGCTTCCAATTTCTAGTATGCGCGCGACAATGTGCTCGTGGGCGAGTCCGCTGACCTGGATTGATGTCGACGGCCGACTTGACCCTCACTCATACGAGGGCGCCATGCAACTCCGCACGCTGTACTCTATCCAGGAATCCCGAAAACTCCTGGGCGGCATTTCTCGAAATACGATCTACCAGCTTCTGCGCACCGGGCGCCTCGCAAGTGTGGTCATTGGGAGTCGCCGGTTCATATCAGCCGATGCGATCGCGGATCTTATTGAGCGATCGACCACTACGGCATGTCCTTCGCGAATGACGCCGCGGCGTTCCGAGTCGCCCAAGCAAATCACGCTGCCTCTACGGCTACCGTCCTCCGCGCGCGCTCGAATTGGCCACCAATAGCTCCGGCCATGCGGTTGATAATCGCCTGATCTCGGGTAGACGAGATCTAGCCGTCGGCCGGTACCTGCGCTTCCCCTCGGAGTTGCCGGCAATCGCGCTGTTATGTCGCTCATCGACCCCAAGCGGACGATCACGACAGTCAGCTATAGGGCTGTCTACCACGCCGCCACGCCGTCACGCGCCGAACCAACCACAGGGCACATCCTCAAGCGCGGTTAACAACACGCACAGGTCTAACCATCAAGATATCGAAACAATCTCGGCATTTGTCTTTCTGATCTGAATCGCAGTTATGTTGCATTGAGGGAGTTGTCAACACCCCGCTGCTCTACAGCAATATTTGTTCGCGCTGGGGACGGAGCAGACACCAAAGGCGCTTTGACGCTGCACGACAGCGCGGCACCCGCACGCAGGGAGACATATCACTCGTCAATTGTTGGGACCGCTAGATTTTAAGTGATCGGTCTAGAAAAACTGTCGGCAGTCGATAAATACGTTCTGTCACCGGCTCGCGCATGAATGCCAGCGTGTTGTTTGTCGAGGCGCTCGGTGGGGTTGGCGCGCCGACTCCGCCTCGGCGGCAATCGGTCGACTGTGGCAGACCATTTCGGCGAACGTCAGAATTGATAGTCCGCGCTGAGTCCGATCGTCCGCGGCTGTACGGGCACGAACCTCGGCTCCTGCGGATTGTTTATAAAAAGCAAGCCGGTGTAGGATTGATTGTTGAAGACATTCCTTGCGTAGAGTCGCAGCTTCAGGGTTTGCATCGCCATTCCTGTGTAAAGATCGACGATATTCTGTGGACCGATCGGTGCTGAACCTCCCATGGAGGCGAAAGGCGTGTGCGCGAACTGATTCACGATGGCGTCCCGATAACGATAACCGGCCCCAAACAGGATGGTCTCGCGCCCATCGAGAGGGAGGCCGTAGTCGGTTGTCACGGAGCCCGTCAGACGCGGGGATTCGGGGAGCTGATCGCCAGACTTCCCGTCGGCGCCAGGCGCATCCTGGGTCAAATGCGCATTGGTGTAGCCGATCGTTGCGTTGAGCCGCAGAGCTTCCGTGAATTGATAGGCGGCGCTTAGCTCGAAACCATTGCTGACCGCCGTACCGCCATTGCCGGCATAGACGATGCCTTGAGGTGTTAGCTGATTCAATTGAATATGGTTCCAGTCGATGTGAAACGCCGCCATGTCCATCTGCAGCCGCTGATCGAAAAAACTGCCCTTGAATCCCGCCTCATAGTTAGTCGTATTATCCGGATTGACGACGCCCGGAATGCCCAACTTCGGATCACCGCATGTCGGGCAGCCGCCGCCCGGCCGATAGCCCGTGGCCACCCGGGCATACAACATGGCTTGCTGATTCAGATGAAAGCGAGCGCTCGCCATCCACACCGAAACGCCCGTGGACGGCAGAGTCGTGCACGGCGAGGGTCCACTTCCTAAGAGGCCTTCAGAAGCGGGAGTGCACCCGCCTTGAGAATAAGCGGAGTAGCGTTCCCCGCCGCTGATGTCGAAGCGTTCGTTGAACTCGTAGGTGATGTTGGCGAATCCAGCAGATTCCTTGTAGGTGCTGTTCGAAACATCCAAGGCAAGCAAATCCGCGGCGGGGAGCGGCACGTAGGACGGCGTGAAGGTCGGAATGTACTGGCTCGAAGAACTATCTTCCTTCGAATAATAGCCGCCGAGCATCCATTGGACGCGCTGATCTGCGGGTGAGGCCAGACGGAACTCTTCGACGAATCTGGATACGCGCAGCGACAGAAAAAAGGGGGCGAGCGCGTTTGCATGTGGGTAGGTAGGACACCCTGCCCACCCCGGGAATAGGGAGCCGGGAGCGCAATAGGCGCCGAAGGGAACCGTATAGTCTTCGCTGTCGGCGCTGTTGAGTCGCGACCATCCTGTCGAATTGGTCAATGTTGCGAAATCCAAGTCCCCGTCAACGCTGACAGAATAGATCCGAGAACTCTGCTCGTACGGTTGAGGGAAGAGGCTGTTCGTCGTAAAGCGACCATGTAGCGGCTGTAGCGTGGCGCCGTTGAGAGTCACTTCGGTCATATTGGCCGCGTCTATATCCTGCGTCAGGATCGCCGCGCGCACGGCCAGGCGATCGGTCGCCTGCCACAGAAGCGTGGCCAGACCGCCGCTCTCCGTCGAATGGTTGACGTCCTGTGTGCCGAGAGCGGCATTGTCCACATATCCGGCATCGTTCTTGAAGAACCCGCTTATTCGAACGGCCAGCGTGTCGGTGAGGATCGGCAGGTTGACTGCACCGTGCGTACCCCAGCTCGGCTTGCCGCTCCCGTCTGTGTCTTCCGAGTCGACGCCCATTTGTGCGCCAAAATTGGCCAAGTCCGGCTTGCGCAGGACGTACTTCACCAACCCGCCCATGGTATTGGCGCCGTAGAGCGTCCCCTGAGGACCCTTGATAACCTCCACGCGGTCGACGTCATAGGGATTCAAATCGAGCCCATACATCGCCCCGCGCGCGCCCGCCGTGGAGTTTCCGACCGATAGATCATCAACATAGGTACCGACCAACGGGCCGGTTGTGGCGTTGGAGTAACTCGTGCTGAGACCCCGCAGGACGATCGTCCTGAATCCCGGTGCGCCACCCGCCGCAACCGAGAGCCCCGGAACATAGTTCGCCAAGTCAGACAGCGAATTCACTTGCAGTGACTGCAGCCGGTCGCCGGTGACGGCACTTACCGACGCGGGTACGTCCAGGAGCCTTTCGGAGCGCTTCTGCGCCGTCACCACGATTTCTTCCAACGACGCATCGTCCGTCGCGGCGATGACGCCGGAAGCGGTGACCGCACACGATACGACAACTAGTGCTCGTCGAAGACATGCCTGCATAGTCGCTACTCTCGCCCGCCGTTATCCTTCTTACATGCCCTGCGATTCTCCCGCGCCGCGCGTCTCCGATTCATGCGCGCCGAGGCCGAACGGGATGCCGATGATTGTTGCGTGCGGCGACGCGAATTGCCAGTGAATCAGCGCGACGGCGCGATAATAGTCCGATGTCCGAAAGGATTACATCATCATCCGGCGATGCAAGCGTCTCTTGCGCAATCGACCGCGACGTCGATCCGAGCTCGTGCAGTCCGGTCAACCACGGCATTTGAGTGCGAGAGACGATCATTTTTCCGCCGGCTCCGCGCACGCGATGACAATTCGAGCATTGGTATTCAATTTACATGGAGCTGATGTGAGCACCATGCCACCCCCCCCATCCAGGAGCTTCTCATGTCACGCACCATCAAGATTTCAAAAGCCGGAGGGCCGGAAGTCCTCGAATTCATCGACGCTGAGGTCCGGGCCCCCGGACCACGAGAGGTCCGCATCAAGGTCAAGGCAATCGGCATCAATCGTGCCGAGTCTATGTGGCGCAATGACGCGTACATCGAACCGGTCAAGTTTCCGGCCGGTCTCGGGTATGAGGCAGCGGGCATCGTCGATACCGTGGGTAAGGAAGTCAAGGGCTTCGCAGCGGGCGACGCCGTCAACCTAATCCCATCCTTCTCGATGAATGACTATTTTACGTACGGCGAAGTCATCATCGCGCCGGACTACGCCGTCGTGAAGCATCCGAAATCGCTCTCGTTCGCCGAGGCGGCGTCCATCTGGATGATGTTCGTGACGGCGTACGGCGCGCTCATCGAAAGTGCCAAAGTGACCAAGGACGATTTCGTCATCGTACCGGCGGCCTCCAGCAGCGTTGGACTGGCGGCAATTCAGATTGCGAACTACGCCGGCGCGACTTCCATCGCGTTGACGCGCGCCTCAGAGAAGCGGCGGCAGCTGCTCGACGCCGGGGCGGCGCACGTCATCGCGACAGAAGAGCAGGATCTCGTAGTCGAAGTAATGCGCATCACCGACGGTAAAGGTGCACGCGTCGCTTTCGATCCGGTCGGGGGCCCGAACTTTCCCAAGCTGATTGCGGCGCTAGCCTTCCAGGGAACCGTGTACATCTACGGCGCGCTCAGTGAGGGTGTCACTCCGTTGCCGGTGCTCGAGATGATCGCCAAGATGCCGACCATCAAGGGGCACAATATTTGGCTGACCAGCGGTGATCCGGCGCGCCAAAAGGCCGCTGTGGAATTCATCCTCAAAGGCATCGACGTCGGCGCCCTCAAGCCGGTGATCGATCGCACGTTCAAGTTCGACGACATGATAGAAGTTCACCGTTATCTCGAGAACAACGGCCAGTTCGGCAAGGTTGTGGTAACGGTCTAGTCGACTAGCGGGCGTGGGCGCGGACAATGCTTGAACGTCAACCGCCAGCATCAGCAGCCAAAACGAGCACGGCTGTTAAATCCGAAATCTCTGATTAGCCTTAACTTTGATCCAGGTCGCATGTCGTGCGGCGCCTTCAGCAACATCGGAGAAGTCAATGTCAAAGAAACTCGACGGCAAGATCGCCCTCATCACCGGCGGCAGCACGGGCATCGGCCTTGCCACAGCGAAGCAATTCGTGGACCAGGGTGCGTATGTGTATATCACCGGACGTCGCCAGCCCGAGCTTGACGCCGCGGTCGACACCATCGGATCAAGCGTCACTGCTATCCAAGGCGACGTCACCAAGATGGCTGATCTCGACCGTATCTACGCGCAGATTCGCAAAGAGAAGGAGCACATCGATATTGTCTTTGCCAATGCGGGAGGCGGTCCACTCGTAAGCTTTGGCTCGATCACCGAAGAGCACTTCGATGCCGTGTTTAACTTGAACGTCAAGGCTCTCGTATTTACGGCGCAGAAGGCGCTTCCACTATTGCGCAACGGCGGGACGATCATCCTGACCGGCTCCATCGTCGATATCAAGGGGTTCCCTGCCTTCAGCATCTACTCCGCAACCAAGGCGGCGGTACGCTCCTTCGCCCGTACGTGGACGACGGACCTCAAGGAACGCGGTATTCGAGTCAACGTCGTCAGTCCGGGACCGATCGACACCCCACTGCTCAACGAGGCCTTCGCCAATCCTAATGACATGAAGGCTCTCGCCTCGACCGTCACGATGGGGCGTCTCGGTCGCCCGGAGGAGATCGCCAAAGCCGTCGCGTTCCTCGCGTCCTCGGACGCCAGCTTCATCACGGGTGCCGAGCTGTATGTGGATGGCGGCGCGGCGCAGGTCTGACCTGACAGCGGGCCGAGCGCCTATCGGGCGAAGTGCCGTGATGGCCGATCATCTCAGGCAGGCCCGGGTTCCCGGACCGGGCAGCATCTAGGGAGTAGCATGTTTTCATCCAGACAGCACAGAGACACCGCAGGAGCCGCCGAATGAGTCGCCCGATCGAAGAGGCCAACAGGCTGTTAGTACTCAAGGCATTTGATACCTTGTTCAATAAACGCGACTACGAAGCAGCTGAAAAATATTGGTCGCCGCACTATATTCAACACAGCGCTCATATAGCGCCTGGGCGCGATGGTCTCTTTGATCTCATCAGGAGCGTGCCGGTGACGCTGCGATACGAGCCCGGGTTGGTTCTGTCAAATCATGAATTTGTAATTATTCACGGTCGATTCTCGGGGACCGGAAGGCCCCGAAACTGGATCGCGGCCGACATCGTACGCATCACGAATGGGGTGCTGGCCGAGCACTGGGATGTGTTGCAAGATGAGGCAACGCGCGAAGAATCGCGAAGCGGTCGCCCGATGTTCGGTGACGACTTCGCGCCATGATCGCGGTGGGATATCTTAAGGATCGTGGCCGGACCGAGCCCGCTCATAAATCGATAAAGCCGCGCTTGAGCGCGATCATTACCGCATGCGTACGGTCCGCGGCGCGGAGTTTCGAGAGGATGCTCTTGACGTGGTTTTTAACGGTGTGCTCGGAAATGCTCAGTTCAGAGGCGATTCCGCCGTTGGAATTACCCCGAGCCACCCCGCGAAGAACATCGATTTCCCTCGTCGTAAGAGCGTCATCCATAGAATGTTCGGCCAGCTCCTTGGCGATTTCTGGCGGAATACGTCTTTTTCCTGCGTGAACAAGGCGTATGGTGTCGATCAAGTCTTTGCGAAGCATATTCTTCAACAGATAACCGGCTGCTCCGGCTTTGAAAGCTCGAAGCGCTTGGACGTCGCCGCCGACCGTTGTCAGTATGACGATTCGGGCGGTAGGGAATTCTCTCATGATCGCCGAAACTGCATCGAGTCCATTGACGTTCGGCATGCGGATGTCCATGAGCGTAACGTCTGGGCGATGCTCCCTAAAACGAGCGATCCCTTCACTGCCGTCGGTGGCTTCCGCAACGACCCGCATGTCGGGCTGCGCATTTATTTCGCCCGCGATGCCCGCCATCATGAGTGGATGATCGTCAACGGTAAGGACTCGTATCACAGGCGCCTCATTCATAGGCATCCTCGCTATCCGTCGTTACTGCGCGTAGCCAGCCAAGTCTACTGCGTTTCGCTTTCGGGACATAGGCGGCGGCGGCCGGGACGCGAACCTCGATTTCGGTTCCAGCGCCAGGCCGACTCCAGATATCGACATGACCGCCGATTTTCGCCGCCCGTTCGCGCATGCCGGGAAGGCCGAAATGACCAGCTCGAGATCCCCGGCTCAGGACCTCGGCGTCGATTCCAATGCCGTCATCGCGAATGCAAACCCGGAATTGATTGCGCTCATAGTTTAGCTCTGCTTCTATGTTCTTTGCGCGTGCGTGCCGAAAAGCGTTAGAAAGTGCCTCTCGCCCCAACCGATGTATCTCGTCGAAGACAATGGGGTGCAGAGGCAAAGGGCCGCCGGTGACCGCAACCCGGAAGTCACCTGGATAGGCCTTTTTGAGATCGTTACCCGCAAGGGCCAAAGCGTCCGCGAGCTCCGTTGTGTTGATAGACCCTGCACGCAAGTCGAGCATGAGTTCCCGTCCTTCCAACATCACGCGATCCGATTGTTCCAAAGCTTCTTCAAAAATAGGTCGGGCCGGCTCGTCCCTCTTTAGGAGTGCGGTGCCCGTGTTGAACCGTAACAATAGTCCCTGAATGCCTTGGAAAAACGTATCGTGAAGATCACGAGCAAGTCGCGCGCGCTCCTCGAGACGCTCATACAGTCGGCGACGCACTTGGGTCGTGATCTGACGCAATCTGATACGGTAAACCAGCCATAGCAAAGCCAAGGCGACCGCGGCGCAGAGTGTCTTGAACCCCAGGCTTTGAACAAAGGACGGTGGGATCGTGAAACTAACCGCGCCGCCGTTGTCGTTCCAAATGCCGTCGTTGTTGCTTGCGGCCACGTGGAAGACAAAGTGTCCGGGCGGCAATCTCGAGAATACGGCCACGCGTGCTCCATTGTCCGGTTGCCATGCGTCGTCGATTCCCTCGAGCCGGTAGCGAAATCGAACTCTTTGAGGTATCAGCAGGCTTGAGGCCGTATAGCGAATAGTCACCTTATCGGTATTCGGAAGCAAGACAGCGTCGACTGGGTCGAGATACTCCTTGGTGCCTCCCGATAACGATAGAATTTCGACCGCGGGCTTCAACAAATTCCGCAGCGGATGAGAGGTATCCATGAACAACACGCTCGTACGCATCGCAAAAAAAAGGTAACCGTCTCCCCCATCGACAATAGTGGGGCGCGGTCGTATGGGGGCAGACAGGTCATCCACGCCGTCGAGGTAGTCGAACAAAGTGAAACGCATTTGAATGTTCGGGTCCGCCTCCGCCTTCCTGATCTCCTGCGCGCCGATACGAAGAATGCCAGAGCCTTGATTGACCCAGACATCTCCGTTTCGCTGCTGCAACACACCCGACACGAGGCTGACCGACGCGTCGTTGAGCAACCTCAACTGACGAAACGTGCTTCCCTCTAGAATTTCGAGTCCAGTCTCGCCGCCGATCACAATTCGCCCATCGATTTCTGTGACTGTCATCGTGTAGCCGAGGTTCAGTCCGTCGCTATCCT
>JBEKHK010000068.1:0-12380 GCA_050012315.1 Steroidobacteraceae bacterium | reverse complement strand
CTCGTCCCTTCGGGACCGCCGCCGCGGACGGCGGCGTCCCACTTGGCCGCAGACGGCCAAGTGGTCGAACTCGGCTCGTTTGTCTGTCGGGAGTTCGAATCGCAGCCCGACCCGACATGAGCAGCCGCTTCGCGGTTCTCGAACCAACTTGATGGATTGGCGCGCCCGGAGAGATTGCTCGGCGCTGCGCGCCTCGTCCCTTCGGGACCGCCGCCGCGGACGGCGGCGTCCCACTTGGCCGCAGACGGCCAAGTGGTCGAACTCGGCTCGTTTGTCTGTCGGGAGTTCGAATCGCAGCCCGATCCGCAGTGGGCAGCCGCTCCGCTGTTCTCGGACCACCTGTGGGATAATGCGCGCCCGGAGAGATTCGAACTCCCGACCACTTGGTTCGAAGCCAAGTACTCTATCCAGCTGAGCTACGGGCGCGTGCCGCCAAGTTTAGCCGAAACTTCGTCCGACCGGATCGCCGGATTGGGACCGCCGCCATCTTCCGTGAGTTCCGCGATACGCTCTCCGAGGAACCGCCGCTCCGGATCGAGCTTCGCCCCGTCGAGTGCCGCTCGGTAGGCCTCGAGCGCTTCGCTGCGCCGGCCGAGTCGGGCGAGGAGCTTGCCTCGCGTGGCATGCAGCAAATGGTAATCTGACACCTCACCTCGCGCGCGGATCGACTCCACCAGGGCAAGCGCGCGTTCGGGTCCATCCACCATCGATACGGCGGCCGCATGATTGAGTTCGACCACCGGCGTCGGATGCAGGCGCAGCAGCACCTCGTACAAACCGACGATCTGCGGCCAGTCGGTCAAGCTCTTGTCCGCCGCCTGCACGTGAAGTGCGGCGATGGCGGCCTCCACCGCAAACCGGCTCACGTGAGCCGGGCTTCGCAGCGATCTCTCGACGAGTTCCAGGCCCTCGGCTATCTGGGACCGATCCCAGAGCGTCCGGTCTTGCTCGTCGAGCAGTACCACATTCCCCGACCCCGACACGCGCGCCGGGCGCCGGGCGTCGTGGAGCAGCATGAGCGCGACGAGTCCCAACACCGCTGCGTTCCCTGGCAGCAGCGCGTCGAGGAGTCGCCCCAACCGTATCGCCTCGCGGCATAAGCCCTCGTCCGTAAGCTCGCCACCGGCTGTCGCCGCATAGCCTTCGGTGAAAACCGCGTAGATGACGCTGAGAACTCCGTCGATGCGCTCGTCGAACATCGACGGATCCGGGGTCTGGTAAGGGATGCCTGCGTCTCGGATCTTTCTCTTCGCGCGCACCAATCGCTGAGCCATGGCGTCCTCGTGCACGAGGAACGCTCGCGCGACCGCCTGCAGCGTAAGTCCGCACACCTCGCGAAGCGTGAGAGCGATCCGGGCCTCGGGACTCAGAGCCGGGTGACAGCAGGTGAATATGAGCCTCAGGCGATCATCGCCGAAGACCTCGGCGCCATCGGGTTCGTCCCCCTGGACGGCTTCGCACCCGATGCTCGCCGCTTCACGAAGAATCACGTCCCGGTACACGGCATGGCGGCGGATACGATCGATCCCTTTGTTCCTCCCGACGTGTATCAGCCAGGCACTCGGGTTGTCTGGCACGCCGCGCAAGGGCCATCGTTCAAGCGCGGCGGCGAATGCCTCCTGGCGCGCCTCCTCGGCCAAATCGAAGTCGCCCAGGAGGCGGATCAGAGTCGCGAGAACCCGACCCGCCTCCCGGGAGAACACCTCGGCGATGCGCGCATCGACCGCGGCTTGCAACGGGGCCTCCGGCGGATTCACTGCTGACCGAGAACCCAGATGGGACGCACTTCGATGCTGCCGTGCCGCGCACCCGGGATGCGAGCCGCCAGCGCCAGCGCCTCGTCGAGATTCTTGGCCTCGACCAGGTAGTAACCGCCCAACTGCTCGCGGGTTTCGGCGAACGGGCCGTCTGTAATCACGACTTTACCGTTTCGCAGCCGCACGGTCGAAGCCGTCGACACGGGCCTTAGTCTGTCGCCGGCTTTGAAATTACCAGCTTGAACGATCGATTTGGTGAATTCCGCGTATTCCTGCGACATTGCGCTGAGAGCGGCCTCCCCCAGCGCAGCCATTTCCCGTTCGTTCGCATAGACCATCAATAAGTACTGCATGAAGCTCTCCTGAGAAGGTTTGATTAGCCTCTAGTAGTCGAGCGGTCGCCTGCGAATCGACAGCCGCCCGCACTGATTTTTTCGAGCGGCGATTGGGGCTCAAGGGGCGGTGCGGACCGGATTCAGCGTGCATATTACCCGGCGGACGCGGTCGGACCCGTCCGCAAATCGGTCCCCCGGCCGGGAACCAAAGCCCGCAGGGCTGCTCAAATGAGACAATAATCAGCCACTTACACGAATATCGGCAACCGCTGGCGGGGTTCACGCTATTGGCCGTAAGATCGCGGTGGGTCGATAAACATTAGCACCGATAAATAGAGGATTTCCGATGAAGGCTTGGATACCGCTCACGCTGGTTTTCGCACTGGGTTCCGCCGCTCACGCGCAGGCGACTTGCACCTATCCGCGCGCGCCCGACAGCATTCCTGACGGCAACACGGCGTCGAAGGAAGAAATGATCGCTGCAAAGAACGAGGTTAGCCGCTACAACAACGAGATGAATGCCTACCTGGACTGCATCAAGCTCGAGATCAACGCGGCCACGCCGAAGGATCCGTCCAAGCTTTCCAAGGACGAGAAGGCGAAGGCGGAGGAACAGGAGAAGATCCTCACGCAGAAGAACAATTCCGCGGTGGACGAGCTTCAGGCGATCGTCGGCCGGTTCAACGATCAATTGAAGGCCTACAAGGCCAAACACGCAGCATCCTGACCCTGAGGGCGGCGGATACCCTCCGCCGCAATCTTTGTTATGCAGGCTAGTACGCTCATCACGCCGCGTCTGGCCGAAGAGGCGATCAACTCTCGGCTGACGTGTCTGCCGATCGAATCACTGCCGCTCACGCAGTGTGTCGGTGGAACGTTGCGCGAAAATATCTACGCGGAGCGCGATCAACCGCCCTTCGACCGCGTCACCATGGACGGCATCGCGGTCGACAGCGAGTCGCTGCGCCGGGGTGTGCGCCGCTTTCGCATCCAGGCGACCCAGGCAGCCGGGGTGCCGCCGTTGAAGCTCGAGCGCGGCGAAGCCATTGAAGTCATGACGGGGGCCATACTGCCGCAGGGCAGCGACTGCGTCATCCCACTGGAACAATACGACCTCCTGGAGGGATTCGCGGCGTTGAAGCCCGCCGCAGTACCCCTCCCGTATCACAATGTTCACCGCCGCGGCAGTGACAGCCGGCAGGGCGCGCTCCTCCTCCAGAGCGGCACGCTGCTGCGCGCGCCGGAGATCGCCGTGGCTGCCTCCGCGGGAATGGCCCGGGTCCGTGTCAGCAGCCAACCCGCCGTCATGATCGTATCCACCGGCGACGAATTGATCGAGCCTGGAGACCCGATTGCCGATCACCAGGTGCGGCGGTCGAACGCCTATGCGGTCGCCGCCACCTTGCGCCGGCGGGGGTTTGCACGCGTGGGCGACGATCATGTGCCGGACGACGAGGACCTGCTGCGCGAGCGCTTGTCGCTGCACCTGACCACCCACGAGGTCTTGATTTTGAGCGGCGGCGTCTCCATGGGTAGGTTCGATCTGGTGCCCAAAGTCCTCGAGAGCCTCGGTGTGCAGCAAGTCTTCCACAACATCGCGCAGCGGCCGGGAAGGCCGATGTGGTTTGGAGTCGGCCCGCAGGGTCAAGCCGTCTTCGGCTTGCCCGGAAACCCTGTCTCCACCCTCATGTGTTTGATTCGCTATGTAGTCCCTGCCATCGCCGAGGCGATGGGGACGCGGCGGCGGCCGCCCGAGCGCATCGCACTCGCGGAGGCAGTCACCGTCCAACCGGCCGTGGTCTACTTCCTGCCGGTCGCCGTCGAGCACGACGAGTGGGGCCGACCCTGGGCCGCTCCGCGGCGGACCAAGGGCCCCGGCGATTTCCTGGGTCTTGCCGGAACGGACGGCTTCGTCGAGCTGCCGCCGGGACCCAACACCTATGCCAAGGGCTTCGTAACCGCCATGTATCGCTGGTGATCGAGACGCCGATGCCGAACTCCAACGTTCACGACATCAAGCGCGCGAAGATCCCGCTCGACCGGCGCGGGCGAGGCTTGCACGACCTTCGAATCTCGGTGATGGATCGCTGCAATTTCCGCTGCCCGTATTGCATGCCGAAAGAGCAGTTCCACGAGCACTATCAATTCCTGAAGTCCCAGGAGCGTCTGTCGTTCGACGAGATCGTGCGTTTGGCGCGGCTGTTCGCCGGACTGGGGGTCCGTAAGATACGGCTCACGGGCGGCGAGCCGCTGCTGCGCACCAACCTCGCGGACCTGGTGGGCGATCTCTCGGCGATTCCCGACATCGAGGATATTGCCCTGACCACCAACGGCGTGCTGCTCGCCCGGCATGCGGTCGATCTGCAGGCGAACGGCCTGAATCGCGTGACGGTGAGCCTGGACACCCTGGATCGAGAGCTCTTCACGCGCATGAGCGGCGGCTTCGGCGCCCTCGAGCAGGTCTTGCAAGGCATCGACGCTGCGATCGCGGCGGGCCTCGCGCCGATCAAGGTCAACACCGTGGTGGAGCGCGGCGTGAACGACCACACCGTGCTCGACTTGGTGGACCACTTCCGCGGACGCCCCGTGATCGTGCGCTTCATCGAATTCATGGACGTGGGCAACCGCAATGCCTGGCGTCCCGATATGGTGGTCCCCTCGCGCGAGCTCGCCGCGCGCATTGCCGAACGCTGGCCGATGCACGCGGTTTCGGAGAACTATCTCGGCGAGGTGGCTCAGCGGTGGCGCTTCGACGACGGGTCCGGGGAGATTGGGTTCATCTCCTCGGTGACACAGCCGTTCTGCGGCAACTGCACCCGTGCACGTCTCTCGTCGGAGGGGAAGTTCTACACCTGCCTCTTCGCCACCCATGGGCTCGATCTGCGTGCCGCGATTCGGGGAGGCGCCACGGACTCCGAACTGCTCGAACTCATTCGCGGCACCTGGCTCGGCCGCACCGACCGCTATAGCGAGCTTCGCGAGGAACTCCATAAGGATCGGAATCTCTCGGCCGAGAAAAAGATCGAGATGTACTACATCGGCGGCTGACCATGACGTTTACTCACTTGGATGCGGAGCGCCGGCCGACCATGGTCGACGTAAGCGGCAAAACCCCCACGCAGCGAACCGCCGTCGCGGAAGTCCGCGTGCTGTTTCCGCCCAGCGTGGCTGCGGCATTGCGCGAGAGCGGCTTGCGCTCCTCCAAAGGACCGATTTTCGATACTGCCATCGTCGCCGGCGTCATGGGCGCCAAACGGACTCACGAGTTGATCCCGTTCTGTCATCCGTTGGGAATCGAGAACTGCCGGATCGTCATCGACATGGACGGCGACGCTGCGCTGATCCGCTGCACGGTGAGCGTGCACCACAAGACCGGCGTCGAGATGGAAGCGCTCACGGGCGCCAGCATCGCGGCACTCACCGTCTACGACATGTGCAAGGCCTTGTCTCACGATATCGTGATTTCCGATCTACGGCTGATCGCCAAGCAAGGCGGCAAGAGCGTGTATTCGCGCGAGGCAGCGCCGTGAGCGGCGCGCCGATCCACGGCTTGGTGCTCGCCGGCGGCGCGAGCTCGCGCATGAAGCGCGACAAGGCAATGCTCATCTACCAGGGCAAGAGCCAGCTCGATCGCGCCGTCGAGCTCGCTGCGCGCCATGTCAGCCCGGTGTTCGTGTCGGTGCGCGGATCGCAAAGCGGCGACTCCGCGCGCGCCCGCTATCCGTTGATCGTCGACTCGGTTGCGGGCCAAGGGCCCATCGTGGGCATCCGCTCGGCGCTCGCCGCCCATCCCGGCGTTGCCTGGCTCGTGGTGGCCTGCGATCTGCCTTTCTTGAGCGATGGCGCCTTGAGCCAGCTGCTGGCCGAGCGCGACCCGACGGCGAGCGCGACAGCGTACTCGAGCGTGCATGATGGATTGCCGGAGCCCCTGTGCGCGATCTGGGAGCCGAAAGCCGCCGCGGAAATCGACGCCTTTCTGGCCAAAGGTAAGGATTGCCCGCGCAAATTCCTGATGAATCACAGCGTGCGCCTCCTCGAACCCAAGGACCGGCGGGCGCTCGACAACGTCAACACGCCGGAGGAGTACCATCGCGCGTTGGATCTCGTTGCACCCGCCTCGCGGGGAGAGCCGACGCCCATTCAGGCCATGCAACTCAAAATCCAGTATTTCGCCCTGATGCGCGAACAGTCCGGCCGCTCCGAGGAGACCGTCGAGACGGCTGCGTCCACGCCCGCGGATCTTTACACGGAACTGCAGGCGCGTTACGGCTTCACCTTGCCGCGCGAACAGCTCAAAGTCGCCGTCAACAGCGAGTTCGCTCCCTGGACGCGGCGTTTGGCCGCCGGCGATGCCGTCGTGTTCATACCTCCCGTAGCGGGCGGCTGATGCGTTTTCGCTTCACCGACACCGCCATCGACACCGCTGCGGCTCGGCGCGAGCTGCTCGATCCCGGCGCCGGGGGCTATGCGAGCTTCGAGGGGTGGGTCCGCAATTTCAACGAGGGGCAGGAAGTCACGCGTCTGGAATATGAGGCGTTTCGGGAGCTCGCGCTGAAAGAGGGCGAACGCATCCTCGCCGAGGCCGCGGCGCGCTTTCCGATCAAGCACGCGCTCTGCATCCACCGGGTCGGATCCCTGGGCTTGTCCGATATGGCGGTGTGGGTGGGCGTGAGCTCGGCGCACCGCGGCGAGGCCTTCGACGCCTGCCGCTTCATCATCGATGAGGTCAAGCACCGGGTACCCATCTGGAAGAAGGAGCACTATCGCAGCGGTGATTCCGGATGGGTGAACTGCGAGCGCTGCGCGGTGGCTCCCGAGCACCGCCACGACCACGACCACGACCACAACCCCGTCCGCGATCACGACCACATCCACGATCACGATCACGATGCAGCCTGACTACTCGCGTCAAATACTGCTCAAGGAAATCGGTGCAGCCGGTCAGGCGAAGCTCGCGGCCAGCCGGGTTCTCGTCGTGGGTGCGGGCGGATTGGGAAGCCCCGTTCTTCAGTATCTTGCGGGCGCCGGTGTCGGCGTCCTTGGCATCATCGACGCGGACACGCTGCACGAAAGCAATCTTCACCGCCAGCCGATCTACGCCCTGTCCGAGGTCGGCGAGGCGAAAGCGGCGCTTGCCGCGGCCGCCGTGGCGAGCATCAATCCCGCCGTTCGAGTCGAGCCGCATAACGTCCGTTTCGACGCGAACAATGCCCTGCCGCTGGTGCGCGCCCACGATGTCGTGGTGGACTGCAGCGACAATTTCCGCACCAAGTTTCTCATCAACGACGCGGCGGTGCTCGCCCGTCGGCCCGCGGTATTCGCGAGCGTCTATCAATACGAAGGGCAGATTCAGGTCTACCGGCCCGCGGCCACCCATGCCTGCCTGCGCTGTCTGTGGCCCGATGCGACCGCAGATGGCGTGGTCGGCAATTGTGCCGAGGCCGGCGTGCTCGGACCCGTGCCCGGAGCCTTCGGCTGCCTGCAGGCGTTGCTCACGATCAAGCTCCTGGTGGGCATGCCGGGACAGCTCGACGGAGAGCTTCTGCTGATGGATTTCATGAATTTCGGCAGTACCCGGCTCAAGGCACCGCGCCGCGCAGAATGCCTCGCACCCGACTGCGTCCTCATCCGCGAGCTGCCGGGCGAGGAGCGGGACATCGAAATTTCGCTCCCCTCGCTTGCCGCCGCGGCGCGGCGCTTCGAACTCGTCGATGTGAGGACTGCGGAGGAGTTCGCGGCGAGGCCCACGCCCTCGCGCCATATTCCGCTCGCCGCACTGCTCGCGGACAGCAGCGCGTTGGACCCCGGTGCCAGCTATCTGCTGCTGTGCGCCTCCGGTAAGCGCAGTCTGGCCGCCGCCCGGGAGCTTCGAAAGCGCGGTTTCAACGCGCGCTCCCTGGCGGGCGGCCTACGGGCGCTCGAGGCTGCCGAGCACGCGTGAGCACCTCCGGCGACATACGCTTCGAGAGCAAATTACCGGATGTCGGCACGACTATCTTTACGGTCATGTCGCGCCGTGCGATCGAGGAAGGAGCGCTCAATATCGGCCAGGGATTTCCGGACTACCCGATCGATCCCGACTTGGCCGGCTCCTTGGTCGAAGCCGTCGCCGAAGGCCACAATCAATACGCCCCGATGGAGGGCGTCATCGCACTGCGCGAGCTGATCGCCCGCAAGGCGAAGACTACCTACGGCATGGACATCGACCCCTTGGCCGAGATCACGGTCACCTGCGGAGCAACCGAAGCGCTGTACGACGTGATTCAAGCGGTGGTGGGCCCCGGCGACGAGGCGGTCATTTTCGATCCCGCCTATGACGCCTACGAGCCCGCCGTCCGATTGGCCGGCGGGCGGTGCGTTCGCATTCCGTTGAAGCCGCCCGAATTCGCCGTTGATTGGGACGAGGTTCGCGCCCGGCTGAGCGGGCGCACCCGGCTCGTCATCATCAACAGTCCGCAGAATCCGAGCTGTACGGTTTTGGACCGAAGCGATCTGGACGCGCTGGCTGCGCTGATTCGCGATCGCCCCATCACCGTTCTGGCCGATGAAGTGTACGAGAACGTGATTTTCGACGGCCGCCGGCCGAATTCCGTACTCGCCCATCGCGAATTGCGCGAGCGGAGCTTCGCCGTGTTCTCCTTCGGCAAGGCGCTCCACGCCACGGGTTGGCGTACGGGCTACTGCGTGGCGCCGCCCGAGCTCACGCGGGAGCTACGAAGGGTGCATCAGTTCAACACCTTCAGCATCGCCGCTCCGCTCCAGCACGCCATTTCCCGCTACTTGGCGCGGCGTCCCGACGCGTGGACCGGCCTGTCCGCATTCTTCCAGGCGAAACGCGACCTTCTGGCGGAGGCGCTCCGCGGCTCGGGCTTCGAGCCCTTGACGGCAGCGGGCACCTATTTTCTGCTGGTGGATTACGGCGCGCTCAGCCGCTCGAGCGACATCGAGTTCGCCGACCGGCTGATCCGCGAGGCCAAGGTAGCGACCATTCCCCTGTCGCCCTTTTATGCCTCACCGCCCTCCATGACGCTGATTCGCCTCTGCATCGCCAAGAAGAACGAGACTCTCGAGCAGGCCGCGCTACGGCTTCGGGGGTTCGCCGCGCGATTCTGAAGCTCGCCCCGCTGCGCGTCACGTCCCGAAGCGTCCGAATCTGGACCTCACCGACGGCAGGCTTTGGCGCTGACGAATGCGCGCCGCGTCCATCAGCATTCGGCCCGCCCACCGGTAGACGTTATTCTCCTTGACGGTGCGCCGCATGAGGCTCATGCGGTCACGGCGCTCCTCGCGGCCCATTCGCATCGCGATCTCCATCGCCTGCGCCGTCTCGTTGACGTCGAAGGGATTGATCAACACGGCCTCGGTCAGTTCTCGCGACGCCCCGGCGAACGTGCTGAGGATCAATACGCCGTCCTCGTCATCGCGCGACGCCACGAATTCCTTGGCGACCAGATTCATCCCGTCGTGCAGGCTGTTGACCAGACAGAAATCCGCTGCTCGATAGAGCTCGAACACGCTGTGCGGCTCTTGATGCTCGCCGATCAGCACGATCGGCCGCCAGTCGCCCTCGGCGAACTTCGCGTTGATGCGCTCCACCTCGCTGTAGGTCTGTTGCTGCAGCTCACGGTAAGCCGGCAATTGGCTGCGGGACGGCGAGGCGATTTGCAGGAGTGTGATCCGGCCGCGGTGGCGTGGATTTTTTTCCAGCAGCGTCTCGAGCGCTTGGAAGCGTTCCAGGATTCCCTTGGTGAAGTCCCAGCGCTCGACGCCGAGGCCGATGACCACATCCGGTCCGATCCGGTGCCGCTGGCGCACCGCCGCGCGGCACGCCGCCGCATCCGGCAGGTACTGCAGCCATCGCGGCGGCCACTCGATGGAGATCGGATAGGGCGCGACGCGGCATACGCGGCCCTGCAGCGTCACCGTCATGTGCTCGCGGTCGATCTGGCATTCCACGAAGCGGTCCACGGTGTCGAGAAAATTCTGGCAGTGATAGCGCGTGTGGAACCCGAGGATGTCCGCCTCGAGCATATGCAACAGCATTTCCCGCTTCCAGGGGCAGACGCCGAAGGTCTCGGCATTCGGCCACGGGATGTGCCAGAACAGCGCGATGGTCGCCTTCGGAATCCTTGCGCGTATGAGCTTCGGCAGCAGAGCGAAGTGAAAATCCTGAATCAGCACCACGGGGCTGTCGGTACTGGCCTCGGCCGAGACGACATCGGCGAATTTCGCGTTGACCTCTTCGTAAGCGCGCCAGTCGCTCGGCCGAAACGCCGGACGGACATACGCCAAGTGACACAGCGGCCACAGTCCCTCGTTGGAAAATCCGTAGTAATAGCCCTGTTCCTGTTCCTCGGTCAGCCACACCCGCCGCAAGGTATAGGACGGCTTGTCCGGCGGCACGGGGATGTGGTCGAAGCGATCCACCGTGGCGCGATCCGCGTCGCCCGCGCCGTGCGCCACCCAGACTCCGGAGCAGGCTCGCATGATCGGTTCGAGTGCGGTCACCATGCCGCTCGCGGGCACTTGCACGACCGGCCGATGCTCCGCGTTGTAGTTGTGAATGTACGGCTCGCGATTCGAGACGATGATCACCTGCGAGGAATGCAGATGATCCTTCACCACCTGCCTGAGCGCTTGCGGGGTCCAATTCTCGCGGAAGTCGATCTCCAGGCGCTGCTTCTCCTCCGCCTCGGCGAGCACCTGGCGAACTTGAGACAGGATCGGCATGGAGGCGCGCGGAGATTGGGCGTTGTCGAGAAACCGCTTGCCGCGAATGTCGCCGAGCAGCACGTTGACCCAGCGCCGCAGCTGCAGCCAGGCGACCAGCACCACGAGCAGCGCGAGCAACAGCACCGAGATGCCGATGAACACCAGGATGAAATCGCGCGCGGTTCGCTGCCGCCGATCCACGAAGCTCAGGTCGTACAGCATCACGATCCGAAACGGCATGGGTTGCGCGGAATCGAAGTCGAACCGCGACACCTGGACCGAGCCGGACGGCAGCTGCACGATTCGCGCCGAGGAAGACTTCGCGCCCACGCTTGCGTCGCAGTCGATCGCTTTCGGCAATCGCTCGGTTTTCGCGATGACCGTGCCGTCGGGCCGGCACACGAGAACGGCCAGCAAGCGCTCATCCGCCGTCATTTTCGCCAGATAGCTGTGAAGGCGGGTCTCGTTGCCCTGTTCGACCAGCTCGGTGAGCGGCCCTTCCATGGTGTGCATCACCAGCTGCGCGCGCAGCTGCACGTCGGCGCTGAACCATTCCGCGAGCAAGCGCTGGATATAAGGCAGGCCGAAGTACGCAACCACACAGGAGGCGAGCGCTACCGGCAACACGAAACGCAATATCACCGAGCGAAACAACACCACACCTCCGCCGCAAACGGTTGCGTTCAAAGTACGCTTGTTGCCAAGCAAAATACCTAAATTTTCGAGGGCCGTCTCCGTTCTCGCGGGGCGGCCCTTGCCGCCATCCATGTAAAAATTACACCCGCCCGTACCGCCGGGCGTGGCACTCGGGGGGCGAATGGGCTAAGGTTTTGCGGAATGAGGAATGCCGCTCCCGCACCCTCCCGCGAGTGGTGTCTTTTTCTCGATGTCGACGGAACCCTGATCGAGATCGCCGAGACACCCTCGGCGGTCGTGGTCGATCCTTCGTTGAACACGCTGCTCAGCGCCGTGGCGCAGCGGCTGAATGGAGCGGTCGCACTGGTGAGCGGGCGCAGCATCGCGACGCTCGACCGCCTGTTCGCGCCGCTGAAATTACCCGCGGCCGGGCAGCATGGCGCTGAACGGCGCGGCGCTTCGGGGGTTCTTTGCGCCGACAAGCCCGGCCACGACGAGGAGTTGGACGGTGCCCGGGCCCTGCTCCGGGCATTCGTCCAAGCGCATCCCGGCACCTTGTTCGAGGACAAAGGGCGCACCGTCGCCGTTCATTTTCGGCTCGCTCCCGCGCTCGAGGACAGTGTACGACGTGCGGTTGCGGCGGCGACCGCTCCGCTCGAGGCGCGCTACGAAGTGCAAGCGGGCAACCTGGTGTTCGAACTCAAGCCCAAGGAATTTACCAAGGCGACCGCGGCCGAGGCATTCATGCGCGAGGCGCCGTTCGAGGGCCGAACGCCGGTATTCGTCGGTGATGACCTGACGGACGAGCCCGGCCTGCGATTCGCCGAGCGGGCGGGCGGCGTGTCCATCGCGGTGGGCGATCGCCTGAGCGCCCAATGGCGCCTCGAGAATCCGCGGCAAGTTCGCCGCTGGCTCGCCGCGATTGCCGCGCTGGGTGCGG
>JBEKHK010000067.1:0-13031 GCA_050012315.1 Steroidobacteraceae bacterium | reverse complement strand
GCCGTGTCCGACGTGCGGGATGCGGTGGCCAAGGAACGCAACGACCTTCCGCTCGGCATCATGGAGCCGTTGGTCCAGCGCGAGAACGTGGATGGCGGGGCGATTTCGCAGTATGCGGTCACCACCACCGGCAGTACGCCCGAGGAGCTGAGCTGGTTCATCGATAATACGATCACCAAGCGCCTGCTGGCGGTTCCGGGTGTCGCGCAAGTCACCCGTGACGGCGGCGTCAGCCGCGAGATCCGCGTCGAGTTGGATCCTGCGCGCCTGCAAGCCCTCGGGTTGACGGCGGTCGAGGTCAACGAGCAGCTGCGGGGGCTGAATCTGGACGCGGCCGGCGGGCGCGCGCAAGTCGGCGGCGGAGAGCAGGCGATACGCATCCTCGGGGGGGCCAAGAGCGCGGAGGGCCTGGCTGATACGCAAATCATGGCGGGCGGCGGCCGGACCGTTCGGCTGCGCGAAATCGCGGACGTGCATGACGGAATCGACGAAGTGCGCTCTCTCGCGAGGCTCAACGGGCGCCCGGCGACCGCGTTCAGCGTATTCAAGGCGAAAGGGGCCTCGGATGTCAGCGTCTCCAGGGCGGTGGAGACCGAGCTCGAAAAGATTCAGCGCGAAAATCCCTCCGTGCACGTGACGCTCATATCGACCACCGTCGCGCACACACTGCGAACCTACCATTCATCGCTGGCCTCGCTCATCGAGGGCTCGATTCTGGCGGTGGTGGTGGTCTGGCTGTTCCTGCGCAGCTGGCGCGCCACGCTGATATCGGCGCTGGCGATCCCGCTGTCGGCCGTGCCCACGTTCGCGTTCATGCAATGGATGAACTTCACGCTCAATCAGATCACGCTGCTCGCCCTCTCGCTGGTGGCCGGCGTGCTGGTGGATGATGCCATCGTCGAGATCGAGAACATCGTGCGGCACATGCGCATGGGCAAGAGCGGCTATCGGGCCGCCATGGACGCAGCCGATGAAATCGGTCTTGCGGTGGTGGCGACATCCTTCACCATCATCGCGGTATTTCTGCCGGTGAGCTTCATGAGCGGGATCACGGGGCAATACTTCCGCCAATTCGGATTGACGGTCGCGGTGGCGGTCTTCATATCGCTCTTGGTGGCGCGGCTGATTACGCCGGTGCTTGCGGCCTATTCGCTCCACAGCGATTCCGTCGCGATTCGGCACCGCGACGGGCCGATCATGACGATGTACATGGCGGCGCTTCGCTGGTGCGCGACGAACCGCTGGAAGACCGTCGCGGCGGGAGGGGTGCTGGTGGTGCTGTCGATCGCGGCCTTCGCGCTCGTGCCGCAGACCTTCCTGCCCGCCGAGGACTTCGGCAACGCCGAGCTCGACGTCGAGCTGCCGCCGGGGGGGACATTGGAAGACACCGCGCGGGTCTCCGCCGACGCCGCGGCCGTGCTCAGAAAATCGCCGGATGTGACCGATATCGTCGAGCTGGTCGGCTCAGGCGATGGGGAGGTGCGGAACGGCCAAATCTTCGTGAGCCTCGTGCCGCGCAGTGAGCGCAACATGAGCCAGAAGCAGTGGGAGCAGAGCATGATGCCGATGCTCAGCCAAGTGCCCGACGGCCACCTGAATTTTTCCGAGGGCGGCAACGGCGGCGACATCCAGTTTTACTTGACCGGAGACGATCCCGAGTTGGTGGAGCGCACCGCTCGCCAGGCCGTTGCCGAAATGCAAACGCTCGATGAAATCCGCGACGCGCGCATTCGCGGCGATATGCCGCGGCCCGAGATCGTGGTGCGCCCACGCCTCGACATCGCGGCACAATTGGGCGTGAGCGTGCAGAGCATCAGCCAGACCATCCGCATCGCGACGCTTGGCGACTTGCCGCAGAACGGAGCGAAATTCTCGCTGTCCGATCGGCAGATCCCGATCCGGGTGAGCCTCAAGGACAGCGCGCGGCGTGATCTCACCACCCTGGAAAATCTTCCGGTCCCGACCGCCGCCGGCAGCGCGGTGCCGCTGAAGGCGGTGGCCGATCTGAGTTTCGGCCAGGGACCCTCGGCGATCCGGCGCTACAATCAGAACCGGCGCGCCTTCGTCGAGGCGAATCTGAGTCCGGGGGTGGAACTCGGTACGGCCACGAAGAAGATCTTCGCGCTGCCCACCTTGGCTCACTTGCCTTCCGGCATGCACCTCGTCAAGACCGGCAACGCCGAATATTTCCGTGAAATGATCCAGAACTTCGGGCTGGCGATGGGCGCGGGCGTGCTGATGGTGCTTGCGGTGCTGGTTCTCTTGTTCGCGCGAGTATTCCAGCCGATCACCATTCTGTGCGCATTGCCTCTGTCCCTGTTCGGCGCGGCGCTGGCGTTGTTGCTCACCAACAAGCCATTCTCCCTGTCGGTGGTCATCGGCTTGTTGATGCTGATGGGCATCGTGGCCAAGAACTCGATCCTGCTGGTGGATTTCGCGATCGAGGAAATGCGCGCGGGCAAGCCCCGCCTCACGGCGATTCTCGAGGCGGGACACAAGCGCGCCCGGCCCATCGTCATGACCACGGTCGCAATGATCGCCGGCATGCTGCCGGTGGCGGCGGGGTGGGGCGGCGACAGCGACTTCCGCTCGCCGATGGCGATCGCGGTGATCGGCGGATTGGCCACCTCGACGCTCTTCACGCTGGTGATCGTGCCGGCGGTATTCACGCTTTTCGACGACGTGGAGCGCTGGACGGCGCCGCTGGCCCGGAAGCTTCTTGCGCAATCCGATGACTCCGCGGCGTCCGGCGTTGGTCGTGCGGCCTAGGCTTTAGCCGCAGCGGGTCATTCGGACCGTTCGATCAATCGGTGCAGGGTCTCGAGCAATTCGGTTGCGATCGCGAGCTTCGCGGGATCGATGCTCGCCAATAATTCCTTGCGCACGGCGGCGGTCTCGGCTTGGACCGTTTCGACCAAGCGATTTCCCGCCTCGGTGAGCACCACCCGGTTGATGCGCCGGTCGTGTCGACAGGGCTGACGAACGATGAACCCCGCCTTCACCAGCCGATCGACCATGGCGACCATCGTGGCCCCCTCCACGCCGAGACGATCGGCGAGCTCGGACTGGGACAATGGGATTGGCGCCTTGGATGCGACCGCAATGGTCATCCAGCTGGCTTGGCTCATACCGAGGTGCTTCAGGCGCCGATCGATCGCCTGGCGCCAGATGCGTGCGGCTCCGTGCAGCACATCGGCAAACCGTTCTTCGAGCTCAGGCATTACGCAGTAGCCTAATAGTTAGATATCTAATAATATAACACATCAGGGCTGCCGACGCGAATTGCGCCGAGCGGAACCTAACCCCGTCAATCCGTTCATACCTGTCATGAAGAGCGTTTTGCTCGGATCGATGTCGTTGTTGCCGATGAGAAGATTCGGCGATCCGGCGCTGCCGCGCCGCTCGGTTCTCGACGGCCAAGCGCTCGAGTTGGGCGATCCCGCCATCTACGCCGTCACCGATTTCAAGCGCGATTACCCGATGACCGTCGATGCCGAGCGGCAAATCGACGATGCGTTGAGCGACATGATCCGGTTGAGCGTGCGGGCGCTGTTGGTGGCGAAGGAACAGCGCTTGGTGGGACTCATCACGTCCTACGACATCCAAGGCGAGCGGCCCATGCAGTTCCTGCAATCGTCGAACTACAGCCGCCACCAGGACATCCGCGTGGTTCATGTGATGACGCCGTGGGATGAGCTCATGGCGCTCGACTGGGAGCACGTGGAGGCGGCTCGCGCCGCTGATCTGCTGTTGATCTTCGAACGGACCAATCTCACCCACCTGCTGATCGTCGAGGTGGATCGCAAGACCTCGAGTTCGACCGTGCGCGCACTCGCCTCGCGCGCGCGGCTGCTGCGTCAGCTCGGCGAGCGGGCCTCAGCTCTTGAGCCAGGTCACCGTCGCGATGCCGGCGAAAGTCATCAGCAGCGATCCCACCACGTGCGTCCCAATCGCCATTAACGCCGCACCGTTGCGGCCTGCCTGCATCAACATCACCACCTCGGCGGCAAACGTCGAGAAGGTGGTGAGCCCGCCGCAAAAGCCCGTGGTCACGAACAGCCTCCACTCGGGTGCAAAAGCGGGATATTGCAGAAAGAACGCGATTGCCGCGCCGATCACATAACAGCCGATGAGATTGGCGGCGAGCGTGCCCGGCGGAATGGTCGGAAAGTATCGATTGAGAAACATCGCGAGCACCCAGCGCAGCAGGCAGCCGAGCATGCCGCCCACAGCCACGGCGATCAGAGAGCGCCACCAGATCATATCGAGGGCTCCGAGGCGGCGGACGGAGCGGCGCCGGCCCGCACCAGGAAGTACACCGGCGCGCCGATCGCGAGCAGGACGGCTCCCCACAATACGGCTTCGCCGCCGGCCCCGACGATGGCCCATAGGGAATACGCGGTCGCGAGCACAGCTACGACGGCAAGAGCCGCGGCTCGCGGGCGCCGCGCCCTCATCCGGCCCGTCCATTGCAGTCTCAAGAGCGCGAGGCAACAGATGGCGTAGAGCACCAGGCACGCGCTGGTCGAGAGGAGCGTCATGAACGTGAACACTTTCACCATCGATTTCTGAGAGTTCAGGAGAATCAGGATGCTGACGAGAGCACTGGAGAATAGCAGCGCGAACGTCGGCGTGAAGCGTGGCGATTCCTGGGCGAAAACGCGTGGGAAGACGCCGTTCTTGGCCATGACATGGGGAAGCTCGGCTTGCAGGAGTATCCAGCCGTTGAGCGCGCCCAAGCCTGAGATCGCGGCGAACACGGCGAGCACCTTGCCCGCGGCCTCACCCCAGTATCGAGTCGCCAGATCGACGAATGGTGCGTTCGAGGAGGCGAGCGTCGCCGGAGGCACCAATAGCAGTACCGCCGTACAGGCGATCATGCACACTATCGCCGTCGCCACCGTCCCGACCAGTGTCGCACGTGGAATGGTGCGGCTGGGATTGCGTACCTTGCTCGCGGGAATCGTGGCCGACTCGAGCCCGAGAAGCGCCCAGAGTGTGAGCGTCGCGGCCGCGGTGGTGCCGCCTGCCGAGAGCGGAATCCCCGCCGCTGCGGCGACCGTCGAGGGCCGCACTACGAAGAAGGCAAGCGCCGCGATCGCGAGCAACGGCAGTACTTTGAGCACCGTCGTCACACTCTGAACCCAGCCCGACGCCTTGATGCCGTAGCAATTCACCAAGGTGAGCGCCCAGAGGAAGGCGAGCGTCACCGCGGCCGACGCACCCGGCACCCGGGCGATCCAGGGCATCAGAGGACTCAAATAGCTCACGGCGCCGGTGGCGATTGCTACGTTGCCGACCCAAATGGAGACCCAGTACCCCCAGGCCATGATGAACGCCGTGAAGGGACCGAACGCGAGCTTCACATAAGCATACGGCCCTCCCGCCTGCGGGAACGCGCGGCTGAGTTCTGCGAAAATGATGGCGAGCAGGATGGCTCCGCAGGCGGTGAAGCCCCAGCCGAGCACGCTGTTGAGACCGAAGGGGGCGAGCGCGGAGGGAAGCAGGAACACGCCGGAGCCGATGGTATTGCCGACCACCAGAGCAACGCACATCCAAAAGCCCAGCAGTTGGGGAGCGCCGCGCTTGATCATGAGCGATCTGGCGGGCAAGAGGCGGAGAAAGATCGCATCGGCGAGATTGTAATCGAGCTAGCGGCCGCTAGCGACCACCGCCACGCCCCACGGGCTCTTGCCGACCTTCACGCGCTTGATCTCCTGATTCGTCTTCACGTCCACCACCGAGATGTCGTCGGAAGGCCCGTTCGCGGTGAACAGGTACTTGCCGTCGGGCGAGAAGGTGATGCCCCAGGGACGGGTTCCCACCTTGATGGATCCGACGATGGCGTAGCTATGCGGGTCGATCACGGACACATTGCCGCCTCGACCATTGCTCACATAGACGAATTTATTGTCGGGCGACAGGCGGACGCTCATGGGCCGAGAGCCGGCGGGCAGCGTGATGACTTTGAGAAGCTTGAATTGCTTCGAGTCGATCACATTGAGCTGACCGGCGGACTCGGACGGAACGAAAGCGACCCCCGCTCTCGGCAGGAACGCCACCGTGCGCGGCCGCGGATCGACCTTGAACTGACCAACGACGGCATAAGTCGCCGTGCTGACGACGTACACGTCGCCGCCGCTTTCGCAAGTGACGTAAAACTGCTTGCCATCCGGCGTGGTCGCGACCCCTTCGGGTTCCTGGCCGACGGCAATGACGTGCTCGACCTTGGCGGCGGCGATGTTGACCACGCTGGCCGATTTCGTGTCCTCGTTGGATACGTAGAGCCGGGTTCCATCCTTGCTGAGCGCGAATTCCTCCGGGTCCGATCCGGCGAGAATCTTGCCTTTCAGTTTCCTTTGGGCGACATCGATGATGCCGATGCCGTCGGCGCTCTTGTCGGATTCGCTGACGTTGTCGTCGTCATCGCCGCCGTGCTTGAAGACGGGATTGCCATGGGCGTCCAACTGCGGCGGCGCTGCGACGGGAGTGCCGGTCAACGTCACGTAAACGAGCTTGCCGTCCGCGCTCGCATGAATACCGCGCGGGCGCTTGCCCACCGGTATCGTGTCCACTACCGAGAAGTCCTTGCCGTCGATCACCGTGACATCGTTCGAGCGCTCGTCGGATACGTAAATCTGGTAGGGCCCTGCCGCCGCGGCGCTGCCCAAGGCGGCGAGCGAGCCCACGAGCGCCCAGGCTGCGCGAGTTAAGGTGGCACGAAAGGCGGGGGAATCGGACGTACGCATGCTTAACTCTCCATCGCGCGCTGGATATGTCGCCAGAGCCTGCCGGTTCAACCCATCAATTGCAAGTGCGGGAGATGCGCAGGCGGTGCGGGAAATCCGGCCCAGGCTCGGGATATACTCCCGACGGACGAGCGGGAATTCAGCCGACGAGTGGGGGAGTGGAATCATGAAGAAAGTACACATCAAGACCGATCTTCCGGGACCCAAGGCGCGTGAGCTCCTGGCGCGAGATGCGCTGGTGGTGTCGCCTTCCTATCCTCGCGACTACCCATTCGTGATGTCGCACGGCCGGGGCGCGGAGATTTGGGACGTCGACGGCAACCGCTTCCTGGATTTCGCGGCCGGCATCGCGGTTTGCAGCACCGGTCACAGCCACCCCGCGGTGGTTCAGGCCATCAAGGACGCGGCCGAGCGCTTCATTCACATCTCCTCGGATTACTGGCACGAAGGTCAAGTGCGGCTCGCGGAGCGCATGCAGGAGCTCGCGCCCATGAAGGAGCCGGTGATGAGCTTCTTCGCGCAATCGGGCACCGAGAGCGTCGAGGGCGCGCTCAAGCTCGCACGCTACGTCACGGGCCGCGGGAGATTTCTTGGCTTCCTCGGCGGATTTCACGGGCGAACGATGGGATCGCTGTCGTTCACCTCGAGCAAGTACACCCAGCAAAAAGGATTCTTCCCGAGCATGCCGGGGGTGACGCACGTTCCCTACCCGAACAATTACCGCCCTTTATTCGCCGGCGCGGATCAAGGTCAGGCGGTGCTCAAGTACATCGAGGAGACGCTCTTCGTCCACAATGTGCCGGCGGGCGAGGTCGCGGGAATTCTCATCGAGCCGATTCAGGGCGAGGGCGGCTATCTCGTGCCTCCGGACGGATTTCTGGCGGGGCTCCGGACCCTTTGCGACCGGCACGGCATTCTGTTGATTTTCGACGAGGTCCAATCCGGCATCGGACGCACCGGCAAGATGTTCGCTGCGCAACATTTCGGCGTCGAGCCCGACATCATGACGCTCGCCAAGGGTCTGGGATCCGGAATGCCCATCGGCATGGTCGTCGCGAAGCGCTCCATCATGCAGAAATGGACGCGCGGCGCCCACGGCAACACCTTCGGCGGCAATCCCGTGTGTTGCGCGGCGGCGCTCGCGACTCTGGATATCGTCGAAAAGGAGCTCTGTGCGAATGCGGGCAAGATCGGCGAGTACTTCATGGGCAAGCTTCACGCTCTGGCGAGGAAGCATTCGGTCATCGGCGAGGTCCGCGGCAAGGGGCTCATGATCGGCATGGAGCTCGTCACGGATCGGGCGAGCAAGACCCCGGCCAGGAAGCTCTGCGACGCATTGATCACGCGCGCCTACCACAACGGCTTGATCCTCTTGTCCTGCGGCCAAAGCACCGTGCGCTTCATGCCGCCGCTCATGATCGGCAAGGCCGACGTGGATGAGGCGGTCGAGATCCTCGACCGCTCGCTCGAGCAGGTCATTGCGGACGAACGCCCGCCGGTCAATCGGGACGTCGCTAACGGTTGAGGCGATTGTACTTGGCGAGCACGGCGCGCAGGGCATCGTGCGGGAGCGCGATCACCTTGTGGCCGTCGACGCCGACCATGTCGTGCGCGGCCACCATGGCGTTGACGATGGCCTCCTCGGTGGATTCCACGGTCGCTCGGAAAACGGGATCGAGCGAATCGTTGGGCAGCATCTTGAGCTCGACCACATGGCCCTCGGCCGCTGCGCCCGAGTTGGCGGTCGAAAAGGCGATGAAGATGTCGCCCGAGCCGTTGCCCGAAACGCTGCCGTTGCGGCCGAGGCCGAGCGTCACTCGCCGGGCCAACCGCTTCAGCTGATGCGCGAGGAGCGGGGCGTCCGTGGCGACGACGACGATGATGGATCCGAGCTCGGCGATGTCGGAGGGGATGAACGCGTAGGGCTCGGGCGCGGGTATTTCGCGGCCGACGTTGATGCCGGCGATGCGCAGATTGTCGCGGGTGCCGTAATTGCACTGGACCAGCACGCCGACGATATAGCCGCCGTCCTTCTCATCCAGCTTGCGGGATGCGGTACCGATGCCGCCCTTGTAGCCGTTGCAGATCATGCCGGTTCCGCCACCGACGCTGCCTTCTTCGACGCGGCCGCCGTGAGCGGAATCGAGCGCATGGAATACGTGCTCGGGTTTGACGTGAAACCCGTTCACATCGTTCAGCCAGCCGTCCCAGGTCTCGCCCACCACGGGAAGCGACCACCAGTAGCCGCTCGAGTCGGCGTTGCCGCGCGCCACGCGCCAGCGAATCACGGCATCGCGCACCACGCCCACGCTGTGGGTGTTGGTGATCATCACGGGACCCTCGAGAAAGCCCGATTCCTCGACCCACGTGGTGCCGGTCATCTCGCCGTTGCCGTTTTGCGCGAACCAGCCGGCGAACACGGGATTCGACATGGAATCGAGCCCGCGGGGCAGCACCGCCGTGACGCCGGTACGCACCGGCCCTTCGCCGACTTTCAGGGCGCCGGAGCCGGAGATGAGCGTGGTGTGGCCCACGAGAACGCCGGCCACGTCGGTGATGGCATTGTTGGGGCCGGGCGTGCCGTCGAATGGGATGCCCAGATCGCGCGCGCGGGGCGCGGCGGCCGCCGCGGCCGCCGCCGGGGCGGACGCGGCGGTCGCCGTTGCAGTGGCGGCCCGGCCCGGTAATGCGGCGAGCGCTGCTGCGAGCGTGAAAGTGATGGTGGTGGCGATTGTGCGCGCGGCCCTGGACCTGAACATGATTTTTGCGGCTCCCCGTTGTTGTTCTCGCTGCGGTCCCCGCCGCCGCGAGCCGCGGGGCGGCTCCCGCGGCCTTGCGATGGTACACTCAACGGGATGTCGTGCACCCGATTCAACGTGGCGCGCCTCGCGGCCATCGTCTTCCTGGCAGCCGCCGCGATCGGCGCCGCGCCCAACGCCCCGGCGGCGGAGGAAAAGCGCCTCTACATCTACAATTGGGCCGACTTCATCGGTCCGGACACCATCGCCAAATTCGAGAAGCTCACCGGCATCAAGGTGGTGTACGACATATACGATTCGGAGGAAACCATGGAGGCGAGATTGCTCGCCGGCGGCTCGGGCTACGACATCGTGAGCGCCTCGACGGACTACTTCAGCCGCGAAATCAAAGCGGGAGTCTTCGAGACCTTGGACAAGTCCAAACTTCCAAATTGGAAGAATCTCGACCCTCGCGTGCTGGCCATTCAATCCGTCTACGATCCGGGAAACGCCCATGCGGTTCCGTATCTTCACTCCATGAACGGCTTCGCCTACAACGTCGACATGGTGAAGGCACGCATGCCGAATGCACCGGTCAACAGCCTCGACATGCTGTTCAAGCCGGAAATCGTATCCAAGTTCGCGGATTGCGGAGTGACGTTCCTCGATTCCCCGGAGGACACCATCCAGCTCGCACTCAAGTATCTCGGCCTGGATCCGAACACGACCAAGCGCGAGGACTTCAAGGCGGCGGAGGATCTGCTCCTCAAGGTACGGCCCTATATCCGCTCCTTCGACTCGGTCGAGTACCTCAACGGCCTCGCCAACCGGGAGCTGTGCGTCGCCATGTCCTGGTCGAGCGACTATGCGCTCTCGCACGCACGCGCGATGGCGGTGGGCGTGAACGTGAACCTGGCGTTCACCGTGCCGAAGGAGGGCGCGAACGAGACGTTCTCCTCGCTTCTCATTCCCGAGGGCGCCCCGCATCCCGAGGCCGCCTATCAATTCCTCAACTTCATCATGCGGCCGGACATCATTGCCGAAATCACCAATGCGATTTATTATGGCAACGATAATATCGCGTCGCGCCCGTTGGTGAATCCGAAGATTTTGCACGACGAGACGATTTATCCCACGCCCGAGATCGAGGCGAGATTGTACAAATCCGCCGAAGTGAACGCGGCGACCGAGCGGCTCCGCACGCGCACCTGGACGCGGATCAAGACCGCCGAGTGAGCGGCGGGCGCTATCGACGAGGACACCAAATGGCTGCAAACTCATCGCACATGAATCGGATCGTCGGGTTCACCGAGATGCAGCATGGCACTCGGGCGGATTACGAGCTCCTCGAGCTCTACGAGCGCGAGTACGTGAGCGAGCTGCCGGCCAGGGTATTGGCGGCGCTCAAGCAGCTGGCCGGTTCATTGGGTGGATACCCCGTAACGCGCCTCGAGCATTCCCTGCAGAGCGCCACGCGCGCGAGAAAGGACGGCGCGGACGACGAGCTCGTCGTCGCGGCGTTGATCCACGACGTGGGAGACGAACTCGCGCCGTTCAATCACGCGGAGATTGCCTCGGGCATCCTGCGCCCTTACGTAAGGCCCGAGGTTACCTGGATCGTCGAGCAGCACGGGCTCTTCCAGAGTTATTACTATGCGCACCATCTCGGCGGCAATCGTGACGGGCGCGAACGCTTCCGGGAACATCGTTGGTATCAGGCGTGCAAGGATTTCTGTGCCAACTGGGACCAGAGCTCCTTCGATCCCAAATATCCGTGGGATCCGCTCGAATCGTTCGAGCCGCTGTTGCAGAAGATATTCACGCGCAAGGCCTGGGATCCGAGGTACGTGACGGCCGCTTGAGCCCCGGACGATCGATCGGAAGCGCTCAGCGCTCCGCCATCTGTGCGTCCAGGAGCCGCTGACGCTCGCTCCGGCGCATCAGATACCCCGCAATCAGCACGCACACGCCCACCAGGCAGATCACCAGGCTCGCGAGCGCATTCACATCCGGTGTCACGCCGAGCTTAACCTTGGAGAAGATCACCATGGGCAGGGTGCTCGCGCCGGGCCCGGAGACGAAGCTCGAAATGACCAGGTCGTCGAGCGACAGCGTGAGCGACAGCAGCCAGCTCGAGGCGAGCGCGGGCGCGATGATCGGCAAGGTCGTGTCCACGAAGGCGCGCACCGGACCCGAACCGAGGTCCATGGCGGCTTCTTCCAGGGAGCGGTCGGCGCCTTGCAGCCGCGATTGAACGGTGACTGTCACGTAGGCCGTACAGAAGGCGACGTGTGCGATGGCGATGGTCGTGAAGCCCCGGTGCGGCCAGCCGACCACGTGCAGCATCGAGATGAACAGCAAAAGTTGCGTGATGCCGGTGATGATCTCGGGCATGACCAGGGGCGCGTTCACCATGCCGGTAAGCAGCAGCCGGCCGCGAAACATCTTGAATCTCACCAGGGAGATCGCCGCCAGCGTGCCGAGAATCACCGCGCCCGTCGACACCACGACGCCGATCTCGAGCGATAGCCAGGCCGCATCGAGAATTTGATCGTTGTGCAGCAGCTGGCTGTACCAGGTCGTGGAAAAGCCGCCCCACACGCTGACCAACGCAGAGGCGTTGAACGAATAGCCGATCAGCACCAGGATCGGGATGTACAGGATCGCGATGCCGATGCACAGGATCGAGATCAGAAACGGAGAAGGGCGGTCCTGCAAGTCAGGCCTCGAGCTGCTTCGTACTGTAGTGCTGGTATAGGGCGATCGGGCCGACCAGCAGGATCAGGAAGGCGACCGCCACGGCGGATGCCACCGGCCAGTCGCGGTTACCGAAGAATTCGTCCCAGAGAACCCGCCCGATCATGAGATTATCGGGGCCGCCGAGCAGCGTCGGGATCACGAACTCACCGACCGCAGGAATGAACACCAGCATCGAGCCCGCGATGATGCCGGGCATGGACAGCGGCAGCGTCACATCGAGAAAGGTGCGCCAGGGCGGACTGCCCAGATCCGCGGCCGCCTCGAGCAGCGAGTGATCGAGCTTTTCGAGCGTGGCAAAGAGGGGCAGGACCATGAACGGCAGGTAGGAATAGATGATGCCGAGATAGACCGCGAGCGTCGTGTGCATGATCTGGAGCGGCTTGTGGATGATGCCCAGCCAGAGCAGCGCCGAGTTCAACAAGCCGGTCTCTCGAATGATCCCCTCGAGCGCATATACGCGCAGCAGAAACGAGGTCCAAAACGGTAAGATGATGATCAGTAACAGGATGCTCTGGGTGGCTTTCGAGGTTCTGGCGATGGCGTAGGCCATGGGGTAGCCGAGCGCGAGGCACACCAAGGTCGAGAAGAAGGCCGTCCTGATGGAGTAGATGTAGGAGAGGCCGTAGATGTCGTCGGTGAACAGGTACTTGAAGTTCGAGAGGCTCAGCGTCAAATGGATGTGCCAATCCGGGCCGATGGTTAGAATGTCGGTGAACGGGGGCACTCGCACGGCGGTATCCGCGAAGCTGATCTTCAGGGCGAATGCAAAGGGAATGAGGAAGAA
>JBEKHK010000066.1:0-15369 GCA_050012315.1 Steroidobacteraceae bacterium | reverse complement strand
TTCACCTCAAACTCAGGCAGGCGGGCGAGCTGGTGAACTACAAACGTGTGGAGCGGCTCTACAGGCTCGAGAACCTGCATATCCGACGGCGGCGGCGCAAGAAGATCCCCGTCTGGGAGCGCCAACCGCTGATCCGTCCCGCATCGGCGAACGAAGTGTGGTCAATGGACTTCGTTTTTGACCGAGTGGCTGGTGGCCGAGTGCTTAAGTGTTTGGTGATCGTCGACGATGCCACCCACGAGTCTGTGGCCATTGTCGTCGAGCACACGATTGGCGGTGATCATTTGACCCGGATTTTGGACGGCATCTGCTCTGTGCGCGGAAAGCCGGCGGTCATTCGTAGCGACAACGGTCCGGAGTTCGTCGGGAAGGCGATGCTTACTTGGGCTCACCGCCAAAACATATCTCTGCGGCTCATCGAGCCTGGCAAACCGAACCAGAACGCGTATGTGGAGTCCTTCAACGGCAGATTCCGAGACGAGTGCCTGAACGAGCACTGGTTCACGAGCCTCACACACGCTCGTACCGAGATCGAGAGCTGGAGATGCGAATACAACGAGGAGAGACCGAAGAAGACACTGGGCGGGCTCACACCCGTCCAGTATGCGAAGCAACTGGCCGCAAGGCCGAATACAATGCCGGAAGATTCTAGATCAACCCGCTACTGAAAGCGGGGGGACGTCGCAATGTCCTTTTTCTTCTCTATGCCACCTCTGGCGGAATATTCCTGATTCCGTTCGTCGCCTCGGCCCTCGTGCTTCGGAAAAGGCAATTTTTGGCATTGGCGCTTGGCGTGGCAGTTGCCGCTGGGGCGCTGAACGTAGCGATTGAGCTAGCTCATCAATCTAAGGAATCTCTGATTTACCCGACGTGATTGATGCAAAATCGTTCAACGGAGGGTTGCGATGAAGCAGCAGACACTGACGGGATTTGAGCGATACGCGAAGACCACGCGACGAGCGCAGTTTCTCGCGGATATGCATGTGATCGTGCCATGGGCGGAGCTGACGGCGGTGGTCGAGCCGTTTTATCCGAAGATCAGCGAAGCGGGAGGTCGGCCGCCCTTGCCGCTGGAGCGGATGTTGCGGGTGTACTTTCTGCAGCTGTGGTTCAACCTGTCGGACCCGGCGGTCGAGGAAGCGCTGTACGAGTCGAACTCGATGCGCAACTTCGCCGGCATCGATCTGGGGGTGGAGGCGGCGCCCGACGAGACGACGGTATGCAAGTTTCGCCATCTGCTCGAGAAGAACAAGCTTGGGAAGAAGCTCCTTGGGACGGTGAACGAGCACCTCAGGCGCAGCGGCATCAAAATTACGACTGGGACGATTGTCGATGCGACGATCATCGGGGCGCCGAGTTCGACGAAGAACAAAGACGGTAAACGCGACCCCGAGATGCATCAGACCGCGAAAGGCAAGCAATGGTACTTCGGCATGAAGGCGCACATTGGAGTCGATAGCCGCACGAAGCTGGTGCACACGGTGCTGGCCTCGGCGGCGAATGTGGCCGATTGCCTTGCGCTGCAGTACTTGCTGCACGGAAAAGAAAGGCGGGTATGGGGTGATCAAGCGTACCGCGGACAGAAGGCCGCGATCCGCGCCGGAGCACCTCGGGCGAAGGACTTCACCAACCAGCGTTACCGGTGGGGCAAACGCATCGACGAGTCGGTCAAGGCCACCAACCGGCGAAAGTCGAGCGTCCGAGCCAAGGTCGAGCACGTGTTCGGGGTAATCAAGCGAGTCTTCGGCTTTCAGAAGGTGTGTTATCGAGGCTTGGCGAAGAACCTGCACCGGCTTGAGGTCACCGCGGCGCTCGCGAATCTGTTCTTGGTACGACGGAGATTGTTCCATGCGCAGGGAAGGTGTCGGTGAAAGTCGCCGAAATCGGGATTGCGGGGCGAAAAGCGAAGACGTTTCCGCGGAAACGTCCCTTTGCGCCGAGCGATCACTGAATCCCGTGGTCATATCCGCCTTCAGCATCCTAGAGCTTGATCGGAGGTATCCCCGCCGCGGGATCGAATTCTTTGTCCAGATGAGCCGGGCTCCTCTCCTCTCAAAAATTGGTGCAGTGCCTTTACATCATCCTGAGAGGACGGTCTTCCTGTAGAAAGGGACCGCAAACCAGAGCCTTCCCAGGAGGGGCGAATCGCATCTGCACCGGCTTCACGAGGCGGTTGACCGCTGAGGCGCAAATTTACGAGCCCTTGAAGTTCAATTCCTGTTGTAAATTGTCGACATTTGATTCGGTTTGCTCTTTACCCCCTGATCGAAGGCAAGCGGTCGGCAAGCGAATGGGCACGCGGCGCGCGGCCGCCACCCAAGGCGCCGAACGGGCCTCAACGACACCGATTCGGCGGTCACCTCACAGGATCGTTTCGGAGCCCACCGATGACTGGACGCTTTGTGTCGCCGTCGACGTGTAGGCTGCAACGGCGAAATAATAGGTGCCCGCGCTCAGATTGCCGACCACGTAACTGGTCGCGCTCGGATCGGCGACTTGGATGGTCTGCGTCATCTCGCTGGGGCTGGTGCCGTAATAGATCGTGTAGCCCGCGAGATCCGTGAGCGGCGTGCCGTTCGTGTTCTGCGTCGGCGCGGTCCAAGACAGACTAGCAGAGCCCGCGGCAACAGCGATCGAGAACGCGGCGAGGGACGCGGACGCGCTTCCGTTGCTGACGCTGATGAGAATGTTTGAATAGGCGCCTGCCTGCGCGCTGGTCGGTGTACCAGTGAGTGCACCGGTGAGCGTGTTGAAGCTCGCCCACGCGGGCTTGTTCGTG
This sequence comes from Steroidobacteraceae bacterium, assembly GCA_050012315.1. Lineage (GTDB taxonomy): Bacteria > Pseudomonadota > Gammaproteobacteria > Steroidobacterales > Steroidobacteraceae > Bog-1198. The sequence goes on along the minus strand of JBEKHK010000066.1, from coordinate 12,590 downwards.
ATCGTGAATTCCAGCGTTCCGCCGCCGGGATTGGTGGTGGCCGGAACGAAGCTGTAGGCTTGTCCAATAACATCCGAGGTGGCCGGACTGCCGCTAATAGTGGGCGCCGTGGGGTCGCTCGTGGTGACGGTGCGAGGATCGCTGCTCGACACCCATGTGCTGCCGTTCCATGACCACCAGCCGCCGGCGGAGTTTTCCTGATAGATGATCTTGTTGTCATAGAGCAGCAGCGTCACGCCATTTGAGTAGCCCGCCAATGCAGCATTCTCGTGCACAACGCCCCCGGAGAGGGTCCAGACGTCGCCGCTGCTGTCGGTGATCTGCGCCGCCGCTGGAAGGGCCGTGCCATTGGCCGAGGCCAATTTGCGCGGATCGCTGCTCGATACCCACGTGCTGCCATTCCATGACCACCAGCCGCCGGCAGAGTTTTCCTGATAGATCCTGTTGTTGTCATAGAGCAGCAGCGTCACACCCTTCGAGTAGCCCGCCAACGCACCATTCTCATGAACAACACCACCGGAGACGGTCCAGACATTGCCGCTGCTGTCGGTGATCTGCGTCGCGGATGGAATGGTCGCGCCGTCGAGCGAAGCCGTGCCCGGAGCGGCAGCCTCCAAGATCGACGCTACGGCGGCCGTTGAGTCGGACGAGCCGCTGGCCCCGCACGCGGCAATACCCAGGCAGGAGACAGCGAGCGCTGCCCTAAAAACGTTGATCATCAGACGCATTGAGACCTTCTCTTTTGAATTACGGCTCTTGTCGCGTCACGGTTTTATGGGTTATGCGCGCCACGCGCAATTGTCGGTAGATGGTTACATGTCTCCGATGGGAGACCCCCCCCTGAGCCTGCAAGGTACTACGGCAGGTCCAGGGACTTCGCAGCAGTGCAAGGCAGGCGGCAGCCAATGAACATTCGCCACCGCCGCAATCGGCGCTTAGAATACGGGGCGACGCCTCATAAGCAGTGGCTACGGACATGAGATCGACCGGATCACGTGATCGCGTATTCGGCGCAGTTGCAGTGGCCGCGCTCGCGACAGGCTGCATGACCGCATCGCGGTCGGCACACTGCGAGATGCAGATCGGGGCGGATGACATCGGCGGCACCGTGAGCAGCGCTCGCGGCCCGGAAGCCGGTGTGTGGGTGATCGCCGAAACACAGGATTTTCAGACTCGCTTCGCGAAAATCGTCGTGACCGACGAGGCCGGCCGCTACCTCATCCCGGATTTGCCTGCGGCGAGGTACAGCGTGTGGGTCCGCGGTTACGGTCTCGCCGACTCTCGCAAAGTCGACGCAAAGCTCGGCCGGCATCTCGATCTCGCGGCCGTCGTCGCTCCCGATGCCGCTGCGGCTGCGAGGATTTATCCCGCTGCGTATTGGTACGCGATGATGCGAATTCCCGACGAGGCGGAGACGACAAAACTGCCCGGCGGCCGCAACGGTTATCTCATGTGGATGAAGAACATGGGGTGCATCGGCTGCCATCAGCTCGGAAATCTTGCCACCCGCACTCTTTCCAAGTCCTTGGGAACGTTCAAGTCTTCGCAGGAGGCGTGGCTTCGGCGCCTACAGTCCGGACAGGCTGGCCGCCAAATGATCAACATCGCGCAAGACGCGCTCGCGGGCATCCCGATTCGTTATCTTGCGGATTGGACCGACCGCATCGCCGCTGGCGAACTTCCGGCCACGGCGCCGGCACGACCGCGGGGCATCGAGCGCAACGTCGTAGCCACCGTGCGCGACTGGGCCGACGGGAAGGCCTATCTGCACGACCTGTCGGGAACGGACCGACGCCACCCCACCGTTAACGGCAACGGCCCTCTATACGGCACCCCGGAGTTGAGCACCGACAATTTTCCGGTGCTCGACCCCGTCCGTAACGTCGCGACCACGTTTGAAGCACTCGTTCGCGATCCTAATACTCCGACCACTCACGATGATCCGGTGCTCGCACCGTCGCCCTACTGGGGCGAGGAAAGAATTTGGAACTCCCGAGTCATCGCCCACAATCCGATGCTCGACCGATCTGGCCGCGTCTGGTACACCGCGCGAATTCGCGCTGCGGCCAATCCCGCGTTTTGCAAACAGGGCTCGGCCCATCCGTCCGCGAAACGGTTTCCCATCGACACATCCGGACGCCAGCTCGCGGTGTATGACCCAAAGAGCGGGAAATACACATTCGTCGACACTTGCTACAGCACCCATCATTTGCAGTTCGCTGAAGACGCGAACGATACGCTCTGGACGAGCGGAGGTTATGAGGTCATAGGCTGGCTCGATACCAAGAAGCTCGATTCGACCGGCGACTCGGCGGCTTCTCAAGGATGGGCGCCCTTCGTGCTCGATACCAACGGGGATGGCAAGCTCGATTCGTGGGTAGAACCCGGCCAGGCGCCCGACCCGCAGCGCGACCGGCGGCTGGCCGTCAGCATTTATGCCGTCATGCCGAATCCCGCCGACGGGAGCATCTGGGGCTCGATAGCATTTCAATTTCCCGGCGCCGTCCTTAGATTCGATCCTCGAACGCAGCTCAGCGAGATTTTCAATGTGCCCGCCCCCGGCTTCGGCGTGCGCGGCGCGGACATCGACCGCAACGGCGTGCTGTGGGTATCATTGGCAAGCGGAGATCTGGGGGAATTCGATCGGCGCAAATGCAAGGGTCCACTCAACGGGTCGGGCGCAACGGGCGATCAATGCCCTGAAGGGTGGAGCTTCCATCGTCTGCCGGGGCCGGGTTTCGTGAACGTACCGCAAATGAGCGTCGAATCGAGCTATTACACCTGGGTGGATCAACACGACACGCTCGGATTGGGCGCGAATGTGCCGATTGCCACGGGCAATTTATTCGACGGCGTCCACGCCTTGGTGGGCGGAGAATTCGTCACGCTGCGCATCCCCTACCCGCTTGGATTTTACGCAAAGGGTCTCGAGGGCCGCATTGACGACGAACGGGCGGGCTGGAAGGGTCGCGGTATCTGGATCACGAGCGGCGATCGGACGCCTTGGCACAAGGAGGGCGGCAAAGGCAGCAAACCACTCGTCGTGCACTTTCAGGTGCGCCCCTCCCCGCTCGCTGATTGATCCTGCCGACCAGTCGCAGTCAAGCCGACAAATGGATATTCCGCCTCGGAATGGCCATGGAACTGCCCGACTCGATCGAGACACGGTATAAGGCATCATCACGGCTTGAGCGTCTGCGCGCCGAAGCATTGAAGGAACACCGGATGTCACTATTTCTTTCCAGATGCCCGCTATGGTTTAGCGCATTGCTTGTCGTGGTCCTGCCCACGATCGCAGCCATGTGCGGGCCGGCCCTGATTCGCCGGCGGGTCGCTCTCGAGCGCCTGACCATCAACAACGAGATTGCCGGTTTCAAATTTGCAACCGTGGGCGTGCTCTATGCCGTACTCGTCGCGTTTGCGATCATCATGGTGTGGGAGAGATTCGCCGATGCGGAGAGCGCCGTAGCTCAGGAAGCTGGAGCCGCGACCGCACTCTATCGGCTGGCATCCGGCAAAGACCCCGGAGCGGCCGAGATTCGCCGCGCTTTGGACAACTACCTTGCACTCGCGATTGAACGGGACTGGCCGCAGATGGCGCTCGACGGAAAAAGCAACGATGTGACGAGGGCGCTCGATGGAGTCTACGCGGCTGCCGTGCGATTGGCACAGAGCGGATCTCAGCCGACTGCCGTTCTCTTCGCGGTGTTCAATCAGCTCGATGCGCTCACGCAGGCCCGAAGAAGCCGGCTGCACCTGGCAATCGGAATCGTTCCCCCGATGCTATGGGTGGTCCTGACACTTGGCGGAGTCCTGACGGCGGCATTCACATTTTTCTTTGGGACCAAGAATCTGCGGGCTCAGATCATGATGACCGGCATCCTCTCGCTCGTCGTCTTCATGAGTCTTTTTGTGATCGTAACGATCAACCATCCCTTTACCGGTCCGGTGCACGTTGACAGCGAACCGCTGCGTGCCGTGCTCGCGGAATTTGGCCGCAGTTGAAGCCGGAAGCCGGGATCGAAGTGCGCAGCAGCGCGCTGCGCGGGCGGCTCGCAGGAGCCGCAGCGGCGGAAGTCCTTACTCTACTGGCTTAAATGCTGGGCCGTGTAGCCCTCGTCCGGATTGATGGCGAGGCCCGCGCTCACCGATTCGGGGTGCGCGGGCTAAGCCAATCGGCCCCGTATCCGCGATCCGAACGCGGCGCCCACGCAAATGAGCACCCATAAGATGACGCTGATCGGCAGGTCGGCGCCTTGATTGGATCCGCGACTGGCAGCCTCACCGGCCATGCGGGCATGTTCAATGGCCGAGGCACAAAGGACGATGCAGGAGAGACCCAGCACAAAGAACAGTGTCGCATGCAGCCGCTCGCGCCGCTCCAGGTGCGCATCGTCCATGCTGGCAACCAAGAAGGGCTCGCCATTGGTCGGTTGGCTGATCACATTCAGGCGACTGATGAGCGAACTCGACGTCTTCGACTGTGACTCGACTTCTGCCGCCCGGCGCACGGCCTCCCATTCGGACGCGTCGAGTCGACCGTCGTGGTTTTTGTCAAAGCGCGCGAGCAACCCTTTCTGGTCCTGCTTCCATTGGTGCAGCAAGGCGGCCACGGAGTTGTCGGGATCGGCGATCTCGGAGTGGGAACGCAGCTCACCCAAAACCGACAGCCGATCGCCCGAGCTCAAGAGTTCTTCCGTATAGCGATAATCGCCTTCCTGCGCCAGGGCCGAGGACGTTGGTACGGTCGCGGGGCGCGGCAGATCACCGCGCCAGACGTTGCGCGTGGTGGGTGTGATTTCGGCGTTTACCGGTCCGACGAGGCAGGAATCGTCGCCGTCGGCGAGGACGAATAAATCGATGCTCCTGCCGCTGTCGACGATTTCCCAGCGGTTCTCGCCCTTGGCGTTGCGGGTTCTTTGCTCTACTTGATAGCGCCACCAGATACAGGGACGAGAGCTCAACGGTGCGGCCAGGGGTTTACCGTCTACGGCGGCGGCACGACCGGAGAGTTTCACGTAGCCTTGCGCGGCGGAGCGGATTCGAACCAGGGGCGTGTCGGAAACCAGGCGGTTGCGCGACAGATTGCGAAAGCATCGATACAGGGCCCAGAGCGCGACCGCGGCGCACAGTGCTGCCCCCAGCCAGTAATACTGTACAGGATGAAGATTGCCGGAGTGCATCGACGGCTCCCGAAACTCAGCGCGCGAACAGCGCCTTCAGGTCGACGTCGGCTTTCTCTTCGTTCTGAAAGTGCAGGATCTGCGCGGGTGGGAAATCACCCATGCTCGCGATCAGCGAATCGGGGAAGCTTCGAATGCGGATGTTATTGGCGGTGGCCGCGTCGTTGTAGACTTCGCGGCGGTCCGAGATCGCGGTTTCCAGACTGCTGACCCGTGTTTGCAGCTGGCGAAAGGCCTCGTTCGCCTTGAGGTCGGGATAGCCTTCTGCGACGGCATAGAGGCCGTTGAGGCCGGCAGTCATCTCGTGCTCGGCGGCTCCCAAGGAAGTCAAGTTTCCGGAATTGCGCGCGGAGTCGACTCCGCTGCGAGCCTTCATAACGCGCTCGAGCGTACCGCCCTCGTATTGCATGTATTGCTTGCAGACTTCGACGAGCTTCGGAATTTCGTCATGGCGTTGGATCAGCAGCACATCGATGTTCGACCATGCGAGCTTCACCGCGGCACTGATGCGCACGAGACCGTTATAGACCCCGACCAGATAGCCTATGAGCGCGAGGATGAGGAAAGCTACGACCAGCAATGCGATCATGGAATACCCCGAGGAACGATGGCCGCGATTCGTTGCGGCAACTCTCGAATGATGCGCGCAGCGCCGCAAAGGCGCGAGCATGACAGTGTGACTGCGCTAGCGGTTTAACCTGAAACGATCGAGCGGAAAGTACGGTTTTGGTGGAAAACGCGAACTGCGTCACCCACTGAGGACGCCGGCGCCGATGGCGGGAACTGGCTACATCGAATCTCCCGGAAGGATCTCTATGAAGGGGGGTCAGACCCTCATGAAGCGTCGCGAGGCGCTTTTCGCCAAGGATGAAGGCCGCAAGCCTCGCACGCCCTATGCCTGGGATTTTCTCCTAGGCGTCGAGGATGTGAGCCGCTCAGGCGCATTACGCTATCGTCGCGGCAGCGAGGAGGCCTTTCTCGCGCACGACGCCTTGACCGTGCCACCGATTGCGAACCTCGGCGAACTCGAGGTCGTCGCTCGCGAGATCACTGCGAAGCGCATTGACGATCTCACAGCACTGCGACAATGGCTGAAAGTCTTGGTGGCCCCCGGGGCATCGCTCGGCGGCGCGCGCCCAAGGCCAGCTTCACCGAAACCAATGGCAGCTTGTGGACCGCCAAGTTTCCCGCCCGCGATGACGCCCGCGATGTCGGCGCCTGGGAGGCGCTCGCGCAGCATCTGGCAGCCCAAGCAGGCATCGAGGTGCCGGCCTCAGAGCTGCGCCGCTTCAGCGGCGAGTACACACCTTCTGTGCGCGGACGCTCAGGATCGCCAGGGCCGACATTGAGCTGACCGCAACAGCGTTTGCGGAGTCGGACTTCGCACCCGCTTAGTCAGGAATTTTCTCACGCCAAAGTGCGAGGTCGAGCGACAGGCGACCCGCAACCACCCGGTTTACATTTCGTCATCACTCCAACTTCGTCATCACTCCAACTTCAAGGAGTCTCTTCTACCACAGTCCCCCGAAAGGTCTAGGTATGGCCCAAAGTCATCCAACGCCCGAAAGCGCTTAGACGCACTCGCCTCAGGTGGGGGTCCTCGTGTCCAGTGCAAAACAGAAAGCCGCCGCCAAACGAAATGTGAAGAAGGCTGCGGCCTCGGCCAAAAGCAAAATGTCGATCAGCCACCTTTCCAAGGCCACCCGTACCGCTCTTGGAAAACAGGGCGCAAAGGTGGCAGCACGGCGTAGCAGGCAGCGCTAATGGCGACCGAAGGCCCGTACCATCCGCAGCCCGACGAGATACCGGACAATGAGCGCACCGGCGATGAGCCTAATCCCTCCGGAAAGGCGAGCAAGCCGAAGGAAAAGTTGCTCATCTTCTCCCCAAAGTCCTACACCGTTTCGTGAATGGCTCGCTTCAGCGATTTTGCCATCACTCCGGCGAGCGGCCGATCGCCCTTCATGAACGCGGCCATGAAGGCCTTGATTTGTTCCGCGGTGATATGCGGCGGCAAGGGCGGAACATTCGCATCGGTCTTGACCTCAAGGACCACCGGCCGATCTGCCGCCAGAGCGTCGCGCCACGCCGCTTCGAGATCCTTGGGATCATCCACGTAGATCCCCTTCAGGCCCAGCATGCTGGCGAATTTCGCATACGGAACATTCGGCAGATCCTGCGTGGCCGCATACCGGGGATTGCCTTCGGTTGCCCGCTGTTCCCACGTGACCTCGCTCAGGTCCTCATTATTCAAGACACACACGACGAGCCGAGGATCCGCCCACCGACGCCAATATCGTTGCACCGTGATGAGTTCGGCCATGTTATTCATTTGCATCGCCCCGTCGCCGACAAGCGCGACCACCGGACGGGACGGATGAGCAAACTTGGCCGCAATCGCATAGGGCACGGCCGCGCCCATGGAGGCGAGTCCACCGGATACAGTCCCCCGCTGGCCGGACTTCATTCGATGGTACACCGCGTACCACGGCCCGCTGGTCCCCGAGTCTGCGCAAACAATGGCATCGGCGGGAAGCTTCGCTGACATCTCCCAGACAACGCGTTGCGGATTGACCGGCTTGGCCGGCGCCATCGCTCGCTCTTCGACGGTCTGCCACCACTTAACGACGCCTGCGACCACGGAATCATGCCACGAGCGGTCCTCTTTGCGCTTCAGCAGCGGCTGCAACCGACGTAAGGTAAGCGCGGAATCGCCATGTAAGTTGACCTCGACCGGATAACGCAGTCCGAGCATCGCTGGATCAATATCGATTTGCACCGCTCGCGCCTGTCCGTCCTTTGGCAGGAATTCGGACCACGGAAATCCGGTGCCGACCATGAGCAGCGTGTCGCAGCCCATCATCAGGTCGTACGAGGGTATTGTGCCGAGCAAGCCGATGGCGCCCGTGACAAATGGCAAATCGTCGGCCAAGACATCCTTCCCGAGGAGAGCCTTGGCCACCCCGGCGCCCAGCGTCTCCGCAATCTGAATGATTTCAGCGGCAGCCCCACGCGCACCGGCACCGACTAGAATCGCAACCTTGGCGCCACTGTTCAAAAGGGCCGCCGCACGCTGCAGATCATCCTCCTGCGGAACGACGGCAGGACGCCTGTATCCGGCCCCCGAGCGGACAAATCCGTGAGCGGCTTTGGGCTCCTCCCACTCGGCGTCTTGTATGTCCTTGGGTAAGATAATCGCCGCAACCCCATTTTGAGCAATCGCAATCCGAATGCCCCGATCGATGACGTGGCGAAGTTGCGCAGGGGATTCCACCTCCGCCGTGTAATTACCCACATCGGCAAAAATCCGATCTAAATTGAGTTCTTGCTGGTAGCTTGAACCGCGCGCGGTGACTTCGGCCTGACCCATGATGGCGAGCACCGGCATGTGATCGAGCTTGGCATCGTATAAGCCCGTCAACATGTGGGTTGCGCCCGGGCCGCCCGTCGATAGACACACCCCGAGCTCGCCGGTGAATTTGGCGTGGCCCGTCGCCATGAAGGCTGCCATCTCCTCGTGACGCACTTGGATGAAATCGATGCCTTGATCGTCCTCGTCCGAGCGCTGCAATGCGCCCAACACGCCGTTTATTCCATCGCCCGAGTAACCGTAAATGCGGCTGACGCCCCACGACTTGAGGCGCTGAACGAACCAGTCACTGGTCATTTTTACCATCGCATATATCCTCTCTAGGTTTCGACTGGGGGGCCGACTCAGTGTGCGATCGAACCGTCTGCGAGGCGCCCCATGTGGGGGTGCAACCCGGGCCCAGGGCGCTTCGAACCATGGAATTACCGCTGTCTTAGGGTCCGCCTTCTCCCCCGGTTGCACCCACAATCTGACCGGTTGTGAAGGAGGCTCGGTTGTCGGCGAGCATGACGTACAGCGGCGCGAGCTCCGCGGGCTGGCCCGCACGACCCATGGGGGTTTTGGCGCCAAACTCGGGCAACTTGTCCGGCGGCTGTCCGCCCGTCACTTGCAGCGGCGTCCAAATCGGGCCCGGCGCAACGGCGTTTACGCGGATGCCCCGGCTTGCGAGCTGCTTCGCCAGGCCCTTCACGAAGATCGCGACGGCACCCTTAGTCGCCGCATAATCGATGATTTCGGCGCCCGGGTCGTACGCGTTGATGGATGCGGTGCAAATGATGGCCGAGCCCGGCTTCATGCGAGCAACCGCAGCCTTCAGAATCCAAAACATCGCGTAGACATTCGTTTTAAACGTCGTATCGAACTGCTCGGTCGAGATGTCCAGGATCGACTTCTGTGCGACCTGTCGCGCTGCATTGCTCACCACGAGATCCAGTCCGCCGAGCTGGTTCGCGGCCGTCTCGACGAGATGATTGCAAAACCCCTCTTCTCGAACATCGCCCGGCAGGGCCACCCCCTTGCGTCCGGCACGGCGGATGAGCTCGATCACTTCCGCGGCGTCGGGCTCCTCAGCGGGCAAATAGTTAATTGCGACATCGGCCCCCTCGCGCGCGAATGCGATAGCCGCCGCCCGTCCCATACCGCTGTCACCGCCGGTGATCAGCGCCTTTCGACCCGTAAGCCGACCCGAACCTCGGTAACTGGTCTCGCCGTGATCCGGTCTGGGCGTCATTTTTGAGGTGAGGCCAGGCCAGGGCTGCTGCTGCTTTGGAAAAGGTGGCTGAGGGTATTCCTTCGGAAAATCCGGCATAAAGGCCGATTGTCCCGCCTGGGCAGCATTCGGACTTTCCTGCTGCGCAAAGGTCGAACCTGCGGCCGCCAGCAAAAGCCCGCCCGAGATCTCCTTCAACGCTCGGCGTCGACCCGCAGATCCGTCGTTGCGATCCATTTGAACACCCCTTGATGATCTAGGTACAAGGGTATTTGAGGGTCGCAACCGATCGATGTAGTCGGTCGGATCATTCCGTCGTCGGAAGAGATCCATGCGCGCGATGTCGAAATGCCGTCGGTGAACTTCAAGGAATTGGCCTCGCGCGTGCATTAGGGCGCACTGCGCGCCGCATCATTTGGTTCGAGTCGATGTGCCCAGGCTCAGTTGAAGCCCTCCCACCGCCTCCGAGAATTTCGCGGTGGCCACGTCATAATTCTGAGTCAGTCGCGCCTTCTCGCTAAAGTCATCGTCGGTCGCATTGATATCCTCGAACCGTCGTCACAACTCGCAACCAACTCGATAAACATCTGCAGGTCGGCGTGGCATAACCCGAATCCTGCGTGTTCGGTATTCATGAAAGATTATCCAAAAATCGGCCTCCGTCAGCGTGTATGCAGGCTGACGCGGCCTCCGCCAGTTGTCGTTGCGTGAAGGGCTTCGTGAGCCGGGGCAGAGTTGCGTCAGTCTCGGGCGGCAGCTCACCATAGCCCGTGGCGAGAAGGACCGGCAAACCTGGCCGCGTGGCTCGAATCTCATGCGCAAGCTGCAGACCAGTCATACCCGGCATCAGTTGATCCGCGATCACCAAATCGAGGGAGGGGCCGCCTTGTGTGACCACCTCAAGGGCAGCCTGCCCTGAGGGAACCGCGACCACTTCGTGACCAAGATCTTCGAGCATTGCTGCCGTGCTGCGAAGGACCAATCGGTCATCATCGACCAGCAACACCCTAAAGTGTCTGCGGTCGCTGCCTGTGCCTCCCGTAGAATCCCCTACTGTCGCCGACGGGCGAGAGCGACAGACAATCGCCCCAGCCTTGCGACGGTCCTAGAGACATCCGAGTGGTATGTGAAGTCGAAGGATCGAGGCGCTGCCATCGTGGAGGAAGTGCTGCACGAAACAAAGACCTGGAGACGCGCGGCGCAAGCGCTCAAGATCGCCCGCGCGGATATCGAGCTCACGGGGGCGGCTTTCGCCGAGTCGGATGCCTAGAATTCGGGTCGAAATGCCCCCAAGCAGATCCCCTGATAAGCGCGGCTGTCTCCGGCCGTCTTTGGACGTCAATCGAATTTCGCGCGCAGACGACCACGATTAATTGCCAGGCTCTAAATTTTCCCGTGGATCCCAATGAGGTGATTGTGGTGAGTTATCACCTCAATTCGCGATGTATTTATGCCGTCGACTTGAGGCGTTTTCGTATATAATTACCTCAGAACATGAGGTGATTATGCCCCCGCCCAAGTTGCGATCACGACGCTGGATTTGGCAGCATCCGAACTGGCCCAGTTTCACTTGGGATGACGCTGCGCTTTCCGCTCCACTATCCCGCGCTCGCCGGGCGCAAGGCGAGCTGGCAGGCGTTGCCCGCTTGCTCGATTCGAAGCTCGATCTATCGGCCCAGCTCGAAGTCCTCACCTTGGAGGGATTGATGACAAGTGCGATCGAGGGGGAAAAACTCAACCCTTCCTCCTTGCGCAGCTCCCTCGCGCGTCGCCTCGGCCTCCCGACGGCAGGTCTGTCACCCCCTTCCCGTGCGGTCGAAGGGCTGGTCGAAGTGCTACTCGACGCGACGCAGCGCTACGATCAACCCCTCACCCTCAAGCGACTGAACGACTGGCAGGCCGCCCTCTTTCCAACCGGTCGCTCGGGGCTATCCGAAATCCTCGTCGGGACATTGCGCGGCGATGCCCCAATGCAGATCGTCTCCGGACCCATCGGTCGCGAGCGAGTGCATTACGAGGCGCCGCCGCGCGCTCGTCTTGAGCGCGACATGCGGGCGTTTCTGAAATGGTTCAACGACCCGCCAACGAGCCTAGATGGGTTGCTAAGCGCGGGACTCGCCCATGCTTGGTTTGAAATACTTCATCCCTATGAGGACGGAAATGGTCGTGTCGGCCGTGCACTGCTCGACATGGCTCTAGCGAAGGACGAGCGCCGTGCCGTGCGTCTCTACAGCATGTCCGCGAGATTCATGGACCAGCGAGATGCGTACTATGCCGCGCTCGAACGCACTTCGTCCGGCGACCTCGACATCACACCGTGGCTCCTCTGGTTCCTCGAACAAGTGGAAGCCGCCATCCGATCTAGCGAGTCTCTTGTTGCCGCGATCGTCCAGAAGGCGCGTTTCTGGATGCGACACACGCAAGACAAGCTCAATGAGCGCCAGCTCAAGGCACTGAACCGCATGCTCGACGAGGAGCCTGGGGGATTCGTGGGTGGCATAACGAACAAGAAGTACGCGAGTCTCACGAAAGCGAGTCCCGCAACCGCGCAAAGGGACCTCGCCGATCTCGTGAAAGCGGGCTGCCTCTCACTGGTCGGCAACGGTCGAGGCGCGCGCTACGAGATAAATTTGAATGACAGTCGGGAAGCGCGCGACAAATGAATGGCAGGCCCCGCTTTCGGCAAAACAGAATGCCCCCAAAAATGCCTCCACTAGACGCTGGCTGCCACTGAACGGCATCGGACATCGACGGACGTGGAAACTAAGTTCTTCTCGAAATTCGAAGCGATTTATCGCGATCTTCTAATCGGAGAGGACGTTCTAGG
>JBEKHK010000065.1:0-13582 GCA_050012315.1 Steroidobacteraceae bacterium | reverse complement strand
ACCGCAATTGCGTTGTCATTCATAGACTTAAGATAAACCCCGGGCGAACGATCGGGCTACTATCGGTATCCGATCGGGCAATTGTCAAATCAGCCGATGGATGGTCGCATATTGTGGACTGTGCGCTCGTGATACTGATCGCAAAAAGCAGGGTCTCGGATGCATCGGGGCCGCAGCGGGGCCCCCCCAAAAGAAGAAGCCCCTCCGGGGAGGGGCTTCTTGAGCTCAAAGCGAAAGTTAGCTCATTACTTGCACTGGGTCGGGACGTACTTGGACGAAACCGGGGTGGGAGCATCTGGGGCAGCCATTCCCCCCGCGGCCGCAGTGTTGTTGGTCGACGAGGTGCACGCCCAGTCAATGTTCCCCGACAAGCTCGAGGCGGCCCCCAACTGGGTCTGCGTAGTGCCGGCACCGGGTCCGGTGGTCGGTTCAATGTACGGCGAGATGTTGATGACATTGCCACCCGCCAACTGAGGGATTGCAGTCGCGTTGTACGTTACCGTGATGATTCCCGTCGCCGAGGCAATGCTAACGTTGCTGACATACTTGGTCGCGGTGAAGGCGCCGTTCCACGAGGTCGCGGCCGACTTGACTCCGTTCAGACCGCCTGATTCGAATCCTTCGGCAACCGACGTTTTCGCCGAGTCGGCAAGATTCAGGCCTTCCGTGATTTTCGCGCGGATGGTGTAGTCCTGATACGCCGGGATGGCGATCGCGGCCAAGATGCCGATGATGGCCACGACGATCATCAATTCGATGAGCGTGAAGCCTTGTTGCACTTTTTTAAACATTTTAACTCCTGGAGATGGACACGGAAAAAGCACTTAGTCGAACCACGGCTTGCGCCAGTACCAAGGAAAAGCAAGGCTCATGCCAATCAGGTGTCTATTATTATAAGTATATGATTTTATTGAATAATATAGCTGTGATCGAGTGAAGATTCGACATATCCACGTCGCGCGGGGGCGTCAAGCGTGACGCGCCACGTCAGCTAGTGACGAAATCTGTCAATCAACGTCTCGGCAACACCCGCACCGTCTCGCCTCGAGGCGGATGCATCGCGATGCGCGGGTTACCTTTCCAGGGTTTTTAGGGGACCGATGAATTTTTCGTAGTTACGCCAGCGAGCGACGGAACTCTTGTAGATCTTCTGGCGGACCTGCCAGGTACTGGCGGTGGTCACTTGCCGCCGGTTCGTGTGGAACTCCAGACACCGTGCGTCCCATTCCAGCCCGATGAAATCGATCATTTTGCGGGACCAGGTTTCCTGATCGGTCACGAGTTCCTCGTAGGGCACCTCGAGGATGAACCCCGGAGGCAGTACCGCCCGCCAATGCGCCATGATTCGATGGTGTTCGCGGTAGTAGTGCACCAGGTCCGAGAGATCGAACGCAAAATTGATGCCCGCCAAGAACTGCTGGAAATAGCAGGACAAACAGGTATCGACGGGATCGCGCTGCATGTAGATGACGCGCGCATTGGGGAACGCCGAGTAGATCAAGCCCAAGAATTCGGAGTTCGCCGTCGCCTTGTCGACGATACGAGACGCGCTCCTGGAGTAACCCTCCAGAATGCCGAGGTACTCCTCCGCCGCTTTCAGGCGAGCCGGTTCGCTCAACATACCGCGCGTCAGCTCATCGTGCTTCGCCAGATTCGACCAGTACGGCAGTTCACCTGCCCCGCATGCCGCCGGATGCGACGCGATGATTTGCTCGGCGAGAGAGGTGCCGGAGCGCGGCATCCCGACCACGAAGACAGGCCTTTCCGAGGGCGATCCCGCCGCGCCAATGGTCGACAGAGACTCGCGTGAATAAACGCGGATCATCGCGTCAATGCGACGAGAGACCTCCTTTCGATCATAGTCCTCCGCAAGCGACTTCAATAACTCGTTGCCTCGCTTGAAATGCGGGAACGCCCGCGGGAAGTCGCCGACATCATCGCAATACTTGCCCATGGCAAAGCGCAGATTCGCCTCTTCCAGCGGGTGAATCTCGCTCGACACGAGCTTCTCCATGCTCTCCAGCCACCCGCTGTCCGCAGTCGTCATCTTGCGAACGTTCGCCATCGCCGCCCAGGCATTCGACATTTTGGGATCGATCTCTATGACGCGCCTGAAGGTCGTTTCGGCCTCGTCGAATCGACCCTCCACAGTGGCGATCTGTCCCATCCCGAACAACGCGTGAACATGGCTGGGAGCGCCCTTCAGCACCTTCGCAAAGCAAGCTCTAGCATCACGGAGGCGTCCCAGAAACACGAGCGTCAATCCGAGATTCATCCTTGCGTCTAGATCATTCGGCTTCAATTTAAGAGCGCGTCGTAGCAGCGTCTCTGAATCCTGCAGATAGCTCTTGTGTCGCAGCAAATTCCCCAGATTGGCATAGGGATCGGAGAACGTCGGGTTTATCGTCATCGCTTGTCGAAAGCACTGCTCCGCTTCTTCGTAGCGGCCCAGATACGAAAGGGAAGATCCTAGATTGTTGAGAATTGCCGCCTGAGAGGGCTCAAGCTCCAGCGCTTTCTCATAGAGGGCGGCGGCCTGGGCGTAGTCTCCTTGCGCCATCAATTTATTGCCGCGATGGGCGAGTTTTTGAGCCTCCGCCCTTTCCAACGGCTTGATCGGCGCGTTCACCGAACCCTGACTTGCCGTCGAAGCTTGACCCTGCGAGAGATGCAGCAGCAGCGAGTGAGTGACCTTATCGGCGACCTCGCGCGCAATGCCATTCTCGATCAGCCGCCACTTGAAGGAGTTTGCGAATTTCGCCTTCTGATAAAAATTGAGTTGCAGTGGGCGCACCTCGCTGTCGACACGCCGCAGCAACTGCGCCTTCGAGTCGGGCGCGCGGGTCTGCGGCGAGCCGCGAGCGAGGGCGGATTCGGTCCGCGGCGCAAACTCGTCGGCCAAAGCGGTACCCATTTCCGCGGCTTGACGCCCATTGAACCACGCTAGAATCATCGTGTTGTATCCACGCAGGTGTCGTTCGGACCTTTACTATTACATAATCACGGACTGTCGCTTCGTGCTTTGAGTCACGAAAGTGCTATTCGATGCCGAGCTTCTTGATGCGGTATCGCAAGGCCCGGAACGACATGCCCAGAACCTTGGCCGCCGCGGTCTTGTTGTATCTTGTCTGTTCCAATGCCTTGCGAATAGCGTCGCGCTCGATATCTTCCAGATGATTTCCCAGCGCTCCCGTGGTTTGGGCAATCGTTGCCGCGGGCGCTTCGCCGCGGGTGGGCCGCAGCTGGATATCGCGTGCGCTTATTTCTCCGCCGCTGCTCAGAGTAATGGCGCGCTCGAGGATGTTTTCGAGTTCGCGCACATTTCCGGGGAAAGGGTAGATTCCAAACGCGTCCAGCGCGTCCTGGCCCAGCACCGGCGGCGTAGTCTTCATGCGTCGCCCCAGCCGCCGCAGTATCGCTTCGGCAAGTTCCGGTACGTCCTCGCGTCTTTCGCGAAGCGATGGTACGCGCAACTCGATGACGTTCACGCGGTAGAACAGATCTTCGCGAAATTTTCCCTCGGCAACGAGCGCCGACAGGTTCTTGTGCGTGGCAGACAGTATGCGCACATCGACGCCAACCTCGAGTTGCTCTCCCAGCGGCCGCACCGCCTTCTCTTGAATGACGCGAAGCAGCTTGACCTGCATGTGGAGCGGTAAATCCGCGATCTCATCCAGAAACAGCGTGCCCCCTTCAGCCGATTGAATGAGGCCCTTCTTGTCGCTCACCGCGCCGGTGAAGCTGCCGCGCTTGTGGCCGAATAGCTCGCTTTCCATGAGTTCCGTCGGAATGGCGCCGCAATTCACCGGTACGAAGGGACCATCTCGCCGCGGGCCCGACTCGTGGATGAGTTTCGCCACCAGCTCCTTGCCGGTCCCGGATTCGCCGGAAATGTGCACGGGCGCCTGGCTGCGCGCGACGCGGCCAATCATCTCGCGCAAATGCTGCATCGCCGCAGACATGCCGAGCAAACGCGGGCCAAATACACTGGTATCGGATTCCGAGGTTCCCGACAGCTTGATGGCGCTCGCCACCAATTTGCGCAGTCCAGCGAGTTCCAGGGGTTTGGACACGAAATCGAAGGCGCCCAGTTTGAGCGCGCGAACCGCAGTCTCCATATTGCCGTGAGCGGTAATGACGGCCACCGGTACGCTCGGTGAGTACTGCTGTATCCATTCGACCAGCTCCAGGCCATCGCCGTCGGGCAGCTGCATATCGGTCAGGCACAAATCGAAGGTTTCGGTCTTCAATCGACGCTTTGCCTCGGCGACACTGTGGGCCGCTCGAGGATCGAGGTCCATGCGCTGTAACGTGAGCGACAGCAACTCGCAGATGTCGGGCTCGTCATCCACTATCAAGACGCAGGGATTGGACATGGACCTATTGTAGCGTGCAGATAATGCGGCCGTGGAACGGCATCAGGCTCGCCTGCCATCACCAATTCTCATGTGGCCGACGACGCAGATCTCACCTTTCTGCAGTCATACAGGTTCCAGTCCTTCAAGGCGCCGGGGCGTGCGTGAGGCAAGGGATCGAATCCTGCTTTTTCAGGGGAAATGACAAATCCAAGCTCAGGGTCCGCGCAGACCTGGATCAAGGTCTCGGCTGTCAGCGGGCGCGTGGTTCTCGGGCTTCTACGTCCATTAGCCGACTCGGCACGCAAATGGGTCAATATCCTCCAGTTCGGGTCCATGAGCGGAAGCAATACTTCCGAGCGGCGTCGAACCTCGAGTGCCGTGGCGCGCGAAAAGACCACTCCCGCGGATTGATCCAGAGCCAGGTAGTTCGGCCGATCCAGCGTGAACCAGACGAATGCGCCCGCATCGCGCGACGGCGCGATGAGGACCGTGCTGGTCGGCGGGATGACGTTTGCCCAGTCCGCAAATTCATGAATATCCGCCGAGGAGGAGAGCGTACGGGACTGCTTGAAGGCTGACGGAAAAATGAATGCGGTGAAGGCGGCGAGCATTGCCGTGAACAGCATGAGCGCCCATGTGCTCCGGGTAAGCCGGAGTGCCCACCAGAGCAATGCGCCCAGCAGCATCGCGGGGATTTCGAGCGCGAACACCTCCTGTATCTGCGTCAGACCGAAGGGCGCCCGCCCGGACGGAGGAGCCGGAGCCGACACGATGGCCCCGCATTTAATCAAAATCCACGCCCCGACGGCGACGCCGAGCGCAGCGAACGCCCATCGAAAGCACGTAGCGGCACGAGAGCCGATACGGGCCCGGCTCAGCCAAAGAACCGACGCCAGCGCGACACAGGCCGTGCCGTCGAGCCCCGGCCATGTCCAGCCCAACACCAGCAACAATGCGCAAAGGGGGCCGCACTTGTCATCCCGCCCCACTTGCAAGGCCGTGAAGGGAAGCAGCACCGCGCCCACGAAGACGGTAATCCACACCCACCGCCAGGCTTGGCCCTGCACCACGATTGCGACCGGGCCGATGCCGCCGCCGATGAACGCCACCGCCAAGCCGGCTGCTCCCACGAGCGCGGCCGCCGCGCAAAGTTTGCGTATGCGTTCGTCGGGCACGGCGATTGCCGTGAACCCCAGGCAAACGAACGGCTGCGCGTTGGTGTCCCAATCGTGCGTCGACCAGAGTTGCAGAAAAAGAAATTGCGAACGCTCCCGCACCACCTCCAGCCACGGAGCGTCCATCACGGGCAAAACGTGCGAAACCGCCGGCAGGGCGGCTGCGGCGCCGGAGATGGCGACAGTTGCAAGTACGCCCGCGATCGCACCAATCACGCCAACACGAAGGGGCAACCACAGGCAAACCAGCAAGAGCAATCCGGGCAGCGCCATTAGGGGGTGGATCAGTAGTGCCGCCAGCGCGAGCGACAAGCCGATCCGCCTCATCCCGCGGACCTGACAGTAGAGGGCGGTAACGATCAATGCTTCGGCCGGCAGGCGTGCGGTTAGAAATGGCTGCAATATCCGGAATACCCCGGACCCGCCATAGCTGCCTCCGACGATCAAAAGAAACGCGACCGCAGCCCAAGCGGCGTCCCGGCCGGCGACGGCCCGAGCGAAGCCCCAAACCGCACCCACAAACCACAGGGTAAACAACAAAGTGAGCAAGCGAGCCGCAGTCTCCAAGCCCAGTTGCTCAATGAACCAAGAGTACAGGGGCGAAAACAAAGTGAACCGATCTTGGGAGGTGTTTTGCAAATAAAGATCGGTGGCGAGCGTTGGATGCAACCTTGCCAAGGCCTGAAATGCGTAGATCTGGCCGTCGCCCGTGAGCCCGTGATAGCCACGCATGAGCAGCCAAAGCATTGCCAGCATCAGCGCAAGTGCAACGGTCTCGAATGTCGATCGCAATCCGAAATTCGACGCGGGCATTACTAAAGGTCTTGTGTAAACTTTCAATTATGCACGATGCGACATCCGCAGGTAACGGAGCCGGCTATGACGGGTACGACGGGCTGTCGCCCGTCGGGAAGTCGGTCTGATTCCGCAAGCGTGAACCTCCTGCTCTCTGTGGTCACTGTAAGCTTGAACGCGGCGGCGACGATTGAGCGAACGCTTGCCTCGGTGGCCCTGCAGGAGGTGAGCTTTGGTATCGAACATATTTGCGTCGACGGTGGGTCGAGCGATCGTACCCGAGCCGTCATCGATCGCTGGGCGTTGGGCGATCCACGAATCCTACGCATTTATGAGCCCGACAAAGGGATCTTCGATGCGATGAACAAGGGCCTCAGGGCGGCTCGGGGCGAATACGTGCTGTTTCTAAACGCGGATGACTTCCTGGTGTCGCGTGATGCACTGGCGCTGGCGCTGAGGGGGTGCGATTACGGCGGTGCGGACAACCCGGATCTGATCGTAGGCGACGCTGTCATGGGTCGAATCGGGCAGGTTGGCCTGTGGAGGCACCGTCGTGTTCCGCGCCTGCTCGGACGCGTCCGAGGATTCGGTATGTATCCCGTGCATCAGGCGCAGTTCTCCAAACGGCGTCTCCTGCAAGCCGTCGATGGTTTTGACGCCCGGCTACGGCTGGCGGCGGATATCAACCAGTATTACGACCTGGAGCGCCGGCTTCGTCCATCGACTCGCCGGGTTGGCGTGGACCTCGCGTTCATGGAGGCGGGCGGTGCCGCCAATGCAGGACTGAGCGCCATTTGCCGCGGCAGCTATGAAATCTATCGTCACCTGTCAGTGGAGGTCGGAGCCGCCAAAGCCGCTCTCATGGTCTTGATCAAGACGCTTCAGTCGATCTCAGAAATTCGCTTTGGACGCTGCCCGCACGGGTACTGGTTCGTCTCGGAAGGCCGCACTCGTCAGTCCGGCGGCGGGATGGCCAAATAGGCAAGACGGCGCATCTCTCGCCGCCCTCTCGTCACCGTGTCGAGAATCAGTCCGGAAACGAGACTGAGGGCGCAGAGCAGAACCAAGCCCGTTGACAAAATGGCCGTCGGCTGGCGCGGGACCAAGCCGGTATGGATGAAGGTAATGACCAGAGGGATGCCGAGGGCCAGCGCTACTACCAAGAATGCCGCCGAGATTGCGGAAAAGAACTTAAGAGGGCGTTCATTTTTGTAGAGAACCAGTATCAACCGAACGATTTTCAGACCGTCGACATACGTGCGTAGTTTGCTCGTAGCCCCGGTTATGCGAACCCGGTAAGGCGTGGCAACCTCGCCTACCGGCAGTTGGAGCTCCAATGCGTGAATAGTAAGCTCGGTCTCAATCTCGAATCCGCTCGACATCGCGGGGAAGGATTTTACGAAGCGTCGCGAAAAAACTCGGTACCCCGAAAGAATATCGGAGAATCGCTTGCCGAATAAGTTCGAAACGGCGTACGTCAACAACCGGTTGCCGAAGCGATGACCTGGTCGGTATGCGGCAACTTGCGAGGCGACTCGGGTTCCAACGACCATATCGAGGCGCTCGTTGAATAGCCGATTTACCATGCTCGCAGCGTAACCGGGGTCGTACGTTGAATCGCCGTCCGCCATAACATAGGCATCCGCGTCGACGTCGGCAAACATGCGTCTTACGACATGGCCCTTTCCTTGCAGGGTCTCCCGCCGAACCGCGGCTCCGGCGGCGGCGGCAATCGCGGCCGTATCATCGGTCGAATTGTTATCGAACACGTAGATCCGAGCGCTTGGCAGTGCGGCTTTGAAACCACGCACCACTTCCGCAATGGAGTGTGCTTCGTTGAAGCACGGAATTATCACCGCGACCTCGTGCCGCCGATCCAACAACGACTCGACGCTACCGGGGTCCATTTGCCCGGGCACCTGGTGATCAAATCCCTCTTTTGAGAGGCCGCTCATGTGTCAGCCTTCATGTGTTGACTCGACGCTCGACAGTTTCTGACCACGATATTTTACACCGGATGAGATCCCGTTGGACGCTGCATCCCTAGTTCTGAGTCCTGGGAACAAAGAAGTAGTTGTAGAAGCTGTCGTTGTGCACCCCTGCCGGGAGTAATTCCTCGCCGCTCAGTACGAACGCGTCATACCCGAGCGCGATGCAAAACCGTACTGTCGATTCCGGATCGGCATTCGAGCGCTGCCCGCCGAAAATCTCGCAAAAAATAACCGGCTTGTGAGCGATGAGGAACTCCCTCATGCCTCTCAAGACTTCCGTTTCCAGTCCTTCCACGTCAATCTTGATCAAATCGACACGCTGATTTCGCAGCATCGGCGACAGGATATCGTCGCCTTTTAGGCAAGCGACCAATTCCTGACGCAATATCGCCTTGCGATTCGTATCCTTCAGTCCCGAATACGCGTTATCGGCAGCAACGAAAAATGGCTGTACGCCGGTTGCGTCCGACAGTGCGACGTTCAACGGAATGACGTTGGATAAGTGATTTACATTCCGCAACAGAAATGTGAACGTCGATCGCGCAGGCTCGAAACAAATCACCTTGCCGAGGCGGGCGAAAGCGGCGAAGTGGACCGTGTGTACCCCGATGTTGGCGCCGACATCGACCACGACTCCATCGGCGTGGATGAACTTTGCGCACTGGGCTATCGCCTTCTTCTCGAACTGACCCCTCGCCAACAGCTCAAGACCAATATCCGTCGCCGGATCGAAGAAGAATCTGTGGCCGGCGATCAGCCTCGATGGTCTCAGCGCCAACGGCGCCAGCAATTTCTGGACGGAGTTTCTCGTCCAGATCAAGAACGACTTGAGTGTTGCCGATGCCATGCTCAGTTCATCGGCAACGTCACGCAGATCAGTCCGAGAACGATCAGGCCGATCCCAACGCATTGCAGCACCGCGAGAGTCTCTCCGTAAAAATACCAAGCTGACAGGACCATCAAAATATAAAAGCTCGCGCCGGTGAAGGCGACGGCTATACCCAGCTTTTCACGCGTTACCACCAGAAACCACATCAGGTAGCCCGCGATTTGCAGGCATACGGACAGGACGATCCACGGCGAAGTGACGGCAAGAAGCATAAATCGAGGAAGGTCGGCAAAACCTTTCACGCCGCCCAATTGCGTAACGCCTCTTTTCAACAGCAGCTGACTCGCGGTGGTATTGACGGACACAAGTATGAGCAGGAATTTCACGAACATGTTGTGCACCAAAGGAAATTTCGAGTTTTCACTTAGAGGGCCGATGGCTCGCTTGCGCAGAAAAGAAAATCCGCCTGAATCGGCCTCTCGGCCCGGCCATAGGAGAGATTGGCCACGCACATCAACCTGAACCCGCGGTCCAGGAGATATCTCATCACATCCGTCGCCAGGGCCTGTCCGACGTAGAGTTCGACGAAGGATGCCTCCACGTAGACGTACCTGAACCGGCTGAGAAGCTCGCTGCAGCCTTCCAACGCACGCAATTCAAACCCCTGAACGTCGAGCTTCAACAGCGCACACCCGGCAATCGATGCTGGCTCGATACATTCAGACAGCCGCGATGTGCTGACGACCTCCCGGGCGGACTCTTGCGTAAACGGAAAATTATCATGCTGCGCCCGTGCGAAAGGCAGCAGTGACGATGAGACATCCCAGCGTGATACGTGCATGGCCGAAGATCCGGTCGCGGGGGCTATCGCTTTGTTGAAGAAGTGGACCCGAGGATCGCCGCCGAAGTTGCGCATGTAGACGCGCGCAGGATTCGTCAGGGGTTCGAACGAGAATATCCGGGCAAGGGGATAGAGCCGCCGGATGCACAAGGCGAACTGTCCGCGGTTTGCGCCGATGTCGACGACAGTATCAAGGCCGAGACCTCGCAGTATGCGGTCATGCTCGGTGCTCGCAGCGACGCGCGTACGCAGGACGGCCGCTCGATACTGTGGAATGGCGAGCACGCGCAGAATTTTGGTTAGTATGTTCACTCAAGGTGATTCCGCGCGCCGCGAGTTACGTGGCGGCTATGCGTATACTTTGGTCCGCAGTTTGCAGATATTTTCATGGTATCAGTATATGTCCAGTGCCAGAGCCGTGCCGACCCGTTTCCCCGTCGTACGTTCCGCCGGCCCGCGCAGCTTATTCCTGGCGTGTGTGTTGGTCACCACCGCGATACTCATCTGGATCCGTCACATGCGTCTCACCGGCAATGTGCATGGTCTTGCGACCAGCTTCTTCGTGTTGTTCGCCGGTAACGACTACCCCGGCACCGTGTGTGCGATGCTCATCCTCGGCGGCGCATTCTTCGGGTCTCGGTACCTTCCGGCGCGGCGGATGGTGCAATGGGCCGGTGATCACCCCTTCGTCATCGCGCTCATCACCGCACCGCTGCTCGCCCTCGGCACCCTGTTCATCTATCACAATCATCCGCTCTCCATGGATGAGTACGCCGCGTACTTCCAGAGCCGGGCGTTCGCGGCGGGCCGGCTGGAAGGCAGATTTCCAGCCGCGCAGCTCGACTGGCTCATCCCACCCGGATTCCAGGACTACTTCCTGAACGTGTCCCGGACCACGGGTGCGGTAGCCGAGACGTACTGGCCGGGCTTTGCGCTGCTGCTCACGCCGTTCACGTGGGCAGGCGTGCCGTGGCTGTGCAATCCCGTGATATCCGCCTCGACACTGCTCGTCATACACCGGCTCGCGCTCGAACTGTTCGATGATCGCGAAGCAGCCGGTTTCGCGCTGCTGCTGACGGCCGCCTCGCCGGTAATCTTCGCCAACGGGATCTCCTATTACTCGATGCCGGCTCACTTGCTGGCCAACTCGGTATTCGCCCTGCTGCTGGTCCGTCCGACTCCGCTCCGCGCGGCTGCAGCGGGTGTCGTGGGGTCGCTCGCGCTCGTGCTGCACAACCCCGTGCCACATATGCTATTCGCGGCACCTTGGCTGATCTGGGTCGCCACGCGCAAGGGCGGCTCGCGATCCCTCGCGGCGCTCATTGGCGGCTATCTGCCGCTGTGCGCCCTGCTGGGAATCGGCTGGTTTCTCTTTTCCGGACATCTGATCGGCGAGGGGCTGAGGTCCGCCACCGCGGCGGTATCGCCCTCGCATCGCTTGCAGAGCATGCTCAAGATCTTCTCCTTGCCCGATGCGACGGTGCTGCTTGCGCGGCTCATCGGGGTCGCCAAGACATGGGTGTGGGCAGTCCCGGGCCTGATGATTCTCGCCACCGCCGGCGCGCTGCGGTGGCGCCATGACGCACTGTGCCGGCTGCTCACCGCATCGGCTCTCTTGACGCTCTTTGGATACTTCCTCGTGCCCGTAGATCAGGGGCACGGCTGGGGTTATCGCTACTTTCATTCCGCCTGGATGACCTTGCCGCTGCTCGCGACGGCCGCCCTGTTTCGGCCCGCGAGAGTTTCCGGCGGCAACGGAGCTCCGCAGCGCCTGTTCGAAGACAGGGGGACGCGCGAATTCGTCGCAGCTTGCGCTCTTTTGACGCTGATAGCGGGAGTCGGCTTCCGTGCATGGCAGATGCAGGACTTCATGGCCCGCGACCTGCGGCAAGTGCCGCAATACAAGGGCGCCGGGCAGCGGGTCGTCATTATAAACAGCCAGTTCTCCTTCTACGGGGCGGACCTGGTGCAGAATGATCCCTGGCTGCGCGGAGAGGAGATCCGAATGTTCAGCCTGGGCGCTGACGCGGACGGGCGCATGATGGCGCAGTATTATCCTGAATTTCACAGAATTTATGCCGACCGGCATGGTACGGTGTGGTCGCCGATGCCGGCGGCGGATCGCTGACGCTACGAGGAAATGAAACGACCATCCATGCAAGACAAGCAGCGTGGCGCATTCGGGCGGCTCTTGCGGAACGTGCGATCGATGTTCGGGACCGCCGCGATCGAGAGCCCCCGGGCAGCGGAGAGCGCCGGCGGTGGAACCGCTGCGGCCAGCCCGGAAGTTCCGGCGGCTACCGCGATCCCGCCGCCTACCGAACCGGTTGCTGAACCCTCGGCGAGCGAACTGGTCAACGAAGGTCTACGGCAACGCCAGCGCGTCGGCGTGGCGGCGGCCCGGCCTTTTTTCGAGAGAGCGGCACTGCTCGAGCCGAATTCCCACGTGCCCTGGTTCATGCTGGGCAACGTCGCCAGCGAACTCGGAGATTTCGACACGGCGGTGGGGCACTATTCGCATGCACGTGATCTTCATCCCACCGACCACGTCATTCGATACAACTTGGGATTGAACCAGCTTTGGTGCGGATACGTCGAGACGGCGATCGAGGAGCTAAGCGTCGCCTGCAGCCTCGCACCCGCTTATCTTCAGGCATTGTCCAGCCGTATGATGGCGATGCTTCATTCCGACCGGCACAGCCCTGAAGAGATCGACGCGGTCCTGCGCGAATGGAGCGAGCGCTTCTCTCAGGAGTACGCTCCCTCTGAAGTCTCCACCGCGCATCCCGGCAGGGACAGCACGGAACGATTGCGCGTAGGTTTCGTCTCCGGCGATTTCCGGACGCACTCCGTGGCTCAATTCTTCGAGCCCGTCTTGAGCGCGCGGGACCGTGACTCATTCGTATATATCTTGTACAGCAATGCTCCTCCCGACCCCGTCACCGAGCGCATGCGCGCGTATGCGGATGACTGGCGCGAGATCTGGGGACTCAGCGACGATGCCCTGATCGAGCTCATCCGTAGCGATCGGATCGATATCCTCGTCGATCTTTCGGGGCACACCCTCTACAACCGTCTGCCGGTTTTCGCGCGCCGCGCCGCACCCGTGCAGATTACCTATCTGGGATATCCAGCCTCCACCGGTCTCGCGACGATGGACTACCGTATTGCCGACGCCTACACGGATCCGCCGTCGCCGGCCGATGATTGGCATTCCGAGAGTCTGCTGCGCATGCCCGATACGCAGTGGTGCTTTCGCCCGTTCGGTGCGCCGCCGGCGCCCGCCCCATTGCCCGCGCGGCAGGCCGGTTTCGTCACGTTCGGTAGTTTCAACAACCTGACCAAAGCCAGCCATACGCTGCTCGACTGCTGGGCAAAGATTCTCACCCGGCTGCCGGATTCCCGCCTGCGCCTGACTCGCGTTCGCAGCGCGCGGCGCATGGCGGACGTCGCCGCCCTGTTCGCAAAATCGGGGGTGGATCCCGGGCGAATCGAGTGCATGCTCCATGCCAAGGATCCGCCGTATGGGCTGCAGTTTGCGGGCGTCGATATCGCGCTGGATCCTTACCCCTATAACGGCGTCACCACGACCT
>JBEKHK010000064.1:0-15430 GCA_050012315.1 Steroidobacteraceae bacterium | reverse complement strand
GTCGCGAGGCGACCGCCGGCGAAGTGACCAAGCTGTTCGAAACGCACGGCGGCGGTTTCGGCCAGGGATTGCGCTGGGAGTGGCAGCTTCTGGGGCTGAAGGAAGGCACCCGCTGAAGAACAGCTCAACTGCGGCGGAAGGCCGCCGCAGTTGCCCGTGATGCCGCATCCGTGCCGCGCACTCGGTTCCCAAATCGATTTCCAGGAGTACGTTCATGTCGATAGTGAAGACCGTCAAGCAGATTCATCCCGCCACCCGCGACGACATCGGCGATCTCACCACGCGCCGACCGCTTCCGGGTCCGACGCTCGATCGGCTGGGGGCCTTTTTGTTTCTCAATCATCATGGACCGCAGACCTACGCACCGGGCAACCAAGGTCTGCCATTCGGACCTCACCCGCACCGCGGCTTCGAGACCGTGACCTTGATTCTAGAGGGGGAACTGGCTCATCTCGATTCGGCCGGCCATGAAAGCATCATTCGTGCCGGAGGAGTGCAGTGGATGACGGCCGGCAGCGGCTTGGTCCACGCCGAGATTTCACCTCACAGCTTCAAGCAACGCGGTGGTCCGCTGGAAATTCTCCAGCTATGGGTCAACCTTCCGGCCCGGCTCAAGATGACGTCACCCCGCTATGTGGGCTTGCAGCGCGACGCCATCCCGACCCTCGTCGAAGACGATGGGCGAGCGGTGGTCAATCTGATCTCCGGATCCCGCAACGGCACGGAGGGGCCCATTCGCTCTTTGACCGGCGTATTCATGAGCACGCTCCAATTGAGGGCTGGTGGTCGCATTCAGTTCGACGGGCTGCGTGGTCGCGACGTGTTTCTCTACGTCGTACGCGGTGAAGTCGATATTGCGGGCCAGCAAATTGCCGGTTTTCGGCTGGTCGAGTTGGGCGAGGGCGATAGCGTCGTCATCGAAAGCAGAACGGACGCGTACATTCTGTTTGGACATGCCGACCCGATCAACGAGGCCGTGGTCTCGCAAGGTCCTTTCGTCATGAATTCGGAGGACGAGATTCGGCAGGCCTATGCCGAGTTTCGGGCCGGGAAGTTCGGCATCCCCGTTCATTGATCAGCAGCGGACGCGGGCGTAAGCGGCAACGCTGCGTTTGATCATAACTGCGCGTTTTGAGTCATTTGCCGTACTGCCAGGTTGAAACCGGGCTCAAAACCGCTTAAGAATGAGCCATCGGCTTTCGACCGGAGCCATAGCAATGCCTTTGGCGCCTCGGGGGGCGCCAAAGAACCTAGAGGGAACGACCACCGACGGGGGGAGGCAACGCGGCATGCTGCTCGATCGGGACGATTGGTACGACATCGCGCACGATCTCGATTGGTCGCTAACGTACGTTCCGCATGAAACTGCCTTTCCCGACGCGTGGAGCGGATCGAAGGACATTCCGCGCCACGCATGGGACGCTTGGGAGGAGCCCTACCGCGTGTCCTACCGCGATTATGTTGCAGTGCAGAGGGAAAAGGAATCGGGCGTCGCCGGCGTGCGAGACGCTCTGAAACGCGCGCGCGTCTACGAGAGGCTCGTCCCGTCGGTGGCTGCGGTCTCCCACCTTCATATGGGCGCCACCTGCATGGTCGAGCAAATGGCGGTGATGATGCTCGGGCGATCCGCGCGGTTTGCCCCCAGCCCGCGATGGCGGAACATTTCCGTATTCGGCATGTTGGATGAGATCCGTCATGCACAGCTCGATCTTCTGTTCTCACACGATTTGCTGAAGTACGAATCCCGCTTCGATTGGTGCCAGAAGGCGTTTCACACCAATGAATGGGGCATCATCGCCATCCGTAGCTTCTGCGATGATTGGCTTTTGAACGCGAACTGCGTCGATTCCGCGCTTGCCGTGCATCTGACTTTCGAGCACGGATTTACCAACTTGCAATTCATCGCACTGGCCGCGGGCGCGATGGAAGCGGGCGACGTAGAATTCTCGAACTTGTTGTCGAGCATTCAGACCGACGAGGCGCGGCACGCGCAGCAGGGTTTTCCCACCCTTGAAATCCTCATGAAGCACGATCCGCAGCGCGCCCAGCGTGTGCTCGACGTAAGCTTCTGGAGATCGTTTCGCCTGTTCCAGGCGATTACCGGAACCTCCATGGATTACTACACGCCCCTGAGCAAGCGCACCATGTCGTTCAAGGAGTTCATGCTGGAATGGATAGTCGACCAGCACGAGCGAACGCTGCGCGACTATGGTCTCAAGCGACCTTGGTACTGGGAGACGTTCCTCCAATCTCTGGAGCACGGCCACCACGCTTTGCATTTGGGAATGTGGTTCTGGCGGCCGACGCTGTTTTGGAAGCCGAGCGCGGGTGTTTCAAAGGCGGAACGGCGCTGGCTCAACGACAAGTATCCGCAGTGGGAAGACAGCTGGGGAGTGCTCTGGGACCAGATCATCAAAAACGTCAACGATGGCAAGCTGGCGCAAACACTCCCTCAAACGCTGCCGGCGCTGTGCAATCTAACGCAGCTGCCGATCGGCACGCATTGGGATCGCCATCATATCGAGTGTGTCACCAGTGAATATCGCGGCCGCACTTACCATTTCGATTCCGAGGTCTCAAAATGGTGCTTCGAGCTAGAGCCGGAGCGCTACGCGGGCCATCTGAACGTCGTGGACCGTTTCATTGCCGGAATGATCCAGCCGGCGGACCTCAACGGTGTGCTGCAATGGATGGGTCTCACCGCGGACGTGATGGGGGACGACGCAGGCAACTATGGTTGGGCGGCCGACTACGTTCCCCATGCGCAATTCGCAGGGTAAACGACAGCGGCACCGGCCACCTTGGGCGATGGAGGAAGCAGATGGCTTTAATTCCGGTCTATGGACGGTTCGTTGGGGATTTCACCGCCCATCTGGTGGCGGTCGATACCGAGGACACCATTGACGAAGTCGCGAGCAAGATAGCGGTGCACGCCATCGGCCGGCGCCTGCCGGAGGAGCCTCTCGCCAAAGGTCTCGAGGTATCGAGCGGCGGCCGGACGCTGGCTCCGACCTCCCGCCTGAAAGACTGGTCACCGCAGCCGCTGCAGTGGCTGGACGTACGCTGGAAATGGTAAAGGCCGCAGAATCTCGCGATGTCGTCGGCGCCGTCGAGATATGCGGTGCCGACCGGCTTTGGGATGGCGAGATGGAGTGCTTCCGGGCGGGCAATACCTCCGTCCTGCTCCTCAAGATCAATGGGCAGTTCCACGCGTATCAGGCGCACTGTCCGCACCAGGGCGCTGCACTGTCGGAAGGCGAGTTCGACGGCGCGCTCATCACCTGCACGGCGCACCGCTGGCAATTCGACGCCAAGAACGGACGCGGCGTGAATCCCAAGAGCGGCCGCCTGCAGTGCTTTGCCGTTCATGTCGTCGAGCGGAAGGTATTGGTGGAGATGGAGCTTGCAAGCGCCAACGCCGAGCCGCAGCCCCAGTCGTGTTGCGACGGCCTTGGTGAGGGGAGGGGCCCGTAATGGCCGGCGAGATCAGCGACGGCGGTGAGGATAATTTCGTGGGTCCGGTCATCCGCGCCGGAGATTTCGCCGATGTGGTGGTGCGATCGATAGTGGACGACAATCCCGGCAAGGACGTGCGGATCGTCGATCGCGGCGACTATGTGCGCATCCGAACGGCTCGGGTCTGCCGTCTCACACGAAAAGCATTGGAGCGGCATCTGGGGCACCCGTACGATCTGCGGATGCTGGAGATCGAAATGCCGTCGTTTAGCGGCCGGCTGAGGACCCGCGACGACGAATTCGTCTGGTTCTACGACACCTGACTCCGCCGCAAGATTCGCGAGGAGGATGTTTGGACACGACAAATCCAGAAGGGCCTCGCCGACCTCTCAAAACGTGGTCCGCCTTCGGAAATTTGGGCCGCAGGCCGAGCGAGTACGAGGTCGTCACTCACCACATGAATCACACCTTGCGGGACATGCCGCTCGAGCTTGGGCCCGACAGCAATGGCAATCGCTGGCTGTTGCGCCATCGCGATGGCGTCGAACTCGCGGTCCAGGACTGGAATGCGTTCCGCGATCCCGACCAGCTTACTTACCGGACATACGTGACCTGCCAGGATAAGAGCGAGACTTACATCGATGGGATCATTCAGGAATTTTCACGCATGGGCCGCGCGGAGGGCCGACCGGACTTTTTGCAGACCTGCCTGACTCCGTCACGATTCCTGGCGCATGGTCTGCAGATGATGTCGGCCTATCTGCAGCAGCTCGCACCCTCGACCTACGTCGGAAATTGCGCAGCCTTCCAAGCCGCCGATCAGCTTCGCCGCGTGCAACGCGTGGCTTATCGCACCAAGCAGCTCGATCGCGCCTACCCGGAGCGTTCGTTCGGCAAGAGCGAACGGAAAGCGTGGGAGCAAATGCCGGAGTGGCAGGGACTACGCAAGGGAATAGAGCGGCTGCTCATCACGTTCGACTGGGATGATGCGTTCGTCGGCCTCAACGTCGTGGTAAAGCCTCTGGCGGACGAGTTGACGTTGCGGCAGTTCGCGCTCACGGCGCGTCACCTGAATGCCGAGCTCGATGCGCTGGTTGCCGAAAACCTATTTCTCGATGCGGAACGCAGCCGCCGATGGACCGCCGCGCTCACGCGGTTTGCGATCAGGGACAACTGCGACAATCGCAAGCATCTCCAAGCGCTGCTCGCCAAATGGCGCCCCGTTGGCGATGAAATCGTGGAGACCGGGAGCCGGACGCTGGGATCTTTCTCGGCCGGCCCGGGTTCTTGCGGCCACATAGCGGCTGCGGCTGCCGATGCCTGGCAAGGCTTCCTGCGCGCGGCAGGTCTTCAAACCTGATCAGCGGAGAAATCCAATGAATATGCAGCCTTCCACCAAGCCGTTGCGCAGCACCGGTCTCGATGTCCTCGGGGATCGCCCCTGGGGCTCTCATTTTTGTCTGTTCTTCGATACGAAGAGCGATCTTCTCGAAATTCTGGTGCCTTTTTTCAAGACCGGACTCGCCAACAACGAATATTGCTTTTGGGTGCTCGCGGACCCGCTCAGCGAAGACGATGCGAGGCACGCGCTGAAGCAGGTGATTCCTGCTTCGGATCGACACCTGATCGATCGGCACATGGAATTCATGCCGTCGGAGGAATGCTATCTGAGCGATGGGGTGTTCAATCTGGATCGGGTGACCAGCGAGTGGGGTGCGCGCCTCAACGGCGCACTCTCGGCCGGCTACGACGGAATCAGGGTGACGGGCAGCACGGGGTGGCTGCAAACACGGGAATGGCGGGATTTCTGGAAATATGAGGCCACTCTCAACGAGTCCATCGGCGATCAGCGGATGACGGTTTTGTGCACCTATCCTCTTGGCGGAAGCGGCGGTTGCGACATCCTCGACGTGACGCATACCCATCAATCCGCCATCGCGAAGCGCGGCGGCAATTGGGAAGTCATCGAGACGGCTGCGCTCAAACATGCGAAGGAGGAAATCCGAAAGCTGAACGAAGAGCTCGAGCAGCGTGTCATGGAGCGCACCCGCGACCTGCAGGTCGCCCGGGTGGAGCCTGCCCGTGCCGAACGGCTCACGACCATTGGCATGCTGGCGGCATCGATCACGCACGAAATCGCGCAACCGATCGGCGCGATGGTCTTCAGCGGCAATGCGTGCTTGAACTGGCTGGACAACGAGCGTCCCAATCTGACGGAGGCGCGCGCAGCCGCTCGGCAAACGGTGGAGAACGGAAACCGGGCCGCCGATGTGTTCCGAAGCATTCGCTCTCTGGTGCAAAGAGCCGAGCCGCGCGTGGTTCGACTGGACGTCGACACGGTTATCGAAGAAGTCCTGGTGCTTGCGAGAGGCGAGTTGGCGCAGCATAGCATCGCCGTGCGGACTGAAATGGATACCGGTTTGCCGGCGGTTCTCGGCGACCGGATGCAGTTGCAGCAGGTTTTGCTCAATTTGATCATAAACGCGATTCAGTCGATGTCGGGGGTGCGTGATCGCCCGCGCGACCTGAGCATTCGTTGCCAGAGGCGCGCCCCGGATGATGGTGTGCTCATCACGGTAGAGGACACCGGAACAGGCTTCGATGCGGGTGCCGCCGAGCGCATTTTTGATTCGATGTTCACCACCAAAGAAGGCGGAATGGGCATGGGCTTGTCGATATCACGTTCGATCATTGCCGCGCATGGAGGCCGGATCTGGGCATCGCCCGGTGATTCCGTCGGTGCGATCTTTCGGATCGTCCTGCCGTCGGATCCTGCCGAAAGCGCTCCGACGCGATAGGTCGGCCCGCCCGGTTGTTGGTGCGGAGCTTGCACCGTTACGCTACCCCGCCTTGTGTGATGTGGAATGACCTGTTAGAATAGAAAATTGGTTGATAAACCAATGGGTTAGGGGCGATCCCGGCCGAACCTTGCCAAGGTTGAAGTCGCGAGTTCGAGCCTCGTTTCCCGCTCCAGTATCGGTTGCGATCCGGCGCCTCCGTCGGTCGTTTGCCTTAAGGCTAAGTGGCAGAGTGGTCATGCAGCGGCCTGCAAAGCCGTGTACGCCGGTTCGATTCCGACCTTAGCCTCCATAAGACCCGTCCCTCCCTGTACCTCGCGGTCTGCTCCTGGCGGACGGTATCTCGCAACTGATTGATATTTAGATATCTATCAGTCCAAATGCGTCCCTCAGTGTTCAGCGCTGCCCGGGGCCAGCATCGGTTGGACCTGGGGTAGACCGCTGGGGTATGTTGCCGACGGGATCTCACATACCCCAGTTCTATGCCGCACCTGACCGAGTCCCGAATTCGCGTCGCCAAAGCGAGCGACAAGCCCTACAAGCTGTTCGACGAGCGCGGGCTGCATATGCTGGTGACTCCGCAAGGAGGCCGCCTGTGGCGTCTGCGTTATTGGCTCGAGGGACGAGAGCGGCTGCTGACCTTGGGCGCGTATCCGGACGTGCCGCTGAAGCGCGCGCGGGAGAAGCGCGATGAAGCCCGCAAGCTCCTCGCCGACGGCATCGATCCGAACGCCCGGCGCAAGGCGCTGCGCGAGGCACCGGCCGATACCTTCGAAGCCGTCGCCACCGAATGGCTGACGCTGCAGAGCAAAGCCCTCGCGCCCGACACGGTGGCCATGCTCGGCGCGCGGCTCAAGAGCTTTCTCTATCCGTATATCGGTAAACGCCCGGTGGGGGCGATCAGCGCCCAAGAGGTGCTCGCGACGCTGCGACGCATCGAGGCCCGCGGCCGCCACGAGACTGCGCATCGGGTACGAGCCCTCGCAGGACGGGTGCTGCGATACGCCGTGGCGACCGGGCGGGCCCAGCACGATGTGGCCGCGGATCTCAAGGACGCGTTGGCGCCCGTGAAGTCCAAGAACTTCGCGTCCGTGACGGATCCTGCGCGCGTGGGCGAGCTCCTGCGCGCGAT
The DNA here is from genome assembly GCA_050012315.1 of Steroidobacteraceae bacterium. Classification (GTDB taxonomy): domain Bacteria; phylum Pseudomonadota; class Gammaproteobacteria; order Steroidobacterales; family Steroidobacteraceae; genus Bog-1198. Next base: position 8,044 of record JBEKHK010000064.1, on the reverse strand, counting down.
CGATGGCTACACCGGACAGCCGGTGACGGCACTCGCGCTGAAGCTTGCGCCCTTGGTATTCGTCCGACCGGGCGAGTTGCGTGCCGCAGAATGGTCGGAGTTCCACGTGCCGAATGCCGAGTGGCGCATTCCGGGCGCGCGCATGAAGATGGGCGAGCTGCACATCGTTCCGCTCGCGCGCCAGGCTTTGGCCATCCTCGATGAGCTCGAGCCCTTGGCGAGGGGAGGGCGCTACCTGTTCCCGTCGCTTCGCACCCGGGACCGTCCGATGTCGGATAACACCATCAACGCGGCGCTGCGGCGCTTGGGGTACTCCAAAGAAGAACAGACGGGGCATGGATTCCGCAGCATGGCGAGCACACTTCTCAATGAGCAGGGATTTTCCCCGGACGTGATCGAGTTGCAGCTGGCGCACGCCGAGCGCAACAAAGTCCGGGCGGCCTACAACAAAGCTCAGCGCCTCCCGGAACGTCGCAAGATGATGCAGGCCTGGGCTGACTACCTAGACGGGCTTCGCGCCGGCGCCAGGGTCGTCGGGATCAAGCGGCCGGCGTGAAGCGGTGTGGCATATCGTTGACGTTTATAAATAGCGCTTGCCGCCTGATGGCCGCACCGAAGGGCCTGCCGGTATCGATCCAGACGCGCCTCGTACAACGCCGATTTGCGCTAGTGCACACCGTGCACTAGAATAACCTGTGCCCACGTTGAAACGCTTCAACCGTTGCCGTATCGAGATGTATTTCGATGATCATCCGCCGCCGCACTTTCACGTGATCACCCGCAAGAACGAGCGGGTATCCGTAGTGATCGACACCCTGGCGATTCAGGCGGGCGAGGCTGATTCGCGTGATACCGCCGAAGCTTTTGCCTGGGCGCGCGAGAACGCCGTGGATCTGCGCGCGCGCTGGCAAGAGTATTCCGAGGAAGAGCCTGCGAAAGCGGCACCGGCGAAGCAGAAAGCTCCGAAGGAGAAACCATGAGCGAAACCAAGGCTGTCCGCGTAGCACGCGTGAAATACGCAGGCGAATACAAATTGCGTCTGCGCTGGGTGAATGGAAAGACGATGTCCGTCGATCTGCGCGAGCCCGTGCATCGATTAAAGGGTTTGCGCCCGCTCAGGGACCAAGAGATTTTCGCGCGTGCCACGAAGGGAGAAGGTGGACACAGCGTGGTATGGCCCGGTGAGATTGACATGGGCGCCGATCGACTGTGGGAAATGACACTCGAGCAGAATGGGCATTTGGATGCCTTGGAATTCATCCGCTGGCGTTGGCGCTATGGACTAAGTCTGAGCGATGCAGCCGAGGCACTCGGCCTATCAAGGCGCCAAGTGGCCTATTACGCAAGCGGTGAGCGGCCCGTTCCACGCACCGTACTCTTGGCTTGCAAGGGTTGGGAAGCAGAGAAAGAGGCCGCGGCAGCCTAGAGGGGAGTCCTCGCTGCTGTGCCGCCGTGTGTCTTCCAGCCGAAATTTGGAGTGCTCTCGATCGTCGCTCGCGTCGGCCGGCGCTTTGCTATCCGCCGGCGGGACCTCGAGCCGGTGATCCGCGCCGCGCGCGATGCGCGACCTCGAGAGTAAATCGACGAACCGCGAGCTTCGCCTTCCGGGTTGACCGGCTACTTGCGGCCAAAAACGGGCGGCGGACGTATTGAATTGATCGCAGGTAAGCTGCCCTTCGCGGCTTGCCGCATGCTACGAGCCGGAAATCAAGGATGACGACGCAAACATTCCCACAACCGGGAATGACGCAGAGCGAGTGGACTCGACCGAGATATTCTGACGTCCGGTGGTTCGCGCGCGTCAGATTCGGGGCCGGCCGTCCGGCCCTGATGACCCGGATTACGCGTTCGTACCGCCGTCCACGGTCAGACTCGATCCAGTGATGTAGGAAGACTCTGGACTTGCGACAAAGGCAACGAGGGACGCCACCTCATCGACGGTGCCGTACCGATCCAAGCCAGTCACCGCCTTCTGCGGTACAGCCCAGTCGCCGGCAGCGGGGTTCAGGTCCGTATCAATCGGTCCTGGCTGAACACAGTTCACCGTAATGCCGCGCTTGCCCACTTCTCTCGAGAGACTCTGGGCAAATAGACGCACCGCGCCCTTCGTTGCCGAATAGGCCACTAGCCCTGGCGTCAATACGCGCTCGCCCACGCAGGAGCCAATCATGATGATCCGGCCGCCGGTCTTCATATGCTTCAGAGCAGCTTGCGTCGCGGCCATGGTGCCCCGTAGGTTTATGCCGATCACGCGATCGATTTCCGCCGCCGTCGTTTCCTCGAACGGCTTGGGGATCGCGGTACCCGCATTGTTCACAAGCACGTCAATCGTCCCGAATTTGGCGGCCGTTTGGTCCACGGCGCGAGCCACAGCTTCCACATCCTCCGCGTCGGCATGAATCGCCAAAGCCTTACCGCCGTTCTTCTCGATTTCCTTTACCACGGCGTTTGCGGCGTCCGCACCTTTGACGTACGTGATTGCCACTGTCGCACCTTCGGCCGCCAGCCGCTTTGCGATCGCTGCACCGATACCGCGCGACGCTCCGGTTACCAGAGCCACCTTCTTTGTCAGTCGTGCCATGTCTCATTTTCCTCAGTTATCGAATATCGAACTCTGAAACCCGGTCGCAGCTACGCGGCAGCAACCGGAAACTCCTCGGGTGGGTAAGAAGCGCTGACCCGAATCAACTTTTTGTTGACGAATTCCTGCATGCCGAGCTCAGCGAGCTCTCGTCCGTACCCAGAGTTCTTGATGCCCCCAAAGGGCAGGTCTGGAGCCGTCCAAGTTGCCTGGTTTATGAAAACCATACCGGTCGAAATCTGGCGCGCCACCCGTTTTCCTCGCTCGATGTCGGAAGTGAACACGGATCCACCGAGGCCAAACGGCGAGTCGTTTGCGAGTGCAATGGCACTTGCCTCATCCTTGACGCGAAAGAACATGGCCACGGGGCCAAAGAACTCTTGGTAGTAAGCGGGATTGCTCGCCTCGATGCCGTCGAGGATACTGGCCTCAATAAAGGCTCCCGCCCGCGCGAGCCGCTGCCCTCCCACGACGACGCGGGCGCCATGGCTCACGGCCGTCTGCACTTGCTGCAGCAATTCCTGGAGCGCACCTTCGGAACTCAAGGGTCCGAGGGTCGTCGCCGGGTCTAAGGGATCGCCCGCCTTGAGAAGCTCTAGGGAGGACTTGAACCGCCGCAGAAACTCGTCCGCGACAGCCTCCACAACGATGAACCGTTTAGCGGCAATACAGCATTGACCGGTATTATTCAGCCGGCCCCACACAGCCCACGATACCGCGCGATCAATATCGGCGTCCTCTAACACGATAAATGGGTCCGCGCCGCCAAGTTCCATCGTACTCTTCTTCAAGGACTTACCAGCCTGCGCGGCAACGATTGAGCCGGCCGCCTCGCTCCCGGTCAGCGCCACTGCTTTGATTCTGGGATCGGCGATCAGGCGGCCGATCTGCTCCTTGTTGACAAATAGATTTTTGTAGACCCCCTGAGGCGCCCCTGCCTCTAACAGAACGCGTTCGAACGCCTCCGCGCACTGGGGAACATTGGAGGCGTGCTTCACCAGCATGACATTGCCCAGTATGAGACTGGGTCCGGCCACTCGCGCGAGCTGGTAGTAGGGAAAGTTCCACGGCTCTACGCAGAACAGCACACCTAACGGTTCGCTCTCAACGAAAGCTTCGCCCTCTTCCACGATTAGTTTTTGAGCCGCCAGCATTTTTGGCCCGTTATCGGCGTAGTACTCGAGGATATCGGCGCTTAGGGCCACCTCAGCAACCGACTCGTTGATCAGCTTTCCCATCTCGAGCGTGATGTACCGCGCCAATTCCTCCGACTTCGACCGCATGATGTTCGCCGCGCGCCGCAGAACGTCAGCCCGGCGAGCCATTGGTTCGTTTCGCCAAGCACGCTGGAAGACCTGCTCTGCGCGAGCCACCGCAGTCTCCAGGGTCGCGTCACTATCGTCGGGATAAGTCTTTAAGACCGCGCCTGTATAGGGATTAATGCTTCGATATGCCATGGTGTCTCCTTGGGTCTTAATATTGTGTGGGTGCCGGCGTCAGGGCAGATCGCCGGTCAAAAACTGAGCTTCGCCATTGCCGAAGGTCCAATCTGCGGCGGAGTTTTCGACTATGCAGATCATTACGTCGGTCTTCGGCACCGAAGCGGAGCGGGCCAGCTGGTCAGTCATCTCTTGATACAGCCGCTTCTTCAGGATCTCCGGCCGCGCCTTACTAAACACCGTAATGATCAGCATTTTGTCGCTTCGCTGAATCCCAAGACCCGTGTCCTGCATGATGAATCTCGCCTTCGGGCGGGCCGTGTAAATCTGATAGCGATCCCGCTCGTTGATGTGGAATGCTTTGACAATCGCCCGATGGGCTGAGTCCAGCAAAGTCTTGATTTCTGCGTCGCTACGGCCTTCTAAGGCGTCAAAACGAACAAGCGGCATGTCGGCATTCTCCTCGAGTGGGGTTTGATTGGATTCCTCGGTGCTCTGCGAAAGCGCACCGGCTGAAAGCCCAAATGGCGCGAGCGCAACGAGCGTGGTCGCGCCCGCGCCGATGATAAAAGCCCGACGTGTGGTATCACCGCCGATGGTTTCCTGAGGCTCTTTTATGTCGTGGCTCACACGAGGCTCCGTAAAAATACGCTCCCGATTTCTTTTCGGTCAACTTCTTAGTCAGCGATCAAGCTCAACATCAGCCTACGAAAAAGACGCGCGTCGGTATTGACTCACCAGCCCCTCCTTTGGCATTCCATGCAGTCGGAGTCGAACGCCGCGAGATCATGGCGAAGGAATGGAAGTGCGGTTCGAGGCAAAGAGAAAAAGCAGAAACGGCAAATTCCTAATGCATCGCTTGCGGACTCGACAAGGCGCTGCTTTCCACGGAAACGGGGCTCGGCTGATCGCCGGGAAGCATCATGTGCCATGATTTGCCGGACTTGGCAAGTTCGTAGGCGTATTCGAACAGGTGCCGCATGTAATCAGTGGCGAACATGCCATTGTGCGGATAATTGAATTCGCCGCCGATATACGCCACGTTAAAGCCCTCATGCTCTTGGTTGGAGACCACTTCAAGGCGGTATAAATCGTTGATTCCTTGTGTATCGATCAACGCGGACAACGCCCGACGCGCCACGAAAGTGGTTCGGCGCGGCACGGAAGTCCACGAAGACTCGATTCGTCCATTACGAATCGCGTAAACGGATCGTTCACGCGCATTCACCGAATAATTATTCGTCACCACTCGCAGGAAAGACGGTGGAAACAGAAACACTTGGCTCAGCACACCGCCATCGACGTGCATCTCCTGATATTGCCGCCCGTTGACGGTGACATCGAGCATGACAGGAGGAAAGACACCGGGTATCGAAGCGGACGCCAACATTATCTTTCGAAACAGTGGCAGAGCCGCGGGATCACCGCACGAAGCAATCGCCCCCATGTTCCACACTACCGGCTGCCCAGCGTCCAGGTCGGTAGTTCCGATCAATAGGACGCGCCCACGCGCGTACTCCCTGGCAACGGCGGCGAGTATGTCCTTCGTGACATATTTTCCGATCAGCGATGCGAGCGCTGTGTCGTCGGCGAAAGCGTCGCTGGTCATCGCACGAATTAGAGTGCGAATCTTAAATACATCGCGAGGTCCTATCGAAACCGCGACACTCTGAAGCACGTCATTGTATTGATCTCCGAGGAACGCAAACGGCGCGATTAACGCTCCGGCACTGACACCCGTCACCACTTTGAATTGCGGTCGCGTGCCGGTAGCGGTCCAACCGACGAGGATGCCCGCGCCGAATGCCCCTGCGTCGCCGCCGCCGGAAATTGCAAGAAAAGCGGCGGGCGGCAATTTCGCGGGGTTCTTCCCCTGGGCGATGAGTGTCTCGCGTTCGCGTTCATCGGACGCAGCCGCATCGCGATACAATTGCGCTAAGTCCAGATTGGGCCAGAATCGAAATTCCGAGCACTTCGAGGGAAATGCCGACTGAGTAGCGTCGATCGGCACCGCCGCTCGACGCGGCAACCCAACGCAGCCGCCAAGAAGTGCGCCGAACATCAGCAGACCAGGGATGAATGTGCGCGACTGGAGCTTGCGGCGCAGGCTCCGCCAAGATCCAAGCCTAGCATTGTTTAACATCCACCATCACTTGGCGAAGCGCCGGACGATTCGCTTGCCGTTGCAGAGAGATCACCTGGGAGCCGAGGTATCGATGTACACCACCGGCTCTCAAGCCTCGGCGCCGGCAAGCGGCATGAAGGTTCTTCTGAGGCTTAAGGCTATGCACCGGCGCTGGGGCGGCTGGACACGGTGTCGTACCAGCGCTTCAGCGCCACCCGCTCCGGCGGCACGGATAGCTCGAGCGCATTGGCGGCGAAGTCCACCGTCACGAGAGCAGTGATATCCGCAGCAGAGTAGAGTTCACCGACGACGAAAGGCACCTGACCCAGCCGCTCGTTCATATCGGCGAAGAAATTCTTCACACGGAGCACGCTGCGGTCGACCAGAGCCGGAATCTGCTCATAGTCATGCGGCCCGGCGATGGCACGGCCCTTCAGCGCCGCGACTTTGTTGCGGATGCCTTCCATCACGGCCGCGAAGCCTTCCAGTTCGGCGCGCCGCTCCCACATCGCGATCAGGCCCTTTTCCTTGGGTGTCGTGCCGAGCAGTGGCTTTCTCGGATACGTTTCGTCGAGGTATCGCATGATCGCCGGGACTTCGCCTATGGCGGTACCGTCCTCCAATACCAAGGTCGGCACCACGCGGCGTGGATTGATGGCGCGGTAGGCTTCGGAGTGCTGTTCGCCCTTGCCGAGGTCCACCGTGACCAGCTGTACCGTCATCCCTTTTTCGGCGAGAAAGATGCGCACGCGTCGGGAATTGGGCGAACCGGTGGAGTGGTAGAGCCTCAACGTATTGGATGACATGGTGTAGCCTCTTAAGATTTGAGCGAATGACAGCAAAGCGGCGTTCGTGACCGACGTCAGAGCTTCGAGCCGCCATCGACATGGACCGTGTCGCCCGTAATCCATCTCGCCTCCTCCGAGGCGAGAAAGGCGACGACGCCACCGATATCGTCCGGCTTCGCGATTCGCTTCAGCGCTTGCATATTGAGCGTAGTCTGGCGGCCCGTCTCTGTCTTCGTGAAATTCGACATGTCTGTCTCGACCACGCCGGGAGCAACGGCGTTGACGCGAATGCCTTTGGGGCCGAGCGCGACCGCAAAATATTTAACCAAAGTGGCGACGGCACCCTTGGTCGCTGCGTATGCCGAGAGATGCCCCACCGCCGCGTGCGCCGCAAGAGATGAGACCAGCGTGATGCTGCCGGCCTCGGACATGATAGGCAGCAGCTGCTGCACCAAAAAGTAAGGAGCACGCACGTTGACCGCGTACAGCTTGTCGAAGTCCTCGACCGTCGTTTGCTCGATCGGAGCCGCGCTCGAAATTCCAGCATTCGCGACCAGAATATCCAGGCGTTCTGCGACCATGCCCCGAACCTGCTTCGCCAATTGATGGGGCCCATCCTTCGATGCCAAATCGGCCCTCACCTTTTCAGCACGGCCGCCTGCACGGCGAATTTCCGCCACCACGGCATCGGCTTCGTTCTCTGCGCGCGAGTAGTGGACGAGGACCTGGGCACCTGCCTTGCCGAGCGCTAGGGCGCTGGCGCGCCCGATTCCGCGCGAAGCACCGGTGACCAACGCGGTTTTACCAGCAAGACTATTCATGAACAGGTCTCCTTATCAAATGCGGGGTTGGAGGCGATTGAATTCATGTGCATCGGATTTCACTCGGACAAGAACATCGAGACGTGGCGGACGAACCGCTCCGGATACTGATACTGCGAGCCATGACTGGCGTCGGGGTACAGGATCAACTGTGCATTCGGGATATTCTGTTGCAGGATGAAGGAGTTGATCGTGTAGATGATGACGTCGTGATGGCCGTTCACCACGAGCGTCGGCTGCGCGATGCGCTTCAGATACTCATAGGAACCTTTGCGCTGCACGCCCCACTT
>JBEKHK010000063.1:0-15599 GCA_050012315.1 Steroidobacteraceae bacterium | reverse complement strand
AACGGCTCCATGATGCCGAGCGGAAGGTCGTTGCGTACCTTGGCCACCGCATCCCGCACGTCGGACACGGCGCGATCGATGGGCGTGCCGATCTGGAACACCAGAAAGATGTTGACGGAACCCTCGATGATGTAGGTGGTGATGTTGCGCACATTGCCGATGTTCGCGATCGACCCCTCCACCTTCTGGGCGATCTGCGTCTCCATTTCGCTCGGGGCCGCCCCCGGCTGAGTAATCGTCACATCGACCAGGGGATAGGAGATGTCCGGCGTGAGATCGATGGGTAATTGGATGAACGCAGCGACGCCCAGGAAAAACAGCACCACGAACAGCACGATCGGCGTGATCGGGTGGCGGATCGCCCAAGCGGATATATTTTTCACGAACTCCCCGAGCCGGCTGCGACGCCCGCGCTCTCGGCGACCGGCCTCACGGTCTCACCCACCTGCAGGAACGCACCGGCAGTGGCGACCACACGGTCCTTGTCATCGATGCCGTCCGCGATGGTCACTCCGTTCGCGACCATCCCCGACACCTTCACCGGGCGGCGTTCGACTTTGTTCTGGGCATCGACCACCAGCACGTAGCTGCCCTTGTCGTCCGTCAACACCGCCGTCTGCGGCAGCACGATGCGCTCCGCGGTGCTCACCGTGACGTCGGCGCGCGCGAAGGCGCCGGGGCGGAGGTTCGGATCCGGCGCGAGCGAGACACGCACCACTCCCAAGCGTGTTTGCGGATCGATGACCGCACCCAACAGGCGCACGCGGCCGGGATAGACCTTGGAGGTCCCGGTGAGTCGAACGTTCACGTCCTGCCCGACCTTGAGCAGGGGAAGATCCTGTTCGGCGACTTCCCCGCGCAATTCCACCTCGTTGCCCTCCGCCAGCCGAAATAGCGTGGCGCCCGGCGCAACCGTCTGGCCGGCCTCCACGGTGCGGGTGAGCAGAGTGCCGTCAGCGGGGGCCCGGACCTCGGCTCGCGCAAGCTTCGCCTGCGCCTCCGCCAGCTGCGCGGCGGCGACTTTGACCCTGGCCGCGGCCGTCACCGAATTCGAGCGCCGCTTCTCGGTTTCTTCGGCCGACAAGGCGCCGGCGGCGCCCACCGCCAGTGCGCGGTGGTATTCCGCGGCGGCGAGGTCGGATTCGGCCCGCGCAAGCTCGAGCGAGGCCTGCAGATTCGCGACCTGAGGCTCGAGCACCGAGGTATCGAGACGAGCCAGTACTTGACCCCGTCGCACGTGATCGGCGGCTTCCACGTAGATCGCAGCCACCCGCCCGCCGTCGCCCTCCACACCGATGGGCGTGTCGAACCGCGCGCCGATGGTGCCGATGATGCTGACCGTCGTCGGCAGGGCGCTGCGCCCCGGCTCGGTGACCGTGACGGACGGAATGGCCCCTTTATTGGTAACCGTGCGCTTCGCGCCGAAGGTCTCGGTCAGGCGAATCGCCAAGAGAACGGCGATCACGGCGACGGTGCCGGCGAGCGCCCAAACGACTCGCCGCGGCGTCAGCCAGGAATCACTCCGGCCGAGCCGCTCGTCGTCGACGGAAACGATCATTTAATGATGTCCCATGGATATTTTCCCTTATCCAGGATGAAACCCGCCAAGAGGTCCATCTCCTCGTCCTCGTTGCGCTCGATGCGGCGCACGTTGTTCGCCAAACGGCGTTTCGCCTGGCGCGCAAAGGTGTGCGCGATCGCGACCGCCTGCCGGCCCTCGTCCCCGGGCTCCGCCGCGAGCGCCGTCGCGCGCGACAATACGCAGAGACCCACGAACAAATCAATGGTCATGTCCGCGACGCGCTTGAGCATGTGTTGCCGCCCGGCGATGCTCTTGCCGTATTTTCTCAGCAAGAAATCGCCCGCTTTGGCGAGTTCGACCGTATATTTCTCGAAAGTGGTCGTCGCCTCGCGCAGCGGCGCGGGTATCTTGCCGAGGAGCTTGTCGCGCCCCACCCCGGTCGCGTGCGTGAGACGCTTCTCGGCATAGTCGGCGAGCACGCCGAAGCCCTTGATCGGATTGTTGAAGATGTCATCCACGGCCGCCTTCAGCTCGCCGAGTGATTTGCCGAGGTCCTTGAGTCCCGAGAGGGCGATATAGAGCCTGAGGACTTCGTTGGTACCCTCGAAGATGGACAAGATCCGGCAGTCGCGCGCGATCTGTTCATAGGGCGCATCCCGCATGAAACCCGTGCCCGCGGCGATCTGCAGCGCCTCGTAGGCCGCTCGCTGAATGGCCTCGCTCGCGTAGACCTTGCTGATCGCCGCCTCGACCGAGTAGTCATCCATCCCGGAGTCGATGAAATGCGCGACCATCCACACCACGCTCTCGGCCGCGAAGCATTCGACGGTCATCTGGGCGATCTTTTCCCGGATCAGCTGATAATTGGCGATGGGCTCGCCGAATTGCTTGCGCGCCTGGGATTGCTGAATCGCGAGGCCGATCAGCGTCTTCATGCCGCCCACGGCGCCGCCGCCCAAGCCGGTACGCCCGTTGTTCAAGATGGCCATCGCGACCTTGAACCCCTTGCCTTCGGAGTCCAACACGTTCCCGGGCGGCACCTTCACGTCGGTGAAGCTCACCGTGGTCGTGGAGGAGGCGCGGATGCCCATTTTATCTTCGTGCTTGCCGTGGCTCACCCCCGGCCACGCCGCTTCCACGATGAAGGCGCTGATCTTGCCGCCGCCCTCGGCCGTGCGGGCGAACACCGTATACAGATCGGCGATCCCGCCGTTGGTGATCCAGATCTTCTCGCCGTTCAGCGTCCAGACGCCGTCCGCGCCCCTCTCGGCTTTGGTGCGGATCGATGCCGCGTCCGACCCGGCGCCCGCCTCCGTCAGACAGAAGGCGGCGATCATTTCGCCGCTCGCGAGCTTGGGCAGATAGCGTGCCCGCTGCTCGGCGGTGCCGAACAGGAGAATGCCCTTCATGCCGATGGAGCTGTGCGCACCGATGGTGAGCGACACCGAGCTGTCATGCGTACTGCTCTGGCTCAAGACCCGCGCATAACCCGCATTGGAGAGACCGAGACCGCCGTGCTCCTCGGGGATGATCAGGCCGAAGAGGCCCAAGTCGCGCAGCCCTTGGATGAAGTCCTGGGGCTGGGCCGCCTCTCGATCCCAGCGCTTGAATTCCTCGTGCCGCGGCGCGAGGAATTGATCGATGGCATCGAGCATCAGCCCCAATACCTCGCGGTCCTTCTCGCGCAGCCGTGGATACGGAAAGAGGCTGTCTTCGACGATTCGACCCGCCAGCAAACTCTTTGCGACGCTCATGGGGAAGACCCTATTGTGCGACCTGGTCGATAACGAGATTCCGCACGCCGTCGTGGCCGACATCATAGATAAGTTCGCCGTACAGATCGCCCGCCGCCGGCAACGGCTGGCCGCTGAAGGACACCCGCGCCGTAATCGATACCTTCTGGCCTGCAATGAGAACGCGGCCGGGAATCATGGAGTCCGCCGACGTGAGACGAATCTGCGTACCAATGGCGGCGCTGGTGAGGCGCTTGGCGGCGAGCGGCGGGCCCTGCGCACCGGGCTCCCGGGCGAATACGAAGAGCGGCGTGTCGCCGGTCAGGCGCGCCTTGAGGGCGGGTGAAATGGTGAGATTGAGGGTCGCTTCCGCCCCCGCTTCAGCGCCCGCTTGCGCTGTCCCGGATGGCGCGCCGCCCGGTTGCCCGGCCGCAGCGCCGGCCGCGCCGGCCGCCCCGCCCGCCGCGGCGAGATCGGCGGTGCCGAGCTCTGCGATTCGCTCATCCAGCATGGCATCGATTTCCGCGGGCGGATGCATGGCCTTCAGCGCCAACCAGCGTTTTCGCGCGGCCGCGCGATCGCCCCGGACAGCGGCGCCGAATCCGCTGTAGAGCAAAGCCTGCGGATCGTCCGGCTCCAGGCTCACCGCGCGCTCGAACAACTCGCCGGCCTCGGGGGTGATGTTGCCCCCCGCGCGCATGCTCAGCGCCTCCCCCAATCCCAACATCGCCTCGACGTTGTCCGCATCGAGCCGGTGCGCGTGCTCATAGGCGGTAACCGCATCGTCCGCGCGCTCCAGAGTGACATAGGAACGCCCGAGGAGAAGCCAGCCTTTGATGTCGTTCGGAGCCGCCTGCATCTTTCGCTCGAGCGAGGCCACCATGGCGAGCACTTGGGGATTGGCCGCCGCCGCAGCCGGCGGCGGCTGATGCCAATTCCAGTTCGACCAAAGCGGATATAGTCCCGCGGCCACGGCCATGACCAGGAGGCCGGCCGCGGCGCCTGCCAGGCGGCTGCGGCGGTTGCGGAGCAGCGGCCAGGCGACCGCCATCGCGGCGATCGCAGCCATGAATGCCGCGATGACGAGGAATGTTGTCATGTTTTACTGGATTTCCGACGTAGGTTCATCGTCCAACGGCAGGCGCGCGCGCCGACGCGCGATTCGAACGATGACGATCGCTCCCACGGCGACCATGATGAAGGGAGCGCCCCAGATCAGCCACGTCTTGGGCTTCAAGGGCGGATTGAAACGGACGAAATCGCCATAACGATCCGTCATGAACTTGAAGATCGCATCGTCGCTTTTGCCGGCGACCAGCATCTCGCGCACCTGACGGCGAAGATCCGACGCGAGCTCCACGTTGGAATCGGCAATCGATTCGTTTTGACACACCAGACAGCGAAGATCATGGGTGATGTGCTCGTAGCGCGATTGCAGCGCCGGATTCGCGAGCTCCCCGTACACATCGACGGAATCGGCCGCTCCTGCCGCCAAGCCCACGCCCACCGGCAACAGCAGCACCGCGAGCCACAGCGCCGCCGCAAATGCGCGCATCACGCCCCGCTCCGGCGCGCCGCGGCGATCCGCGGCAGGAATTCGTGTTCCCAGACCTCCGCCGTGATCGGCGATATGAACTTGTAGAGAACTCGCCCTTGGCCGTCGACCAAAAAGGTCTCCGGCGCGCCGTACACGCCCCAATCGATCGCGGTACGCCCATCCGTGTCGAAGCCGACGGACTCGTACGGGTTGCCGAGTTGCGTCAGCCATTGCTTCGCCTTGTCACGCTGGTCCATGTAATCGAGGCCGATGAGAGGCACTACATGTTGTTGCGCGATGGCGAGAAGCTCCTCGTGCTCGACCCGGCACTCCACGCACCAGGTCCCCCAGACGTTGAGCACGTACACTTGGCCTTTAAGGGCCGCGTTATCGACGTGCCGGGACGGGTCCATCACATCCATCAGGTCGAGCTTCGGAGCCTGCTTGCCGATCAGCGGCGAGGGCAACGCGTGTATGTCCCGATGGGGATTGAGCCCGAACGCGAACAGCACGACGAGCGCGAGGAATGCCATCACCGGAATGACGAACTTCAACATCAGGCCGACCCGAGGCTCGGCTCCGGCGCCGGCGGAGCCGACACCGCCTCCGCCGCCCGTTTGTCGGCGCGCACGCGATAGCGCCGATCGGTGGCGGCGACCACCCCACCGATCGCCATGATCACCGCCCCCAACCAGATGTAGCGCACCAGGGGCTTATATTGGATGCGCATGCTCCAAGCGTCGGCGCCCAGGGGATTGCCCATGGCGACGAACAGATCGCGCGACCAGTTCACCGAAATCGCCGCCTGACTATTGTCGCTCTGCTGCACCCAGAAATGCCGCTTCTCCGGCTTGAGGACCGTCACGAGTTTGCCGCCTCGGGTGACCTCGATCACCGCCTGCACGGCATCGTAGTTGGGTCCGGCCACCTCGGCCGAGCTCACGAAGCGGAAGACGTAACCCGCGATCGAGTAGGTCATGCCCGGTTTCAACGCCACGTCCTTTTCGATCTTGTAGCTTTCCACGCCGCTCGCACCGATCGCGAATACGCCGACGCCGACGTGTGCGATCACCATGCCGAGCAGGCCCGCCGTGAGCTTCTGGCCGCGGCGCAAGCGCTGCACCGGCTCGATCAACGCCGAGAAAATGATCCAGAAACCGAACAGCAGGCCGACCAAGCCGACCCAGTGGAAGGCGCCGAATCCCACTCGCTGGACGAGGATGGACAGCGCCGCGGCCGCGCCGAGCAGCCACCAAATCGGCTTTGCCGATGCGGTGAGTTTGCCGCGGCGCCAGGCCGAATGCATGCCGATGGCGAGAAACACCATGAGTGGCAGCATCGGCACCAGGAACATGACCGCGAACACGGGCGGGCCCACGGAGATCTTGCCGAGGTTCAACAGCTCATAGACCAGCGGGGACAATGTGCCCCAGAGCACGAGCCCGGCGACACTCACCAGGATCACGTTGTTGACCAGCAGGAAGAACTCCCGGGAGAACGGCTCGAATCCCCCGGGCACATACAGCTTCGGCGCACGCCACGCATAAAGCGTCAGCGAGCCGCCGATGGTCACGAGCAGGAACGCGAGGATGTAAAGGCCGCGTTGCGGGTCGGTCGCGAACGAGTGCACGGAGACGAGCACGCCCGAGCGCACCAGGAAGGTGCCGACGAGACTCAGAGAGAACGCGAAGATCGCGAGCAGCAAGGTCCAGCTCTTGAAGATTCCGCGCTTCTCCGTGACGCTCAACGAGTGAATGAGCGCCGTACCCACGAGCCACGGCATGAACGACGCGTTCTCCACCGGATCCCAGAACCACCAGCCGCCCCAGCCGAGCTCGTAATACGCCCACCAGCTGCCGAGCGCGATGCCGATGGTCTGGAACGTCCACGCAAAAATGGTCCAGGGACGGGTCCATTTGGCCCAGGCTTGATCGAGCCGGCCCTCGAGCATGGCCGCGCACGCGAACGCGAACGCCACCGAGAATCCCACATAGCCCGTGTAGAGCATGGGCGGATGAATCGCGAGCGCAAAGTCCTGCAGGACCGGATTGAGATCGGCGCCGTCGCTCACGGCCGGTATCAGCCGCAAGAAGGGATTCGACGTCCAGAGGGTGAACAGCATGAACCCCGCGCTGATGAGTCCCATGATCCCGAGCACCCGGCTCGAGAAGCTGATCGGCAACTGCCGGCTGAATGCCGCGACCGCCACGCTCCAGATGGCGAGAATCGAGATCCACAGCAGGAGCGATCCTTCGTGCGCCCCCCAAAGCGCCGCCACACGATAAAAGAGCGGCAAATGGGTATTGGAGTTGCGCGCCACGTACACCACGGAAAAGTCGTTGGTCACGAAGCAGTACACGAGACAGGCGAAAGCCACGGCCACGAAAACGAATTGCCCGGTAACCGCGGGGCGCGCAACGGCCATCCAATCGGGGTTGCCGCGATAGGCGCCGGCCAACCCGAAGAAAGCCTGGGCGAGGCTCAGGACGAAGGCGAGTATGAGGGCGAATACGCCGAGTTCCGCTGCCATGATGGTCTCCTTGGATTATCCGGTCGGCCCGGAGTTGGGCATCGCGGCAGCGGCCGCCGGGCCCGATCCGGCTTTGCCGGCGGCCTCGGCTTCGGCCTTGCGCTTCAACGAGGCGGCGACTTCCGGAGGCATGTATTTCTCATCGTGCTTGGCAAGGACCTCATCCGCGACGAAGGATCCATCCGCTCCCAAGGTACCGTGGGCGATGATCCCTTGGCCCTCGCGAAACAAATCGGGAAGAACGCCGGTGTACTCGACCGGAATCTGATGCGCGAAATCGGTCAATACGAATCGCACCTCCAGATCGCCCGGCTTGCGCGCGACGCTGCCCTTCACGACCATGCCGCCGACGCGAAAGCGCTTGTGGGCGGGCGCCTGGCCGGCCGCGATTTGGCTCGGGTCGTAATAGAACATGATGTTCTGGCGCGAGGCCATGACGGCGAGCGACACCGAGGCGGCGACTCCGCCCAGGATCGCCAACACGACGAAAAGGCGCTTACGCCGGGGCGTCATCGATCTTCACCCATCATGGCGAGCGCGCGCACGGCGCGCTTGCGCGCTTCGGCCTGGTAGCGGGCCGCCGCCCAGAGATTCCAGGCGAGGACGCCGGAGACCAAAGCAAAGCACGGCCACACGAAGCGCGCGTAACCACCCATGGCCCAAAATCCGCCTGCACTCACGATTTCATCGCCTCCCGCACCCACGCCGCCTGGCGCTCTCGATTGAGCACTTCGCCGCGTAGCCGCATGCACAGCACCGCCCCGTAGAAACACATGAAACCCAACAACATGGCCAGCAGCGGCCAGAGCATGCTGCCCGGCATGGCCGGTATGCCGATTTTAGCAACCGTCGCGCCTTGATGCAGTGAGTTCCACCAAACCACCGAGTAGTGAATGATGGGTATGTTGACCACGCCGACGATGGCCAGCAGCGCTGCAGCGCGGTCGCCGCGTCCGGGGTCCTCGAACGCGGAGCGCAGGGACATCACCCCGACGTACAGAAACAACAGAATGAGCTCGGAGGTAAGCCGCGGGTCCCAAGCCCAGTACGTCCCCCACATCGGACGCCCCCAGAGCGACCCGGTAACCAGCGCCGACAGCGTGAACGAGGCGCCGATGGGCGCACTGACGGCGGCTACCGCATAGCCCATTTTGATGCGCCAGATCAGCCCGATCGCGCCAGCCACCGCCAAGGTGGTATAGGCAAACATCGACAGCCAGGCGCTCGGCGCATGCACATAGATGATCCGAAACGCGTCACCCTGCTGATAATCGGGAGGGGCGAACACCAAGCCCGCGACCGCTCCATAGCCGATGGCCGCCGCCGCCGCGCTCAGGAACCAGGGCGTGAGCGCGCCTGCCGTCCGATACACGTAAGGCGGAGAGGCCAAACGATAGAACCATGTCCACATCCTACTGGTATTCCTGCCTCATTCGAGCGTGATGCGCAGCGCTGCGGCGGCCGCGAAGGGAGCAAGAGTACAGGTGAATACACATAGCGATCCAAGAAAATACAACGCCCCCGCCGGGCTCGTTCCGGAGATGGCACGGTCCGTGGCTCCTGCGCCGAAGATCAACAACGGCATTGCCAGCGGCAGCACGATCAGCGACAGGAGCACGTTGCCGCGCTTCAGCCCCACCGTGAGCGCCGCACCGATCGAGCCGAGCCAACTCAACGTGATCGTGCCGAGCACGAGGCTCGCGAGCATCGTGCCGAAAGCAGCGCTCGGGATGCCGAGCGCGATGCCGACCAGCGGTGACGCCAGCACCAAGGCGGCCCCGCTCAAGAGCCAATGCGCCGCCGTCTTGGCGATCACGATTACGGTCACGCTCTGGCCGGACAACGCCAATTGCTCCAGGGTTCCATCTTCCGCGTCGCTCTTGAACAAGGACTCGAGCGACAGCAGCGACGATAGCAGCGCGGCCGTCCAAAGCACACCCGGAGCCATGTCTTTTAGCAGGGACAACTGCAGGTTTAAACCGAGCGGAAACAAGGTGGTTACGATGAGAAAGAACACCAGCGGCTGCAATAGTTGTTCCGGCCGCCGGAAACTGAGACGCAGTTCACGGCCGACGATGAGCAGGATGGCGGCGGCAGCACTCATCCCGGCAGTTCCAGTCGGCGCGCGGCAGTCGGCAGCACCAGCTCGTGATGCGCAACCACCACCGCCATGCCTCCGCTCCCCACGTGCTCCGCGATCAGACCCGCAAAAATCTCCGAGCCGCCGGCGTCGAGATTCGTGAACGGCTCATCCAACAGCCAGAGCGGCGCGCGCATGCCGAGCACCCGGGCCATGGCGACGCGGCGGCGCTGCC
Source organism: Steroidobacteraceae bacterium (assembly GCA_050012315.1). GTDB lineage: Bacteria > Pseudomonadota > Gammaproteobacteria > Steroidobacterales > Steroidobacteraceae > Bog-1198. The sequence goes on along the minus strand of JBEKHK010000063.1, from coordinate 5,962 downwards.
CCGCCGACAGCACGCGCACCGGCAGGTCCGCGCAGCCCGCGACCCCGGTGCGCTCCAGACAGCTCGTGAGCTCGATCGCGCTCGCACGGCGCTTCAGCCCGACCATGAAACGCAGGTTCTCGAGTGCGGTCAAATCAGCTTTGAGCGCCGGCTCATGCGAGGCATATGCCAGCGCCTGCTGATAGTCGGACCGCACCTCCGAGATCGATCGCCCGTGCCAGGTGACGCGCCCCTGCTCCGGCCGGAGTAATCCGCACGCCACCCGAAGCAGCGTCGTCTTGCCGCTGCCGTTTCTTCCGGAAATATGCAAAGCCTCGCGCGGATTGATCTGGAGGCTCACACCCCTCAGCACATGACGATCGCCGCGCCATACGTGGACTGCTTCAACGCCAAGACCCTCAGCCGCGGTATTCATGAGGCGGCGATCTTAGCCAAATCAACGACTTGAAGCTACCAATTCATGTGTGACTGAATTCATGCGGCTGCATTCGCCCGGACGCGGGCTCGATCAGGCGACTTTCGAGCCCGCGCCGCGCGTTGCAGGGAGCTTTAGCGCTCCCAGTGGCCTCGCGAGTGATGCCAATGATTACCATGCTGGTCCCAGCGATCCGGTACCCAGTGGTAACCCCGGCGCTCGCCCATCCAACGGCCGGGAATCCAGACGTGGGCGCCGCCTCGCCACTCCCAGTATCCGGGTGCCCAGACAAAACCAGGCCGCGGAGGCGGAACGACTTCCACCCGCGGCGCGGGCGGCGCCACCGTGATATCGATCCCGATGCCGGCCGAGGCGATCACAGGTGCGACGACGGCGCTTCCCGCGATGCTCAAACCGATGATCAATGCCTTACCAAAGCTCTTCATTTCTTGATTCTCCTGCATGACAACTAACGGCTACAACGCGCGCGCGGGATGCTCGGTTGACGCCTATGCTATGTCCGTCGGACCGCGCCGCATCTTAACGCCGGCCCGGGCTATTAGACACCCGCGACGGACGGGGTTGCGCACGGGTAATGACAGAAAATTAATGGTGCGGAAAGATGCCTTCGCGGGCAGTGCCGGAGTCGCCTTCGTCGCGTCGCTCAAATGAGCGCCGGCCGCTTGGGAGCGGCATGCTCGTCCGCGAGGCTTCCGGGGAATCGAAGCGCGCGGGTGGTCACATCGCACATCCACCCCTGAGCCGCGGGCAAGGGGCGATCGTCGAGGAATGCAGTCAAGGCCGCGTTCGTCGCCCCCACCGCATCGAAGGGCGTGCCATGCCGCGATCCACGCACGACGATGAGCTCCGCGCCCAGAGAGGCTGCGAGGGCGCGCTTCTCCTCGAGCGGGGTGAAATCATTCTCGGCCGCGATCATCAACGTCTTGCACCTGACGAAGTGCAACCGGTCCACCGCCGACCACGCGAGCAGCGCCCGGCCGGTGAGGAGATAATTGATCGGCGGCACCGCACTCACGACTTCCGCCGCGCGTTCTCGCAACGAGCGCTGCCAGGGCATGGGGAATAGGCGCCTGGCGGCAAGGCGCGCCGCGCGCTGCATACCGAGCAACGAAATCAAAACCAGCGACAATCCCACCTCGAGCCACTTGCTCCAGTGATCGAGCTTATAGGTCGCGAGACTGTTGATGAGTCCCAAACGCCGCACCCTCTCGGGCTGTTGCAGCGCCATTTCCAGGCTGACCGCACCGCCAAGCGAGAAACCGATGAGGGTGATGTGGTCCGCGCCCACATGATCGCAGAGGGCCCAGAGCGTGCGCGCGAAACCCCCGATGCTGCAGGGGCCGCTCGGTAGCGCGCTATGCCCGCTGCCTGGCAAATCAGGCACGATCAGTCGGAAGTTCTTCTCCAGCGCCCTCACCTGCCAGGCCCAATCGGCACCGCTCAAGCCCAGGCCATGAATCAACAGCAGCGGCTCGCCTCGTCCGCGCTCGAGATAGTGGAGCGGGCGGCCCTCATGCAGGAACCACGACATTTCTTCTTGCCTCGACAACGCAATCGCTGGTGTCTGGCACTATAACGCCGACCGCGGTGCGTTGACGACGAGCGTCCATATGGGTGATGCGTCGGATTATTCCGATTCGCGTGTAGGTCCGGACTTCTCGCGGTGCGCGCCGCCGGGAGCGCGGGCGCACGCGGAGAGCCACGAGGCGGTTTCCGACTCGCTAGGCGAACACCCCGTACTCGACTTGCAGGATTTCGCCGCTGTTCGTATCGACCAACAGCGCATCGTTCCCGTCCCGTACCCACTCGTATCCGGCGGGCGGCACTTCGAGCGCGAACAGCCAATAATCGCCGATCAGATACGGGGCGGCCCAATAGGCGCGAGGCAGTATTTCTCCGTAACCCCAGCGGTGCGCCGTCCAGCCCGGGGGCCGATGGTAAGGCCCGATCCGGAAGCTTCGCGCCGCCTGGAAGTTGTGCTGATAGGCAACCCGATCCACGCTGGCCGGGCGCGCATTCCATCCACGGGGCTCGGCCACGCGCGCGTATCCCTGCGGTCCCTGGTGGGGCTCGCCGCGAGCGGGAGCGCCATGCGCCGCCCCGCCGTGCGCCGCCCCGCCGTGCGGCTCGCCGCCTTCATGCGGAGGCTCCGCGAGCGCGGCCCCCATGCCTCCGAGCAACAGCGCGGCCAAACTCAACGAGGTACCCAGCCTATTAGCATTATTCATGGCATGCACTCCGTAAGGTAAAAACACGGCAAATCGTAGCATCGCCGTGTGACGAAAAAAACCGTGGAAATCTCATGTAAGATCTACAACCAAAGCGACGCGCACGACGCAAGCGCGCCACCACCGGGGTGAACAGAATGGGTGAGCGAGCCAGTTCGATGACGCGGCGTGAGCTGCTCTCCATGATAGGCATGTCGGCGGGAAGCGCCGCGATGTATCAGGCGATGACCAGTCTCGGTTTCGCCGCGGACTCCGGATACAAGGGACCGATGCAATTGAGCGGCGCGCCTGCGGGAGCATCGGTGCTCGTGCTCGGCGCGGGCATCGCGGGCCTCGTAGCCGCCTACGAACTTCGCAAGGCCGGCTACCGAGTTCAGGTTCTCGAGTACAACTCGCGGGCGGGCGGACGAAACTGGACGTTGCGGGGCGCCGACCGCTATACCGAGCTCGGCGGTTTCACCCAGGAGTGCCGATTCGATCCGGGCCTCTATATCAATCCCGGGCCGTGGCGCCTGCCCTACCATCACCGCGGCATGCTGAGCTATTGCAAGCTCTTGGGCGTCCAGCTCGAGCCGTTCGTCCAATGCAACTACAATGCCTTCCTCCACCGCACCAAGGCCTTCGGCGGCAAACCGCAGCGGTTTCGCACCGTCAAGGCGGACTACCACGGACACGTCGCCGAGCTTCTCGCGAAGACCGTGCAGAGTAAGAACCTCGATGCCGCGGTCACCGCGGAGGATCAGGAGCGGCTGCTGGCCTCGCTGCGCGAGTGGGGCGCGCTCGACGAGAACTATCGTTACGCGGCGGGCCCGCTGAGCAGCGACCGGCGCGGCTTCGAGAAAGATCCGGGGGGCGGACTGGGCGGACGACCCGTGTTCTCCGAGCCGCTGCAGCTTCGAGAGGTTCTCGGCTCGGGTCTGTGGGAAGCGTTGACCCTGTGCGACGTCTACGACATGCAGCAGAGTATTTTCCAGCCGGTTGGCGGCATGGGCATGGTCGGTCAAGCGTTCGGGCGGGAGTTGGCGCCGCTGATCCGCTACAACGCCAAGGTCATCGACATTCAGCAGGATGAGCGCGGCGTCAGCGCAACCTTCGTGGACACCGCGGCGCCGTCGATGAGCCGTCACACCGTGCACGCGGACTGGTGCGTATGCACGATTCCGCTCTCGGTTCTCGGACAGATTCCGATGAAGGTCGGCGCTCCGATGGCGAAAGCCATCGCGGCGGTCCCGTACGCTGCGGCCGTGAAGGTGGGACTGCAATTCAAGCGCCGCTTCTGGGAACAGGATGAGCAAATCTACGGCGGCATCACCTACACCGACCTGCCGATCAGCAATATCGGCTATCCGAACAGCGGTTTCTTCAGCGACGGCAAAGGCGTGCTGCTCGGCGGCTATCTCTGGGGACTCGACGCCGCGAAGTTCACGGCGATGTCGCCCGAGGAGCGCGTCGCGAAGGCCGTGGAATACGGCAGCCAGATTCATCCGCAGTACCCGAAGGAGTTCGATACGGGAATCGCCGTCGCCTGGCACCGATCTCCTTTCACGATGGGATGCTTCGGCATATGGACCGAGGAAGCCCGCGCAACCCATTACAATGCGCTTTGCGCCATCGATGGGCGCATCGTACTCGCCGGCGAGCACGCTTCGTACCTGCCCGCGTGGCAGGAAGGCGCGCTGATGTCGGCGCTCGATGCGATCGATCGACTGCACCGGCGCGCGCTGGCCGGAGGAGCGCCGGCGTGAGCAAATCGCCCATGGCTTTGATCGCCCAGACCGTCCTCGGGATGACCTTGGCGCTTGCCGCCGGCAGGAGCCAGCCGGCGTGGGCGCAAGAGGAAGGCGTCGGCATGTTCAGCGCCGGCAAGCTCAAGACCGCCTCGGGGCCCGAGGTCTTCAGACAAATCTGCCAGGGCTGCCACATGCCCGACGGCAAGGGCGCCGTCGGCGCGGGCCGATACCCGGCGCTCGCGGGCGACGCCTCGCTCGCGTCCACGGATTTCATGGCGATGACGCTGCTCGAGGGCCGGCGCAATATGCCCGCTTTCGGCGGCAACGGCGACGTGGGGCTCTTCTTCTCCGTGCCGACACTGAACGACGATCAGATCGCCGCCGTGATCAACTATGTGCGATCGAGCTTCGGCAATCACTTCAAGGGCACGATCACCGCGGCGGAGGTCAAGGCGATGCGGCGCCCGAACAACGACAAGCCCGAGCCCGCGCACTAGCACGCCCCTTCACTTTCGCTCTATTTGGAGGACGCCTCATGATCAAGACAGCCGGTTCCCTGCTTCTTTTGGCACTGCCCGCCCTCGCGCTCTCGCAGGACGTGATCCGGCACAAATTGCCGAACGGCAGCACCTTCCCCATCTCCGCCGCGGTGGAAGTGCCCGCCGGCAAGACGCTGGTGTTCTTGAGCGGCATGGTGCCTCCGGTCAGCGATCCCAAGGCGCCGAAGGACACCCCGGCCGCCTACGGCGATACCAAAACCCAGACCATCGGTGCATTGAACGCCATCAAGAGTTCGCTCGAGAGCATGCATCTGACGCTCGGCGATGTGATCAAGATGCAGGCGTTCCTGGTCGGCGACCCGAGCAAGGGCGGCAAGTTGGACTTCGAGGGTTTCATGCAGGGCTACACCCAGTTCTTCGGCACGCCCGCGCAGCCGAATCTGCCGGTACGCTCGGCGCTGCAGGTGGCGGCGCTGGCGAATCCGGGATTTCTGGTGGAGATCGAGGTGACCGCGGTTCGGCCGTGAGCGGCTCGTGATGCCTCTACTTGTCAGGACCCGGCCAGGCGCAGACATACGCCAGCGCGGCATCCGTGTCTGTCCGCAGCCAGATGTCCTCGGGGTTGGATCGCTCCCATTTTGTAACGGTGCCATCCGCCAGATGATTTTCCCCGGATTCCATTCGGGATGCGCGCTTGCCGCAGTCGAAGACCATCACGGATATATCAAATAGCAGCCGTTTGGCGGGTTCATTCCGTGCGGGTGGCGCCAAGCTCATATCGAGCTTAACTCGTGCGCGCCGCAGTCCCAAGGGCAGTATCTCGATGCTTGCAGCGTCAACCGATACCGACACCGGAGCCTGCACCATGAACCATTGTTCGGCGCCTGCAGTGCCGGCCATCAACCCCAATAGGCAGAGCACGATGCTGCGTTTCATGGAACTCCCGGGCTCATAGTTCGTATCTACCCGCGCATATCGCAGGACTTTCCAGCGATCTTTGGTAACAGGCACCTGGTGCCCCCGCCCGGACTCGAACCGGGATGGCTGTGAACCGACGGATTTTAAGTC
>JBEKHK010000062.1:0-16786 GCA_050012315.1 Steroidobacteraceae bacterium | reverse complement strand
GATGGGACGCTATCGCTAGCAGCGGTCCAGAATCCCGCAGGCTATCAGGGCTCCCCGCTGCCGATCTCGATCCGCCGCCGCTCGACGTAGGCGTCGAGCGCTTCGCGAATTGCCGGATCCATCGCGGGCTCCACGTACTCCTTCAACGCTTTTTTCCAGATTTCAGTGGCACGCTGCGTGGCGTCGCGCCCGCCGGCGATCTGCCAGTTCTCATAGTTTTGCCAATTCGACGCCAGCGGCCGATAGAACGCATGCTCGTAGCGCTCCATGGTGTGCGGCTCGCCGAAGAAGTGGCCGCCGGTCGGCACTCCCTTGATGGCCTCGAAGCCGAGCTCGGCCTCATCGACCGTAATGGGCTTCAAGAACTCGATCATCATCTGCAGCATCTCGACATCGAGCACCAGCTTTTCGAACGACGCCGTGAGGCCGCCTTCCTGCCATCCCGCCGCGTGGTAGATGAGATTGCCGTGGCCCAAGATCGCTCCCCAGAGCGACATTTGCGTCTCATAGGCGCCTTGGGCGTCGGCGGCATTCGAGGCACTGGCGTTCGAGGTGCGGTACGGCAGGCGATAGCGCCGTGCGAGCTGGCCGCCGGCGATGTTCGCCTTGGCGTTCTCGGGGGTCCCGAAGGCGGGAGCACCCGAGCGCATGTCGACGTTCGAGGTGAATGCGCCGTACATCACCGGCGCGCCCGGCCGGACCGCTTGCGCGAGCACGACGCCGAACAGCGCCTCCGCGTTCTGCTGTGCGAGAGCCGCCGCCAGAGATACGGGCGCCATGGCCCCCATGAGCGTAAACGGCGTGATGACGACCGCTTGTCCGTGTTGCGCCAGGGCGATCAGTCCCTCGCACATCGCCTCATCGAAGCGGCGCGGACTGTTGACGGAAATGATGGTGATGACGCTCGGGCTGCGTTCGATCTCCTCGAGCGTAATCCCGCGCGCGATCGCCGCCATCCGGACGGCGTCGAGGGCGCGCCCCGCGCCGATCGCCGAGCAATGAAACACCCGGTCGGAGTAGACGAGGTTCGCCCGGTAGGTATCGAGGTGGCGGGAGTTCGCCGGCATCTCGATGGGGGCGCAAACCTGGTTGCCGAGAAGATGGATGGCGTTGAAATACTGGGCCAGCCGGACGAAATCGCAGTAATCTCGGAAGTTGCCGGCCCGACGGCCGCGCTCGCAGTCGTGCACGTTCGGCGGTCCCGCCACGAGTCCGAAGTTGATACGGTTGCCGCCCATGACGATGCGGCGCGTGGCGTTGCGAGGCTCGAGAACGAACGAGCAGGGCGCGGTCGCGAGCGCCTGATCGATGAGGCCCCGATCGAGGCGCACAGTGCGCTTGGCGGGATCGACCTCGGCTCCCGCCGCCGCGAGAATCGCGAGCGCGCGCTCGGACATGATCTCCATGCCGAGCTCCTCGAGGATCCGAAGCGAGGTGAGATGCACCGCCTCCAACTGGTCCGCCGAGAGGACCTCCATGGGCGGATAGGGATTGACGACTTCCGTCCAGGGCAATTGCGGTATGCCGGTCTCGTCGGTGCGCCTGCCCCGGCCTCCCTGACGACGGCGGTTAGTATCGATGCCTCACTCCTGTTGCCCTTCGGTTCCGCCACATAGTCTATGACAACGCGCAGGTGGGGGGCCTCAGTCGGAGCGGGCAGGCGAACTCTGTCCTTGCGCGCCGGAGGTCGGCACATGGTGGCACACGCTGCAGCCCGACACGGGGCCATGCTTCTTCAGGGCCGCGTCGGGATGACGATGGCAGTCGAAGCAGAAGCCGTGAAATCGAGCCTCGGCGCCCTCTCGAAGGTCGTCGCGCGTCCCACGGTGGCACGCGATGCACGCTTCCATGCCGCGGCCATCGGCGTAATTGTGATGACAGGTCAGACAGTTGACCGCACCATGCTTGCCGTGAGGAAAGTCGAGCGGCGGGGCGCTCGCGCGCCGCATCACCGGCTCGCGCAACGTCGCGTCGACTTTGCCGGGCAACAACCCGGCAAGGCCGGCGGCGCACCCGACCGCGGCGATCACGATCAAGGTCGAATGCCGCCCGAAGACCAGTTGACGGCGCACTCTCGGCGCCGGCGGCGCGGGCGGATGAGCAGCGGGCGCCGGTGGATGAGCGGCGGGCGCGGGCCGACGGGCTCGCAGCAGCATGAGCACCGCGCCTCCGGCGGCGGCGACGAATAGGGCGCGCCGACCCCAACCGCCGACGTAGCGCGCGGACACGACGACGTGCACGGCGGTCAAGCCGGCCATCAGGTAGGCGACGACGACGTGCGTGGCCTGAAAGCCCCGATGACTTCGCCATAGCCTGCGGCGCGCCGCCGCGAGCCCGCTCGCCACGAGAAACAGCAGCAATGCGGCCGCCACGATGCCCGCCATTTGGTAGAGCGGCGCGGTGGGCTTCAGGTATTCGATCACCACGCGGTCGGCGAGCACCAGCCCGCCGGCGTGGGTGGCGACGGTGATCAGCGCGGCCCAGCCGACGAGGGTATGGAGCCGCAGTGATATGAGGGTGGGCGGCACCGACATCCGCGGCCGCAGCGGGGCTCCCGTAAGTACGATGCACGCCAGCGCGCCGATATAGCCCGCCAATTGGGAGGCTTCCCAGCCGGTTCCCGCGAAGCCCGCGAATGCGGGGAAGGCGATGAGGAGTACCAGAATGGCGAGCCACGCGCCGTAGCGGGCGTCGATTCTTGTCATTCGCGGATCGGCCATGTCGCAGGGAATGATATACAGGCCGGGGGGGTACGCGCATGGGATTGCAACTTTTCAGGCCGAGCCGTGTTTTGGGTTCAAACGAACACACGACAGTGCAGACACCAACCACGGAGCCTTCGAGCTCGAGCGAGTTCACGACGTTCATGCGTGCGTATCAAGACATGGTTTTTTCGACGGCCGCCCGCCTGGCGGGGAACGACGCTCAAGCGGAGGACATCGCTCAGGACGTGTTCATCAAGGCCTACGAGAATTTCGAGCAGCTGCGGACCGATCCGGCGGCGGGAGGCTGGCTGAAGACCGTGGCGACCAATCTGTCCTTGAATTACCTGACACGCTACCGCAGGCGCTGGCGACTGTTTTCCGAAGAATCGAGCGTTCCGGAGATCGCCGTTCCGGACGCGATCGTTTCGGATTTGAGCGCAGACCAGCGTCAGGCGTTGATCGAGGAGGCCTTGCGCCGGCTGCCCCCGCATCAGCGGGTGCCGCTCGTGCTCTACCATTTCGAGGATTATTCCTATCAAGACATCGCGCTTAGGCTCGGTGTCTCGCTCGCCAAGATCAAGACCGACATTGCGCGTGCCCGCGCGGCGATGTTGCCGATGCTCCAATCGCAGGGTATCGAGGAGGCGGGCGAATGAGCGACCGGCTGGAGAGCGCGGTGGACCGAGCCCTGCGAGCGGCGCCGTTACGGCGTGCGCCTGCCTCTTTGGAGGAGCGAGTGCTGCGGGAGATCGGCCGGCGGGCGCAGTTGCCGTGGTGGCGCCAGAGCTTCTCGCGCTGGCCGCGGCTCGCCCGTGCCGGATTCACGGTGACGTGCGGCTCGATCGTTGCGGCCGTACTCGCGGCCACGGGGCCGTGGGCGCAGGGCGGTGTATGGGCGGCCGCTGGGGCCTGGTCGGCGGGCAGCGCGCTCTCGTTACCGTGGGCGAGGTCGGTGCTGACTTTGGTGGATGCGGCCCGGGAGTTCGAAGCTGCACTCGTTCGCGCGGTTCCGCCCGATTGGCTCTACGGCGCGATGGCCGCCGGGGCGGTCTTGTATGCGGCCTTGTTCGGTCTCGGCGCGGCCGCCTACCGGACGCTTTATCTCGATTCTCATTCTGCAGGTGACCCTCAATCATGACTACATCGCGTATTTGCAGCCTAGTCCTCTTGTGGGCGGCCACGGTGATCGCCGCGAGTTGCACCATTCAGCCGGCAGGCGCGGCGGATAACCCGACCGTATCGTCACCGGCAACGCCGGGGAGCTCGGTCTCGGCGAGCTCGGCCGACGACAAGGAACCCATCCGGGATCAAGCCGGACGGGATCAGGCCGAGGAGAGTCCCGAGGACCGGGACGATCGCGATGGTTCCGACGAATCCCGGCATCGAGACGACCGCGATTCGGATTGGCTGCAGCATGCAGAGCGGTCCTCGGCACATTCCCATCGACACGACCGTGACCTCGTCAATATCGGGCACGACTCGGATCTGCCCGCGGGCGAGTGGGCCGATTCGGTGGTGTCGATCTTTGGATCATCCAACGCCGCGGGAGATGCCACGGACGTGGTGTCGGTGTTCGGCAATACGAAAGTGACCGGCTCGGTACGCCACAGCGCGGTCGCTGTGTTGGGCAACAGCTCGGTCGATGGGCCCGTCGACGGCGATGTGGTCGCGGTGCTCGGCAACGTGCAGCTCGGTCCCAACGCCAGGGTCGGCGGCGACGTGGTCGCCGTCGGCGGCAAAGTCGAGCGCGATCCGGCGGCGCAAGTGCACGGTACCGTACAAACCGTCGGCAGCTTCGCGGGCTTCGCGTGGCTCAAACCCTGGATCGAGAATTGCCTCTTCTACGGGCGGCCGCTCGCGCTCGCGCCGGGGCTCGGCTGGGCGTGGGGCCTGGCGCTGAGCCTGCTGGCGTTGTATGTCGGACTTGCGCTGCTTTTCCCGGATGGAGTGACCCGCTGCGTGCAAACGCTCGAATCACGGCCCGGTATGACGCTCGTGGCAGCGTTGATTACCGTGCTGCTGATGCCGGTATTGCTGATCCTGTTATGCATCACTTTTGTCGGGATCGCAGCGGTGCCCTTCGTCGGGGCCGGGCTCTTCTGTGCGAGCCTGTTCGGCAAGGCGGTCGTGCTCGCGTGGCTCGGTCGGCGCACCATCGGCGCGCGCGGCAGGGAGCGCTTCGGACATCCGGCGCTCGCCGTTTTGGTGGGCGGCGCCATCGTGCTGGTGCTGTACCTCGTGCCGGTCTTGGGCTTCATCGTCTACAAGTTGCTGGGACTTTTCGGCCTCGGCGCCGTGGTCTACACCCTGGTGCTGCTGGCGCGCGAGCATCGCGCGCAGCGATCCAATCATGGGGCGGCGAGCTCGGGGGGCGCCGTGTACGGTCCCAGTGTCGCGGCGCCCGATCCTGCCGCGGCGTTCGCTGCCGCTGCCCACGATGCTGCCGCGGCGCCCGGTCCGGCAGCGGGCGCGGCTGCGGCTCCGCCGACGTCGGCCGCCGCGCCGATCCGGTCGGCGGCAGGGTTGCCGCGTGCCGGATTTTGGATTCGCATGGCGGCGTTGCTGATCGACGCCTTGTTGGTGGGCTTTTTGATGGGCATGTTGCACCACGGGTTCCACCTCGAATTGTTGGTGCTCGCGATTTACGGCGCGGTGATGTGGAAAATGCGCGGTTCGACGGTGGGCGGCATCGTGTTCGATCTGCAAGTGGTTCGGCTCGATGACCGTGCCGTCGACTGGGAGACGGCGGTGGTGCGTGCGCTCGGATGCTTTTTGTCCTTGGCGGTCGTCGGCCTCGGATTCTTCTGGATCGCATTCGACGCGGGCAAGCAGGGATGGCACGACAAGATCGCCGGCACCGCGGTGGTGCGAGTGCGCAAGGGAGTGCCGTTGGTGTGAGCAGGGCGCCGCGAACCCTAACGGAGTCCTCGAGCAGCAACGGCTCGGCCGGTCTCGCCATAGAGATCGCCGCTGCCGTGCCGGCATCCCAGTTCCAACAAGGCATCGCGCTGCGCGACATCATCCACGCCCGTGGCGATCGGCGTCACGCCGAGCGCGGCGGCGGCACTGATGCCGGCGCGGCACACCCGCAGCGCCACGCTATCGGAGCGCAGCGCGGTGACCCACGCGCGATCGAGCTGCAGGCCCCAAATGGGAGCACGAGCGAGCCGGTCGAGCGAACCGAAGCCTCGGCCCATCTCGTCGACGACGAGTTGTACCCCCAGCCGGCTCAACGCCTGCAGGACGGAAAGATCCATGGTGGCGAAGGTGCGCTCAGAGATACGAATCTCGAGCCGCGCCGCCGGCACCGCACCCTGTGCCAGAGTCCGGCCGATGTCGTCGACGAAGTCATCCTGCAGCAAGTGGTGCCGCAACGGCCCGAAGGAGAGGCGCGCCTCCGCCGGCAGCGCTGAAGCGCGGGCTTCGAAATCCTCGCTCAGGCTCTCGAGCAGCGAGCGGGAGAGGAGCGCCGCGAGACCGGTGGTCTCCGCCACGCCCAGGAATTCGGCCGGCGCGAGCTCGCCGCGCAGCGGGTGATTCCATCGCAGATAGCCGATCCGAGCCACCAGCTGGCCGGTCGCGAGATCGTGCCGCCCCACGTAGCGCAAACGGATTTCGCGGTTCGCGATGGCGTCGCGAATCTCGCGTGCGACGTCGAGCCGCGCGAGAGCGCGCAACTTCAGCGTGTCGGTGAAGAAATGGAGGCGGCTCGAGCTCGTGCGCCGGGACTCCGCCGCGGCCGAGCGCGCCTTGTCGAGAAGGCTTCTCGGCGAGGAGCCGTCCTGCCCGAGGATCGAGACTCCGGCGTACGGCGTCAAATGAAACGACGCGTCTCCGATTTGCAGCGGCTCACGCAGGCTCGTGCAGATGCTCCAGACGACGCGCTCGATGGCGTCGCGGTCGGAACTCTCGATCACGATCGCCAGCAGGTCGGCGCTCAGCTGGCCGAGATACCAGCTCGCCTCGGCGTCGCCGGCTCGTGCCGGCGCTGCTTCCTGAGGCAGCCGCAGAAGCGCTGCGCTCAGGACTTGGTCCGAGATTTTGGCGTCGACGACGCGCGCAATCTCGGTGAGGCCGTCCAGATAGACGAGCGCCAGCGCGGCAGGTTTCTCTTGGATCGCGGCCTGCGACAACGTGTCGTTGAAGCGGCTCAGAAATCCCCGGCGGTCGAACTGAGGGTGGACAAAGTCCCCGGAAGGTGGTGACTCGTCGGCCGAGGGGGCGGCCGCGGAGACGCGGATGACGCACAGCGCCCGATCCGGCCCCTGCGCGAAGGCGCGCAGCTCGTAGCGGATCTCCGAGCATTCGAACCGAGTCTCGACGGTCTGGCGTTGAGCGATGCAGCGGCGCACGGCTTGCTTCACGCACGAAGCCACAGCCTCCGGCCAGACTGCCTCCAGCCGCCCGCCGGCGGCCTCGGGCGGCGGCACGAGCGCACCGACGGCTTTGCCGCCGAGGTGGCTCATGATCACCCCGTCGCGCCTTACCAGAACGACGAGGTCGGGCAGCTCGTGGGTCGGTATCTCGGCCATCCTGCATGTAAACATCAAGCCGGGATCGATTTCCTAGATCCATGTCCCGTCCGCGGCGATTTTTGACCGGATCGAGACTTGCGGGCAGAATTTGCGCGATGCGAAAGACACGGATGTCGAGTTCCAGCCCGAAACGCGTCGCGCGTCGCTGCGCCCTGGCGCTGTCGCTGCTCGGCGCACTTCAGACGGCGGGATGGGCGGCGGATGCCCCCTGCAAGCTCGTCAAGATCGTGGAGCTTCCGATCACCATGAACGGCCTGCGCCCTTCGGTGACTGCAGGGATCAATGGCGCCAACGTTCAATTCTTGCTGGACAGCGGCGCCTTCTTCAGCTCCCTCAGCCAAGCGAGCGCCTCTGAACTCAAATTGGACACTCACGATCCACCCCATGATCTATACATGCGGGGCGCGGGCGGCGGACGGGCGGAGGTATCCGTAGCCACCGTCAAGACATTCACGCTAGCCGGCGTTCCCGTGAAGAACGTCGACTTTCTGGTGGGGGGAAGCGAGGTGGGGTCTGGCAGTGTCGGTCTTCTGGGCCAGAACGTCCTTCACATCGCCGATGCCGACTACGATTTGGGACAGGGCACGGTTCGCCTGATGAAGCCGCTCGATTGCAAAAAGGCAACCCTGGCCTATTGGGCCTCCGCGGGCCAGCCCTATTCCGTCATCTCTATCGATGAGGGCGTCGCGCCGAACTGGCACGCCATCGGAACCGCTTACGTCAACGGTGTGGCGATTCAGGCGCTGTTCGATACGGGAGCCGCGACCTCGATACTGTCGACTCGGGCGGCCGCTCGAGCGGGCGTCCAACCCGACTCCCCGGGGGTCGTCTCCGCCGGATTCTCCGGCGGAATCGGCAAGGTCACGTATGCCATCTACATCGCGCCGTTCGCCAGCTTCAAGCTCGGCGATGAGGAAATCAAGAACACCAAATTACCCATCGGCGACATCGATCTTCCGGATGCGGATATGCTGATTGGATCGGATTTCTTTCTGTCGCACCACATCTACGTGGCCAACAGCCAGCACAGATTGTATTTCACCTACAACGGTGGCCCGGTATTCAATCTGACCGCCAGGCCCTCGGCGGAAGGTTCCTCCTCTTCGGCCCCGGCCTCGGCTTCAACCGGACAGGTTTCACCGACCCCCGGCAGTGAAGCGGCGCCGTCAGCCGGGCGGGACGAAGAAGCTGCCGATTTCAGCCGCCGGGGCGCCGCCGCAACGGCGCGCGGCGAACTCGACGTCGCGATCGCGGATCTTACCCGCGCATGCGATCTCGCGCCGGATCATGCCGAATACTTCTATCAGCGGGGACTCGCATTGTGGCGGAACAAGCAGCCGGAGCTCGCTCTCGCCGACTTCGATCGCTCAATTCGGGCGGCGCCGGCTGATGCGCCTTCGCGAATTGCACGCGCCGAACTGTTGCTCTGGCGGGCCGATCCGGACGGAGCGGTCGCCGACCTGGACGCGGCCGACGCCGCCGCGCCCAAGGAAGCTGACATCCGGTACTCGATAGCGCAGCTCTACGTGAAAGCCGATCGTCTAGATAAGGCCATTCGGCAATTCGATTGGTGGATCGAATCCCATACCGTCGATCTCCGCTATCCGGCGGCGCTCAACGGCCGATGCTGGGTGCGGGCGCTTCAGGGGCAAGCATTGCCGCTGGCGCTCAAGGATTGCAACGAGGCCGAAAGGAGCCTTCAGAAAACGAGTCCGTTCTTCCCGCAGGTTCTGGACTCGCGGGGTCTCGTTCTGCTGCGCATGGGCAACTATCGCGAATCCATCGCCGACTACGACGCATCCCTGAAACTCAACCCGCAGAATCCTTGGAGCTTGTACGGCCGCGGCATCGATGAGCTGCGCGAGAAGAAGGTATCCGAGGGGCAGGCCGACATCGTACGCGCCGAGGCGCTGTCGCCGCACATCGCCGACGAATTCAATCGCCGCGGAATCACCCCCTGAGGGCGTGGAAGCCGCCGCGCCCGAGGTTCGGGCGACGGTCCTTGGGAGCTTTCGGGAAGGCCCCTCCGATCAGCTCTCGAAGAACCCCATCTTGACGCCCGCGAGCTGCACGACATCGTTGTCGTTGAGCCGCCGGGCCTGTGGGCCGATGGGGACACCGTTGACCTGCGGGTAGTCGTTTTCCTTGCCGCTGTCGACGTGCACGATGAAGTAGCCTTCGGCACGGCGCGTGATGGCCGCCACCTGGACACCGGGCCGTCCGAGCGTGGTGAGCGCCTTGGTCAATTCCAGCTCGCGGCCCGCGAAGGCACCGCTCAGCACCTGCAGCTTCGCCTTGGGCAGAGCTGCCGCATTGTCGGGTATCGCACCGGCAGGGGTGGGAGGCCGCTTGGCCGCGACGGCTTTGGCGGCCTGATCGACTGCCGCGCCGACCCGGCGGATGCGATCCTCACCCTGTGAGCTCGGGGTAATGACCATGGTCTTCTCGAACTCATCCTGCTCGGCATCGCCATCCTGGCTGTCCACGAATCGAAGCTGATGATGTCCGACGGTGATCACATCCCCGTGCTGCATCGCGTGCTTCTTGATCAGCTTCCCGTTGACGTACGTGCCGTTGGTGCTGTTCAGATCCTCGAGGAACGAGTCGTTCAGAATATTGATGATGAGCGAGTGATGGCCGCTGACGGCTGGGTTGTCGATACGGATATCGTTGTCGGGGAGGCGCCCAATGGTGTAGCGCTCCTTGTTCATGTTGTATTCCGCGAGGATCTGACCATCCAAGCTGAGCATCAGGCGTGCCACAGACTCATCTCCCTAACCGAACCATCCCAGGATTTTGTCAAATATACGCCGTTGTGCGGGGAACGGCTCAGCCACGTGCGCCATGATCACCGAGATGTTGTCTCGCCCGCCATTATCGTTCGAAAGCTGAATCAATTGTTTAGCAACCATATCAAGATTAGCACTAAAGGTACTGATTGTTAAATGAATATCTTCATCTTCGATCATGTCCGATAGGCCATCCGAGCAGAGCACGTAATAGTCGCTCTTTTGTACCGGCTGCTCGTGGATCTCGACGTCGACGTTCTGTTCCACGCCGAGCGCCCGGGTAACATAGTTCTTATTGGTCGCCCGCTGCGCCTCCTGCTGAGAGTAGAAGCCCCGGTCCACCAGCTCCTGCAGCAGCGAATGGTCCAGCGTCATCTGCTCGAACCGGTTGTCCCGCAGCCGATAGAGCCGCGAATCGCCGACGTGCGCGATGGACATCTTGTTGTCGTGAAAAAGACAGGCCACCACAGTCGTACCCATACCTTCACATTGAGGCTGAGTCTTCGAAGTGTGGTAGATGATTTTATTGGCCCTGTGAATCGCGTCACGCAGAATGATGCTGGGCCGGGTCAATCCGCTCTCGGGGTCGCGCACGGACAGATCCTCCCGTGCCACGGCGTCGCGCACCAGATTGATGATGGTCTTCACCGCGATGCCGCTCGCCACCTCACCGGCGTTATAGCCGCCCATGCCGTCGGCCAGCACGAACAGCCCGATATCGGCCTCGGCGCCGATCATGTCCTCGTTGTGTTCGCGCACCTTGCCGGTGTCGGTCAGCGCGACGCTTGCAATTTTTCCCCTCAAGCTCATGAATATCTCTCAATCATGGCAGACCCGTCGGCAATCGCGACCGACAGTCCTCCAGAGCCGCGGCCATCTGGGCGCCGGATTCGAATCTCGCCTCGGGTGTCTTGGCCAGCGCGCGGTCGATGATGCCCTCGACACAAGCCGGAAGATCGGGCCGATAAGCCCGCAATGGCGGATGCGGAGCTTCCGCGATCTGCTGCATCAGGCCGGTCATGGAGTCAGCAGTGAACGGCAAGTGGCCGGTCAAAAGCTGGAACAGGCTAACACCCAAGGAGAACAGGTCCGAGTGACCGGTCACAGTTCGCCCCTCGAGTTGCTCGGGCGACATGAACGACGGGGTGCCCAGCACGATTCCCGTGCGGGTGGTGCCCGTGCCGGTCAGACGCGCGATGCCGAAATCGGTGATTTTCAGAACGTCGGCGTTGGGGTCAAACATGATGTTGGCGGGCTTGATATCGCGGTGTACGACCTGTTGTTTGTGGGCGAAACCGAGCGCTTGGGCGGTCCGCCCGATCAATTCCAGCACCTTTCTTGGTTCGAGCAGATTATCGGAGGTCGCGTAGTCGCTCAAATGCCGGCCCTTCAGGTATTCCATCGCGATATAAGCAAGCCCATGCTCTTCGCCGACATCATAGATGGTAACGATGTTGGGATGGTTGAGACGCCCCGCAGTTTCGGCTTCCCGAAAGAAGCGGGCTCTGGCCTCGGCCAATTCCGATTCGCTGAACTCGCTCGCGAGCGGGATGGCTTTGATGGCGACTAGGCGGTTGATAGCGGTATCCCGGCCCAGGTGCACCACACCCATGGCGCCGCGGCCGATTTCGCGCTCGAGCTGATAGCGGCCGAGCCGCCGCAGCTCTCCCGCAGAGGCGGCGGCAGGCGCCTCTGCGCCCGTCGTCGCGGGGCCCGTGAGCGGGGGAGCCGTCTTGCGGGGTGCGGGCGGGGAAGCAGAGGGCGGAGGCGGGGCCACGGGCGGCCTTGCGGCAGGCGCAGAGCCCGGCGGGGCGACCCGGGTCTTCGACGCCGCGCGCTCTGCATCCATCAGGCGCCGCAACCGAGCGCCGACATCGCGGTAGGTGTTGTCGACGCGAGCGAGGTGGCGGTACACGGCCGTGGCCTGGGTAACGCGGCCCCGCTGCTCGAGTTGAGTGCCGAGCGCATACAGATCGCCGAGTACGGCCGCACTGCCCTTGCGGCCCTTGAGCTCGGCGAAACGCTGCTCGAAATTGTCCAACAGGCGTGCGGTGTCGGTGCCCGGCGGCGGTGGAATTTTGGGCGCGGGCCCGCTCGGGGCCGCAGGGGCCCAGATGGATAAGAGGAGCAGCGTGCTGCCGCCGCTCAACAGCACCGCCCCCGGCAGCCAGGCCCAAGGACTCAAATTGACGTGGGACCGGAGCAAGAGGTCTAGCCCCAGCAGGCCGAACCCCGCAATTGCCGCGATCATCCCGAACTTTCGCATGCTATAGACATAATCCGCGTACAGAAGCGGCGAAGTATAGGTGATCGGGCGACCCCCACTGCAATGCTAAGCTCACAAAAATCGCTTCCGAGGAGGCCGATGGCGAAGGTAAAAGAGGTTTTTGTTTGCCAGTCCTGCGGCACCCCGTCGCCCAAATGGCAGGGACAGTGCGCCGGGTGTGGTGAATGGAATACGCTGGTGGCCGAAGTCCGGTCGGCCGGATCGCGCGGCGCGGTGGGTGCGGCGGCACGCCCCGGGCGCCAGGATCCGCCCGTCTCGCTCGCCTCGGAGGCAGCCGCCGAGCAACCCCGGATCTCCTCCGGATCGGTGGAGCTCGATCGGGTGCTCGGGGGCGGGTTGGTGGCGGGCTCGGTCACCCTGATCGGCGGCGATCCCGGAATCGGCAAATCCACGCTGATGCTGCAGGCGGCCGCCGCACTCGCCGACGCCGGCCCGGTGTTGTACGCGACCGGAGAGGAGTCGATCAAACAGGTGGCGCTCCGGGCGCGACGGCTCGGATTGGCCGAGTCCACCGCCGGGCTGGTCGCCGAGACCCAGGTCGAGGCCATCGTGGAGACGGCATCCCGCCTCAAGGCGCGCGCGCTCATCGTCGACTCCATCCAGACCATGTATTCGCAGCGAATCGAGACGGCTCCCGGCGCCGTCTCGCAGTTGCGCGAGTGCACCGCCGAGCTGGTCCGCTTCGCGAAGGGCAGCGGGACCGCGGTGTTGCTCGTGGGCCATGTGACCAAGGAGGGGCAGATCGCGGGCCCCCGCGTGCTCGAGCACATGGTGGACACCGTGCTGTACTTCGAGAGCGACACGGGCAGCCGCTTTCGCGTGCTGCGGTCGGTGAAGAACCGCTTCGGGGCCGCCAACGAGATCGGCGTGTTCGCCATGGCGGAGCAGGGGTTACGGGAGGTCACCAACCCGTCCGCGATTTTTCTGTCGCGCCACCCCAAACCCGTATCGGGAAGCGTGATCACCGTCATGCGCGAAGGGACTCGCTCCTTGCTGATCGAAGTGCAGGTGCTGGCGGATTCGAGCCTGGGCGCCAACCCGAGGCGGGTGGCGGTGGGCATCGACGGCAATCGCCTGACCATGCTCTTGGCGGTGGCGCATCGCCACGCGGGTCTCTCGCTCCAAGGCCAGGATGTGTTCGCCAATGTGGTCGGCGGAGTTCGGCTGGCGGAGACGGCCGGCGACCTTGCGATCGTACTGGCCGCGCGCTCCAGCCTCTCCGATCTTCCGCTGCCCGATTCGCTCATCGCGTTTGGCGAATTGGGCCTGGCGGGGGAGATCCGCCCCGTTCCGTTCGGCGAGGAGCGGTTGCGCGAAGCGGCCAAGCACGGGTTCAAGGCGGCCCTGATACCGGAGGCAAACGTGCCCAGGCGTCCGCCGGAAGGTATGACGGTGCGCGGCGTCACGCGCCTCAGCGAAGCGCTCGAGGTGTTCTAGCCGGTTCGCGCCGGCGAGCCGGCCGGCGGCGTGGCGCCGGAGCGCGTCCGCGGCGAATTGCATGGCCGAAAGTCGGGGCGAGCCGTTGCAGCGCAGCCGCGCTAAGTAATCTGGTGGGCGTCCAAAAAGGCGGCGAGCTCGCCGCCTGTGGCGGGCGAGCCTGCGAGCGCGACGTAGCCGTCCGGCCGCACCAAATACGCGGCGTCTCGAAGGATGCCGGCCCGCCGCATGTCGGGGCCCCACGGAAAGATCTGCAGCGGCAGCCTCCGCTCCCGGCACACCGCCTCGAGCCCGGGCGCGGCCGCGCCGTAGACGTGAACTTGCCAGTCGAGCGACGATAAGGGCGCGAAATTGTCGCGGGATTCGCCGAGACGCACCCACGGCAGCCGGTCCCCGCCGCACACCGCACCGGCGCGGCCGACGCTCAAGTCGCTGCCGCGATAGTTGACGGCCGTCTGCGAGACGGTACGAAAGAGGAGCCGTCGAGCCGCGGCGAACTTGAACAGCGCCGGCAGCATGAGCGGCACCATGTTCAATCGAACGCGCCGCGCAAGCGCCCCATCGCTCGTTACCGCGGTGAAGGCGCGATCGGTCGTATCGACCAGGCGGCGCGCGAAGGCGATGCGCTCGGGCTCGTAGCTGTCCAGGATCGATATGCCCGCCCTGCCGAGCAGCGCCGCGGCGAGCTTCCAGGCGAGATTGACGGCATCGCCGATGCCGGTGTTCATGCCCTGACCGCCGACCGGACTGTGGATGTGAGCGGCATCGCCCAGGAGGAACGCGCGGCCCTTGCGAAAGTGGTCCGCCACCCGATGATGTACTCGATAGGTTGAGAACCAGTTGACGCGGCTCACCTCGATGCCGAGCTGCTCGATGACGCGTTTGCTCACGCCGGTCCAAGACAACCGCTCGCGCTCGCCCTCGGCGTGGTCGCGGACCGTGCCGACGAGGCGCGCGTTGCCGCCCTTCAACGGGAACACCGCCAGGAATTCGGAGCTGTCGAGCGCAACGTGCAGTTCGCCGTTCATCACGGCACCGGCGCCCTGCACGTCGGCCACGTAGAACAGGTGGTCGTAGGTGCCGCCTTCGAAGCCGATGCCGAGCGCGCCGCGCACCGCGGAGTGCGCACCGTCGCAACCCGCGAGGTAGGCGGTCTCGCAGGTCTCGGTGCCGCCGTCCGGCCGCTTCAACCGCACCAGCAGCCGGCCGGAGGTCGCCTCGAAGCCGAGGAACTCGGTTCGGCGCTCGATCTCGACGCCGAGCTCCGACAAGCGCTGCGCCAGCAACCGCTCGTGCTCGGCTTGCGGAAATACCAGCGCGAAAGGGAACGGACTCAAGCCCTCGCCGAGTTCCCCAAAGGCGGCATGGGCTTCTTGCTTGCCGCTCACCCACAGGTTGAGCGCCTGCACTCGCAGTCCCGCCTCGACCACTTGGTCGGCGAAACCGAGCTGCCGATAGAACTCCAGCGTTCGGGCTTGAACCGCGAGCGCGCGCGAGGTGGTGGCCCCCTCGGAAGCACTGTCGATGAGGCGCACCGCAATCCCGAGCCGCGTAAGCCAGAGCGCCAACACCAGGCCGGTCGGTCCGGCGCCGACGATGAGCACATGAATTGACGAGGCCGTTGCCACGTGCACTATGCTAAAGGAAAAGCGCACGGCTCGCGGGGAGGAGCAATGGTCGATTCGCCGGGGAACATGACGTGGTTGCAGAGAGTGGCGCAGCGCTGCTGCGGGTGGTCGGAACGCTGGTTCCCGGACGCCTTCGCCTTCGCCATCATGGCCGTGGCCCTGGTCGCGTGCGGCGCCGTGCTCATCGGGGCGCCGCCCCAGACGGTCGCGGAGAACTTCGGCTCCGGATTCTGGAGCTTGATTCCGTTCACCATGCAGATGACCTTCATCATCATCGGCGGCTATGTCGTGGCGGACTCGCCTCCGGTCGATCGGCTCGTGCATCGCCTGGCCGCCGTGCCGAAAAGTCCGCGCGGTGCGGTAGCCTGGGTCGCGCTCTTCGCGATGCTGACGTCGCTCCTCCATTGGGGATTGAGCCTGGTGTTCTCGTCCTTGCTGGTTCGCGCCCTGGCCCGGCGGACGGAGCTCCACGTCGACTATCGGGCCGCGGGCGCGGCCGCGTGCACGGGCTTGGGCTCGGTATGGGCACTGGGGCTGTCGTCCTCGGCGGCGCAGCTCGAGGCCAACCCCGGCAGCATGCCCGCGGCCTTGCTGGCGGAGACCGGCGTCATTCCATTCAGCGAGACGATATTCCGATGGCAATCCATGCTGCTCGCGGTGGTTCTGGTGGGGGTCAGCACGTGGATCGCCTGGAAGACCGCGCCCGATGTGGGCGAGGCTCGGACCGCGGAACGGCTGGGCATCGATCTCGACTCACGCCGGCGGCACGACGCGCCGCGTACCCGGCCCGGGGAGTGGCTGGAATGGAGCCCGCTCCCCACGATCTTCATTGCGGCTCTGGGACTTGTCTTCCTGGCGCACGAGTTCGCCGCCAAGGGCGCGGCGGCGGCCATTTCCAATCTCAACACGTATAACTTCATTTTCATCATCGCGGGATTATTGTTGCAGTGGCGGCCGCGGCGTTTCATCGACTCGGTGGCGCGCAGCGTACCGAGCGTCGCCGGCGTGTTGATTCAATTTCCATTCCTCGGGGCGATCGCCGCGATATTGACCGGCGCGAAGAACGGCGAGGGCAATACGCTGTCGTTCATGTTGGGCCACGCCTTTACGCGCGTGGCGAGCCATGCGACCTTCGCGCCGATCGTGGGCGCCTATTCGGCGCTGCTCGGGCTGTTCGTTCCTTCGGGAGGCGGCAAGTGGATCGTCGAGGCGCCGTACGTGATGCACGCGGCGAATTCGCTCGAGTACAACCTCGGTTGGGTCGTGCAGATCTACAACGCCGCGGAGGCGCTTCCGAACCTGATCAACCCGTTCTGGATGCTGCCCATTCTCGGCATCCTCGGATTGCGCGCCCGGGACCTCATCGGCTTCACCGTCGTGCAGTTCGCGATCAATCTACCGCTGG
>JBEKHK010000061.1:0-17168 GCA_050012315.1 Steroidobacteraceae bacterium | reverse complement strand
CGTCTTCGGCCAAGTGGGACGCCGCCGTCCGCGGCGGCGGTCCCGAAGGGACGAGGCGCGTAGCGCCGAGCAATCTCTCCGGGCGCGCCAATCCATCAAGTTGGTTCGAGAACCACGAAGCGGCTGCTCATGTCGGGTCGGGCTGCGATTCGAACTCCCGACAGACGAACGAGCCGAGTTCGACCACTTGGCCGTCTGCGGCCAAGTGGGACGCCGCCGTCCGCGGCGGCGGTCCCGAAGGGACGAGGCGCGTAGCGCCGAGCAATCTCTCCGGGTGCGCCAAAATCCAAGGTACAAATACCCAAAGCTGAAAAACCGCTGGCTTGTCGAAATACCGTCGAGTTGGCCCGCATTCAGGGTCACCCAGAACATGAGAGGCTCAGTGTCGGATGCGGTCCATTCCATCGTGTCGTCGGCGTCGCGATTAGGCCCGACAGTGTCAGCGCAAAGATTCTCTTGGGCTACATCTACACTCAACTCTTCGGCCGCCGGTCCGTCGAGCCGGCCGGCCACGCGATCTTCAGTGACTTGCAGGCTTCTGAATCCAGAATCGGTACATTCCGGCAAAGGTATCTGGATAAGAGGCTTCAAAGCGTTCCCAGTTGTGCAAACAAGTGAAGGACGGGTCGTCGGTGAAGCATGCGCGGTATTGACGCAGCACTCGCGGATCCAACTCAAAGCCGATGAAGTGGAGTCCGAGTTCAGCAAGAAATGTCTCGATCTGATCTAGTGTTAGGCGATGCTCCTGCACGTGGAAAAGCAGGTCGCGACATTCACTCATTGAATAGAAGTCTGGTGCGTTGCTAAGCCATTGCAGCTCAACGCTCGAGCCTTGATCGGCCAGATCCCGGCGGAATCGACGAATGTCATCGGAGGTGCTCGAATAGCCCCCTGCGGCAATGAGTTCACGCGCCTTGACCACGTGCCTGCGCGCAGTTTCGCTGTAGAAGCCCAAACCCATGAAACCTCCCGGTCGCAATCGAGATAGCAGAGTTCGCCATCCCGTGAAGGGGTCGGCAAGATGATGCAGCACTCCAATCGATTCGATGATGTCGAACGTGCGCGAGGTATCACCAAGCTTGAGAATGTCGGCCTGTGCATACTCAATGTTTGTAATGCCCATCTCCTGCGACTTCCGTTTGGCATAGCTGATACTGCTCAAGCTCAGGTCTATTGCCAGTACGCGAACACCACGGAATCGCCGGGCGAAGAGAACCGACTGACTTCCGGTGCCGCACCCGGCGATAAGTGCCTCCGGCGCGCTGTCATCCGGCATTGGCGTAAACGGCGCGAACGGCAACGTGCGCCGCAATTCGGCATTGAACTGCAGTGCCTGCCCGCCCTTGGGCAATTTCACCCAGCGCGGGTAGGGATTCTGTTCATACTGGGCGCGCACTTCTTCGGAGACACCCTCGGTGATCGACGTCAAGCAAGCTACACCTGCGCGCAACTCCTGTTCTTCGAGCGGTTCGCAGATCTGTTGGCGCAGAACCTCGTCAACTGGGCTGGTGCCATTTGCGGTCAAAAGCCTTCTTGCGTCCGGCAGGGAGTAAAGCGGGAAATACGCGGCTACGGCAAGCAAGAGAAATGGCGGTACCATTGCATTGGTGTCCAATAGCGCTAGTATCCTTTTGCGGCAGGCAGCTGCCGCGAGCCGTTCTTCGTCGTCGCAGTCAAAGATGTACTCGTTGATGAAGCATTGCCGCGAAAGTGCCGAATAGAATTGCAGCGCCGCGATGTCCAAAGGATCTGGACCATTCTCGCTTAATGCGGTCTCGAGCAGCGCGTGGCGTGCGCAAGTTAAGAAGCGCTCGAATTCGATGGTGGTCACGGGCGCCGCTTCAAGCAACGCATGGAGCAGGGGTTCCGCTGCGAGAGCGGCCAGGCCATCTGCACCGAACAACGCGGCCTTTGGCAATCGTGCGGGCCAAGATCCGTTCGCGAGGCGTACGCAACTGGCAATCCTCTGATTGAGCATGATCAGACTGAGTGCCGGCCGGCAAAGCTCGTACGGTACTCCCCATGGTTCAGTAATGGCGGTTGTGAGGGCTGCGCGGGTCTGTGAGTCGTCGGTCGTAAACTTAGTTCGCGCGACGCAGCTGGAAAAGGCTGATCTGACGGTCCAGGGCGGCGTACGCTCGAGCGTGCGCACGATCAATTGCACTGCTTCCGGGGATTTTCTGAGCGACAAAAGAATCATCGCCAGATCGTGGAGAATTTCGGCGGATTCCGGCTCGAGAGACAAAGCGCGGCGCAGGCTGACCTCCGCCGCGTCGAACTCCTCCAGTCTTATCAACACAGTGCCCAGCGTGTGATGGGCTTGAACAAAATCCGGCTTTATCTCAGTGGCGCGGCGCAGACTACGAGCAGCCTCCTCATGCCGCCCCTGGGTCATTGCAAGTAATGCCAGATTGAAATGGACCTCGGCGTAATTTGGGTTGAGTGCCAGTGCTTGCTCATAGCTCTCCGCTGATTCGGCAGTTCGTCCTAGACTGGCAAGTGTATTTGCCATTGCTATGAATGCATCTGCAAAGTCGGGCCTGATATGGACGGCTATTTTGTAGCTGTGCAATGCACTCTCGAATTCGCCGGCGCGATAGTTCAGATTGCCCAAATTGAAATAGGCCCCTGCATAATTCGGGTCGCAGGCTATGGCGAGTTCGTACGCGATGCGAGCCCCATTGAGCTGGTCGCTCGCCAGCAGAATGTTTCCTCGGTTCATGTGCGCTCTCGCGCATTGCGCGTCAGCCTGGACAGCAGCGTCGTACCGCGCCATCGCTTCGGCAACTAGACCTTGTTGCTCAAGCGCATTTCCTTCATCGATCAACGCGACCGCGAGATCCCTTGATGCGACTGGCGGACGTTTGTCAATTGCCGCAGTCGTTAGATTCACGCGAGTCCTCTCAGAGTCGCTCATCCGATTTTCTTTTGAGAGGTTGTCTTGCTCATTGCGCAATTGGATCTGCGGTCGGGAACTATTTTAGCAGAGGCAAACGCATCGATGCGACTGGCAATCGTCTGATTGTTTGCTCCCGTAACCGCTGGTGGCTGCTGGATTCCAAGCTCGCTGACGTCACGTCCGATCGCCGAGGTCCAGCCGCGATATCTGCGCTGCTACGCAGCTGTTCGATATTGGACGGCTTTGGAAAGTAGGCGTCCGGCCAAGGCGTCTTGACTAGTGGCTGGGCGGCGTGGGCTGTCAGCGGTGCGGAAAAAGCTCTTCGAGTCGACTGGCGGGCTGGGTCGGCAGGCGCTTGATGAGGTCTTTGAGGTGGCGATACGGATTGTGCCCGTTGACTTGGTGGACTGGATCAGGCTCATGATGGTGGTGGCCCGCTGACCGGCACGAAGTGATCCGGCGAAGAGCCGGTTCGATCTGTTATGCATGGCCATGTATAGCCGATCCTGGATGCGCGGTGGATGATTATGCGCCGTTCGACAGGGAGGTGGCGTCGATGTCCTAAGTGATGTCGACACCCTGCGTGCGCGAGCATGCCCGTGAGGCCCGGTTCTCACGGCGCCAGTCCCATCCAACACGGGTACCAGGGATCATGCTTGTCAGGCATCCCCATTTGGAGTTGGATATCGACGTTGATATTCTCTGGCCGGAAGACGTCACTGATCAGGACTGACCCGATTACCGGCTGGATTGATCCGACAACCGACGGCGCCCGGACCGTGACATGAATAGGGTCCCTGCCGCTCCGCAACGGGTGTTCTGTCCGCAAGCTCTGCCATCGAGATTCGCCATCCTTCATTCCGCCACAGTAGGGGAGTATCCATTCCGGATTGGCATACATGCCGAGTGCCCGTGCCAATAAAGACTGTGCCGATTGAAGCGCCGTACCGGAGTCTCGCGAGCACACAGTGACGGGCCTTCGCCGTTTGGAAGTTGAGGTAGGCTAAACAAGCGATGGCCAGGGACCTACCCATTCCTAAACCATGAGGCGAAAGTATGACTCCCGGTGGATCGACGGTCGGAACTTAGGATGAGACATACATCGTCTTGCTGTTTACGGTGGAGTATCGCCGGCCTGCTTGTCGCGTTGGTCGAGCTGGGAACGCCTGCCAATGCGCAAGCTCCGAGATATTCGGTAACGGACCTCGGGGCACTGGGCGGCGGCACAAGCACGGGGTACGGCACCAACGCGAGCGGCCAGGTCACGGGCGAAGCGGTGACCGCAGGCGGCGCGCTTCACGCGTTTTTATATACCCCCGGCAGTGGCATCACTGATCTCGGGACGCTGGGCGGCGGCTCAAGCACGGGATATGCCATTAACACGGATGGCCAGGTCACGGGCGAAGCAGTGACCGCAGGTGGCGTCATTCATGCGTTTCTATACACCAAGCGTGGCATGCGTGATCTGAATTCCATGATCGATCCGGCCGTAGCGGCGTACGTGACTCTGCTTTCGGGCAAGGGAATAAACAAGGGCTGGATCGTCGCAAATGGCGTCGACTCACGCACGGGCAAGACGCACGCGCACTTGTTGAGTAAGCATTAGGCTGCAGTGAGAAAGCGCTCTGCTGCAGCGGCGAAGTTGCAACGCCCTCGTGGACAGCACCACTGAAGAAGAGCGCTTTTCAAGACGCCAAATCGGCCGCAGAGAAACATCGGCCGTGAGTGGTTAATTAATATCGTCCATGCAGATCACTGGTAAAATTGGCTATATCGGCAGGCGAGGATAAAGCCATGAAATTTGTTCGCGCTGGCTTATTCGAGTTCCTTCTCTCGCCGCTATAGTGGTGGTGCTCATAGCCGCTCATTCGTCGCGGCTTGATGGGGCGATGGTTATCGCTTGGGCGCTGCTTTTGATTGGCGGCTCTGCTCGCTTGATCTATAAGGGCTTTGTGGATCGCAATGATCCTGTTGCGCTGAACCGCGCTGTCACCGGCCGCTGGTCGATTGTCCTGCCTACCAAGGTCGTGCGCTGGATGCGCGGTCGGAGTGACAAGACAAATTCATAGTAGTCACTGGCTTTTGTAGCCCCGAGGCGGGATCGGATCTGCTGCTCGGTCGTGGCGGATTCCTCGAGGACGGCTGTGTGTCCAGAGGTTTATGATCGATTCACCGGATTAAATTGTTATTGCTGCAACAATCGGTCATCCGCTACCCTAGGCACAAGCGCAGCAAAGCCATCTTCAGTTACTGTGCCTCGACAAATTTGAGCTAAATAACCCGCACCGGGTGAGGCAGACGCCGTGAACCGACTTCGCTTCCTTGCATTCGCTTTTTCGCTGGCCTTCGGAGTTTTTGCGGTATTCCAAGCGGTTCACGCTCAAAACGCGAACGACGGCTATGCGTCCCTCAAAGATCGCGAGTTACCCCGTACTCCCGCTGAACGCAACAACGAGTGCGCGTGGATTCGTTCGGAGGCAGCACGCATCCGATCGCAGGCGGCATCAGCAGCTGCCACGGCGGCACAATACAATTCGCCGGCTCTGGCGCAATCGATACAGGCCGCAGCCGATCGAGATCTCCCTCAGCTGGAAGACCGGTCCGAGACTATCCAGTGCGACAGGTCGTCGGCTGCTCCACCCCGGCCAGCAGTCATGCGGTCGCAGGCGGTAACTCCGTCGCAGCCAGCAGCCGTGGTCGCGCCGGCACCAGCCGTGGCCGCGCCACCAGCCGTGGTCGCGCCGGCACCGGCCGTGATCGCGGCGTCACCAGCCGTGGCTGCCCCGTCTTCAGCGACGGCCGCACCGCCGCCAGCCATAATCCCACCGTCGCAGTCCTGCTCTGGGCTCACCTTCGATCAGTGCTTCACCAAGTGCCGAGAGCTCACGGATCGCACCAAAGCTCAATGCTTTGACGCCTGCAGGCACTAGGATTCGCCGGCTCGAGCCCCTCCTGAAGGGGAAGGTTTGCTTGACAATACGAGAATACTCGTAATATCGTAGCTCATGAAGACCCCGGCGGTCATCGAGGCGCTTGGCGCCCTTGCGCACGAGCACCGACTCGCGATCTACCGATTGCTCGTTCAACGCGGTCCCGAGGGGTTGCCGGCGGGCATCATCGGCCAGCGAATAGGGCTATTGCCGTCTTCGCTCACCTTCCATCTGCAGAATCTGCAGCGCGCAGGGCTCATCACGCAGCGCCGCGAAAGCCGTCAGCTCTTCTACTCGGTCGACTTCACCGCGATGAACGGGCTCGTTGGCTACCTGACGGAGAACTGTTGCGGCAACAGCGGTGCCGAATGCGCGCCGGGTTGCGCACCAGCGACGGCTGCGAAGGTCGCCAAACGTGCCGCCAAAGTCGCGTAGAGAGTCGCTCCCGGCCGGGCCGCTCGTGATCCGTGGGCGACCGCCACGATCGGTCGTGGTGGCACTGCTTCAATCGCAGGGGTTGCCCGTCTCGGATATCACCGATGAGCATCTGGAGAGCTTCTTCTTCGCGGGTTCCGACAGCTCGCCGACGGGGCTCGTGGGGCTCGAGGTCCATGGCGCCGACGCTCTGCTGCGCTCCCTCGTCGTCGCCGAAGCCGCTCGCGGCAAAGGCTTGGGATCGGTCCTCGTGGGTCACGCCGAGCAATACGCGGCATCGAACGGCGTTCGGTCACTGTACCTTCTGACGACTACCGCAGAAGCCTTCTTCGAACGTCTGGGATACGAGCGGGTCGATCGTTCTCGAGCCCCGCCATCGATCAAGGGAACGCACGAGTTCGCCGGTCTTTGCCCGGCGAGCTCCGCGTTCATGTTGAAAGCCCTTCAACTCCCTTCCGATACTCCAGGTGATCTATGAAACGACTTCACGTGCATGTCAGCGTCAAGGATCTTTCTGCCTCGATCCGGTTTTATCAAACCCTGTTTGGTGCTGCGCCGGCGGTAACGAAGTCCGATTACGCCAAATGGATGCTCGAGGACCCGCGGGTGAATTTCGCGATCTCGACGAACCGCCAACCGGTGGGCATCAATCACCTGGGCTTCCAGGTGGACACCGATGAGGAACTGCGGGGCATGCGCACGCAACTCGAGTCTGCGGACGCCCGCATGGTTGAAGAGAGCGAGCAGCCTTGTTGCTACGCGCGCTCGGACAAGTATTGGGTCACGGACCCAACCGGCATTGCGTGGGAGACCTTCCACACGCTCGGCAGCATCCCGGTTTACGGTGAGGATACGGCGGTGTTCAACCATGGCGCCTCGACAGTCCCTATCGAGGATCAGCCGGCAGGCTGCTGCAGCAAATGACTGCGGAGCGAGTCTATAACGTCCTGTTCCTGTGCACGGGTAACTCGGCGCGGAGCATCCTCGCCGAATCGATTTTGAATCGCCTCGGCAAGGGACAGTATCGCGGCTTCAGTGCCGGCAGCCATCCGAACGGGCAGGTCAATCCTTTTGCGCTCGATCTCTTGAAGCGATTGGACTTCCCGACCGAGGGCCTGCGCAGCAAGAGCTGGGACGAGTTCACGACGCCGGGGAGCCCGCATTTCGACTTCATCATTACGGTGTGCGACAACGCCGCCGGCGAGACCTGTCCCGTATGGTTCGGCAGGCCGACAACCGCGCATTGGGGGATTCCTGACCCGGCGGCCATCCAGGGCACCGACATCGAAAAGAAGGCGGCCTTTAATCAAGCCTTCAAGTCGCTCGATACACGCATCAAATTATTCCTGAGCTTGCCGATCGGGAGCCTCGATCAACTGCGCATCAAGCAGGAAATGGCCGCAATCGGCAAAGCGCCGCTTGCCGGGTCGGCTCAATGAGTGTGTTCGAGCGTTGTTTGCGCTCGGGACCGGTCACCGCAATTCGGGCCCCGGCGCCCGGTTGAGGAGGGTGCTCGGCCGGCCAAGAGGCCCTTGGCCGGCCGGCGAGAGCACCTTACAAAGCGCGCAGAAACGCCACGAGGTCCTGCTTCTCCTGCCTGGTAAGTTTGTCGGCCAGGACTAGATTGAAGAATTCGACCGTATCGTCCAGGGTCAGCAGGCGCCCGTCATGCATGTAGGGCGGGTTGTCCTTGACACCGCGCAGGGCGAAGGTCTTGATGCTGCCGTCGCCGACCTCCATCGCGTTGTTGACCATCTCGGGCTTGAAGAACCGCTCGGCTTTCAGGTCGTGCATCGTGTTGTCCGTGTAGTAGGGCGCCTCGTGGCAGCTGCCGCATTTGCCCTTGCCGAAGAAGATAGTCTGCCCGCGCATCTCGGCCGAGCTCGCCTTCGCGGGATCGAGCTTGCCGAACACGTCGAGTTTCGGCGCGGGCGGAAAATCCAGCATCTCCTCGAAGTCGGCCATGAAGTCGACCTGGCTGCCGCGCTCCAAGGGGTTCACGCCCTTCTTCGTCGCATTCACGATGTCGCCGTCAAAGTAGGCCGTGCGCTGCTCGAACTCGGTGAAGTCCTCGACCGTCTTCAAGGCGCGCTGCGATCCGAACAGCCGCTGGATGTCCACGCCGCGCAGCGAGGTGGTCTTCAGCCGATGACGGAACCACTCCGGCCGCGCATCGGGTGCCAGATGGGTGGAGCCGTCCTGATGCCCATTCGCATGGCAATCGAAGCAGCTTGCGCCCAGGCTGGGCATTGCCGATTTGCGATCGTCCGTGGCATTGAATTGCTGCTCCGGGAACGGGGTCACCAACAGGCGCAGACCTTCCAGTTGCCGGGGGGTGATGATGCCGTTGAACATCTCGAAATAGTTGCTGATGGTCACCAGCTTGCCCTGCGACACATCCCCAAGGTCGGGACGCTGCACGAGATACATCGCCGGTGGGAAGGCTGCGAGGAAGCGTTCGGGCAGGTCGAAATCGATGTCAAAGCGGGTGAGGTCGCGCCCGTCCTGGCGCTTGGTGAGGTCGATCACGTTCTGTGGAATCACGAAGCCGCCGGTTGCATGGATGGGATGCGGCAAGGGAAGGAAGCCTTTGGGCCAAAGCCCGCGGTCGCGGATCTCATCCGGGGTCATTGCCGCGAGCTGTTCCCAGGTCGTCCCGGCCGGCAGCTTGACGCGGACGCCTTCCTGCAACGGTTTGCCGTGCTCCATGGTGATACCGTCGGCGGGATGATCGCCGAGGTCATAGCGCTCATCCAGCAGCGCCTGGTGTTCGCGTTCGATGCCGGGCTTCGCCGCCACATCCTCGGCCATCCTCTCGGCGAAAGGCCGGGCGATGGCATCCGGCTGGTAGCTCGTCATGCCGCGCGGCCCTTTGTCGTAGCCCTCGGATCCCATCAGGTAGGGGTTCGGGTTGGCGGGCGCAGAGGTCTGCTGGCCTTCAGCACGGCCGACGATCAGAGTCAACGCGGCCAACGACAAAAGACACCAAGCCTGCAAATGATCGATGCGCGGATGTGGGTGGGGCAGCGCATTCCGCTCGTGGTAATGCATGACGACCTCCGACTTTCTTGGCTCAAAAGGACGAAGTGTGGTTCTGCGGGTTCGGGCGCCAGTTAGAATATGCGGACTCTGTTACGAGTCGATTTCTCTTCACCCCCCTAAGATTGCGGACGTAACCTACGCCGGCGTCGGAGACGCGAATGCGACGCCCTCGGCCGCGAGGATCACGCCTCTGCGCTAACGCGCCGCGCAAGGAAAATCAATAGCAGAGAGAAAATCAATCCGGAGTTGTGGCGCGCGATTTCCTTCATAATCCGCGCACCTTTTATGTCCACCTCGAGTGCCGATCGTGATTTTCAAGAACTTGGTTTTTCATAAGCTCCCCGAGAATTGGTCGCTCACGGCGGCTGATCTCGAAGGCCAGCTCGCGGGCCGCACGCTGCAGCCTTGCGGTCCTTTCGACATGTCGAGCCGGGGCTGGGTGCCGGTCACTCACGGAGGCCGGCTGCTGCATACGGTCAATCAGCACCACATGATTGCTCTCGGGTCGGACGATAAGCTGCTACCCGGTTCCATCATTCGGCAGGTCGCTCAGGAGCGAGCCGACATTCAAGCCCAGGAGCAAGGGTTTCCCGTCGGGCGCAAGCAAATGCGCGACCTGCGAGCTCGTGTTGCCGATGAGCTGCGCGCGCGCGCGCTGACTCGGCGCAGAGTCACTCGGGCCTGGATCGATCCGACAGCCGGCTGGTTTGCCGTGGATGCGTCCAGCATTCCTCGCGCGGAAATGATCGTCGAGACGCTGGGCGACACGCTCGGCAGTTTCGCGCCGCTCGCCGTCCAGACCGAGCGCTCGCCGCAGGCGGCCATGGCGTCCTGGTTGGCGCGCGGCGAGGCGCCTGCGCGGTTCTCGATCGATGACGACTTGGAGCTGCAGAGCGCCGACAAGACCAAGGCGATCATTCGCTACACGCGCCATCCGCTCGACGGGAAAGAGATCCGCGGACACCTCGCTGCGGGGAAATATCCGACGCGCCTCGGATTGACCTGGAACGATCGGGTGTCGTTCGTATTGACCGACAAGCTGCAGGTGAAGCGGCTCGATTTCCTGGAGATGAACAAGGATGACACCCAGGCCGACGAGGTGGATCCGGCGGAGCAATTCGACATCGATTTTGCGGTGATGACCGGAGAATTGGCGAATCTTCTCAAGGATTTGACCGCTGTGCTGGCCGGCGACTCGACGACTTCCGACGAATGGCAGTCGCGCAGCAAAGTCGCATGAGGTAAGTGAACGTCGGCCGGCGGAGGACCTTTAAACTCCGCCGGCCGCTGCCGGCATGCGGCGCGCGTTTACCCGCCAGGGCTTGCCGAAATAGATCAGCTGCACGTGCAGCCAATCGCCCTCGCGTTCGACCGCGGTCGGCAAGAACGCGCGCTTGCCGCCGAGGCCCATGGTTTCGGCGACACACATCTCGTCCGGCGGCACCTGCGCGACGATGCGCGAGGCGCCGAAATCGCCGCGCAGCATGCAGGCTTCGAGCGAAAGCCACTGTGGCTTGTCGAAAGCCGATGCCTCGACCGAGGCGATATCGATGGACGGCTTCAACGTATAGGGAATGAGCTGCAGGGAGCTGTCCTCGGCTTTTCGCGATATATTCATCGCCCAAACCGCATCGAGCGAGGTATCCGAGCCCGCGGATTGGGCCACCTCGGGGTCGACGTCCATATGCACGCGCCAGAGCTCCCAATCCGCTCGAGGCGTGGGTTCGATGGTGATGGTGACATGCTGTGGGGGCGGATCTTCCGACGCCGCCTTTCCCTGGGCCACCTGTGCGGAATTGTCGTAGCGACCGGCGAGCAATGCGTTGATGCTCGCGATGGAGGCCGCATCGCCGGCCTTGTCCTTGCATTGGGCGGCATGACCCGCGGCGAGCAGGACCGAGATGGCAATCGCCGACCTGATTATCGGCTTCTTCACCATGGCGTCCCTCCCGTCGATACCGCGTGCTGGGCCATCAGGAAGGCCGCGGCATTCCACGATTGCCCGGGCATTCCTCTCGGCGCCAGTGTCCGCCCATGCAGCCATTCCGTAAATGCCCAATTACGCAGCGCGCAGACCCGCGCGAGTTTCGTCAGTTCCGCCTGTGCCTGCGCGGCGCGGCCGGCGCTCACGAGAGCGGTGATCCAGAAGCCACCCACCATGGGCCAGATACCGCCGTTGTGATACTGCCAAACGAAATTCTGCCGGTGACGCGCCATATAGGGCCGCCATAGAGAACTGTTGCGTTTGATGGGTCGCGTTACGACCCGCACCGGGTACGGATCGTTCACCCGCGCCCGCGTCAGTGCGTCCAGCGTGCGGGTGCTCGCGCGCTTGTCGGCCAGTCCGAGCAGGACGGCCAATACGTTGCCGAACACGTCGCCTTCCTCGCCGAAGAACGAGAAGTTCACGAAGCTCAGATACAAGTCCCGATTGCGCCCGCTGCGCAACACGTAATCGTTGAGCAGCCGGGCTCGGCGATATTCGGCGATGGCCGCCGAAAAAGGATGAAACAGCCCGTTGAAGTAGTCGCGCGTGTCCTGCGAGTGCTCGAGGCGATAGAGCCGCTTGACGCAGTACCACAAGGTATTGGTGTACAGAACGAATCCCGAGCGCGGCATGATGTCGGCCCAGTCGCTGGCTTCGTTTTGCTGCAGCAGAAAGAATCGCTGATGTTCCTGGGCTTTCAGCCATTGAATGGCGAGCTTGATGCGCTTCGCATACTGCCGCCGCAGCCCACTGCCGCGACGGCGGCGATCCAGGAATGCGAGTGCGATCAGCCACCATAAGGTCGAATCGATACAGCCCAGGTACCAGAAATCCGGCTCGTCTCGTTGCAGATCGACGAACTTTGCAATCTGTCCGTTCGGCGCCTGGTGCTTCGCCAACGTGTGCAGCCCGGCGGCGGCGGCATGCTCCAACGTGCGGTCCCCCGAGAGTGCCATCCCGATGGCGCAGACGGCAGCGTCGCGCCCAAAGATGGCCGTGTAACCGCGTTTGCTCGCCTGCGGACTCGGCGAGGCGGCGAGGATTCCGTCGGGCGTCAGATTTCGCCTCAACAGCTCGATGGATCGTAACCGGCAGGTCTCGAGCAGCGATGCCTCGTCCAAGTGCCTCGAAGGCGGCGGCATCGTCGATTCGCTACCAGCGATACAACGGGGCGACAAACCCCTTGGGGTAGGCCATCGGCCCCGGAGGCAGCTCGATGAAGCCGTCCGAACCGATCAGGCTGAGGAAATCTCCCGAGGTGTTGGTCGGACGAGGACTCGCCCAGGGTTGACCCCACTCGTCGAGTTCCACGGCCACGGGCAGAAAATACGCGAGTGGCAGATCGAACGTGACGGGCCTCGCCAGCCCGATGCGCTCGATGGGCGTCCGACGGGTACCCATCGCGGAGACGATCGCCGGGATGACGAAGCGTACGAGGCAGATCAGCGTCGATACCGGATTTCCCGGCAACCCGAACACGGCCTGACCGCGCGGTCCCACCCCGAACCACATGGGTTTTCCCGGGCGTTGCGCGACTCGATGGAACACCTCGCGAACGCCCAGGCTCTTCAAGACCTTCGGTACGAGGTCGAAGCGGCCCATCGACACCCCGCCGCTCAAGATGAGGGCCTCGTGCGTGGCGAGATGAAGAGAGAGACGGTCGGTGAGCATGGTTTCGTCGTCGAGCAGGTGATCGTTGCTCACCCGATCGAACCCCCGCGCGCGCATCGCCGCGATCACCGCATAGGTGTTGGATCGCCGGATCTGATGGCCGGCGATGGGCTCGCCCGGCTCCACGAGCTCATCGCCGGTCGAGATGACCATGAAGGCCGGCTGGCTGCTCACCCGCACGCGGGCGAGGCCCGCCGAGGCCGCGATGGCGATCTCGGGGGCTCCGAGGAGCGTGCCGGCTTCGAGCATGAGGATGCCGTAGCGGCCGTCTTCGCCGCGCCGCTGAATGTTGCGAAACGGTGTGTCGTTCACCGGGGCGGTGAGCGAGACGAAACCGTCCGCGAGCACGTATTGCTCCAGTGGAATCACGCAGTCCGCACCCCGCGGGAGAGAGGCGCCCGTCATCACTTCGATGGCGCTTTCGGCGTTCGCGAGCGTCATCGGAGGAACACCTGCCGCCTGCGTGGCCTGTACGGCATAGCGGCGCACGCCGCGCCTCGAGGCGGCGCTGTCGATGGCGACACCGTCCATGCACACGCGATCGAAAGGCGGGTAGTCTCGTTCCGCGTAGATGTTCTCGCGCAGCGTGCCTCCGACACATTGGGAGAGTGGCCGTGCTTCAATGGGCAGCCCGGGCAGCTGGTCATCGATCGCTGCCTCGGCCGCCTGTGGTGTAAGGAGCGTGGAAGCTCCGGCAACTAGGGTCATGTCGTTTGTCCGCAGCGTGGATAAGACAGGCCTGATGGATGATATATGAATAGGTGCGGCCGCTGCCATCTCAGCCGGCCGGCCGTGGCGGGAGTTCGAGCTCGGTGAGCGTGTTGATGTTGAAGAACTCGGCGTCATCGTCGAACACCACGCGTGTGTTCCGCTGCCCGCGCGCGAAGTCCCCGGTCTTGCGCTCGCCGGCGGCGATGAAGGCCGCGAGTGCGTGTTTGAGCGAGCTCTTCATGAGACAGAAGACCGGTTGCGGGAAGAGTTCCTCTCCCGCGCGGGTATGGGCAACCGCGATATCGGCGTCGGCGCTCTCGAGCCCGAGCGCCAAGCGCGCCACCAGATCGATCGGAAAGTTCGGTGTGTCGCAGGGCACGGTGGCCATGAGCGGCGTGTCGCAATGCGCGATTCCCGCGAGCATGCCGGCGAGTGGGCCTGGATAATCGGGCGCCTCGTCCGGCCACACCGGCACCCCCATCGCCCGATAGCGATCCAGATTGCGGTTCGCGTTCAGCATGACCTTGCCCACCTGCGGGCGCAGCCGCTCCAAGGCGTGCGCCACGAGCGGCCTGCCTTGGAACAGTTGCAGGCCCTTGTCGATGCCGCCCATCCGGCTTCCGCGGCCACCGGCGAGGATCAGGCCCGTGACATCGTCGCGCGCGTTTATCATACGTACATCCTAGCCATCACTGGACATCCCCGCCATGCAACCCGACGACATCAGCGCCCTTGTCCTGGGTCCGGCCGGCCGAGCATTGACGCTCGTGCCGGGGGCACCGCGACTCAGTGCCGCCTCCGCCGCGCCGCTGCGTGAGATCGCCGCCGTCGACGAACAGGGTGCGACGCGGGCGCTGCAGTTGCCGATCGAGCGGCCGCTGACGATCACCGTCGATGGACGCCCCGTCGTCACCTTGATGACGCTCGGGGCCGCCCCCGAGTGGTTGGTACTCGGGTATCTGCGCAATCAGCGGCTCATCGATGACCTGGCCGCCATCCGATCCGTCGAGGTCGATTGGACCCTGGGCGTGGCGAACGTGACCTCGCGGGCCGGATCTCTCGGTGAGCCTTCGGGCGCCGCGACACAGGGCAGCGATCCCGCCCCGCTCGGCTGCGGACTGGGTACGGTATTCGGCGAGGTCATGCGTCAAGTCGACACCCGCGCGGATGCGGGTATGACCTTCGCAGCCGCTCGCCTGCAGAGTCAGTCCATATCGCGTGCGGAACTGCTCGCCGTCCTCGAGAGCATGCGCCAGCACGACGCAATTCATCAGGCCGCGGGATCGGTGCACAGCTGCGCCTTGTTTCAGGGCGACGCGCTCTGGGCCGCCGTCGAGGATGTGAGCCGGCACAACGGCATCGACACCCTCACTGGCTTCATGCAACTGCATGGCGTGGACGGTGCCGACAAGATTCTGTTCACGACCGGCCGACTCACCGGCGAGATGGTGATGAAGGCGGCGCACAATGGCATTCCCGTGATGATCTCGCGCAACGGCACCACGGCCTTGGGATACGAACTCGCGGTGAAGCTCGGCATGACCCTCATCGGCCGCGCCGCAAATCGCCGATATCTCTGCTACGTCGGTGCCGAGAGAATCGCCGGCTAGGCCGGGATTCAATATTTCAGCACCGGCGAACCGGCTGCATGCGGCAGCGGGAGGATGGGGGTGCCGAACTCTGACGTGTAAATGAGTCCTGCCGCTCTGGAAAAGCCAGGTGCAGCCATGCACCATCGAGGCGGTGCAACAGGCGATTTCCCGGAGGAACGATTGTATGAAAGTTGATAACAAGGACACCGGGAGTCGCATGGCGAGGAAAGAAACCAGCACTGCGCGCACCGGAGCATCCGACGAATCGATTGGCCGCCCTGCCAATTGGCAAGAGGGCCGCTATCAACAACGCGGTCAGCCCATCGATCAATCGGTGAACAAACCCTCCGAGACGGCGGCCGAGCCGCACGATACAGTCGGCACCCAGACTCCGCCGGCCACCGGAAGGAACAATGCGGGAGCCGGGCGCCCTCCGAAGGGGCAGGCACCGGTCACGCAAAAAGACTACGAGTGATGGGGGAAACAGCCGCTGGTTGAGACTCGATCGCTTTCTCTAACCAGCATCCCCGCCGTGCGGCTCCTCGGGCTTTCTCGCGATCGGACCCACGTGCAGGCTCTCCAAGGCCTCGCGCGGCAATTCGTCGAGCTCCGCGTGCCCGTGCTGGGAGAGGTACGCCAATAGCTTCTGCCGCATGCGCGGAGTCCAAAACTTCGAGATGTGATTCGCGATGCCCGCGACCGCCTCCTTGCGCACGGGTTCCGAGCGGAAGAAGTTGCCGATGTCGTTCGCCATTTTGACGAGCTGCGAGTCCCCGCTCATTCGTCCCCCTTACTTCCCGGCTATCGCATCAGCGGGAGCCGCATGTTTGAGGAGAGCCTCCTGGGTCTCGGTAAACTTGCGGAAGCGCCTTTGCCATTCGGAAGGCTGGCTCACACGGGTCGCCTGCACCGCGGTCACTTTGTACTCGGGGCAATTGGTCGCCCAGTCGGAGTTATCCGTGGTGATGACGTTCGCACCGGATTCCGGGAAATGGAACGTCGTATAGATCACGCCCGGCTGCACGCGCTCGGTGATGCGGGCGCGCAGCACCGTGTCGCCCGCGCGGCTCGCGATGCCGACCCAATCGCCGTCCGCAATCCCGCGCTCCTCGGCGTCGTGCGGATGGATCTCGACCCGATCCTCATCGTGCCAGCGATTGTTCTCGGTGCGGCGCGTCTGCGCGCCCACGTTGTACTGGCTCAAGATGCGCCCCGTGGTGAGGATCAGCGGATACTTGGCGTTGACCTTCTCGGCGGTGGGTACGTACTCGGTCAGGAGGAACTTCCCCTTGCCGCGCACGAACTCGCCGATATGCATGGTGGGCGTGCCCTCCGGATGGCGATCGTTGCACGGCCACTGAATGCTGCCGAGCTCGTCCAAGCGCTCATAGCTCACGTTCGTGAAGGTCGGCGTCAAGCGCGCGATCTCATCCATGATCTCGGAGGGATGCGCATAATTCATCGGGTAGCCGAGCGCGTTGGCGAGCAGCTGGGTGGTCTCCCAGTCGGCATACTTCGCCTTGGGCTCCATGACCTTGCGCACGCGCGAGATGCGCCGCTCGGCGTTGGTGAAGGTGCCGTCCTTCTCCAGGAAGGAGGAGCCGGGCAGGAACACATGGGCGAACTTCGCCGATTCGTTCAGGAACAGATCCTGCACGATGATGCACTCCATGGAAGTGAGCGCGGCGGTCACGTGCTGGGTATTGGGGTCGGATTGGGCGATGTCCTCGCCCTCGATGTAAAGACCCTTGAAGTCGCCGTCGAGCGCAGCCTCGAACATGTTGGGAATGCGCAGCCCCGGCTCGTTCTGCAAGCTCACGCCCCAGGCCCCCTCGAACAGCGAGCGCACCTTGTCGTCCGACACATGGCGGTAGCCCGGGAACTCGTGCGGGAAGGAGCCC
>JBEKHK010000060.1:0-17209 GCA_050012315.1 Steroidobacteraceae bacterium | reverse complement strand
ATGACTTCCTGATCGGTCGGCGTCGCCAACTCCTCTGTGTTGAACCCTTGTTTCAGGGCAAGCGTAAGACCAGCTTCCAGATCGTGGCCAAATTCTTTGGGGTTCCGGAGAACTTTCATCGACATCCCTTTGCTGAGTAGGTAGGCTTTGATTGCCAGTTCTATCGCGCGACCCATCAGAAAATTAAGTGTCATCGGGTTCACAATCGACGATCGTGCCGAATACGCATCGGCCGCGGCGGCCGATGCAAACGCCTGCTCCAGAAACCCGCCCGCCGTGTAATACGTGGTGGGGGCTGTCGTACTAACCATTTGCGATGCCTTCTAGTATCGACTGAGTCAATATCATAGCTAAATGCCTCAGGTCGGAGAGCAGGGGCCGATTACGATGGGAAAGAGTTCAGAACTCGGCTACCTCCGCCGCCGACCCGAAGCTGCCGACAGGAGCGTCCGCTACGGAGCAGTAGAATTACCCAAGGATTTGACGATCTCCTCCATTTGTCATGGTTCAGCGTCAAAACCCTGATTCGATCTCAAGAATTCTGTTTGGGCTTCGTCCAGCGTGCCGAATAGACCCGCGACGGGACGATCGTCGTACTCTTCGCCGAGACCCTCAAGTACGTTGTCTTCCCATATCTGATATGTGCCGTCATCGCGGCGTCGGATTGAGCGCCGCGCTCCACTGGCGTGGGCGTATTGGATGACGATCGTTGTCCCTCTTTGCAGCATTGCACACCTGCTTCCGGCGTCGACCCTTACGGGGGCCATGACGAGAATCGGCTTTCGTGCATGCTACCCAGTAGTGATTATTACTTCACCAACTGCGGCGTGCCCCCACGGATTCTTGTCGTTGAGCTCGTTCCCACCGTTAGCACTACTGAGTAGATGAATATGACCCGCGCTCGATACTTGCTCCAGCGCTTTCTTGAGAATAAGCAGACCACTGACGTCCGCATGAATTTGGATAGCCTTCCCCGACTCCACGATTTCGAAACTGAGCATTCTCTCCTCCAAATATCTAGTCTCCGGCTATCGACTCGTTGTTGCCT
Source organism: Steroidobacteraceae bacterium (assembly GCA_050012315.1). GTDB lineage: Bacteria > Pseudomonadota > Gammaproteobacteria > Steroidobacterales > Steroidobacteraceae > Bog-1198. The sequence goes on along the minus strand of JBEKHK010000060.1, from coordinate 16,161 downwards.
CTCATCAACAACCGCAATCGGGAATCGGGATTTGACCTGATTACCGACAAATGCTGTAGTCGTTCCGGTCTCTTACGGAGAAAATATTCGTGCTGCCTAACCATTTCCTGATAATTCGGAAGCGCCGGCCTGTTGATCTGAAGTTGAGCACAGCCCGCAATCATGCGCCGTAAACTTACCGTCCTGGTCACAGCATTGCCGATATTGCGCGTCGCTTTTCGGCTTCCTCATCACGCTTACCGCATTTGCTGGTCATCCACCAGAGTGGATTTTGGATGCTTACTATTCGATCTTCCCGGAAACTGCCGTGGGCGGCGTCCTCATTCTCTTCGCGGGTATTGCTCTGTTGTCAGCAGTCCTCTTTTGCGTAGCGCTAGTCCTGATCTTTCGCCGTGCGCCAATTTGATCCCAAGGCGTCCTTGGTCAACGTCAGCTTTCCGGCGTCCGAAATCTCGATCACTCGTCGAGTCGTGGGTTGCCGCAATTTAGACAAAAATGGCCGTAGCGGAAATCCCGCACTTAAGGCCCCATTGTTTCGCAATTTCTCCGGTACCTAATGTAGGAGGGAGTGCCCCGCCCGGCGTCGATAATCCATTGAGGTAGGCCAGATATTGTGTGGTGTCGGTCGATGCCTTCAGACGCTGAGCAACAAAGCGCACCGTGCCGTCCCTTCCGTCCTGTTCTTGATAATGGTATTGCACAAACGGGTGCATCCAACCATTGTCGAGCAAAGCGCCCGACTCCACGTGATCGACGCGAGGCGTCCTCAGCAGAACACCCATCATGCACCGCACGTCCCGTCGAGACGACGATGGGACATCGCTGATACGTGCATACGAAGGCAACGAGATAGTCCCCAATAAGGTGAGGCACCCCGTCGTAACGAAACGCGACGGTTTCCTAGCAAACATTTGACGCACTCCCTCGTTCGCCCATGGACTTCGGAAACATCGGCGTCAGCTTACCGTAGACGGCGAATGACGGCTGACTGGCGAGCAATTCTGGCGGTCGAATGACTGAAAGTGGCCGATCTGAGACGCTAAAGGACCGATGGAACGCAACCGCCAAGCCGTAGGGCGTGAATGTGATCCCCGCGGGACCTCGGCTCGCCGGTTCGCACAACCACGAGTACAATCATCACCGGAGGTTATGTATGACGCGGCAGTTTGACGTTGTAGTAGAGAAGGACTCGGAAGGCTACTTCGTGGCAACGGTCCCTGCGTTGCCAGGCTGCCATACGCAGGCCAAGTCACTAGATGAGCTCATGTCGCGGATCAAGGAAGCGATTGAGCTTTGCCTCGAGGTGGAGGGCAGCCCGCGCGAGCCGCTCGATTTCATTGGAGTGCAGCGAGTCACGGTTAGCGCGTGACATCGTTCCCCGCGGTCAAGGGCAAGGATCTCATTGCGGCCTTGCGTGGCCAGGGATTCACTGTGATTCGAATCAAAGGCAGCCATCACTTCATTCGGCACACCGACGGTCGGGCAACGGTTGTACCAGTGCATGCCGGCGAAACGCTTGGACCTGGGCTCCTGGCAAGCATTCTGCGTGACATCAAAATGACGCGCGAGCAGTTGCACAAGTTGCTTTGAGGGCGGCGGCCTGCGGACTACCCCCTGGCGCCAAATGTTGAATATCACCCGCGTCCTTCCTGACCAATCAATGGCTCACCGGCAGCCAGCCAGTCAAAATATTCAACACTACGCATCCGCTTTTCCCGTGAAAGTTCAGCACATTACCTCTGAAGGAGCGCCGGCCTACGAACCAGGAGGTCGGGAGTTCGAATCTCTCCGGGCGCGCATTTAAGCAAAGCTGGTTCGAGAACCGCGGGGCGGCCGCCCATTTCGGATCGGCCCACAATTCGAACTCCCGACAGACGAATAACTGATGAAACCGGAGGCTTTCAGGTCTTGACCGCTCTCCCGGGGCGCGGGGTATATAGCTCGTGGGCTCGAGGCTGCTCCCGATGAGGGTGGCGCCGAAGCACGGACGGCGCCTCACACCGGACGGCTCCCGAGCGGCACTCGGGACATATTGCTCAATGACGATTGATCGTCGGGTCGGCGGCGATGGGCCTCGCGACCGATTCGAGGAAGTCCTGGAACGAACCCATGGCGGATTGATCATCGAACAGCACCGAACGGCGCTGCTCGATTTCGAGCCGGATGTGCGCTTGATAGTCCCGATCGGTTACCAACCTGACGGCCAGGTCTACGTAGTCGGGCTTATTATGGACGATCAACTCAGTCAAACCCATGCGCCTTAAAACTCCGCTTGCCAGGCGCCCCCGCAAGAACCGTCCTTCCCGTGTAACCAGCGGCAGACCGCATTCGAGCGCCTGCACGGCGGTGTTATAGCCGGAAAATCCAACCGTATCGAGCATCGCATCGGCACGTCTTAGGAGGCTGTGGAATTCCTGGAAATTCAGCCAGCGAACAAATCGCACATGGTCCGCCACGCGAAGACCGGCCGCTTCGAATTCCCTGGTGATCCTGGCTTCCAAAAAGTTTGCCAAGGCCGCTCCGGGGAGTCGGAAAAATATCAGCTGCGTATTCGGGACGGCTCGCGCGATATCGACAAATAGGTGGTCGTGTACCGGCTGGTACTTGAACGGCGTGCCCGGACAGATGAGGATCGGTCTTTCAGGATCAATATTCAGTTCGGCAAAAACAGGATCGCTGCTTTTGAAATTCATCGGCTGTATGCGGTTCCCCAGATTCGGCAGGAGTACGAGCTTCTCCGAATAGTGGTTTTGCGCATCCGCGGGCTCGAAGCACTCTGCCGACGCGTAGTAATCGAGTGTCGGCAAGCCCGAGGTATCGGGATGGCCCCAGTTGTTGATCTGGATCGGCGCCAAACGCAGGCTTGCCAGCTGGAGAGTCATCGGGTGGAGTCCGACGGCGGGATAGAGCAGAATTTCGCAATTCTGTTCGCGCAGCGCGGCGACCCATTGAGAAAGAGGCCTGGGGCCGCCGACAAAAACATCCGATTTCGCGCGCGCCCAAGCTGTCTCCGGATCAGTCTGCTCCGACAATGAGAAGACGACGAGCTCAAAGCGTTCCGGATCGAAAGACTGGAGCCAGCCCTTGATCAGAGCCATCCAAACCGAGTGCAGCCGAATATCTCCTGAGACGACACCCAATCGGATCCGTCTTCCCTTCGGTCTCTTGAAGGCGGGCGATTTCTGGCGGTCGAGCCAGCGCTGCATCGCCATGGCGCACACCTGGCCATACTGCTTCAGAGGTGTCAGGTTGCTTTCCTCTTGATAGGTCAGGAAAAAAGGCTGCAGCTCACCGACGAAGATCGCGCCGTCGGTTTCGCTCTTGAGCCACCAGTCTGTGAACCCGGCAAGCTCACGCTCGAATTCGGAGCGGCCCGGGGAATCGTCGGCGCCTTCCGAGGAAAAGGCGGGTGCGCACATCATCACGCGCGCCCAGCGGGCCTTGACGTTGTTTGGGTTGAGCTCCACGGCCCTGTCGAAGCTCGCGACGGCGCGATCGAACTGAGTCCCGCGCCAATGATTGCGCCCGAGGTTGTAATGCAACTCGGAGTTTTGCGGATCCATTGCGACTGCCCGTTCGAAATTTTCGCGGGCCAGCGCAAGGGATTTTTCCGAGATGTCGTCAAAATCGGTGTAGGCTGCACCGAGACTGGAGTACGACGCGCTCGAGTTGGGATTCAGCGAGATCGCGCGCTTGAATAGCTCGATCGCCTCGGCATGCTTCCCCAATCGACTGAGGACCACCCCTAGCTGATGGTGGGGACCAAAATGCTGCGGGGTCAGTTCGATCTCCCGGCGGTACGATGCCTCGGCCTGCTCGAATTGTTCGGCCTCGAGCAAGAGTCGCGACAAGCTCTGCTGAGCTCCAATCAAGTCGGGGTTTAGGGTCAACGCCCGCTTGCAGCTTGCGATGGCCGAGACTTTCTCGCCCGCTTGCAGGTACAGGTTGCTACGATAAAAGTGCAGCTCTCCCGAATCAGGCAAGATCGCGATGCTTTCCTCGCAGAGCTCCACGGCCTCGGCACGCCGATCCGATTTGAATAACGCGACGATCAATTGGCGACGCGCGAATTCAAAGTCAGGGCGCAGATCAATGGCTTTTTGCAGGTGAGAAATCTCTGCATCCCGCGGCCCGGTCGCCTCGAGGAGGCTGGCCAGCATATAGTGACCGTCGGCGTCATCGGCCGCAATGCGTACGGCACGTTCGAGAACCTCGCGCGCTTCATCGGCACGACCTTGCTCTTTGAGCACGAAACCCAGGTTGACGAGGGTTCCGGGATGGTGCGCGTCGGATTCCATCACTTCGCGATAGCAGCGCTCGGCATCCGCGTAACGGCCTGCCTTTACGTGCTCGTCACCCTGCTTCTTGAGGGTCTGCGTGTACCGCGTTCGCCCTGAAGCTGGGTCTGCGACGGGAGTCGCTGCCTCAGACGCTTTATTGGCGATTTTCCTTTTTATCCAGTTCAACATGGGTGGCGTCCGGTGCTACTCACGCGCGAGCAGCTCGAAATATCGCTGCGAATAGGACGTGCCGTATCTCCGGTCATGCGCCGAGAGCACCACGTGGCACAGATCGAACGAACGGTAAATCTCGTGCAGCAAGGCCGCCAGCTTGAGAAGTGCTTCCGGCTCCAGCCGATCCAAACGTGCCAAGTCCGGCACGTAAACCGCGTCGCTCCACAACATCTGGCTCAAGGCGGCATTGGGGTTGTCGTTCAGCATCAACGGTTTGAACGTGCGACCGGACAAGCCGAGAAAGCGGTGGAACATGAATCCGCGGCCGCGCAGCAACCGATCGACGTCCGCAAAGAGAGGTTGGTCCTGATACAGCGGAACGAACTCGACCTCCGAGTGGACGATGAGGCAGTTGTCGAGAGTCTTGCTCGCATGTGCCAGAATCTCCGCCTCGCTTCCCTGGGTGTCGAGTTTGAGCAGATCACAGCCCTGCTCACGGATCTCGGCGATGTCGTCGAGTCGAACGGTGTCGATCTCCGGGGCTGCAACTACCTGCATGAGCTCGCTCAGGTTGTTGAAAAGGCTCGCCAACCCCAAATTGGGGCGCAGCAGCGACGAGGTCATCCCGGTGTTTGTCAGGTAGAACTTCCGCCGCTCACCATTTCCGATCGCGTAGGGCAGGTATCGCCGGCCTGGCCGGCCGAGCGCGTTCAGCTTGTCGCACTCCGCGGGCTGCGGTTCGAAACCGATTACGCGAAGCCGGCCGAGCTGGCTCAAGCGCGCGAGCGGATCGGTTTGACCTTCGAGCAACATTGCCCCGATATCCACCGCCATCATCGGCGGCGGCATGACGATCTGTTCAAAGAAAAACATCTGTGCCCGTCCGGGTCGTGACCGACCGAAGTTGCCCGCGGCTGCTAGAGCAGCCGCCCAAGCCGCAACGCAGTTCCACCCTCAAGATTAACTTCAGATGCGAATGCGGTATACCGCAGTTGCACACTTTATGCGTGCCGGGCCGCCTCGAGGCACGCGCGGATCCCCACATCGAGGTCCCGGTACTCGAGCGCGACGCCCAGTTCACCGAGCATCCGGGCGTTATCGACGCGGCGCGACTCGGCCAGGAACGATTGCGCGGATGGAGGCATGGCTCGCAGGGCCTCGGCGCGGCTCATCAGAGGCGGTGGAGGAAGCCTTGCGATTCCGGCAACCCGTTGCAGGAACTCGGTCGAGCTGTCATCGCTCCCGTCGGTCACATTGTAGATTCGCCGATCCGCGATTTTCGCGAAGCCCGCGGCGACGCACGCCGTCACGAGATCGCTCACGTGGATCCGGTTGCCGGGCGTCGCTTCGCGCGGGACGATGGCAGCCACCCCGCTACGCAGCCGATCGAGCGGCAAACGGCCAGGGCCGTAGATGCCTGCCACTCTCAAGATGCACCACGATACGCGCTGCGAGTCCGCCCACGCGCGCACCGCGTTCTCGGCCGCCAGCCGTCGCATGGCGCGCTCCGTCAGCGGCGCGGGTGGGGTTTCCTCATCGACCCGGCCGCCGGCCCGGTCGCCGTATACGCCCGTGGTGCTCAAATAAACGAGGCGTGCCGGTGTCCCCGACACGCCGGCCAGAAATCGATTGAGCCGAGGATCATCCGCGCGCGGCGCCGGAGGTACGGAGTAATACACGACTGCGCCGTCGAAATCGGTGGGAACGATCGTCGCGTCCAGATCGAGCGGCAGCGCCTCGGCGCCGGTAGCGGCGATGTCCCTCAGGCTCTCTGCCCGCGTCGCGAACCCGCGTACACGGGCTCCCGACTTCAGCAACCGCTCGGCCAAGCGCCGGCCCGTGTATCCGCAACCGATGATGGATACGGATTGCATATCGGCGGCGGCCGCTAGCTTGCCTCGATGATCGCGAGAAGCTTGAGGCTGCGCGGATCGATCACCGCCAAAAGCGAGCTGCCTCTGCCCGTGAGCGCGATGGCGTTGGCCTGATCGGTGGCAAGGCCCGCCGCCTGCATGCGCTTCGTCAAAACAGCCCTCGCCTTGGGGGAGAAGAACCGGATGTCGCCCACTTTTTGCAATTGCGTGCGAAGCTCCGGCAACCCTTCCTGCCACGTTTTGTAGTACTGCGGCAATCCGGCGATGTCGTAACCACCTTGCATGAGACCCTGGAATATCCTGTCGGCTTCCTTTGGGTCTTTGGGGAAGGGCGCCCAAATCCACCGCGGCAAGCTGTACCAATGCGGTGCCAATTCCAATTTTTGCTTGCGCGCCGTGCTTGCCGCGGCCGGATCGATATCGGATGCCTGTACGACCTGCAGAGAATTGACGGAAAACGCGTAATAGAGCGGACGCCCGCTCCAGAGCGTCGTCGTGCCGTAACCGAGCGCCGTCAGCTGCACGATCACGACCATCGCAATGTCGCGGGCGAGCTCTCGGCGAGGTTTGCGCGGGTTGGCGATGATCAAGGTGATCAAGGGGCCGACCACCACGTCGACCCCGACCATCACCAGAACCACGTGGGTCGCTTCCGTCAGGTGCCAACCCGGCCAGTGATACCAGCCGAGATAAAGTGCGCCCAGAACCAGGGTGAGCGCAAAGGCGCTGCACAGAAGATGCGCGCCAAACGCCTTCAGTCTGAACTTCATCGCTTGTTACCAGGGATCGCCGTCATTTGGCTATTTTTCACATTCTTGGTCCGGACGGAAGGTCATTCGTTCCGGTAGGCCGCAAATCTGCCGACCGGATCACATAGAGCCGGGGCGGCGTATAGGTCGCGGCCCTCGGAACGGGGCGCCGCAGGCCCGATCCGCTGATGCTACCATCCGCCGTCGACGCGATTACGGCGGTGTCAATGTGATCCCAGAAAAAGCGTCCCCGAACGCTCGCCCCTTGCGACGGATATTGGGGCTCGGTTTCGGTCTCGCCATGGTGTTCGGAGGTACGGTGGGCGCCGGCATCTTGCGCCTGCCGGGAACGCTGGCCGCCGCTCTCGGCGATGCGCATGCGATCCTGCTGTTCTGGATGCTGGGCGGCCTCTATGCGCTGCTCGGGGCCGTTTCCGTGTCCGAGCTCTCGGCGATGCTGCCGCGGGCCGGGGGATTCTATGTGTATGCGCGCCGTGCCTTCGGCAATGGGATCGGTTTTCTGGTCGGTTGGAGCGACTGGTTCAATCAGACCGCCGCCCTCGCGTACGTATCCATGACGGCGACGGCATTCTTAGGCGCGCTCTGGCCGCCCGCCGCGCACTTCACTCGGACGGGAGCCGTCATGATCATCGTCGGGCTCAGCGCCCTGCAGTGGGTGGGGCTTGGGATCGGCAGCGCCATCACTCGATTCATCAGCGTCACCATCGGCCTGATGATGCTGATATTGATCGTCGCCTGCTTCATGGCACCCGCGGCCTCATCCCATGCGCCCGTGCCGATGAGCGCCGCGCAGCTGCCGCTCTTCTCGATGGGCGTGGCGGCGGCAGCGGTGACGGCCTTGCGTGCGGTGATGGTCACCTACGACGGGTGGTATTCGCCAATCTACCTCGCGGAGGAAAGCACCGATCCCGGACGCACCATGCCGCGGGCCATCATCGGAGGAACGCTCGTGCTGACGGTGCTGTACGTGTTGATCAACGCCGCCGTGCTCCGAGTGGTGCCGCTCCCCGTACTGGCAGGCTCGCAATTACCCGCGGCCGATGCGGCCCGGCTCGTACTGCCGCGCGGCGGCGCCGAACTGGTGACGGTCATTGCGCTGCTGACCGTACTGAGCCTCGTCAACGCCACGTTGCTCATGACGCCGCGCATTTTGCTCGCGATCGGGCGGGATGGCCTGTTCACCGCGAAGGCGGCCGCGGTCAGCGCCGGCGGCACGCCGCGCATCGCTCTGGCGGTATCGAGCGCGGCGGCCATCGGGCTCATCCTGACCGGCACGTTCGAGCAAATCGTCGCCCTCGCGACGGTGCTGTTTCTGCTCACCTACATCGCGGCATACGCGGCCGTCTTCGTCCTGCGCCGCCGGGAACCCGCTCTGGAGCGGCCGTATCGGGCATTCGGATTCCCGTTCACGACAGGGATCGTGCTGTTGGGCTGCGTGCTGATCTTGATTGCGACGGTGATGGAGGATCCGCGCTCGGGAGCGACCGCGGCGCTGGTGCTCGGCGCCTGCGTCCCGGTGTATCGTTGGATCGCACACCGCAGGAAGCGCGGCCTGTCCCCGTCCGAGACCTCAATCGAAGTCGGCCGGTAGATCCGGATCCGCGGCATGCTGGAACATGCGGCGGATCTGCTCCGCCGTCGTGCGTCCCGTGGACAGCGGCGGCAGCTCGTCGCGCCCAAAGAATGCCACTTCGCTGGTCTCGATGCTCGGTACGGCCTTGCCGCCGGTGATCTCGCAAATGAAAAATAACTTGTAGATGGAGTCGACATGACGAGGCCGGTTGCGCTTGCGGAAGTCGTAAACCGCCGCGAGCTTGACGGCGCGCGCTTCGAAACCCGACTCCTCGAAGACCTCCCGGATCACCGATTCGGCCGGCGAATCGCTCACGTCGGCCCAGCCTCCGGGCAGGGTCCACGCCCCGTCGCTCACTTCTCGGACCAAAAGCACCCGGCCGTCGACGAATGCCGCGGCGCGGACATCCACTTTCGGGGTGGCATAGCCCGTATCGTGCCGTATGTACTCGAGGAGACCCGGGTCGGTTCGCCCGGAGCCCTGAGCGATCACCGCGGCGGCGAGCTCCTGGATGCGCTCGTAGCGCAGCCGGTCGAAAGGGTCACGACAAAACGTGAGCCCGATCTGCGCGATGGATCGAAGCTCCCGGCCGATACGGAGCCATGCAGGCTCGTCGCAATCCGTCACGCCGCACCCCCCGCCGCGGCGGCGGCGCAGGTCGAATCCAACAAAAGCTCCGCGGCGCGTTCGGTGCCCGCGAGCAGCACGAAGCCCGGCCCATCGCGAAATTGCTTGCCGGCGAGCAGCAAGGTGTAATTGGCAGGGCCGAGCCGAGCATCCGGAATGTCCCGCGCCAATATCTGGAAAGGGTTGCGGTCACCCAGCTCCTCGCCCATGATTCGCCGCGCATCGAAAGGCGCGCCGCCGATGCGCACCGTCATCCACGCGGCGCCGAGCCGAGCGGACGCCTGGTCGATCGCTCGGACCACCTCGATGCTCAGGCATTCGATGTGAATGTGTAGCTGGTCCTGACTGCGCGCATTCGGCGGGTTGACCGCAAGACCCACCGCACCGCGCGCCACGCTGCGCCCCGACACATCGGTCAGACGGCCGCGGGCTTCCCACGCGAAGGAGAAATAGTTCGGTGCGCCGGGTTCGTAGAGGACCTGACTCTCGATTCCGGGAATGCTCCGCGTCGGGATGAGTAGAAAATGTGCGCCGCCTTTGCGGTCCGCGAGGACGGCATACCCGGTATCTTGTCGCCCTGAATCGGGGATCACGACCTGCAAGCAGGGGGCGGGGTCACGCCGCGAGATCCAATCCACCACACAGTGCTCCTGGACGATCTCCTGAAGTGCGTGCCGATCGGCGCAACGCGCCGCCGGCGAACACAGCGCCGCGGCGCAGAGCGAGGCCATGGCCCAACACGATGCCGGAACTGCCTTGAGCACGAAGACCCGGGATCCTCTAAAGCAGCTCGTTCTCGGCGATCGGGCGCAGCGCCCGGGCCGCCGGAATCCGTACGTCGAGGATGCCGCCCCTTCCGGAGCTGGAGATGTCGAAGGTGCCTTCCAGCGCCCGAATGCGATGGCGCATGGAGGCCAGCACATGGACGTCGCTCTCGGAGCTCGAGTCCGATATTCCCCGGCCGTCGTCCGTGATGCGGAACACGACGAAGTCCTCATCGATGTCCACGGTTACATCCACCGTCTTCGCCGCACCCAGTTTGATGATGCTTGCGAACGATTCTTGCGCAATGCGGAATAGCGAAATGGCCGCGTCTGCGGTGAGATTCGGCTCCTCGCCCGGGAAGTATTCGTTGCACTTCAGCCCTGCGCGCACGCACGTTTCCTTCAGCTGCCAACGCAGAGCGGCGATGAATCCCACATTGTCGAGAAGCGTGGGGCGAAGCTCTTCGATGATGCGACGCTTGAGATCGATGCCGGCAGACAGGTTCTGCTGCACGCGGTTGAGGCGCTGCTTGAGGTCCACGTCGCCCGCGCCGAGGTGTTGTTCCGCCCAGGAAATATCCATCCGGGCCCCGACGAGCAGGCCGCCCAATTCATCGTGCAACTCGCGTGCAAGGCCGGCTTTTTCGCGTTCGGAAACGCTCTGCAGGTGGGTCGAGAGTTCCGCAAGCTCCCGTGTGCGCTCCGCAACCTCCTGTTCCAGCCGTTGCTTCTGGCTGCGCAGCTCCGCGGTCTGGAGCGCGCGCCGGTGCAGATAGCGATAAGTCAGGGCAGCGGCGACCGCGATGACGAGCACGTTCAGGATGACGGCAATCGCAGAGAGAGACGGGCTCATGATCGACGTTCGTGCGGCAGAAGGGTTGCGGTGTCCATAGGGAAAATGTCGAGGGTGGCCCCCGTCTGTGGTTTCAATGTCGACGGAAAAGCCAAAAAAAGCAAGTCAGCGTAATCCTACCTGCCGCGCCGGAGGGGTTGGAATTTGAGCGTGAGTTAGCCGGCGAAGCCGCTTACCATACGCCGCCCATGCAAATCGTCCGTTTGGATAAAGTTTCGTTGAGTTTCGGCGCGAAGCCGTTGCTGGACCGTGTCGGCCTGCAGGTCGCCCGGGGCGAGCGGGTCTGCGTGCTTGGACGCAACGGAGAGGGCAAATCGTCGCTCCTCAAGCTCGTCGCTCGCGAGATCGTGCCCGACGGCGGTGAGCTGTGGATCCGTCCCGGCGCGAAGGTGGCGAGTCTCGCCCAAGAAGTATCGGCGGCGAGCGGCGATACCGTGCGCGAGCTGATCATGCGCGAGGCGGCCGCGGTGAGCTTGGAGGGCGATTGGCAGGCCGCCATCAACACGGATCAGATCATCGCGCGGCTCGGGCTCGATCCCGGCGCCACGCTCGGCTCCCTGTCCGGGGGCTGGCGGCGCCGCGCCATGCTCGGACGGGCGCTGGTGACCGAGCCCGACCTGTTGTTGCTGGACGAGCCGACCAACCATCTGGACATCGATGCCATCACCTGGCTCGAGGAATTGATGTCCGAATTTGCAGGCGCACTGCTCTTCGTCAGCCATGACCGCGCTTTCGTACGCAGGTTGGCGACACGCATCGTGGACCTGGACCGCGGACAGCTGCGGGAGTGGTCCGGAAACTACGACACCTACGTGCTCGAGAAGCGCGCTGCGCTCGACGTGGAGGCGAAGCATGCCGCCTTGTTCGACAAGAAGCTCGCTCAGGAGGAAGTCTGGATTCGCCAAGGTGTGGAAGCGCGCCGAACCCGAAACGAGGGCAGGGTGCGCGCGCTCAAGCAGCTCCGGATCGAGCGGCGCGAGCGACGCGAGGTTCTCGGCCAGGTCGATCTCAAGACCGAGGCTGCATCGCCGTCCGGGAAACTGGTGTTCGAGGCGAGGGATGTCTGCTTCGACGTGGGCGCCGCGCCCCTCATCGTGGATTTCTCCGCGCGCATCATGCGCGGCGACCGCATAGGCATCATAGGACCGAACGGCTGCGGCAAGAGCACGCTGATCAAGCTTCTGGTCGGCGAGACCGAGCCGCAGCGAGGCACGATCTACCGCGGAACCTCTCTCAAGGTCGCGTACTTCGACCAACAGCGCGAATCGCTCGATCCAGCCGCATCCATCATGGACAACGTCACGGCGGGAAGCGGCGACATGATCGACATTGGCGGACGCGCGCGCCATGTATCCGGATATCTGCGGGATTTCCTGTTTCCTCCGGAGCGTTTGCTCGCACCCGTGTCGATGCTCTCGGGCGGCGAGCGCAACCGGCTACTGCTGGCGAAGTTGTTCGCGAAGCCGAGCAATCTGTTGGTGATGGACGAACCCACCAACGATCTCGACGCCGAGACTCTGGATCTTCTGGAGGAGTTGGTCGCCGACTACGCGGGAACCTTGTTGCTGGTCAGCCACGACCGTGAATTTTTGGACAATGTGGTGACCAGCACCTTGGTGTTCGAAGGCGCCGGGCGGATCGGTGAATACGTCGGGGGGTACAGTGATGCCGTTCGGCAGCGGCAGGCGCGTGCCGATGCCGCGAGCGCGAAGCCTCGGCTCAAGAAGGCCGTGAGGCCGAGCGACGATGCCGGCGCTTCGAAGCCGCGGAAGCTTTCCTATAAGGAACAGCGTGAGCTCGACGCCCTGCCCGCCGCGATCGAACGGCTCGAGGCGGAGCAGGCTGCGCTGCAAACGCTGCTCGGCGATCCCGCGTTTTTTCAGAATCAGCCGAACGAGGCGCGCGATACCACCGAGCGGTGGCGCCGCATCGCAGAAGAATTGGAGGCGGCCTACGCGCGCTGGGAAATGCTGGAATCCAGCGCCGTCAACGCCGCGGCCGCCCCCGGCCCATGAGATCGCCCGGTATGGCTCCTCCGGCCGAATCGGGTATCACCAAGGACGAGGCTTGCTCGCGCCGCAGTTCCTGCAGCTCGCGCACGGTCTGTTGGACGGCCTGCTCGGCGGCCTCGCCGAACTTCGCGATCGCGGCGCTCAGGGTAGCCCCGTCGAGCTCGAAGCTGATCGGTACCGCTCCCATCGGCGTCATGACCTGTGCCTGTCCGACGTATAGCACGGGCCGGGCGGCATCGTCGGCGCCATCGGCGGTCACCGGAGTCAACCGGCGGATAGTGCCTACCCTGCGGTCGGTGAACGTCTCTTCGCGGTAAATCTGACCCGGATCCATAGCAGCTTGACGCCCATCGTTCACGGAACTCATGTGCCCTTACCTTCATGTTGCAGACCCATGAACGTAACCCTATCAGTTTCCGCGGGGAAGTGGAGGCCCCCGCCCGGGCAGCCGGACGCACCTCGGGCACCGAGAGCCCTGATACGATACGCGCCTTGACGCTCCCACACACAATTCGAAAGGTTCCGGCATGGACGACACTGCTTGGGATCGCCCTCTTCGGGATCGCCCTGTGGTGGCTGCATCATGTCATCGGCCAGTACCGGTGGCAGGACATCCTGGCGCACATGCGGGCCATCCGCTCCTCCCAACTCGGGAGCGCCATTCTCCTGACGGCGGCCGGCTACGGCGTGTTGACGCTGTACGACGCCTTGGGACTCAGGTTCGCGGGCGCCCGGCTGCCTTATCCGCGGCTCGCGCTGGTCTCATTCATGGGCTACGCGATAGGCCACAACGTGGGCGTGAACACCCTGAGCGGCGGGGCAATCCGCTTCCGCGCCTACTCCATGCTCGGTCTGTCGCCCAAGCAGATCGCGACGGTGGTCGCGTTCGGCACGTTGACATTCGCACTCGGCTCCGCCGCCCTGTTGGGCTTGTCGTTATTGTCGGAGGCTGCCCTGTCGGGCTCGGTGCTCCACATGCACCGCTCGCTCATCGTGCTGGCGGGATGCATGCTGCTCGTCGGAGTAATGGCCTATTTGGTCCTGGCGTGCAGCCGGCATGAGCCGCTGCGCTGGCGCAAGTTCGTCATTCCCATTCCGAGCCCGCGCATCGCGTTCGCGCAGATCGGGGTGGCCTCCGGCGACCTGCTTTGCGCGGCCGGGGTCCTGTTTTCGCTGCTGCCCGCGCAGGCGCATATCGGATTTCCAGCGTTCGCGGCCATGTTCATCATCGCCATCGCCGCCGGCATCATCAGCAATGTGCCGGGGGGCGTCGGCGTTTTCGAGTCCGTCTTGCTGCTCCTGTTCAGAACGGTGCCGGCCGATGAGTTGCTCGGCGCGCTACTCGCGTATCGCATCATCTACTATCTGATTCCGTTTGCCGTGGCGCTGGCGCTACTCGGGGCTCACGAGCTCTGGGCGCATCGCGGGCCCATGGTGCGGGTCGCCCAATTGGGGCGTACCTGGCTCAGTGCCGTCACCCCGCAGGCGAGCGCGCTGGCGGTATTCGGGGCCGGCGCGGTGCTGCTGTTTTCCGGCTCGACCCCGGGCATGGTCAATCGGCTGGATTGGCTGCGTCACTTCGTTCCGCTGCCGGTACTGGAGCTGTCTCATTTGCTGGGCAGCGCCGTCGGCGTCGGTCTTTTGGTGCTGGCGCACGGCCTTTATCGCCGCCTCGACGCCGCATGGTATTTGACGATGTGGCTGCTGTGCGCCGGCGTTCTCACGTCGCTGCTCAAGGGTTTCGATTACGAAGAGGCGATCATTCTCGGGGCCGTCGCCGTCGGATTGCTCTCGGCGCGCGAACGCTTTCGCAGGCGCGCCTCGCTCATCGAGCAGCGCTACTCGCTCTCCTGGATCATCGCGGTGTTCTTGGTTCTCGGGGCTGCGGTGTGGCTCGTGCTGTTCGACTATCGCCACGTTCCTTACAGCAGGGACCTGTGGTGGGAGTTCGCGTTCGATTCCCCGGCGCCTCGGAGCTTGCGGGCACTGCTGCTGGCGGCGATGGTTGCCGCGGCTTATGCGCTGTGGCGGCTGCTGCGGCCCTCCAAGCCGCCGATCTCGCCGCCGAGCCCGACCGACCTCGAGCGCGCCGCCGTTCTGATCGAGAACGCTCACGATGCCTCCGCGAATCTCGCCCTGCTCGGCGACAAAAATCTGCTATTCAATCCGGAGCGCACGGCATTCATCATGTATCAGGCGTCCGGCAGCAGCTGGGTGTCGATGGGCGATCCGGTGGGGCCGCCTGCGCTTTATGAGTCGCTGGTATGGACGTTCATCGAGAAGTGCGACGGCATGGCGGTCGAGCCGGTGTTCTACCAGATCACGCCCAACAACCTTCCGCTGTATATCGATCTCGGCTTGACGTTGAGCAAGCTCGGCGAGGAGGCGCGAGTGCCGCTCGACAACTTCTCTCTCGAGGGTGCCGCGCGCGCGGACCTGCGCCATCCGCACCGGCGAGCCCAGAAGGACGGCGCGGTATTCGAAGTCGTCCCGCGTTCCCACACAGCGCCGCTCATGCCTGAGCTGCGCGCAGTGTCCGATGCATGGCTCGGAGCGAAGAACACCGCCGAGAAGCGCTTTTCCCTGGGATATTTCGACGAGGCTTACCTGTCTCACTTCGACATTGCGGTGGTGCGCAGGGCGGGGGCGATCGTGGCATTCGCGAATATCCTGCGCGCCGGGGCGGACACCGAGCTGTCCGCCGACCTCATGCGCTACAACGAAGCCGCGCCCAAGGGTGTGATCGATTTTCTTCTGGTCGAGTGCATGCTCTGGGGCAGGGCGCAGCATTATCAATGGTTCAGCCTGGGGATGGCGCCGCTGTCGGGGCTCGAAGAACATGCGCTCGCACCCGCCTGGCACAAACTCGGCCGAATGGTGCAGCGCTACGGCGAAACGTTCTATCCCTTCGAAGGATTGCGCAAGTTCAAGGAGAAATTTCTGCCGGTGTGGCGGCCCCGCTATCTGGCCGCGCCGGGAGGACTCGGGATGGCGGGCGCGCTGCTCGACGTGACGTCGCTGATATCGGGGGGAGTCAGCAAGGTGTTGACGAAGTAGGAGGCGAAGGACCCCGAGATGATGAAATCCCACGTCATGCGCAGCGCCACCGGCGCGCTGCTATTCGCCGTGTTATCGATGGCGATTCCGGCCGGGGCGGCCGTCCGGGCCGATGCCGGGGCCCCCTCGGGCGGGGCGGCCGCCTCCGCCGACGCGGCGGCGGCCTCCGCGTCGGTG
>JBEKHK010000059.1:0-17337 GCA_050012315.1 Steroidobacteraceae bacterium | reverse complement strand
CTCCTCCCGATACTCCGCCCGCTCCGCGCGCGCCAAATTTTCCGCCGCACTCAACTCCGCCGCCACCACCCGCCGCCGCAGCTCCATGACATCCGCCGGTAACGCCGGCAACTCCGCCATGAGCGCCGCCCGCGACCGCGCGCTCGCCTCCTCCCGCCAGATCCGAAACACCCGCTCGGTCTTGCCGATCGCCCCAAACCGCGCGCGCAATTCCGCGCACAAATCCCGCCCGCTCACCTTCCCTCCGTCCATCAATTCCCGGCACGTTCGGCGAATATCCCCTTCCGACAAGCGTTGATTCATAGATACGAGCGTACGCCACCTACTCGGCCAAGGGAAACATGTTTCCCTTCGCGACGATAAGGTCGCAGCCGCCCTCAAATGAGGTTAAATTCCCCCACTAAAGCCAAATAAAACATAGCCTTATCGGGAAAATTGTTCCACGGAATGTTCCACGGAATCACGCCCCCCCGCACGCCTGCACCGCCCCGCTGCCCACCCGCCAGCCCTACTCTTCGAGCACTCCCCGAAGCGCGCGAATCACCTCATCCCGCGCCCTCCCATCCGCCACATCCACCACGATCCGCGCCGACCCCGACGCCTTCTGCTGAAGTTGCACCCGCGCCGCCGCCGTCCGAAGCACCTCGCTCACCACCGACACTTCCGGCGTCTGCCCGCGAGCGCCCCCCGCCCCCGTCCGCCCCGCCTGGCGCACCAGATTCTCCGTCTCGCGCACCGAATACCCCCGCTCCGCCACCACCCGCCCGATCCGCACCCGCTCCGCATCACCCTCAAGCCCCAAGAGTGCCCGCGCATGCCCCATGCTCAAGCCCTTGGAATCAATCAGCCCCACCACCTCCACTGGCAAATCCAGCAGCCGAATGAGATTCGTCACCGCCGCCCGCGACCGCCCCACCGCCTCCGCCACCTGCGCATGGCTCAACGAAAACTCCTCCACCAGCCGCTGCAGCGCCCTCGCCTCCTCCGCCGCCGTCAGCTCCTCGCGCTGAATATTCTCGATCAGCGCCACCGCCGCCGCCTGGCTGTCCGAGAGCTCCCGCACCACCGCCGGAATATCTTGGAGGCCCGCCAGCTTCGCCGCCTGCCAACGTCGCTCCCCCGCAATGATTTCGTACCGCGCCGCGCCCTCGGTCCCCGCCGCCAGCGGCCGCACCACGATCGGCTGAATCACCCCATTCGCCTTGATGGATGCCGCGAGTTCCTCGAGCGGCTGCTGCTGGATCTGTCGGCGCGGCTGAAACGCCCCTGGCTGCATGAGCGACAACGGCAGCGTGCCCCCGCCCCGGCTCGCACTGGGCCGGATTTCCGCGCCCAACAGCGCCCCCAATCCCCGTCCCAATCCCCGCGATTCATTGGCCATGCTGGCTCCTCACAGGAAATGCCTCCGCTGCGCATACCACCACCGCCCCCAGATCGCCACGACCGCACACGACAGGACCGCGACGACGCCCCCCATCCACACGGGTGGACCGACGAGCAGAGGAGTCTGCAGACCATACAGCGCATATAGCGGCCACACCGCTGACAGCCCTAAAAGACCGAAGAATGCCCGCCACGCCCAGGGCTGCCGACGCCAAACGCCGATCGAGAGCACGACCAGAAATCCCGCATACACAAACATCCAAGGCCCCCAGGGCGGCAGCGCCAGCGCTCGGGCACCCGGTCCGGCACTCGGTACCCCAGGACCGGCGAACCCCGAAAACACCGCCATCGCACCCATAACGGCCAGAAACGCCGCCACCCCCTTGAGCGTTCCGGGAAGCGCCCCCGAATCCACTTCCCCGAGCGCACCGCACGTCACCGACGCATCCGCCCGAGAAGCCGCCAGTGCCCGCTCGATCACGCCCGATAACCATGCCACATCGTTTCGCGCGAACCACTGGCCCGCAGCGACCACCCCGATCCCCGCCGCCATCATCAACAACGGCTGCAGCCGGAAGAACCCCGCGTGGGGTCCCAGGGGACCGAGCGACCCGAGCAGCACCGCGACCGCGACTAGGGCCGTCATCCCGAGCCAGAAGGTCATGAACACTTTCACGAACCCCAGCATCGTGAATTTGCCCGTGAGCACGACAGCCCCGCCCCGCTCCTCGAAACGCCCAATGAAAAACGGCTTGAAGGAGTTCCCCACCATCGGAATCACCCGCTGCAGGCGCACCCGCTCCACCGTCACTCGCCCGACGGCGGTCGTCTCACCGAGCGCCGAGAAGACCGATCGTTTGGTCGCGGCCCGCAGCCGCTCCACGGACTCGACGAGTCCATAGTCACTGCGAAATTCCGCCGGAGTCGATCCGTAGAGAAGCTGCCAGAGCCATCGAATCATGGGCCTATCCTTGAGCCGCCGCCCGGCGGGCGAAACACCCGACCGCGATCGTCCGACCGCGGTCGATTACACTACCTCAACCCCTATTATCATCCATCTATTCAACAAGTTACGTTAGTTTCGTCACGAAACTCGCCCCTACCCCAGGTCCTTGAGCAACTTCTCGATCGCCGCCAACAACCCCGCCCGATCCGCCTCCCGCAAGCCCTTCGGGAACGCCAACGTCACCTTGCCCTTGGCATTCCGCACCGCCGTCATCCGCGTCGACGGCCCCACGTGATACTCCCGCTTCACCGGCTCCACCCGCCGCGACCGATCCAAACTCCCCGCGAGCGCCTTCAAGGTCGCCGCCGGCGAACGCCCGCCCTCCCCCTTCGCGAGCAAGTTCTGCCCCGCCTTGAGCACCACCTCCTTCGCCCCCGGCCGCTCCATGAGCACCGTCAGCTGATACGCCGCCTCCACCGGCACCGCGCTCTTATCCGGAAACAGCTGCGCCAGCGTCGGCTGCTTCATCAACTGTGCCGCCTTCAAGAGCTTCGTCACCTGCCCCTTCGAGACCCCGAACGCCTCCGCCATCGCATCCTGGGTCGCGAAGATTTTCGCCTCCAACTGCTGCTGAAAGGACAGCGCCCGCTCCATCGCCGTGATGTCCTGCCGGTCCGCATTCTCGATGTGCATCAGCACCGCCGCCTTCGCGTCGTCCACCTCCATCACCCGAACCTTCAGCTTCGTGTGGGTGAACTCCGCCGCGAACCGCCGCCGCATCCCATAGATGAGTTCGAAATCGAACTCCGCCTCCCCCACCACCTTCCGCGCCAGCGCCGGCTCCAACTGCCCATCCTTCACCACCGAATCGATCAAATCCTGGCATCGATCTTTCGTGTACCAAGCGCTCGAGCGGTTGTGATACTTCCACGGCCGACACCGTCGCGGGTCCACGGACAGGATGCTGGTCCGCTCCGCCATGGGCACCGTGCGCCCCGTCAGCGCGAGCTCCGCCGCCGGCACCTTAGGCCGCGCCGGCGACTGCTCATACGGTGAAGGATCCCCTTTCTCCTTGATCTGCTTCGCCACATCCGACAAATTCACGCCGCCGAATAGTTTGCTGGCCATTACGCAATCCCCTTCTCTTGCAACGCCGCCCGCTTCGAGGGCCACTCACGCATCACGCGCAACTCGATCTCGCCGAAGATCCCATCCAGCATCTCGAGTACCTTGCGATTCGGCTTCGGCTGCTCATACGACCCCAGGTACTGCACCGCCGAGTTGATGATCTCCGACGAAGAGAAAAACACATGCTGAAAAATCCCATCCCCAAAGCACGCCTTCATCACCTCGAAGAACTGCTTATGACTCGTCAGCCGCTGATCGAACAAGGTCGTCAACACCGAGATCCACCGATACTCCTTGGTCGGATCGATCAGCCCGATATAGTTGTGCACCATCCGAAAGAACTGCACCGTGCTCGTGAAGTCATACATCCGCGGCGCCGTCGGCACCACCAAGGCATCCGCCGCCAGGAGCACATTGAGCGAGATCAACCCGAGCGCCGGCGGCGAATCTAAGAGCACGATGTCGTAAGGCTCACTCACGCTCTGCAGCCCGAACTTCAGCTCCGAAAAGAACTCCACCCGCCGCGCCAAATCCGCCTGCGTCGCCAAGTGCGCCGCAATCGCCATCTCCGCCTCGTAGAGCGCGAGGCACGACGGAATCAAATCAATATTCGGCCAATAGGTCTTGCGCACCGCATACACCAGCGACGACTCCGTACTATCCAGATACGGCAGCAAGGTGTGCTCTTGGGTGATCTCCGCATCCGGCATATACCCGAACATCGAGGTCGTGGTCGCCTGGCTATCGGTATCCACCACCAACACCCGATAGCCCTTGAGCGCGAGGTAATGCGCAAAATTCACGCACGTGGTCGACTTCCCCACCCCGCCCTTGAAGTTCTGACACGCGATGATCAGCGCCGGATCGCTCACCGGATCCCGCCACGGCAGCGTCCCAAAGTGCTTTCGAAAATCCTGGATCTGCTGCAGGCTGTACCCCACCCGCCGATTGTTCTGAGGATTCCGCTGCAGCGATTCCATCCCCAATTCCGCCTCCGCGCGTGCAAGCGTGGTACGATCGCGACCGACCATCGCCGCCGCCTCCGAGGGCGAAAAGAGTCGATTGAGCTGCTTATGTTGGTGGGGATCGTTGCCCCTTTCGTGCATTTTTTGGAGGAAGTTCTCCGAACTGGCTAGGATATCTTCCAACTTGTCTAACGCTCGGATCGCTGGCACACTGCCTCCTAGAGAGGGAACCGCATCCCACGGATATCGCATGGAATCTACCAGAAATGCGCGCAGGCCGGTGAAGTAGGTGACGGCACCTCCACCCCCCGAGCCCGCCGCCGCGACCCGCAACCCGTCGCTCATCGACCGCCGCATCCGCCAATACGCCGATCAACAGCTGTCCCGCGAGCAAATCCTCGAGCGCCTGCTCGCAGCCCGCTGGCCGCTCGATAAGCTCAAGGCCCGCTTTCCCGAATTCCCCGAGAGCGCGTTTCGCCATCCGATCACCGACAGCGGAGATCCGGACGTCGTCGAGAGCGGAGCAGGGCACCTTCACACTCCGGCGCCCGCCAACCCCCACGCTGCGCGACCCGCCACTGGCACTACGCGATCGACGGCTCCGGCCAACCCGCCGTCGGCCGCAAAAGTTTCGCCCCCCACCGTCCACCCGTCCGTCGATCGCGCCATCAAACAAGCGGAGTCGGCGGTGGAGGGCATTTCGTTCCAATACGTCCCGCTCATCCAGTGCTCGTTCCCCCACGCCGATCCCAAGCACGCGACCACGTTCACGCGCCGAAACGGCTGGCTCGAATTGACCCTGGGCACCACGCGACCGGACGTCGGTTTACCTTACGGCGTCCCTGCGCGATTGCTCACCATCTATTGCACCTCCGAAGCCGTGCGCACCCAATCGCCCGAAATCTTCCTCGGCGATTCCGTCCACGATTTTCTGCGCCGACTCGACGTGCCGATCACCCGCGGCGCACGCGGCAGCTTGAGCGTCTACGCCAACCAGTTGCTGCGCCTGATTCACAGCACCCTCAGCATCGATGAAAACATCCGCGATGGAGCGGGTCGCTCCGGCCTTCACATCCGTCAAGCGCTCTTCGTCGAGGAAGCGCAACTCTGGTGGGACGACCCGCAGGACGAGATCCGCCAGCGGCGAGGGCAGGGCGGCGGCTTCGCCAACGGCTCATCGCTCACGCTCTCGAGCGTGTTATTTCATTCCATCCTCGAGCGCTCCGCACCGCTCGCCACCGACGCCATCAAGCGCCTGCGCAAGAGTCCGATGGACCTCGACGTCTACGCCTGGCTCGTGCATCGGTTGTTTCACTTGGGCAAACCGAGCCTCGTCTCCTGGTCGCAACTCTCCGACCAGTTCGGCCACAACTACGAGCTCCCGCGTAAATTCCGCCAGTTTTTCTTGGGCTCCTTAAAGCGCGTAGCCCTTGTCTATCCCGAAGCGAAATTGAAAATCAGCGACGCCGGCGTCCTGCTCTTACCCTCACGCCCCCACGTCGCCCACGCCAAAGCCAAGCCGCCCGCAAGATCCTAGATCCTCGCGCGCTCGATTCCTGACTTCACGTCCCCGGTATGCGCCGTGACATCTCTTCCGCTGATGACCGACATCTCCCGCCGATTTCCGTGGAAAACCGCGCGAAAACAGTCATTTGCAAGCACGGCAGGGCAGGGCGTTACATCTCTTCCGTTTTGCCGCTAACCTTCTGATTCATAAGCGCTTTCCAATTCTTCTTCCCGCTCTCTCCGTGACAACTCTTCCCGCCATGCGTGCCATCGCTGCCGCGCGCCCGTTGCACCTCTTCCGGCCAAGCGTTGCATCTCTTCCACCGACTGCCGTTTTCTCCATCAAAATCCAATGCTTACCCAAGGCCCCTGTATCTATTCCTGTTGTTACCTATACATCCTTGATGAGCACGCAGAATAGAAAGGCCAAAACGGCGGAGGGAGCTGACAAAAGACGGATGAAGTAACCGGGATTAAAGACGACCGACCGCTGAAGCAACTCAGCCAATTTCCCGAAACGCACCGTCCCCCAAAACTCAGCGGCGACGCCTAGCCCGCAGCCGACTCCCCGCCCCCATCCAACCCAAACAGCGCCCGATCGTCCGGTCGCGACAAAGAATCCGCGAGCCATCCTCGAAACTGCGCTTCCGGAATCGCCCCCTCGCGCACCTTCGCCAACACGATCCCGCCCACCAACACTTTCCGCCGCATTTCCGCCTTGCGCTCGCGCTCCGCCGCGACCGCCCGTTGCCGCGCCTCCATCCGCTGCTGCCTGAGTTTCAGTTGCTTGAGCTTCTCCTCGAGCGTCGAGATCTGTTCGTCGAGTTTGGGCATGATCGTCCTGAGCGGATTTGCCGCGCGGTTCGCGCACGTCGCGAAAGTATCACGCGCGCCGCATATCTCAATAAACGCGGAGCGGCGCCGGCGCTCGCAATCCTTCATCACGCGGCTATCTTGATAAACGCCCCGCCAAAGCGCGTCGCCATCAAGGTCTGACGTACCTAGAATTCTCTCGCGCATCCATGCGGCATCCGTGCAGGCGGGTAGGGCAGGGTAGCGCGCGACCGACGCCACGCACCGCACGCGACCTTACCCAGGAAGTAATCCATGGAAATGGAAACGGAAATGGACGCCGAGCTCCACGAACCCGAAGCGCCACCGGCCGCACGAACTCCGGACTCACCGCGCCGGGACGCCGCCGCCCCCGCACCGACCGCGTGCAGTCACGCTCACGCTCACGCGCCGGCGCCATCCACGCGATCCAACCGATCGCCGCTACCCGCCGGCTACCCGCTCCGATACTTCGCCCCGTTCTGTTATTCCCCCCGCGGCATCTCGCCGACTGCCCACCGTTCGCGCGAGCTCCGCGACGCCGTGAAACGCAGCGACCCCCGCACGCTCACTCAGTGCGCGGCCAGCGCCGCCCTCATCGCCAAGCTCGTCGCGCCAGACCTCCTCGAGGGCGACTTCGCCCTCATCCCCGTCCCCGGCCACCTTCCGCCACTCGCGCTCGGCCCGCCCACCCCCGCCGAGTCCATCGCCCACGCCCTGCAACGAGCGGGCATCGGCACGGTCTTCTGGCCCGCGCTCTACCGCCGAACCGCCCTCGCCAAGTCCGCCTGGTCACGCCCCGCATCGCGCCCCGACTTCTGGGAGCATGTCGCCTCGCTCCGTCTCAACACCCTCACGCCACCCGCCCGCCGCCTACTGCTGGTCGATGATGTCGTCACCCGCGGCCGCACGCTCCTCGCCGCCGCCGCCGTGCTTCACCGCGCGTTCCCCCGAGCGCCCATTCAGGCGCTCGCCCTCATTCGCACCGAGGGCGTGAGCGCCGACATCGACGCCATCGCCGCTCCCGTCACCGGCGTGATTCGCTACGTAGTAGGAGACGCCTTCCGCTCGCCCTGAGGGCGACCGGAAGGCCCCGCATGGACCGGCCGCCCAAGGCGCCCGGTCTAATCCCCCGAGCCCTTGCCGTCGCCAGAAAAATCCTTCGCACCTTCCAGCTTGCGGGACGCGCCCATGCAGGCATAATCTCCCGCCTGACTCCGTATAGCGCACTTATACGTCGCTACGCGACGCGGGATAGAGAAGCAACAAAGGGACCTGCCCAGCGACAAGGATCGAGTTCGCTCCCCGACATGGCCATTTACCACGTCACCGCCAAAATCATCTCCCGCAAGCGCGGCCAAAGCGCCGTCGCCAAAGCCGCCTATCGCTCCGGCTCCGCGCTCGCCGATGACCGCTACGGCATCACCCAGGACTACAGCCGCAAAGTCGGCGTCGCCCACACCGAAATCCTCGCCCCCGACGGCGCCCCCGCCTGGATGCTCGATCGCGAATCCTTGTGGAACGGCGTCGAGGCCGCCGAGAAGCGCAAGGACGCCCAGCTCGCCCGCGAGTTGGAAATCGCGCTCCCCATCGAGCTCACTCACGAGCAAAGCGTCGAGCTCCTGCGCGACTACATCAAGACCCACTTCGTAGCCAAAGGCATGGTCGCCGACTTGGCCATCCACCGCGACAACCCGAATAACCCCCACGCCCACCTCATGCTCACCACCCGCGCCGTGAAGGGCGACGGTTTCGGCCCGAAGGTGCGCGCCTGGAACGCCACCGCCCAGCTGGTCGAATGGCGCGCCGCCTGGGCCGAGACCCATAACCTCCACCTGGCCCGCGCCGGTCACGCCGTGCGCATCGACCACCGCACCTTGGACGCACAACAGATCGAGCTCACGCCGGGCAAGAAAATCGGCGTCGGCCAAGAACGCCAAACCCCCGACGCCAAGATCCCGCGCCACATCGCCGAGCGCATCGAAACCCAGTCCCGCATCGCCCGCGAGAACGGCGAGACCATCATCGCCGACCCCACGGTCGCGCTGCACGCCATCACCCATCAGCGTTCCACCTTCACGCATCACGACATTGCGAAGTGGCTCCACACCCGCACCGACGGCGCTGCTCAGTTCGACGCGGCCTATCTGAAGGTGACCGCCGCTCGCGAGCTCGTCCCGCTAGGGCGCGATGACCACCGCCGCATGCGCTACACCACGCGCGACATGCTCGAGGCCGAGAAATCGCTCCTCTCCCGCGCCGCCGCCATGACCACCCGCCGCGGCCACGGCGTGGCAGCCCAACGCCAGCAGGCAGCGCTCACCCCGAGCACCTTGAGCGCCGAGCAGCGCCGCGCCTTCGAGCACGTGACCGGGGAGGGCGACATCAAAGCCCTCGTTGGGGTCGCCGGTAGCGGCAAGAGCACCCTGCTCGAGGCCGCCCGCCGCGCCTGGGACATGGAGGGCCTCACCGTGAAGGGCGCAGCCCTCTCCGGCATCGCCGCCGAGAATCTTCAGAGCGCTTCCGGCATCCCCTCACGCACCCTCGCGAGCTACGAATGGTCCTGGAAGGAAGGCCGCTATCCCCTCACCAAGAACGACGTCCTCGTGATCGATGAGGCCGGCATGATCGGCACGAAGCAACTCGAACGCATCCTCGCCCACGCCGACCAGGCCCGCGCCAAGGTAGTGCTCGTCGGTGACCCGGAGCAGCTCCAAGCCATCGAAGCCGGCGCCCCGTTCCGCGGCGTCGTCACCGAAGTCGGCATGTCCGAGCTCACGCAAGTGAGACGCCAACATCACCCGTGGGCGCGCGACGCCACCCAAGCCCTCGCCACCGGTCAAACACTACAAGCCCTCGCAGCCTACGAGCGCGAGGGCGCCATCACTCAGACCGTCACCCACGCCGAGGCCCGCCGGCGCCTCCTCGACACCTGGGCCAGCGACGCCGCGCAAGCCCCCGAGGACTCCCGCCTCATCCTCGCCTACACCCGGGACGACGTGCGCGACCTGAACACCGCCGCCCGCGAGATCCGCAAGTCCCGCCGCGAGTTGGGCCACGCCGAAGTCATCGCCACCACCCGCGGCAAACGCGAAATGGCCGTCAACGACCGCATCGTGTTCCTGCGCAACGAGAAAAGCCTCGGCGTCAAAAACGGCTCACTCGGCACCGTCGAAGCCATCGAGCGCGGCGTTCTCGTGGTCCGCCTCGACGGTAACGACGAGGCACGCATCGTGGTCGAATCCCGCGATTACCAAGACCTCGACCACGGCTACGCCACCACCGTCCACAAGGCCCAAGGCTCCACCGTCGATCGCGCCTACATCCTCGCGAGCCGCTATTTCGACCGTCATACCAGCTACGTCGCGCTCTCCCGGCATCGCGAAGCCGCCACGCTCTACTACGCGAACGAAGAATTCGTCCCCGCCTTGGGCCCCGCCGCCGCCATCGATCCCCGCTTCGCGCGCGAACGCTTCCAGTCCACGCTCGCCCGAGCCCGCCACAAAGAGCTCGCGCACGATTATCTCGACCGAGAGATGTCCGACTCATCCACGTCGAGCACACCGAGCTACGCCAAGTATCCCGCCACGTCAGAAGAAATCCGCGCCGCCGCCGTCGCCCGCTGGGCCGCCTTCCGCGCGCAGCATCCCGGCCCATGGCCGATCGAGAGGGAGGAGGGCGGCGGAGGCCACTACGAGGCTCCCCGTCCCGCCGAGCAAGACCGCGGCCGCGAACAGCGCCGCGACGACGATTTCAGTCTGTAACGACCCCTACCGCAACGCATACCCCAGCGCCCGCGCCGCGTGCTTCAACGGATCCAGCATCGCATCATCCGCGAGGGCCCGATGAAACTCGGGGTGCGCCGGAAACAACGCCCCCCGCTGAAGCGCCCGCTCATTGATCGCCAGCGCCGGCGCCCCGCCCTGCATGGAGGCCGAATATAAAATCCCCTCCGACGCCGGAAACGCCTCATAGAGGTCGCGCGCCCACGCGCGCGCGCGCACCCGGCTCCCCGAATGAATCGCCATCGAAGCCCCCATCCGGGTCGCGAAATCTCCGCTCAAATCGAGCACCTCGAGTGCTTGCACCGTCTTGAATACCACGAGCCACGGCGCCTGAAACACCCGGTCGATGCGCCGCGTCGCCTGAAACACCTCCGCCAGGCAGGTCTTCGCATCACCCGCCGCGTAATACACGCCGCGCTCCTGCCAGCAGGGCAAGCCCTTCGCCGTCGGCTGATGATGATCCCAGCGCGCGTTCAGCGGTCCAAAGCGACGCAGCTCGTTCCACCGAAGCGCATGCGGACTTCTCGAGAAATACACCCGCGCGAGCACCGTCCCGGCGGGCAGCGTCTGCCAACTCGGCAGCACCCGCGCGAGTGCCGCCGCCCCCGGCGATTGTGGAAACTTCGCCAACGTCACTCGAGGCGCGCGCCCTTACTCAAACCCACGTGCCAGCGCGACCACCGTCTCCACCGAATGCCCGCGCAACAGCCACTCCCGCGGACTCAAGCGACGATCGTCCGCCTCGAGATCCACATTCGGCGCCAAGAACCACTGCGCCACGTCGAGCGGATTCAGTCCCACCGGTAGCGCGCTCAGGGTCTCCCGCAGTCCCGGTACCACCTGTCGCCGCTCGAACTGAAATCGCGGCAAGCGTCGTTCCCCGTCATACTCGATCCCGAGCAGCGATCCTTCGCGCAGCCGCTGCCGAATCCGACTGACATCGACTTTCAGGTACTTCGCCGCCTGGCTCGTCGTGTGGCTCGTGTCGAGGAGCGCCATGTAGTCGGCAATCGATCGCTGCAGCGGATCCGCCGCCGCGCTCCCGTTGAACGGCGCGGTCGACAACCCCACCGACTCCAACGCCGCCACTTCCCCGGCCGACAAGGCCGCGGCCGACGGCCCCCCATCGCTCGCATCGAGCAGCGGCTCGTTCTCGAGCAGCCGCCGCCGCGCCCGCTCGTAGAGCCCCGCCGGCCACTCGGGCGCCGTCGAATCTTCAATGGGGTGTCGCATCGTCTCCATCCTCCCGATATCTCCTGACGAGAATATACGGGAGTATGCGCCGATGCTCGTCTTTCGGCAATCGAGCCCATCGAATTGCCGGGCCGTCCGCGCGCCGACAGCGATTTTGTGCACCGCAATTAGCCGGCTGACGCGGCTTCGAGGCGGGTGCTCCCAACCCTCCGCATTTCCAGGCAAACTCACCCAAATGCCGTTGGTAATCCCCGCGGCACCGAGCGGATCACACGGACTGTCGACCTTCCCACGGAAAGGAACCCTCGAACATGACCGCCCCCCTCCCTGCGCCCCCCGTCTCCGCCATCGTGGCGTTCATCACGTTCAAGCGCGCCTACCTCGTAGCCCTCGCCGCCGTCCTTGCCGGCTGCATCGCCGGCCGCGCGCCCTGGCGGCGCTATCTGTTGGGCTCGCTGCTGCTCGCGCTCATCGCCGTCCTTTTCTCCAGTCTCTTCGCCGGGCTGCTGTCGCTGATATTGCCCGACGGTATCGCGGCGATCATCGGCTTCGCATCGGGTCTGCCCGTCGCGTACGGCCTGGGCCACCACGGTCTTCCGATACCGGCCTTCGGCGAACCCAAGCATCAACGCGGCACCGTCATCACCGCTCCCGCCCACACCACGAGGCCGCAACCCGGTGCGCACCTCGACTCATCCACCCTCACGCTCGCCGGCCACCCCGTCCCACCCCACGACGAAACCAAACACTTCAAGTTCCTCGGTACCACCGGTACCGGCAAGAGTACCGCCATCCGCGAGCTCCTCGCCGGCGCTCTCGCGCGCCACGATCGAGCCATCATCGCCGACCCCGACGCCGCCTACCGCGCACGCTTCTTCAACGAATCACGCGGCGATCTTATCCTGAACCCCTTCGAGGACCGCTCCCCCAAATGGGACCTCTTCGCCGAGATTCGCGACCCGTACGACTTTGACCAGCTCGCCCGCTCGCTCATCCCCGACGGCACGGGCGATGAGCGCACCTGGCGGCAATACGCCCAAATATTCCTCACCGCCGTGATGCGCCAGAGTTACCGCTCCGGCCTGCGCGATAATGCGGGCCTCTACCGCCTCATCACGTCCGCGCCCATCGACGAGCTCCAGAACCTCCTCGAGGACACACCGGCGCAGCCCTTCGTCGCCTCCGGCAACGAGCGCATGTTCGGCTCCATCCGCTCCGTCACCATCTCCGCCATCTCCGCGCTCGCGTACATCAACGACCAACGAACGCAGGCGTTCTCGATCCGCCGCTGGATCAAAGAGGGCAGGGGAGTTCTGTTCCTTCCCTATCGGGCGGGCCAAATCGCCGCTCTCAGAACCCTGATCTCCACTTGGATGCATCTCGCCATCGTCGAAACCATGACGCTCCCTGAAGGCGATGCAAAACTTTGGTTCATCATCGACGAACTCGACGCTTTGGGCCCCATCGAGGGTTTGAAGGACGCTCTTCCGCGGATTCGGAAATTTGGCGGTCGCTGCGTTCTAGGCTTTCAATCCATCTCCCAGGTCGGCGCCACCTTCGGCCACGCCGAGGCCGACACCATGATCGAGAACTGCGGCAACACCTTGATCCTCCGCTGCTCGGCAAGCGAGGGCGGCGGCACCGCGAGCTTCGCCTCCAAACTGATCGGCGAGCGCGAAATCATCCGCAAAAGCATCTCCCACTCCCACCCCCCCAAACAGTGGTTCGCCACCAAAACCGTCAGCGAGCACCACGTGATCGAATCCGCCGTCCTGCCGAGCGAGATCGAGCAGATCCCCGATTTGCAGGGCTATCTGAAATTCGCCTCCACGCCCCACTGGGTGTACGCCGCGCTGAGGCCGTGATATCTCCGCGACCGGCTTACGTACCAAGCACCGCCCGCGCCAGCGCAAAGCCGCTGTCACGGCCGGTGCACGTGATGGGAGCGAGAGCTCTCGACACCGCCTCATCACAGCGGTTCCAAGAGGGGACCCCGGTGGTCCCTGGGTGAAGTGAAGGGACCACCGGGGTCCCCCAACCCAAGGAACCTACCCATGAATCTCCTCACCGAATCTCAAAAGTCCCAACTGATCGCCAATGCCTGCGCGGCGCGCGAGGCCGCAGAGCGCGGTCACGAAGTCGACCCGTTCCCGGTCGTCAAACTCTTCGTCCCCGACGGCTACCTCGTCTGCCTCATCGCCGAGCTCGACCCGCAGGGCGGTGACTACGCCTACGGTCTCTACGACGATGGCCACGGCCATCCCTACGAAGGCTTCGTCC
Source organism: Steroidobacteraceae bacterium (assembly GCA_050012315.1). Lineage (GTDB taxonomy): Bacteria > Pseudomonadota > Gammaproteobacteria > Steroidobacterales > Steroidobacteraceae > Bog-1198. Next base: position 3,319 of record JBEKHK010000059.1, on the reverse strand, counting down.
TCCTGAGTGCCATCGCCCAGGCGCAGCTCAAGCACGGCTTTCGCATCGAGTGCGATCCCGATTTCGTCGCCACGCAGCCTCTGTCCGCCTACACCGCCAGCGCACGAGCGCGCGGACTGATACAAGCCTGACACGCGCGCGCAAGTTGCCGCCGGCCGCCGGGTCGGCGGCTTCTCTTCGAGAAAAAAAGCCCCAACAGGCCGCTATGCCGTGCTCTGTACCTACAATCGGTTACAGCAATTCCGGTTTATTCGCTTTGAGCCAGTCGAGCGTGGTGGCGTAGAGCGACTGTGCCTGGGAAAGACATTCGGCCACGGCCGATTCCGGAACGAGATCGCCGGTGTACTCGGTGAGGTTGCGCTGTTTGCGTAGTCCGTCGAGTCGAATCACCGTACGGCTGTCAATGCCCAGCGTGCTGGGCAACGTCTGGATGGCCGTTTGATGATGTCCCGGCTTACTCGTGAGGGTCCGATAGCCGTGCGCATGAAGTCCCACATCGGCGAGCATGCGAATGGCCGTGTAGGCACTCGTAAAGCGGGTGTCCGCGCTCACGACGGTTACTCTCGCATCGGCGATGTGACGGGCCGCTCCTTCGAGCAAGCGCCGCACGGTCTCACGCGCCGGCGTGATCGTATCCAGACTAATGCCGACTAAGTTCTGCAAGCTCATGCTCATCGCCCTTCAGGAAAATCTTTTTCTGTGCCAGCACATCGATCACGAACGGATTGTTCTCTTGAATCTTGTTTTTCCATTCGGCGGTCGAGAAGATCTTCGGATTGATCTCGCGCGCCAGCATCGCTTGCGCCGGATAGAGGGCCTCGACGACGCTGCCAAAGTCCCCTGAGCCAATGACCATCAGATCCACATCGCTCCCCGGTCGCTCCACTCCGCGAGCGACCGAGCCGAAGATGAAGGCAACCTGGATGGCCCCGGACAAGGGCTCGAGATGCTCGGTAATCACATCGGCGACCCCGGAGGTCTTGCGTAGGATTTGCGCTAATTCAGCGAAAATAGGGGATTCGCGGTTGGCGCTGTAAATAAGTTGATTGCCACGGCGTTCGCGCTTGAGGAGCCCCGCCTCCGCCAGGAGTTTCAGCTCTCGGGTCAACGTACCGGCGGGCAACCCCGTGCGCCGAGCGAGCTCTCGGCCATGCAAGGATTCTTCCGGATGCAGCAGCAGCATCCCCAGCACGCGTCGGCGATACCCTGGAAACAGGACACTGGCGGCAGATCGATGCATAATTAGCATCAATTGTCGCCTTTTTTGCATCAAAAAGCCAACTCGCCGGCCTATTCCTTCGGGGCCACCCCTAGGCCGCGGCCGCTACGCTGCGCCCCAGGCAATCTCTCGGACGCATGGAGAATTTCATGCTTTTTTCGTACGCGATTGCCGATCGCGTGGCTATATATTTGCCGTGAAGCCAAATACCGCGTCGTTTTGGAGCTGGCGTCTCCATCAGTTGGCGCCTGACCCACTCTTCGGGTGAGCCCATGCGATCTCAATGTTGAGATCACCGACTGTGATCTCAACTTAGGGCGATCGCGATGTACGCGGCCGCAACGTGGCCGCTCGGCGCTCCGTCACTGCTGCTCCCTCGCCGGATCGATCGGAGCTGGGCACATCCGGGTTCGGAAGAATGGTCGAGATCGCGTGCTTATAGACGAACTGCTGCGAGCTCCCGCGTAGCCGGAGGCCGTATTGGTCAAAGGACTCGATCTCGCCTTGGAGTCTGATCCCATTCACGAGATAGATCGTGACCGGTACGCGGCCTTGGGTCACGGAGTCTAGGAATTGATCTTGAAGCATCCTTGATTCGACCGGTGAGGAAAGTCACCGAGCATCCGACCTGGGAGACTCCTTGGCAAGAGATGGCTGATGCCACATGGGTCCTTTGACCTGCGTATTCAATCTATCGAACCCAAGTTCGTGAATTGCGCCTCGGATTTCCCTAAGCCAACTGACGATGATTCGCGTCAGTCTGTTAAGGAACGACGGCATGGCGAAATCACTGAAAGTCCGATCACAGCCTTTACGAAATCCCGGTCAATCGCTCGATGAAGAAATCGATCGGGTCGTGAACGACGACTTTGCGGCGTACCTCCTCGCCGCCGCGGTCTTGTGGGTGGTCGCGGTCATCGAGTGGGTGGCAAAGGTTCTGCACGCTCCGAGGGAGCCTGGACTCTATGCGCTCATCGCCAGTGTCGCGACCGCCTGGTGCGTGCGGAAATTCATTCGGGCCAAGAAGCAGGTACGGAATTTAAGGAAGGGCAGGGATGGCGAACGGGAGGTCGCGGAGCTCTTGGAGGAGTTCAAACGCCACGGCGCCCAAGTGCTTCACGACATCCCGGACGAGAAGGGTAACGTCGATCATGTGGTGATCTGCACCCGCGGCATCTTCGTCGTGGAGACGAAGGCCTGGAGCAAGCCCGATCATGTGTGGCAAATGGACTTCGACGGCGAGCAAATCCACATCGCGACCCGGGCGCCCGATGCCGCCCCGATTGCTCAGTGCAAGGCGGAGGCCGCCTCCATCAAAGCGCTCCTGCGCGAGTCCACGTCCAAAGACTTTCCCGTGCGCGGCGTGGTGGTGTTCTTAGATTGGTTCGTGAATCGTAGGCCCTCGGCACGCGGCTCGGACATCTGGGTGCTGAACCCGAAGGAGCTCGCGGGATGGGTTCGGCGGGAACCCGAAAGCTTGAGCGACGCCGATGTTGCCATGGCGACGCTCCACTTAAAGCAGTACGTCAAAAAACTCGCTGCCTGAAATAGTCAGCCGTTGAGCTCGCGGGTTCCCAAGGGCCAGGTCACCGGCGTGGGCTCCACCCCTAAGGGCGCATCGTGATGAGGATCGAAGGCTGCGATCTGGCGGCGAAGCCACTCGATCAGCCGTTCATTGCTCGCGAGTCGCACCCCATCGCTCCCGGCCGCGTAGTCCTCGAGCGCCTCCTGAGTGATGGCGATTCGCACCATGCGCGAGCGCTTGGCGGGACGGAAAGGATCGCCGGGTGGCAGACGCCAGGTGGCGAGGATCATGAGGCCCTCATCACCTCGGGGCATGACGATGCGCGAACCTTCAGGCAACTCCGCCTCGATGAGGGCGCGAAATTGAGCACTGAAGTCCTTCATCGCACTGGATCGCCGATCATCAATTCTCCCTTCATCTGTCGCACGCTCTCGACGGACACTAGAAGCATCAGAACGTATCCGCTCCGGGGAGTCTCGGCGAGGAACGATATCGCAAACTCGATGCTTTCATCGAGCGCCCGCTGCTCGGCGGAAGTCCCTCATCGCGGTGAAGGTCGAGCGTAGCGATACACC
>JBEKHK010000058.1:0-19481 GCA_050012315.1 Steroidobacteraceae bacterium | reverse complement strand
ATGCCGGGTGACAACATCAAGATCGTGGTGGAGCTGATTGCTCCGATCGCGATGGAGCAGGGGTTGCGCTTTGCGATCCGCGAGGGCGGCAAGACCGTCGGCGCGGGCGTGGTTTCCAAGGTTATTGCGTAAGGCGCAACGCGCCGTAGGACATTTATGGCTAATCAGAACATTCGTATTCGCCTGAAGGCTTTCGATCATCGTTTGATCGACAAGTCGGCGCGCGAGATCGTCGACACCGCGAAGCGCACCGGCGCGACCGTCAAGGGCCCCGTGCCCCTGCCCATCAAGATGGAGCGCTTCACGGTGCTGGTCTCGCCGCACGGCGACAAGGACGCGCGTGACCAGTTTGAAATACGCACCCACAAGCGGCTCATGGACATCCTCAACCCGACCGACAAGACGGTCGACGCGTTGATGAAGCTCGAGCTGCCGGCGGGCGTGGACGTCCAGATCAAGCTGAACTAGGGCGCGCTAGGCGCCTTTGCCGCTCCCGGGTCTTGCTGCGATTCTATCCGGGCCGTGCGGCAGAGCGCGAGGAGCGTGTTCCGGCAACGGTGGTATCGCGGCGTTGCCTCCTCCAAAATGCCCGGGTCCAGTTCGATCCCGCCGTGGCACGAAGCGGAATTGATGACCCGGGCCGACTTGATGGCGTCCGAAGGGTCGCCCCAGCCCAATCGTCCGGTGGTATCGAAGACGCTGTAGTTAGGGCTCAGTTCGATCTCGAGGCCCAGCCATCGCGCCAATTCCCGCAGGACCAGGTCCGTGCGACCGAGAAGATCCTCGGAATCGCAGAAGAAAGCGGGCGAGGCACCGGCGTCGGCGCGAGCCTTCGCGATGTCCTCGAGCTGTGCGAGCCTGGCGACGTAGTACGCCAGTGCCTCGCGGGGATCGCCATGCCAGCCGACGCCAGCGTAGCTGCGTCCCATGGCGACGATGCTCTTCAGGCTCGATTCCGGCTCCCTCAACAGGAAAATCGGCTTCGTCGACGGGGCGGCCAGTATTCGGCGGCTGAGAGCGTAGCCATCGAGCACCTTGTCCAGCACATAACGCCCCTTCAGGGTATGCGAGTTGTCCATGGACACCTTGCATCGCAGTTTCAACAGGTCGAGGAAATTCGAGTATCCCTGATGCATCTCCGAATGGCCGGAGATCTGCGGATGGCTGCCGAGAATGTGCGCCAGAAGCGAGGTACGGCAGCGCATGTGGCTCAGGATGAATACATATTCCCTGCGCGGGGAGAGGACCAGTGGATTTTTTGCAGTCGCCGCCAGGTACCGAGCGAATTTACGTCCCTCAACGGTCCGCGATGGCCAGTGAGCAAGTGGCCTAGGGATCCCTGCTTGTGCAGATACCAAGGATTCACGACCTGCGAGTATGCGCACTATCTTCCCCGAGATGCGTCCGGAGTTTAATCCGAAGTGTACGCCCACCATCGCCGATCGCGCACAGCCCAACTGCGTTGTTTGCCGCTAGTCGCCGACCCGCGGGCGGCAATCCACGTGATCGAGCGAGAAAATTGCGTGGCGGGAGCATCGCTGCCTCTGGCACGATGCCGTCCCTGATGGAGGCCAGACTCACCACCGTGGAGGAAGTGCTCGCCGAAGCACGGGCGCTCATCGATCTGCCGGCCGCCGCGATCGAGTCGACGCTCGACCGGTTGCGGCAACGTTATCGCGAGACGCCGCGCTTGTTCACGCCGGAGACCTTGACCTTGCTGCGCGAGGCATCGACGCGCGCCAAGCAATCCCGCACCGCGGATACCGCGGGTCCCGCGCTCGCGGTGTTGAAAGAGGTGTTCGGGTATCCGTCGTTCCGTCCGGGACAGCTCGAGATCATCGAGGCGGTGATGGCCGGCCGCGACTGTCTCGCCGTGATGCCCACCGGCGCCGGAAAATCGGTGACCTATCAGATTCCCGCGAGGCTCAAAGGCGGGGTGACCTTGGTGGTTTCGCCGCTGATCTCGCTCATGAAGGATCAAGTCGATGCGATGGGCGAGCTGGGAATCCGCGCCACTTTCCTGAACTCGTCGCTGGACGCCGCCGAGCGCTCGCGGCGCACGGCGCGGCTCAAGGCGGGAGAACTCGAGCTTCTGTACGCCGCGCCCGAGGGCCTCGACGCCTCCGTCGGGCATTTGCTCGAGTCGCTCGACTTGAAGGTGGTCGCGGTGGACGAGGCGCATTGCATCAGCGAGTGGGGTCACGATTTTCGCCCGGCGTATCGCAACCTCGCCGGACTCAAGCGGCGCTTTCCGCGCATCCCGGTGCTCGCTCTCACCGCGACCGCGACGCCGCGCGTCAAGAACGATATCGCGGAGCAATTGGCGCTGCGCGATCCGCTGCACGTCCGTGGCTCCTTCTACCGTTCCAATCTGCGCCTGTATGCCGTCAAGAAAGGCTCGGGTACCGGCGTGCGGGACATGATCCTGCGCCTCGTCCGTGCGCGCCGCGGCGAGTCCGGCATCGTGTACTGCCTCTCGCGCAAGGCGGCGGAGGCGACGGCGGAGTTCTTGCGGGAACGCAAGGTGCGGGCGGCGGCGTATCACGCCGGACTCACGCCCGAGGAGCGTGCGAGGGTACAGGACGAGTTCAGCCGCGACGATCTCGACGTGGTGTGCGCCACCATCGCCTTCGGCATGGGAATCGACAAATCGAACGTACGCTACGTGCTTCACCGCGACATGCCGCGCTCGATCGAGGGGTATTACCAGGAGATCGGCCGCGCGGGCCGCGACGGTGCGCCGGCCGATTGCGTCCTGTTCTATTCGTGGGCGGACGTGATTTCGCTCGATCGGCTGATCGAGGGCTCGGGTGCCGCCGACTCCGAGGTCGCGGATCAGCAGCGCCGCGCCGTGCGCCGCATGTTCGACCTGGCGGACGCCGGTTCGTGCCTGTGGCGCCGCCTCGCGGGCCATTTCGCGGAAGAGGTGCCCGCATGCGGGGAATCGTGCGGGAATTGCACCGGGCGGGACATCGTGGAGCAGGCGCGGAACGCGCGGGCGCCGCTTGCGGGCGATCCGGGGCGTCCGGCGCGCGCGCCGCAGGCCCGGGGTGCGCCGATTCGGCGTGTGCCCGTTGGGGCCCCGGTAGCGACCGACGAGGACGAGGACGCGGACGCGGCGCCGGATGCCGTGCTGTTCGAGCGCCTGCGGGCGCTTCGCAAACGGTTGGCGGATGAGCGCAAGGTGCCGGCCTACGTGGTGTTCAGCGACCGGACGCTACAGGCCATGGCGGCGCAGAAGCCGGGTACGGCCGACCGGTTGCTCGATATCCCGGGCGTCGGGCAGAAGAAGCTCGACGAGTACGGCGATGCCTTTCTCGCGGAAATCTCTCGGGCGGGTCCGCTTTGAGGTCGAACCGCCCGAGGTGCCGCGAGCGTAGTGCTGCGATGCAGCATAGGCCTGCGGGCACCGCTCGCCCGGGCAACGGCGGGTACCGGTCTTTCAAAAACTTGTACTGCTCACGAAGTCCGGTATACTCCGCCGTCCAATTTTGAGGTCGGAGCGCGTGGGCGCCGACGCCAGTTATCCAAGGTACGTACCGGCAATCGCGGCCGGCCGGCCCAAGGGTCCTGGGGTCTCGAGCATCCAAACCGCCGGCTAATTGCAAAGCGGAGCCCTAACCGGTTCTGCGTTATGAGGATTGACAATGACCATTGGTCTGGTTGGCCGCAAATGCGGCATGACCCGCGTTTTTACTGACGCCGGCGTTACCGTCCCCGTGACGGTCGTCGAGGCGCTCCCCAATCGCATTTCGCAGGTCAAAAGCGAGAAATCCGACGGATATAGCGCCATTCAAGTCACCATCGGCAGCCGGCGCCCTTCGCGGGTGTCCAAGGCGCTGGCGGGCCATTTCGCCAAGGCCAACGTGGCCGCGGGCGATGCTTCCCGGGAATTCCGCCTGAAGAAGGGCGAGGGCGAGTCGCTCGCCGCGGGCGGCGAGATCAAGGTGGACATGTTCAAAGTGGGCCAGGTGGTCGATGTCACCGGCACCACGGTCGGCAAGGGATTCGCCGGCACCATGAAGCGCCACAACTTCGCGGGCGGCATGAAGACCCACGGAAATTCCGTCTCGCACCGTGCGCCGGGCTCCATCGGTCAGCGCCAGACGCCGGGCCGCGTGTTCAAGGGCAAGCGCATGTCGGGTCATATGGGGGTGCGCAACCGCACCATCGAGAACCTGCGCATCGTCGATATCGACGTGCCGCGCAATCTGCTGTTGATCTCGGGCGCCGTGCCCGGCTCCGAAGGCGGCCGCGTGATCGTGCGTCCGTCCGTCAAGGCGGAGGCGCAGCTGCGCCGCAAGCGTCTCGCGCCGAACAAGGCGCCGGCCGCTCCCGGGGCCAAGCCCGCCGCCAAGCCCGCGGCGGCACCCAAGGCCGCCAAGAAGTAACTGACAAGAAGTGACCGCCATGAAGTTGCAGCTAAAAAATGCCGCGTCCTCGAGCGAAATCCAGTTATCGGATGTCGCGTTCGGCCGGGCCTACAACGAGGCGCTGGTGCATCAGGTCGTGACCGCCTATATGGCCGGCGGCCGGGCGGGCACCAAGCGCCAGAAGTCGCGTGCCGAAGTGCGCGGCGGCGGCAAGAAGCCCTGGAGCCAGAAGGGCACGGGTCAGGCCCGCGCCGGTTCGATCCGAAGCCCGCTGTGGGTCGGCGGCGGCCGCGCCTTCGCCGCGCGCCCCCGGGATTTCACCCAGAAAGTGAACCGCAAGATGTATCGCGCCGCGATGCAGTCGATGGTCTCGGAGCTGGTGCGCCAGGATCGTCTGGTCGCCGTCGAGAGCCTCGAGCTCTCCGCCCCGCGAACCAAGCTCTTGATCGGCAAGCTGGCAGAGCTTGGCCTCACCCGCGCCTTGATTCTGGTCGAGGCATTCGAGGAAAAGCTGTTCCTCGCGGCCCGCAACATTCCCTACGTGGAGGTGATTCCGGTCGCCTCGCTCGATCCCGTGAGCCTCATCAAGCACGACAAGGTCATCGCGACCGTCGGCGCGTTGAAGCTGCTCGAACAGCGTCTCGGAGGCGCGCATGAATAAAGAACGACTGATGAACGTGCTGGTGCAGCCGCATGTCTCTGAGAAGGCCGCCACCATCGCCGAGAAGGGCAATCAATACGTATTCCGTGTGCTCGGCGATGCGACCAAAAGCGACGTGAAGGCCGCGGTCGAACTCATGTTCGAGGTCAAGGTCGAGGGCGTGAACCTCCTCAACAAGCCCGGCAAGACCCGCCGCTTCAAGAACGTTCCCGGCAAGCGCAACGGCCACAAGAAAGCCTACGTGCGCTTGCAGGCCGGCCAGTCGATCGACTTCACCGGCAGCGCGAAGTAAGGACTGAAGGATCATGGCACTCATCAAGATGAGACCGACTTCCCCCGGCACGCGATTCGTGGTCAAGATCGACCGCTCGCATCTGCACAAGGGCGGACCGATCGAGTCGCTGACCACCAAGAAAAATCGTACCGGCGCCCGCAATCATTCCGGCCGGCAGACCACGCGCCACATCGGCGGCGGTCACAAGCAGCGCTACCGGATCATCGATTTCAAGCGCGACAAGGACGGTATTCCCGGCGTCGTCGAGCGCCTCGAGTACGATCCGAACCGCACTTCGCATCTCGCGCTCGTGCTCTACAAGGATGGCGAGCGCCGCTACATCCTCGCGCCGAAGGGCGTGAAGGCGGGCGATGAGATCCGCTCCGGCGCGGACGCCCCGATCAAGGCGGGGAACGCCCTGCCGCTGCGGCACATTCCGGTCGGCAGCACGGTGCACAACATCGAACTCAAGGTGGGCAAGGGCGGGCAGCTGGTGCGCAGCGCCGGAGGCTCGGCGCAGTTCGCGGCGCGCGAGGGTCTGTATGCGAGCGTCCGCCTGAAGTCGGGCGAGATCCGCAAGATCCACATCGATTGCCGAGCCACCATCGGCGAGGTCGGCAACGACGAACACAATCTGCGCGTGTTCGGCAAGGCGGGGGCGGTGCGCTGGCTCGGCGTGCGCCCGACGGTGCGCGGCGTGGTCATGAACCCGGTCGATCATCCGCACGGCGGCGGCGAAGGCAAATCCGGCCAGGGTAATCCGCATCCGGTGAGCCCGTGGGGTCTGCAGACCAAGGGCAAGAAGACCCGCCACAACAAGCGCACGGACAGCATGATCGTCCAGCGCCGCAAGAACAAACGGCTGTAACGGTTTAGAGCTTCCTAGGAGATATCGCAGTGCCTCGTTCGCTCAAGAAAGGTCCGTTCGTCGATTTGCACCTCGCCAAGAAGGTGCAGACGGCGAGTCAGAAGAACGATCGCCGGCCGATCAAGACCTGGTCGCGCCGCTCGATGATCATTCCGGACATGGTGGGTCTCACCATTGCGGTGCATAACGGGCGCCTCCATGTCCCGGTGCTCGTCTCGGAGAACATGGTCGGTCACAAGCTCGGTGAGTTCGCCCCCACCCGCACCTTCAAGTCGCACTCGGGCGACAAGAAAGTCTCGGCGGCGGAGTAAGCATGCAAACCACAGCGAAACTGCGCTACGCGCGTATCTCTCCGCAGAAGTGCCGCCTGGTGGTGGACACCATCCGCGGCAAGTCCGCGACGCTCGCGGTTACCACCTTGAAGTTCATGCCGAAGAAGGGCGCGCGCATCGTGCTCAAGGTGCTCGACTCGGCCATCGCCAACGCCTACAACAACTTCAACGCCGACGTGGACGACCTGAAGGTCACGCGCGTCGAGGTCGATCCGGCGCCGATGTTCAAGCGCTTTCAAGCACGCGCCAAGGGCAGGGGCGTGCGCATCGCCAAGCGCAACAGCCACATCCTGGTTCAAGTGTCCGACGGTAAGCGAGAGGCCTAAAACAGCATGGGTCAGAAAGTAAATCCGATTGGCATCCGTCTCGGCATCACGCGCGACTGGACGTCGAAGTGGTACGCCGGAACGAAGACGTTCGCCTCGAACATCCACACCGATTTCCTGGTGCGCGAGTTCCTCGCGAAGAAGCTCGCCGACGCTTCGGTCAGCCGCATTCACATCGAGCGCGCCGCGCGCCGCGCCAACATCACCATCCACACGGCCCGGCCGGGAATCGTGATCGGCAAGAAGGGCGAGGACATCGAGAAGCTGCGCGCCGCCGTCGCCAAGATCCTGGGGATGACGGTCCAGGACGTGCGCCTCAATATCGCCGAAATCCGAAAGCCGGAGCTCGACGCCAAGCTGGTCGCCGAGGGCATCGCCCAGCAGCTCGAGAAGCGCGTGATGTTCCGCCGCGCGATGAAGCGCGCCGTGACCAACACCATGCGTTCCGGCGCGCTCGGCATCAAGGTGCGCATTTCCGGCCGCTTGAACGGATCCGAGATTGCGCGCACCGAGACCAATCGCGAAGGCCGGGTGCCGCTGCACACGTTCCGCGCGGACATCGATTACGGGCTTGCCGAGGCGCAGACCACGTACGGCGTGATCGGCATCAAGGTTTGGATTTTCAAGGGCGAGGTGTTCGATCAGCCGGAGGCGGAGGTCGCCGAGGCCGATGCGGCACCGGCCGAGGCCGCAGCTGTGGCGAAGCCCGTCGAGGCCGCCGCACCGCCGGCGCAGAATTGAACGTCAGGTAATCACACATGATGCAGCCGAAGCGGACCAAGTTCCGCAAACAATTCAAAGGCCGGATCGCGGGCACCGCGCAGCGCGGCAACACCGTCGCGTTCGGCGAATACGGGCTCAAGGCCACCGACCGCGCGCGCATGACCGCTCGCGAGATCGAGGCGGCGCGCCGCGCCATCTCGCGCTACGTGAAGCGCGGCGGCCGGATTTGGATCCGGGTGTTCCCGGATGTGCCGATCACCCAGAAGCCGCTCGAAGTTCGCATGGGCTCGGGCAAGGGCAACGTCGAGTACTGGGTGGCGAAGGTGCTGCCCGGCAAGGTGCTGTTCGAGATCGAGGGCATGAGCGAGGAGATCGCCCGCGAGGCGTTTCGACTCGCCTCGGCGAAGCTCTCCGTATCGACGACATTCGTCAAACGACAGGTGCGGACATGAAGGCTAAGGAATTGCGCGACAAGGCGCCCGGCGCTCTCGGCGAGGAGCTCATCAAGCTGCGCCGCGAGCAATTCAATCTTCGCATGGCGCGCGCCACGGGGCAGGCGGCGAAACCGGACCAGTTCGCGAAGGTCCGCAAGAACATTGCACGAGTGAAGACCGTGCTCGCACAGGCGCGTGCGCGCACTGAGGGCGGCGCGGGCGGAGGTAAGGTTTGATGTCGACCACGACGGAAACGACGCTCCCCGGGGCGGATGCGGCCACGAACGCCGCAGGGACGACCGGCCAGCGGCTGCTCACGGGCAAGGTGGTGAGCACCAAGATGGACAAGACCATCGCGGTCTCGGTCGAGCGTCTGGTGAAGCATCCGACCTACGGCAAGTACATCCGCCGCACCACGAAGCTGTTGGCGCACGATGCGAACAATGAGTGCAAGGAAGGCGACACGGTGTCGATCAAGCCGTGCCGGCCGCTTTCGCGACGTAAATCCTGGATGCTGGTGCGCGTCGTCGAGCGCGCGCGAGCCGAGTAAGGGGTCGACATGATTCAGCTTAGAACCATGCTCAACGTCGCCGACAACTCGGGCGCCAAGCGCTTGATGTGCATCAAGGTGCTCGGCGGCTCGAAGCGGCGCTATGCCGCCGTGGGCGATGTCATCAAGGTGAGCATCAAGGACGCGATTCCGCGCGGCAAGGTCAAGAAGGGCGAGGTGTACGACGCGGTGGTCGTGCGCACCAAGCGCGGCGTGCGCCGCGCGGACGGCTCGTTGATCCGCTTCGACACCAATGCGGCGGTGCTGCTGACCAACAAGCTCGAGCCCATCGGCACCCGCATCTTCGGGCCGGTGACGCGCGAGCTGCGCAATGTCCAGTTCATGAAGATCATTTCGCTGGCTCCGGAAGTGCTTTGAGATGAATAAGATACGCAAAGGCGACCTCGTGATCCTCACGACCGGCCGCGACAAGGGCCGCAAGGGCACGGTCATCGAAGTGCTCGCGGACGATCGCGTGCGCGTCGAGGGCCTCAACATGGCGAAGAAACATCAGCGCCCGAACCCGAACGCGGGCGTGCAGGGCGGCATCATCGAGCGCGAAGCGCCGCTGCACATCTCGAACGTGCTGGTGGTGAATCCCGCCACCCAGAAGGGCGACCGGGTGGGATTCAAGGCGCTCTCGGACGGCCGCAAGGTGCGCGTGTTCAAGTCGAACAAAGAAATGGTCGACGCGAAGTAAAGCGAGAGTCACATGGCAGCAAGATTGCAAGAAATTTATCGCGACAAGATCGTGCCGGAGCTCAAGAAGAACTTGGCGCTCAAGAACACGATGCAGGTCCCGAAGATCCTCAAGATCACCGTGAACATGGGTGTGGGCGAAGCCGTGGCCGACAAGAAAGTCATGGATGCCGCCACAGCGGATCTGGCGAAGATCACCGGGCAGAAGCCCGCCATCACGAAGGCCAAGAAGTCCGTGGCGACCTTCAAGGTGCGCGACGGCCAGGCGATCGGCTGCAAGGTGACCCTGCGGGGCGCGCGCATGTACGAGTTCCTCGACCGGTTGGTGAACATCGCGATCCCGCGCATCCGCGACTTCCGCGGTATCAGCGGACGATCCTTCGACGGCCGCGGCAACTACAGCCTGGGCGTGAAGGAGCAGATCATTTTTCCGGAAATCCAGTACGACCAGATCGACCAGATTCGCGGGATGGACATCACCATCTCCACGTCAGCCGCCGACGACAAGCACGGTCGCGCGCTGCTCGAAGCCTTCAACTTTCCGTTCCGTAAGTAGGGTAATAGCCCATATGGCGAAAACGAACATGCTCATGCGCGAGAAACGACGCTTGAAGGTGGCGAAGAAATACGCCGCCCGGCGCGCTGAACTCAAGGAGCTGATCCGCGCACCGAAGACCGGGGCGGAAGAGCGCGCGGCTGCGCAAGCGGAGCTGCAGAAGCAACCGCGCGACGCCAGCGCCATGCGTCAGCGCAATCGCTGCTCGATCACCGGGCGCTCGCGCGGGGTATACCGCAAGTTCGGCCTGGCGCGCACGAAGTTGCGCGAGGCCGCGAACCGCGGCGAGATTCCGGGCCTTTCCAAGGCGAGCTGGTGAGGCGCGCACTATGAGCATGACTGATCCGATCGCCGATCTCCTCACCCGCATTCGCAATGCGCAATCCGCCGGCAAGGCCACCGTGGGTGTGGGCGCCTCGAAGCTGAAGCTCGCCATCCTCAAGGTATTGAAGGATGAGGGGTACATCGGCGGCTACGGCGCCGATGCGGCCAGCGCGGGAAGGACGCTGTCCATCGAGCTCAAGTATCACGACGGCCGCCCGGTCATCGACCGCATCGAGCGCATCAGCCGGCCGGGTCTTCGCATCTATCGCGGCAAGGACGAGCTGCCCAAGGTGTTGGGCGGATTGGGCGTCGCCGTGGTCTCGACTCCGAAGGGCATCATGTCCGACCGGCAGGCCCGAGCGGCCGGCACCGGCGGCGAAGTGCTCTTCGTCGTTCAATAGTGGATTCGTAAGGTAGCACCATGTCTCGAGTTGCAAAAATGCCGGTAGACCTTCCCCAGGGGGTCAGCGCCACCATCGGCGCCGACACCATCACGGTCAAGGGCGCCAAGGGCTCGCTCACCCTGTCGCTGAAAAGCGGTATCAAGGTGGTTCAGCAGGACAAGCACCTGGCGGTCGAGGCCGACCCGTCCGGCGAGGGCTTGAACGCGATCGCCGGAGCGACGCGCGCGCATCTGGCGAACATGGTCACCGGCGTGAGCAAGGGTTACGAGAAGAAGCTCGAGCTGGTCGGCGTCGGTTACCGCGCCGCCGTGCAGGCGAAGAGCCTGACGCTGACGCTCGGCTTTTCGCATCTCATCAACTACGCGATTCCGGAGGGGGTCACCATCGAGACCCCGAGCCAGACCGAGATCCTGGTCAAAGGCATCGATCGCCAGCGGGTCGGCCAGACCGCCGCCGAGATCCGCGGCTTCCGGCCGCCGGAGCCCTACAAGGGCAAGGGCGTGAAGTATTCGGACGAAAAGATTTCGCTGAAAGAAGCGAAGAAGAAGTAGGCACAGGCATATGAAGCTAGATAAACGAGACACTCGGCTGCGCCGCGCGCTGCGCGGCCGCGTCAAGATCAAGGAGCTGGCCGCCGTGCGCCTGTCGGTGCACCGCACGCCGCGTCACATCTACGCCCAGATTTTCGAGCCCCAAGGCGAGAGCAAGGGCGACAAGGTGCTGGTGACCGCGTCCACCCTGCAGAAGGATGTGCGCGGCGATTTGAAGACCACCGGCAACATCGAGGCCGCCAAGGCAGTGGGCCGCGCGATCGCGGAGCGCGCCAAGGCCAAGGGTATCGGCAAGGTCGCGTTCGACCGGTCCGGTTTCATGTATCACGGCCGCATCAAGGCGCTGGCGGAAGCCGCGCGCGAAGCGGGCCTCGAGTTTTAACGGAAGTCCCAGAGGACAACTATGGCGAGAACAGAAAAACCCATGTCCGGCGACGACTTGCTCGAAAAGCTGGTCGCCGTGAATCGCGTCGCGAAGGTCGTCAAGGGCGGCAAGCAGTTCGGCTTCACGGCCCTCACGGTGGTCGGAGACGGCGCCGGCCGGGTCGGATTCGGCTACGGCAAGGCGCGCGAAGTTCCGGTTGCGATCTCCAAGGCGATGATGCAGGCCAGAAAAAGCCTGGTGAACGTCTCCTTGAAGAACGATACCTTGTTCTACGCTGTCAAAGGACGGCATGGAACGACGCGGGTATACATGCAACCGGCCGCGGACGGTACGGGCGTGATCGCCGGCGGCGGCATGCGCGCGGTGTTCGAGTGCGCGGGGGTACGCAACGTCCTTGCCAAGAGCTACGGATCGCGCAACCCCATCAACGTGGTGCGTGCCACCATGGATGCGCTCGGGAAGCTGCGCACGCCGGACGACATCGCGGCCAAGCGCGGCAAGAGTGTCGAAGAGATCGTGGGCTGAAGCCATGACCGACAAATCCATCAAAGTCACCTTGGTCAAGAGCCTGGCGGGGCAGCTCGCCAGTATCCGCAACTCGGCCCGGGGCCTGGGTCTGCGCAGGATCGGGCACAGCGTCGTGGTGGCGGATACGCCCTCCAACCGCGGCATGATGAATGCGGCCAGCCACATGCTGAGAGTCGAGCCGGCGCTGGGGCCGGCGGCTTCGGCCTCCAAGAAGAGAGTCTGATATGCGTCTGAACACCATCAAGCCGGCTACCGGCGCCAAGCGCGCGCATCTGCGCGTCGGCCGCGGCGCGTCCGCCGGGCAGGGCAAGACTTGCGGACGGGGCGTCAAAGGTCAGCGCGCCCGTAAAGGCGGCTATCACAAGGTGGGCTTCGAAGGCGGCCAGATGCCGCTGCAACGGCGCCTGCCGAAGATCGGCTTCAAGTCGGCCATAAAGGCCTCGCGCGCCGAGCTCACGCTCGACGATCTGATGCGCGTCGAGGGCGGTGAAGTGACGCTCGCCGCGCTGATCGGAGCGAGCCTCGTGCCCGAGTACACCGAGCGGGTGAAGATCATCCTGTCGGGCAAGGTTTCCAAGGCCTACGTGGTCAAGGACAAGGCCATCAGCGCGACCAAGGGCGCGAAGAGCGCGGTCGAGTCTGCCGGCGGCCGTTTCGAGGCCTGAGAGAGTCCGTGGCCACATCCAGCGCCAGCGCCGCGAACGCACTCGGGGACATGACCCGCTTCCAGGAGATGCGCAAGCGCCTGTGGTTCCTGTTGGGCGCGCTCGTGGTCTACCGGATCGGCACGTTCATTCCGGTGCCGGGCATCGATGCGGCGCGTTTCGCCGCGTTCTTCTCGGGCCAGCAGGGCACGCTCCTCGGCATGTTCAACATGTTCTCGGGCGGCGCACTGCAGCGCTTCAGCATCTTCGCACTGAACGTGATGCCCTACATCACGGCCTCGATCATCGTGCAGATGGCCTCCATGGTGTATCCGCCGTGGAATCAGATCCGCAAGGACGGCGAGTCGGGCCGGCGCAAGCTCATGCAGTACACCCGCTGGGGCACCGTGGCGCTTGCCGGATTTCAAGGCTTCGGCGCGGCTCTTGCCATCCAGAACGCGGGTAATAATCTGGTCCCGAATCCGGGCTTCCAGTTTCTGTTCATCGCCACCCTGTCCATCACCACGGGCACCATGTTCGTCATGTGGCTGGGCGAGCAGATCACCGAGCGCGGCATCGGCAACGGCATCACCATGATCATCGTGGCGGGCATCGTCGCCCAGCTGCCGCGAGCCATCGGCAGCACCTTGGACATGGTGCGAAACGGGGAAATGAACCCCATCATCGTGCTCTTGATCCTGGTTGTCGTGGTGCTGGTGACGCTCTTCTGCGTGTTCGTCGAGACTGCGCAACGCAAGATCCAGGTGAACTACGCGAAGCGCCAGGTCGGGCGGCGCATGATGCAGGGCCAGAGCACTCATCTGCCCTTCAAGCTCAACATGGCGGGTGTGATTCCGCCGATCTTCGCCTCGAGTCTCCTGGTATTCCCGGCGACCATCGCCCAGTTCTTCGGCACCAATGCGAACAATCCGAATGTCATCCAGCGCACCTTGCAAAGGGTCGCCGCCGCCCTCAATTACGGGCAGCCGCTGCACGTGCTGATATTCGCCTTCCTGATCCTCGGATTTGCGTTCTTTTACGTGGCGCTGGTGTACGACGCCCGGGACACCGCCGAAAACCTGAAAAAGGCCGGCGCTTTCATTCCCGGCATACGTCCCGGCCAGCAGACCGGGGACTATCTGGACAAGGTGCTGACGCGGCTGACGCTGTGGGGCGGTCTGTACATCATGGCGGTGTGCCTGTTGCCGGAAATCATCCGTATGGTGAACCCGAGCATTCCGTTTCAGTTCGGCGGCACGTCGCTGTTGATCATCGTGGTCGGCGTCATGGACTTCGTGGCGCAGGCGCGCTCGCACATCATGTCGCATCAATACGAGGGGCTCATGAAGAAGTCGAGCCTCAGAGGCATTGGGAGCAGGAAATGAAAGTTCGTCCTTCGGTCAAGAAGATCTGCAAGAACTGCAAAATCGTGCGGCGGCGCGGCATCGTCTACATCATCTGTTCGTCCGACGCCCGCCACAAGCAGCGTCAGGGCTGAGGTCGGGGCATTGGATTACAGCAGCTTAACAATGGCCAGCGAATTGATGTTTGGGGCCTTTTCTTCTATACTAGCGCGCTTTTTCGCGTGCGCTATTGTTGTCCGCGTAGGGGTAAAATAGATGGCGCGTATCGCCGGCATCAACATACCGATGAACAAGCATGTTGTCATCGGCCTAACCCATATTTTTGGCGTCGGCAAGAGCCGGGCGATCCGCATCTGCGATGCGGCCGGTGTGAAGTACGCCGTCAAGGTGAAGGATCTCACGGACGCCGAGGTCGCATCGCTTCGCTCGCAGGTCGCGAAGTTCGCGGTCGAGGGCGATCTGCGGCGCGAGGTGTCCATGAACATCAAGCGTCTCATGGACCTCGGATGCTATCGCGGCATCCGGCACCGCAAGGGCTTGCCGCTGCGCGGACAGCGTACCCGCACCAACGCCCGCACCCGCAAGGGTCCGCGCAAGCAGGCGGTGAAGATGAACGCGCCGCCGGGCAAGGTCTAAGCGCCGGGCAACTTGCCGGCATGAAGGGTGGGGCCACTTCGGCCCCCGTCGAAATTTGGCGATAGTCGCCAGGAACGTCACTTAAACATGGCAGATCAGAAGCAAAACGCGGCTCCCGCCGCCGGTCAAGGCGCGAAGCCGGCGCGTAAGAAGGCTCGTAAGAACGTGCTCGATGCGATCGCGCACGTGCATGCGTCTTTCAACAACACCATCATCACCATCACCGATCGTCAGGGCAATACCCTGTCGTGGGCGACCTCGGGTGGATGCGGCTTTCGCGGCTCGCGCAAGTCCACGCCGTTCGCGGCGCAGGTGGCCGCCGAGCGCGCCGGCACCGCGGCGCAGGAGCACGGCGTCAAGAACGTCGAAGTTCGCGTCATGGGCCCCGGTCCCGGGCGCGAATCCGCGGTGCGTGCCTTGAACGGGTGCGGGCTGAAGATCACCAACATCGAGGACGTGACGCCGATTCCGCATAACGGCTGCCGTCCGCCGAAGAAGCGCCGCGTCTAGCGCGCGATCCGCGTCGTTCCAAGCGCGTCGTCCACTCAAAGAATCGTCAAGGGTCTCTCAATGGCTAAGTACACCGGTCCGAAGTGCAAGCTCTCCCGTCGCGAAGGAACCGACCTGTTCCTGAAGAGCGGCGTGAAGCCGCTCGAGTCGAAGTGCAAGCTCGAGGTGCCGCCGGGCGGCGTGAAGAGCGAGCGCAAGCAGCGCTTGTCCGAATACGGATTGCAGCTGCGCGAAAAGCAGAAGCTGCGCCGCATGTACGGCGTGCTGGAGCGCCAGTTCCGCAACTATTACCAGAAGGCGGCCGGCCGCCCGGGCGCCACCGGCGAAATGTTGCTGCAATTCCTCGAATCTCGGCTCGATAACGTTGTCTATCGGATGGGCTTCGCCGCGACGCGCGCGGAAGCGCGGCAGCTGGTGAGCCATAAGGGCGTGTCGGTCAACGACAAGCTGGTCAACATCGCCTCCTACCAGTGCAAGGCGGGCGATGTCATCAACCTGCGCGAAAAGGCCAAGAAGCAGACCCGCGTTGCGGCGGCTCTCGCCATCGCAGCGCAAGTCGGCTTTCCGGATTGGGTCGAAGTGGACGACAAGAAGTTCTCGGGAATTCTGAAGTCGGTTCCGGATCGCCAGGAGATCCTGCCGGACATCAACGAGAGCCTGGTCGTCGAGTTGTATTCCAAGTAATAGCGCGTCGCAGCGGGCGCTGCGGGGCCATGTCTGAAGGTTTGGTTTGGCGAGCGTTTTAGCGAGGGTATTCCATGCAGGGATCGATCAATGAGTTCTTGAAGCCCCGAGTCGTCAAGGTGCAGCCCGTGTCGATGCGCCATGCGCGCATCGTGATCGAACCGTTCGAGCGCGGGTTCGGCCACACGCTGGGCAACGCCTTGCGCCGGGTGCTGCTGTCCTCCTTGCCCGGTGCGGCCATCACCGAGATCGAGATCGAAGGCGTATTGCACGAATACACCGCCATCGAGGGCGTGCAGGAAGATGTCGTCGACATCCTGCTCAACCTCAAGGCCGTGGCAATCCGCATGCACACGCGCGATGTGGCCGAAGTGAGGCTGCACAAGAAGGGCCCGGGTCCGGTCACGGCCGGCGACATCGCCGGTGATCATGACATCGAGATCCTGAATCCGGATCTCGTCATCGCCAATCTGACCAAGGCAGGCGAGCTCTCCATGTCGCTCAAGGTGGAGCGTGGCCGGGGCTACCGCCCCGCCGCTCAGCGCATGGCGTTCGAGGAGCAGACCCGCGCCATCGGCCGTCTGCAGCTCGATGCCTCGTTCAGCCCGGTGCGCAAGGTGACGTACAACGTCGAGAGCGCCCGCGTCGAGCAGCGCACCGACCTGGACAAGCTCATCCTCGACATCGAGACCAACGGCACCATCGATCCCGAAGAGGCGATTCGGCGCGCCGGCGGAATCCTGAAGGACCAGCTGTCGGTGTTCGTCGATCTGCAAGGCCAGGACGAGTCGACCACGAAGGCGACCGAGACGCAGTTCGATCCGATCCTGCTCCGTCCGGTGGACGAGCTCGAACTCACGGTCCGAAGCGCAAACTGCCTGAAGGCCGAGAACATCCATTACATCGGCGATCTCGTGCAGCGTACCGAGGTCGAGCTGCTGCGTACGCCGAATCTCGGCAAGAAGTCGCTCACCGAGATCAAGGAAGTGCTCGAGAGCCACGGCTTGACGCTCGGCATGCGGATCGACAATTGGCCGCCGCCGGGATTGAAGCGCGACGACGAGCGCGACAGCATTTAACGACAACAAGGTCTTTTAGTTTATGCGTCACAGAAACAGCGGGCGTCAGCTTTCGCGAAACTCATCTCACCGCCATGCGCTGATGCGCAACATGGCGACGTCGCTCCTGCGCCACGAGACCATTCGCACCACCGTGCCCAAGGCCAAGGAACTGCGCCGCGTGGTCGAGCCATTGATCACGCTCGCCAAGATCGATTCGCAGGCCAAGCGCCGCCTGGCGTTTGCGCGTCTGCGGGATGTGAGTGTGGTGGAGAAGCTGTTCGGCGAGCTTGGCCCGCGCTTCAAGGCGCGAGCCGGCGGCTACACGCGGATTCTGAAGATGGAGCCCCGCCCGGGCGATTCGGCCGATATGGCGCTGATGCAATTGGTCGAGGAGACCGCCGCGAAAGCGGAGAAGTCCGCGGACGCCGGCAAGGGCAAGGGCGCCAAGAAGGAGAAAGGCGACGCTCCCGAAGCCGCTGCTCCCGAAAAGACCGCCAAGCGCCGCAAGGCCGCGGCGGCCTGAATTTTCGGCCGGGGGCGGGCTTTTTTGGACCGCCGCCTCGGGCGGCCCTAGCCGAACTTCGCGGATTCGACCCTGATTGAGGCCGCGCCGAGGGCGCGGCCTTCTTCCAAGCTTTTGATTTTCCTTGTTCGCAGGGCACACGTTTCCGCGGAAACGTCTGTAGTGAAGACCTACTCTCTGGTCAACGGCGCAAGTCTGCGGATAATGCGATACCAGCATGTTTTTGCGCGCCACCACTCGCAAGAAGGACGGCAAGGAGCACCGCTACTGGAGCGTGGTGGAGAACCGTCGCGTCGCCGGCGGGCGGGTGCTACAGCGGCACGTGCTGTATCTGGGCGAGATCAACTCCTCGCAGGAACTCGCCTGGCGCAAGTCCATCGACGTACTGGAGGATGGGCAGCCGGCGCCGCGTACCTACGCCCTGTTTCCTGAGGATCGCTGCGAGGATCTGTTGCCGGACGAGTCGATCGTGCGCCTCAAGCTCAAGGCGATGCAACTGCACCGGCCGCGGCAATGGGGCGCGTGTTGGCTGGCATTGACGCTATGGCAGACACTGGACCTGGACGTCTTTTGGGCCGAGCGACTGCCGCCCTCGCGCAAAGGCACGCGCTGGGACCTGGTGCTGTTCGTCCTCGCCACCTACCGCCTCATCGCGCCGGGCAGCGAGTGGCGGCTGCATCGAGAGTGGTACGGGCGCACCGCACTCGCTGATCTGCTGGGAAGCGACGAGACGCTCGCCGATCCACACGTGCTGTACGAGTGCCACGATCGCCTGCTCGCCCACAAAGAGGCGTTATTTACCCATCTGACGGGCCGCTGGCGGGACCTCTTCAACGTCTCCTTCGAGGTGCTGCTGTACGACCTCACGAGCACCTACTTTGAGTCCGATCCGCCGCTCGATGAGAACGATAAGCGCCGCTACGGCTATAGCCGCGATCACCGCTTTGACTGCGTGCAGATCGTCATCGCGCTCATCGTCACGCCCGAGGGCCTGCCCTTGGCGTATGAGATTTTACCCGGCAATACCAATGACTCGAGGACCCTGCGCTCCTTCCTCGCGAAGATCGAACAGCAGTACGGCAAGGCGCAGCGCATCTGGTGCATGGATCGCGGCGTGCCGACCGAGGAGGTTTTGGCCGAGATGCGCCGCAGCGAGCCGCCAGTGCAATACCTATGCGGCACGCCGAAGGGACGGCTCAATCGACTCGAGAAATCCCTCGTGACTAAGCCCTGGCACAGTGCCCGTGCGGGCGTGAAGGTCAAGCTTCTGCCTCAGGACAATGAACTGTACGTGTTCGCTGAGAGCCTGGATCGGATCGCCAAGGAGCGCTCGATGCGCCGCCGCCAACTCAAATGGCTGTGGGCGCGACTCGCGCAGCTGCAAACGATGGAGCTCTCGCGCGATGCGCTCTTGATGAAGCTCGGCAGTGCCCAAAGCAAGGTCCCGGCAGCCTGGCGGCTCGTCGAGGTGAAGGTCGAGAAAACCGGTGCCGCGTTCACCTATCGACTCAATCGCAAGAAGCTCAAACAGGTTCGTCGGCGCGAAGGCCGCTATCTGCTTCGCACCAATCTGACCGAGACCGATCCGGTGAAACTCTGGAACTACTACCTGCAGCTCGTGCAGGTCGAAGAGGCGTTCCGCACCTTGAAGAGCGATCTGGCGATCCGCCCGATCTTCCATCAAGATCAATCACGCATCGAGGCGCACGTGTTCGTCGCCTTCCTCGCCTACTGCTTGTACGTAACCCTGGGACGGCAACTGAAAGGCCTCGCGCCCGGGCTCACCGCACGCAGTGCATTGGAGAAATTTGCCGCCGTGCAGATGGTCGATGTGAAAATCCCGACCACCGACGGGCGCGAACTTCTGCTCACCCGCTACACCCAACCGGAGCCGGAACTCGAGCTCTTGCTCGAGCGCTTACACCTGACGCTTCCCGCCCAACCGCCGCCCAAAATCAGCGTCGCCCAGAGCGCCTCCGCAACCCTTCTGTAGTGCAGACCTTCGGGGGTGCACCCTAAGTGCATCAATCACTTAGCGTCGTCGAAGCCTCGAATCCGCGAAGTTCGGCTA
>JBEKHK010000057.1:0-35057 GCA_050012315.1 Steroidobacteraceae bacterium | reverse complement strand
GTCGCGAGGCGACCGCCGGCGAAGTGACCAAGCTGTTCGAAACGCACGGCGGCGGTTTCGGCCAGGGATTGCGCTGGGAGTGGCAGCTTCTGGGGCTGAAGGAAGGCACCCGCTGAAGAACACGGGACATCTCCGCGGCAAGATCGTGCTGCCGGCCTGAACTGCGAACGGTCCGGCGCGAGACCTCGCCTTTGAGGTGGGATATCATTAGATCGCACGGAAGCGCCGGGGAAGTGACGCGTGAGGGATCTTTCGAACTACGCATTTTCTCCGTTGCGCGACGGGGACTTGAGGCTGTATCGGGGTTCCGGCAACGGACCAGCGCCGATTCTGCTGGTCGCGGCGGAGAGCAATTCACTCGGCTGTCTCGCGCAGCTCGAACATGAATACGCCCTCAGAACCGACCTGGATACCGCCTGGGCGGCGCAGCCGATCGAGCTTTCCCGCCACCGCGACCGTTTGGCGCTGGTACTCGAGGACCCCGGGGGTGCGGTCCTCGATCGGCTGCTCGGCCAGCCCCTGGGCATAGTGGAGTTTCTGCGCATCGGCATTTCTCTCGCACGGGCTTTGCGCCAAGTGCATGCGCGCGGGATCGTTCATAAGGACATCAAGCCGGCGAACATCCTGGTGGATGTGGCGAGCGGCGGTGTCTGGCTCACCGGCTTCGGCGTAGCCTCCCGCCTGCCACGCGAGCGCCCCAGCCCCGAACCACCCGACGCGATCGCCGGCACCCTGGCCTACATGGCGCCGGAGCAGACCGGACGGATGAACCGCTCGATCGATGCGCGCAGCGATCTGTACTCCCTCGGCGTCACCTTTTACGAGATGCTGACGGGGGCGCTGCCCTTCACCGCCGCCGATCCGCTCGAATGGGTGCACTGCCACATTGCCAGGCAGCCTGTTCCGCCCGAAGAGGGGCCGGCGAAGATCCCCCGGGCTCTATCGCTCATCAGCATGAAGCTGCTCGCCAAGACCGCCGAAGAGCGCTACCAGACCGCCGCGGGTGTCGAGGCGGATCTGCGGCGATGCCTCGCAGAGTGGGAGTCGCAGGGCCGTATCGACCCCTTTCCGCTGGGCAGACGCGATGTCTCAGACCGCTTGCTGATTCCGGAGCGGCTGTACGGACGCGAGCGCGAGGTCGAAGCGCTGCTCGGCTGTTTTGACCGCGTGGTGGCCCACGGCACGCCGGAACTCGTGCTCGTGTCGGGATTTTCCGGGATCGGCAAGTCCTCCGTGGTGCACGAGTTGCACAAGGTGCTGGTTCAACCCCGTGGACTGTATGCGTCCGGCAAATTCGACCAGTACAAACGCGACATTCCGTACGCCACGCTAGCCCAAGCGTTCCAGAGCCTGGTGCGTTCGCTGTTGAGTCACGGCGAGGCGGAACTGGGCCGGTGGCGCGATTCCTTGAGTGAGGCGCTCGGCTCGAACGCTCAGCTCATCGTGAACCTGGTTCTGGAACTCGAGCTCATCATCGGCAAACAGCCGCCCGTTCCAGATTTGCCGCCGCAAGAGGCCAAGAACCGCTTCCAGATGGTATTCCGGCGCTTTCTCGGCGTGTTCGCACGCCAGGAGCACCCGCTCGCCTTGTTCCTGGACGATTTGCAATGGCTCGATAGCGCGACGCTCGAGCTGCTCGAACACCTGCTCACCCACCCGGACGTGCGGCACCTGCTGCTGGTCGGGGCCTATCGGGACAACGAGGTTGGACCGTCACATCCCCTCAGGCGTACGCTCGAGGCGATCCGCGCGACCGGCGCGAGGGTGCAAGAGATCGTGCTGGCGCCGCTCGGGCTCGATGATGTCGCCCGGCTCATCGTCGACGCCGTGCATTGCGTGCCGCCGCGCGCACGATCTTTGGCGCATCTCGTACACGAGAAGACCGGCGGTAATCCGTTCTTCGCCATCCAATTTCTCGCGGCATTGGCCGAGGAGGGTCTGCTCGCGTTCGATTCCGTGGCGGCGGTATGGGTCTGGGACATGGATCGCATCCACACCAAGAACTACACCGACAACGTGGTGGAACTCATGGTCCAGAAGTTGAAGCGGCTGTCGATCAGCACCCAGGATGCCCTGAAGCAGCTCGCCTGCCTGGGCAACATGGCCGAGATCGGCATACTGAGCATGGTGAACCCGCAAGCGGCGGAAGCGATGCATGCGGCGCTCTGGGAGGCGGTCCGCGCCGGCCTCATTGTCCGCCAGGACAATAGCTATAAATTCCTGCACGACCGAATCCAGCAGGCGGCGTATTCACTGTTTTCTGAGGAGCATCGCGCCGCGCTTCATCTGCGTATCGCCCGTAGGCTGCTTGCGAGCATGCCAGCTAATGAGCTCACCGAGCAGCTGTTCGAGGTCGCGAACCAGTTCAATCGGGGTGCCGAGCTTCTGACCGACCGCACCGAGAAGGCGGGCGTCGCGACGATCAACCTGCATGCCGGACGAAAAGCGAAGGCATCGGCGGCCTATGCGTCGGCGCGCGCGTATTTTTCATCGGGCATTGCGCTGCTGGATGAGCGGGACTGGAGGGGCCAGTACGAGTTGACATTCAACCTGTGGCTCGAATGCGGGCAGTGTGAGCTTCTGAACGGCAATTTCAAGAAATCCGAGCAGCTGATCGCGAAGCTATTGCAGCGCACGGCGTCGAAAGTCGATCAAGCGGCCGTTTATGATCTGAACGTCCAGCTGCATACAGTGCAGGGAGACTATCCGCGGGCCCTGGACAAAGCGCTGGCGTGTCTGCGCCTTTTCGACATCGACCTGCCGGCGCACCCGAGCTGGGCAGAAGTCGAGGCCGAATACGAGAGGATCCGCCCGATCGACGGGCGCTCGATCGAGACTCTGATCGATCTGCCGCGCATGACCGATCCGGAACTGCAGGCGGCGATGCAAGTGTTCTCGATACTCCTCGAAATCAGCTGGTTCACCGACTTCCATTTGCATTGCATGCTCGCGTGCCGCATGGTGAACATCAGCATGCAGCACGGGATGAGCGGCCCTTGCGCGCACGCCGGCGCCTGCCTCGGGGCTCTCCTCGGACCGGTCTTTCACCGTTACCGCGAGGGTTACCGGCTCAGCATGCTGGCCTGTGACTTGGTCGAGAAGCACGACTTCTCCGCCTACCACACGAAGGTCCACCATGAAATGGGGGCCAATAGTGTCTGGACGCGGCCCATCACGCACGCGATCGAGTTGCGTCGAGCGGTGGCTCGCCAGGCCACGGAGACAGGCGATCTCACTTACGCGTGCTATAGCATGCATCACACCGTCACAGCTTTGCTCCTGCGTAACGATCCACTCGACGCGGTGTGGCGCGACGCGGAAATGGCACTGGAATTCGCCCGGAGAGCCAAGTTCCGCGATGTCGTGGACCTCATCGTGAGCCAGCAACGCTTCATCGCGGCCATGCAGGGTCGCGCAGAAATCTTCTCAGCCTTCGGCGGCGCGCCATTCGACGAGCCGACATTCGAGGCCGGACTGACGGGCGACCGGATGAACACGCTGATCTGTTTGTATTGGATCCTGAAACTGAAGATGCGATTCCTGTCGGGCGACTACACCGAGGCACTGGCGGCGGCGGCCAAGGCGAGATCTGTGCTTCGTGCGGGAGCAGTCCAGGTGCAGATCTATTTGCTTGACTACTCGTACTACGCCGCTCTGACGGTCGCGGCCCTCTACGAGGACGCTTCCGCCGATGATAAGGCGGTATGGCGCCCTCTCCTGGCGGAGCATCGGGAACAGTTGCGAGAATGGGCCGAGAATTATCCGCCGACGTTTGGCGACAAACACGCCCTGGTGTCGGGCGAGATCGCGCGCCTCGAAGGGCGGGACGCCGAGGCCATGCGTCTTTACGAGCAAGCGATACAATCGGCTCGCGAGCACGGCTTCGTGCAGAACGAGGCGCTGGCGTACGAGGTCACGGCGAAGTTTTACGCCGCACGCGGCGTCGAGAGCATCGCGTCGGATTATCTACGGAAAGCCCGGAGCGGCTACCTGCGCTGGGGTGCGCTCGGCAAGGTCCGGCAGCTCCTACAGCGTCATCCCGGCTTGCGTGAGGAGTCGGGCCCGTCTGCCCCGGGCTCCACGGTCAGCGCATCTGTCGAACGACTGGATGTCGGAACGGTGGTCAAAGCTTCGCAGGCGGTGTCGAGCGAGATCGAACTCGCCAAGCTCATCGAAACCCTCATGAGAATCTCGCTCGAGCATGCGGGGGCCGAGCGCGGCCTGCTCATACTGTTCGCGGACAACGAGCCGCGGATCGCGGCGGAGGCGACGACGGGTCCCGGCAAGATTGATGTGACGCTGCGAACCTCGACGGTGACGCAGACCGAGCTGATCGAGTCCGTGCTGCACACCGCGGTGCGCACGCGCGAGAGCGTGATCCTGGACGATGCCTCGGCCCAGATCCCTTTCTCCGCGGACGGCTACGTGCGGAAGAAATATGCCCGCTCCGCGCTCTGTCTTCCTCTCATCAAGCAGGGCAAGCTCGTCGGCGCGTTGTACCTCGAAAACAACCTGGCGCCGCGCGTGTTCACGTCGGCCAAGCTCGCGGTCCTTAAGCTCCTGGGCTCGCAGGCGGCTATATCGCTGGAGAACGTGCGACTGTATGACGAACTGCGCATGGAAAACAGCGAGCGCCGGCGGGCGGAAGAGGACCTCCGGCGCAGTGAGGCCTATTTGAGCGAAGCCCAGAGGCTCAGTCATACGGGCACCTGTGCCTGGATACCCTCCAGCGGGAAAGTATATTGGACCGAGGAAACCTTCAGCATCTTCGAGTACGATCCGGCGATCACCCCGACGATGGAACTGGCGCGACGCCGAATTCACCCGGACGATATTGCGGCTTTCCAGCAGATCATTGAGCGCGCATCGAAGGACGGACAGGATTATGTCCACGAGTATCGGTTGAAGATGCCGGATGACAGGGTCAAACATGTTCAGGTCTTCGCCCGTGCGTTCCGCAACGACGCGAACGATGTCGAGTTCATATGCTCGGTCATGGATGTGACCGCGATCCGCCTGGCGGAGCTCGAGCTGCACAAGACCCGCACCGACCTCACGCATGTGATGCGCGTGACCAGCCTCGGCGAGCTAACCGCTTCGATTGCTCATGAGGTCAATCAGCCGCTGGGCGCCGTCATGTTCAACGCCGAGGCATGCCAGAGCTGGCTCGACGGCGACCCGCCCAACATGAACGAAGCGCACGCCGCCCTCGAGAGGATCGTCCGCGACAGCACCCGGGCGGGGGAGGTCATTCGGCGCATCCGTTTGCTCGCGAAGAAGACCGACACGAAAATGGCGCCGCTCGATCTCAACGAGCTTTTGAGCGAGACCCTGACCTTCGCGCAGCATGAACTCTTGAGCGCCCGGGTGGCGCTGCGCACGGAGTACGCGAGTGCTCTGCCCGTCGTTCTCGTCGACAAAGTTCAGCTGCAGCAGCTCATCCTCAATCTGGTGATCAACAGCATCGAAGCCATGCAACCGATCACGGATCGTCCACGCGAGCTTCTGATCCGAACGGAGCAAGATGACGCACGGCAAGCGCGAGTCACGGTGACGGACTGCGGGGTAGGGTTCTCCGCGGATAGCGCGGGCCGGCTTTTCAACACCTTCTTTACCACCAAACCCAGCGGCATGGGCATGGGACTCTCGATTTGCCGCTCGATCATCGAGCTTCACGGGGGACGCATCTGGACTGCGTCCAATGTGCCTCACGGAGCGACCATCCAGTTCACCCTGCCTTTGCATTCAGCGGCGTCGTCGAGGGTATGCTAGATGCATGGGACCGCCCGGCCCCCGGGCGGTCCCATGGCTCATCAGGCCCGATTTAACGTCTCAGAACTTCCACGATACTCCGCCGAAGAATCCCCGACGCGGTCCGTACTGAGGCGCGAAGACGCCGACGCCGGTCCCGCTCCGGATTTCATAGACCTTGTCGGCCACGTTGATGACATCGAAGCGCACGGTGATCGGACCGGCGCTGGCGAGCTCGAACGCATGACTCATGCCGAAATTGATCTGGTTATAGCTCGGAGTGTGATCCCCGTTCGGGATGACGTAACCGCTGGGAAGAATGAGGTCTTGCCGCAGGCCGGTGCCGAATAGATCATCGACGCTGAAGCGAGTGCCGAGCCACAGGTAGGAAACACCGGCCGACGAGGATACCCGCCCCTCGTGATCGAGGTGGATGTAGTTGCTCGCAATGTAGTTGAGCTGCTGTTGGGTAAAGTTGAACTGCGCCGACTCCACGTCCTTGCCGTGAGCGGCCTGCCATGCACTGTTGAAGTAGGCGGCAAAGTTGTTGAGCGTATAGTTGGCGCTAAACTCGACGCCGCCGATCAAGCCATAGCGGTAATTGAACGGCGTGAGGATGATCGGCGCGCCGAACTGCCCCTCGTCGATCAGGTTTTGCGCCTGCTCGTAAAAGCTGTCGACGCCGAGCGTCAAGGTCTTGTCGAGCAGCTTCTGCTGCACCCCGAGATCATAATAATTGGAGCGCTCGGCGATCGGCGGGCTGTCCTTCGTGACCGAGCCCGGCGGCACGGCGGTCGTACCGGCGAACTGGGTGAAGGTCCCGGCGCCGACCAGCTCGA
The DNA here is from genome assembly GCA_050012315.1 of Steroidobacteraceae bacterium. Classification (GTDB taxonomy): domain Bacteria; phylum Pseudomonadota; class Gammaproteobacteria; order Steroidobacterales; family Steroidobacteraceae; genus Bog-1198. Next base: position 28,467 of record JBEKHK010000057.1, on the reverse strand, counting down.
ATGGAGGCGGGGTGAAATAGCGTGAATAGCCACCGTGCACGGTTGTGCCGAATGGGAATTCCCACACGGCATTGATGCGCGGGCTGAGCTGGCCGCCGCTGGAATACGCGCTGTAGTGATCGTAGCGCAGACCGTAGTTGACGGTGAGAGGTGATAGCGGCTTCCATTCGTCCTGCAGATAGACACTTTGAATCTGCTGGACCTGTGTGCCGGTGTCGATGAGTGTGAGCGGCACATTGGAAGTCTGTGCGCCCGCTGCATCGATGGGCAACACTTGCGACGTGGTGTCGCTCTCCGCGGTGTCGTGCTGATAGTAGAAGCCGGTGCGCACGGTATGCGCGTCACTCACCTTGTAAGCGGCATCCGTCTGCCAGCCGATGGCCGTGTCATTCTTGAATGCATCTTGGGCGATACCGTTGTAGAGCAAATCTCCGGTCCAATCCGGCGCAAAATGCAAACTCGTATAGCGGGTGGAGAGCGAGGTTTGCCAGTTGAACGCGCCTTCGGAGTGTTGCCAGGTGGCGATCGCATACTCCGCGAGCTCGTGCTGGCTCTCGTTCAGGTTGTTGCTTAGATAATTGGTCTGGCCGTTGACGTTGAGACCGAGCGTGGGCTGCATACCAACTTGATTTGGAATCTGGAACTCATCGTCCGATACCCCGAGTATCAGCGACGCGCGGTCGTCGGAATCGATGATGTTCTCGAAATAGCCGAAGCCGTGAATTTGGCTCGTGTGGTCATGAACCGGGTTGGAACTGCCGTTGGGCGATTCGATGCCGAGATCATCTTCCTTGTAGTCACCGGTGACGTAGTAGCTGTATTTGCCGTCGCTGCCGCCGTACTCCGCCGACGGCTGAAAGGTCGAATGGCTGCCGCCATACAGCGATATATCGCCACCGGGTTGCTGCAAGCCGCTGTTGGTGGTCAGGTCGATGATGCCGGCGGTTCGCAGGCCGTACTCCGCCGGTAGCGCACCCGTGATCAATTTCAAGGAAGAGATCAGCCAGGGACTCAACGTCTGGCTGAAAACGCTAATGCCCTCGGGCAGGATGATGCCGTTCAGGCGATACTGCAGGTCGTTGTGGTCGCCGCGAACGTGGATCTGTCCGAAGGAGTCCTGAACCACGTCCGGAGCCTGCAGCAGAACCTGATTGAGCTGAGCGTTCTCGCCGCCGGGCATCGCGGCAATCGCCTGGCTATCGATCGTATAGGTCGACGCGCCGGTCTGGGTCTCGATGGTGCTGCGAGCGTCGTTCAGACGCTGAGCCGCTACGTTAATCTCCGAGAGTTGGCCCGAAGTCGAGGTGTTCGATGAAACCGACGCATCGGCGTTTGCCGCCGTCGAATCGGTCGGGTCGGCGAATGCCACGGAACCTGTAGCGACGAGAGCGAGGGCCGCAGCAGCGCAAGACGCCGCGGGCGCACTTGAAAGTCTGGACATCAAAAATTACTCCGCAAAAGCTGAATGAACGCAAACCGCCGCCGATTGCCGGGGCAGTTCAATTCGCAAGGCAAATGTCAGCTTAGGGAGGGCGGTCCGCGGCTGCGGGGGCGAGGAACTGCGGCGCTGATCGCCGCATATAGAGGCTCTGATACGGTCTCCAGAGCGAAGCGAGCGAGGAGGGGGATATGAAACGAATGGCTAAATGCCGGGGTGACAACTTGTGCGAAGGCGGGACATAAAGCACAGGTCTTATCTGCGTCCCCGTCCGCCTGCAGCTGCAACTCTATGTGCTTGGCGCCGGATAAATGGCTGAGTTCGTGAACCACGGCACCCTGCTGTGCCACCATCAGCAACAGCAAAAGGCCTAGAGTTTTGAACACCTGTCTCATTCGAACAACGATCAACCATTTCCCCAGTTGGATCGCAACGCTAGCAGATACACCGACGCAAGGCTAGTTGTCGGACTCATGGATTCATAACTGGGTGTCATGAAACGCGGAGGGTTCGCCGATCGCGCCATCAATCTTATCCGCGAACTCAGGCGCTCGCAGCGGGTAGCGTTCTTCCTCCATGGAGCGAAGCAATTCCTCTTCGGCAGCCGGCGCTCTGCGGCGTGCAAGCGTACTGCGCGAGGTCAATGAGCGCGGAGTTCGCTGCCGGCGGCGGCGGCATGCACTGGGACCGAAGCGGTCGCGGCGTGTACGGGAGTTCTAGTTAGAACGGGTCTAGATAGATTAGATAATCTATTGATTTATAAATATATATGTAGATGACAAGTGAACCGGGAAAAGCGGCGTTCTGCTTTGACGAGTTGCCAGCCATTGGCGCAAATACGCAGGTCAGGTACATGAGCGCGCGCGCTATTCTCATGCCGCGAAAGTCCGGTTCTGTGTACACGTTTGCTACCAACGGGACCGGCGCAGTAGTTACCGCGCGCGCACGCAGCAGTGCTTCAAGCGCCACGGTCGAGGTCTCAAGTAATGTTCCTGCGAGTACATCCGTCGGCACTTGGCCCATATCGCGGAACATACCGACACGGTGTCGGGCGATGATGGCAGCGTCAGTGACAGTGGCTTGACGGGCAGAGTGCTTTATCATTTTCATTGTCCGTCTACACGTATGCCGCTGCACTGGCTGCGTGTGGGCGCCGCCGCCGCGGTGCATCGGTCGACAGTAAACAGGTTAATTGCAAGGGCCCATGCAGCATTCGCAGTTTCTTTTGTCGAAATCCGGCAAGCGCTCGGCGCAGGGTCCATACTCACTCACTTTCTCAGCCGAATACGAGCTGAGTCAGCCGGCAAATTCTTGCGAGGCTATACACGACAAGGTCACAATCTATGGAACAGGCAAAAACCACTTCCGCGAATTCACAACACGGCACCCCGCGTTTGGCTCCTACGAAGAATATCGTCGAAACGGTGATCGCGGCAGGCAATTTCACAACGTTGGTTGCCGGCCTCAAGGCGGCCGGTCTTACCGATAAGCTCACCGGCCAAGGCCGATTCACGGTCTTCGCACCCACCGACGAAGCATTCAAGAAGCTCCCTGCAGGCGCGCTGGATGCGCTGTTCAAGGACACCGCAAAGCTCAAGGCCATCTTGAGTTATCACGTAGTCGAGGGTCACGTATTGGCGCAGGAATTGAAGCCAGGCGACGTGATGACGGTTCAGGGGAGTCCGCTGACGGCCGTGGTCTCCTCCTCGGAAGTGCATGTCAATGGGGCGCACATCAAGCAGCGCGATATCGGTGCATCGAATGGCCTCATCCACGTCATTGATGCCGTAATTATGCCGAGAAACTGGCAATTGCTTGCAGCCGCCGCCTAAAGGTCGCCGATCGACACTTGAGCTGCACCGAAGGGCCCTACGCGGGGCCTTTTTTACCTGTTTGGCGACGCCTGGTGCCCGGGCTTGCCCCTGGCCGTAGCGGAATGGGCCGCGATTTCTGTAGGTGGACATACTCATTTCGGTGCAAGCGTACCCTGGTGCGCTAGCGGACAGACTGTCCCTCGACGATCTGTTTGGATGTATGCCCATCTTTGAGGAGTCGAGGCAGCCGCGCAGGGAAGCATGACATGATACGGAACATCCTATTGATTCAAGATGACATCTCGGGTGCACAGGTCGTTCGCGACGCGCTCATGAACTCGCGCGAGATGCGCTTTCACGTCGAATGGGTGAGAAGCTGCGCGCTCGGTTTGGAGCGTCTGGCCGTTCCCGGCGGGTCGTCCCAGGGGGTGAGCGACATATCCGCGGTTTTGGTGGATTTGTCCCTGCCGGACGCCGCGGGTCTGGACGTGGTCGATCGGCTATTTGCAGCGACCAAGCAAATACCGATAGTCATCCTGAGTTCCTTGAAGGATGAAGTAACCGCCACTGTAGCGATTCAGCATGGCGCACAGGATTTCCTGCTGAAGGAGCGTCTCGACGATTACGTCTTACCGAAGACCCTCGCCGCCGTCATCGATCGCGCCGCGATCGCCGAAGCATTATTCAACGAACAGGAACGGGCGCAGGTCACACTCAACTCGATCGGTGATGCCGTAATCAGCACGAACATCGGCGGTCGGGTGTCCTATCTCAACGCGGTAGCTGAGCGATTGACGGGTTGGCCGAGCACCGAGGCGATCGGGCGCCCCTTGGAGGAGGTGTTTCGGATCACCGACTCGGATACGGGGGCTATCGTACCCAATCCCATGAACGCGGCGGCTCACGAGAATCGCAGCGTCGCGTTGCCCCCGACGTGCATCCTGAGGCGACGCGACGGCTCGCAATCCTCCATTGAGGATTCCGCCGCACCCATCCACGACCGTCATGGTCGTGTGACGGGCGCAGTCATGGTATTTCACGACGTGAGCACGGCCCGCGCCATGTCGCTCCAGTTGGCATATCTGGCGCAGCACGACCCGCTTACCGATCTGCCGAATCGCAGCTTACTGAACGATCGCCTGGTTCAGGCAATTTCAATGGCGCAACGACATCATTCGCCCTTGGCGGTGCTTTACATGGACCTGGATCGGTTCAAGCATATCAACGATTCCCTGGGTCACCTGGTAGGCGATCATCTGCTGCAGTCCATCGCGACTCGGTTGAGCGCGTCCGCGCGTGCATCCGATACCGTGTGTCGTCTGGGGGGGGATGAGTTCGTGGTTCTGTTGCCCGAAGTGGTGGACGCCAACGCCACCGCTGTCTGCGCCGAAAAATTACTTCAATCGGTCGAATCAGGCCATTTGGTGGACGGCAATGAATTGCACATCACCGCGAGCATCGGCATCGCCCTCTATCCGGAGGACGGAACCGAGGCAGAATTATTGCTTCACAATGCGGACTCGGCGATGTACGAGGCCAAGGACCGTGGGCGCAACAACTATCAGTTCTACCGCTCGCAGCTGAATTCGAACGCGGTCGAAAGGCAATCCATGGAAGGCGGACTTCGGCATGCGCTCGAGCGGCAAGAACTCGAGTTGTACTACCAACCGATCGTGAACCTCGCGAGCGGCGCCATCGTCGCGGCAGAGGCGCTGATTCGTTGGCAGCATCCCACGCAGGGGAATGTGCTGCCGTCGCAGTTCGTCCCCATAGCCGAAGAGTGCGGCATGATCGTGCCCATCGGCCAATGGGTGCTGCGCGAGGCCTGCCGGCAGGCCAAGCACTGGCAGGATCTGGGTCTGCCGCCGATGAGACTCGCGGTGAATACATCGGCCGTGGAGTTACGCTCGAAGGATTTCGTGGCCGCTGTGGCGAGGATCCTGGAGGAGACCGGCTTCGATCCGTGGCGACTCGAGTTGGAGCTCACCGAGACTTTCCTCATGCAGGACTCTCAGGCAACCGCCGTCGTGCTGAGCGCTCTCAAAGAGCACGGCGTGAGTCTCGCGCTGGATGATTTCGGAACCGGGTACTCCAGCTTGAGCTACATGAGACGATTTCCCATCGATGCGCTGAAGATCGATCAATCGTTCGTGCGCGATCTCAACACCGATGAGGACGATGCGAGCGTGGTCAGCGCCATTATCCGGATGGCAAAGAGTCTGCATATGAGGGCGGTGGCGGAGGGCGTCGAGACTCGAGAACAGAGAGCATTTCTCGAAAGGCGCAGATGCAACGAAGCGCAGGGCTATTATTTCAGCCGCCCGCTCAACGCGGACGGATTTGCGGATCTATTGTTCGCCGCCCCGTGGTGGGTCCCAAAGTCACCGTCCAGCCCGCGGGCGCTCGCGAAGCAAACTGATGGGTAATCGGCATGAGCAGGCGCCGCCGTGTGGACTTTTCTCGGCCAACACCGAGGTTGGGGCGGGCGGCAGCGGATAATGACAGTAAGCGAATTCGAAAATATTGAGCGGAAGATCGTAAAACTCAGCCGCCCCGCATTGCCGACGATCTTGATGGTTGACGACGATGAGCTGGTTCTCGCGCGCCTGCAAGTGCTGGTAGGGGCGGCTGGATACGATGTGCGCACCGCCACCAGTGTCGGTGATGCGCTGAGGAAGCTGGACGCGTTCTCCGCGTCGATCGTGGTTACTGATTTCAATATGGCGGATGCGACCGGCCTAGAGCTGTGCCGCTTCATCCGCGGGCGGCGGAACTCCGAATACGTCTACATCTTGCTATTCACCGTGCGAGACAGCGAGAAGGACATTTTGGCTGCGTACGAGGCGGGCGCCGACGATTACGTAACCAAGCGTACGTCCGGGATTCAATTCCTAGCCCGCTTGCGGACGGCGAAACGCGTTCTGGCGCTCGAGAATTCCCTCAGAAGAGCGGTGGCGAAAACGCGCCAGGTGGAAATCAACGATCCACTCACCGGTGTCTACAATAGACGCTACTTTTTCCGACACTTCAGCCGCGAGTTGAAGCGCGCGCGCCGCTTCGGAGGCGACGTATCATTGATGCTGATTGAGATCGACCAACTGAAGGCGATCAACGATACCTACGGATACGTCGTCGGGGATCTCGTGCTCAAGAAATTCACGAGATTGATAGCCGGCCGGCTCCGACGGGAAACCGATTGGTGTGCTCGTCTGGGAAAGCGCACCTTTGCCGTGGTACTCGAAGGTGCCATGTTGGCGGACGCGCACGCGTGCGCAGAGATTGTGCGGCGGACCATGGCGGACTCGCCGATCGACACGGCGGCAGGGCCTATTCGCATAACCGTCAGCATCGGAATCAGCGGATTCGAGGGAAAAGTGCAGAGAGTGGCGGTCAGCGTGCAGTCGCTGCTGAAACAAGCCAACACGAATCTCTACGCGAGCGTGTTGAGCGGCCGGAATCGGGTGACTCTCTCCGATCCGATATATACCGGTGTGGGGACGTTGGCGAGCCGTCAAAGTCCGGGTGATGTCATGTTGAGCCCGGCGGGGCCGCCTGACCTATTTCGCCACATCAGGCATTGAGGTGCCGCTATCGACATTTATTACATGTATGGTCGAACACGTACCATCGGCGCCGCCGCTCGGCGTACCCCGCGACTCGTTGCGAGCATGCCCCGGCTGGGTTTGCACTGCCTCGCAGTCTCTATCTCCTGTACAAGGCGTTTGGTGCCGTCTACCAGTTGTTCCAGCAAGGCGGCGGGCTCGATTGCCGCGCCGGGCGGCGTCTCGCCTGCCATACACATCTCTATCAGCCGCTCGATCGCCCCGCCCGATGAGCTTACGGCAGGGAAGCCGAACATGTGGGTAACAGGTCAGTGTAGGTCAAACATTTCTCGTCCATGTTCGTGCGTCAGTTCGAGGATATGCCCGCCGCCGCGCGCGACACAACTCAGTGGATCATCCGCGATGACCACCGGGAGGCCGATTTCCTTGGAAATCAATTTATCTATGTCGCGCAGCAACGCACCTCCGCCAGTGAGCATGATGCCGCGCTCCGCCACATCGGCACCGAGATCGGGAGGAGTTTGCTCGAGGGCATGGCGCACCGCGCCGACAATTGTCTGCAATGGCTCCTCCAGAGCCTGCAATACCTCATTGGACGTGATCGTAAATTCGCGCGGCATGCCCTCGGATAGGTTTCTACCCCGGATGGTCATGTGACGCACGTCACCCCCGGGATAGGCCAAACCAATTTCAATTTTAATGCGCTCGGCAGTCGCCTCACCAATCAAGATCCCGTAGTTCCGGCGAATGTACTGGGTGATTGCTTCGTCGAACTTGTCTCCCCCCATTCGTACGCTCGCTGCGTAAACGATGCCGTTCAGCGAAATCACCGCGACCTCTGAGGTGCCGCCACCGATATCGAGAACCATCGAACCGCGTGCTTCGTGCGCCGGTAAGCCCGCCCCAATCGCGGCGGCCATAGGCTCCGGTACGATATCGACCTTGCGCGCTCCGGCACCCTCGGCGGAATCTCGGATGGCGCGGCGTTCAACTTGGGTCGACCCGAAGGGCATACACACTAGAACGCGGGGGCTCGGCCGCAGCAGGCGGTTGCCGTGCACTTTGCTGATGAAGTATTGAAGCATGACTTCGGTGTACTTGAAGTCTGCGATGACCCCATCCCGGAGCGGTCGCACGGCAGCGATGTGCCCGGGTGTTCGACCGAGCATCTTCTTTGCCTCTGCGCCGACAGCGAGCACGGTCCTGCCTCCCTGTTTTGGGTCACTTTGTATCGAGACGACCGAGGGCTCATTCAGCACGATTCCACGCGATTTTGCGTAAATCATCGTGTTGGTGGTGCCAAGATCGATCGAGAGGTCGGTCGAGAAGCGACCTCGGAAGCATTTCAGCATAAAGGGGTGTCTTGGTGGATCGGATGCGGGCAGAGTTCGTTGCCGGAAGGACTGGTCAACGGCGCTCAAGAGAGCGGCCTCACGTTTAGCAGGTTTGCAGCTCACGTTCGCATGACCAGTCGACATTACCGGGAGACTCGCCAAATCTCCATACGTCAATCCCGAATCCCGTGCTTTTCGGACGGATTCGGTGCGGCCGCCCGGCGGCCGTGTCTTTACAGCGATCTGTGTGTGCCACTGCCCGCCCACCCCAATCGCGCAAGCTTGTGTGCGTTACCGTACAGAGATTGTCGCGGCAATTTGCGTGAATCGGGGGGTCCAGGGATTTGGACGCCGCTGGATTGTGCGTTGCAAAAGATTCTCTTGAGTCGGAACGACCGTAACGAAGCACATGCGGTTCGGGGCGGGCCGATCAGGTCCCCCGATGCCTCCTTCCTTCAAGATCGAGAGTGCTGCTTCGGGCAGGGCGCCGATTTTCGCGAACCATTGACCGTCAGGGACTGCACTCAGTTGTTGCCGCGAGGGTATCGCGGCGACGACCCACAGTGCCGACCATGCTAGGGCAATTCGGCCGCATCACGTTGTAAACTCGTAGGAGACACTCCCATGGAAGATCGCTCACCGCCTGTCACGACCTCCCTCGGATTTACCCTTAGAAGTGAGTCCAAGCGCGGTAAACAGGCGGATCGGCGCCCCCAGGAGGACGAGCGCAAGGCCCGTATCATGATCGTCGACGACGATCCCGGTCTTCGTCGCCTGCTGACGGCCCGCCTTGTCAACGCGAACTACGATGTCGAATCAGCAGAGAGTGCGACAGCTGCATTGGATGCGTGTGTGCGGAGGCGCCCCCACCTCGTGATCACCGAATTGCGGATGACTCCGATGAACGGCCTTGGCTTGCTCAGAGAGCTCAAGACCCGTTGGCCCGCCGTTAGCGTCATCATCTTGACCGCCCACGGGACAATACCGGAAGCCGTCGAAGCCACGCAGTGCGGTGCGTTCGGCTTTCTGGTCAAGCCGATAGAGAAGGGTGAGCTGTTGGGACAAGTCGAACGTGCGATAGCGGCCTCGAATTTCAGTCATGCGAAGGGTGATTGGCGGGCGAATATTATTTCGCGCAGTCAGCTCATGGAGGACAGGCTTGGTCAGGCCAATATGGCTGCTCAGTGTGACGAGCCCGTGCTGCTGATCGGCGAGAATGGGACGGGAAGAGAGCTGTTCGCGCGCGCCATTCACGCGGCGAGTGCGCGCCGAGAAAAGCCCTTTCTCGTGATCAAATGTCGGGTCGCTGAAAGCAATGGCCTAGACGCTGCGCCGTCGAGTCGGGAGGATAGGGCGTCGAGCGCCGATGACGTTTTCTCATTGGATGCACATCAGTTCGCGCACGAAGGTACGCTATTGATAGATGAGATCGGCTACTTGCCGCTTCGACATCAATTGGATCTTCTGAACGCACTGAGCGGGTACCCCCATTACGCGGTGCCCCAAGCGCGCGCGGCACGCAACAAGGCCCGGATTATTTCAACTACATCTATTGATTTGCGGCAACTGATGAATGATGGGAAATTTCTCGAGGATCTCTATTACGAGCTCGTGGTCTTGACGATTGACGTGCCCCCTCTCGGCCGACGCCGCGAAGACATTCCTCTATTGGTATCGAGTTTCTTGGAACAAGTGACTGAGAAGGGCAGCGAGGCCAAGATATATTCGGCCGATGCGATGGAATTGCTGTCGACCGTCGGCTGGCCAGGGAACGTCCGGCAGTTGTTCGATTTAATAAAGCAGAACGTGGCGCTTTCCAGCGGAAAAATAATGACGAAGCAATTGGTGAAAGATTCGCTGAGCGCCGATTCGATGACACTACCATCTTATGATAAGGCGCGCGACAGTTTCTCCCTGGGATTTCTCACCAAGAATTTGCGGAGCACCGCTGGAAATGTAACTGCATCAGCCCGCCTCGCAAAGCGCAGCCGCACCGACTTCTATAAGCTTCTGTCGCGCTATCGCTTGTTCCCAAACGACTTCAAGAAGGTCCCGCCTGGAAAGCAGCTTGACACCGACTAGGCTACTCGAGATCAGCGGCAGCGATTTGTGTGTGCTTCCGCCATGGCCTGCGCGGCGTCTGTAGACGACTCTGGCGGGCTCGCCGCACGACGTCGCGGCCGCTGATCAAGTCGGGCGGACTCAGATTTACCTTAAACTCGCGGCCCTCGATGAATTCGTCGAGCGATTTGTCTCTATCAATCCGCGGCGGCCGCGAATCCAGCCGGCATAGTGGATCACCCGACCGGCGCCCGCATAGATTCCGTGGTGTCGGTAAACCGAATAACGGACGACCAGCTGTGCTCCCGGAATCACCTGCTCGATCTGTGGCGAACCCGTATGCCTCACGAAATCTCTCGAAGCGGAAATCATTGATGCGAACGCCAGCATCGAAGACGGAGCGTTGATTGAACGGACTTGCGCCATTTGTCATTTTTACGTCGATACATAACCCGAACATTGGACCAATTGATCCGCAACCGACGGCTCGCCTCGAATCGCGTTTTCTCGGTTATGGGACGGTTGAACGACCGTAATTCCTCGCAAGGCGCGTTAAGCGCGGACAAGTCCGATCGGCAATACGGGCCTATCATCCACATCATCAGGACGAGCTCGTGTGCCGCAGAGCCGCCTTCTGACTGATGTTACAGGTCTCTCGAGTGCGATCGGGCAGGTCGCCAACCACCTGGGCGTGCAGGTTAAAACATTCGAGGCGATGATGAAATACGGAGTGGTGTTGAGTGCAGTCGTTATTGGGGCCTGGATTGCCACGGGATCTGATGGCGCGTTGAAGCCGCCAGCGCATCCGAGCACAAATCCTTGCACCCTGAACAAGGGGGAGTGCTACAGCATCCAGGGTCAGTCGCCGTCCGCGGATCAATGCGTGCCGCCGATGATGGCCTATTTCCTGGATGTTGATCTGTCCAAAATTTTCCTGGAATGCATGAGAGGTCATGGCAATGAGTAGATTTATCCAGGTGGCGCTGCGGATTGCGTTGTCAATGATCGCAGCGGCCTCGACGGTAGCTATCAGTCGCGCGCAGCCTGCCGGGATGGATCCGGAGCAGCCGATTGGGCGGCAAAGCCCGGCATCGAATCCGGATACGACGGCTCAGAACGTCCAGCCTGCCGGTCCCGCCATGGCGGGTGGTGTGCCGGTGATGTATTTCGGGGTGAATAGCTGCGGCACAAAGGTTTTTTGGTTGGTAATGGAAGATGGCCGCATGTTCCGCCTCGACACAGATCATCATCCGAAGGACATGGAAGGCTTGATGCACAGCATCGAATCACTGCCGCACGACCTGGTCGAGATTCCCTGCGCTGCGCACTTATAGGGGCCATTCTCTATCGGCTACAGTAATGGCCACATTCGCAGATTCGACCGTCGCGGGCGATAATCCAGAATTCTCTTATAAAACAGTTATTTGAACGATTCTGGTAACGCCCGATCGCTGAGCCTCTGCTGGCGCCCGGCCCACGCGAGTACTCACATTCCTTGAAGCAGATTGAGTCTCCAGAGGCGCGAACTCGCGACGCGCTCTCGATTGTATCTGCAATGGGTAAGCGCCTAGGAAATTCCCCGGGCATCTTGTCGAATTCCGGTCTTGCCGTTCGTCTATGTAGGAGTGTGCGCTCATTCTGCGGCCCGCAGGCTCGATCGATTCTGGAGCGCGGAGCGCACAAGGCTTCAGTTGCCGTATCTACACAGCGCCTACGGCCCGTAAGGAGGGGAAGAGACCATGGCCAAGCTGGTGTTTGGATTGAGCCAGTCCTTGGACGGCTACGTCGACCATACGAACTTTTTGCCAAGTCCCACGGTTTTCCGTTACTTCATTGAGCAGGTGCGCGGCTCGGCGGGCTTCCTGTACGGTCGCCGCATGTACGAGGTGATGCGCTATTGGGACGAAGATCTAACCAACTGGGATGCAGAGGAACGCGACTTCGCGGCCGTGTGGCGAAGGCGACCGAAGTGGGTTGTGTCGCGCTCGTTGAGGTCGCTCGGCCCCAACGCCACGCTTGTCGGGGATGACATTGAGGCGGCAATAATCGGATTGAAAGCGCAGCTTTCCGGGGAGATTCACGTTGGCGGACCGGATCTGACGCGAGGCCTCACCGATCTTGGTCTGATCGATGAGTATCGACTCTATCTGTGCCCCGTCGTGCTTGGTCACGGCAAGCCATTCTTCGCCGGCCCTCGGCCGCCGCTGCGCCTTGTGGCCAGCGATCGAATTGGCGAAGATGTGATGAGGTTAACCTACGTTCCTGCTTGATCGAGCGGCTTGACGGCCGGACTACGCGGGAACGTCATGTCCGCTCTAGATCGGCTCCATTGTTCTGATGGAGCGCAGATGGGCGGAAGTACAGTCGATTTTCCAGGCGATGGGTGGCCAGAACCGGAAACAGTATATTGGAATGCGCCATTGGCGTACTGTGTCTCAGCCGAAAACCGAGAGGTCTATAGATGGATCTGGATCCCGAGGTTCATTCCCACCCACATAAACTGGGGCATCGCTGGATCGATATGGTATTGGCGTCGACTGCTCTTTTGGTTTCAGTTGCGTCGATCATTATTGCGATTCAGAACGAGTCAAATATGCGGCGACTAGTGACGGCCAATTCATGGCCCTATATCGCTCTGAACCAAGGAAACTTGAAAGACGGTGAGGCTATTGTCCACTTTGATGCGAGAAACGCCGGTATAGGGCCCGCGACGCTCGAGAAACTCGTTGTAACCTATGACGGTAAGGCCGTGGCGACATGGGCCGAGTTAGTGAAGCTCTGTTGCTCCAGCGCCGGGGGTCTCGAGGCCATCCAGCGCGCGTCCATCGATGTCGTCCAGGGCCGAGTGTTCGCACCACGAGAAGAGATTTCTTTCTTCTCTGTGAGAAAGAGCGATACAAACGGACCGATGTGGGAAAAGCTAAATGTTGAACGATTTAAGCTCGGAATGAGTGTCTGTTATAGCTCGGTTTTCGGGGAGCACTGGATTACCAGCCTTGGAAAACCGAACCCAGTCAGCGTGAAGTCGTGCGAAGCGCTAGCTGGACCGGCTTACGATTCACATCTCAATCCTCAAGGCTTATGAGCCGATCACCTGACAAAAATATCCACATAAACAAATACATAGGAGACATGTCTGCTTATAAGGGCAACCAGATGATTTCTGAATCGGTCATTTTTGTACGGTAAGGCTCCGACCGGCGGCGTTGTGCCCAAAGTAGAGCAGGGGGAAATCGACGGCCCGCGTCGTGCGCTCATCACGGTCTCCGTCATGCTGGCGTCGATTATGCAGGCAATCGACAACACGATTGCGAATGTCGCTCTACCTCGCATTCAAGGATCGCTCTCCGCGACTCAAGATCAAATGGCGTGGGTGCTGACCTCCTACATCATCGCCGCCGCCATCATGACGCCCTTGAGCGGCTGGCTCGCAGGCCAGATCGGTCGCAAGCGGGTTTTCCTGATTTCCATTGTGGGGTTCACCACGGCCTCGATCCTCTGCGGTCTTGCGCAAACGCTGCCGGAAATCGTATTGGCGCGCCTAATACAGGGGGTGTGCGGAGCGGCACTGATTCCGTTGTCGCAAGCCGTATTGCTCGATATCAACCCGCCCGCCCAACACGGGCGCGCAATGGCGATCTGGGTGATGGGAGTCACCGTGGGTCCCATATTTGGACCCGCGCTCGGTGGTTGGTTGACGGAGAACTACAATTGGCGTTGGGTATTTTACATCAACGTCCCTTTCGGCATCCTAGCCTTCCTCGGGATGGTGGCTTCTCTTCCCGAGACGGTACCTCGCAAGTCGCGTTTTGATTTCTTTGGCTTTACCGCATTGAGCGTGGCAATCGGCGCGCTGCAATTGTTGCTCGATCGGGGCCAATTGATGGACTGGTTCGGTTCGACGGAAATATGGATCGAGGCAACGGTCGCCGCGGTCGCCTTCTACTTGTTTATTGTGCATATGCTCACCTCGACGGAGCAGCGCTTCGTGAGTCCTGCGCTCTTTAGAGATCGGAACTTCCTAACCGGCAACGTGTTGATTTTTGTGATGGGCGCCGTCATATTTGCGACGCTCGCGTTGCTTCCTCCCTTATTGCAGGACCTTCTCAACTATCCCGTGGTCACGACGGGTCTGGTCACGGCGCCTCGTGGAATCGGCAGTCTAATCGCCATTGTTGTCGTCGGACGCATCATCGGAAAGGTGGATGCACGATTGATCATCGGAGGCGGTTTCGCCGTGACTGCTTTTTCGATGTGGCAGATGACGGGCTTCGATCTACAGATGAACAGCGCGACAGTGGTATGGTCCGGATTCATGCAGGGAGTGGGTACCGGTTTCGTGTTCACCCCGTGTGCAGCCGTCGCGTTTGCAACGCTGTCCGCGGGGCTGCGCAACGAAGGTACGGCGATCTTCAGCCTCGTGCGAAATATGGGGTCGAGCATCGGGATCTCGGCAGTGGAGACGCTACTGACGCGAAACACACAGGTCATGCACGCGCGACTTGCCGAGCATGTGACTCCGTATAGCTCGGTTCTCCGGGCACAACTGCCGCAAGGTATACCGAACACACATACTTTGGCGGAACTGAACGCCTCCGTAACCGAGCAGGCGGCGATGATTGCCTACAACAACGATTTCAAGCTGATGATGGTGTTGTGTCTGGCATCCGTGCCGCTGGTGCTGTTGCTGCGCAAGGGCGGGGGCTCGACCAGTGAGCCGGTAGCCATCGATTGATCATGTGACACGCAAAGGATACAGGCCACGGCACTTGCCCTCAGCGATCGATCGACGCCATCATTTTCGGGCTGTAACGCGCTCCGGAAATCTTTTCGGGCGCCAGGCCCTCGTCGAGTGCCTTCATCTGCGCGGGGTCGAGCCGGATGGCCTCGGATCCCACATTCTCTTGCAGGTATTTACGGCGCTTGGTGCCGGGGATCGGCACGATACTGTCGCTCTTGTGCAACAGCCATGCAAGCGCGATTTGTGCCGGGGTCGCCCCTTTGGCGACCGCGATGTCACGTACCGTTTGCGCTGCCTTTACGTTGGCGTTGTAATTCTCGCCTTGGTACCGGGGATCGTTCCGCCGGAAGTCATCTTCGGGGTATTCTTCCGCGCGGCGGACGGCGCCGGTCAAAAAGCCTCGGCCTAAAGGGCTGAACGGCACGAGGCCAATGCGCAACTCGTGCAACACGGGTATGACGTCCCGTTCCAGATTCCGTTCCCATAGCGAATATTCGCTTTGCAGTGCGGACACCGGATGGACCGCGTGGGCGCGGCGGATGGTGGAGCTGCCCGCCTCGGACAGGCCGAAAAATCTGACTTTTCCCTGTCGCACCAGCTCGCCCACCGTGCCGGCCACGTCCTCGATCGGCACACTGCGATCGACGCGATGTTGGTAGAGCAGATCGATATGATCGGTCCGCAGCCGCTTGAGCGAACCGTCGACTGCCTCTCGGATGTGTGCGGGGCTGCTATTGGTGGTTCCGAGGCTTTTGCCTCCCTCGATGTTCCACCCAAACTTCGTTGCGAGGGTGACCTGATCGCGCTTGCCAACCAGCGCGCGGCCGAGCAAATTCTCGTTCGTATAGGGACCATAGACTTCCGCGGTGTCGAGGAAGGTGCATCCGAGCTCGAGCGCGCGATGGAGCGTCGAAATCGACTCCGTCTCATCTGCCGGTCCGTAGGACTGGCTCATGCCCATACAACCGAGGCCGATCGTCGAGACCTCCAGTCCCGCACTGCCGAGTTTACGTTTACCTAAAGTCATGAATGGTGAACCTCCTGATGAGTCGATTGCGCAGCGTATGAATAGTTCCGTGGTGGCCTTAAGACCCGATATGGCGGTATGACGGTTTTGTAACAAGGGCAGCGGTCGACCCATGCTATGGGCCAATCGGGTCCGCCTCGAGCGCCTCTTCGTACTTCTCGATCGCTGCCATAGATTTTCGCTCCGCCGCAAGGGCGTCCCCCCAACCCTTCAGTGGGTCGGCGAAGTGCGGGCCCTTTTCGTGCGCGACCTTGAATGCCTCGATCGCTTTGACCCCATCGTCGCTATCCTTACGCACTTCGTCCGAATGTGTAATCGAGTGTTTGGCGACAATGGTGTGAATCCGACACAACTGGCCGATCAGTTCGTTCGCGAGCATCGCACCGTTTAGTCCACGGGTGGACATCGGTGCCGGCGTCGAGCAGGCGTCGAGCACTGCTCCGGTGTCGTGCGCCGAATGCCAGACCATTACGATGAGTGCGCCGACGGCCGTGACTCCTATGGCGGCTAGCATCGTGGCGCCAACCATCCGTAGCCGATCAAGGTAACGCTCGCGCTTTGCGGCGGCGATGGCAAGGAGACGTTCCTCGTCGAAGTGCTTGATCTGCAGCTTGACGAGAGCTTGCTCCTCATCAAGGTAGTTGCCTGCCTTGCGCGCAAGCGCCGGATCGTGTTTGGCCGTGTCCATAGCGACGGCGAGAGCGACCGCATCAGCGCCAATGGGCGCTTCCCCGTCGACGCTTTCCCTTTGCTCGCCGAGCAACCCTTCTATTCGGGAGGATTCATCCACGCCAAGACTCCTGTATCAATAGTTGTGAGATCGCCGACTGTCGCCGGTGAGACGGTGGTTTCACATCGACGAGGGCAAACCGAACTTCCGCCGCGGGCGACAGCGATCGCTCGCGGTCAATCAATGCTTGGTGTTGCAACGACGGCGGGATTACAGCAGTCGGCGGAGGTTTACTTCTATTGCACTAGGGCTCAGGGGGAGACGTTGGTATCAGCCCGAACGACTGCCGTTGGCCGCGCACCCATGGCGGGAGAGCTGATCATCAACGTTGCTTTAGCGGTGTGCCGGCAATGTGAATCTGAATACGGCGCCGCGAGGCGGATGCGGGTCCGCCCACAATCGTCCTCCATGGGCATCGATGATGGAGCGGCATATCGAAAGGCCAATGCCCACTCCGTCGAGCTTGGTCGTATAGAAGGAGTCGAAAATCCGCTCGCAATCTTCCGGCGGAACGCCGGGCCCCGAGTCGCCGATCGTGACGAGCAGGCCCTCCGCCGGGCTCGGTTCCGTGCCGATCAGCAATTCCCGCGTACCATCATCGACGCTGATCATGGCCGCGATCGCGTTGAGGATCAAATTCAGCATGACCTGTTGCAGTTGAACGCGATTTCCGTAAACGGGCGACAGTCCCTCCGCGAGCCGTGTCCGGAGCGATACGAGATGCTTCGACAGCTCGCCTCGCACGAGTGCAATCACATCCTCGATGGCGTGCTTCAGGTCGACGCCCTCCATTCGGGGAGGCGATTTTCTGACCTGATCGCGGATCCCGCTGATGATGTCGCCGGCTCGATAGGTCTCGCTCACCACGCACTCGAGAGCTTCCCTGACTTCCGCCAGGTCCGGTGGCTCCGCGGCGAGAAAGCGTAACGCTGCATGCGCGTTGTTGCGTATCGCGCCAATCGGCTGATTGACTTCGTGCGCCACGGAGGCGGCGAGCTGCCCCATCGTTGCCAGCCGGCTCGCATGCGCCAGATCCCTCTGCAACCCGCGTAGGCAGTCCGCGGATCGCTTGCGCTCGGTCAGGTCGAGCACGAACGCGACCCCCTCGCATGCGTGGTCTTCGAAGGTCGCCACGCCCATCAGCACGGGCACGCGGCTGCCGTCTTTCCGTAAGAACTCCTTTTCGAACGGCTCCAATCTGCCGGTCACCTTCACTTCCGGCACCCATTGCTGTTCGTCACGGGCGAGCCATTCCGGTGGCGTGAGATCCGTCCAGCGGACGCGTGTCGAGACGAAGTCCTCGCGGTCATATCCCACCATGCGAAGAAACGCGTCATTGGCCTCGAGAATTCGACCCTGAAGATCCCAAATGATGATCCCGATGATATTGGCATCCACCAGCCGCCGGATCCTGGATTCGCGTTCGGCGAGATCCCGGTACAGGCGGCTGTTCTCCAGGGAAATCGCCGCCTCGGAGACGAGCAACTTGAGGACGCTGATCCGGGCAGGGGTGAAGACATCGGTGCTAAGGTCATTTTCGAGGTAAAGCACACCGAGAAACCTTGCCTGGTTGATCAGCGGCAGGCAGAGCACCGAGCGAGAGCGGCGCGCACGAATATAGTCATCCGCGGCAAACTGGCTGTCCCCGGAAGCGTTGTTCAGGAGAAGGCTTTCTCGAGTCCTGACGACATAGTGGAAAACCGACTCGGACAGATCCGTCGCTTCCACCTCCGCCTGGCGCAGAGTAACAATCACCGCATCGTCGCAGGTAGTCGCTTCAGCCTCTATCCGATACGAATCGCCCCGGCCGAGAATCAACAAACCCCGCTCGGCGCCGGCGTGCTCGATCGCCGCGCGCATGACGGTGTCGATCAGCTTTTCCAGCACCATCTCACCGGATATTGTTTGCGAGACCTTGATGACCGTAGCGAGGTCGAGGTGGTCGATCGGCGCCGCAATCGTGGCCGCCGACGACACCGACGGCACTTCCCGGAGGCAAGGATACAGTTGGTCGAGCTGTCGCACCTTTCCCTCGGCCCCCCATTGCAAGTAGCCGTGCCGGGCGTCTCGCATGTAGGCCCTTGCGATCGTGTCGAAACCACGCGTCGAGTAGAAGCGCGCGGCCAGCTCCGCCGCGAGCGCCTGGTTGTGAACGAAGCCGTTCTCGGACGCTGCCTTGATCGCCGCCTCGTACAGACGCTCGGCATCCAGCTCCCGGCCTTCAATCCGAGCGATCTCGGCGCCGACCAGCGAGGCGCGGTCATCGAAATTCGCCGGATTGATCGCCGCCCATTCCACAAGTTGCTTATGGTGGCCGATCAGAGCCTCGACATGCTGTCGGTATTGAACAGGCAACGCGGCATCGCAGCTCGCCGCATGGCTGAGCGCGCCATAGAAGTGAGCTTCCGCCGTTTCGATAAAGGCTACCGATGTCCAGAGCAGCCGTTGCGCGTTCGATGAGGCGTCCACGGCCGCCGCATAGTCTCCGGCGAAGAAGCGCGCCTGGAGCTTTCGTGTCCAGTACCAGCACGCAGTGAGTGCCGAACATGGGTCATTCGACAAGCGGCGCTCTAACTGAAGCTCATCGAGGTGCGCGCCGTTGAAGCAGCCGAAAGTCTCCGTCAAGCCACGCAGTGTATGGATGAGCGCTAGCTGCGTCGTGATGTTGTCGAATACGAGACCGAAGCGGGCTTTCTGAGCATACTCTACGCCCCGGTCGGCCTCGCGTTGCACGTCGACGAGCGGATCACCGGCCGCGAGCAGGTTCCCAATCAGAGCCTGCCAAGAATATGCTGCGAAGGTGAGATCTCCGATGCTATTCAAGGCATCGAACGCGTGGCGGATCATATCTCGGCTCGTTCGCAGATGTTGGGTACAGGACATGATCAAAGCGCCGAAACTCAAATAGGTACGGGCCTGTAACTTCTTCAGACCCCGCCGTTCGACCAGGTCGTAGCCGAGCTGGGCGAACCGAAAGCCGGCCTTGTAGTTGCCAAAACGCGGTCCGGCAATCGCGCCAACGTGAACGTAGGCATAACAGGACGCATCGGTGTTGCCATACTCCAGGCTGAGATTGACCATCCGGCAGAGGACCAGGGAGAACAGATTGAGATCCGTAAACAAGGCAGGCGCCATGGACCTGGTCAGAACATCCAGAGTCGCCACGGATTCGGGTTTGCTCATCAAGGGCAGATCGATGAGCTCCTCGATCTCACGGCGTCCGAGCAGCGACCATGTCCGCTCGTATTCTCGTCGCGCTTCCTCTTCTGTCGGGTGAGGCGACCACTCGATGCCGAGATGACGTAGGAAGGTGAGACAAACCTCGACTGCGCGGTCGCTCCGATTGAGCGTGGTGTACAAATCACTGCGCAAGCAGTCGACGGTCGCTCTATCGACAGGATTGGCCACGATCGACGAAAGCATCGTCAAGCGCGCCTCCGCCGCTGCCAGTTCGCCCGTCAGGAACTCGGATTCAGCCCGGTGAAAGTCCAGCGCGAACATGAGGTCCGGCCTTTGCTCCCGCCCGTCGTTCGACAACAGCGCCGTGCCGGCGACGAGATAATTAAGGGCGGACACGTATGCCGTAGACGCCTTGGCGCGCTTGCCCGCGATCAGATTGAGTTCCGCCAGTTGCTCTCGCTCGTCTCGCGACGTGATCAGGGCGGCGCCGCGGTTGAGTTGATTGACGATCTCGAAAATGGCCTCCTCGCGCCTTTGGAGAGAGGTGCGCGCCGCGAGCAGCCGTCCGATTCGGAGATGGGTCTCGGCGCGCTGTGTTTGTGGGATCAGAGAGTAGGCTGCCTCCTGAACCCGGTCGTGGGCGAACCTGTACCCACCCTCCGTGCGCAGGACGACCTCCTGACGCAAGGCCTCCCAGAGATCGGCATCCACCGCCCCTGCCGATTGTTCGCAAACCATGCTGAGGGTAGTGAGTTGCCCGGCATTGCCGAGGCAAGCGAGCTGCTGCAGCGTCCTTTGTGTTGCGGTCGGCAGGCGAGCCAGTTTCCGCACCATCAGGTGCACGACGTTGTCGGTGTAACCCTTGGCGAGCGTGCGTTCTTGATCCCATGACCATTGCGCCGCGCCATGGTCGAAGGCGAGCAGCCCCTCATCGGACAATGAGTTCAGAAATTGAATGGCGAAAAATGGATTGCCTCCTGTCTTGCTTTGCACGAGCTTAGCCAGCGGCAGCACACGATCCCGGGTAGCGTAGAGGGCGTCCGCGATCAGTTGCTGCAAATCGTCTGGCGCGAGCGACGGCAAGGCCACGTGGCGGACGATTGCGCCAGTCTGCCGTAACGCATCGAGCTTTCGGGCCAGCGGATGCAGCGCACTTACCTCATTGTCGCGGTAAGCGCCGACCAACAGCAAATGACGCACATCGCCCGCGGTCAGGAGGTCTCCAAGGAGATCGAGGGTGGCCGCGTCGAGCCACTGGAGGTCATCGAGAAAGAGCACCAAAGGATGATCGGGCTGCGCGAACAAGCCGATGAAGCGCCGGACCACGACTTGGAAACGCCGTTGCGCGTCTGGTGCGGGCAGATCGACGACCGGTGGCTGCGCGCCCAGAATGGCCTTCAGCTCAGGCACGAGATCCAGCATCAGCGATCCGTTCGGGAATAGCGCATCCGATAGCGCCTCGCGCCACTGGCCCAACTCGGCTTCTGGTTTACCGAGGAGCGTTCGTATGAGGCCTTGAAACGCCTGTGCGAAAGTCGCGTAGGGAATGTCCGCCTTGTATTGGTCGAACTTGCCGGACGCGAACAGCCCGTGCCGCGGCAAGAGCACCTTGTGCAATTCGTTCACGACGGACGATTTGCCGATGCCCGAGTATCCGGTGACAAGTACCAACGCCGGGGTGCCGGTCGCAACAACCTCATTAAAGCACGAGAGCAGAGTCTCGATCTCGCGGGCACGCCCATAAAGCTTCTCGGGGATTACAAGCCGATCGGGGTGATCGTTCTCGCCGAGCGGAAACAGTCCGGTCGATACCCCGGTTTCCCAATCCGCCAGGCACCGCCGCAGATCGTGCTCCGCACCCGCCGCGGTTTGGTACCGCTCCTCGGGTGTCTTGGCCAGCAGCTTCATGATGATGGCCGAGATGGGAGCCGGGATGTATCCCAGCCGCTCCCTGGGAGCTGCGGGCTTGCGCGCAATATGGCAGTGCATCCACTCCATGGGATCTAAAGCCGAAAACGGCAGCGAGCCGGTGACCATTTGGTAGAGGACTATGCCGAGCGAATAGAGGTCGCTTCGCAAATCGATCGAGCGGTTCATCCGCCCGGTCTGCTCGGGTGCCATGTAGGGGAGGGTGCCGGCGATTAGCTCAGCAGGCTCGGGAGCTTGGCGCTCGCGCAGCAGCCGCGTTGCGATGCCGAAGCCCGTCAGCCAGATCCGATTGCTCTTCAGGTCGACAAGGATATTGGTAGGCTTGACGTCCTTGTGGACGAGACCGCGTTTGTGCAGGCGGCCCAATGCGGCTGCCAGGGCGGCCGCGATCTGCAGGAATCGTGCGATCTCCATGGGCTGCCGGATAATGCGATCGAGGGGCTCGCCTCCTGTGTACTCGACAACGAGCATCGTGTGTCCGCGATCGCGCTCGAGCGCCACCGGCCGCAACGCCCACGCAGCGTCGAGGTAGTCCTTGAGTTCGTATTCGTGGGTAAGACGATTGATGCTTTCAAGTGTCGGATGCTCCGCGCCGGAAAGGACGGGCGCAAAAGCGTAGCCCTCAGCATCATCGCGCCGCAGTTTGCAGAAGACACGTTCGGCGTCCTCCCACAACACTTCTAAAGAGTCATATTCCGTGCCGTCCCCGAAAAAGGCGGATGCTTTCATCTGTCGGACTTTGTGGCGAAATCGCTTACCATCACGGCGACTACAAATGAGAACGGATGTTTGTGGCAACGCATCAGTCGCGCCGCGCCTTGCTGCGTGCGATAGCGGACCGAAGGCAGTTGATCAGGACGCCTTCCATCAGCGGCTTGGGAAGATAGCACTCGACCCCCAGAGTCCGCATGCGCTCCATGGCTCCCTCAGTCGGAGTGGCGGTGACGAGGATCGTTGGGATCGCGTGCCCAGTTTCGATCAGATGTTCGTAAAGCTCGACACCCGTCATTACAGGCATGTGAACATCGGCGACCAAGCACGCTGTGACAGCGAGTCTGGGTGACGCGAGGAATTCGGCGGCGGACGGGAATACCGAAACGGCGTAGTCCAGCGATTTGAGCAGCCTTCGCATCGAGTCGCGAAAGGACTGGTCATCATCGACAATGGAGATCTGTGGTTGGTCGAACACTGCCCCGAAGAATGACGCTATTGCGACACCGAAACTCTAAACTTTAGTTTAGGGGACTAAGCCCTCCGGAGCCGTCTGGAGTGTGTCCAAATGCATCCATTTAACGCTAGACTCCCCGAACTCAGCAACGAACGCGCGAGGGACAGATGCATTTTACCGTGGAACTTCGACAGCGAGCAAAGGAGACGTCGGATTCAAATGCTTGCGTGATGGTGATCGACGACGATCCCGCATTTCGAGAATCCCTCGGACGGCTATTGCGGTCCGCGGGTCTGCATTCTCGGCTGTTTACGTCCATTAGCGATTTTCTGGGATCCGAACCACCTGATGGCCCCACCTGTCTGGTCCTCGATGTGAGATTGCCGGGGCAGAGCGGACTAGAGTTTCAGCGCGATCTCGTCGCGGCGAGCGTCAGGCTCCCGATCGTTTTCATCACCGGACATGGCGATATCCCGATGACCGTGCAGGCGATGAAAGCGGGCGCCATCGAGTTCTTGACGAAGCCATTCCGGGACCAGGATCTTTTGAATGCAGTGAATGATGGGCTCGCCCGCGACCGTGTGCGCCGCGAGGATGAAAAAGGCCGGCGCGCACTCACAGCGCAATTTGAACAACTGACGCCGCGTGAGCGCGCGATTCTGATACAGGTGGCGGCGGGCCGGTTGAACAAGCAGATTGCCGGCGAGATGGGCATCACGGAAACCACGGTGAAGGTCCATCGCAGCAACATGATGCGAAAGATCAAAGCTGCATCGGTCGCAGAACTCTGTCGAATGGTGGATAAGCTGAAGCTGCTGCCCGAGAAGTTCGAACCCTCGTAAGCTCTCGAGAGCACTGGATGACCGCAGCGCTCGCGCGACATGTCACTCGCAGCAGAGTCCTGCTAGCGGATTGCGCCGCAATTAAGCGGCAGCCAGGCGTGCAACCAAGGCCCGCCGTGCAGCAGCCATGGATCCGCGAGCGTGATGGCTGCGCCGACAAGCAGTATTGCGCCAGCGACGTGATTCCCGGCCGGCCGCGCCCAGATGCTGACGAAGCGACGCGCGCCTACCGCAGTTACGAACATTGTGTACAGTTCGCCCTTACGGTGACATTCAACATCACGATGTCCATTGGGTCACTCTCCGCCAGTACTCGTCGGTCCCTTCGCATCTGTAGATCAAATCCACCCAACAAGAGCGGTTCCCACGGCCAACGCGATCAAGGCAATCGTAGCAGTCGACAACTCAAAGGCGCCGAGCGTGGAGAAATAGAATCCGGCTGCTATCAGTGCCGCCACACTCGACACCAACTTCGCGGAAAACATCACGGTTTCAATCATAGACAGCCGCACGAGTCGACATGCCGAATCTCCATCAGCGGTAACGGGTTGTCGAGACAGTCACCTGCACCACGTCCATCATTGATATCTCCTAATGGGTTGGCGTCGCTGGGATGGGTGGCCCAATCAGTCTTACCGCTCGGGCGGCATTACAGCAGACGGCGAAAGCTTACTTCTATTGCACTAGGGCTCAGGAGCCGCCTTCTATCCGTCGGCGCATCTTGCGAGGGCTGCAATCCCCGGACCAGAACTCTTTTCCTGTCCCCAGATTGGTATTACGTTACTCAGATGTGGGTGTGATCTGTGGCAAATGCGGATATCAAAGCTGACGGGGCAGGGGGCGACTATGAGGGCGTCTCTCCGCTGTCGAGTAGCACTCAAACCGGTCATTTCATCAAATCGGAGCGCGCAAGAAAACATCCAGCATTATGGGACGAAACACGATACCTCTTGCTCGGTCTTGCTTCGCTCGCGGCAGTGACGGGCTTGTATTCTTGGCTGAACGTGCCCCTGATCGCGACGGCGTTCACCTACTTGATCGTACTTGTCCTGGCGTCCCTTGTAAGTAATCTCTTTTACTCGATCGTTCTTTCATTCATTGCAGTCGGTTGCCTTAGTTATTTTTTCGCTTCGCCGATCTACAGCTTTCGCGTCGATTACCCACAAGACATCATCACAATCTCCGCGTTTATGATCACCTCGTTCGTGGTCAATTGCCTCGTAACGAGACTTCGGGTCGCACAACGTGATCATATACGCGCGCAGGAGGCGCTGCGTGAAAGCGAACGAAGCGAAAGCTCAGCATTTGACGGGATAGCCGGTCTCATTGCGATCATTGCCCCGAACGGTGAGGTCGAGACAGTGAATCGCCAAGCCTTCGAGTATTTTGGCAGATCGCTGGAAGAGCTAAAGAACTGGCGAACAAACGACACGGTGCATCCTGAAGATCTTATTCACGCATCTAACGCGTTTGCGAGAGTGTTTGCCTCCGGGAGGCCCTACCACTTTGACCAACGCCTGCGGCGCTTCGACGGTGAATATCGATGGTTTCAGAACCGCGGCGTCCCAATTCGCGATGACTCCGGGCGCATCGTGCGCTGGTACGTTCTACTGACGGACATTGAGGATCGGACACGGGCGCTGGCGCAGTTGGAGCAGATGCAATCGGATTTCGCCCACATGAACCGCGTCAGCATGATGGGAGAATTGGCCGCCTCGCTGTCTCATGAAATCACGCAGCCGATCGCCAGCGCCCGCAACAACGCGCGTGCGGCCCAGAAGTTTCTCGACATGCAGCCGCCGCACTTGGCCGAGGCGAGGGAGGCAGCCGGCTGTGTTGTGTGCGATACCGATCGCGCGGCAGACATCGTCAACCGGATCCGTGATCACATCAAGAAGGCGCCTCCGCGAAAGGAGCAATTGAATCTTAATGAGGCGATCAACGAGGTAGTTGTGTTGGGCCGAAGCGCAATCATCAAGAATGGCGTCTCGATCCAGACCCGGCTTTCTGAGGGATTACTTCCCGTTCACGGCGATCGCGTTCAATTACAACAGGTGGTCCTGAACCTGCTCATGAACGCAATAGAGGCAATGGGCTCGGTCGGTGGGCCACGAGAGCTGGTGATCAGCACGGAGCAAGGACAGACAAATGGTGCTGTCACCGTGCGCGATACTGGGCCGGGAATTGACCTGGAAAGGCGAGAGCGCTTGTTCGAGCCTTTCTACACCACGAAGTCCAACGGTGTCGGAATAGGGCTGTCCATTTGCCGATCGATCATCGATGCCCATGGGGGCAGTCTGTGGATCGAGGCGAACGAGCCTCGTGGCTCGGCATTCCAGTTTACGGTTCCCAGCGCGGCCGGCGAACAGGGGAGTCCCTCGCTGTCGCTTCGTCAAACTCAAGAGCCGCACGAAGACAGTGGGCCAGATGCTGCCTATTAAAGGTGCACTCCTGTCAGGCGGGCTCTCGGACGATGGTTCCTCCGGCACCCACACTTGCGACTTCGCTCAGGAATTCGATGGCGCTTGTGTGATCCATTCCGTAAGGTTCGAACTCGTTTTGTCCGGAATAGTTAAAGAGTATGCTTTGCGCATCCCCGAGGTCGGCAACATATCCCATGGCCCATCTAGAGAACCGACGCTTGACGACCTTCTCATAGCCCAGCAGCACGACATGCGAATGGCGCCGATCGTTCGCAATGCTCGCGTAGACTGCCGACACCGAGGCCGGCGCACCTTCCAGTACCTGAAGAAACATATCGCTGCGAAAGCAGAGGTATCCAGTCAATTGCAACTGCTTATTTCTCGCGCGCGCAGTTACAAGAATTTCCTCGACCTTGGCTCGTGGCTCCGTGGATGCTTCGCTCGCATAAATCAATTGGGCGATTGTCATGGTTCAAATGCTCCTCAGGTCGCGTGATTTAAGCATCAGACCGCCAAGAGAGCGATGCACCCGCCGGGCAGCGGCAATTCTTCCGCCTGATATTGCCGGTAGAAACCAAAGCATCGGCTGGTAATCGTCAAACTTGAATACCGCACTTGGTGATGATAGGGCGGTGATGATCAGAGGTTTGTGTGTCGAAAGGACCTTACTTGAGGCCCATTCAACCCGACGCCCTTTGGTCCGGGACTGGTGCGTACAACTTACTGATAAAGCGAGGAAAGCCAGACTCACAATCTTTGGCAGGGCGCCAATAGCTCCGAGACGCTTGCGATGGAATGCACAAGAGTTCGGAGTTCACGCTCGAACTCCAGGGATATGGTGACTTGGAAGCGGAGCGTTACGACCAGGGCGAAAAGGAAGCCCCAGCCTTAGTCGCAGCCGGGTTCTGCACAAAACCATTGCAATAGCAGTGTGGGCAGATCTCCGTATCACCGGGATAGAGCTTGCAGCCGTTCACATCGGCGTCATTGTTCGGCTTATCCTTGTTGGGAATGAAATTGACGCAGACCTTGCAACTCTTCTCGCCGTTCGCCATGAGCTGGTACTTCAGGGCCGTCCGAATAGCCGTGTTTTGTGTTGCAAAGGCTCGCTCAGATAATCCCACAAACGGGACCACGGCAAGCGCCGTCATGCCGGTCTTGAGCACCTTCCGGCGCGAATGTTTCGCTTTGCTTTCCATTTGAATCAACCCCCTTTTGATCTCGTCGGGAGAGTTGGCCGAACTAATAGGCGTTATTATCCGCGCGACTTCGAGCCACTTCAATCGTAGCTCCACTTCAATTGTATTGGAAACGGATATCGCACCGCGGTACAGCGGCAGTGGCTTTGTGTGGTCCAAGATCACTTCATCTGCGCGCGGCATCATACGTATAAGTACGGATTGACCGCCGGCGCGGAAGAGCGAGAGCGCTGTCGGCGTTATGATGGGACGCCTACTCTCCGCCTAATTCGCCGCCTATTTGGTCGGACTCGGATTGGTGCGCAGCGATCGTTTCGGTTTTGCGTCGCCAGGTTCGCGTCGCGACCGAACGTGAGCAGCGCGCTGAGATTCTCTATGCGGTGACAAAAGAGATGCGGTGACAAAAGAGCTCGCGGTCGCCATAGCGACCGGCGCGATCCAGCGACCGGCGCGATCTTCGGTTTGGCGAAGGCGGCCGCGAAGGATTTTGATCCCGCCGTGGCCGGGAGCTATCGGGCGATCTATTACGCCAAGACCAACAGCTTCGGGCACGCTGACCGCGGTGGCGGATACGTCTTATCTGTACGGCACTTCGGGTGAACTGGCAGATCCGTGCTATGGGTTGTTCACCTTCCGCTCCAACTCCGGCGGCGTGCAGCAAGACGTGTTCGTGACATTCCTGGGCAAGTCCGCGGTGTTCTCCAGCTTCAGCGCCGTCCGGCCGGCCGTCGCCGGCGAGACCTACGACTATTTCTACGGAGTCGGGCTGGCGCAGGCGCAATAGCCGGGCGATGAGGCCAGATGCGGCGCTGACAATACGGCACAACCCGCGACACACACGGCTCAGCATTCTGACTTGCACCCAAGATTTAACATAATATACATTATGCGAAGTAGCTTGTGAGGGCTATTTTAAAATGTCCGCTTCTAGCCAAGTCCAAATGTCCCCTTTAGCGCTGCCCACGAGTAGTTTCTGCCTCCCTTTCCCGGGGCTGGAGACTGCGAATGCGGCAAAGCA
>JBEKHK010000056.1:0-18386 GCA_050012315.1 Steroidobacteraceae bacterium | reverse complement strand
TCGGTGAACAAAGGGCGAATAATTTCTTGCTTTCGCGAGACCTAGGGGTAATGCCTCGTAGGTTGTTTTCGGGGGTTGCGATGCGCCCCACGCTGGTGGCGACTCGAGAATTGCGATGCCGGCTGAACTCCAAGAGCGAGGAGCCCGAGTGGCCGACGCGGAATCTCGCTCTTGCAACTGTGCCACGTTCCCGGCAGTCACCGGGAGAGAGGCCGTTTGGTGCGCTGCGGCAACCTGAGGTGATTAGGCGCTTGAATCGAGCCAGTCGCTAACTGGCGAGATTGTACGGCATAGGGATTGTCCATCCCGAAGAACGGATGCAAAATCGCGCCAAGGGAAACAAATAAAGGGACACAGGACGTGATTCATCGGCCCCCCGCCTCGCACTTCCTTCTCCGCGAGACACTGCGGCAGCGGCGACGTAAACGGCGCCTGTTGGGGTTGGCCGCAGTCCTCGCTGTTTACGCAATCGTGTCGCACGCCCAATGTCTTGCTCACATCATTGGCTATATGCACCCATTCGACGTAGTGCCACAGCAGGTCTGTAATTTGTATGGGTGCTCAGTAGTGCCGGTGCAGATACCTTGTCAGCATCCGATATGGGGTTGCTAAATTACCGCGTAGCCCTACGCAGAATTGGTGTGCGATGAACTCCTTCAAGTTGTTATTGAAGAGAATCAACGATTTTCTGATCGCTGCCAAGGGGTCACCGCTCACCGTTCTTGCGATGGGCATCGTGGCTTTCTTTGCGTATAAGTCGATTTGTCCAGTGCCGGAACGAATGTTGATTATTACGGAGACGATTGCTGAACCAATCACTACCGCTCAGCCTACTTCAGTGAATGTGGCCGTGCCCCCAATCCAATACGTGAAGTACACGATTGTGTGTACTCCTGCTGACAACAATGCCTTGTGTGACACTGCCGCCAACATCTTTCAATTCATCGCGTCTGCCCCCGCTGGAGCAGTTCTAATTACTGTCGCAGGCCTACCCCGTCAGATGACAATCCACCAAAGAAATATCGACAGCGGGCGCTACTTTTTGACCATTGACCTGCCGAGTGCTGTCTCGAGTAAAGACTCTATAGAAATTGTCGCACCCATTGTAGGAACCGTCGGCCCGCGCGATCTTCGCTTCGAATCGCCCAGTATCCCGAATCTGCTTGACGGGAAAATGTCATGTAGTCCAGCTCAGGTAAGTGGGGGCGGCCTGTCCGTGGTGTGCGTCGAAACCCCCACCTTTTTGGAGAGGCTCGGCGCCGTGTTTAAAGCCGTGCGGGGCTGACGTTTATCGCTGTTCTAATTCGCTAGCTTATTATCCGACTGGCGATAAAAATTACATAACTCCGTCACGACGTACATGCCATTCGGCCGGCCAAACCCGTTGCCGGTGCGAGTAAGGCTTAATGGCGGTCGGGGCCCAGCTTCGTATGGCTATCGACCCCGATATGCTCCTTCACGACTTCATGCCAAAGTGCCGTTCTTTCCCTTTCGCGGTCTGATACATTTCGGGGTCGCGCTTGTCTTCTTTATTCTTCGTCGAACTCGGCGCTCCGATGATCGTCGCATCGGTAAATCGGAGTTTCCCTGGTGATTCTTGACCCGAAAGGACGCGCTGTCAACGTGAAGACCGAGCGGCCATGAATCACACGTACGTGATTGCAGACTATTTTTCCGTGACTGACGAGATCGATCCGCAGCACTCCAGAGGTCGGGTTGGGACAATTGTCCGTAGATGCACCAGAACCAAAAAAAATCGGCCACTCACGCCACAGCCGCAGCAAACGCAGCAAATAAATCGCCGGGGAGTGGGTAATGCAGTCTCCACGTGATCGCCATCGGCAACTCCGATTCATGCTTCACATAGGTCGCCGGTCCGAGAAAGTAAAAAGCACGCTCGTCGCTGCGGCGCCGGGCAAACAGCATGACGCTCGTCCCCTGCTCAGCATGATGCTGGTATCGTTGCCCAGTCGGACTCCCGGCGCGGGTTACCGATTGACTCTCCCAATGAATAAGGTCCCGACTGATGGCGTAGTCCTTGTAACGCGTCGTCGGCGAAAAGCTGCCCGATGTCTTATCGAGTGTAAATGCGAAAAGATCAGCCCGAGCGTCATTGGCCCAATAAACACCTGACTGCCACGGGGCAACCCGAGCCGTAGTACCAATGCCAAAGGCTGCCAGGATTTCGACTCGCGTATAGCGAGCATGAATACCAAGGGGAACCTCTGGGTGGGTCGTCAGCGGTACCGACACATGGTCGATCCGCTCCGCCAGCACGGCCAGGAGCTCTCGAAGCTCCTGCTGCACCTGCGGATGTCGCAGCAGTAACGCGGCGCCCTCCACGAGGGTCGTCTCTGAATTCACCACCGAGTCCACGACGGAGCCGACCAGCATCCGCAGCAGCCGTCGCTGGCGTGGGGCTAATGTCTCAATGGTCAGCGCGCCCGCGTTGTCCAGAAATTGCCGGTAGCTCTCGATTCGTTCCCGATCGTCGACATGCAAAAGCCGCCCGCAGGCCCGGCGCAGAAGCCGTTCCTCCGGACCCGGCGGCTGAACCGTCAACCCTGCGTCCTGACACAGATCGGACCAGCTTACGTTGTTGGCGTAAACCTCCTCGAGTTCAAGTCCGGTCTCGGCCAGAAAGGTCGGTAACGTAACGCTCGTCGCGCCCGCAGCCAGGGTGCGCAAGGCCTCGACCCTCTCCGCCCGGCGTGACGGCACGGCATGCCGAACATTGTCGAGGACAATCTGGCTCGCGACGCGATCCAATTCCATATGGCAACCGGCCGGGAGGAAGGGAAAACCCGTGGCGATTTGCTCCTCCAGCTCGCGACGCGTGCCACCCAAGAGCGCCCGGAGCCGGCGGTCGAATCGAAACTCCTTTCGATGATGTCCGACAAAATCGAGGACGGTGCAGACGGTCTTGCCGGCGCTGCGGCGCAAACCCCGCCCCAATTGCTGCAGGAACAGCGTCGCGCTGTCCGTGGGCCGCAACATCAGAAGAGTGTCCACTGCCGGCACATCGATGCCCTCGTTGAACAGGTCCACCGAGAAGATAATGTTGATGCGGCGGGCTGCAAGATCCAGTAGCGCCCGGCGTCGCTCGGACTCCGGCGTGTCAGACCAGATGGCGGTGGCGGCGACTCCAGAGGCCTGAAACACGCGCGCCATGAAGCGGGCATGCTCCACGCTAACGCAGAAGCCAAGGGCGCGCATGCGACTGATATCGTCCACATGCTCCACGAGTTGCTTCAGGGCGAGTTTCGCGACCGCATCGTTGGCGGTAAGCAGATTGGACAGACCCGCCACATCGTACCCGCGACCACGTCGCCAAGGCAGCTCGCGCAGATCCAGTCCATCGTGAATCCCGTAATAGGCGAAGGCTGACAGCCGCTGCTGATCGATGGCATCCCAAAGCCGCAGCTCGGCCGCGATTCGACCGTCAAACCAGTCCAAGATGGGCAGGCCGTCGCTGCGCTCGGGCGTTGCCGTCAGTCCCAGGAGTTCGACTGGCTGGACATGCTCGAGCAGTGACCGATACGACTGTGCCGCGGCGTGGTGGAATTCGTCGATGACAACCACGTCGAAGTGGCGTGAATCCAGATGGGTCAAGCCCGCGGCATTGAGGCTTTGAATCGAAGCGAACACGTGGTCGAACACTCGAGGCCGATGATGCCCCACCCACAATTCACCGAAGGTGGGATCTCGCAGCGCCTGGCGAAACGTCGCTAGGGTTTGCGTGAGAATTTCCTCTCGGTGCGCTACAAACAGCAGGCGCGCCCGGGATAAGGACTCACGCAGGCCAAGGTAGTCGAGTGCCGCCATCACGGTCTTACCCGTCCCGGTGGCCGAAACCAGCAGGTTCCGATGGTGACCTTGGAGTCGAGCGAGCGCAATTTGCTCCAGCAGCCGCTCCTGGAATGGCTCAGGCCGAAGCTCGGTCGGGCTAAGTACGATGATCGGTCCGTCGCCCTGCTCGGCAACCGTCCGGGCCAGGAACACGTCCCGATCGTAGACCTCGAAATCCGGATTGTGCCAATAGCTCTCAAACACCGCGGCCACCTTGTCGATCACGTCGGGGTTGCGCGCGCCGGACACGCGCACGTTCCACTCGAGGCCGCTGATTTGCGCGGCATGCGTCAGGTTGGAGGAACCAATGTACGCCGTCGAAAAGCCTGACTTGCGATGGAATAGCCACGCCTTGGCATGCAACCGGGTGCTGGACGTATCGTAGGAAACTCGTATGTCAGCGCCCAGGCCGCCCAACGCATCCAGTGCACGCGCTTCAGTGGATCCGGTGTATGTCGTCGTCAACACACGAAGCTTTCGTCCGTCACTCCGATGCCGGCGCAGCGACTCGAGCAGCGGGTCGATGCCGCTATATCGGATGAACGCCATCACGATATCGATGGCATCCGCCGAGCGGATTTCCGTGAGGATTTGACTGCCCACTCGCGGCTCACCGGGTGCATTGGTGAGCAGTGTCGTATCCAGCAGCGGGATCATTGGCGCGGTTACCGTATCGGGGCGACCATCGGGCAGCCGGCCCACGATACTCTCTAGCACATCGCCTGCCGCGACCGGACGCTCCGCCCCGAATTCGGCCGTCGATGGAAGCTCACGAATGAGGTCTATCAGCCTTCGGGCAAGATCGAGTCCGACCTCAGCCCGTTGACCCTCTGCAATGCTTTTGACTGCACGCTCTATCACTCGTGCCAAATGCAATGCGATTCGATCCGCAGCCTCCGGGGTCCGAAGTGCCGAGCGGATCGGTTCAAGCGCGGCATCCAAGCTGCCGAGTTGCCCCTCCAGCCCCTCCGTGACCAGGACTTCATACAGGCCGCGGTCAAGGGAAGTCATTGTTTATCACCGCGATGGCGCGCGCGACATTATTTGCGCATTTGATCATACGAATCATCGCGGCCGGGCAGCAAAGTTGGGCACATCGATATTCAGTTTGCCACAGCGGCCACTCGTCGTTGGCCGGCCTGCTAGACGTCCTTTGTGTCCGTGCCGGCGCAGAGGATCTCGCAGCGCGACTCAGCATACTTCCAGGCTGAAAAATCGCTCTTTCCGGGACCCGAAACCCAGGGATCCTCGCCGAACATCGTATATCGGCTATAGAGAGTGGAGGCGCTCATGCCGGCTTGATAATCGCTCAGCAGACCGTCGTCGACTATCTTTTTTGCCGCCTCGACGGCAGCCTCCAGGGTCTCGAATTCCCCATGGGTATATCGCCTGTCTTTGTCCATGTAATGGTAGTTGTCGTCGACGAACACCTTATAGATCATCAAGGCCGCTCCTTTTCCGCCGGCACTCGCACTGCGCAGGCAACATGTCGCAAGAGATACTCCACACGAACTCGCCGCACTACGCCTGTCACTGACCGGCCTCGCACAACCCAATGAACGCGCCCAGCTCGAGCAACTCCCTAGCGCTGCCAGGCATGTAGCAGGTCAGCGCTACGGAGCGGACTATAACGGCTCGCCACTTGGCCCGCGATACGGCCACATTGACGCGATTGCGATTCAACAGGAACGCCATACCGCGCGGCACGTCCCCATTGGAAGAGGCGGTCATTGAGACGATGGCGATCGGGGCCTCCTGGCCCTGAAATTTGTCGACCGTTCCAGCCCTCACTGCGGCGAGGCCGGCCGCATCGAGCTGATCGCGAATCCGCGCCACCTGGGCGTTGTAGGGCGCTACGACGAGGAAGTCCGCGGGCTGCAGGGGACGAACGGCGATGTCCGGGGATTCCTGCCAGCTCTTGCCGAGCAGGAGGCGGACTTGCTCGACCACCGCGCGGGCTTCCTCGATCGATTCGGTGCGGTTGCCGGTGTGCTCGACCAGGACGACGCCGAGGCCGGGCGCAACGCCTTGCAGATCGCGCCGGTCCGCGTCTTTGGCGACCTCGAGCCTGCGCTCGTACGAGAGCGCTGATACCTTCGAACACAGCGCGGGGTGCATCCGGTAGGAGTGTGCGAGGAAGTAGCCGAACTCCGCCGGGAGGGTGTCGTGACCGCGCATGAGCCAGCCCAAGGCGGACTCGTCCACGGCATTGGCATGGGTGGCCTGACTGACCTGCGGGAGTTGCTGCGGGTCGCCCAGCAACAACAGGCGGCGCGCGGCAACCGATGCCGCCATGGTCGCGGCCAGCGAGAATTGACCGGCCTCATCGACGACCAGCAGATCGAGATCGCCAGAAGTCAGCAGATCCGGATGGGCGAACGCCCATGCGGTACCGCCGATGACGCACCCGGTGGATTGGTGCTCCTCTAAAAAGCGCGCGCGCGAACGTGCGTCGTCCTTGAGAACGGTCCAGCGGGAATCGACCGCCTCGGGCTTGCTCTTCCCGACCAAGGCCGCATGGAGTCCTGAGGCGACGATGGCGGTCAGCATGTTCTCGACCACGGCGTGCGATTGGGCCACCACGCCAATGCGCCAGCGATGCTTTTCCACGAGTTCGCGGATGACTCGTGATCCGGTGTGGGTCTTGCCCGTTCCCGGCGGCCCCTGGACGGCCAGATAGGAATTCTGCATGGCAACCAGCGTCGTGACGATATCCGTCACGGGGTCAGAGCCTCGCGACAGGCTGGTTGTGCCCCCTACCCGCGGCGCTCGGCGCAGCAGCAGGTCAAAGATGGCTCGAGTCGGAAGCGCACCCGTCGCAGCCACCTCGGATGCGAGCTGCTCAATGGCGGCCTCCAGGGTATCGGCCGACGGAGGCGCGGCCGGCGTTAGCGCAACTGGCAGTTCGGGAAAACTCTCAGCGGGACTGCGGGATTCCTCAAGCGTTACCGTGCACGAGTCGTTCGAGTCTTGCTCGATCACCATTGCCCCCGCTGCGCATAGCGGGGCGCCCTGTGGACCAAACGAACCCGGAGGGCCTGGGATTGCATACACCGCGGACACCTTACTTCCTGGCCGACTCCCTGGCGCCCAATTGCCCGTCAGGCGCAAGGTTCGACGATGATTTCGTGCCCGGCCACCGGGATGGGCCCACTCCTGCTCGAGCGTGACTGCATCGACCACGAACACATTCCGGGTTTCGGCCCAATCGTCAATCGGGTTTTGCAGGCGCTCGAAATGCTCCCACCAAAAGACATTCTCTTCCATGCGGTAGTAGTTCAGGGCGGACCCCAGTATCGCGAATGCCTGTTGCTCGGGAGAACGGGTCGCCGATGGGCCATTACCGGCGAGACCGAACAGGCGGCTTGCCAGAGCTTGCTGCG
This sequence comes from Steroidobacteraceae bacterium, assembly GCA_050012315.1. GTDB lineage: Bacteria > Pseudomonadota > Gammaproteobacteria > Steroidobacterales > Steroidobacteraceae > Bog-1198. The sequence continues at coordinate 11,154 of JBEKHK010000056.1, read as the reverse complement.
CCTGCGCGGTTTGGCGTTTGGATTCGGACCCGGCATCGGACTTGGCCGCCTTCGTGCGGGGCTTGATCCGATCGTATACGCCAGCGTCCCGCGCCTTTTGCATGAGCCAGGTGCGCAGCTCGAGCGTCGAGAGGCAGTCATAGCGGTTATAGCTCTCGAGATCGGCGAGGAGCTTGTCTGCTGCAGCGGGGTCGCGATCTCGGCGCTCCCGGTATTGTTGGTACGCCAGGATCGACGCGCCGCCGGAGGTTACGCCGGCCTGATCGCGGTGCCGGTTCATGTAAAGCGGCTCGAGCGCCTTGATGCTGTACGAGGGGGCCGAGATCCGAATCGCGCCGCGCACGGTCGGGTACAGATCCACGAACACTTCGTCGCGCAGCAAGGTATCGAGCTCGTCCAGCTTGATCTGGTACCGCATCATCATGCGCTTGAGAGCCGTCTTCTCATAGGCGGCGTAGTGGTAAATATGCATGTCGGGGTACCGGGCGCGGCGAGCAGCAACGAAGTCCAAGAAGGCCACGAAAGCGGCGCGTTCCTCTGTCCATGAGTGCGCCCAGCGCGGCGCGAACTCGTAGCGCCCTTCGGCGTCCATGATGCCCCACAGGTACTCCAGGCCATTGCGGCTTGGATCGCCCTCGTCGTACAGGGGGTCGCCCTCGAAATCGAAGAACAGATCGCCTTCTGAAGGCGCGGGCAGCAGCGCCAGCGCTTGCGCAGCGGCGGACGTCAATTCGGCAATCAGGGGTGCGCCGGCGCCAGCCTGCATCTGCGTCGATTGCAGTCGCGCCTGGGCCTTGAGCTTCTCGAAGGCGGCCGGTGCCATGTCATCGGGCGCAGGGCCGGCGGCCGCCAGGGCGCCGATGGTGGTGACTCCCGCGGCGCGCAACTTGCCGCGCTGAGCGAGACTCATGCCGGCGACGAGCAGTAGGTCGTTGGTCCGCTCGACGGCTGCCCGGCACTCATCGCAGCGGCCGCACGAGGCGTGGCGCTCGTCACCCCACTGCACCGGTACACCGCCGCGGTGATGCTCGAGCAGCATCCGGCGCAGACGCTCGCGGCGCTCGCGGAACACCGGCAGGACGTCGTCGGTGCGGAAGTCGACGCGCTCGCCGCTGCCCAAGAGCAAAGACACCCGGGGAGACACCGGCTGTTGCATGCGCTCGAGCTGGTCCGCGTAGGCGCCCAACTGCAGCAGCGCTTTCGGCTTCGCCGACCTGGCGAGCTTCGCATCGCAGACGACCCAGCCGTTCTCCGACAGTTCGATAAAGTCCGCATAGCCGTGAAATTCGCCGTCGAAGAAGCCCGCCTGGTACACGACATCGGCCTTTTGCAGCAAAGCCACCCGGGTTGCCGCATCCGCCGCCGTCAAGGCCGCGGCTGTGTAAGGTGTGGGTACCCGGGGCAACTCAATGACGGAGCCCATTGCGTGCCGCGTGGCAAGCAGGCGCTCTTCATGGCGATCTCCGAGCCTTGCGATATGCTCGAGCAGCGGGTCGTCGGGAAACTCGGGGTTCTCGGCCCATCCCAGACGATAGTCTGCCGTGCGCAGCAGCGCATACTCGCATCCAGCAGCCGCGGTCAGATCGGATGCCGTCCAAATCAGCGTTCCCTGAAGCAAGAACATTGGTCGGTACTCCCTGTTTGAATGACGATCAGTTCAGCCCCGACCCATCGCCTTAGCCACCGGCGCGGCCTCGGCGACCCCGCCCTCGGCGAGTTCCGACTCGAGCTCGAGCGCGGCGGGCGAGAGCCCCAGCACTTCGGCGGCGTCCGCCTCCTCCATGCGCTCCACCGCCTGCAACCGCCGCGTCATGGCGCGAGTGCGGATGCCCGTCTCGTCGATGGTCCGGGAGGCGGTATCGAGCTGCCGTCGCACCCGCTCGAGCGTGCCGCCGAATTTGCCAAACTCGGTCTTGACTGCGCCCAGCACCCGCCAGACCTCGGCCGCGCGCTGCTCGACGATGAGCGTCTGAAAGCCCATGCGTAGGCTGCTGACAATGGCGGACAGCGTGGTCGGCCCGGCGACCACGATGCGATACTTCTGCAGGAGCTCCTCGACGAATTGCGGCTGGCGCAGCGCCTCGGCGTAGAGTCCCTCGGTGGCGAGGAACATGATGGCGTAATCGGTGGTCGCCGGCGGGTTCACGTAGCGGTCGTGGATATCCTTGGCGGCAGCCTTGAGTGCACGCAACAGGGCGTCGGTCGCCGCCTGCACAGCGACCGGATCGCCAGCTTCGGCGGCGGCCTGCAGCCGGCCGTAGTCCTCGGTCGGAAACTTCGAGTCGATCGGCAGCCAGAGGCCGCGGTCGCGCTCGTCCTTGGGCCCGGGTAAGCGAATGGCGCACTCGACGCGCTCGAGCGAACCCTCGCGCACGCAGACGTTGCGCGACCACTGCTCGGGCGTCAGGATTTGCTCGAGAATGCCGCCGAGCTGCACTTCCGCCCAGGTGCCGCGCACCTTGACGTTGCTGAAAATGCGCTTGAGGTCGCCGACGCCGGTGGCGAGCCCCTGCATCTCGCCCAGGCCCTTGTGTACGAGTTCCAAGCGCTCGCTCACGAATTTGAACGACTCGCCCAGGCGCTTCTCGAGGGTGCCTTCGAGTTTCTCATCCACGGTGCGGCGCATCTCCTCGAGCTTGCGCTCGTTGCCCTCCTGCATCTCCTTCACCCGGGCATCCAGCCGGTCCTTGAGCTCTTCCGCGCGCGTATCGAAGGTGGTGCGGATGCGCTCCAGGGTGTCGATCAGGGTATCGGAGTGGGTCTTGAGCCCAGTCGCCAGCTCCTTCTGCACCGTGTCCAGCCGGGTATCGAGCGTATCCCGACTGCGGTCCAGCGCGCCGCGCGTCGCCTCGAGCTTGGCTTCGGTGGTGACCTCAAGGTCCTTGACGGAATGACGCAGCTCTTCGCGGCCGACGCGCAGATCATCGCGCACGTCCTTGGCAAAGGCGTGGCTGCTCGAGCTCCGGAGCAGCAGCATCACCAGCAGGATGATATTCGCTGCGGCGGCAGCGAGGAGAAGCGGTAGCAGTACAGTGTTCATAGAAATCCCAATAGTTGGCGGATGCGAGACATGGTATGGGGCGCGAGTCTCAGAACCTGAGACTCGCGCGCGTGCCTTAAGAATCTCGCAATATGTTCAATCGAGAGCGGCGCTAGCGGTCCGGATCGCGATACAGCTGCAAGGCCTTTCCCAGCTCACTTCTAACCGCATCAATCAGCGACGCCGGTCCGAGCACGGTGACGTGGGCCCCATGCCGGAGGACATCCATGACGAGCTCGCGTGGATCGCCGTAGGGGATGCGAAGCTCATAGCGCCCGTCCGCGAGCCGGGTTCCTTGCTGCGATGGATGCCACACCTCGTCGGCCACCCAGCGGGCGCGCTCGGCCGAGAACAGAAGCACCGCGAGCTTGTCCGCCGGGCCGCCGAAGATGCCGTAGGAGCTCGCGTAGTGGGCATCGAGCGCCGCGTCCGCCACATCGTGCGCCTGCGCATCGAGTACGGTCACGCGCCGGATGCGGTCGACTGCGAAGGAGCGAAGCGCCGACTTATCCTCATCCCACGCATCCAGATACCAGGCCTCCCGATAATGCGTGACCCGCTGCGGCGACAGGGTCCGCTCGGAGCGCTGATCCGTGCCGCGCGCATGGTATTCAATCCAAATCTTTTTGCGCTGAAGGGTCGCCGCCGCAACGGTCTGAAAGGCGGTGCCCGTGGGACGGGAAGCAATCGCCGGGAATCGCAGGCGGCCGGCGGCCTCGCCTAAATTCAGGCGCCGGTGGCGCGTGAGCTCGTCCAGGCGCTTGGACAGCGGCCCCAAATGCTCGGTGAGCAGCCCGCCACCCAGATCCTTGAGCAAGCGCTGCATCAGCGCGAGAGCTTGGAGCTCGGCGGAGTTGAACCACAACCCGGGCAGCTCAAACGCGCCCTCGCCGCTCGTGCGCGCGTAACGAAAGCCGCCGACCCCGGTATCGAACACCACCGGGGCGTGCAGGGTGTCCTTCAGCACGGCGATGGCGCGATAGAGGGTCGCCTTCGAGCATTCGAGCCGCGCCATCAGATCCTCGAGGGAGATCGGCGTCTGGCGGGCGGCAAGAATGGCGTGCAGGTGGAAGATGCGGTCGAATTTGTCCATGCGGTGAGGCGGCGCCGGGGGACTACTACTCGACCACCGGGAGGAGCTGCCGGCCCTTCATGCGCTCGAGCCAGCGCAACGCCGCCTCGACACGACCGAGCGTCTCCAGCGTGACGGCCCCCAGCAGTCCAGTTTTGAGCAATTCTCGGCCAATCGATTGGGCTTCGGTGGTCATATCAGCTTCCGCTAGAATTTCGATGACGTGAGGCGCCTGCCTTACCTATGGAATTACAATGGAGCTATGCTTAGCAACCCCGCCCCGGCCTCCTGTCCGTTCTGCGATCCCGCGAGCAGCCGGATATTTGCGGATGGTCCGTTGGCGGTTTCGCTCTGGGATGGATATCCGGTATCCCCGGCACACGCACTCATCATACCGCGGCGCCATGTTGCGACGTGGTTTGATGCGACCAACGAAGAGCAGATTGCACTACTGGAAATGGTGAGGTCCGCGAAGGCCATCATCGAGGAGCGGCACAAGCCCGATGGCTATAACATCGGTATCAACAGTGGAGCGGCCGCTGGGCAAACAGTCTTCCACCTTCACATCCACCTCATCCCAAGGTTTTTCGGCGATGTGGAGGATCCGCGGGGCGGTGTCCGCCATGTCATTCCGGCGAAGGCCAATTATACGATCGGCATGGACGCGGGCTTGCCACCAGATCATGGCTACCGTAAGTGAATGACATTCCCGCTCCGACGGCGGATGAACAGATCGAGTTCCTGGGCAACATCGAGCGACTCTTGTCGGAAGGGCTATACGTCGCCACTTATAAATTCGCCCTGCTCATCGCTATTGCCGATCTCGCCATCAAACTCGGGACAGACGATGGAAGCGAGCTCGATGTGCCGATCCGCGCCATCGCCGAGCAGTTCCTCGAGCTCTACTGGCGCCAGGGCGCCCCCTACGGAAACGCCGTGGCGGATGGCGCCTACAACATACTTCAACAGAATACCGGCCGACAGGCGGCCATCCTCACCACCGTCGCTGGCCTCCGAGAATCACATGGATCGCTGTCGACGGCCAAGCGATCGGCCGCGTGGTCGCGGGCGGTGACCGAGACGGTCCGGTTGGTGACAGAGATGCCTCTGTGGCGGCTGCAGCGCCTGCGAAATGAATCTTTGGATTTCTTATATGCCGAAAGCCCGGTGACCGGTCACATACGCCTAAAGCGGGGTGTGCCGGCCAATCTGCGGCGATTTCACAGCATGATCGTCCGGCTCGCGCAATCCGAGTGGATGCATTTCATCCAGGCGCTGCCGGGCAACTCGTTGCTGCTGGGACCCACCTCCGATCTGGGTCAATTCCTGTTTGGCGCCGACCGTTCGGCGTTGCTGCGTATGACCAGGCCTCTCACCGAGGTCCAGGGCGGAAAGTGCTTCTACTGCGAGCGACCGGTGCAAAGCGGGGAGGTTGATCACTTCATACCCTGGTCACGCTACCCGCGCGACCTTGCCCACAACTTGGTACTAGCGCATAAGGAATGCAACCGCCACAAGAGTGATCTAGTGGCCGCCGAGGTGCATCTGGACCGATGGTTGACGAGAAATCAGACTCATGGCGGCGCCATTGCGGAGGCGGCTCGGAGCGGCAACATCATCGTCGATGCGCGCGGAACGACGAGCGTTGCACGGTGGGCCTATGCGCACACCGCCCACCTGCGTGCCGCCACGTGGGTTCGTGGGGATGAGGTTGCGCCGCTCAGCGGGCGATGGAGGGCACTACTGGCGCAATCTACCTAGAATTGCGGCGTCACGGGGTGGCCGCCGACGCTTCCGCGCTTAGGGTAGATCTAATGGTGATGAGAGCCGATCGAGGCATTCTCGAGCACCACCACCCCGCCAGTCGCTTGCGCAGAGGCATGCTCGAGCGCCCACCGCTCCTCGAATGCCTTTTTGGCTCGCATATATTGATTGCCACACTCCACCTGGGCGGTCCAATCCGCGGGATGCTCGCAAGATGCCGGCGCCGAATAGAATGTCGACCAGGCGAGCTCCTTTTGCTTTCTCGTCTCCGCGTCGGTCTGCGGCTGTTCCCTCTGGTTTTCAGCCGGAATTTGTGCCGGGGGCTTGACAGCTGCCGAGGCGACCGGGATAGCCGAGGACGTCGTTGCGACCGATTGCGTGGTGTGAGGTTCCGGGGCGACTCGTATCGCGGCGAGCGGCCGGAATGCTTGCTGTGCAATCCATGGCAGGACCTCGCTGTAGAGCAGCCATCCGACCACGAGAATGATGGCGGAGCCCGCTGCCTTCAGCAGATACATCCGCACGGCTCTCTCGCTGTCCTCAGTTGTGGCCGACCATTCACCTGGGTCCCCTGGTACATGTCCCCAATCATCGGCGAGCCGAAGATCAGATTCGTCTGGCGCGCAACGCGGCTCGTTCTCTCGCTTCGTCTGCCCGCTCGAGTCACTGTCCGCGTCTATGATAGAGCGCAGTTCTTCAGCCGATGGCAGGTTGCCCGCGGGAATTCTTACAAGCCTGATACCCGCGTCCGCCAACGCCTTATTTTTGCGAGCGTCAGCGTATTGATGGCGCAACCGCTCATGAGTGCGGTCATCCAGCTCGATGACAGTAACGACGGCGAGGTCGGCGCGACACAGGACAAAATCCGCCACCAGCTGCTTGAAGCGATTGCGAATGGACTGTCGGTCCGGGCGATCCTCAGGGACGTCGATCATCTGCGACAGAGCGACTTGTACAAAGACTTTATGTTGGGGGTACGAGGTGCAAAGCAGTTTGTAGAAATCGCTTTCGCGTGGTGACAGTAGATTGCGTGCGGCAACTGGCCAGGGAGTGGCTATCTGGTCCTCGCCGATCGAAGGTTCCGCCCTCATCACCCGATTCAAGATAACCCCCGTTGGTCCCATTGCTACGCGGCAGGCGCTGCCGGCGGGGACAAAGGTCAAATTTGGCATATGGGCCACTTGGAGGGCTTGACCGTATTCGCGGAATTGACTCAAAGATCGCTACCGGCCGGATGTAGCAACCGTCGATGGTCAAAAGTGAGACGGATTTAGGTATCTATGTCCGGATTTGCAGTGGGCGCAAAGGGGCTGATGGATCGAGAAATCCGCCGTACACACCGACCGTGCCGGCTATCCGAAAAAGCATGCATGGGTATCCTCGGCAACCAGTGACAGAAATTCATCGATCGATCTCACTTCTGGGGCTGGCTCATAGGAGTGCCACTTCAAGTCGCGCCGTTGCCAGAAAACTCGCCAGAGGCTTCGGCCGCGGACGAAAGTGGCTTTTGCGACCGGAGACTCGCGGCGCTCGTGTGGCAACCCGCGCCAAGCCGGTCGTATCTCGAAAATCTCCAAGCTCTGTCCTGAAATGCGGTAGCCCAGATCAAGTTTCGGCCTGAGGTGCGGCGGTGGTCTGCGCGAGAGCATGAAGGTGTCCAACGCCTTTTTCACGCGCGCAACTTCAATCTCTGATAGCGGCATATGCAGCGACCCGTCCCCAACCGGGTATACATGCTACAGAAGAGGGCACCTTGACATCGAATCGGATCATCGCGGCGAATATCGCAACGATTTCCCCCAAACTTGTAAGGGCACCTCTGAGCTTGCAATCGAGTTAATATGCATACTGAATGCATATGTCAATCGCGACATCACTGCTTGATCCGCTAGAGCTAGCGCAGCAGGATGCGCACAAGTGCAAGCGCCCGGAGGATCGCCGTTGTGTATAGGTTGTGTGGCAAGACTCAACTTGTCCTCATTTCCGCCCGCAAAGCCACGCGCAGGGCTGGATACTATGCGTAAACAGTACGATTTCTCAAAGGCCAAACGGGCGAAGAGCATCCCGCATCTGGCAAAGTCGCAGGCCGAAGCGAAAGGCAAGACCCGGATCACGATCAGTTGGACAATGACTTATTGATCGCATTTCGGGCCAAGGCAGAGTTCGGAAGGCACGGGAATCAAACATCAATCAATCAGACGCTGCGCCAGACCGTCGGCGCGGGGCTGGTGGACGAAGCCACATTGCGCAGAGTGCTGAGGGAAGAGCTCAAAACTCGTTAGGTCTTTCGTTGGGCCGGACACGCGGCGTCGTCTTCATTCATCGTCGGAAAAAATCGATGAGTCGGAATAAAGGAGCTTCGATCGGGTTTGCGCTGATACTTCCTAATCGATGGCAGGGAGGGAATTGAAGCGTCGCGGCCGAAACCGCTAGGAAATATGTCTTTACTAACCTTGGGACTTAGTAAAGAATACTTTATTAGAGAACCAGCAATGCGAGCCACAGGACAAACGCTAAGGAGGACCGTCGCAGGCGAGGAAGTCCCCACGTTTGTTCCCTTCCCGCTGCCTCCTCGTAAACCTGTGCTGAATGTGGACGGCAACCTCGCCGAGCCGCTCCGGCGCGCCGAGCATGCGCTTGCCCGTCTTGAGGTGGCCGGGGAAATGGTCCCTTCAGTCGACTGGTTCGTCTATGCCTTTGTCCGCAAAGAGGCAGTCATCTCCTCTCAGATTGAGGGTACTCAAGCCACCCTTATAGATCTTTTCGAATACGAAGCTGAAAAAGCTAGCCGAGTGGCCGGCGATGACGTACACGAGGTTTGCAATTACCTGGACGCAATCAAGTACGCGCGAGAACAGATAAAGAGCGCTCGAGGGCTGCCGCTCTCCATGCGTCTGCTGAACGAGGCGCACCGCCGCCTAATGCGCGGAGTCCGCGGTGCCAACAAGCAGCCCGGCGAAATTCGCCGTAGTCAGAACTGGATCGGTGGAACGCGTCCTGGCAACGCGGCTTTCGTTCCTGCACCACCGGAGGAGCTGACTGTGCTCCTGGCAGACCTTGAGAAGTACCTTCACACGAAGAATGGCTTGCCGCCCCTCGTTCGCATTGGGCTTGCACATGTCCAGTTCGAGACCATCCATCCCTACCTCGACGGGAATGGCCGTATCGGTCGCCTGCTGATCACATTGCTTCTCGAGCATTGGAAGTTGCTCTCGGCGCCACTTCTGTATCTCAGTCTCTTCTTTAAGCGTCACCGGGCTGAGTATTACCGACTGCTCGGTGAAGTGCGAATAAGCGGTGACTGGGAAGCCTGGACCGGATTTTTCTTGGAAGGCGTTGCGACGATCGCGGACGAGGCAGTCATTGCCGCCCGAGAGGTCTTCGCACTCGTCTCTGAGGATCGACAACGCCTAATCGCCGCGCCTGGCGCCTCCGTTATGGCAATCCGATTGATGGACCAACTGCCGGTACACCCTGTCGTCACAATTCCGACAGTAGTCAAATTACTCAAGACGACGAAGCCCACCGCGGGCAAAGCCGTCCAGCTTCTGGAGAACTTGGGCGTGCTCACCGAGACCTCTGGTAAACAGCGCGATCGCACTTTCGCATACGCCGGTTATCTTGAGAAGCTGCGGGTTGGGACGGAGGTTGAAAGATAGATCGCACACCCAGCTCAGCACAATCCCGAAATCGTCCCGCGAACGCAATGAGACGGCGAAAGAAAACGCTCTGACCCCATCGATTTCATAGAGCTACAGCTGCCGCGAACCCTCGACCGTGGTATTGCCTACGCAACGGTTGCCCGAACTTATCTATGGATCGAGCGCGCTCTCGTCCGTGGGATCAATTAACTTGAGGCCCCGGAAGCGACGAAAGTCCCTGTCAACGGAGCACAGGGTCGCCCCGTGTTCGAGGGCGAGTGCAGCCAGCGCTGCGTCAGTCACAAGCGGCCCGGTGACCTGGGCCTCGAGTATTTGGTCTCTCATAAGCGTCCAGAAGCGATCACCTGCTCCGATCACGCTGACGTTGGGCTGATCTAACCAGCTGCTGACGATGTCGCAAGCCTCTCGACTCTGTAAAGGCCTTTTCGTCGCTCGAGAATTGGTGGAGATGCGGACGAAGGCGAGCAATGTCTGCCATGGCAAGGCGACAATCTCTTCCGAATTAAAGACGGCCTCCAACCAAGAGCGACAAACCGTATGGTGAACGGAATCGCTGTCATAAGCGTACAGCAGAATGTTGGCGTCGAGCAGCTTCACCCGTGACGGGCGCCTTCGATATCTTCGAGAAGTGACCCGACGTTGTCATAGGAGACACCGGTGGGCGGACCACCCATTGCTCGAGGCTCGACTTTGAAGGGCTTGCGCTTTTGTACCGTGGCGCTCTGGGTGAGGGCCATTCGAAGACGTTCGTTCACCACCACTTTGAACGGACGGCCGGTCCGTCGCGCCTCAGCTTGGAGGCGGACAGCGACATCGTCGTCCAGGGTGAGTGTCGTTCTCATACATCATGATGCTAGCAAAAAGGCATCTTGATGTCTATGAACGTCTATCAATACGCGGATCTTGGCTACGACGGTGCGCTCCCGATGACTTTCGGCGCCGATAAACTCGTGACCCTGCCGCAGACATTTCAATAACTTCGCAGCGGAAATCGTTGTTCTATCCCTGGCCCCGAGGATGCGATCGTCGCGACCGGCTAACCGATTTTTGAGACGACAATGGCGCCGACTCCGAGACGAACGCCGCCGGGCCTCCTGCTACGCGGCGCCGTCTGGCACATCGATAAGGTCATCTACGGTAAGCGGATCTGCGCGAGTACCGGAACCAGAGACCTCACCGAGGCACAGGCACTTCTCGCGCGACACGTAACCGAGGCCCGACGGGTGCATCTCTTCGGTGAGCAGCGGGAGCACACGTTTCGCGAAGCTGCCACCAAGTTTCTCGCTGAGAATCAGCACAAGCGCAGTCTTGAGCGCGACGAGCGCGCCCTCGCCTTTCTCGACCCTTTCGTCGGCTCGCTACCGCTGCAAGGTCTGTGAGCTGGAGTCGCGCGCGAGTCCCGCGATTTCGGTGGTGCGATCGCGAGCTTGACTGGAATAGCGCCGCGGTCGCGATCCGATCAGCCGTCCGCTAGGAGAAGGATTGGAAGCTCAGCCGCTGCGGGAGCGAGTTCTTTGTATTTTCGGACGCATTCGACCCGATCCTCAGGCGGCCCTTTAGGTCGACGCCGCGCCAAAAGCGACCTCGCAGTAGCGCCACCGATCGAGCATCAACCA
>JBEKHK010000055.1:0-19248 GCA_050012315.1 Steroidobacteraceae bacterium | reverse complement strand
TGCGTGCGTCCAAAATGATACTTCCCCAAAAAATGAGTTTCAGCAGAACAGTATTGAATCGATGCGGGGGGCCAGTCAACCGATATGGGATCAAAGCGTAGGACTATTCCTACATGGTGGCCATTCAGCCGCATATCAAAAAATCCCTTAAGTTTCATTGACTTGAGTACTGCCGTCACAAAGTTGCGGCATAATCGATCCATTGGTTCAGGAATCGAAATCAGCTCGGGTGCTCGTCATCGCGTCGGTGATGAGTTCCATGTTCATGATTGCCATCGAGGCGACGATCGTCTCCACGGCCATGCCGCAGATCGTCGCCCAGCTCGGCGGTCTGCATCTTTATAGCTGGATCTTCTCATCATTTCTGCTGACCCAGACCGCCATGACGGTGGTGTTCGGCAAGTTAGCCGACATTTATGGGCGCAAGCCGATGATGCTCGTGGGTATCGCCATCTTTCTGATCGGATCGATACTTGCCGGCTTTGCCGGATCGATGATGACGATGGTTCTGTTTCGGCTCGTTCAGGGCGTCGGGGCAGGCGCGATTCAGCCGGTCGCCATGACGATCGTGGCCGATCTCTATCCGGCGCGCGAGCGCGGCAAGATCCAGGGCTACCTCGCGAGCGTGTGGGCGATCTCGGCGGTGCTCGGACCCATCACGGGAGGACTGATCATCCGCGACTGGTCCTGGCCGTGGATTTTCTGGATCAACGTTCCCATCGGCATCATCGCCGCGCTCGGCTTCAGCTGCTTTCTGAAGGAGCACTCGAAGCATGAGCGCCGTTCCATCGACATACTGGGCGCCGCCTTGTTTACGGTTGCCGTCGCATCGCTCTTGATCGCCTTGACGGAAGCCGGCCGATCCGAGGGCCCGCTGGGCGGCGTGACGGCGGCGGCCGTATTCTGCTTGTCTTCGATCCTTTTCATCGCACAGGAGCGGCGCGCAGCCGATCCGATGATTTCATTTGCCCTCTGGAGCCGCCGGCCCATTGCCGCCGCGAACGGAGCCGGGGCGCTCGCGAGCATGGCGCTCGTCGGGTTGACGACGTTCCTGCCCATGTACGTGCAAGGCGTGCTGCACCGTTCTCCCGTCGTCGCCGGCCTTGCTCTGACGATGATGCTGCTCGGGTGGCCGGTGGGCGCGACCTGTGCGGCGCGCAGCTTTCATCGGTTTGGTTTGCGGCAGATCCTGATCGCGGGAAGTCTGCTCGTTCCGGCCGGCACGAGCGTGCTGGTGTTGCTGACGCCGGGGAGTTCGCCGATCACCGCTGCGCTCGGCTCGCTGATCATGGGGTTGGGGATGGGGCTGATGAGCGTGAGCTCGCTCGTGCTGATCCAAGAGCTGGCCGACTGGTCGCAGCGAGGCAGCGCTACGGCTTCCAACGTATTCGCGCGCAACATCGGCAGCACGTTGGGTGCGACCCTCTTGGGCGCCATCCTCAATCGTGGGTTATCGCACGCCAATGAGGGCAAGGCCGTCACCTCCGATCAGATACGCGGCCTTCTCGAGGCGCCGGCGGGCTCCGTGACTCACACGGCGATCGGCGCGGCACTTCAGCAATCGCTCAACGCCACCTTCTGGGCGATGCTGGTGATCTCGCTAGCCATCGTATTGCTGGCCCTCTGCGTGCCGCCGGTCGAGATGCGTGCACTGGTCGAGGTTTCGGCCGAGTAAGCCGAAACCTGCGATCGAACGCGCGCCGTCCCGGCGCCGAGGGGCGGCGTCCTTTGAGCGGCAGGCCATCGCGGCAACATCCCGACGGATACGCATTAATACGTACAGATTATTCCCGGTCGGGGCAGTAGGGTTGCAGGCGAAGAAGTTGGGCTGCAGATGTCACGGGCAGCCCGACGGATGTACAGAGAGCCACGATAGGAGCATAGGTTATGAAAGAGAGCATCACCCGCCGGGCGGTCATCAAGGGCGGGTTAATGGCGAGCGTCATGGTTCCGGCACTGGTATTGATCCATGCCCCTGCCGCCACGGCGGCCGCTGACCTTCCGTTACTGGATCCGAAAGATCCGCAAGCCGTCACGCTCGGGTTCGTCAACGATGCGTCCAAAGTCAACGCCACCGCTAATTCGACCTACGCCCCCGGCCAGAAATGCGCGAACTGCCAGCAGTATCAAGGCAAAGCGGGCGAGGCACGAGGTGGATGCGTCCTCTTTCCCGGCAAGAGCGTGCCAGCGGCGGGCTGGTGCAAAGTCTGGCGTAAGATGCCCTGATTGCGAACAGGCGGCGACTGGCGCGGATCTGCGGCGACAGCGCGAGGGATATCTGGGCCTAGGAGGGATATCTGGGCCTAGTTGGGCCTAGTAGGGAGGTGCTTGGATGGCCCTTTGGGCCTTGGCCGCATTCGCCCACCAAGCCAGATCGTCGGCGAAGGTCGAGAACGCACTCTGAAGGAATTTTCCGGGGGCTCCGATCGGCTGACTCCGTTCGTCCAACGCCTCGGTCACCGGACCGACGGACAAGGCGCTCGAGATCACGATCATCCCCATCTCGGACAAAGTGCCGTGCCAGGCCGTGGCCGAGCGTACTCCCGACAGCCGGCCGGCCGAGTACGATGCGACGGCGGCCGGCCTCCAAAACCATTCCTCCAGAAAATGGTCGGTCAAATTCTTGAGCCCCGGCTGAACGCCCCAGTTATATTCGCCGACGACGAACACGAACGCCTCGGCGGCGCGGATCTTGGCGGCAAGCGCCTCCATCGCAGGCGGAGCCGCGCCTTTCGGGTATTCCTTGTACATCCGATCGAGCATGGGAAGACCGACCGCCTTTGCGTCGATCAGCTCGGCGTGATCGCCGCGCTGCATGAAGCCGTTCAGGACGAATTCGGCCAGCCGGATTCCGCGCCGGTCCCTGCGATACGAGCCATAGAAGACGAGAATGCTGAGTGGCATGGTTACCTATCGGCAGGGTCTATAATCGAGTTGTTATTGTAAGCGCGCCCGCTTTCTCGAGGAACCGGTATGCCGCTGTGGTCAAATGGGCTTCTTCGCCCGCGCGTGCTGTGCGGGAGGCGAGTACCTCGCGCTATTCTGGCGGCCGTGGGGCTCTGCGCCCTGTCGATCGGCGCCGGCAGTTGCGCCGAGCCGGCGGGCTATGCGGATCTCGTGCGGCGCGTGGCACCGAGCGTCGTCACGATCTTCGTCGAGGAGCAGCGCGTCAACGAAGCCGACCGCGCCGCGCAGCGCGCGGAGCGCCGGGCTCAGGCCGAGGCCGACCCCAACGAGATCAATTCGATCATTCGGCGCCTGCTGTCCACGCAGTCCGACGATCCGAGGAACGACGGGGGCGCGACCGGCTCTCTCGGCTCCGGATTCGTGATCCGCGAAGATGGACTCATCGTCACGAATCGTCACGTCGTCGTCGGCGCTCGCACGGTGCGGGTACGCATCGCAGACGGACGCGAATTTCCCGCGCGCATTGTCGGCGCGGACGCGGTCACCGACCTCGCCCTCCTCAAGATCGACGCCGGCCGGCTGCCCGCGCTTCGGCTGGGATCATCTCAGACGGTGGCCGTAGGCGATGCCGTGATCGCCATCGGCAATCCATACGGCCTGGGGCAATCCGTGAGCGCCGGCATCGTCTCCGCGCGGGGACGAATACTGGAGGACGACCCGTACATCGATTTTCTGCAGACCGATGCGGCCATCAATCGGGGCAACTCCGGCGGCCCGCTGGTGACGGTGGACGGCACGGTCGTCGGCGTGACGTCCGCCATCTTTTCACCGAGCGGGGGCTCGGTGGGGCTCGGCTTCGCCATCCCTGCGGAGACGGTCGCGACGGTCGCCCGCGAGCTCGAGGCGCATGGCCGGGTGGCGCGGGGATACATCGGCGTATCGGCACAGGCGATGACGCCCCCGTTGGCGGCCGCCTTGCGAATGAAGAGCGCCATCGGCGCCTTGGTCACCGCGGTGGATGCACGAGGACCGGCGACCGACGCGCTCACGATCGGCGACGTGCTCTTGAAGGTCGGCAATTCGCCGGTGACGTTCAGGGATTTGACCAAGATCACGGCCCGCCTTGCGCCGGGTGCGCTCGTTACCCTGGTCATCCTGCGCTCGGGAGAGCGGCAATCGGTTGCGATAAAAATCGGCACGCTTCCCGAGCCCGCCGCCGACCCGACCATGACCGGCGGGGGCGATACGTGGGTGCCGGCTCTGCGGCTCGGCGTCGCGGATACCACGAGCGAGATCCGAAGGGCTCTGAAGGCAAACGACGAACCGACAGGATTGATCGTGACGCAATTGCGGCCATCCGGACCCGGTGCGTTGGCGGGTCTCAAAGTCGGCGATTTGCTTACCCATCTGGGCACGAAGCAGTTGCTCCACGCGGGCGATATGCTGGCGGTCGCCCAGCCTTCCGCCAAAAGCCCCGTTTTACTGCGCGTGGTGCGCGACGGATCGCCGGTCTTCGTCGCAGTCACCGGTGAGGACGGATCTTGACGTCCAGGCGAATTCTCATCGTGCTGTCATCTTGTGATCGGATCCCCGGAACGGATCGGCGCACGGGGACCTGGCTCGAGGAACTCGCCGCGCCTTATTACGTTTTTCGAGACGCCGGCGCTCAAGTGGATGTCGCATCGGTCGCGGGTGGAAGGGCGCCTCTCGATCCGACCAGTGAGGCTCAGGCATTCCAAACGGACGCGACGCGGCGCTTCGCGGCCGATCCCGAGGCTCAGCGAGCCCTGACCGACACCTTGAAGCTTGCCGCGATTCGACCCGAGGTCTATGACGCGGTGTTCTACAGCGGCGGTTTGGGGCCGGTATTCGATTTGAGCGAGGACCGCACCTCGGTTGCGCTCATCGAGGCGATGCACCGGGCGGGCAAGCCGATTGCCGCCGTGTGCCATGGCTCGGCGGTATTTCGTAACGCCCGCGACTCCAAGGGCATGGCGCTGGTGATGGGCCGCGGGGTGACGGGCTTTTCGAACAGCGAAGAGATCGCTGCGAATGGGCCGGGCGTGGTGCCTTTTCTCATCGAGGATGAGCTTAGGCGTCTGGGCGGCCGCTACAGCAGCGCCGCCGACGGGCAGCCCCACGTCGTGACCGACGGCACGCTGATCACCGGCCAGAATCCGGCTTCCTCGGAGGGAGCCGCCCGTAAGATTCTCGAGATGATTCGATACCCGACCGGCGGGGCATAGAATACCGGCGGATGGATCTCGGGGGGTACCGTCATGCTGCAATCGAGTGCGGAAACTGCAGACCTGATTCGCCGCTTTCAGGCATTGCGGCGCAGCGTGCTGTTCGCCCTGGGGGTGCCCGGCCTCGTGTGCGGCCTGCTCTTCATTCTATCGGTTCTACTGCATTGGCCGCGCTGGACTGCCTATGCGTGCTTCGCGGCGTTTTTTGCCGTCGCCGTACTCGTCCCCATCGTCATGCGCTGTCCCGCTTGCGGCCGGGGGAACCTGGCCGGCGGCGGCAACGGATTTACGCTCAACCCAAGAGTCTGTCCCCATTGCGCCCGGCCGTTGCGGCAACCGAAATGAAGCTCGTACCGGCGCGCGACGGCCTTCTCGCACTCTCCCTGATTGCCGTGGTCGTCGGTGTCATCACCGGATTCGGATCCATCGCGTTCCGCGATCTCATCGCCCTCATCCACAATGTTCTTTTTCTCGGTCGGTTTTCGATTCATTACGATGCCAACGTCTACACCCCGGAGAGTCCCTGGGGAATCTTCGTGATCCTGGTGCCGGTGATCGGCGGACTCTGCGTCGTATTCCTGGTCGAGAACTTTGCTCCCGAAGCGCGCGGTCACGGGGTGCCGGAAGTGATGGACGCCATATTCTACAAAGAAGGCCGGATACGCCCGGTGGTAGCCGCCGTCAAGTCGCTGGCCTCGGCCTTGTCGATCGGCAGCGGCGCCTCGGTCGGCCGCGAGGGTCCGATCATTCAGATCGGCGCTTCCCTCGGATCGACTTTCGGCCAGTTGATTCGAATGCAGACCTGGCAACGGATTACGCTGGTGGCGGCCGGCGCCGGCGCGGGTATCGCGGCCACCTTCAATACCCCGATCGGCGGGGTAATGTTCGCGATCGAACTGATGCTGCCGGAGGTGAGCGTACGCACGTTCTTGCCGGTCGCATTGGCGACCGGCACGGCGACATTCATCTCGCGCTTGTTCCTGGGTGTGCGCCCGGCCTTCGATATGCCGTCCGGATCGTTGGTCGCGACTCATCCCGCGCCGCTTGCCGTGCTGTTGCTGTATGCGGTGCTCGGAGCCGCGGCGGGCCTCGGTGCCACCGCATTCATTCGGGGCCTGCATGCCATGGAGGGCACATTCGAGCGGATAGGCAATGCTTATCTGCGCCACGCTCTCGGCATGCTGCTCGTCGGCGTGCTCATGTATGCGCTTTATCGTTTTACCGGCCAGTACTACGTGGACGGCGTGGGATACGCGACCATCCAGGACGTGCTGCTCGGCGGATTGGGAGCCGCGCCGCTGCTCGCGTGCCTGTTCTTTTCCAAGCTCGCGGCGACCACTCTGAGTCTTGGATCGGGGTCGTCCGGAGGAATCTTCTCGCCCTCGCTTTTCATGGGCGCGACGCTGGGCGGAGCATTTGGCGCCGTCGCTCATCTCATTCATCCCTCGCCCGACATCAACGTCGCGGCGTTCGCCATCGTGGGCATGGCCGCCATGGTAGGCGGCGGCACGGGCGCAGCAATGACGGCGGTCACCATGATTTTCGAGATGACCCGCGACTATGACATCGTCATGCCACTGATCATCGCGGTGGCGGTGGCCATCGGCGTGAGACGGTTGCTCTCGCGTGAGAACATCTACACCATCAAGCTCGTCGCCCGCGGCCATTTCATCCCCAAGGCTCTGCACGCGAACATGTTTCTGGTACGCCGCGCGGGCGATGTCATGGACAAGGACATCTTGATCTTGCCCGCCGAGACGAGCTTCGACACGTTTCTGAAGCTGCCGGATCACGGCGGGCGCATGCGGCATGTGGTCGTTACCCGAGGTGACGAGATGATCGGCGTACTGCGGGTCAATACCGGACTGCGCCAGGGTCTGGAGGGCTCGTACACGGGGGTCACGCTCGGCGAAGTCGCGGTGCGCAACTTCGCCTTCGCGCGCGAGGGCGACATCATGTTCGATGTGATCGGCCGCATGTCCCGCGAGAAAGCCGTGATGGTGGTGGTTTTTCAGGGCGCAGGCTTCCCGCGCCCCTCGGACATCACCGGGTTGATTTCCAGGGACCAGATCGCCGACTCAGTAGCCGAGAGCATCAGTCCCTATGCGATGGAGGAGCTCGGCGAGTGAAGCGGCGGGCGATCCGCGACTGGCGGATCAGCACTGCAGGCGCCCCACGAAAATGATCGAAGAGGGCACTGGCGCATCGGGCGCGATGGGCTCGCGGCAGTCGACCAGTTCGTATCCGAAGCGCCGCAAGAGCGCGAGCCAGGAGTTCAGCGTCCTGAAATACCATGGCGGCGGGTCGCCGAACTCCGGGCCGAAACCCGACCAGCTTCCCGGCCGCCAGCCGTCCCGATACGGGTGATCGCCGCAGGCCGCCACCGGGTGCAGCGTTTGGATGACCAGATACCCTGACGGCTTGAGATATCGGCGGACGGCACGACACAGGCTGTCGACCGAGTCCTCTCCCAACAGAGAGAAATTGCAGACAGCTGCATCGAAATCGCGGTGCTCGAAACGGCCCTCGACAAGGTCGGCATAATCCCGAACCTCGAATGTGCCGCCGCCGAGCGTCCGGGCCTCGGCGATGAGCGAGTCCGTGGCATCGATTCCCGTCACCGCGAGTCCCTTCAGGCTGAGCGCGCGTGCCAACCACCCCTCGCCACAACCAATGTCGAGAACATTCCTCACCGCCAATGCGAGGACGGTGTCGACGATGGCCCGATTGGTAACGAGCGTCCGGCTGGTTATGCGCTGATCGTGGATCGCGCGCGCCCAGGAAGTCGCATTCGTGCGCCATGAGCGGAGGATGAGATCCTCTCGCGACTCGTCGAGGGAGGAACGCTTGCTGAAATAGTCGACGGCTGCGCGGACCGCGGCATCGACGGGCGCTGCCGCGTCGAGCGTGAGAATGTCGGTCTCCGCATGGTCCGGACGCTCCAGGACGTCAAACTGGCTCGCGATGAGCGCCTGCGACATGAAGTGATTGCGGCGAGCCTCTAGCCGCCGTTCGATCAACGGCCGCGCGGCGTCGAGAAACACGAATTGCAATCGGTGCGCGGCGCGCAAAGCATCTCGATACGCTCGTTTGAGCGACGAACAGGCAACCACGACGCCGCGCGGATAGCTTGCGCCGTCTGCGAGGACAGCTGCGATTGCGCGAAGCCATGGCGCGCGATCCGCGTCGTCCAGCGGCTGTCCGCGCCGCATCTTGTCGACATTCGCCGCCGAGTGGAGATCATCGCCGTCCACGAACTCCCTACCCATCGCCCGCGCCAGCGCCGAACCGAACGTGGACTTTCCACTGCCGGATACGCCCATGACTACGACCGGCAGTCTCGAGCAGCGCGGCGAGTCCGTCATGGAGCTGCGAGATCTAGCATTTGAAGCAATCCAACATGTAATTTTTTCTACGGGAAATGTCGGTAATTACCGACATTCATTGTGCCATCAAGGCAACGGCCAGGCGCGCGCATTTGATTGTAAAAATTCCTCTTGAGTGCGCCGCCATCGGACACACGAGTGTTATGAAACTGTAAAACTATTGAGCTATCTATGGGTCCAAGATGCACATGGACCTGCCTCAACGCCAAATGGACCTGCCAATGCCAAATAGCCCGATGCGCGCGACGACTCGAACCGCTGTCGTGGTCGCCACGAAGGGCCGGCCGCAGGCCCTTCAGCGGCTCCTGCGGGTGCTCGAGCGGCAAACCCTCCCTCCGTCGTTGGTCGTGGTGTCGGCCACCGAAGATGCGGATCTCGGCAAGCATCTCGATACCTGCATGCCCATCGACGTCATCATGGGTTCGCCGGGCCTTACGATTCAGCGCAATCGTGCGTTGGATCGAATTCAAAAGCGCTGCGATATAGTTTTTTTCTTCGATGACGACTTCGTGCCGTCGCGCTACTGGATCGAGCGGACTGTTCGTCTATTCGACAACGACTCGGGACTCGCAGGCGTGTCCGGACGCGTCATTCGCGACGGGGCTCCAGCCGAGGCAGTGTCGTGGGAGGAAGCGGATCGATTGGTAGGAGAGGCCGACGGCTCGGACCGGGAAGGTAGCAGCCTATCGGAAGCCCGAGACCTTTACGGATGCAACATGGCGTTCCGCATGTCCGCCATCGGAACCGACATAAGGTTCGACGAGCGCTTGGTGCTGTACGGATGGCTGGAGGACAAAGATTTCTCGCGGATCGCCAAGAAGTCGGGACGACTCGCGAAATGCGACACCCTGTTCGGCGTCCACTTGGGGCTGAAGCAAGGGCGGGTGTCCGGAACCAAGTTCGGTTACTCGCAGATCGTCAATCCCTGGTATCTATGCCGCAAGGGAACGCTGTCGGCGAAGGAAGCATGGTCCAACACCATCAAAGCGCTGGCCGTCAACGGCATCAAGACGTTCCGGCCTGAGACGTTCATCGATCGGCGGGGACGGTTCAAAGGCAACGTCGTAGCGGTTCGTCATCTTCTGTCGGGGATCTGCCGCCCCGAGAAAGTGGCGGAACTCTGAGGCCTCGAGCCCGAGACTGTTTCCCCGACGCGAGGGTGAATCCCGCGCTTTCGGATCTGCTCAGCCCGCGAGCAGCGTAATGGACATCTTGATGGCGACGTCGGCGTCAGGCGAGACGACGAACACGCCGGGCTTCGCACTGAAGTCCCCGCTGAATCCCTCGGGATCCGCCAATCCGTGCCACGGCTCTATGCAAATGAAAGGGGCGCCTGGCTTCGTCCAGATCCCCAGATAGGGCGCGTCCGGATAGCTCATCCGCAGCCGCGGACCGACATCGGCGCCGTAGATGACGCTGCGGCTGCGGATCTGGTCGAAAATGACGGCGTCGTCTTGAAACAGCGAATCCGCCAGCACCAGGCGCCGATTTGAAATCGGCGTCGCGTGCGCGACGGGCGTTACGAGACCATCCGCGTCGAGGCGCCGGATCGGAGCCGGCTCGTCGCGTTCGAACTCGATGACATGGCGCGACCGCTCTCCTCCGAACGGCAGCGGCCAGCGCAGCGCCGGGTGATAGCCGAAGCTCGCGGGCATCGACTGATCGCCGTTGTTGCGGACCGTCGCCGTCACGGAAAACGTCGGACCGTCCAGCTCGAAACGGACCTCCAGCGCGAATCGGAACGGATAGACCTCGAAACTTTCCTTATCCGCCGCCAGTTCGAACACGGCCGTCGTGCGCGTCGACGTCGTCACCGCGAATTGCCTGCCGCGGGCGAAGCCGTGTCGCGGCAGTCGATAGGTCTTGGAACCCAGGCGGTAGCTGCCTCCGGCCAGAGCGCCCACGATCGGGAAGAGGAGCGGAGCGCGCCCCTTCCAGACTCCTGGGTCTCCGTCCCACAATAGATCCCGTCCGCCTCTATCGCGCAACACGGAGAGTTGGGCGCCGAGCGGATCGATCTCGGCGATGAGGTCGGAGGACTGGAGCGGTATCCAGGTTGATCCGTTCACCGGGTGCCCTCCTCAAAGCAGTTGCAGTACATTCTCGGGCGGCCGCCCGAGCACCGCGCGATTGCCCTTCACGACAATCGGCCGCTGGATCAGAATCGGGTGCTTCACCATCGCGGCGATCCACGCGTCGTCCGATAGCGCGCGACCGGCATATTCCGATCGATAAATTTCTTCGCTCTTCCGAACCAATTGCTCCGCGCTGATGCCGAGCTTGTTGATGATGCCCTCGAGTTCGGCGGCGCCGGGCGGTGTTTTCAGGTATTCGACGATCACGGCATCGATGCCGCGTTCCGCGATCAGGGCCAGCGTCGCACGGCTCTTGCCGCATCTGGGATTGTGATAGATCGTCACTGGGCTGATCGGCGTGCGGGCGGCGACCTCAGGCATGCAGGAACCCCGCATCTTCACGAACTTCGACGACCGTCGGCCGATCGGCGCGGGCGGCCTCCTGCAGCAACTCGCGCAAATGTGCGAAGCTCGAGGCGCGCGCTGCGCTGCAGCCGAAGCCCCTGGCGATGCCGAGAAGATCGGGCGTATAGATATCGACGCCGATGGTCGGGATGCCACGCTCTTGCATGTAACGTTTGATCTCGCCGTAACCCTCGTTGTTCCACAGAAGCACGATGATCGGCGCACGCGCTTCGATTGCCGAAGCCAACTCCGGCAGCGTGAATTGCAAGCCGCCGTCTCCGATCAGCGCGACCACCGGGCGGGCGGGCGCGGCGAGCTTGGCGCCGACGGCCGCGGGTAGTCCGTAGCCCAGCGTTCCGTAGCCGGTCGCCGAATTGAACCAGGAGTGCGGTGCGCTCGGTTCGAACAGATGATTGCCGGAGTACACCGGCTGCGTCGAGTCGCCGACGATGATGACCTCCGGCAGGGCTTCCTGCAGCGTCTCCAGAGTACGTCGCTGACCCTTCCAGGCGGCCGGCCACTCCGCATCGAGACGTGCCCGAACCTTGGCGGTGAGCTTTGCCCCGCGACTTTCCCCAGAGTCGACGCCGCGTTCGCCGATCTGCGCCAGAATCGCTCCGATCGCCATCCTTGCGTCGCTGACGATCGCCACGTCCGACGGAAAATTGCGATTGATCTGCTCGGGGTCGATGTCGATCCGAATGAGGGGGCAGTGGATGCGCAGATTGCCGTCGAACACGAGATCGTAATCGGTCTCGCCCATTTCCGTACCCACGGCGAGAACCACGTCCGAAGCCAGCACGAGATCGCGCACCGGCCGCAGGGATGTATTCGATCCCAGCGACAGCGGATGGCCCTTGGGCAGGATGCCCTTGGCGTTGATGGTGCACGCGGTCGGCGCGTCCAGCGCCTCGACCAATTGCCGAGCCTCTGCGGCGGCGTGGCTCGCGCCGCCTCCCAGGAACACCACGGGCCGCCGCGCCGCCTTCAGCAGCTCGACGGCACGCGAGATCGCGGCGGGAGAGGCTGCCGGTCGGCTCGGTATCGCACCGAGCTTGCGGCCGACGTGATCGGCCGGTGCGGTGATGACATTGATCGGAATCTCGATATGCACCGGCCGGGGCCGCGCACTTCCGAAGACCGCAAAGGCGCGCGTCAGTACCGCCGGCAACTCGTCCGGACGCATCAATGTGTGGCTGAACGCCGTGACGCCGGAGGTGAGGCGGCATTGCGAGGGGAGCTCATGCAGGCGTCCTCCCCCCATGCCCAATTGCTCCGTATTGTTGACGCTGGAGATGACCAGCATGGGGATGGAATCGCCGTAGGACTGAGCCATCGCCGTCATGATGTTGGTCATGCCGGGCCCGGTGATGATGAAGCAGACGCCGGGTTTGCCGGACACCCGCGCGTAGCCGTCCGCCATGAATCCCGCGCCTTGTTCGTGCCGCGGTGTGATGTGCCGGATGCGCGTCGACGGAAGTCCGCGGTAGAGCTCCACGGTATGCACTCCGGGAATGCCGAATACGGTATCGACGCCGAAATCTTCCAGGAGCTTCACCAGAAGCTCGCCGCAGGTCAGCATGGAATCTCCCCCGGAGGTCAGGCGGCAAACTAGAGAGTCTATCGCCACGGCGATGGGTTGGCGACCGGCAGCCGAGCGATGACGGCCCTCGCGGAACGGCCGGGTACCCGATAGAATCCGCCTGTCTTCGGCCGACCCCGGTCGAGCGACAGACCGGAGAGCGCGCCGTAGCCGAAAGTTCGTCGAAAGAAGTCCCGGTCGCGGCGGCCTCTGCCGTCGTTGCGATGCTGCCGAGCCGCGCCATTGCCGCCACCTGGCCGCTCCTGCTCGGAATGGGCGTGCTCATGCTGGGCTCGGGTCTGCAGAGCACGCTGCTCGGCGTACGCGCGACACTCGAGGGATTTCCCACGGTAGTCACCGGCGCGATCATGTCGTGCTATTACCTCGGGTACTTGGTGGGCACGCGCATCGCTCCGCCGCTGCTGCGGCGGCTCGGCCACATCCGGGTGTTCGCGACCCTGGCCGCGGTCTCGTCGGCCGCGATTCTGGTGCAGGGATTGTGCGTCGAACCGTTCGTGTGGGGCGCCATGCGCATGGTCTCCGGGCTTTGCCTCGCCGGCATCTACGTCGTCGCGGAAAGCTGGCTCAACGACCGGGCGAGCCGCGAGAACCGGGGCCGATTGTTCGCCGTGTACATGGTGGTCCTCTATACGGGACTGGGCTCGGCACAGTTCCTCCTGGTTCTGTCGAATCCGGCCACTCAAACGCCCTTCATGCTGGTGTCGGTGCTGATCTCGCTCGCGCTCGTGCCCATCGTCGTCTCCTCGCGCCAGGTTCCGGAGCACGCAGTGCCGCGCAAGGTACGGCTTCGCGAGCTGTACCGGGATACGCCGCTGGGCGTGGTCGCGGTCGCCGTGTCCGGCATGATTTCAGCCTTCATCTTTTCGATGGGACCCGTGTATGCGCGGCTCAGCGGCCTGGACACCGCCGGCGTCGCAAGGTTCATGGCGGTGAGCATTCTCGCGACCGTCGTGACGCAGTATCCCATCGGGCGGCTGTCGGATCGCATGGACCGCCGCACGATGATTGCCGCCGTCTGCACCCTGGACGCGGTGATTGCCGGCATCATCACCGCGATCCACGATTTGCCGCACGGCGTATTCCTGGCCTTGTCCGCGGTCTTCAGCGGATTCGTTCTGACCATTTATTCGCTCGCCGTCTCGCACGTCAACGACAAGCTCGAGCCGGCGCAAATGGTCGCCGCGAGCAGCGCGCTGCTCAGGCTGAACGGGACTTCCGCGGCGGTCGGCCCGGTGCTTGCCGGCGGCTTGATGACGGCGTTCGGTCCGCGCGCCTACTTCGCGGCGCTGGCGGGGCTGACGGGGGGCCTCGCCGCGTACGATCTCTGGCGCAAGATGCGCCGCAAACCCGTGCCGCCTGCGCAGCGCGGGCCGTTCATCGGCGCGCGGCCGCAACCATGAGGAGCGCCACCCAGCGGCGAGTCCTCGCGCGGGCGAACGAGGGCGGCACCGAAATATTCCAACGATAAAAATCCGCGCCAGCGAGCGCGGTCTGACGTGAGGTTGCAATGCCGGTATCGAGACGTGACTTCCTGTTGAAATCGGGGGCTGTAGTCGCGGGCACCGCGGTGTCCGCGGCCGGCCTGTCCGGGGCCCGGGCCGCGCCGACAACGGTCGAGGCGTGGCAGCTTCCGCCGAAGCGGCCTTTCCGGCTCGTCGAAAATGAATGGATAACGCTCAGGGACGGCACCCGGCTCGCAGCTCGAATCTGGATTCCGGACGGCGCCGAGAGCTCGACCGTGCCGGTGGTATGGGAGTACTTGCCGTATCGAAAGCGCGATTCCGAGCGCCTGCGCGATACCGGCTGGGCCGAGATGTTCGTACCCTACGGGTTCGCCTTCGCGCGCGTGGACATTCGCGGCTCGGGTGATTCCGATGGCGTATTGCTCGGAGAATATCTGCAGCAGGAACAGGACGATGCCGTCGAAGTCATCGCGTGGCTGGCGCGCCAACCCTGGTCGAACGGCGCGGTCGGCATGCGGGGTATCTCCTGGGGCGGCTTCAGTTCCTTGCAGGCCGCGGCGCTCGCGCCTCCGGCGCTGAAGGCCATCATCCCGCAATGCGCGTCGGATAATCGCTACACGGACGATGCCCACTATGTGGGCGGCGCGCTCACGTTGGACAACTACGATTGGGGGGCCGAGTTCAAGACCGTCCTCGTCGGGCCGCCCGATCCCGCCATCGTCGGCCCACGCTGGCGAGAGATGTGGATGAAGCGGCTTGAGGCAACGCCGCCCGTCCTGGCGGAGTGGCTTGCGCATCAGCGATACGACGCCTTCTGGCAACACGGCTCAGTGGCGACGGACTACTCGCGCATCAAATGCCCGGTGTACGCGGTCGACGGGCAGATCGATTCGTATCGGGACTTTCTTCCGCGCCTGCTGGCGAATCTCAAGGTGCCCCGCAAGGGACTCATGGGTCCGTGGGGCCACCAGTATCCGCAGCTGGCGGATGCCGGGCCGGGCCTCGACTGGGTCACGGAGGAGGTACGCTGGTGGACTCAGTGGCTCTTGGGCATCGATACCGGGATCATGAAGGAGCCCATGTTGCGGGTATTCATGGAAAACCGCACGGCCGCCGAGGTGTGGCCGCAGGATGTTCCGGGGCGCTGGCTGGCCGAGCCATCCTGGCCATCGCCGCACGTCCACGACCGCACGCTGTTTCTCAATGTCGACGGACTGTCGGAGACGCAAGGCATCGAGTCCGTGTGGCAGATTCATTCGCAGGAGACCCTGGGGCTTACCAAGCGCGAATGGTTTCCCTGGAATTTGAACATCGACCTGCCGCCCGATCAAACGCCGGACGACAAACGTTCGCTGACGTTCGACTCGGGCCCGTTGGACGCGGATCTGGAAATGCTGGGGCGGCCGATCGCCTCGATTCGAGTGGCCAGCACGGAGCCCGTCGCCAAGCTGGTCGTGAGGATCAACGAGGTGACGCCGGACGGCGTGTCATGGTCGGTGAGCTACGGGGTGCTGAATCTCACGCATCGCGAGGGGCATGAGAAGCCGTCGGCGCTCCAGCCGGGCCGGCTGTATGACGTGCAGGTACCCTGCTACTTCACGGCGCATCGCTTCAAGCGGGGCAATCGCATTCGGGTGGCCATCAGCGAATCGATCTGGCCGATGTTGTGGCCGTCGCCCAAGCCGGTGCGACTCGACATCACGGCGGGTGCGTCCCGGCTGTCCCTGCCGATAAGGCCAGATGACGGGCGCTCGCCGAGCATGCCGATCGGGCTCCTGCGAGACCGTGTTCAAAGGCGGGTCGAAGCCGACCCGGCGGACTTCAGCAATCAAAGCGTCACTCAGGCGGGTCCCGATGCCGAAGGGCGTGTGATGCTGCACAAGAGACTGCGGGATGAGCCGGAGACGCTCGCGGACATCGGCACCCGGATGTCGGGCGGAAGCGACTGGTACATGTCGATCAAGGAGGGCGATCCGAACAGCGGCGTATGGCGGTTGGAATGGTTCAGCCGTCTCGCGCGCGGGGAATGGGACACGGAACTTCGATCGACGCTCGAGCTCACGTCGACCCCGGAGCATTTCCGTATGAAGGAGTCGATCCGCGCGACCGACGGCGAGAAGGTCGTATTCGAGCGGCACTGGGATCACGTCATCGAGCGCGATCTTCTGTAGAAGGGGTGTGCTCGACGGGGCGCCCGCCGCCGGCCCGGGTCAACCGCCGTGCTTGCTCGGCGCGGCCTCCGGCGAAGTCGCGGGCGGCGGTTCACCGGCCGGGCTGCCGGCGGCGGGACCCGTCGTGCCGGGGCCGACCCGTGCCGGGCTTGCACCCGCCGGAGCCGTGCCGGTCGCCGCATCCGGCCCGAGCAGGTAGGCATCGAGCACCTTGCGCGCGATCGGTGCCGCGGCCGATGCGCCGAATCCGCCGTTCTCCACCAGCACCGAGAGCGCGATCTCGGGGTCGTCGACGGGGGCGAAGGCGATGAACCAGGCGTGGTCGCGCTTGCGCTCCTCGGTATTTTTGCCCCTCGTGGACTTCGTGTTTTCCGTTTGCTTGATCGTGAACACCTGAGCCGTCCCGGTCTTTCCGGCAAATTTGTACTTTGCGCCGATGCCGGACGCATAAGCGGTGCCGCCCGGCTGGGATACGGCGCCGATCATGCCGTCGTACACCACCGACCATTGCGCGTCGGTTCCGAGTTCTACCGGCTTCAGGAACTTTGGCTTCAAGGGGATGACGACCGTGGATCCCGGGTCTCTAATGGCTGCGACCAAGCGGGGGATAGCGACGATCTTGCCGCGCTCGGCGATCTCCGCCGCAAAATGCGCCTGTTGCAACGGTGTCACGGTGATCGGTCCCTGACCGATGCCCATGCTGATGGTCTCGCCCGGGAACCATACGCGATCCTCGGGGCGCTTGAATGCATGCCGCTTCCACTCTGGCGATGCGTAGAGTCCGGCCTTTTCGCCCGGAATGTCGATTCCGGTGAGCGATCCGTAACCGAATGCCTTCATGAACTCGGCCATCCGGTCGATTCCCAGTTGGTGGGCGAGCTTGTAAAAATACACGTCGCAAGATCTCGTGATAGCTTGGCGCATATCGAGAGTGCCATGCTTCTCGTCGTCCCGGTATTTGTTGCTGCTGCCCGGGAGCTGGAAAAAGCCGGGGCAGAATTCGGTCGTTTCCGGCGTAAAGACTCCATAGCTCAGCGCGGCCAGCGCGTAGAGCGGCTTGACCGTCGATCCCGGCGGATACGCGCCGCGCAACGCGCGATTGAGAAGAGGCACGTCGATGTCGCTCGCGAGCGCGCTGTACTCCGGCACGGTCAGCCCGCGAACGAAATCGTTGGGGTCGAAGCCCGGCGTGCTCGCGAGTGCAATGATGTCGCCGGTCTTGGGATCCAGAGCGACGACCGCTCCGCGCTTGCCGGCGAGCGCTTCCTCGGCCACTTTCTGCACGCGCGCGTCCATGCCGAGCACGAGGTCTTCGCCGGCGACGGGTGCCTTGCTGGGCAATTGCGGGGCGTAATCGCCCGCGCGCTCGACGGGCCGGCCCGCGGCATTCACGAGTATCTCGCGAAACCCGGGTTTGCCGTGAAGCTGGGATTCATAGGCGGCCTCGACACCGAGCTTGCCGATGAGGCTGGTGCCCGCGTACTCGGCGGTGTCGATCCTCTTGAGATCCTCTTCGTTGATCGCGCTCACGTACCCGATGGCGTGAACACCCATTTCCTTCATCGGATAGTGCCGCGCAAGGCGGGGCCGAATATCGACGCCGGAGAATTGGTAGCGATGGATGGCGAAGCGGGCCATTTGCTCCTCGTCCACCTGCAACTTGATCGGGACGCTCTCGTACACCTTGTGCGACATGACCGTGCGCCGGATGGCAGCCACTTCCTCCTGGCGCAGCACGCCGATGGCCACGAGCTGGGCGAGGGTGGCGTCGAGCGCTTTGCCATCGCCCACCTGCTCCCGCACCAACTCGATGTTGAAGGCGGGCTGATTGTCGGCGAGCACCACGCCGTTGCGGTCGAGTATTAGCCCGCGGCTCGGCGGAATGGGCTCGATGCGGATGCGATTGCCCTGGGAGAGGGTGGAGTAGTATTGATACTTGACCACCTGCAGATAGAACAGCCGCCCCGCGACGCACAAAAGCAACACCAACGCGAAAACGCTCGCCACGATGCTGCGCACCATGAAGAGACGATTTTCGGCGAAGTAATTCTTGATCCGGGCTTGGCGGCGTGCCATGGGCCCGGAATTCTACAGGATCGAGCGCGCTGCGATTGACAACTCGATCACGCCCCAGTCCCCCGGGTGGCGGTGAGCGGCGACTCCTCGATCCACGCGGCGAGTACTGCCAGAAGCGACTTGACGCCGGCGGTGAAGGCCGAACGGAACCTCCGCGATTGCCCGGGCAAGTCCGAATTGAGCGCGACGATCGGACATCCGAAGTGCGCATAGAAGCCGCCGTGCGTCAGCCCGGCGGAGCGCATCAGTCCGCCACTCCGAGCTGATCGGGGCCTCTCTCACGCAAGGCCCTGCCCGCCAAGCCGACGAGATTTTCGTGGGTTTGCTGCTTGTGTGTCTCGCCGTATCGCATCGACGAATCTCCTGGTGCTTCGGTGTAAAATTTGGCGCATGGAGCCGCAGATCGAAGCCCTGCATGAAAACGGATATGTCGTCGTACCCCGGTTGGTTCCGCCGCAGGCGCTGAGCCGGCTCAACGAAATCGCGCGTGCGCAGCTGCGCGCGCGCGCGGCGCCGCTCGAGCTGGAGGTGGACCTGCGATATCCCGGCGCGCCCAAGTCCCGGGATGACGCCGGCGGCGCCACGGTGCGCCGGCTGCTGGATGCATACACTCGAGACCCGGTATTCGCCGAATGGGCCAGATCCCCCGAGGTGCGCGTGTGGACGGAGTCCTATTTCGGGGAGGGAGTTCTGATGTCGCGCGCGCATCACAACTGCCTCATGACCAAGCATCCTCGGTACGGAAGCTTGACCGGCTGGCACCGCGATATCCGTTACTGGTCGTTCGAGCGCGAGGATCTGATCTCCGTCTGGTTCGCGCTCGGCGAAGAGACCGTCGACAACGGCGCACTCTGGCTGGTACCGGGGTCCCACAGGATGACGTTCGGCGCGGAGCGATTCGACGAGGCGAAATTCT
>JBEKHK010000054.1:0-20298 GCA_050012315.1 Steroidobacteraceae bacterium | reverse complement strand
CCTCGATCTCGTTGTCGAAGTGGCCGATGTTGCACACGATGGCCTGATCCTTCATGCGCTTCATGTGCTCGTGGGTGATCACATGGTAATTGCCGGTCGCGGAGACGAAGATGTCCGCCTTGTCCGCGGCGTACTCCATGGTGACGACCCGGTATCCCTCCATCGCGGCCTGCAGCGCGCAGATCGGATCGATCTCGGTGACCCACACCTGCGCCGACAGCGCGCGCAGCGCCTGCGCGGAGCCCTTGCCCACGTCGCCGTAGCCCGCCACCACGGCGACCTTGCCCGCGATCATCACGTCGGTGGCACGCTTGATGGCATCGACCAGCGACTCGCGGCAGCCGTACAAGTTGTCGAATTTGGACTTGGTGACCGAATCGTTCACATTGAATGCGGGGAACGCGAGGCTGCCTTCCTGGGCCATGTGATAGAGCCGCTTGACGCCGGTCGTCGTCTCTTCGGTCACGCCCTTGATCTTCGCGAGGCGGGTCGAATACCACTTCGGATCGGCCTTGAGCTTGGCCTTGATGGCGGCGTACAGGCACTCCTCTTCCTCGTTCGACGGCGAGCCGACCAAGGAAGCGTCCTTCTCCGCGCGCGCGCCAAGATGCAGCAGCAGCGTGGCATCGCCGCCGTCATCGAGAATCATGTTGGCGTGCGCACCCTCCGGCCACTCGAAGATCCGGTGCGTGTAGTCCCAGTACTCGGCCAAGGTCTCGCCCTTGACGGCGAAGACCGGCGTGCCACCCGCCGCGATCGCGGCGGCGGCGTGGTCCTGGGTCGAATAGATGTTGCACGAAGCCCAGCGCACTTCGGCGCCGAGCGCGTTCAGCGTCTCGATCAGCACCGCGGTCTGGATGGTCATATGGAGCGAGCCGGCGATGCGCGCGCCGCGCAGCGGCTGCTGTTTCGCATATTCGTGCCGAATGGCCATGAGACCCGGCATCTCGGTCTCGGCGATCTTGATCTCCTTGCGGCCCCAGTCGGCGAGCGCGAGATCCTTCACCAGGTAATCCTTTTTCTCTTTCATCTGTGCGTTCATGTAATCGACTCCTTGCGGGCGGGCGCGCTCAGGCGGCTCGCGTGGCGGGAAGCTCATCGGCCAGGGCCTCAGCCTTGTCGGTGCGCTCCCACGTGAATTCCTCTTCCTTGCGGCCGAAATGGCCGTAGGAGGCGGTCTTCTGGTAGATCGGCCGGGCAAGATCGAGCATCTCGCGCAAGCCGAACGGCGTCAGATCGAAGTGCGAGCGCACGATTTGCGTGAGCCGCGTATCCGGCAGCTTTCCCGTGCCGAAGGTCTCGACCATGATGGAGGTCGGCTCGGCGACGCCGATCGCGTAGGAGACCTGGACTTCGCAGCGCGCGGCGAGTCCCGCCGCCACGATGTTCTTCGCGACGTAGCGTGCCGCATAGGCCGCCGATCGGTCCACCTTGGACGGGTCCTTGCCCGAAAACGCGCCGCCGCCGTGGCGGGCGAAGCCGCCGTAGGTGTCGACGATGATCTTGCGGCCCGTGAGCCCGCAATCCCCGACCGGTCCGCCGATGACGAAGCGCCCGGTGGGATTGATGTGATACTTGGTGCGCTTGTCGATCCACTTGGCCGGCAGCACGGGCTTCAGGATCTCCTCCATGACGCCTTCGCGCAGAGCCTTGGTGCTGATGTCGTCCGAGTGCTGGGTGGACAGGACCACCGCTTCCAGGCCGACCGGCTTGTCGTCCTCGTAGCGCAGGGTGACCTGGCTCTTCGCGTCCGGCCGCAGCCACGGGAGCTTGCCGTTCTTGCGCACCTGCGCCTGGCGCTTCACCAGCCGGTGCGCGAGTGTGATCGCGGCCGGCATGAGCACGTCGGTCTCGTTGGTGGCGTAGCCGAACATCAGGCCCTGGTCGCCCGCGCCCTGCTTGCGCTCGTCCTTGCGGTCGACGCCCTGGGCGATGTCGGCGGATTGCTTGCCGATGATATTGAGCACGCCGCAGCTCGCGCCGTCGAACCCCATGTCGGAGGTGTTGTAGCCGATGTCGAGCACGGTCTTGCGCACCAGCGCCTCCACGTCGACCCAGGCGCTCGTGGTGACTTCGCCCGCCACGATCACGACGCCGGTCTTCACCAGGGTCTCGCAGGCCACGCGGCCGCGCGGGTCGACCGCCAGGATGGCGTCGAGCACCGCGTCGGATATCTGATCTGCAACTTTGTCCGGATGGCCCTCGGAGACCGACTCGGAGGTGAATGAAAAACTCTTGCTCATGTGTCAGATCCCTTCAGGTACTGGTCCAAAATTCTCGCCGTAGCGCCGCAGCAAGTCCGGGCGCGTGAATTCGTGATTCTGCGGCCCGCGCGACTCGATCTTGATCGCCCCCATCAGGGAGGCCAGGCGGCCGGTGGTTTCCCAATCCAGGCCGTGCAGCAATCCATGGATTAAACCAGCGCGGTAGGCATCGCCGCAACCCGTCGGGTCGACCACCGCCTTCGGTTTGGCGCAGGGAATGACCCAGGTGCGATCCTGGGTGTAAATCACCGAGCCTTCGGCACCGCGGGTCACGATCAACGCCTTCACCTTGTCGGTGATTTGAGCCTGGGTCAAGCCCGTTTTTTGCTGCACCAGGCCCCACTCGTAGTCGTTGACCGCCATCCAGGTGGCGCGTTCGATGAATTGCTCGAGTTCGGCGCCGCTGAACATCGGCAGCCCCTGCCCCGGATCGAAAATGAACGGGATACCGGCGGCTTCGAATTGCGCGGCGTGCTCGATCATGGCTTGGCGCCCATCCGGAGCCACGATCCCGAGGCCGATCTTCGCCCTCACGTCCGAGACCTTGTTGAGGTGCGCGTATTGCATCGCGCCCGGATGGAACGCGGTGATCTGATTGTCGTCCAGATCCGTCGTGATGAACGCCTGGGCGGTGAAGGCGTCGTCGATGACCTTGATGTGCTCGACGCTGATGCCTTTCGAGCGCATTCGCTCGCGGTAGGGGCCGAAATCATGGCCTGCGGCGGCCATCGGCAGGGCCGTGTCGCCGAGCAGCGTCAACCCATAGGCGATGTTGGCGGCGCAGCCGCCGTACTCGCGCCGCATCTCGGGAACGAGGAAGGCCACGTTCAAGATATGAATCTTGTCCGGCAGGATGTGGGTTTTGAATTGGTCGGGAAAAACCAGAATCGTGTCGTAAGCCACCGAGCCGCAAATCAAGGCGGCCTTGCCGCCGCGCACTTCCTGCACCATTCACCACACCCGTCTCTGGTTAAACCGCTATTCTACAGGCAACGCATGCCCTCCGCCCTGTCCAATGTCGAGCCCGGCGCCATGTCGGCGCCGCCCGCCCTCTCGAAGTTACTGATTCTCCTGGGCGCGATCTCCATCCTCACGCCCTTCTCGCTCGACATGTACCTGCCGGCCCTGCCGGCGATCGCCCAGGACCTCAAGACCAACGCGAACGCGGTGGAGTTGACCCTGCCCGCGTTTTTCGCCGGCTTGGCGCTGAGCCAGCTGCTGTTCGGCTCCCTCGCCGACCACCTGGGGCGGCGTCCGCCCCTGCTCTGCGGGCTGGCGCTGTCGGTGATCGGCTCGGTGGGCTGTGCGCTGAGCGGGGGCATCGCCTCCCTCACCGTTTGGCGGGTGATTCAGGCGCTCGGCGTCGGTAGCGCCAGCGTGATCCCGCGCGCGGTCATCCGCGACCGCTTCGATGTCGCGCACACGGCGCGCGCGCTCTCGCTCCTCGGGCTCATCACGGGCTTGGGCCCCATCCTCGCGCCGCAATTGGGCGGCGCCATCTTGCTGTTCGCCGGCTGGCGCATGGAATTCTGGCTGTTGTCGGGGCTCGGCATCGTCTGCCTGTCGATCGCCTTCTTCACCTTGCGCGAGTCCATTCCGGCGCAACGGGCGAGCGTGATGGGCCCCAAGCTCTGGCTTCAGCTGCTGACCGACCGCCGCTACATTCGCTACGCCGTTCCGGCCAATCTCATGCAATCGGGCGTATTCGCCTATATCGCCGGCGCCCCCTTCGTCTACATAGACCACTTCAAGCTGTCGCCGCAGCAATTCGCGTGGATGTTCGGCGCCAATGCGGTCGGGCTGCTCGTCGTCGGGCGCATCAACGCCCACATCGTGCCGCGGTTCGGTCCGGAGCTCATTTTCCGCCGCGCGATGCTCTGCACGGCGGCCGTCGGCGTGGTGCTTTTTGTCGCCGCCGTCGGCCATATCGGCGGCTTCTGGGGGCTGGCGATCCCCCAGCTCCTCTTCATCGCGCTGCTCGGCTTCAATTTCTCCAACGGCTTCGCGCTCGCGCTGGCGCACTTCGGCAACTCCGCCGGCACCGCCTCGGCGCTCTTCGGCACGCTGCAGTTCGTCTTCGCCGGCCTCGCGGGCTCGGCGGTGAGCGCGCTCTACGATGGCACCGCCCGCGCCATGGCGGGGGTCATTTGCGTCGCCGGAGTCGGCGCGGTGCTACTGTATCGCTCGACCCGGTGACCCCTCGAGGCGGTGCATGACGAAAATCGGCCGCGCGCTGTGCGGAAACTTCGAATCGGCCGTGCGCCGCGAATGGCTGGTGACCAACGGACTCGGCGGCTACGCCTGCGGCACGGTGGCGCTCGCGAACACGCGCCGCTATCACGCCTTCCTCATGGCGAGCCTCGCCCCGCCGGTGCAACGCACGCTGCTCATCGCCAAGGTCGAGGTGAGCGTCGAGTATCTCGGCCGCCGCTATGCGCTCGGGTCGAACGAATTCGCGGACGGCACGGTCGATCCGCGCGGCTTCCTCGACCTCGAGTCGTTCGCCGTCGAGGACGGCTTTCCGGTCTGGCGTTATGCGCTCGCGGACGCGTTGCTCGAGCAACGCATCTTCATGGCTCCGGGCGCGAACGTGAGCTATCTCACCCTCGAGCTGCAACGCGCGTCCGCGCCGGCCTGGGTCGATCTCAAGCCGCTGGTCGCCTACCGCGACATGCACGCGCACGAACAGGGCGGCCGCCCCTTCGGCGTCGAGGCGCGGGCGGCCGGCTGCACCGTGCGCGCGTTCAGCGGGGCGCGGGCGTTTCATCTCGGCATCGATCGCGGCGGCTTCACCGCGGCAAATGAGTGGTACTGGAAGTTCTTCCAGCGCGAGGAGGCGGCACGGGGTCTCGATGCGCTCGAGGATCTGTTCGTGCCCGGCCTGTTCCGGGCGGAGCTCTCCCCGGGCGCGCCGCTGGCGTTCACGGCAAGCGCCGAGTCGTCCGCGCCGCCCGCCCCCGCCGCGGTGGCGGCCGTGCTGCTCGAGCGCTCGAAGAGCCTGCGAGCGGCGCTCCCGG
Organism: Steroidobacteraceae bacterium; assembly: GCA_050012315.1. Taxonomy (GTDB): domain Bacteria; phylum Pseudomonadota; class Gammaproteobacteria; order Steroidobacterales; family Steroidobacteraceae; genus Bog-1198. Next base: position 15,017 of record JBEKHK010000054.1, on the reverse strand, counting down.
AACACTCGCCGGCGTGGATCGAGACCTTGGCCACGGCGTCGGACCAATTTCTGGTGCGCCGGGGAGATGCGGCCGGCTCGTACAGCATCATCGCGGGCTTCCCCTGGTTCGCCGATTGGGGCCGGGACACCATGATCTCCCTGCCGGGACTTGCCGTCGCACTCGGCCGCTTCGACATTGCGGCCGGCATCTTGCGGACCTACGCGCGATTCGTCGACCGGGGCATGCTGCCGAACCGCTTTCCGGACGAGGGCACCGCCCCCGAGTACAACACCGCCGACGCCACGCTCTGGCTGTTCCAGGCGCTCAACGAGTACCTCGCGGCCAAGCGCGACCCGGAATTGACGCGCGAGCTGTTTCCGGTCGTGAAGTCGATCATTCAGTCCCACGTGGACGGGACCCGCTACGGGATCGGCGTGGATCCCGCCGACGGCTTGCTGCGCGCCGGCGAGTCCGGCGTTCAAGTGACCTGGATGGACGCCAAGCATGGCGATCACGTCTTCACGCCGCGCGTGGGCAAGCCGGTGGAGATCAACGCGCTCTGGCTCAATGCCCTGCACGTGGCGGGGCGGCTGGCGGATCGGGTCGGCGACGCCGATGAAAAGCGCCGCTGCGATGCGCTTCTGGCGCGCGCGGCCGCCGGCTTCCGCCGCTTCTGGAACCCGGCGCTGCGCTGCCTCTACGATGTCATCGATGTCGACGGCGGCTCCGGCAGCGATGCCGGCATCCGCCCGAATCAGCTGTTCGCGGTGTCGCTTCCCTACACCGCGCTGGCGCCGGAGGAGATGCGGGCGGTCGTCGATTGCTGTGCGCGCGAGCTGTTGACGAGCTACGGCTTGCGCAGCTTGAGTCCGCGGGACCCGCGCTACCTCGGAAGCTACCGCGGGGGCCCCTGGCAACGAGACGCCGCCTATCATCAGGGAACGGTTTGGGCCTGGCTCCTCGGACCCTTCGTGCGCGCTCATTACCGCACCCATGGCGATGCGGCGCTGGCTCAATCGTATTTGAACCCGATCGCAGAACATCTGGAAAGCGCCTGTTTGGGCTCGATCAGTGAGATTTTCGAGGGTGACGCGCCTCACAATGCGTGCGGCTGCTTCGCGCAAGCCTGGAGCGTGGCTGAGATACTACGGTCGTGGATACAGCTCGAGCACGAAATCCGAAAATCCCCGCGGTCGCACTAGCCCGCCCGATGACCCGCGAACGCGAGCGCCTGCTGGCCCACCTGCCCGGCCCCGACGGATGGAAGCACTGGGGGCCCTACTTGAGCGAGCGTCAATGGGGCACCGTGCGCGAGGACTACAGCCCCGGCGGCACCGCCTGGGAATATTTCCCGCACGAGCACGCGCGCAGCCGCGCCTATCGCTGGGGAGAGGACGGCATCGCCGGCATGTGCGATGCGGAGCAGCTCGTGTGCCTCTCGCTCGCGCTCTGGAACGGGCGCGACTCGATTCTGAAGGAGCGGCTGTTCGGGCTCACCAACTCGCAGGGCAATCACGGCGAGGATGTGAAAGAGGAATACTTCTATCTCGAGGCGACGCCTTCGCACTCCTACCTCAAGATGCTCTACAAGTACCCGCAGCGTGAATTTCCGTATGCGGATCTGGTGAAGGAGAACGCGCAGCGCGACACCGGCCAGCCGGAGTACGAACTGCGCGACACCGGGGTGTTCGCCGGCAATCGTTACTTCGACGTCTTCGTCGAATATGCGCAAGCCGAGCCCGGCGACCTGTTGATGAAGGTCACCGCCTGGAATCGGGGACCGGAGGCCGCGCCGCTGCATCTCGTGCCGCAGCTCATCTTGCGCAACACCTGGAGCTGGCGGCCCGGAACCGCGAAGCCGGCGCTGCGCGCGGTCGGCGACGGCGTCATCGCCATCGAGCCCGCCGAGCTCGGCATGACGCGGCTCTACACCGAGGGTCCCGCGGAGCTCTTGTTCGCGGAGAACGAATCGAACGCGCCCCTGCTATGGGGTCTCGGCAGTCCGGGATTCCTCAAGGACAGCTTCCACCATCGAATCGTCGACGGGCGGCGGGAGAGCGTCAATCCGCTCAAAGTCGGCACCAAGGCTGCGGTGTGGCGCCAATACCTCGTCGCTCCCGGCGCGAGCGTCGAGCTCAAGCTGCGCCTCGTGCGCCGCCCCGCGGGCGAGCCGTTCGCAGATTTCGACCGGGTGCTCGAGACGCGCCGCGGGGAGGCCGACGACTTCTATCGGCACCTCCAAAAAGACATCGCCTCCGAGGACGCCCGCATCATCCAGCGCCAGGCGTTCGCGGGACTCATCTGGAGCAAGCAGTTCTATCATTTCGACATTCCGCTCTGGATCAACGGCGATCCCGGTCAGACGCCGCCGCCCGAGTCGCGCCGGCAGGGCCGCAACACCGAATGGCGCAACCTCACCAACGCCGACGTGCTGTCCATGCCCGACAAGTGGGAGTACCCCTGGTACGCCTCCTGGGATCTCGCGTTTCATTGCATCCCGTTCGCCATGATCGACTCCGCGTTCGCCAAGCACCAGCTCGTGCTGTTGACGCGCGAATGGTACATGCATCCGAACGGCCAGATTCCCGCCTACGAATGGGCGTTCGGCGACGTGAATCCCCCCGTGCATGCCTGGGCCGCGTGGCGGGTGTTTCAGATCGACCGCAAGCTTCACGGCGGCGATGGGGATCTGGAGTTCCTCGAGCGCGTCTTCCACAAGCTCATGCTGAATTTCACCTGGTGGGTGAACCGCAAGGACGCGCTCGGCCGCAACATCTTTCAGGGCGGCTTTCTCGGGCTGGACAATATCGGCGTCTTCGACCGCAGTTCGCGGCTCCCCACCGGCGGATACATCAATCAATCCGACGGCACCAGCTGGATGGCGATGTACGCGCTCAATCTGATGCGCATCGCGCTCGAGCTGGCGCAGCACAACCACGTCTATGAGGACATCGCCAGCAAATTCTTCGAGCATTTCTTGGGCATCGCCGAGGCGATGAGCAGCATGGCCGAGGGGGGCCTGTGGGACGATGAGGACAAGTTCTTCTACGACGTGCTGAATCTCCCCGACGATGCGCGGGTGCGCTTGCGCATCCGCTCCATGGTGGGATTGATCCCGCTGTTCGCGGTCGAGACCCTGGAGCCCGAGATGCTCGAGAAGCTGCCGGGGTTTCGCAAGCGTCTCGAATGGTTCCTCGAGCACCGCCCGGACCTGGCTGCGCTGGTGTCGCACTGGCAGGCGCCGGGCCGCGGCAAGCGGCGCCTGCTGTCCTTGTTGCGCGGGCATCGCATGAAAAAGCTCTTGCAGCGCATGCTGGACGAATCGGAGTTTCTCTCCGACTACGGCGTGCGCGCGCTCTCGCGCGCACACCTCGAGCGGCCGTACGTGTTCCGGCTCGACGGCAACGATCTCACGGTCCGCTATGCCTCGGCCGAGTCCGATTCGCGGCAATTCGGCGGCAATTCGAACTGGCGCGGGCCGATCTGGTTTCCGCTCAACTTCCTGATCATCGAATCGCTGCAGAAATTCCACCATTACTATGGCGAGGATTTCAAAGTGGAATGCCCGACGGGCTCGGGCAATTATCTGACCCTCGAGCGGATTGCCGAGGAATTGTCGCGCCGCCTGTCGCGCATTTTCCTCAAGGACGGCGACGGCAATCGGCCGGTCATGCGCCACCAGCCGGAGCTGCAGACCGATCCTCATTACCGGGACTGCATTCCTTTCTACGAATACTTCGACGGCGACAACGGCCGCGGGGTCGGCGCCTCCCACCAGACCGGCTGGACCGCCCTCATCGCCAAGCTTCTCATGCCGCGGGTGCGCGACTAAACTGTGCGCATGAGCAACGAGACGGAACCCAAGATCGATCGTCCGGACGAGGAATGGAAAAAGACGCTGGCGCCCGAGACCTTCGCGGTCATGCGCAAGCATGGCACCGAGCGCGCCGGCACCAGCCCGCTCAACGACGAGCATCGTTCCGGGATGTACGCCTGCGCGGCCTGCGGGCTGCCGTTATTCGAGTCCTCCACCAAATTCGACTCCGGTTCGGGTTGGCCGAGCTTCTTCGCCCCGCTGCCGAAGGCCGTCGGCACCACCACGGATCAAAGCCTGGGGATGAGGCGCACGGAGGTGCACTGCGCGCGCTGCGGAGGGCACCTCGGCCATGTGTTCCCGGACGGGCCGCGGCCGACCGGCGAGCGTTACTGCATGAACGGCGTCGCCTTGCGGTTCGAGCCCAAATAGGTTCGAACCCAACAAAGCCCTCAGCGGGCGAGGCAGGCGTTGAAGCGGCCGTCGACCCGGCGCGCGTACCATTCCGTGGTGAGGTGCCGCTCGATTTTGGGACCCTCGAGCGTGATCTGAGGGATCGCCGCACGCGCCGGCGGATGCCCTGCGGCCTGCTCCGCGAGGCGGAATACGCCGCGATAGACGGCCGTATGCTCGAAATCGGGACTCCGGCCCTGCTCCAGCGCCGTGTGGATGGCCTCATCGTCGAGGCCCAACCGGGCCGCCAGCGAGCGCACGGCGAGCTCGGTAGCACCCGCCTGGGCCTGACCCTCATGCGGCAAGAGCGCGCCATCGGCCGTGACCGGCATGCCCGCTGCGGCGCTCAGGGCATGTTGGAAGGCGGCGTTTCGGCTCGCGTACCGACCCGCGTTGAAATCGGCGAACCGATATAGGAATCGGTCATAGGGCGCGGCGTACGCCAATAGATGCGCGGTGCCGAAGTACAGGCTGCCGCGGCGGCTGAACAACTCCTCGTCGATGCTCACCTGGATGGGATACGGGTACGGGTGCCTTGCAGCAAATTGCTCCGCGAAAGCCACGTTGACCTGCATCGGACCCCGCGTCCTGATCGGGTTCCAGCTCGCGAACAGCGTGCGGCCGAGCGGCAACGAACCGGTGAAGTCCTCGAAGATATCGCTCAACTCCTTCTCCGTCCGCGCATGATCGATGCGCTCGCCATAGCTTTGCCCGGTCGGCGAATTGAGCTTCAAGACCTCATGGACGAGGCCGGCGGGGATGCCCGCGTGCGCGGCGCGGTGGTCGATTTCACGCCAGGCGATGGCGCCCAAATCGGGCACCACCGGATCGACGCGAAAACCCGATTCCTGCGCCGTGACGGCGAGCACCGCGCAGACGTTCTCGCGGCTCGCGGGGAGAGCCAGCGCCGTGAAGGCGGCGTACAGATCGTTCACCCATCCCGCACGGTCGGCGAGGCGTTCCGGTAGCGATCGATCGATCCGTGCACGAGCCTCGGCCGGGCTCAGCGTGGGAGCGACGGGCTTTTGAGATGCGCAACTCGATAGGAGCAGCGCCGCCCCGAGCACCCAAGGGATCGCGGTCGTTCGGGTTCGCAGCTCGAATCGAGGGGCCATGCGCGCAGTTTCGCACGCTGTCCGTACGCGCGCCGCGCGTCAGAGGCGGCTTACATCGGATCGGAGGGAACGACGATTGAGGGCGCCGGGGGCGCGGCGCTAGCCTTCCCCGCACCATAACGAACAAGAGGACTCCACCATGGGTCGCGGTATTCTCCTCTGGCTGCTCGGCGTTCCCCTTCCGGTGATCCTGCTATTGGCGATGTGCTCGCATCGCTGAAGCCGCGAAGGAGTATTCCCATGGAACAGGCAATTTTGTCGGGGGGCGCTCGACCGGGTGACATTCGCGCCGATGAGGCACGCTTCGCGGGGCGATCGGCGGCCTCCTGGCCCGCGATCTTCGCCGGCGCGGCGGTCGCGGTATCGAGCTCTTTGGTTCTGCTCGCGCTCGGCTCCGGCTTCGGCTTCGCGTCGATCTCACCCTGGCCGGGCCGCGGGGTCTCCGCCACGACGTTCACGGTGACCTCGGCCATCTGGCTGATCGTGACGCAGTGGATCTCGGCCGCGCTCGGCGGGTACATCGCGGGGAGACTGCGCACCAAGTGGGTGGGTACCCACACGCACGAGGTCTTCTTCCGCGATACGGCCCACGGCTTCGTGACCTGGTCCGTGGCGACCCTCTTCGTCGCCGCGGTGCTGACGGGCTCGGTGTCCTCGCTCGTGGGCGGCGGCGCGCATGCGCTCGGCAGCCTGGCGAGCGCAGGCGCTCCGGGGCCCGGCGCGCCCGGACCCGGCCCGATGGCCGGTCCTGGCATGGGACCCGGCGCCGGGATGATGCCCGGCGGCCTGCCCGCAGGGCCTCCCGCGGCTCTCACCTACGACATCGACAAGCTGTTCCGACCGGGACCGGGTTCGGCCTCCCTGCCCACCGCGGGCGCCGCGACGGGCGCTGCCCCACAGGCCCCGCCGGGCGGCGAGGCCGGTGCCCCCGGTCCCGGCAACCTCGACATCGACAGCGACCCCCGCGTCGAGGCCGTCTACATCGCGTTTCACGCCATGGCCAGCGGGGAGGTGCCGGCGGCCGACCGAGCCTATTTGGCCGCCCGCGTCGCGGAAGAGACCGGCATTTCGCCTGCGGACGCCCAAACCCGGGTCGACACCTTCCTCTCCGACACCCAGGCCGCGGCGGACAGGGCCAAGGCTGCCGCCGATGCCGCGCGCAAGGGCGCCGCCGAGGCCTCGATCTACCTGGCGCTCTCGATGCTGGTGGGCGCCTTCATCGCGTCCGTATCGGCAGCCCTCGGCGGGCGGCTAAGGGACGAGCATCTCTGAGGTGCGACTCCCGGGCCGGGATGCGATCCGCGAGCTTGCATGCGAGCCCGGGGCTCGGTGATCAGTATCCGCCGCTCTTGTGCGCGTCCTGCCACTTCTGCACCGCCGCCATGGTGTTCTCGACATGCTTGTCGGGATTCATGGCGGTGTATTCGTAGATGATCTTGCCGGTCGGCGCGATCACGTAGGAGGTGCGGTTCGCATACTCCGGCTTGGCCGCGAGCACCGCATCGTAGGCTTTGGTGATGCTTTGGTCGGCATCCGAGGCCACCGCAAATTTGTTGCGGCACTCGGTCACGGAGAATTTGTTCAGCTTATCGATGGGGTCGTGCGAGACGCCGATGACGGTCGCGCCCAGCGCCTTGAATTTTTCGGTGGCCTCGGCGAACTCGTGCGCCTCGACCGTGCACCCGGGAGTGAATGCCGCCGGGTAGAAGTACAGGACCACCGGGCCGTTCTTGAGGGCCGCCGCGAGCGAAAACTTGAATGGCTTGCCGGCGAGCGTTGCCTGCGTGGTGAAATCCGGAGCCTGCGCGCCGGGCGCGAGCGCCGCCAGGACGGGACCCGCCAAACTCAACGAGAGTGCGAGAGCCAGATGACGGCTCATACCAATGCCTCGGTTCATACCTGTACCTCGGTTCGTGCCTATGCCTAGATGAGTGAGTACCTGGAAACGCGCAGGAAGTTTGCGCTGTCCGCATCGGGCTCGCAAGGCAGGGAGGCTCGCCCGGGCGCGTGGTTACGCCAAGACTGAAAATCCCTCCCGTTGGGCGGCACCCGCCAGGCGCACGTCGAGACACACGAAGCGAAGCGAATTCGGATCGTGGTCGGCGGCGATCAGTGCCGCCGCGAGTTGTAAACTGTCGGCTGCGCGAAGCGGATGCAGCCGAAGCAGGCGTTCGGCGGTGCGCCGCACTGCATCGGACGGTGCGATCTCGTGCCAGCTATTCGACAGCTCTCGTGCAACCGCGAGCGCAGCGGCGGCTTCGTCGGCGGTCAAGAGGCCCTCTCGCTCGCGCCTCGACAGGGCCGATGCTATCTCGACCGGCGTACCCCACCAGGCAATGATGTCGGCATCCTCGTCGAGGAACTCCAGCAGGCGCTTTCGCGCGGGCTCTTCGGAAAGCAGCGGAGTGATCGCCGACGCATCCCAGAATCTCATGGCTTGGCGCGGCTCACCGATCCTCCTGACGGCCTTCCTGAACCGCCTCAGCCAGCCTCGCGCCCCGGCGCACCGGATCGCGGAGCGTCGCGCGCAGGCTTGCGGCCGACGGTTGGCGCAGCGGCGGCCTGAGCACTCCTTGAGCGCGAAGCAACGCCAACCGATCCGCTCCCCGGCCTTTGGTTTCGATGCGTTCGAGCCGCGCGATCGGTACATCGCGGTCGTAAATGACGACGGCCTGCCCCGCTCTGACCTTGCGCAGATAGGCGCTCAGATTGTTCTTGAGCTTCGAAATAGTGGCCTTCTCCATATGGTCATTATAGCTATCTCCTGATGGATATCAAAGCCCGAGCACCTCGCGAAGCGCCCCGCACACCCGCGGCACATCCTCGTCCCGCATCGCAGGAAACAACGGCAGCGTGACCGTCTCGCGCCCGACCCGCGCGGCGACCGGTGTGTCCTCGGGACGGTAGCCGAGCTGCCGGTAGTACGTGAGACCCGGGATGCAGGGGTAGTGCACGCCGATGCCGATGCCGCGCTCCGCCATCATTTTTTGAAAAGCCGCACGTGTGATGCCGCGCCCCGCAAAATCGATCAGCAGCTGAAACATGTGCCAGGCGTGGCCCGAGTCGCCGCGCGCGGGCAGCACGGCGCCCGAAAAGCCGTCGAGCTCGGCGAAATAGCGCTCCGCCAGCGCCCGGCGGCGCTCGTTGAATCCGTCCAGCCGCTTCAATTGATCGATGCCGATCTGCGCCGCCACATCGGTGAGATTGCTCTTGGCGCCCGGAAACAGCACGTCGATCTCGCCCTCGGCGTTGCGCTTGATGCCGTGAAAGCGATATTGCTCGAAGAGCCGGGCGGCCTGCTCGTCGCCGGTGGCGATCGCGCCGCCTTCGATCGAGGTCATGTTCTTGTTGGGGTGAAAACTGAACACCGTCAGGTCGCCGAAGCTGCCGATGAGCCGGCCGCGATAGCGCGTCCCGATCGCATGAGCGGCATCCTCGATCACTCGCAGCCCATGCTTGGCCGCGATCGACTGCACGGCGTCCATATCCACCGCGAGACCGGAGAAATGCACCGGCATGATGGCTCGGGTCCTGGCGCTGATCGCGGCCTCGATCAGCGCGGCGTCGATATTGCGCGAACGCAGCTCGATGTCGACGAACACGGGCTTCGCCCGCACGCGCGCCACCACGTTCGCGCTGGCCGCGAAGCTCATGGCGGGAACGATCACCTCGTCCCCCTCGCCGATGCCGGCGACTTCGAGGGCCATCTCGAGGCCCGCGGTCGCGGAGGTCATCACGCGCACGTGGCGGCCGCAACCGAGGTACGCCGCCAGCGCGGCCTCGAATGCCTGCACCTTGGGACCGCTCGCAAGCTGACCGGAGCGGAACACCTCGGCCACGGCCGCGATGCTCTCCGCATCGATCGCCGGCCGCGTGAACGGCAGGAACGGCGCCGTCATCGCCGTGCCGCCAGTACGCGGCCCGCGTCGCGGGCGACCTCACGCATCGGCACTCCACGCCTCGAGAGCTGATCGAACATCGATTTCTCCATGACTGCAAACCCGCTGGACTCCTCGGTCCAGCGTTCCACGAATTGCGCCACCGTCGGTATCTCGGCGTCGGGATCGAGCTTCAAACCATAATCGAGCTCGCCCCGGTAAGACACGAGCTCGACGGTGCGCCCCCAGTAAAACGGCAATGTCTGATCATACGTCGCGATGCTGTACAGGGGCACGTCGCGCGGCATGGCGGGAAACGCGCGGGCGATGGTGACCCCCGAATAGATCGGCGCGACGGCCGCGGCGGCACGCATGGCGAGCAGGCCCGCGAGGCACCAGCCGGCTCCCAAGAACATGGCCGAGTCCGTGGCGTCGCGGCGGCGCCGGGATAGCACGTAGAGGCCCGAGACCGCGAGCAGCAGGGCGATCTCGGCCAGCGGTCCCTTGAGGGCGAGAAAGTAGGCGCTCCGGTCCGACGGCGGGAGGTGAGCGGGCGCGATCAGGCAGAGCAGCGCGAGACCGGCCGCCGCCGCCGCCGTGGCGAGCGCCGTACGCGACAGGTCGCGCATGCGCTGATCCTCGGCAAGCGAGGCGGTCAGCAGCGCGAGCGCCGGCAGCGCCGGCAGGATGTAGGGGATGAGCTTGGAATCCGACAGGGAAAAGAACACGCACACGAACCACACCCAGATCTTGAGAAACAGCGTGGAATCGAAATCGCGGCGGGCGCCGGGGCGCGGCCAGTTCAGGAACAGCACCCGCAGCGCGGACAGCGTCCAGGGCAGGCTCCCCAGCAGAAACACCGGACCGAAGAACCACCAGACCTCTTCCCGGTCCGCGCTTGGGGTCAAGTAGCGGGCGAAGTGCTCGTGCACGAAGAAGAACTCGAGAAAATCCGGAAGCCGCCGGGCCGCGAGCCAGAACCAGGGCACTGTGATCGCGAGGAACAGCGCCAGCCCCGCCGCGGCATGCAGCCGCCGCCAGGGCGCAAAATCGCGCGAATACGCACTGTAGAGCCCCAGGACGGCCGCGGGGATGGCCGCCGCCACCAGGCCTTTGGTCAGCACGCCGAGCCCGACGCCGGCCCAGGCGAGCAGCATCCAGCCGCGCGTCGGCCGTCCCGCCGCCGCCGCGCTTTGCGCCGCCAGGAATGCCGCGAGCGCCACGGTCATGTACAGCGTCAGGCTCATGTCCAGCGTCGACAGCTGCCCCAAGATCACGAACAGCGGCATGCCCGCGAGCATCGCCGCAGCCCTGAATCCTGCGCCGTTGCCCCAGAGCCGCTTCGCGACCAGTCCGACGGCGAGCATCGCACCCAAGGCCGAGAGCGCGGTGTAGAGCCGCGCCGCGAACTCGGTGTCGCCGAACACAGCGAGCGACAGCGCCGTTGCCCAGTATTGCAGCGGGGGCTTTTCGATGTACGCCAGGCCGTTCAGGTGCGGAATGATCCAGTCGCCGCTCGCGAGCATCTCGCGGGGAATCTCCGCATAGCGCCCCTCGTCCGGATTGAACAAGGGCCGCAGCGGCAGCAGCGCCAGCCACAGCACGGCGACCAATGCCAGCAAGCCGACGTAGATCGAGCGCCGGCGCGCGGCGCCGGCCGGATGCGCCTCGAGATTCACCGCGCAGCCCGGGCGGCCTCGGCAGCCTGAACGGCGAGCGTGCCCGAGCGCCCGGGGATCTCGCCCAGAACGACGCGCCGAGTGGGCAGCGGCCGTTGCGTCACCTGCGCATGGACGCAGGCCATGTCGACGATCGATGCGCCGGCCTCGCGCCACTTCCTCAGCAGCGACTCGAACGCATCGCGCAGCAGCATGCCCTCGAGCTCGGCGTGCAGCGTGAACACTTGGGGCGCACCCTGCTCGGCCGGGGCGCCGGCCGAATCGGAGGATAGTGCGAACACCGCGTCCGCAATGTTCGACTCGTCGATCCCATCCCGCCCCATGAGCTCATCGAAGGTTGGGAGCGTCGTGGGGATCTGCGGACAGCTGCTCGGGCCGGCCTCTAGCTGGGGCAGGAACGCGCCGCCCCCCCGCGTATCGCTCGCGTACCGAAATCCGAACTCCTGCTCGAGCGCCAGGCCATGGCCGTTGATCTGCCAGCCGGCCGCGGCATGCGAGCGCGGCGCGGCGCCGAATATTCGTTCGAAGGCGCGGACTCCGCGCTCCATTTCGGTCCGAGTCCAGGCCGCATCGGCGCGCGCCACCGTGTCCTGCCAGCGCACGTGGTCATAGGTATGCAGGCCCACCTCGAATCCCGCATCGCGCACCTGGCGCATCTCCTCGCCCGCCTGCCGGCCGATGTCGGGGCCCGGCAGCAGCACGCCGTACATCAGGGTCTTCAGGCCATAGTGTTTGAGCACCGAGGTACGCGCCACCTTTTGCGCGAAGCCTTTGCGGAATACGCGGCGCATCGCGCGGCCGGTGTGATCGGGGCCCACGGAGAAGTAGAACGTGGCGCCGACCGCGTGCTTCTTGAACAGCGCCGCGAGCCGCGGCACCCCTTCGCGGGTGCCCCGCAGGGTGTCGACATCGACTTTGAGGCCGATGCGTGCGCCGTCAAGCATCGCGGCCGCCGCTATGCGTGGCTCGACAGGAGCGCGGATGCGTCGGGGAGACTGTGCGCATAGGAATCGAAGATCGACCTGAGGGCCGTGCGCATGTCGGTGCGCGGCGTCCAGCCGAGCTCGGCGGTGGTGTTCTTGATCGAGGGGAGCCGCGCCGGGATGTCGGCATACCCCTTGCCATAGTAGTCGAGCGCCGAGATATCGATCAATCGGGTGTTGCGGGCCGTCGGCGCATATTCGGGTCTCGACAGCGCGATCTCGAGCATCATCTCGGCCAGTTGCCGGATCGAATACAGATTGCTCGGATTGCCGATGTTGTAGATCTTGCCGTCGGCGATGCCGCCGGGATTGTCGATGATCTTGGTCAGGCATTCCACCGCATCGTCGATGAAGGTGAACGCGCGCGTCTGGCTGCCGCCGTCGACCAGCTTGATCGGTTCGCCGCGCACGATGTGCCCCAAGAACTGGGTCAGCACGCGCGAGCTCCCCTCCTTCGGGTCATCCATGCTGTCGAGGCCCGAGCCCACCCAGTTGAACGGCCGGAACAGCGTGAATTGCAGGCCCTGCTCTCCGTAGCCCCAGATGATTCGATCGAGCAGCTGCTTTACGCAGGAATAGATCCAGCGCTGCTTGTGAATCGGACCGAGCACGAGCTCGGAGGTCTCGGGATCGAATTCCTTGTCGCGGCACGCCCCGTAGACCTCGGAGGTCGACGGAAACACCACGCGCTTCTTGTATTTGACGCAGTGGCGGATGATGGGCAGATTCGCCTCGAAGTCCAATTCGAACACGCGCAGCGGCTCGCGCACGTAGGTTGCGGGCGTTGCGATCGCCACCAGCGGCAGGATCACATCGCACTTGCGCACGTGGTATTCGACCCATTCCTTGTTGATGGTGATGTCGCCCTCGACGAAGTGGAATCGCTCGTGGCCCAAGAGCGTGCCGACCCGCTCGGACTGCAGATCCATGCCGAAGATCGACCAATCCGTATTCTTCAGGATGTACTTGCTCAGATGATGGCCGATGAAGCCGTTGACCCCGAGAATGAGAACGTTTTTCAAGTTGAGCCCCTAAGTTGGCGTGCGCGCGACATCAGCTGAGCGCGAGCGGTTGGTTCGACAAAGCCGCCGGAGCGGCGTTCGGTGCGATCGGCTGGTTGGCCGCCGCGAGCCTGAGTATCTTGAGGCGCCGGCCGTCGGCACAGTCGGCATACCAGTCGCCGCCCTCGGCGTACAAGCAAGGCACGCGCCCGGGATGGCGCGGCGGGCCGGCCTCGATGCGGGTTTCCAGCACCTCGAGTCTCAATCCGGCCACTTCCGTGAACGCGCCCGGGAACGGCGGCGCCACCGCCCGGACCAGATCGTGAATGCTGCGCGCGCCGGCGCGCCAATCGATGCGTCCGTCCTCCGGACGGCGGCGTCCGTAATACGAGCCCTGCGCCAGGTCGAGCGCGCGCGCCGCGGCGCTCCCCGCGATCAGCTTGGGAAGGCTGCGCGCCAGCACCTGCTGCGCGGCGTCCGCCACCTTGAGCGATACCTCGAGCGCGGTGTCGTTCTCGAGGATCGGCACCGCCTGCTGGTCGACCAATGCCCCCGCATCCGGCTTCTCCAGCATGTAGTGAAGGCTTGCGCCCGTGGCCGTTTCGCCGTGAATGATGGCCCAATGCACCGGCGCCCGGCCGCGATATTTAGGCAAGAGCGAGCCATGCATGTTCAGCGCTCCGCGTTTCGGCAAATCGAGCCACGCCGAATTCAGCATGTGCCGGTAGTAAAAGGAAAACACGAAATCCGGCCGCGCGCGGCGGCCCTCGGCGATCCACTCGAGGGTATTCGGGTCATCCGGGGTCTCCACCTTGAGGCGATGCGTCTCGGCCAATTCCCGCACGCTCCCGAACCAGCGCCGCTCGGCGGGATCGTCGGCATGCGTGAACAAGAGCGGAATCTGCACGTCCTGCGCCAATAACTCGCGCAGGCAGCGAACCCCGACCTCGCTGTAGGCGAACACCACCGCACGGGTCACTGCCGGGCGCCCGGGGCGGCGTCCGCGATTGCGCCGTCCGCCGGCTGAGTCTCGACGCCGGCGAGCCGCGGCGCGGGTCCCCGCGGATGCCCCTCGCCGCCGCCCTCTTCGAGCACTGCCTCGATGAGGTAGCGCGGCCGCTCACGCACCTGCGCGTAGATCCGGCCGACGTATTCTCCCAGGAGCCCGATGCCGAACAGCGCCAACCCGATGAAGAAGAACACGAGCCCGAACAGGGTGAACAACCCTTCCGCCTCCGAGCCGATGATCAGACGGCGCACGAACAACACGATCACCAGAATCGCCGAGAGCGCCGACATCGCCATTCCGACCATCGAGAAAAGCTGCAGGGGCACGACCGAAAATCCGGTGATCAAATCGAAATTGAGCCTGATCAAGCTGTAGAGCGAGTACTTGGATTTTCCCGCGTGCCGCTCTTCGTGCGCGATCGGCACCTCGATGGGATTCATGGCGTAGAGCGAGGCCAGCGCCGGGATGAAGGTATTGACCTCGCGGGTCTCTTTGAGCGCCTCCACGATCAGGCGCGAATAGCCGCGCATCATGCAGCCCTGGTCCGTGATCCGCACCGGGGTGATCCACTCGCGCAGCTTGTTGACGCCCTTCGAGAGCCATCGGCGCCAGAGACTGTCCTGACGCTGGATGCGGATCGTGCCCACGTAGTCGTAGCCCTTCTCCAGCATCTCGACCAGCTTGCCGATCTCCTCGGGCGGATTCTGCAGGTCCGCATCGAGCGTGATCACGTACTCGCCGCGCGCATACGCGAGACCCGCCATCACCGCCGAATGCTGGCCGAAGTTGGCATGGAACAGAACCACGCGGGTCTCCCGCGGGCGGCGCTGGAATTGCCGTCGCAGCATCGCGGCCGATCGGTCCTTGCTGCCGTCGTTGACGAACACGCACTCGTAGGAGAGCCCGAGCTTGTCGAGCGCGGGATAGAGCCGCTCGAACAGGGTGTCGAGCACTTGCTCCTCGTTGTAGACGGGAATGACGATGCTGAGTTTGGGCGCGCTGGCCATGGCAGATCGCTCAGTGATCGGCGGCGATGGCGCCGTGCGACTTCAACATCTCGAAGAGCTCTCGCGTCCGCTCGCGCATGAGCTGCTCGGAGCCGC
>JBEKHK010000053.1:0-21240 GCA_050012315.1 Steroidobacteraceae bacterium | reverse complement strand
TGACGGTGATGCTGGAGGAGCTGCTCGCGCTGGGTCATGGCGGCGCGGAGTACGATGCCTGGCTGATCAAGATCTCGGAAGGCGAGCAATTCGGCAGCGGCTTCGTCGCCGTGAACCCCAACTCCAAGATCCCAGCGCTACTGGATCGCAGTCAACCAAAACCGATCCGGGTGTTCGAGTCCGGCGCGATCTTGCTGTATCTCGCCGAGAAATTCGACGCGTTCCTGCCGGCCGATCTCGCGAGTCGCGCCGAGTGCCTGTCGTGGCTCTTCTGGCAAATGGGCAGCGCGCCCTACCTCGGCGGCGGATTCGGCCATTTCTATGCCTACGCGCCCACCAAGATCGAGTATGCGATCGACCGCTTTGCGATGGAGGTGAAGCGGCAGCTGGATGTGCTGGATCGGCGTCTGGCGCAGTCGCCGTATCTCGCCGGCGCCGACTACACCATCGCCGACATCGCGGTGTGGCCCTGGTATGGGGGGCTCGTCCAGGGGCGACTCTACGAGGCCGCTGAATTTCTGCAGGTGCAGGAGTACGCGAATGTTCGGCGTTGGGCGGACAGCATCGCCCAGCGGCCCGCCGTGCAGCGGGGCCGCAAGGTGAATAGCCTGCGGGGCGAGCCTTCGGAGCAGTTGCGCGAACGGCACGACGCGAGCGACTTCGCGACCAGGACGCAGGATAAGATCGGGGAGGGCAAGACCTGAGGCGGGCGTCGCTCACCGCCGGGGCCGCCCTCACCGCCGGGCGTCAAGAGCGCCAGCCACCCCATACGATGATCGCCATGCCGGTCAGGGCGACGGTCGCTCCGGCGAGGTCCCATCGGGTCACGGGAACCCGGTCGACTTTCCACAGCCAGACCAGCGCGACGGCGATATACACACCGCCATAGGCCGCATAGATGCGGCCCGACGCCGTCGGATGCAAGCTCAACAGCCAGGCGAACAGCGCAAGACTCGCGGCCGCCGGTAATAGCAGCCAGGGCGAGGCGCCTCGTCGCAGCCAAAGATAGGGCAGATAACAGCCCACGATCTCGGCGAGCGCGGTCAGGATGAAGAGTGCCAGTGTCCGGAGTATGAGCATGAGCGGGTGTTCGACGCATGGCGATCGCGCGCGCGGCCATCCAGGGCCTATCATGGCGAAGAGTGAATAAAATTGTCGTCAAATTTTTTGCGTTGGCCGGCATCGTGAAGCTGTCCGGGTGAGAAGATGGTCGCCGCCCGCTTGCCATTGCCCGGGGATCGGATGAATTGAGCAACGCCGACGTGAAGAGAACCGATTCAGGCTTGGCCCCGCGCGGCGACTCTGCGCTTCGCTGGTGGGTGCTGCTGCTCGCCGCCTTGGCGGTCTCCAGCAGCTACTACGAATCCGACGCGATCGGCCCGATCGCCGACCTGCTGCACCGGCAGCTCGGGTTTACTCAGTCGCAGCTCGGGACCTTGAACGGCATCATCAACGTGCCGAGCGTGGTGCTCGCCCTCGTCAACGGATTGTTGATGGATCGCTACGGCCCCGCGCGCATCGCGCTCTGGTCGGCAGCCCTCGGCATGGCCGGCGCGCTCCTCACGGCGGGCGCCGGATCCTACGAGATGATGCTCGTCGGGCGCTTCATCTTCGGCGCGAGCGAAGGGACCATCTTCATCGCGCTCATCGCCGTGCTCGCGCGCTGGTTCTCACCCACGGGGATCGCACTCGCGACGGCGCTGTATCTGAGCCTCGCTCGAGTCGGCTCCTATGCGGTCGATACCTCGACTTCGTGGGCGCGCCCGCTCTACGATCGCGGATGGCGCCCGCCGCTCTGGCTGGGGCTTGCCTTGACGGCGGCGGGATTCGTCGCGGTGCTCCTCCTCTATGTCCTCGACCGCAAGCACTTGCCTCGAGGGCTGCGAGCGGTGCCGGCGGCCGAGACGCGCATGGACTTCGCCGATCTGCTCAAGTTCGACCGCTCTTATTGGTACATCCTCGCGCTGCATGTGCTCTATGCCGCGGTGTTTTTCCCGTTTCGGACCACCTATGCGATCGAATACTTCCAACACAGCAAAGGCCTGTCCTTGCAGGCGGCGGGACTTGCCAACAGTTGGGTATTCTTCGCGGCGATCTTCGCCACCCCGCTCTTCGGGCTTCTGGCCGACCGCTTCGGGCATCGCGCCATGATGCTGAGCTTCGGCACGCTGCTCTTGCCGGTCACCTTCGTCGTGCTCGGCCTGAGCGCTCAGGGCCTGTGGGTGTCCACGGTCCTGATGGGCGTGAGCTTCGCGCTGGTCCCCGCCATCATCTGGCCGGCGACGACCTTGATCGTCGACCCGCGTCGGCTGGGAACGGCGCTCGGCCTGATCACCGTGGTGCAGGCGCTCGGAATTTTCGCCTCGAACCGGATCGCCGGCTTCGTGAGCGATCGCGCCCATGCCGGCGCCGATCATCCGGCGGGCTATGAGGCGATGCTCTGGTTCTTCGGGCTGTTGAGCCTGGTCGCGCTCACTTCGGCGGTGCTCCTGTGGCGCCGCGAAACCGGTCCGCACGGCCATGGGCTGGAACGGCCGCGTCGCCCGGCGGCGCGCTTGGCCTCGACTGCGGCAGGCTAGCGCGATCACGGCATGAAAATTTCCCTGGTGCCCCCGGGCTCTAGCGCACGAGCGTCTTACCCCAGCTGCACCGACAGCATCGAGATCGAGCCGCCGTCCACACCTTCGACCGGGAAGCCCACCGGATCGCCGGGCTGAGCGGCGCCGAGCACGTAGAGCAGCGGCAGATAATGATCGGGCGTCGGAATCGACAGCGCGGCATCCGCTCCCAGCCGCTCGTAGTCGACCAGACGCGGATAGTCGCCGGCGAGCATCAGCTGTCTCGCGGTGTACTCGAAGCGCGTGGCCCAATCGTAGGGATCGAGCGGATGGCGGCCCCAGGCGTAGGTGTGCAGGTTGTGGACCAGATTGCCGCTGCCGGCGATCAGCACCCCCTCGGCGCGAAGCGGCGCGAGCCTCCGGCCGACCTCGAAGTGATAGGACGCGGGCTCACTCTCGTCGATGCTCAACTGCACCACGGGAATATCGGCGTCGGGATACACATGCCGCAACACCGACCAGGTTCCGTGATCGAGTCCCCACGACTCGTCGAGCCCCACATCCAAGGGCGCGAGCAGCCGCTGGACCCGCCGGGCGAGCGCGGGATCGCCGGGCGCCGGGTATTGCACCTCGAAGAGGGCCGGCGGAAAGCCGCCGAAATCATGGAGTGTGCGCGGGGCGGTGGCGACGGTGACGCGCGCCCCCGGGACATACCAGTGCGCGGAGATGGATAGAATCGCCGTCGGCCGCGGCGTCTGCGCCCCGATCGCGCGCCACGCCTCGGTGTATGGGTTTTGCGTGATGGCGTTCATCGGATTGCCGTGTCCGAAGAAGATCACGGGCATCGAGCTCACCATGGGCTTACCTCCGTTACTTCGCTGCCAGCTTGTCCGCCTCCTGCACCAAAAGCTCCTTCTCGCTCACCTTGAGTCGGGCGGCCGTCATGCCGCGAGCCATTTCCGGCGCCATTTCGGCCGGGACCTTGCTGCGCACCCAGGCCTCGATCTGATCGAGCGGCGCGCTGTTCCAGAATAGTTGCGGCACGTACTGGGCTTCCATCAAGGGCTCGAACGTGCCCTGTGAGACCAGCAGCTCATGCGCGTGTTCCGAGAACATGCGCCAGCCGAGCGCCGGATGCTCCTCGGTGAGCGCGCCGACGATCTGGATGCGCGCTTGGATCGCCTGCGGCGGAATCTCGGATGAAAAGGCGATCTGCGCGGCCTTCTCGGCGAGCTGCGGGTCGCGTACCTGGCCGAGCGCCGCGTAGAAGCGCTCGAGCTCGGAGATATTTTTCGCGCCGCGGGCGAGCGTATGAAGCTGCTCGAACGTGGCGGCATCGGCGTCATGCGCCACCACCGCGAGGATCGAAGGCTGATCGCTCGCGGCAAGCGAGGCCGGATCCTTCAGGAAGGCGTCGAAGCGCCGCCGAGCGACGCGGATCACCTCCGCATCCCCCCACACGCCGAGGTCGCGGATCAGCGTGCGCCGCAGCTGCTGCCGATCCGGCGGCTCGTCGGGCTTGGCATCCCAGCCGAGCGCCGCGAAAGCGGGCGCGAGCACGGAGCGTGCATAGGCGGTGAACGCATCGTGCCCGGGACGGCCGCGCTCGTCGTATTCGATGGCGCCGAGCGCCGCGCTGATCTGCTGCCACGCGCGCGTGTCCAGATCCCCGTCCATGTGCGAGGCGAGCGCGAGATAGTTGCTGAGCGGCTGCGCGCGGGCGAGCACCAAGGCCCACTGATCGTCGAGGAGCGCGATGCGGTCGCCGTCCGGCAGCTCACCGAAATGCGCGGTGTTCGTCTTGAGCGTCGCCGCATCGTACTGGACCCGGTAGAACCCGATCGCATCGGCATTGACGCTCAACGGCTCGGCACAGCGTCCGGCGGCGAGCGTTTCGCCGCTCAGCAATGCCGCCCGCGGCTTCCCCTGGCTGCCGATGCGGATTTGCATCGGGACTCTCCAGTGGCTATCGCCTTCTGTGTGACCCTCGAGCAGAAAGCGCGACTGCGCGAAGCGCAGCGTACGCGCCCCGTCGGCGCCGCAGGTCGCATCGACCCGCACCAGCGGAAAGCCCGGCCGCCCGGTCCAATCGCCGGCGATCTGTGCGACGTCCTTGCCGGTCGTGCTCGCGAGCGCGTTCCAGAGGTCGGTCGTCGTGGCATTCGAATACGCATGCGCCTTGATGTAGCTGCGGATCCCTTCGCGGAACTCGTCCGGCCCGAGGTAGGCCTCCAGCATGCGCAAGATCGCCTGGCCCTTGTTGTAGGTGATCGACGGATCGAAGGCGTTGGCGGCCTGCAGCTCGTCGGTCACGTGCTGCTGGATGGCGGGGGAATTCGGCAGCGCATCGGCGTCCATGGCGCTCTCTTTGTCCACATCCTCGTGCTCCCACCACTGCCAGCCCGGGTTACGCAGCGCGGTCTCCTTCGCCGCCATCCATGAGGCGAAACTCTCGTTGAGCCACAGATCGTCCCACCATCCCATGGTCACGAGATCGCCGTTCCACTGATGCGCCATCTCGTGTGCCTGGGTCGCGTAGATCTCCTGCTGATCCGAGAGCGTGCTGGACGGGGGCAGCAGCAGCAGCTCCTCCATGTAGGTGATGGCCCCCCAGTTTTCCATCGCGCCCGAGAAGCCGCCGGGAATCGAGATCGAGTCGAGCTTGGGCAGCGGGAATGCAAAACCGAAGTAGTCGTTGTAGTCGGCCAGAATCTGCGTCGCGTTGTCGAGCGCGTAGCGGCCGTTCGCTTCCTGGCCGCGCACCGCCCACACGCCGAGCCCCGTGGCCCCGCTGTGGCCGCTGATATGGCCGAGATCTCCGCCGGTGAATTCCACCAGGTACGACGGCATCTTCGGCGTGGGGCGAAAGTGCACGGTCGCGCGCGCGCCGTGAACCATGCGGGTGGTGATCGGCATGTTCGACACCGTCGACCAGCTGCTCGGCACCGTAAAGGTGAGCACGAACACCGCGCGGAACGCGGGCTCGTCCCAGCAGGGGAACATGCGCCGCGCATCCGTCGATTCCATCTGGGTGGACAGCATCTTTCCTGACGGGCCGCCCGGGTAGGAGTAGGGCTGCACGAACAGCCCCTGCGGGCGCGTCTCGATCTTGCCCGTGTATTTGAAGGTCAGCCGATGCGGGCCCACGCTGGCGGGGTGGGCGAGACTCACCGTCGTCAGCTGCTTCCCATCATCCGAGGCGACGGCGGCCGCCGCTTGCCCGTCGAAGCGCACGTCGCTCAAGGTTTCGTTGAGCGAGTTGAACACCAGACGGTCGGTGCTCGAGCGCACCTGCAGCGTCACCGATTCGCGCCCGGTGAGGGTCATGGCCTTCAAGTCGGGCGTGACCGCGACCTCGTAGCGCTCCGGCACGACATTCTTCGGCAGCCGCCCGGGGCTGCTGTCGAAGGAGAACGCCGGCTCGGGCGCGAGCCCTGCTGCGGTCGCTGCGCTCGAGGCGCAGGCCGCCGCGAAAGCGGCTGAGGTGATGAGCGCGCGAATCCCGTATCGGGCCATTAGCCTTCCTCTCCACGATGTTGCCGGCTCACGCCATGCTACTGCAACGCGGGATCGTGCACACCTATCCCGACGGCCGGTGCCCCGAAGGGCCCCTAGAGCGCCTATCGCGCCTTGCGCAACGTGAGGTTATAGCGAAACGCTCCGGTGAGCGGATGCACACCGGCCGGCAGCGGCTGGATGCCGTGAAAGGTCTTCCTCGCCGGGCCGCCCCAGACGACCACGTCGCCGTGGGTCAGGGGAATGCGGCGTGCCCCATCGCTGCGTTGCTCGCAAAGCCGAGGGCGCTCGCGGCCTCGCGCGCGAGCGTCGCAAAGCTTTCGGGCACGTCATGAAAGATCACGCGGCGTCATGGAAAATCACGCCGGTTCGGCTGCGTCAGCGCGACCAGCGCTCGTGTTCATGGCTCGAATTGAAGAGGCACCGGGGCCTGTCTGTCAAACGCGAGGCAGGTCTCCCGCAGCTCTAGCCGTTCGGTCGACCCAGGCGCGCGAAGTAAACGATCGCTCCTCCCAGGAGCATGCCGGTCAAAAAACCCAGCCGGGGATATCCGGTGACGTAGTGGTCGAGCGAGACGGCGTATTGGCCGAGTCGGGCGGGAACGCTCGGCTTCAGGGCGCGCTTCGCGGCGTCGAGCGTGTCCTCGATGCGGGAGCGGAGCGGGTCAATATCGGGGGAGGGGTGCCGCTCGAGCAGCGACAGGAGCTCATCGACTTGGGCGGTCAGGACGTTGATTTGTTTTTCGGCCTTCATGCACTTGGTCTCGACGCGGTGAGAGACTGGATGGTAGCGGGGATGCTAGATGGTACCGGGGGTGAAGGGGTGATTGGGCATCCCGCGCGTAGGACAAACGGTGGAGACCGTGTCAGAGCGGTGCGCGATCGGCCCGAACGCTGGCCGAGAGCGCACGCCCTCGGCCAGCTCATGCATGACTGCGTTACTTCTGCGCCGTCAGGATCTCGGGTGTTACCCCATATGCCGCGGCGGTCCTCTTGCCGATGTGCATTACGTAGAGTTGCGCCACCTCGGCGCTGCGCACCGCGCGTACCGCGTTCGCGAGCGCGTCCTTGACGCACGTGCTCGGGCCACCGGTCGCCAACACCTGAATGTCGGACTCCGATTCGCCGCAGGCCGTCCAAGCGGCGCGTTCGAGGCGACCATAGATCTTGCGAGCGCCCTCCACCGTATTGGGATCCAGGCCGGCGATGTTCACGCGGATGGATACCGGCGCGAACTCGTCGGCGTGACCCGAGACGGGCATCAATGCGCAGATGCCCCCCGCGAGGGCAACCAGGGCGGCAAACAGTGCCTTGCGAATGCGCTTGGAGGAGTGGGAGGCGGAACGGGCAAGATTGCTGCAATGCTGAATGTACATGGCTTTCTCCTGTGGGGAACACGAGCGAGGTGGATGCCTCTGATGGCGACGCTATGACCTAAGCCCGCGGCAATCCTGACCGGACGCTGAACAAGTGCTGGAAAAGCGCTGAAAGGTGCGCACCGGCTCCGAGACGAGGCGGCGCGCCTCTGAATGGTGCGAGAATCGGCACCGGCGCCGCGGCCGCGCCGCATTGCACCGCAAGTTCCTCTCGTGCATCCTAGGAAATGTACGGATAAGAACCATTAGAAGGCTGCCGGTAAGCGAGGCCACCTCACCCCCAGAGCGATAGACACCAATGAATCTATCGGGTGATCGGATAGCACGGACGAGCTGCCTGTCGGGCAAGGCGCTACCGGTCGATGCGTGGAGCGCCGTCGATCAGGTGGCCCAAGACCGTGTCCGATAGCGACTTCAACCCGATTAGTGCGAGCGGCCTGAACGCGGGCGACTTCGTCGGCCCTTACGAGCTGATTCGTCTTCTCGGGGCCGGCGGGATGGCGGAGGTTTGGCTGGCTCGGCGCGCGGACGGTGCGTTCAAGCGCGACGTGGCGCTGAAGCTTCCGCTGCTGACACGCCGGCGTAACGATCTCGAGCAGCGCTTCGCGCACGAGCGCGACATCCTGGCGAGCCTCGAGCATCCGAACATTGCGCGCTTTTACGACGCGGGGGTGGATACCGAAGGCTTGCCGTACCTCTCGATGGAGTACGTGAAGGGGCGAACGCTGATGGCGTGGTGCGACACGCAGGCCCTGAACGTCGAGCAGCGCTTGGCGTTGTTCCTACAGGTTCTCGACGCGGTGAAGTATGCGCACGAGAAGCACGTCATCCATCGCGACCTCAAACCCTCGAACATCTTCGTCACCGAATCGGGCCAGGTGCGCTTGCTCGATTTCGGGGTTGCGAAGCTCTTGCAGGAGGACGGCGATCAAACCGAGATATCGCGCATTTATGGCCAGGCACTCACGCCCGAATACGCGAGCCCGGAGCTGCTGACGGGCGAACCCGTCGATGCACGCAGCGATGTGTATGCGCTCGGCATGTCGTTGTACGAATTGCTGACCGGCACCCGGCCGTATTGGCTGAGCGCGCGAGCCTCCCTTGCCGGGCTGAGGCAGGCGATTGCCTCCGCCGAAATGAAAAAGCCCAGCACGCAGCTCACCCCGGAAGCAAGCGCGGCACGCGCCGCGACCCAGGAGCAGCTGTCGCGCAAGTTGCGGGGCGACTTGGATGCCCTGGTGCTCAAGGCCCTGGCCAAGGACCCCTCGGAACGATACGACAGTGCCGCGAGCATGGCACAGGATCTGCAGCGCTACCTGCATGGGCAACCCGTCAAGGCGCGCTCGGCTCCGGTTTCCTATCGAGTCGGAAAGTTTCTGCGCCGAAATCGCGCGACGGCCTGGCTGGTGGCGATGTCGATCATCGCGATCTGCCTGGCGGTGGGAGTGGATCGCCTGATCCTGCCGAGGCGCGCGGAGAGCGCCGCACCGGCGGCGCCTTTCACTCCGCCGGTCCACTCGGTAGCCGTGCTGCCCTTCACCAACCTGAGCGGGGACCCGACGCAGGACTACTTCTCGGATGGAATATCCGAGGAACTGATCAATGCCCTCTCGCATGTCGAGGCGCTGCAGGTATCCGCGCGCACCTCCTCGTTCTCATTCAAGGGCAAGAATGCGGATATTGCGACCATTGCCCGCAAGCTGAACGTCGCCGCAATCCTCGAGGGCAGTATCCGTCGATCCGGCAATACCGTGCGAATCACGGCTCAATTGGTCAATACGGTCAATGGCTACCACCTATGGTCGCAGAACTACGACCGGGAACTGCGCGACATCCTGACGTTGCAGACCGACATCGCCACGGCGGTCGCTCAGGAACTGCAGGTCAAGCTGCTCGGCGACGAGGCGGCAAGAATCGAAGTGGGCGGCACGCACAACCCGGAAGCGTATGACGCTTATCTTCGCGGTATCCAAATCCAAATCACGGCCCAGGATCTCGCCTCCAGTCGCCTGGCGCTCGCGGCTTTCGATCAAGCCATTGCGCTCGACCCGAACTTTGCCGCCGCCTATACGCATCGAACTCGTGCACTGCATGGAGTGGCGAACTTCACCACCGACCCCGGGGCCGTCCGCGATCTGTATGCGATGGCGCGCGAAGCGGCCGAGCGGGCCGTGACGCTGGCCCCCGATGACGCGGACGCACACATGGCGCTCGGTTGGCATGTATTGGTTCACGGCTACCTCGACTTCGGCGCCGCAGAACGCGAAGTCGATCGCGCCATGGCGCTCGCTCCCGGCAGTGCGACGGTTCTGGACAGCTATGCGGGCTTCGAGGGCATCGTGGGCCACCATGAGGTGGCGCTGGCGGCCATGCGGCACGCAATCACACTAGACCCCCAAAATCCCCGCTACCGCGAGCATCTTCTGCAGAATCTCACCTGGGCTCGGCGATTCGATGATGTGCTGGTCGCCGTTCAAGATGCCAAGGCACTGCACGCGGAGGGCTACTATGCCGGGATCTACAGCGCGACCAGCTATCTCGCACTCGGCCGTCCGGAACTCGCATCGAAGCTATGCGAATCGCCCGCGACGCCGCTTGACGGCGGAGAACGGCACTTTTGTCTGGCACTCGCCTACCATGCGCTCGGCAAGATCCCGCCGGCCGCAGCCGAGCTTGAAAGATTCAAGGCGCTGAACGGCGATCTCAGCGCAGTCAGCTATGCCGCCGTCTACGCCCAGTGGGGAGATCCGGATGCGGCGCTCGAGTGGCTCGCCACGGGGGAGCGCCTGCGCAGAGCGAGCTTGGTGGGCATCAAGGTCGACTGGATGTTCGATCCCATCCGTAATCAGCCTCGATTCCAAGCGCTCGAGCTCCGATTGAATTTTCCGCCATGAACGCTCCCGGAAATCCCGTGATGACTGGCCAAGCTGAGGTTTCCGGAGTAGCGTATCGGACGTTGCACTGTCGCATTGAGGAAGGCAATCCGCAGCGCCTGCGGCCATACGAAGGAGACTCGTGATGAGCGATTCGGACGTAAGGAAGACGGCTGAGCTGAAGGGAAAAATCAACAAAGAGCTTGACCTGCTCTTACAAAAACTGAACGCCGGAACGATCGACCGGAAAAGACTGGACTCCGGGCTCAAGAAAGTGAAAAAGCAGGTCAGGATCATGCCGCCGCACACCGGTTGACCGCGGAAGCCGATCCGGAGCACTTGGGTCCATGCAAGGCGCCATCGCCTTGAGAAGCGCTCGTTGCCAATCGGCATATTGGGACGACGGCAATCTGCGGCTGGTCAACTACCTCACCCGGGAAGAATACGCCGCCAATCCCGTCGCATTGGAGATCATCCGCTTCTTCTTCTCTCCAAGAACCATCCGGGACGCCTTGCTCGCCTTCGACACGTATTCCCCGGAAAGCGTCGGCGAGGCGATCCTGAAGCTGATCGACGCGCGGCTGCTCCTGGAATGCGACTCCCCCGAGGCGGCTCGCGATGATCGCCTCGATTCGCTGTGGAAACCGTGGCTGCCGCACGGCGCATATCACTTCCTGACCAAAGATGCCGCCTACGCGGGAGACGATTGGACTCTGGAGCAAAAGATGCAGGCGGTCGCGGCCGCGCCGCAGCCGCCGCCCTATAAGAAGAGCGGCGGCGCCGAATCGAGGTCACTGCCGCACCCTGAACAGGAGACGGACAGCTTTTTCAAGACGCTGCACGCCCGCCGCACCCGGCGAACATTCTCGCGGCAGCCGGTCTCGCTCGAGAGCGTTTCGACGCTGCTTCAAACCACTTGGGGCGTGCAAGGGTACCTCGACTCGCCGGGATTCGGGTTGCTCGCGCTCAAGACGAGTCCCTCCGGCGGCGCCAGGCATCCCATAGAAGTGTATTTGATGGCACTCCGAGTGGACGGCTTGGATCCGGGGCTCTATCACTATGACGTGCGCGGTCATGCGCTCGAGCTGATCTCTTCCGGAGCGACCCCGCAAGCGGCGCGCGATTATTGCGCGGATCAGCCCTACGTCGCGGATGCCGCGGCGCTTTTCATCATGACGGGTGTGTTTGCGCGGACGATGTGGAAATACCAGCATCCTCGAGCCTATCGAGTGGTGCTCCTGGACGCAGGCCACCTCGGCCAGACCTTTTGTCTGACGGCAACCCGCCTGGGGCTGGCTCCTTTCAGCACCGCGGCTCTGAAGGACACCGTCATCGAGCGTGATCTCGGGATCGATGGCATATCGGAGTCGGTGCTGTACGTCACCGGCATCGGCATGCCGGCACGGCAGTGACCGGCAGCGCTTCTCGGGCGCGGGCGCAATACGCGCCCGCCGAGAGCCCCCGCGGCTTGATACTATCGCCCCCTTGATGGTGTCTCGAGAGGGCGGCGATGAGTGCTCATGAAGCGGACCTGAATTGCACGATGGGGCGGGATTGACGGGGTGAACCAGCCGCAGTTCTCCCCGCGCCGGCGCTGGCTGATCCTCGCCGGCTGGGTGCTGGTGGCGCTGGCAGCGCTGCCCTTCGCCGCCCGCGTCAACCAGGAGCTCGATGCCGGCGTGCGCCTGAAGGGCAGCGAGTCCTCGCGGGTTGAGGCGGCGCTGCAACAGCTGTTCGAGTCGCCGTTTGCCAAAATCGCACTCCTGAGGATAACGGCCGCGCCGGACCCCAGGACCCCCGCCGGCGAAGCGTTGCTGAAGCAGGTGATCGACACGATCCGTGCCACCTCCGGCGTGCGCGGAATTCTGTCCTATCTCGACCGCCAGGACTCCCTGTTCCTCGGCGAGGACGGTAGCCCGATCCTGATCGTCGGGCTGAATGCCCCGAAGCGCACCGAAGACGCCGTGATGTCGAAGCTCGGCCAGTTGACCGAGACGTTGCGCGTGCAGCTCAGTCCGAAGTACCCGGGTATCGCGTTCGGCTGGACGGGCGAGGCGGCGGTCAATGCCGACCTGCGCCGCATCAGCGCGCGGGAGACGCGCGCCGCCGAATGGCGGGTCTTGCCGCTCACGCTCGTTCTCTTGCTGATTGCATTCCGCAGCCTGATCTCGGCCGTATTACCCATTCTCTGCGGCGCTCTGACGGTCGTGGTCGCGCTCGGCGCGGTGGCGGTGGTGAACCGGGTTTGGCCATCCTCCCTGATCGTCGTCAGCATCGTGAGCATGGTCGGGCTCGGCCTGAGCATCGACTATGCGCTGTTGATCGTGAGTCGCTACCGGGACGGACTCGAGCAAGGATTGTCGCGGCCGGAGGCGCTGGTTCAAGCGGCCAAGCACGGCGGGCGCACCGTCCTGGTGTCGGGTTCGGCGGTCGCCATCGGATTCGCCGCGATGCTCATGGTGCGGGTGAGCGAGATCCGGTCCATCGGCATGGGTGGACTCCTCGTGACCACCGTCGCCGTACTGGTCGCGAGCACGCTCCTGCCGGTCCTGCTTGCGTGGATCGGCCCGTGGATCGATGCCGGCGCGCTCGGATTCGCGCGCAAGCCCGCGAGCCCCCGTCATTGGCGGCGCTGGGCGCACTGGGTCATGCGCCATCCCTTGCGCGTCCTCGCGGTCGCCGGCATACCGCTCGTGCTGCTCGCCGCTCAGGCGACACACTTGCGCATCGATTTGCCACGCGGCCGCTGGCTCCCCGATAGCGCCGAATCGGTGCGCGTGCTGCATGAGATAGACGGCGCGGGGCGCGGCAGCTTCGGCGAGATCATCCAGGTGATTCTCTACCTCCCGCCGGGAATCACCGTACAGGACGAGGCCGGCTGGCGCGCCGCATCGAAGCTCGCGCGCTACTTCGCGCGCGACCCGCGAATTCAGCACGTGTGGGCGGTGACCACGCTCAATACGGTGCCGCTCGGCGGTCCCGAGTTGCTGAACCGGCTCCCGGACTCGCAGCGGCGCAGTCTCGTGAGCGCCGACGGCCGCGCGGTGCTGCTCGCGTTGCTGCCGCACAAGGATATCGCGGCGCCCGACGCGGTGCGGCTGGTGCGGGAGATCCGCGCGGCGAATCTCGATGCCCTCACGGGGATTCCCGGAGCGCGGGTCGACGTGGGCGGCCTGCCCGGCTTCAACGCCGACTACGAAGATGCCATCAAGAACGCGCTCGGGCCCGTCATCGTGAGCGTCATCTGTGCGACGATCTTGGTGCTGTCGCTCTGGTTCCGCAGCGTACTCATTCCGGTGAAGGCGGTGGCGCTGAATCTGCTCTCGGTAGCCGCCGCCTACGGCGCCGTGGCCATCGTCTTTCAGCACGGGCTCGGGGCGCGGCTCGTGGGACTTCCGAGCCCGATGCATGGCGGCTTTCCGATATTGCCCATCGTGGTGTTTTGCATCGTCTTCGGCTTGAGCATGGACTACGAGGTGTTCATCGTCTCGCGAATTGCCGACGGCCGGCGTGCCGGCCTCGGCGACGGCGCCGCCCTGGTCGAGGGACTCGCCAGCACGGGCCGCGTCATCACCTTCGCCGCGTTCATCATGGTCATGATCTTCGGCGCGTTCGTTTTCGGCGACTTCGTGCTCATCAAGATCCTGGGATTCGCCCTGGGTGTCGCCGTATTCTTGGATGCAACCGTGATCCGCATGGCCGTCGGACCCGCGCTCATCCGTCTTGCCGGCCGCTGGAATTGGTGGCCGGGCGGTTGACCCGTCCGGCCGAACAGCTCGCTAGCGTACCGCTCGTTACCGCAACGCTCCGGAGGGCGGGAGTTCCGGATAGGCCGGCAATTCGCCATCGCTGCAGGACCAGCTCGCGCGCGACTCGGAGAAGATGCGCGCCTGCGGCTCGATGGGTGCCGCATCGTCCAGCGACCCGGCCGGAATCAGGACGATATCGGAGCCCTTCGGCTGGCGTGGCAAGCGGCCGCCACAGGTTGCGCAGAAGCTGTTGGTGAATCGCTGGGCCTCAGGGACCTTGAATGCACGGATCCGATCTTCGCCACTGAGCCACTTGAGCTCGGCTGGTTGAAGGAACAGATTGGAGGCGTGCCCGGTGCCCGTCGCCTTACGGCAGCGCGAGCAATGGCAGTGGAAGAATCGCTGCGCCTCGCCGGTGACCTCGTACTTCACGCCGCCGCACAGGCAACTGCCCTTAAGAGTAGATTTGGCCATGACCACCCCGGCTCGATAATCCAGGGACGCAGGATACGGCAGGGTGTCCGCGCGCGGAACCCCTCTCTGCCGCGGTCATCGGCAATGCCCTGCTCGCCGTAGGCAAGCTCTCCCCGGATATCGTTCCGGCGCGAAGTCTCAGGCGCCCATCGGCTTCACCTTCCAAGATCTCGACACTCATCCCGATTCGTCGAGCGAGCGATAGCATCGGCGTGTTGTCCGCCAGGCTGTGAATGGTCAGGGCCTTGAGTCCGCGCGCCCGGGCGTATCTCGCCGAGTGCTCGAGCAGGGCCATGGCAAATCCCTTGCGTCGAAAAGGTGCAAGTACACTGATTCCCACCTCAAGATCACCTGCAGACTGCGCGAGTTGACAGACAGCCACCAGTGCGAGACTGGAATGGAAGATACCGTATGAATGAGCGGCTGTCCCGCCAAGCTGATGCAGATACTGCATCACGCCCGCGGTCTTGATTGAGCCGCAAAATCTGTAGCGCAGACCCTCACTGTCGAGTGCAGCGAAATGAGTCTCGAGCGCCGGGCGATCACGAGAGAGGTGAAGCGGAACGACGGCCATCGACGCCGTCTGCCCATGCGGATCGCTGATCTCTTGGCACTCATCGGAAAGTAAAGTTTCGGTCAACAGCGCTCCCGTCTACCCACAGAGGCTGCGAGCGGATTTTCACTGAACTCCTTACTTATGTCGGCTGCTCTTGGGCTGTCCTGAGTAAGTGGTTTCCCTAGTACGGGCGCGTTTTAATCGAAAACGCCGGTGGAGCAGCTCCGAGCCGCTCCTTTTCGCTTCTCATTTGAGACCAAGTAGCCCGATAATCCCGGCATCGAGCGAACGCGCCGGTTCGTCTTGCGGCGCGGAATTGTGTACCCGCGAATTGGCATAGGAGAACGACCATGCCCAGCAAGAACACGATTTTTCTGTGGTATGACGGCACTGCCGTGGACGCTGCTCGTTTTTATGCGGAGACCTTCCCCGACAGCACCGTGGGCGCGGTCCACCGCGCGCCCGGCGACTATCCCAACGGCAAGCAGGGCGATGTCCTGACGGTCGAGTTCACGGTGATGGGCATCCCTTGCATCGGGCTCAACGGCGGCCCGGAGTTCAAGCACAACGAGGCGTTCTCGTTTCAGATCGCGACCGACGACCAGGCCGAAACCGATCGCTTGTGGAATGCGATCGTGAGAAACGGCGGCCAGGAAAGCCAGTGCGGCTGGTGCAAGGACCAGTGGGGTGTGTCTTGGCAGATCACGCCGCGCGCCCTTATGGCTGCGCTCTCGGACCCGGATCCCGCGGCGGCCAAGCGCGCGTTCGAAGCGATGATGCCAATGAAAAAGATAGACATCGCCAAGATCGAGGCGGCGCGGCGGGGCCGGTGACGCGAAGATCGCTGATCCTCCGCGACTTGGACATCGAGTAAAAACCGTAGAGCCGCCGTGGGTACGTAGGCGACACCATTGAGCCGCCCGATAATACGGATTCGTCCCAGAGATTGGTTATGATGCGACTCGGCGTCCTGGCCCCCGGCAACATCGAGCGAATCGCGCGCTCCCTGGGCCACGCGGTGGCTCGACGGCCGCCGTAGTTCAACTGGGCTGGAGGTCGTTCCGTTATGCGTTTGTGCCGCACGTTGTTTGCAGTCCTTCCCGGCCTGCTGTTGCTTTGCGTCCCCTACACGACCCGGGCCGAATCGGGTGTTGCGGCTTCAGCTGCGATGGATCGGGACCTGATGGAGGTGACCGTCCCACAGTTGCAGCGCTACTATGCGGAACATCGCTACACGGTCACGCAGGTGGTGCAATGGCATCTCGCGCGCGTGCATCGCTACAACGGAATCTACCGCGCCGTCGAAACGATCCTGGACCGGGCGGCGCTCGAAACGGCCGCCCGGGAAGATGCGGAAGCCGCCGCGGGCCGGGTCAACAGCTCGCCGCTTTGGGGCGTACCCATCGTGATCAAGGCGAACACGAGCATTGCCGGGGAGGTTACGACCGACGGCTGGTCGGGCTACACCATCCCTGGGCACGAGTTGGTCGCGCCGCGTGACGCAACGATCGTCGCCAAGCTGCGTGCTGCGGGAGCAGTACTGATCGGCCACACGAACATGCCCGATTTTGCGAACTCCGATACCAATCGCAGCAGTTCGTTCGGGCGCACCGGGAATGCGTACGACGTGCGGTTCTCTCCGGGCGGCTCCTCCGGCGGGACAGTGACTGCGGTCACCTCCAACATGGCGGTACTCGGCAGTGGCTCGGACACCGGCAACTCGATCCGTATGCCGGCGGCGACCAGTGGTGTCGTCGGTGTATTCCCGACTCGCGGTCTCGTCAGTACCGCCGGCATCGCGCCGCTCGACTGGCTGCTCGACAACACGGGACCAATTGCCCGCAACGTCACGGATGCGGCCATTGCGTTATCCGTCATGGCGGGTCCGGATCCCCTCGATCCGCCCACTCGCGAGGCTGCCACGAAGGCCGAGCCCGGCCCCTACACCAGGTATTTGAAGGCCGACGCGCTCAAGGGCAGGCGCTTCGGTGTACCGGCATTCATCCTCGGCGGCATGGGCCCGCCGTTTCACGGTGTGCCGGCGATCGTCCCGGATGTCCTCGCCGAGAAGCAGGCCGCCGATCAGGCCAACCCGCTTGACCCTGCGACGCGGACCGCGTTCTTGAAGGCTGTAGAAGAGCTGCGCGCCGCCGGCGCCACCATCGTGATGGATGACACGGTGCTGCCGGACAGCTTCGTGCGGCTTGCGACCCGCGTGGCGACATACCCCTACGTCAAGGAAGGGACCGATCTGTTTCTGCGGACCTTCGGACCTGCGCAATATCACTCCGCCGCCGAGTACGAAGAATTGATGGGCCAGCCGCTCGGCGAGCCGATCATCGGCACCGAGAAGGCGAACGCGCAATTCGGCGACATCACGATCACACAGCGCAAGATCGAGAGCGATCCCGATGCCGAGGCCAATTACTACGGTCCCCGCCAGCGCCTGATGGAGGCCTATCTCGGCACAATGGAGCGCCTGCATCTCGACGGATACGTCTATCCCGCCATCCAGATGCCACCGGTCGATGAGACCATGGCGCAAAATGACCGGCTCAGCGAAGGCCCGCACTCCGACACGAGCTGGGTGAACATGCTCGGCGTACCCGCGGTGGTCGTGGTGGGCGGCTACTATCCAAGCGGGCTGCCGTTCGGGCTCGAGATCTCCGGGAAGCCCTGGCACGACGGAGAACTCCTGGGATACGCCTACGGATACGAGCAGGCCACTCATCACCGCCATCCGCCGGTGCTGGTGGAACAGGGATTGCTCAACGGCACGCCGTAGGTCCGGCGCCGGAATCGCGCGTTCCGCACCCGAGCGGCCGGGATCACGAACCGGCCGTTGGTGACTTGAGGTAGGGTGGACACCATGATGTCGGAAACCAGATTTCCGCTGCGCGTGCTCGTTACCGATCCATCGGAGAGATTCCAATTGAGTTTCGCCGAGCAAGGCGCCGCAGTTTTGGCTGGATTTTCCGGCGTGCAAACTCAGTCATCGGCACGCGGACTGATCATCAATGGGGTCGCTGAACGTGATATCTCCGCCGCCGTCGCCATGCTTCGAGTAGCGATCCCCGCGGTGGCAGTGGGAGCCGTGGAAGTCGTCTACTTGGACCAGGGTTCGACGGAGCCTTGGGTTCGAGTCCGCGTGACCACCCCCGCCGATCGCCAAGGGGATGTCGTTGCCCAGTTAGTCCAGCGACGTGGATTGATCGAAGGTGTCGAGGACACGCCTGACGTGGGGAAGATCGTCGTTGCCACAGCACCGCTGGCACGACTGCTGGGTTACGACCAAGCCGTCGCGGCGACCACCGGCGGCATCGCGATTGCCGACTACGAGTTTATCGGCTATCGGCCAATTCAGCGGGATGCACCCGATCTGCCGCGAGCGCCCGACGGCAAGAGCGGGAACATCTAGAGGGAGCGGGTTAGCGGCAGTAAGGGCTCGATCGAGAGATAGCGGCCTGACTGTCCGGCAACTCGCCGGGGTTGAGTCGCCTCGAAGCGGTACGTGGCCACCGGCGGAAACGGTTCGCTCCGTGCCATTTAGCGAGTCTAGAGCCTTTCCCTGACGCAGCCGCTGATTTCGAGAGCACCGCCAGATGAATTAGTGGCGTGACATCACGTTGGCTTGGAAATTAAGGAGATTCAAATTGATCTCGTTTAATTTCTGCATGGCGTCGCCTTGCCACTTAACGTTGGCCGTATCGGTGGCTTTCAACGACGCTACGTCGCTCGAAAGTGCTGGCACGGCGGCGAGGCTCTTTTCGATTTTAGTCAATCGGGCATTGATCTCGGAAACCTGCATCGTGCATTGGCTTTGCGGGCGAGGCGTATCCGCGAAAGAAACAACGGCAAGAGTAAAGGCGACTCCACAGAAAACACCAGCAAGTACTCGAAGGTCCATATCGATCCTAGGTGGTTGGTGGAATCGGAATGCTATCATTCGATCAACCCTGGGCGTCAACGATGGACTCTATTACGCTTGAACCGAGGCGGTGCGACTCGTGAGCGCAGAAGTGAACCAGCAGCTCTCCAAGGCGCTACGACGAAGCAAGATCGTTTTCATGGCGTCCGTGTGCGTGTGGACCGGCCTGGTCGGAATAAACAACGTCATGGATTACCGCGCGAACTTCCAGTTCGTGCAGCATGTGCTCGAGATGGATACCACGTTTCCGGGTAACCCGCTGCTCTGGCGGTCGCTGCGCTGGGGGCCGCTGCAGCACGCTGCCTATCTTTGCATCATCGCCGTGGAACTCTTGGTGGGCCTGCTTTCGGGATTCGCGGTCTTCAGGATGCTCGCCGCCAGAGATGATCCCGAGAAATTCTCACGCGCCAAGGCAGTCGGCGTCATGGCACTGTCGCTCGGCGTGTTACTGTGGCTAGCGGGGTTTGAGGTTATAGGTGGAGAGTATTTCCTCATGTGGCAGTCGCCTACCTGGAACGGCCAGGAACCTGCGTTCCGCTTCGCCGTGCTGTGCGTGCTGGGACTCCTGTTTCTGGCGCAGCATGAATGAAAGCAGAGTCTGCGGCGTACTGGGGTTTCGGAGGACAGTCGGATGAAGAGAAAGACGCGCAAGTCCGCCGATCCGCGCTTCGCCGCTTTCTGCCGGAAGGTCGGGCTGCCTGTGGGTCGAACTCGGTCGCTGCCAATGGGTCGATGTGCGGAGCGGCTCGTTGACCGCTTCCGGGAAGGTCATGCGATGACTTCCGGCCATTATCTGCCGATCGCGGCCGGGGTCCGATTTTCCCGATACCGGACACTTGCGAACTCCCGTCGGCGCGGATAGCGAGGCCGTCAGGCCGCGATGCCTCTGTGCAATGGGTCGCTGAAGCCGATAACCACGGGCGAAGGTCCGCCCACAAGCAAGGACCACGTCGGGAAGTCCTCCCTGACTAACCATACGTTGGTCATAAATTCCTCCCTATTCCTCTTGTACTTATTGCCTAGTTTCAGATCGTCGGAGCGCTGCTCTCAACCGGGAGGGTGTCGTCCCCTCCCACATTCGGAAAGCTCGATAGAAAGAATTCGAATCCTCGTAGCCGAGCAGAAATGCCACTTCCGAGACATCCATCTCCGGCCGGTTGAGGTACTCGTGCGCCAGTTCCTGTCGTGCCTCGAGAAGCAACTGCCGGAAGGTTGCGCCGTCATCGATGATTCGACGCTGCAAGGTCCGATCGCTCAGCCCGAGCTCGCGCGCCACGGCCGCTATCTCCGGCCGGCTTCCCGCGAGCAGGCGTTTGAGAATCCATTTCACCTGCTCACTGATCGAACTTTGCGCACGGCGCTCTTCGAGCGCGCGCTCGAGCTGCGGATTCAACATCTCAAGCAACTCGGCGTTGTAGGTGAGGAACGGCCGATCGAGATCGGACGCGTGCAGGACGAGCGCATTCCGTCGCGCTCCGAACGTGATCGGGCCATTGAAATAGGCTTTGTGGAAGCCGGTCGCCTCCGCGCTGGGTTTCAGCTCGACCCTCTTCGCCGTCACCAAATGCCCTGTGCCGCGGCGGCCAAGTTCAACGAAGGAGGCGAAGGCGGCGTCTGTCAACAAAGGCGGCGTTTCTTCCTGCGCGTGGAGCCACACGGGCTCGATCACGCACTCGGCCTTGCTCACCTTGATGTGCAGTTCCTCGGGCGAACACAGTTGCTTGAAGCGAGCAAGGCGGGTGAGGGCATCCCGGTAATCACGGGCGTAATAGGCCGCCATAGTTGACGGTGGCCGGTTGCCAACGTCGATCTGGGTGGCGATTTTCAGGCCCGCGGCCGGATCAGCGGAAAGCTCGCCCACGGCACGCCAGAGCGCGAAGAACTGCGCCGTTGTGACGAGGTTCTTCTTGCCGTCGTAAACGGTCAGTGGCAAGCGAGCTTGGCTTAAGACCGCTGCTGGCGTAAGTCCGATCTTACCGAGCCCTATCCAAAAGGCGTTCGCGACTTTGAAACGGTCTGGCACGTGGACGGTCATTGTTTCTCTCGCTGGCATTTCGTCTGGAAGCAATCGCGCTGTCAAGACTTCCTCGGGTTAGCCGATGATCGCTTTGGGTTCCAGGTACTCCTGCAGCCCGAAGATCCCGCCTTCCCGACCGATCCCCGATTGTTTGAACCCACCGAAGGGAGCAAACGGATCGTGACTCAATGTGT
>JBEKHK010000052.1:0-22220 GCA_050012315.1 Steroidobacteraceae bacterium | reverse complement strand
CCAGGTGCGCTTCGAGGCGGAGCTCGGCGTGCAGACGAGTCTCAATAATTACCAGTACCTCGATATCCTCGACCATGCGTGGCCGCGCGCCGATTCTCTCCGGCCGCACGGCATGGAGCTGCTCTGCGATGTGGGATGCGCGAGCTTCTGGTACGCGGCCGCTCTCGACGCTTTTTTTCGTCCGCGGGCACTGGTCGGGGTCGACGTGGAGGGCTATCGCTTGTTCAAGGACGGCCGCACTCGCAGCGATTACGCGGCCGGATACGTGAGTCAGCGGTCGAATGCCCGGTTCGTGGTGGCGGACTATGCCACGTACACCGAGCCCGCGGAGCTCATCACGGCATGGTTTCCGTTCCTCACGCCGCGAGCCATTCTGGCGTGGCGGCTTCCGCTCAGTCTTCTGCAGCCCGAGCGTCTGATCCGTCAGATTCACCATAATCTCAAGCCGAACGGGATCTTCGTGATGATCAACCACGGCAGGGAAGAAGCGCTACTCGCGCATCGATTGTGCGTTGCAGCAGGTCTTGAGCTGGCTTGGCAGGAGGCGGCGCCCGCGCTTCTGAGCCAAGGGCGCATGCTGCCCCCAGTGGTGTCCTCGTGGCGGCGCTCTTGAGGCTCCGCGGTCGCTGCGGGCGGGCGAAAACGGCTCCCGGTAAGCCTTCCCCGCATAATATTCGTATCATTCAGGGATTTGCTGTAACATACCCCGCGGTTCGTGAATTACTACTTGGTCCGTTTCTGGTCAGCGCGCCGCTCCGGCGTCACCTTGGCCATAACCCACAAAGCAGGTTTCCTCGATCCAAGGTGGCTGGCGAACTCCCCTTAACCAGGGGCTCCTCGACCCGCCGATTGTTTCTTTTGTAGTAGGTATTCTTCACATGACGAAAATGTATGTTGGCAATCTCCCGTTCTCAATGGACGAGTCCGCGGTTCGTGCGCTGTTCGAGAAGCACGGTCCCGTCCAGTCGGTCGCCCTGA
The DNA here is from genome assembly GCA_050012315.1 of Steroidobacteraceae bacterium. Taxonomy (GTDB): domain Bacteria; phylum Pseudomonadota; class Gammaproteobacteria; order Steroidobacterales; family Steroidobacteraceae; genus Bog-1198. The sequence continues at coordinate 21,242 of JBEKHK010000052.1, read as the reverse complement.
TCAACGATCGCGACACCGGTCGGCCCCGCGGTTTCGGCTTCGTTGAAATGGCCAGCGCCGATGCGGCGCGTGCCATGCAGGCCTTGAATGGCCACGATGTCGATGGGCGAGCGCTGAAGGTGAACGAAGCGCAAGAGCGCACCGGCGGCGGTGGCGGCGGCGGTGGCGGCGGCGGGTCGCGTGGTCCGAAGCGCTGGTAATAGGCTTTAACTGACCAAGTTCTGGGGCCGCAGTGATGCGGCCCCAGTCGTTTGGCGCGGTCCGGTCCGCTTCAAGACCGGATCCTGCCCGGTCGTTGGCGCAACGGGCGAGATCGCGTAAATGCCTCGAATAGGGTTTACGCTCAACGCCGATTTGCCTATAATCGCCGCGCTCGGCATGGGATCGAGGCGTCTCGGTTCCAAAACGGACGGTTCTTGAGGGAACGTTCGGAAAGTACGCTGACTCGAAGAGCCCCTCGGAGGGGCTTTTTCGTTGAGAGACAAGGGGGCCGATGGTCCCCTTTTTTGTTTTGGGGCGAGTCTCCGTCGGCACGTCGCCATTGCGAAGGGTTTCAAGTCATGCGTGACGCCTTGATGCGCTTACTAGAGCCGCCGATCGAGGCGTTGGGCTTTGAGTTGCTCGAGCTCGAGTTCGCTCAGGCGGGGCGCGGGGGGACCTTAAGGATTTATATCGATCGCGGCGCCGCCGATAAGCGCGGCGAGGCTGGGGAACGCGGCGCGAGCGGCAACGATGACGGGGCCGGCGACGACCCATCGACGGACGGCGAGGTGCCGAGCCAGGGCGGGATCTCGGTGGATGACTGTGCGGCGGTGAGCCATGTCGTGAGTCAGATCCTCGACGCGGAGGACCCGATCAAGGGTCATTACACCCTGGAGGTGTCGTCGCCCGGTGTGGATCGGGTGCTGCGCAAGCGGGCGCACTTCGAGCGGTTCCTCGGTGAGCGGGTATTTGTCGAGCTTAAGCTGCCGATCGAGGGTCGGCGGCGCTTCGCCGGTACGTTGAAATCGGTGCTGGGCGAAGCGATTGTGGTGGAAGTCGACGGGCGGGCGCACGAGTTGCCCCTCGAACGGATACAGAAGGCGCGATTGCGGCCGGAATGACTAGGAGTCTTGGGCTATGAACAAAGAAATCTTGATGGCGGTCGATGCCGTATCGAACGAGAAGGGCGTCGACAAGGAAATCATTTTCGACGCGCTCGAGGCGGCGCTCGCATCGGCGACTCGCAAGAAGCACGGCGAGGAGCTCGACGTGCGCGTAGCCATCAATCGCAAGACCGGCGCGTACGACACGTTCCGGCGGTGGAAGGTGTTTGCCGATGATTCCAGCGAGCTCGAGGTGCCGGAACGCGAGTTGCGCATGGACGACGCGCGCGAGATCGACAAGGACGTGGAAGTGGGTGGCTACGTCGAGGAGCCGATGGAATCGGTGCCGTTCGGCCGCATCCTCGCGCAGACCGCCAAGCAGGTGATCGTGCAGAAGGTGCGCGAAGCCGAGCGTGCCCAGGTGGTGGACGCCTACAAGGACCGCGCCGGCACGTTGGTGAGCGGCATCGTCAAGCGTGTCGATCGGAACGGCATCTACGTAGATCTCGGCTCGAACGCGGAAGGGTACATCGCGCGCGAGGAGATGATTCCGCGCGAGCCCGTGCGCTCCCAGGACCGCATCAAAGCCTTCCTCAAGGAAGTGCGCTCCGAGCCGCGCGGTCCGCAGCTCTTTTTGTCGCGCACCGCGCCTGAATTTCTGATCGAGCTGTTCAAGCTCGAGGTGCCCGAAGTGGGTCAAGGCCTGATCAACATACTCGCGGCGGCCCGCGATGCGGGTGTGCGCGCGAAGATCGCCGTGCGCAGCAACGATCCTCGGGTCGATCCTGTCGGCGCCTGCGTCGGCATGCGCGGCTCGCGCGTGCAGGCGGTCTCGAACGAGATCGCCGGCGAGCGCGTCGACATCATCCCGTTCGACGAGAACAACGCGCAGTTCGTCATCAACGCGATGGCGCCGGCGGAGGTTACCTCCATCGTGGTCGACGAGGACTCGCACTCGATGGATATCGCGGTCTCGGAGGACAAGCTGTCGCAGGCCATCGGCCGCGGCGGCCAGAACATCCGGCTGGCGAGCGAGCTCACCGGCTGGGAATTGAACGTCATGAGCGAGTCGCAGGCGGAGGCGAAGAGCGAGAGCGAATCGCTCGCGCTGCGCGAAACGTTCATGCAGCAGCTCGACGTGGACGCCGATGTCGCGAGCATCCTGGTGCAGGAGGGATTCTCCACCATCGAGGAGATTGCCTACGTCCCGGCCAGCGAACTCAATGCCATCGAGGAGTTCGACGAGGAAATCGTCAAGGAGCTGCGCACGCGCGCCCGCGACGTGCTCTTGACTCAGGCCATCGCGAGCGAAGAGTCGATGGACGGCGCCGAGCCGTCGGCGGACCTCGTGGAGCTCGCCGGCGAGGCGCTGGCGAAGACGGTGGCGCGGAAGGGAGTTCGTACCCGGGACGACCTGGCCGACCTCGCGGTCGACGAGCTGGTCGAGATGGGCGGGGTGGATGAAAAGAAAGCCGCGGAACTCATCATGGATGCGCGCAAGCATTGGTTCGCGGAAGAAGATAAAGCGGTGAAGGCTGAGAAGGCCTAGGAGTCTCGCATGGCAGATGTAACAGTCGCGCAATTCGCCGAGGTCCTGAAGGTGCCGGTCGACCGGCTGCTCCAGCAGCTCGACCAGGCCGGAATCAGGGTGGACAGCGCCGAGGACATGATCAGCGAGGATGCGAAGCACGAGTTGCTGACGCACTTGCGCCGCAGCCATGGCCGCGACGACGCGCTGGCCGACGCCTCGCCCCGCAAGATCACCTTGCGGCGCAAGTCGCAGTCGGAGCTGAAGCTCGCGAGCCCGCAGGGCCGCGCCCGCACGGTGAACGTGGAAGTGCGCAGCAAGCGCACCTACGTCAAGCGCGAGGTGCTCGAGGATCAGGCGCGGCACCAACAGGAGGAGATCGACCGTCAGCGCGAGAGCGAGGAGCAGGCGAAGGCCGCTCTGGAGCGCGCCGAGCGCGAGCGGCTCGAGAAGGAGCGTCTCGACCGCGAGCGGCTGGAAGAGGAAAACCGCCGCCGCAGCGATGAAGAGAATCGCAAGCGCACCGCCGAGGAAGAGGCGCGCCGCCAGGCGGAGGCGCAGGCGCGCGAGCAGGCCGAGAAGGAGCGCAAGGCCGCGACCACGGCACCGGCGAAGCCGGGCAAGGCCGCCCGCGAAGTGGACGGGCAGGCGGCGACCCGCTATGGCCGGCAGGAGCTGCATATCGTCGGCGACGTGAGCTCGCGCCACAAAAAGAAGAAATCCCGCGACGGACGCCGCCGCACCGTGGGCAACGATGCCGACGCGAAGCACGGGTTCGAGATGCCGACCGCGCGCGTCGTGCGCGAAGTGGCCATCGGCGAGGCCATGACGGTCGGCGAGCTCGCGCAGAAAATGGCGGTCAAGGCGACTGAAGTCATCAAGGTGATGATGAACATGGGCGTGATGGCGACCATCAACCAGACCATCGAGCAGGATACGGCCATGCTGGTGGTGGAAGAGATGGGCCATACGCCGGTGCTGCGCAAGGACAATGTCATCGAGGAAGACTTGCAGGGTGAGACCGATACCTCCCTGGAGGTTTTGCCGCGGCCGCCGGTGGTGACGGTCATGGGTCACGTCGACCACGGCAAGACTTCGCTCCTCGACTATATCCGCCGCACCAAGGTGGCGGCGGGCGAGGCGGGAGGCATCACTCAGCACATCGGCGCGTATCACGTGGAGACCGCGCGCGGCATGGTGACCTTCCTCGATACCCCGGGCCACGCCGCGTTCACTTCCATGCGCGCCCGCGGCGCGCAGGTGACCGATATCGTGATCCTGGTCGTGGGGGCGGACGACGGCGTCATGCCGCAGACCATCGAAGCCATTCAGCATGCGAAGGCGGCGGGGGTTCCGATCGTCGTGGCGCTCAACAAGATCGACAAGCCGGAGGCGGATCCGGAGAAGGTCAAGCAGGAGCTCACCAAGCACGGCGTGATTCCGGAAGAATGGGGCGGCGAGAATATTTTCGTGAACGTCTCGGCGCGTACCGGCCAGGGCGTCGACCAGCTGCTCGAGAGCGTGCTGCTGCAGGCGGAAGTGCTGGAGCTCAAGGCGCCGACCGCGGGGCTCGCGGCGGGCTATGTGATCGAGTCGAGCCTGGAGAAGGGACGCGGCGCCGTCGCCACGGTCCTCGTGCTGCGCGGTACGCTGAAGCTGGGCGATCCGCTGCTCATCGGCCAGGAGTTCGGCCGGGTGCGTGCGTTGTTCGACGAGGCGGGAAAGCCGGTGGAAGCCGCAGGGCCGTCGATCCCGGTGGTGGTGCTGGGACTTTCCGGAGCGCCCAACGCGGGCGATGAGCTGTTGGTGGTGGAGAGCGAGCGCAAAGCGCGCGAGGTGGCCACCCATCGACAGGCGAAGTCGCGCGACGTGAAGCTTGCGCAAAAGAGCGCCAACATGCAGGACGTGTTCTCCTCCATGGGCGAGAACAAGCCGAATCTGGTGCAGCTGCTGGTCAAGGCGGACGTGCAGGGCAGCGTCGAGGCGTTGCGCGATGCGCTGAACGGCCTATCGACCGGCGAGGTTGCGGTCAACGTGGTGTCGTCCGGCGTCGGCGGACTCACGGAGTCCGATGTGACGCTGGCCGCCGCCTCCAAGGCGCGCATTATCGCTTTCAACGTCCGCGGCGACGCGGCCGCCCGCATCGCGATCAAGGATCACGGCGTCGATGTGCGTTACTACAGCATCATTTACGAGGCCATCGACGATATCCGGGCGGTGCTCACCGGCATGCTGGCGCCCGAGGTCAAGGAACAGATCGTGGGCCTTGCCGAGGTCCGCAACGTGTTCCGCTCGAGCAAGTTCGGCACCGTTGCGGGCTGCATGGTGATCGACGGCTATGTGCGCCGAAATTTCCCGATCCGCGTGCTGCGCGACAACGTGGTGATCTTCGAGGGAGCCCTGGAATCGCTGAAACGCTTCAAGGACGATGTGAACGAGGTGCGGGCCGGAACCGAGTGCGGCATCGGCGTGAAGAACTACAACGACGTGCGGGAAGGCGATCAGATCGAGTGCTACTCCCGCGTGGAAGTGGCGCGCACGCTGTAGCGCGGGCGCGGCGCTGTCATCGCCCATGGCCAAGGATAATCCGCGCGCTCGACGGCTCGGCGCCGAAATCCAACGGGAGCTCACCGAGCTCCTGAGGCGCGAGGTGAAGGATGAGCGGATCGGCAACGTCACCATCACGGCGGTCGACGTCACCGGGGATCTGCGCAGCGCGCGCGTTTATTATCTGATCTTCGGCAAGGACGGTCCGGATCCGGAAGTACAGCGCGGGCTCACGAGTGCGGCGGGATTCCTGCGCAATGCGCTGTCCAAGTCCCTGATGATTCGCTACACCCCGATGCTGACGTTCGAGCTCGACACCTCCATCGAGCACGGCGTGCGGTTGACCCAGCTGATCGATTCCGTCAACAAGCGCGGGGACTAAGGAGTAATGCCGACCGATGTGCATGGGATACTCCTGCTCGACAAGCCGCTCGGCCTGAGTTCCGCGGGCGCCGTGGCGCGCCTCAAATATCTGTTCAATGCACGCAAGGCGGGGCACACCGGCTCCCTGGATCCTCTCGCCTCCGGCATGCTGCCGATCTGCTTCGGCGAAGCGACCAAATTCGGTGCACTGATGCTCGACGCCGACAAGACGTACCGCGTCACGGTGCGGCTCGGCGAGCGCACTCCGAGCGCGGATCTGGAATCGGCGGTCGTCGAACGCCGGGAGCTGCCGCCGCTCTCGCTGGCGCGGATGGAGCTCGCGCTCGAGGAGTTTCCGCGCGACTATTCGCAGATTCCGCCCATGCATTCGGCGCTCAAGCAGGATGGCAAGCCGCTCTATGAGTACGCGCGGGCCGGCGAAACCCGCGAGCGCGCGCCGCGTCAGATACGTATTCACGCCATGCGGCTGATCGAGTGGCGTTCCCCCGACCTCTGTTTCGATGTGCGCTGCACGAAAGGCGCCTATATCCGGGTATTGGCCGAGGATCTCGCCGCGCGGATCGACACCATCGGCCACTTGGTCGGATTGCGGCGGCTGGGGGTCGCGCCTTTCGCCGATGCACCGCAATGGACCTTGGATGTCCTGGGCGGCATGTCGCGGGAACAGCGCGCGGCCTTATTATTGCCGGTGGATGCGGCGTTGGCGGATTGGCCGAGACTCGATTTGGCCGCGGAGGGGGCGGAGGCCTTTCGTCAGGGCCGCACCATCGCGGTGCCGCGCGAGGCTCCCGGGAAGGTGCGCATCTACGCGCCAGGCCTGGGTTTTTTGGGCTTGGGAGCCGTGGAGGCCGCCGGCCGGCTGGTGCCGCTGCGGCTGATTTCAGCGGCAACGAATCGAGCTTGAGGGCAAGTCCTGCGGCGCGTACAATGCGCGCCTTCCTAAAGGGTCTAAGTTATTGATTGAGGTTTGATTTCATGCCACTTACTCGCGAAGAAAAGAGCGGAGTCGTCGGTAAATTTCAGCGCAGTGCGCGCGACACCGGTTCCCCCGAGGTTCAAATTGCCCTGCTGTCCGAGCGCATCAACGGCTTGAGCCAGCATTTCACCACGCACAAAGCCGATCATGCTTCGCGCCGCGGATTGCTCAAGATGGTCAATCAGCGCCGCAAGCTTCTCGACTACCTGAAGAGCCGCACGCCGGACAAATACTCTCAGTTGGTCGAGCAATTGGGGCTGCGCCGATAGGCGCAGGATTGCGCGCATACCTGACCGCCGCGGCGTCGCCGTCGGCGTGTCGTCACTACTTTCGATAAGGGGCCTACGTGAGCCAATCCAAGAAGAGTTTTCAGTATGGGGAACACACCGTAACGATCGAGACGGGAGAGTTGGCGCGTCAGGCGGACGGCGCGGTGCTCGTGTCGATGGGCGAGACGGTCGTTCTGGTGACCGCGGTGGGCCTGAAGAAGGCGACTCCGGGCCGCGATTTCTTTCCGCTCACGGTTAACTACCAAGAGAAGACTTACGCTGCGGGCCGCATCCCCGGCGGATTCTTCAAGCGCGAGGGCCGTCCCACCGAGAAGGAGACGCTCACTTCGCGTTTGATCGATCGGCCGATTCGGCCGCTGTTTCCGGAGGGCTTCATCAACGACGTGCAAGTCGTCGCCTCGGTGCTCTCCGTCAATTCCGAAGTGGATCCCGACATCGCCTCGCTGATCGGTGCGTCCGCGGCGCTCGCGATTTCCGGCATGCCGTTCCTCGGACCCATCGGCGCGGCGCGCGTCGGATACCGCGACGGCAAATACCTCTTGAACCCGACGGCAACGCAGCTCGCCGAATCGAAGCTCGATCTCGTCGTCGCGGGCACGGCCGAAGGCGTCCTCATGGTCGAGTCGGAGGCCAAGGGTCTGGACGAGGAAACCATGCTGGGCGCCGTGGTGTTCGGGCACGATCAGATGCAGATCGCCATCAAGGCCATCAATGAGCTCGTTGCCGAGGCGGGCAAGCCGAAATGGAGCTGGGTTGCGCCGGAAGGCAATACGGAATTGAAGTCCGCCGTGAGCTCCTTCGCCGAGAAGGAGCTGGTCGCCGCCTATGCGATCACCGAGAAGCAGCAGCGTTACGCCAAGATCGGCGAGATCAAGGCCGCCACGATCGCGAAGCTCGCGAGCGGCGAAAACGCGAAGTTCACCGCCGATCAAGTCGGCAACGAATTCTTCAATCTGGAATATCGCCTGGTGCGCGAGCGGATCCTGCAAGGGCATCCGCGAATCGACGGCCGCGACACGAAGACCGTGCGCCCCATCAGCATCCGCACCGGCGTGCTGGCACGAACGCACGGCTCGGCGTTGTTCACTCGCGGCGAGACTCAGGCGCTGGTGGTGACCACGCTCGGCACCGGACGCGATGCGCAGATCATCGATGGACTGACCGGCGAGCGTAAGGAGCCGTTCATGCTCCATTACAATTTTCCGCCGTTCAGCGTCGGCGAGACGGGGATGATGGGCTCGCCGAAGCGCCGCGAGATCGGCCACGGCAACCTGGCCAAGCGCGGCGTCAAAGCCGTCATGCCGGATCTCGAGAAGTTTCCGTACGTGATCCGCGTAGTCTCCGAAATTCTCGAGTCGAACGGCTCGAGCTCCATGGCGTCGGTGTGCGGCACGAGTCTCGCACTGATGGACGCAGGCGTCCCCATCACCGCACCGGTGGCGGGCGTCGCCATGGGTCTGGTGAAAGAGGGGGACCGTTACCAGGTGCTGACCGACATTCTCGGCGATGAGGATCACCTGGGCGACATGGATTTCAAGGTCGCCGGCACGACCAACGGCATCACGGCGCTGCAGATGGACATCAAGATCACGAGCATTACGCGCGAGATCATGAAGGTGGCGCTCGATCAGGCCCGCGCCGGACGGCTGCACATCCTCGGCGAGATGAACAAGGTTCTCTCCAAGCCGCGCGAAAACATGTCCGAGTGGGCGCCCACCATCATCACCCTGAAGATCGATCCGGAAAAGATCCGCGACGTCATCGGCAAGGGCGGGGCGGTGATCCGCCAGATCACCGAGGAGACCGGCACCTCCATCGACATCGAGAACGACGGCACCGTGAAAATCGCCTCCGTGCAGGGCGCGGCCGGCCGCGAAGCGCAGCGCCGGATCGAGCTGATCACCGCCGATGTGGAAGTGGGGCGCGTGTACGAGGGCCGGGTCGCCCGGCTGATGGACTTTGGCGCGTTCGTGACCATTCTCCCCGGCCGCGACGGTTTGGTGCACATTTCGCAAATCTCCGAGGAGCGGGTGGAGCGCGTGGGCGACAAGCTGAAGGAGGGGGACGTCGTGCGCGTGAAGGTGCTCGAGGTCGACCGCCAAGGCCGCGTCCGCCTCTCCATGCGCAATGTCGACGCGGCCTGACGGCGGCCGCTCCTTCATTGTTCCGCGGGGAGCGTCGCTGAAGGCGGCGGCGCTCCTCGTTCTTGCCGCCGCCGGCGCCCTGGGCGCATCGAGCGCGGCTTGCGCATCCGACGATGGCCTGTACCTTGGCTGGATGGACCGCTCCGTCGCCCCAGGCGCCGATTTCTTCAGGTTCGCCAACGGCGGCTGGATCAAGACCCACCCGATTCCTCCGGACCGCTCGTACTGGGGCGTCGACACCATCCTGGAACAGGAAAATCAGACCTTCATCCGCGATCTCGTGGAGTCCTTGGGCAAGGAGGATTGGCCCGCGGGGACTTCGCAGCGCAAGGTCGCCGATTTCTACCTGAGCGGCATGGACGAGCGCGCGATCGAGGCTGCGGGCGCCGGTCCGCTCGAACCGGAGCTTGGACGCATCGCCGCGATCCGCACGTCGATCGACCTCCAGGAGGAGATCGCGCATCTGCAGACGATCGGCGTATCCGCGCCGCTGTCGCTCGGGCAAATGCAGGATTTCAACGACAGTACGCGGGTGATTGCGCTCGTGGCGCAAAGCGGGCTCGGATTGCCGAACCGTGATTATTACTTGAAGAGCGAGCCTACGTTCAAGGCGGCGCGCGCCGCATATCTCGAACACGTGGCACGCATGCTCGTTCTGTTGGGCGATGCGCCGGTGTCTGCCGGGCGTGAATCGAAGACCATCCTGGAGATGGAAACTCGCCTGGCGGATGCGTCGATGTCGGATGTGGAGCAGCGCGATCCGCATGCCGTCTACCATCCTATGTCGCTCGATCGGGCGCAGGCGGTGACTCCGCACTTCGACTGGCATCAGTTGCTTAAGCTCGCGGGACATCCGGAGATCGGTTCGCTGAACGTCGGCATGCCGGAGTTCTTCCGGGCAGTCGACCGGGAGCTCGTACACACCTCGATCGAGGACTGGAAAACGTATCTGCGCTGGCAGCTTCTCGACACCTTCGCGCCGTTCCTTTCCAGGCGCTTCGTGGATGAGGATTTTCGCATGACCTCGGCGCTCACCGGCGCGCAGGAGCTGCAGGCTCGTTGGCTGCGCGTCCTGCGCGCCGAGGATCAAGCGATCGGATTCGCGATCGGCCAGATCTATGTCGCGCAAAGATTTCCGCCGGCCGCCAAGCAGGCGGCGACCGCCATCGTCGAGCGCGTGCGCGATGCGCTTCGCACCGACCTTGCGACGCTGACCTGGATGACGCCCGCGACGCGCGCCGCGGCTGCGGCGAAGCTCGACCTGATGCAGCTGCGGGTCGGGTATCCGGACCAATGGCGCGATTACAGCGGACTCGCCATCGATCGCGGGCCGTACGTGCTCAACGTCATGCGTGCGAACGCCTTCGAGTTCAATCGCCAACTCGCCAAGGTGGGCAAACCCGTCGACCGGAGCGAGTGGTACATGACACCGCAAACGGTGAATGCCTACTACGACCCCTCGATGAACAGCTTGAACGTGCCGGCGGGCATCCTGCGGCCGCCATACTTCGATGCGAACTGGCCCGATGCCGTGAATTACGGCGCCACCGGCGCGACGGTCGGTCACGAAATGACCCATGGGTTCGACGACGAGGGCGCGCAATTCGACGGTCACGGAAATCTCAAGGACTGGTGGGCGCCCGCGGATCTGGCGAAGTTCCACGCGGCTACGCGCTGCATCTCCGATCAGTACTCTCGATTCACCGTGGGCGGCGGCCTGCACGTGCAAGGCGACCTGGTGACCGGAGAGGCGACGGCGGACCTCGGCGGCTTGATGCTCGCGTGGAGAGCAATGCATTCGGCGCCAGCCGCGAAGGCTCTACCCGTGCCCGGCGGATACACGCCGGATCAAATGTTCTTCATCGCATTCGCCCACTCATGGGCGAGCGCAATCCGTCCTCGACAGGCCGAGGAAATGGTGACGACCGACCCGCATCCGCCAGCCGACGACCGCACCAACGCAACTCTGGCAAATAGCCCGGACTTCCAGCGGGCATTTGCAATCACGAGTCCCGCACCGATGGTCAAGAGGGACCGCTGCGTCATTTGGTGAGGCCGGGCTACTTGGTGAGGTTGGAGTCCTCCCGCTCTTTCTCGTTGTCGCGAAGCCGTACCGGCGCCAGCGCCTTGAAGCCATCTTCGGCGGCGCGCGCGCGCGGCTGCGCGTCGCTTCCCGAAAATGGCTTGAGGCGCTCCCGGGTCAGATGATTCTGGCCGAGGAACTGCCGGAGGGTTTGCTCCAGATGGCCGCTGACTGCTCCCTGCGTGTCGCTGCCGTACGAACGGATGACATTGACCATGAACTCTTGCGTCAATATCGGTTCGGGCAAATGTTCCTGCTCGGCGATCACCTGCAGCAGAATGCTTCGCGTGATATCGGCATTGTTCTTCTTGTCGACGACAACGAAGTCGATTTTCTCGACCACCAACCGCCGCACGTCCGCCAGCGTGATGTACCGGCTTTCCACGGTATCGTAGAGGCGGCGGTTGGGATATTTTTTAATCACTCGCGGATCGCTCATAGGCTCCTCGCTCGTGTTGGTACCGACGCGTGACCGGAAGATGCCGGCTCGTGCCTGGACCATGACCACAGTCATTGAATACTGCGATTCAAGGATAGCGCAATGCAGCGCTAAGGCAAGCCGGGTTTTCCGATAGCGATGGGGGTGGCTTCCGAGCCCTCCAAAGGCAGCGCCAGGCGCTTGTAAAGTCGATTTAAGGTCCAATGGGCCTGCGCCCAGGCCCAAAGCTCGCTCACCGGGGCGCCGATGAGCCCGGGCGGCGGCGCCAATCCCAACAGGTGTAGGACTTCGAGAAGTAGTTTTGAGGGCTCCGTCCTATCCGCAGGCACGCTGCGCGTCGATTTCGCAAGCTTTGATCCGTCGGGTTCGACCAAGACGGGGACGTGGGCGTAGCGCGGCACCGGCAGCGCGAGCTTGCGTTGCAGGTATATCTGTCTGGGGGTGTCGTGCAGGAGATCGGCCCCACGCACCACGTGCGTGACGCCCTGGGCTGCATCGTCGACGACGACCGCCAGAAGGTAGGAGAAATACCCGTCACGACGCTTCAAGATCGCATCCCCCACGGCGGCAGCCACGTCCTGCGCGTGCGCACCCTGCAGGCGATCGTCGAAGCCTATCGTTTCCGGGTCGACCCGCAGCCGAGTCGCGGTGGCCGCGCCGGGGTTTCTCGGCCCCCCACGGCAGAATCCCGGATAGCGTTCTTCGTCGGCAAGATCCTGCCGGCTGCAGGAGCACTGGAACGTCAGGCCGCGCGATCGCAGATCCTCGAGCACCGCGGCGTATGGTTCGCCGCGATCGGACTGACGCCATACGCCGCCGTCCCACTCGAAGCCGAATGCCTCCAGAGTCCGCAGAATGCCTGCCGCCGCGCCCGCAACTTCGCGAGAGCGGTCCACATCTTCCATGCGCACCAGCCAGCGTCCGCCGTGCGCCCGCGCATCGAGATAGCTCGCCGCGGCGGTGTACAGCGAGCCGACATGCAGGTCGCCCGTGGGAGAAGGAGCGAACCGGCCGACGTAGCCCGCGATAGCGGGCTTGCCGCCGCCCGCGGCGCTTCTAGCGGTATCTGTCGTCGCGGTCGCCGTACTGCTTTTCGCGGCGTTCGCGCCGTTCCTGTGCCTCGACCGACAGGGTGGCCACGGGGCGCGCTTCGAGCCGCTTGATCCCAATTTCCTCGCCCGTCTCCAGGCAGTAACCGTAGGAACCGTCCTCGATCCGCTTCAGCGCCTCGTCGATCTTTCGGATCAGCTTGCGCTCGCGATCGCGCGTGCGCAGCTCCAGGCTGAACTCCTCTTCCTGGGTGGCGCGATCGTTCGGATCGGGAAAGTTGGCCGCCTCGTCCTTCATGTGCAGTACGGTGCGGTCGACTTCGACCATCAAGTCCCGTTTCCACGATTGCAAGATGCGCGCGAAGTGCTCCAACTGCTCCTTGTTCATGTATTGCTCGCCGCGGCGAGCAATATAGGGCTTCACATTGCGCGGTCCCGCGAGGAGGCTTGCCGAGCCGCCGGGCTCCCCATCGGCGTCTTCGTCGCTGGGAACGGTGGCACGCGTCGGCATCACCAAGGGGCGCGAGTCGAATTTGATGGGCGCCACTTTCTCGGAACTCACGGAGATCGTCTCCGGTTCCGGCTTCGCGGATGTCTTGGCGCGGGGCGGGTGCGCTACGTGGTTGGCCTGGGCCGCGATGGGTTTGGGCGTCGGCGTTTTGGGTGCTGGTTTCTGCGGTTTCACGGGTACCTTCGATGTAATGGGCTTAGGGCTGGGTGGCGGTCGCGTTGCCTTTTTGGCCACGGCTGTCTTGCGCACAGCTTTCTTGGGTATCGCCTTTCCTGGCTTCTTAGCCGCTTTAATTGGTTTTTTCGAGGGCATTCTGATTCTCCGCCTCCAAAGAGAGAGCGCGCGATTATACCGACGCATTGCGGCCTGTACAGGGCGGCGACGGCTCATCTTTGAGGAAGTATAACCCTCTGATTCATCGATAAATCCGGGGCCTGCCCCGGAGGCGGTGCCGGGTCGCCCAACCCACCCGGCGCGCCGGGTGCGGCGGGGCGGTGAAATGGGGCGTGGGGGGCTCCTACGGCGGGTGTTCGCCCCGGGGGAAGCGGCGCGCGGGCGGGGCTACGGAAGGACCACAGGAGGTGCGGCCCTCCATTCCGGCTGTCGGTGTTCGGCGACGATGGTCGTGTGGATCCCTCCGCGGACGTTGAACTCGGCCACCAGGCGCATGAATCGGGGCGCCGTGGCTCGGACCAGATCGCCGAGGATTTCGTTGGTCACGGCTTCGTGGAAGGCGCCGCGATTGCGGAACGACCAGACATAGATCTTCAAGGATTTCAGCTCGACGCAGCGCTGATCGGGAACGTATTCGAGCTTCAGGGTGGCGAAATCCGGCTGCCCGGTTTTCGGACACAGACAGGTGAATTCCGGGATGCTCATCCGAATGGTGTAGTCGCGTTCGGGGGTGGGATTTGCGAAGGTCTCGAGGGTCGTGGTCATCGGAGCGCAGGGGTTTACGAATGTGGCGATTACTTTACACTACGCGCCACATCGACGGCACGGCCCGACGGACCCGCCGACGCCAACTCACTCCCGTCAAACTCAAGGCTGGCCATAACTGATGCGCCTTACAAAACTCAAGATTGCAGGCTTCAAGTCGTTCGTTGACCCCACCACAGTCACCTTCCCGAGCAGTCTGACGGGCGTGGTCGGCCCGAACGGCTGCGGCAAATCGAACATCATCGATTCGGTGCGCTGGGTCATGGGTGAGATTTCCGCCAAGCATTTGCGCGGCGAATCGATGGCGGACGTGATCTTCAACGGCTCCTCGGCGCGCAAGCCCCTGGGCAGCGCGTCGGTGGAGCTGGTGTTCGATAATTCCGACGGCAAGATCGGTGGGGCGTACGCGACTTACAACGAGGTTGCGTTGCGCCGCTCCGTGAGCCGCGACGGCACGTCGGACTATTTCATCAACGGCATCAAGGTCCGGCGCAAGGACATCACGCAGCTCTTCCTGGGTACGGGTCTCGGATCGCGCAGCTACGCCATCATCGAGCAGGGCATGATCTCGCGCATCATCGAGGCGCGCCCGGACGACTTGCGCGCTTTCCTGGAGGAGGCGGCGGGGATATCGCGCTACAAGGAGCGGCGCCGGGAAACCGAGAGCCGCATCGCGGAGACCCGGGAAAATCTCGACCGCTTGAACGATCTGCGCGAGGAAGTGGAGAAGCAGATCCGCCATTTGCAGCGCCAGGCCGCGACCGCCCGCAGATACCAAGTGCTCAAGGAGGAGGAGCGAAAACTTCAGGCGGAATTATTCGCGCTGCGCTTGCAGGGGCTCGACGTAGAGGCGGGCGTGCGCGATTCGACCACCGAACGCTGCGAGACCGCGATGCAAGGGGCCATCGCGGATCTGCGCGAGGCGGAATCCGAGATCGAAAGGATCCGGGTCGATCAGTCGGCGAAGGCGGACGCGCTCGGCGCCATTCAGGAGCGCTTCTACGCGGCGGGCTCCGACGTATCGCGCATCGAGCAAAACATTCAGCATGCGCGCGAATTGCAGCAGCGGCAGCGCGCGGACTCGGAGCAGGCGCAGGCCCAGGTGCAGGAGCTCACCGGAGTGGTCGAGCGCGACCGCAATCAGCTCGAGTCGCTTGCCCGCGAGCTTGCCACCATGATCCCGAGCTTGGATGTTGCGCACGGCGAGGAACGCTCGGCGGCCACCGGACTCGAGCACTGCGAGCAGGCGCTCGCCACTTGGCAGGCGGCCTCCGATGCGCATGCGCGTGCGGTCGCGGCCGGCCAGCGCGAGACGCAGGTCGAGCGGGCGCGCATCGAGCAACTCGAAAGCCAGCAGCATCGCCTAATGCATCAGCGCGAGCGGCAGGAGACGGAGCGCACGGCGCTCGCGCAATCGCAGCCGGCAATCGCGCTCGAGACTCTCGCGGAACAGGCCGCGCTCGCGCGCGATGCCGGCGAGAAAGCGGCCGCGGAACTGTCGGAGTTGCTGGGCGAGTTGACGGCGGCCCGCGAGAAGGAGCGCGAGCAGACGGCGGGGTTGAACGCGCTGCGCGCGCGCGCCCAGCAGGCGCTGGGACGGCAGGTGTCCACCGAGGCGCTGCAGCAGGCGGCGCTCGGCAAAGTGTCGGGCAAGGTGACGCAGTGGCTCAAATCCCAGGCGCTCGATTCCAATCCGCGCGTCGCCCAGCAGTTGCGCGTGGAGCACGGCTGGGAGAAGGCGGTCGAGACCGTGCTCGGTTCGTATCTCGAGGCGGTGTGCGTGGATGGGCTCGACTCCATCGCCGATCTGTTGGGAAGTTTCGACGGCGGGCATCTCGCCGTGGTGAGCGCCGGCGATGCAGTCCGGGCGGCACCCCCGGAACTCGATTCCGGCGCCGGTTCCGACAGTCTGCAGGGCAAGGTGCAGGGCGGCTCCTATCTTCATTCGGTGTTGAGCTCGGTGTTCACGGCCGAGAGCCTCGCCGATGCGCTGCGGCTCAGGCACGGCCTGAGTTCCGGGCAATCGGTGGTGACGCGCGATGGGATCTGGCTGGGGCCGGATTGGCTGCGGCTGTCGCGGGACCGGGAGCCGCACACCGGCGTGATCGAGCGCGAGGAGTCGCTGCGCCTGTTGCGCGTCGAAGTGAGCCGGCTCGAATCCGAGGTCAAGGACGGCGAGCGCCAGCTCGAGATCAGCCGCGGGCGCGTGCGCGAATACGAGGATCGGCGCGACCGACTGCAGGCCGAGGTGAATCGTCTGCATCGAGAGCACGTGGATCGCCGCGCGGAGCACGACGCCGCCGAAGCGCGCAAGGCCGATACCGCTCGGCGGCTGCATCAGCTCGAGACGGGCCTCGCCGACGTGCGCGCGGAGCTGGAGCGCACCGAGACCGAACTGCGTGCGGCCCGCGCCCGCATGGAGACGGCCATCGATGCGCTGGCGGCGCTCGAGCCGCAACGCGTGGAGCTCGAGCAGGAGCGTGAGCGCATGCGCGCGGAGCTTGCGGCAGCGCGCGCCGCGATGCAGAGCGCTCAGCAGCGGGCGCGGGAGCTGGCCGTGCAGGTGGAATCGCGGCGCAGTGCGCACGCCTCCTTGGAGACCACGATCGCCCGCCTGGAGAAGCAGCTGCAGGAACTCGCCCAGCGCCGTGACGATCTCGTCCGGCAGTTGAAGGACGGCGAGGAGCCTCTGGCCGCGCTAGCGGGGCAGATCGAGCGTGCGCTGACGATCCGCGCGCAAATCGAGGCGGAACTCCACGCGGCCCGTATTGCAAGCGAGGAGCTGGATGCGCTGCTTCGGGATCGGGACACACGCCGCGCCTCGCTCGACACCCAAGTCGAGTCGGCGCGCGCGGCGTTGGATGAGGCGCGTTTGGCGGCGCAGCAGGTGCGCGTGCGGCGCGAGAGCGTCGCCGAGCAACTGGCGGCCACCACCTTCGAACTGGCCGATCTGCTGGCCGGGCTCGGCGCCGAAGCGACGGGGGAGACTTGGGAGGCCCGCTTGGAGGAGACCAAGGGCAAGATCGATCGTCTGGGGCAGGTGAATCTCGCGGCGATCGGCGAATTCAAGGAGCAGTCGGAGCGCAAGGAATACCTCGACCGGCAGTGCAAGGATCTCACCGATGCGCTCGAGACGCTCGAGTCCGCGATGCGCAAGATCGATCGCGAGACGCGCTCGCGCTTTCAGGACACCTTCGATCGGGTCAATGCCGGTCTCAAGGAAAAGTTTCCGCGCCTGTTCGGCGGCGGCCACGCGTATCTGGAATTGACAGGCGAGGAAGCGGAAGTCTCCGGCGTGTCGGTCATGGCGCGGCCGCCGGGCAAGCGCAACAGCACCATCAGCCAGCTATCGGGCGGGGAGAAAGCGCTGACCGCGGTCGCGCTGGTGTTCTCGATCTTCGACCTGAATCCGGCGCCATTCTGTCTGCTGGACGAGGTCGATGCGCCGCTCGACGACAACAATATCGGCCGCTTCTGCGACATCGTGCGCGAAATGTCGCGCAACGTGCAGTTCATTTTCATCACGCACAACAAAACCACCATGGAACTGGCCTCGCAACTGGTGGGCGTCACACAGAACGAGCCGGGCGTGTCGCGCTTGGTGGCGGTCGATGTCGACGAGGCGGTGCGCATGGCTGCGATGTAGGCAATCAAGGACCTCACGTTGGCGGAGCTGCGTTTGATACTGTCGGGTCTGGGCGTGGTGGCGATCGCCGCCATTTGGTGGTGGTCCACGCGCCGTTCCGGCCAGGCGCCGGGAAATTCCGAGCTGCGAGAGTCCTCCGTGTTGCCGATTCAGAACCTCGCGCCGGCGCCCGAAGGCCGCGAGAGAGCCCCCGAGCCGCGGGACCGCGTCGAAGTTCGGGACCGCCCAGAGACGCGTGACCGGCCGGAGATGCGGGACCGCCCGGATTTTCGCGATCGCACCACCATAGCGCCCTTGGAGCCTTTGAGCATTCGCACGGCGGACTTCGATCGGGTGCCCATTCTCGATCTGCCGATGATGGCTCACCCGGAGCCGCCACCGGCGAAAGATGCTGATGCCATCGACGTGTCCATACTCGAGATGACCGCCGATCCCCTTTCGGCTGATATCGCCGATGAGGCCGAGCGATCGCCCGGCCCGACGGTCGAGCCGGAGCCGGCGGCGTCACCGGCGCCCGCGTCAGAGGCGCCCCTCGGTTTGAGCGCGAGCACGGAGAACGGCGATCGACTCGCGCCGGTCGAGTCCCCGTCCGATGAGGGCGAGCGACAGAAGATCGTCACGCTGCGAGTCTGCGCCGTAGGGGAAGATCGCTGGTCCGGACGGGATTTGATGGCGGTGCTCGAAGGTCACGGCTTGGCCTACGGCCAGTACCAGGTCTATCACCGCAAGCACGCGGATGGACGCAGCATCTTTTATGTCGCGAGCCTGATCGAACCCGGCACCTTCGATGCCAACCGCATGGCCGAGGAGGAATTTCGCGGGGTGAGCATGTTCGCGGTGCTGCCGGGCCCGGTCGAGCCGCTGCAAGCCGTCGACGCCTTGCTGGCGACCGCCCGCGAGCTGGCGCGTGCTCTTTCCGGTACGGTGCAGGACGCCAAGGGGATGCCCTTTTCACCGCAACGCATCGCCACGCTCCGCGAGGATGTGGCGCGGTATCAATCCGCCCGCGGTCCGGCGGCTTAGAGTCCCGCGCGGTTCTCATGGGCTCGGCACGGGAGGCGGGCACACTCAAACGCAAGGCGGCGGCACGCGTTGCCGAATTGCGTGAGATGTTGGATCGTTACAATTACCGCTATCACGCCCTCGATGATCCGGAAGTGCCCGATGCCGAGTACGACCGGCTCATGGTCGAGCTGCGCGGCATAGAAGCCGAGCATCCGGAACTCCTCTCCGCCGACTCGCCCACGCAGCGGGTGGGTGCCGCCCCCGTCGCCGCATTCGGCACGGTCAGGCACCGCATTCCCATGCTGTCGCTGGACAACGCATTCACGGAGCAGGAAGTTCGGGATTTCGACCGGCGCATCCGCGATCGGCTGCCCGAGACCAAGTCGATTCGCTATTCGGCGGAGCCGAAGCTCGACGGCCTGGCCATCAGCGCGCGTTACGAGAACGGGTCGTTCGTGCAGGGCGCCACTCGCGGCGACGGCGAGACGGGCGAGGACATCACGCAGAATCTTCGCACCATTGCGGCTTTGCCCCTCAGGCTCCGAGGCGCCGGCGTGCCGCGCGAGCTCGAAGTGCGAGGCGAGGTGTTCATGCCGCTGGCCGGCTTCGAGCGATTCAACCAGGAGGCGCTGGCCCGCGGCGAGAAGACGCTCGTGAATCCCCGCAATGCGGCCGCGGGAAGTCTCAGGCAGCTCGATCCGCGGATGACGGCGGCGCGGCCGCTCGACATCTTCATCTACGGGGTCGGCCACGTCGAGGGTGGAGAATTGCCGGGCCATCACAGCGAGCTGCTCGCGTCGTTGCGCCGATGGGGCTTCAAGATCTGCCCGCAATCGCGCACCGTCGAATCGATCGAGGGCTGTCTCGAATACTATGCCGAGATCGGCGCCGCGCGCGCGAAGCTCCCGTACCAGATCGACGGCGTCGTCTACAAAGTCGACGACATCAAGCTGCAGCGCCGCCTCGGATTCGTATCGCGGGCCCCGCGCTGGGCGATCGCGCATAAGTTCCCGGCCGAAGAGGCGCTCACCACGGTTCGCGGCATTGAATTTCAGGTGGGGCGCACGGGCGCACTCACCCCGGTGGCGCGGCTCGAGCCCGTGTTCGTGGGCGGCGTCACCGTCAGCAATGCCACATTGCACAACACGGACGAGATGGAGCGCAAGGATGTGCGGCCGGGCGACACGGTGGTGATCCGCCGCGCGGGCGACGTGATTCCCGAGGTGGTGCGAGCGCTGCCGGAGCGCCGCGTCGCGGGAGCCGAGCTGGTGGCGTTGCCGAAACATTGTCCGGTATGCGGCTCGCCGGTGGTGCGTGAATCCGATCAAGCCATCGCTCGATGCACGGGCGGACGGAGCTGTCCGGCGCAGCGCAAGGAAGAGATCAAACACTTCGCATCGCGCCGCGCGCTCGATATCCAGGGACTGGGCGATAAGCTCGTCGACCAGCTGGTGGAGCGCGACTGGGTGAAGACGCCGGCCGATCTGTTCGACCTCGAGGCCGCCCAGATCGAGACCCTGGAGCGCATGGGGGAGAAATCGGCGCAAAAGCTGTACGCGGCGATCGCGGCGGCCAAGAGCACCACGCTGCCGCGTTTTCTGTACGCCCTCGGCATACGCGATGTCGGGGAGGCGACGGCGCTCGCGTTGGCCCAGCATTTTGGGAGCGCCGAGTCGCTTCGCGATGCGTCGGAGGAGCAGATACTCCAGGTCCCGGACGTGGGCCCGGTCGTCGCTCGCAATATCCGTGCCTACTTCGAGAGCCCGGAGAATCGGACCCTGCTCAGCCGCCTATTGGCGAGCGGGATTCGCTGGCCCGCCGTCGAGCGTCCGGTGTCTACCGGTCATTTCGTGGGCAAGAGTTTCGTGTTGACCGGCACGCTCGCCGCAATGACCCGAGAGGCGGCTCGCGATGCGATCGTGCAGCGCGGCGGGAAGGTCAGCGCCAGCGTCTCGAAAAAGACCGATTTCTTGGTGGCCGGCGCGGACCCCGGTTCCAAGCTCGCCAAGGCGCGCGACCTGGGGGTCGACATCCTGGACGAGGCGGCATTCATCGATCTGCTGAAGGAATAACTGGCCCGGCATTCGCCGTCGGCGGCGCCAAAAAAAAGCGGGCCCGCAGGCCCGCTCGATTCGATTGCCGGAGTCGTCGCCTTTTAGGGCGTGGGCGCCGTCTTCTCGATCTTCGCGTTCTTCTTCAGATCCGCGACGTATGCCTGCAGCTTCTTCCGGATCACCTGGTTCGCGAGCTGCGCCTTGACCTGATCGAACGGCGGCGGAGTCTTCTCGCGGGTGTCCTCGAGCTGGATCACGTGCCAGCCGAACTGAGTCTGAACCGGCTCCTGCGTGATCTCGCCTTTCTTCAGACCGACAACGGCGTCCGCGAACGGCTTGACCATGCGCGAGGTCGTAAACCAGCCGAGCTCGCCGCCGTTGTTCTTCGACCCGGTGTCGGTCGATTGTGCCTTCGCGAGATCCTCGAACTTGGCGCCGCCCTTGAGTTTCTTGATGATCTTCTCGCCGTCCTCTTTGCTCGCGACGAGGATATGGCGGGCCTTGTATTCGGTCTTGTCCATGGCGGCGACGGCGCTGTCGTATTCGGTCTTGAGGTCGGCGT
>JBEKHK010000051.1:0-47141 GCA_050012315.1 Steroidobacteraceae bacterium | reverse complement strand
TCACGGGGCTCCCCGGCGCGCTCGCCGGCATCGTCTGGATGCTGTTCACCACCGGCACCACACTCTCCGTGCCCGCCCTCACCGGCGCCATCATGTGCATGGGCATCGCCACCGCCAACAGCATCCTCTTGGTGAGCTTCGCACGCGAAGGCCTGAGCCAGGGGCTCGATGCGGCGAGCGCGGCGCTCGAGGCGGGCTTCACGCGCTTTCGTCCGGTCTTGATGACCGCGCTGGCGATGATCATCGGCATGGTGCCGATGGCCCTCGCCTTGGGCGAGGGCGGCGAACAGAACGCCCCCTTGGGCCGCGCCGTAATCGGCGGTCTCGCCGTTGCCACACTCGCCACTTTGTTCTTCGTACCCGTTGTGTTCAGCGTGCTGCACCGAAAGACGAGCGCACCGGCCGAACCCCAGCCCAACACCGCACCGGCCGCCCCGGCCGGGTAATTTGGAGACACGTCCTTGAGCGAAAACCATCATGACAACATGCAGGGGCACCTTCCACACTCGGCCCCTCCCGAGGTGCCGCCGCCGTCGCCCCAGCGATTGCGCCGCGCAGGCATCATCGTCGGGATCGTGGCGGCCTTGGTCGCGATCGCCGGCATCGGCATGCGCTGGATGCACGAGCGCGACGTGCGCCAGTGGACGACCACGGGAGCGACGCCCGTCGTGAGCGTGATGACGCCCGGACAAGGGGTGTCCGGCCTTCAAACGACCCTGCCCGGCAATATACAGGCCTGGTACGAAGCACCGCTGTACGCGCGGGTCAGCGGCTATCTGAAAAAGTGGTACCAGGACTACGGCGCGCATGTAAAAAAAGGTCAGCTGCTGGCAGAGATCGATGCGCCGGATCTGGACGCGGAGCTGGACGCGGCCCGAGCCAACTTGAGGGCCGCCGATGCCCAGGTGAAAGTCCGCGAGGCCGAGATGGATTTCGCGCGCACCACCTATGAGCGCTGGCGGGATTCGCCGAAGGGCGTCGTATCCGACCAGGAGCGCGAATCCAAGAAGGCGGATTTCGCCACCGCCTTGGCGCGCCACAACTCGGCGATCGCCGACGTAAGGTCCGACCAGGGCGTCGTCGACCGTTTGAGCGCGCTCGAGCAGTTCAAGCGCATCGTCGCACCTTTCGACGGCGTGGTGACCGCGCGAACCACCGACGTCGGCAATCTCATCAACGCGGGCGTCGGCAGCGCTCCGCAGCTCTTCCGCGTTGCGGACGTGCACGAAATGCGCGTGTTCGTCCAGGTGCCTCAGGAGCTGTCCGCCGAGATCCACAACGGGCTCACGGCGGATCTCGACTTGCCGCAGTACCCGAACCGAACCTTCAAGGCAACGGTTGCGACCACCTCCGAAGCGATCAACGAGGCCGCGCGCACCTTGCTCGTCGAACTGCACGCCGACAATACGGACAATCTGCTGCAGCCCGGCACCTATGCGGAAGTGCATTTCGATCTCGCCTCGAACCCCGACATAGTGCGGATACCGACGAGCGCGCTGGTATTTCGCGAGCAAGGCATGCAGGTGGCGATCCTCGGCAAGGACAACCGGGTCGAGCTGCGTCCGGTGAAACTGGGCCGCAATCTCGGTACCGATATCGAGGTGCTGTCGGGACTGACGCCGCAGGACCGGGTGATCGAGAGTCCGCCTGATTCTCTGAGCACGGGGGATCTGGTCCGCGTCGTCGACAACGCTCCGGCGGGCGAGGATGGCCGGCTGGCCGCGAAGGGAGCGCCCCCGGGAGCGCCCAAGGTCACGCCATGATGCGCCGTCTTGCCCCTGTGCGCACGGGCGTCGCGGCCGCGGCGTTGGCTCTGGCGAGTTGCTCCGTCGGCCCCTCCTACCGCACGCCCAAGCCCGACGTGCCGGATCGGTTCGCGGCATTGCCGCAGGCGACCGCGGGAACCTCGAGCGCCGCCGCCGTATCGCCCGCGGTGGTGGATCTTGCCGCCTGGTGGAAGTCGCTGAATGATCCCGAGCTCGATTCGCTGGTCGATCGTGCGGTGAAGAACAATCTCGACATCGAGGTCGCGCTGGTGCGCCTGCAGCAGGCACGCACCTACGAGGCCGAGGTGGTCGGGCACGCGCTGCCCGAGGTGGATGCCACGGCGGCCGAGGGTCGCGGCACCGGATCGGATCTGGATCGCGGACGTGCGACGCAGCCGTTGGTATCGGCCGCCAATACCACCGGCGTCCAGCAAATCAACACGCTGGCGGGTTTCGATGCGGTGTGGGAGCTCGATATCTTCGGTGGCTACCGGCGCGCATTCCAGGCCGCGCGCTTCAGCGCGCAAGCCGCGGCGCAGGCGCGCTATGGGGTGATCACGGCGGTGATCGCCGATGTGGTGCGCGGTTACATCGATTTGCGCGGGACACAGCTGCAGCTCGGCATCCTTCATCAGGCGAGCGACGTGATGCGCAAGTCCTTGGACATCGTCAGCCAGCGTTACCAGCGCGGCATCACCAACGAGCTCGACGTCGAGTTGGCGACCCGCGAGCTTGACACCATCAACGCCGAGATCGCGCCCGCCGAGGCCGAGGTGAAAGCGGCACAATATACGCTCGCCGTGCTGATCGGCGTGTATCCCGAGAGTATCGTCGATGAGCTCACGGCGCCCGGGATGATTCCGTCCATGCCGGGCTCGGTCGCGGCCGGCGCACCGCTCGATCTGTTGAAGCGCCGCCCCGACATCCAGCAGGCCGAGCGCGAGCTTGCCGCCAATACGGCGCGCATCGGCGTCGCGACCGCGCAGCTGTTCCCCCAGGTCGCCCTGGTGGGCTCGCTCGGCGCGCAGCAGGGACAAAATCCGGGCTCGAGCCAGCAGATCGGCAAGCACATATGGTCGTTCGGTCCCGGAGCCATCTGGCCGGTGCTCGACTTCGGCGCGATCGATGCCGAGGTCGATATCGCGGACCTGGAGGCGCGTGCGAGCCTTGCGAACTACCGCGAAACCATCTTGTCGGCCGTGCGCGAAGTCGATGGTGCAATCGACTCCTTTTCCGCACAGCAATCCCGGGTGCAGGACCTCAATGAGGCGATGGCCGCCGCCCAGCGGGCTCTTGATCTTGCCACCGCGCGCTATAACCGCGGCCTCACCGACTATTTGAACGTCGTGGATGCGGAACGCCAGTTCTATGAGATCGAGCAGCAGGACGTGTCGGCGCAAACCGCCACGGGTGAGCAATTCGTGCTGCTTTATCGTGCCCTGGGGGGAGGTTGGCAGAACTATCAAGCGGTGCCCCACATCCGCCAGCCGCAGCCTGCGGTCATTGCGGCATTTCGCCGCTTGGTGACGAGCGACCGCGCATCGCCCACATCTTCTTCGGTGCCTGGCGCCGGTTCAGCATCCGAGCCGCCTTCGCCCTAGGGGCCTCCACCGCATCCGGTAGTTTCTAATGTTCTGCTCAACGGATTTTAATTCGTCCAGCGTAGCATTCGCCGCCTTGTCTTGATCACCAAGGTACCCGAGTGCGACAACCACGATTCATCGAAGCGGGCGCTCGGAATAGATTTAGATTTGCAGCGGCGATTTGCTTCTGCATCGGATTGCTAACGCTCACCCGCGCGAGGCTGGTGCAGAGCGTGCCTCGGACTTCACACTCACCGACCTGCCCAGGAGCCTCGCTTCCCCAAGAGCGCCGTTGTCCAACAGACATCCACGCCGCTCGCGGAGGCCGATAAAGAAAGCAGGACCGGCCCTCTTGTGAGGCCCTGATCCGGCAAACGCATCATGCTTTTCGGTACGGATAAACGACCCGAACGGCCAGCGCAGACCCGGCCATCGGGCTACGTACAACCCCTTAGCGAATACTTCATTTCATTATTGTGCAATCAAGCAATCGATTCTATGGTTGCGGCCCCTTGAGAAACATCTCGGCATCGCCGGCGTCATCGGCTCGATGGGAGTCAGCCTGTTCCCCTTCCTGCTCCCCTCCTCCTCGCATCCGCAGAGCAGCCTCACGGTGTGGGATGCCTCGAGCAGCCACCGCACACTCGGCATCATGTTGGTCGCCGTGATCATTTTTCTGCCGATCATCCTCGCCTATACGAGCTGGGTGTATCACGTCATGCGGGGACCCGTGACGAACGCCTACATCGAAGCCAATCGTGAGACCAGTTACTGAGGGGCAATTATGTGGTATTTCAGCTGGATATTGGGTGTTGGCCTGGCCTGCGCGTTCGCGATCCTGAACGCCATGTGGTTTGAACTGGATGCCGATCGGCACGCCGCCGACCGGCCGGCCGACACCGCCAATCTGCCGTGACCGAGGTAGACCCGCCTCAGCAAGGAGTTCCCCATGACGAAACCTACAGCGCCGATCGAGACCTTGGAGCCGGCCGAGGTGGCGCGCCTTTTACGCGCGCGCAAGATTCTTCTGATCGATGTCCGCGAGCCTTCCGAATACGCCTCCGAACGCATCGCGGGCGCCCTGCTCTATCCGCTGTCGACCTTCGATGCGGCCATGCTGCCCGACGATGGAGCGCGGCGCGTGGTGTTTCACTGCGGCAGCGGGAAGCGCTCGCTCACCGCGGCGGAGCGGCGTCTGGGCGCAGGCCAACCGCATGCCGCGCACATGGGCGGCGGCATCGCCGCGTGGAAGGCGGCCGATCTGCCCGTGATCACTTAACGCCGGCGGCCCGTCGCTCGGGAGCGGCCGAGCTCGATGGGCGTGTAAGGCTAAGCCGGCTATGAAGTATGCTACGGCATCGACACCCGGAGATTACTCGATGCGACCGTTGACCATCGCCGCCGCCTCGCTGATGCTCGCAGCGCCGCTCGCTGCGCACGCGCAGCAGAATTCCGTGGCCGCCGATCCTTGCGCGCGATACCAATGGGACGTGGCGCCCGAACGGGCCCTATTCGCCGCGGCGGCTTCCCCCATCACGGCAGCGAAGAATGGCGGGGCGCCACCGCGCATCGCGACGAATCGCGCCTATCGAGTGCAGCTCGCACCGGCGGGACAGGTCGAGTTTCCGGCCGCGCCGGGCCAAGCCTCGCCGGCGGAAGGAAACTACTCCGGAATTCTGGCACTCACCGTGCCGGCTTCCGGCAGCTATCGGGTGGCCGTCGATCAAGCGATGTGGATCGACGTGGTGGCGGACATGCGCCTCGTTCCCCCGACAGACTACGAGGCGGAGCACGGCTGCGAGGCGCCGCGAAAGATCGTGCAGTTTTCCCTCGAGGCCAGGAAGCCGCTGATTCTGCAGCTGAGCGGCACCGGCCAACCCGCGATAACGATCACCATCGTGCGCGCCTCCGGAGACTAGCGATGACGGACGCGCTCAGAGTTCGCTTTCGCATCGACTTCGGCGCCCAGTGCTCCGTCGGGATCGGGAAAATCGAACTGCTCGAGGCCATCGATCGCACCGGCTCGCTGTCGCAAGCGGCGCGCGCCATCGGGATGAGCTACCGCCGCGCGTGGCTGCTCATGGCTGATCTCAATTCGAGCTTCGATGCACCCGTGGTCGACACCGCCACGGGAGGCGCCCACGGCGGCGGCGCCGTCCTCACCCCCTTCGGCGCCCGGCTCGTGCAAAGGTATCGGCAGCTCGAGTCCAGCCTGCAACCGCTCGCCAACCGGTGCTTGAGCGATGTGCGCAAGCGGACCGTGACCGCCGGCGCCGAGCGCCGTATCCGGGTGCGGCCGAGCAAACGCCGCGCCGTCAAGCGCGCTCCCGGTGGTTGAACTGTTGCCCCGCCACACAGTCAATAAAGACGGGGTGAGGAGCGGCGATGATTGTCCGTTCGGTTCGGTCAACCCCATGATAGGTTGTACGTTGTTATAGTTTTTCTAGCGATCTGGTGACGTTATGGAAAGTCCTAGTCTGATTCGAAAACTGTCTGTCGCTCTCGGCACCTTTGCCATGGCGGCGGTCATGTCGACCAGTGCGTTCGCGCAACATGGCGGCGGCGGCGGTCACGCAGGAGGCTTCGGCGGCGGCGCGCACTTTGCCGGCGGCGGCGGGCACGCTTACGGCGGCTATCGGGGTGGTGCCTACGGCTATCGGGGCGGTGCCTACGGCTATCGGGGCGGTGCCTATGGCTATCGGGGCGGCTATGGCTGGCGCGGGGGCTACGGCTGGCGCGGCGGCTGGGGCGGCTGGGGCTGGGGCTGGGGCGGCTTGGGTCTAGGACTCTACTTCGCCACCCTGCCGCTGTATTACCAGACCTATTGGTGGAACGGAGTGCCTTACTACTACGCCGATAACACCTACTACCTCTATGATCCGAACGCGAAGCAGTACGAGACCGTCGCCCCGCCGGATGGATTGCAGGCGCAGGCTGGTGCGGCGGGTGCCGGGCCGGCAACCGGAACGGAGTTGATCGCGTATCCGAAGAACGGCCAAACCGCCGATCAGCAGGCAAAGGACAAGTTCGAGTGCCACAAGTGGGCGGCGGGTCAGACCGGTTACGACCCGACCACCGGCGCCGCAGCACCGGCGGCCAAGCGGCCCGACTATATGCGCGCGCAAGCGGCCTGCTTGGAAGGTCGGGGATATAGCGTGGAGTGAAGGCGCGCCGGTAGTCGCCGGCAAGTCGAGTGATCGGTGACTGCGCGGCCCTCGAGGCCGCGCAGTCGTTTAGGCGGCCGGCAGAAGCTAATCCGCCAGCAAAAGCTCCAGCGTCCTGCGATACGCCCGATGCAGCCGCTCGATATCCTCGACCTTCACGCTTTCGTTCGCTTTATGGATGGTGGCATTGACCACGCCAAGTTCGATCACTTGGGTGCCCATGGGGGCGATGAATCTGCCGTCCGACGTCCCGCCGCCCGTCGAGAGCTTGGGAGTCACACCGAGTTCCTCGAGGACCGCGCGGCTCACCGCCTCGGACAGGGTTCCCGGCACCGTGAAAAATGGAAATCCGGAGATGAACCAGTCGAGCGAATGCTTGACGCCGTGTTCGCGCAAGATGCGCTCCACGGTCGCCTGCAGCGTGTCGACGGTTTGCTCGGTCGAGAATCGCAAGTTGAATCGCGCCTTGAGCTCGCCCGGAATGACATTCGGCGCCCCGGTGCCCGCGGCAATGTTCGACATCTGAAAGCTGGTTGGCTGGAAATGCCGATTGCCGGAATCCCAGGTGCGCGATGCCAGCTCGGCAAGGGCGGGAGCCAGCGCATGGATGGGATTATCGGCCAACTGCGGATACGCGATGTGTCCCTGCACTCCGTGAACGGTGAGCCGGCCGCTCAGGCTGCCGCGGCGCCCGATCTTCAGGGTATCGCCGAGCACATCCTCGCTCGACGGCTCGCCGATCAGACACCACTCGATGGTCTCGCCGCGGCTCTCGAGCACCTCGACCACCCGGCGCGTGCCATCCACCGAGGGCCCCTCTTCGTCGCTCGTGATCAGGAACGCGATGCTGCCTCGGTGGCGTGGGTGCCGCGCGATGAATTCCTCGCAGGCCGTCACCATGGCGGCGAGACCGCTCTTCATGTCGGCGGCTCCCCGCCCGTACAGCATCCCATCGCGAATCGATGGCTCGAA
This sequence comes from Steroidobacteraceae bacterium, assembly GCA_050012315.1. Taxonomy (GTDB): domain Bacteria; phylum Pseudomonadota; class Gammaproteobacteria; order Steroidobacterales; family Steroidobacteraceae; genus Bog-1198. The sequence continues at coordinate 39,656 of JBEKHK010000051.1, read as the reverse complement.
GGGATCGCTCTTCCAGTCCTCGAGCGGCCCCGGCGGCACCACGTCGGTATGGCCGGCGAAGCACAATACGGGACCCTCGGAGCCGCGCCGCGCCCAGAAATTGTCTACATTACCGAAACGTAATTTCTCGATGATGAAGCCGAGCGCGCTCAGGCGCTCGCACATGAGCGCCTGGCACCCGCCGTCGGTGGGACTGACGGACGCTCGCGAGATCAAGTCGCGGGTGAGATCGAGAGTTTTCGTCATCAGAACCTGAGCACCGGCGGCCGGTGGCGAAGATTCGCCCACAGGCCCCACGCGCCGAGAGCGAGCGCGGCGATCAGCACCCATCCGGGCATGGAGAGACCGAGGAAGCGCCAGGTGACCCTCGCGCACTCGCCCGACCCGGTGAGCACTTTGACCAGTACATCGGTGAGCGGAAACACCTTCAGCATGAAGTCGAGCGATGCGCCGCAAGCCGGCACGCTCCCGGCCGGCAGGCTCTGAATGTACAGATGGCGCACCGCCACCCCGACGGTGATCAGGGCGGCAAGCCCGATCAGCGCGGCATACGCTCTTCGTCCCCAGCCGGTGGGGTCCTGCAGCGCAGCGAGCGCGAACACGACGCCGACGGCGAATATCCCCAGACGCTGAAAAATGCAGAGCGGGCAGGGCTCCAGATGCATGACGAACTGGGCGTAATACGCGTAGCCCAAGAGCGCCGCGCAGGCCAGGAACCCCAATGCATTCGCCTTACGTGCGGTCATCAGCGGCGCGAGACGGACTGCGCGGCGTCGATCTGCCTGGCGACATCCTCGAGCGATGTGTGGCGAACATCCTTGCCGTGAACCATGTAGATCACGTACTCACAGATGTTCTTGGCGTGGTCGCCGATCCGCTCCAGGGCGCGCACGATCCACATGATTTCGAGCGCGCGGCGGATGGTCCGAGGATCTTCCATCATGAACGTGATGCATTGGCGCTGGATGGACTCGTACTCATCGTCGACGATTTTATCCTCTTGGGCGGTTCGAAGCGCCGCCGCGGAGTCCATGCGCGCAAAGGCGTCCAGGGCGTCGTGCACCATCTGCGCGACTTGCCGGCCGAGATGCTTGACTTCCCGATACTTGTCGGCGGGCCGCTCCATGGTCGCGAGACGCGAGGCGATGTAGCCGATTTTCTCGCCCTCATCGCCGATGCGCTCGAGATCGGTGCTCGTCTTGATGATGGCGACGATGACCCGCAGATCACCGGCCGCCGGAGCGCGCAGCGCCAGGATTCGGCTGCATTCCTCGTCGATCGACAGCTCCATGACATTGACCTTGTAGTCGTCCGTCGCCACCGACTCCCCTAGGCGGCTGTCGCCCTCCACCAGCGCGAGAATGGCCTTGTGCAGCTGCTGCTCCACGAAGCCGCCCATCTGCAACACCTGGGTGCGCACCTTCTCGAGGTCTTCGTTGAAGCGGCGGGAAATGTGGTGAGAAAGATCGGCGGTTTCCATGTCGTCTACCTTGAGGCCAAGCGCGGGTATCGGTGTCCGCGCATACTGCGTTTACATCCGATTATCCCACGCGTCAACAGGTCGCAGGACAATTGTGACCTCAAATTGTGACGTCATCTACCCGCGCAGGCGGCGCTACGCGCTCGCCGCGGTGCGTACGCCCAATCGGCAAATTCTCTGCGCGGGGAAATGGCAGGTGAAGGCGCTGCCCTTGCCCTCGGTGCTGCGTACATCGAGCCAGCCGCCGTGGCGCTGCAAGGCGTGCTTGACGATGGCGAGGCCCAGCCCCGAGCCGCCCTCGCCTCGGGACCTGCCCGCGTCGACCCGGTAGAAGCGCTCGGTGAGCCGCGGAATGTGCTCTGCGGAGATGCCGATGCCGGTGTCGCTGACCTCGAAATAGGCGCCATCCTCATCGCTCCACCATCGCATGCGCACGGTTCCTTCGGCCGGCGTGTACTTGATGCCGTTCACCAGCAGATTGGTGAAGGCGGATTCGATTTCATGGGGCGCGCCGAACAAGCCGTCGGCGCAGTCGAGTTCCAGGAGCACGTGACGAGGCCGCGCGCCCATCGCCAAGGCATCGCGGTGCAGCCGCTCGAGCATCCGCGGCACATCGATCGATTCGCGCGGCGCCTCTCCGTCGGTGGACTCCAGCCGCGACAGCTCCAACAGATCGGTGATGATGGCGTTCATGCGCTGCGCCTGGGCCCGCATGTCCCGAATCGGGCCGGCCCAGGCCTGATCGATGCCGGGGTCGTCGGCCATGGTATCGAGATACCCTGAAATGACGGTCAGGGGAGTGCGCAGCTCGTGCGAGGCATTCGCCACGAAGTCCTTGCGCATCGCCTCGAGCCGCATCTGCCGCGTGACATCCCGCGCGAGCAGCAGCGATTGGCCGGCGCCGTACGGCACCACCTGCAATGCCAGGTACAGCTCCGTCTGCACCGGGGGCCGGATGATCAACGGCAGCGCAAAATCGTCCCCGTGCAAATAATGGACGAACTCGGGCGAACGGATCAGATTGTCGACCCGCAGTCCGATGTCGACCGGACGCCGCAGTCCCAGCAATCGCGCGGCTTGCCGATTGAACCAGACGATCTCGTGCTGCGTGCTCAAGATGATCACGCCGTCGGGAAGCGCGGCAGTCGAGCGGCGCAGCTCGCGAAACAGCTGCACCAAGCGCTGCTTGTGGAACTGTTTGCGCCGGTGCAGGCGCACCACTTGGCCGATGATGTCGCCCCAGATCCCGCCGATGTGGGGGGGATCGAGCTGCGAGCGCAGCCTCAACCAGCGGTCCAGCCGGTAGAGATTAAGGAGTTGCCACGCCAGATAGAGACAGGCAGCCGCGAGCAGCCAGAGCCAGATCGGTCCGATCAGCAGGCCGAGGCACAGTCCTGCGAGCAATATGCTCGCCAACCGTGCGAGCGCAAAAGTCCACATCGCCGCCATGATGGGAGCCCGTTAGCCCTTGGTGGCGCGGCCCAGCGGCCGCGGTTTAGCTGTCGCGCGTCGAAAACCGATAGCCGGCGCCCCGTACAGTTTGCACCAAACCCTCCAGCGTAAACGGTTCGAGCGCCTTGCGAAGACGCCGGATGTGCACATCCACGGTGCGCTCTTCGACGTAAGTATTGCCGCCCCAGACCCGATCGAGCAACTGGCCGCGGCTGAATACCCGCTCCGGATGGCTCATGAAGAAATGCAATAGCCGGTACTCGGTCGGCCCCAAAGCAATCTCGCGGTCGCCGGCGCTCACCCGGTGGCTGGAGTCGTCGAGCTTCAAGCCCTGCGCTTCCATGATGTCCCCGGCGCCGACGGGAGTCGCACGGCGCAGCACGGCTTGGATTCGCGCCAGCAGCTCCCGCGGCGAGAACGGCTTGATGATGTAATCGTCGGCGCCGCCTTCCAGGCCGCTCACCTTATCCTGCTCCTCGGCCCGCGCGGTGAGCATGATGACGGGGATCTCCTCGGTGTCCTTGGCGCGTTTCAGCGAGCGCGTCAGTTCCAGCCCGCTCATATCGGGCAACATCCAATCGATCAGCATGAGATCGGGACGAACGTCGACGATTCGCGCGCGCGCCTCGCGGCAATCCTCGGCCTCCCGGACCTCGTATCCTGCGCGCCGCAAGCCGAAGGCAATCAGGTCGCGAATGGGCTTTTCGTCTTCAACGACGAGGATGCGTTTGGCCGTCATCGCTAGTGTTTCGATCCCTTGTGTCTTAGTAGCGCGGTATTACAGCCTCCCATTGTGACAGTTCCGTGACTGGTGCTATTTACCAACAGGCCGATCGGCGCCGCGAGGTGGGCCGACGCCGCGTTCCGCCTCCGTCCTGGCGACCTTGTCGCGCACGTACAAAGGCTCCAGAAACTGGGGGTCTATCCCGCCGCCCGCCGCGAGGCGCGCGGCGCCGAGGCGAGCCATCTCTCCTGCCTGAGGCAGCGCTCGAGCGTCGCCGGGATCGACGCTCAGTCCGGGAATATCCGCAAGCTCCGGATAGACCGCAAAACCGCGGCCGATGCCGACGAACGGCCCGGATCCCAAGCGTGGGTCGGCTTCGGGCAGCCGCACGCCGGCAGGCGGTCCGACGGCCGGCGCTCCCGCAGCGCTCAGCAATCCTGCCGGCTGCGCCACATAGCAGCCCCAGTAGACTTCGCCCATCCGCGCATCGAGGCACGCCAGCGCCCGCGCCGCGCCACGGCCGATCGCTGCCAGCGCCAGCGCCTCGAGGCTGGTGACCGGCACCACGGGAAGCCCGGCGCCGAATGCCAGCCCTTGCGCAACGGCAACGCTGACCCGCACCCCGGTGAAGGAGCCGGGACCGATACCCGCGGCGATGCCGGAGAGGCTCGCGAGCGTCACCCCGCCCTGCGCGAGGATCCGATCCACCATGCCCAAGATCTCCTGCGCATGGCCGCGGCCGATCTCCACCGACTCGCAAATCAGTCCGTGTTCGGTGAGCAGCGCCACCGTGCAGGCCTCGGTCGCGGTATCCAGCGCCAGCAGCCGCATCAGGCCCCCGGTCCGAAGGTGGGCATCGGCCGCTTGGCGCGGTCCGCGGCGCGCAGAAGCTCCAAGCGCTCGGCGAGAAAGCCCGCACCCACCGCGCCGTCGTTGATCCTCGGACTCGGCGGCAAGGAATCGAGAAAGACCGCGCCGTAGGGCTTGGTGACGACGCGGGGGTCGCCGATCACGATGACGCCGAAATCGTCCACATCGCGGATCAAACGCCCGACGCCTTGTTTCAGCGCGAGCACGGCCTGCGGCAACTGATGCTCGAGAAAGGGATTGCCGCCGCGCCTGCGGATGCCCTCCAGACGCGCCTTGAGCAGAGGGTCGTCGGGCGAGGCGAAGGGCAGCTTGTCGATGGCGACGATGGAGAGTGCGTCGCCTTTCACGTCGACGCCCTCCCAGAAGCTGCCGGTGGCGAGCAGCACCGCATTGCCAAGTTCGCGGAATCGGTGCAGCAGAGCTTCGCGCGGCGCCTGTCCCTGAACGAGGATCGGGAAATTGGGTTCCGGGAAACGCGCCGCGAGCGCGGCCACCCCCTCGGCCAAGGCGCGGTAGCTGGTGTACAGCAAGAACGCGCGCCCGCCGCTCGCCTCGATCAACGGCGCGCAGGCGTCGATGAATTTCTTCGCATAGGAGGGATGCTGCGGCTCCGGCATGCCTCTCGGCAGATAGATGCGTGCCTGGCGGCGGTAGTCGAAGGGACTGTCGATCTTGAGCGTCCTCGCCTCGGGGAGTCCGATGCGGGTGGCGAAATGCGCGAAGTCCTCACCGATGGCGAGCGTCGCGGAGGTGAATACCCACGAACAGGGCCGAGCATAGACATACCCGCGCAGCCGTTCGGCGACCTCGAAGGGCGTGAACTGCAGCGACATGCCGTTCGGGTTGGCATCGACCCAGCGGATGCCCGCCTCTTCCGGCATCTCGGCCAAGGATTCGAGCGCGCTCGCGAGCTGCGCCGCGCGCCGGCCGCAGTTGGCAGTGCCGGCTCCGGCACCCAGTCCCTCGAGTTCCGAGGCGACCGCGCCGAGCGCCGCCCGCAGCGCGGGCAACGCATCGAAGAAAGCATCGGTGAGACTCGCCCACTCGTAGCGCCCGGCGCCGCCGTGAAGCGCGGCGCGCAGCTCCTCGAGCAGCGACTCTACCGCGCCCAAGGCCGAGACTGCGGCCGGAGCCCGCACGCCGGCGCCGTTCATCTCGGCCGCGGCATCACGCAGCAGCAACTGCACCTGCCGCACCGACCAAGTCTGGCCGAAAAACTGAGCGGCGATCTCCGGCACCTGATGCGCCTCGTCCAGGATGACCGCCTGCGCTCCGGGCAACAAATCACCGAACCCCTCGTCCTTGAGCGCGAGATCCGCCAACAGCAGATGATGGTTGACCACCACGACCTGGGCCGCTTGCGCCGCGCGGCGAGCCTCCATCACATGGCAGCGCGAGAATTGCGGGCACTCCTGGCCGAGGCAGTTTTCGCGGGTCGAGGTCATCATCGGCCAGACGGGCGATTGCTCGGGCAAGTCGGTAAGCTCCGAAAGATCGCCGGACTTCGTGACCGCGGCCCATCTCGACACCCGCGCGAGCAGCCGGGCGGAGCCCCGCTCGCCGGGAAACAGCGAGCGCTGCTGCGTGGCGAGCTCCAGCCGATGACGGCAGAGGTAATTGGCGCGCCCTTTGAGGAGCGCCATCTTGACCGGCATGCCGAGGACGCGTGCGAGCTGCGGGACGTCGCGATGAAACAGCTGATCCTGAAGCGTTCGCGTTCCGGTGGAGATGATGACGCTCAGCCCCGACAGCAAGGCGGGCACGAGATACGCGAAGGTCTTGCCCGTACCGGTACCGGCCTCGACGATCAGCGGCTCGCCGCGCGTCAAGGCGCGGCCCACGGCGGCGGCCATGGCCGCCTGCTCCGATCGATAGGCGTAACCCGGGATGGCGCGCGCCAGCGGACCCTCGGCGCCGAACACCTCTTGATAATTCATGCGGCGACTATTTCACGACCGCGCGAAAGTGCGCGAATGCAACCGAGTTGCCTTTCAGGATGTGCTTGAGCTGCCAGCGAATATGGGTGTAGTCGGCGCCGGCGGCGGCGCGCTTCTGTCCGTCCGGGCCCGTAATCTTGAGATTCTCGGGCCGATCGAAGGTGTGCCCGCCGTCCACCGAGTAAGTGATTTCGGCACCGGGACCGGCGGCGGTATCGTCGAGGTAGCGCATGTGCTCGGGAATCGGGTAGTCGACCCTGGGTGGCGGCAAGGACATCGCGCCCTTGTTGCGGATCTCCAGCGTGTAGATCACTTGGTCACCCGGTACGACCCGGTCCGCCGGAGCGAGTTTGACGGTCTCACGCTCGCCATTCAAGGCGGTGACTTCGACTTCGGCGATCGCCCTCACCGAGAAGCGTGCCGTGCCGCCCCCGGCATCGCTCTGCGCGCCGGCGGTACTCGTAGCCGCCAACAGATATATTGCCAGGGCAACGCGCCCCGGGGTGACTCGTCTTGCCATCGGTTGAGTGTACCATTAATACGTATAATCAATAAGTTGCATCTGATTTCTAAAAGCCTCATAGAAAGCCGGCTGGGCGCCCGCACGCGATGCGCCGAGGGGTTGGCGCACGCCGAACCATCTGTCATCCTGGCAAGTCTAAACAGCGATCCCGAGGGTTTCGCATGGCCACCGCTGCCCAGCATGTGACGTCTCTAGCTTCCTTGGATCACGACGTGTCTGCCTGGGTGGATAAGGTCGCCCGGCTGACCCAACCCGACCGCATCCATTGGTGCGACGGCAGCGACGCGGAGCGCCGAAGCATCGAGCGCGAGCTGGTCGCGACCCAGGGTCTTCTGCCCCTCAATCAGTCCAGCTTTCCGGGGTGCTATCTGCACCGCTCCGACCCTGCCGATGTCGCGCGCGTCGAGCACCTGACCTTCGTGTGCTCGGCGAACCGCGAGGATGCCGGCCCGAACAATCATTGGATGCCGCCGCAAGAGGCGCACGCCAAGATGGACGCGCTGTTCGCGGGCTGCATGAAGGGACGTACGCTGTATGTCGTGCCTTATTGCATGGGCCCGATCGACTCGCCCTTGTCCCGTTGCGGCGTCGAGATCACCGACAGTGCCTATGTGGTGCTCAACATGCGCCTCATGACCCGAATGGGACGTGCGGCACTCGAGCGCATCGCGCGCGACGGCACGTTCGTGAAGGGGCTTCATTCGACCGGCGAGCTCGACCCCGATCGGCGCTTCATCATGCACTTCCCGGAGGAGCTGTCGATCAAGAGCTTCGGCTCGGGCTACGGCGGCAATGCGCTGCTCGGCAAGAAATGCCACGCGCTGCGGATCGCGAGCTGGCAGGCCCGTACCGAGGGCTGGTTGGCCGAGCACATGCTCATCGTCGGAATCGAAAACCCGCAGGGCGAGACCCATTATCTCGCCTGCGCCTTCCCCTCGGCGTGCGGCAAAACCAATCTCGCCATGCTGATACCGCCGACGAGCTACAAGGGCTGGAAAGTGTGGACGGTCGGCGAGGACATCGCCTGGCTTCACCCGGGCAAGGACGGGAAGCTGTACGCGATCAACCCCGAGTCGGGCTATTTCGGCGTCGTCCCCGGCACCAATGCCAAAACCAACCGCAACGCCTATGACACCATTCGGCACGACACGATTTTCACCAACGTGGCGGTGACCGAAGACAACCAGCCCTGGTGGGAAGGACTGCCCGAGGGCAAGCCGGCCTTCGATTGGCAAGGCCGTCCCTACGATCCCGCCAACGGTCCGGCGGCGCATCCGAATTCCCGCTTCACGGTCGATGCGCGGCAAAACCCGGCGTATTCGAAGCTCGCGGACGCCCCGAGCGGCGTACCGATTTCCGCCATCGTGTTCGGCGGTCGCCGCCGCTCGCTCACGCCGCTCGTCTATCAGGCTCGGAGCTGGCCGCACGGCGTGCTGGTGGGTGCCGCCCTGTCGTCGGAAACTACGGCCGCCGCCACCGGGGCCGTCGGCGTGGTACGCCGCGATCCCATGGCGATGAAGCCTTTCGCCGGCTACAACTTCGGCGACTACTGGGCGCATTGGCTCGATATCGGCGTCAAGCTCAAATCGCCTCCGGCGATTTTTCACGTCAACTGGTTCCGTCAGGACGAGAGCGGCAGGTACCTCTGGCCGGGCTTCGGCGAGAATCTGCGAGTGCTGCGCTGGATCATCGATCGCTGCAAGGGTTCGGCGGATGCGCACGAAACGGTCATCGGACATCTGCCCCGCCCCTCGCAGCTCGATACCGCCGGGCTGGATATCTCCGCCGCCGCGCTCGAGGATCTGCTCACGGTATCACCGTCCGCCTGGATGACGGAGCTCGAGGCCGTGGGCGCTTACCTGGCGGAGTTCGCGGATCGCGTACCGGCCGCTCTTCATGCGGAGCTCAAGGAGTCGATGGCGCGGGTGCGCGGCAGCGAGTAATCGCTCCGCCGCGCCGGCCGTCACTCCTCGCAAATGTAACGGATGACTTGCGAGGAGTTGCTGTCGGGGGCTTTGCCGAGGCCGATCAAGCCTTCGCCGCGAATCTGCATGGAATCGCGGCGTACGAAGGCCTCCTCGCCGTCTTTGCCGAGCACGAAGGTTCCGTTCGTGCTTTGATCGATCAACATGAATTTATTGCGATTGAACTCCACCCGGGCGTGCAATCGCGAGATGAGATTGCCCTTCACGACGAGATCGTTCTCCTCGGCGCGTCCCATGGTGATGTTCGCGCGGCCGTCCTGCACCAGGACCTCCTGACCCTGATACCGAAGGCGCAGGCGTTGAGTCTTGTTGGCGCGTTCGCGCGAGGTGATGGCGATGGCCGGCACCATGCTGGTGATGTCGTCGGTCTGCCACAACACCTCATAAAGCACGACTTCGCTGCTCCGCCCTTTGAGCGTGGCGATGTCGATCTGCCTCACCGAGGCGCGCCAGTCGCTCGACAGCTGATCGACCATGGTGGCGGTGGTGATGATCTGGCCGGCCTTCGCCTGGCTGGTCATTCGATTCGCGGTATGCACGGCCGAGCCGAAAATGTCGCGGTTCTCGAGGACCACCGGTCCGAAGTTGCAGCCGATCCGGATGGCGACCGTCTGCTCCTCCACCTTGAGAGAGGGGTGGAGCACGATCTGCTTCTGCATCTGGGCGGCAGCGTTCAGGGCGTCATCCGCGGTCGGGAAGGTCGCCATGACCTCATCGCCCATGGTCTTGATGACCGTGCCGTGGTTTTGCTCGGTGGCGGCCCGCATCACCTCGATACAGATCCCCACCATTTCGCGAGCACGCAAATCTCCAAGCAATTCATAGAGCTTGGTGCTGCCGACCACGTCGGCGAATACGATGGCAAGTTCGATTTCCTTTCCCATTACGCCTGCAAATTATACTTAACCTGCACTTCCGCGTTCCGGCAGTTTTTACGCGGCCAGTCCCTGATCGAGCAAGCATAGCGCGGAAAGCAGGGCTTCCGGCGCTGTTCCGGGTCGCGAGCCGATATCCGACAGGAACCGGCGCCAGGCCCGGGCCCCCTCGCGGCCGGCCATGAGCCCATGTAGGTGACGGGTGATCGAGTGCAGCCGCGCCCCCGCCTCGATCTGCGCCCGCGCATAAGGCACGATCCGCTCGATGATCTGCTGCGGCTGCGGCACGGTCCACGCGGAATCGCTCAGGGCGCGCTCGACCTCGGCCAGCAAGGCAGGCCGGTGATACGCGGCGCGGCCCAGCATCACGCCATCGAGGCCGGCGGCCACATGATCCACGATCGAGGCTGGGTCGCCGAGGCCTCCGTTGAGCACGATGGGCAACGCCGGGTAGTCGCGCTTCAGCCGGTGGACGTGTCCGTACTTGAGCGGCGGAATCTCACGGTTCTCCTTCGGGCTCAGGCCGCCGAGCACCGCGACCCGCGCATGGACGATGAGCGCGTCGACCCCCGCGCGCACCACCGCGTCCGCGAAGCCGGCCAGGAATTCGTAGTCGTCGCGCTCATCGATGCCGATCCGGCACTTCACGGTGACCGGCACGCCGGACGGCACGGCATCGCGCATGCGCCGAACGCACTCGGCGACCAGCTCCGGCCGCAGCATGAGGCAGGCGCCGAACGCTCCGCTCTTCACCCGATCGCTCGGGCAACCGACGTTGAGGTTGATCTCCGCATAGCCCGCCTCGGCCCCGAGGCGGGCGGCGGCGGCCAGCTCGGCGGGGTCGCAGCCACCCAGCTGCAGCGCGACCGGATGCTCGGCCGGATCGTGCGCGAGCAGCCGCTGCGCATTACCGCGGACGATGGCCGGAGCGACGATCATCTCCGTGTAGAGCAGCGCATGCGGCGCGTACAGCCGGTGCAGGAACCGGCAGTGACGGTCGGTCCAATCCATCATCGGCGCCACCGACAGCGTTCGAATGATCATCCGAATTGCGCGCTCGCTGCCAGGCGAGCCGCCCCGTCGAGCTTTGCCAGATCGCGATCGAACGTACCCATGGGTAGATGCCCCGCCTTTCGCGCAATCTCCAGCACCAGGCAATCGGAGAATCCCAAGACCGGGCGCTTTCGGAACTGTTCGAGAGCATCACCCACGACATCGGCATCCTGGATCGTGAGGTCCTTGTGATTGAGCAACATGTCGATGGCTGCCGCCACTTGGGCCGCGCTACGCTCGTACACCGCATCGAGGACCCACATCGCCTCGGCCAGCACCAGATGCGAAACCCAAGCTCCGCCGGCCGTGAAAGATTCAGCCAGCTGCACTTGCTTGGGATCGTCGCGCACGACGAGTCTCACCAGTAGGTCGCTATCAATCGCGCGCATGTCTCTTGCGCACGTACTTGCGGATCGCGTCCTTGACGCCGGCAGGCGGCCGGCTGGAACCTCCGTCGGGAAACAGCACGCGGTGCACTTCGTCCGAGGTGTATCGTCCCGCCCGGCGCACGACAATCTGATCGTTCTGCTCGTCCCATTCCAGAACGGATCCCGGCCCCACGCCGAGTTTCTGACGAACCTCGGCCGGCACGGAAATCTGACCTTGGGCGGTGACCCTGGATTTTGCTAAAGCCACTCCTCACATTACCATGGTAATGGAGCAGGCGCAATTGTTGCGGACGCGGCCCTCGCGACGAATACAATGCCGCCATGGAATCTCTCACCGATCCGGACACGGAATTGGCCCAAGACGAGGTGCGTACCTGCCTGCGCGTACTGCGTGCCATCGAGGCCGATCGCTCGCACCTCACGCGTTTGTCGAAGGAGCAACGGCGCGAGCTCGTCATGCTCGCCGGACTCGTCGCGAAACCCGAACGGCAGGATCTCGTGCGGATGGCGAAGGCGTTTCGGCGCGCCGACCGCGAAGCGGCGAAAGCGCACGACCGCAGCGTCATCGAGCAGGCCGGATTGCGCGTTCAGCGCAGATCCGCGGCCTACGCGCCTCTGTGGCTCGCGCCGCCCGAGGCGGAATCGGCGGACGATGGCCCGCAGCTCCGCCAGGGCCGCGCCTGCTATGTGTGCAAGCGGCCGTTCGTGACGGTGCATCGCTATTACGACTCGATGTGCGGCGAATGCGGCGATTTCAACTACGCCAAGCGCGAGCAGACGGCCGACCTGAGCGGACGCTTCGCGCTGGTCACGGGCGCTCGCGTGAAGATCGGATTCCAGGCATCTCTCAAGCTCCTGCGGGCGGGCGCGCACGTGGTGGCGACCACGCGCTTCCCGGTCGATGCGGTGCAACGGTATGCGAAGGAACCCGACTATCCGGCGTTCCGCGCCCGCTTGCAGATTCACGGCCTCGATCAACGGCACGCGCCGAGCGTCGAGCTCTTCGCACGGTTTCTGACGGAACGCCTGCCGCGGCTCGACTACATCCTCAACAATGCGTGCCAGACGGTCCGCCGGCCCGCCGGGTTCTTCCAGCACCTGCTCGCCCAGGAAGCGGAGCCCCTGGCCGCACTCCCCCTCGATTGGCGGACGCCGCTCGCACTTCACGACGAGTTGCGGCGCACGCTGGAAGGGGCGCGCCGGATGGACGCACCACCCGGGCCGGCCGAAGGCTTGCCGGCCGCCGCGCCGGAGCGCTCGAACACGGAGGGCCTGCTGCACAGCGCCGCGCTGTCGCAGCGGCGCTACCTCGATGAGGATTTCCGGGAAGGCGAGGCGCTGTTCCCGAAAGACCGCTACGACGAGGATCTGCAGCAGGTGGACCTGCGCGCGATCAACAGCTGGCGGCTGCGGTTGCACGAGGTGCAGACGCCGGAGCTGCTCGAAGTGCACCTCGTCAATGCCATCGCACCGTACATCCTGAATGCGCGGCTCAAGCCGCTGATGGTGCGGACGGCGGCACACGACAAGCACATCGTCAATGTGAGCGCCATGGAAGGTCAGTTCTACCGCACCACCAAGACCGACAAGCATCCGCACACCAACATGGCCAAAGCAGCGCTCAACATGATGACGCGCACCAGTGCGCCCGACTTCGTCAAGGACGGCATTCACATGAACGCGGTCGACACCGGCTGGGTGACCGACGAGGATCCGGCAATCCACGCGGCCCGCAAGGCCGAGCTCGGCTTCGCGCCGCCGCTCGACATCATCGACGGCGCGGCTCGCATCGTCGACCCGATTTTCGCCGGACAGCTGACGGGCGCACCGGTCTGGGGGCAGTTCCTGAAGGACTACCGGCCCGCGCCCTGGTGAGCGCAACGCATCGGCCTGTGACCGAACGCACAGCTCGAGCACGAGCCGGGCCGCCGCGCCGACCACGCCGCGACGCCCTGCCATGGTCCGCGCTACACTGCAGCCTTCAGCCTTCGGCCAATTCCCAGCATGAAAAAAGAGACAATCGCGATTCACGGCGGATTCGACTCGGATCCGGCCACCAAAGCGGTGGCGGTTCCCATCTACCAGACCGCCGCCTATGCCTTCGACAGCGCGGAACACGGCGCCGCCCTGTTCAATCTCGAGGTCGAGGGATTCCGGTACACGCGCATCAGCAATCCGACCACCGCCATCCTCGAGGATCGGGTGGCCCAGCTCGAGGGCGGCGTGGGCGCCTTGAGCGTGAGCTCGGGCCAGACCGCGCTCTACTACGCCACCGCCAACGTCACCGAGATGGGACGCAACATCGTCTCGGTGCCGCAGCTCTACGGCACGACCTACACGCTGTTCGCCCATATTCTGCCCCGGCAGGGCGTGCAAGTTCGGTTCGCGAAATCCGACCGCGCCGCCGATATCGAAGCGCTGATCGACGAGAACACCCGTGCGGTATTCTGCGAGACGGTCGGAAATCCCGCCGGCAACGTCTGCGATTTGGAGGCGCTCGCGACGGTCGCGCATCGTCACGGGGTGCCGCTCATCGTCGACAACACGGTGGCGACGCCGATGCTGGTGCGCCCGGTGGACCACGGCGCGGACGTCGTGGTCCATTCGCTCACCAAGTTCATGGGGGGCCACGGCACCACGCTCGGCGGCGCGGTGGTCGATTGCGGCAGCTTCCCCTGGCTCAAGCACGCCTCCTCGTTTCCCATGTTCACTCAGCCCGATGAGTCCTACCACGGACTCATCTACACGGAACACTATGGCGCCGCCGCCTTCATCGGCCGATGCCGCAGCGTCTACCAACGCACGCTGGGCGCGGTGCTTTCGCCGATGAACGCGTTTTTGCTGTTGCAGGGAATCGAGACGGTCGCGTTGCGCATCGACCGGCACGTCGAGAACGGCCGCCGGGTCGCCGAATTCCTGCGCGGCGATCCGCGGGTGGAATCCGTGAATTACGCCGGGTTCCCGGACAGCCCGTATCACGACCTGGTCGGCAGATACCTGGGGGGACGGGCCTGTTCGCTGCTGACGTTCGACGTGCGCGGCGGCTTGCCGGCCGGAATCCGCTTCTACGACGCGCTCAAGCTCTTCAAGCGGCTGGTCAATCTCGGCGATGCGAAATCGCTCGCCTGTCACCCCGCCTCGACCACGCATCGACAGATGACGGCCGCCGAACAACTGGCCGCGGGCGTCGGGCCCGGCAGCATCCGCCTGAGCGTCGGCATCGAGCACATCGACGACATCTTGGCGGATCTCGACCAGGCGCTTGCCGCCGCCGCCTCCCCGTAGGACACGGCGGCATTCCCGTGCAACAGCAGACCCTGCCCGAGGCCATCTCCGCGCTGTTTCCGTCTGCCGTGGACCGCGGCCGCGTCGATGCATGGTTGACCGAGCAATTGCAGCAGGCGCTGCGACGAGTGCAGGCAGGCCCGGTGATGCCCACCGTCGACATCGCGCGCTTTCGCGCCGAACTCGAGGCCATGGATTTCGATGGCCCGCGTCCGCTCGAGGACATTCTGCGCTGGAGCATCGAGCGCATGGAGCACGGCATCGTACAGATGTCCAACCCGCGCTACTTCGGTCTATTCAACCCAGGGCCGAATTTCCCCGCACAGTGCGCGGATCGAATCGCCGGCGCCTTCAATCCGCAGCTCGCCAGCTCAGCCTCCTCGCCCGTGCCGGTGGCGCTCGAGAGTTTCACGATCCGCGCGGTGGCGCGCCGCGCCGGTATGGGCGAGAACGCCACCGGGCATTTCGCCACGGGCGGATCCGAAGCCAACTACACCTCGCTCATCTGCGCGCTGACTGCGGCGCACCCCGGCTTCGGCCGCGACGGTGCGCGCGCCTTCCCGGGGCCCCCGCGCTTTTATACCTCCCGCGAATGCCACATCGCGTGGCTCAAGGTCGCCCATCAGGCGGGCGTGGGGCGCAGCGCCTTGCGGCTGATCGACACGGACGGCGGCGGCAGAATGGATGCTGCGGCACTCGCGCGCGCCATTGCCGAAGATCGCGCGGCGGGAGCCGTGCCGGTGATGATCGTTGCCACCGCCGGCACCACCGGCGGCGGCATGATCGATCCCCTGCACGCCTGCGCCGACATCGCGGCGCGCGAGAAGCTGTGGTATCACGTCGATGCCGCCTGGGGCGGCTCCGCGCTTGCGTCCGACCGCCTGCGCAAGGTGCTGTCGGGCATCGAGCGCGCCGACTCCACCACCATCGATGCGCACAAGTGGCTGGCGACCACCATGGGGTGCGCTCTGTTCATCACGACGCGCGGTGCGCTCTTATCCGAAGCCTTTCATGCGTCCACGAGCTTCATGCCCTCGAGCATCGCGAACGTCGATCCGTATCTCAACAGCGTGCAGTGGTCGCGCCGCTTCATGGGCCTGCGGCTATTTCTCTCCCTGGCCGCGGCGGGATGGTCCGGGCTCGGGGCGCACGTCGAACGTGCCGTCGCGGTGATCGGATGCATCCGGGAAAAACTGCTCGCGCTCGGCTGGACGGTGGCCAACGACTCCGAGCTCGCCGTGCTCGATGTGCTCCCGCCCGAAAGTCGCGACGTGCGCGCGCTCGTGCGGCAAGTGGTGTCCTCGGGGCGTGCCTGGGTCGCGCCGACGACCTTCGAGGGCCGCGATGTCGTGCGCATCTGCGCGACCAATGGCGAGACGTCGGAGGCGGACGTGGACGAGCTGGTCGCCGCCCTCAGTGCCGCCGCATGCTGAGCATCTTATCGACCAACGCTCGGATCGAATTCACGGATTGAAAATTTTCCGGCGTGATATCGGACTGCGGAATGGCGATATCGAATTCGAGCTCGACCGCCAGCATCAAATTGACCATTTTCAGCGAGCTGATGCCCAAGTCGCTCAGCTGGGTCCCCACGGGAAACGGCGTCGGAAACACCGCGGTAGAACCGGATACCTGCTTGACCAGCGCTATCAGCCGGTCGCACACTTCGTTTGTCCGCGTATCCACTTAATCAGTCTCCTGGGGCAAGACCGCGGATCATACCGTGTAGCACAACCAGCGTCGAAGCTTGACATATCGCTGTTATTTCAGGGCACTATGTCACCGAGTTGGAATTTTGTGGTCCATTGATCTGTCGGCGCCGGCGGATCTCTCTGCATAATGCGCCGATCTGCATTGCCCGAGCCACACGACAAAACGAGAACCTATGGAAGCCCAACGATTGTCGACCCCCGGTGCTCAAGTTCTGACCACCGTCACCGGCGCCCACACGGCGCGGGCCCGCGTCGCGGCCGAGGCGGCGGCGCAGCATGCGCCGTCCGTCGATGCCGCTGCCCGCTTCCCGGCGGAGGCCTTCGCTGAAATCCGTAATCAACGGCTCCTGGGCCTGATGGTGCCCGCCTCCTTGGGCGGGGAAGGCGCCACGATCGCCGAGATCGCCGATGTCTGCTTCATTTTGGGGCAGGCCTGCTCATCGACGGCGCTGATCTTCGCAATGCACCAAATCAAGATCGCATGCCTCCTTCGACACTCCAAGGGCAGTGTCGCGCTGGAGCGGATTTTGCGGCAGATCGCGACCGAGCAATTGCTGATGGCCTCCTCGACCACCGAAGGCCAGGCAGGCGGGAACGTCCGATCGAGCGATGCCGCGATCGAACACGTGGGCGAGGATGTGACGCTCGAGCGCAAGGCGACCGTCATTTCCTATGCCGCCGAGGCCGACGGCATCGTCACGACGGCGCGCCGCGCCGCGGATGCGGCCGGTTCCGATCAAGTGCTGTTGGTGCTGCTCAAGAAAGACTACACCCTCGATCGGCTGCAATCCTGGGACACTCTCGGCATGCGCGGCACGCACAGCGAGGGCTTCGCGCTGCGGGCAAAAGCTCCCGCCCAGCAGGTGCTGCCGGAACCCTATGAAAAGATCCATGCGCAGACGATGGTGCCGCATGCCCACATCTTGTGGGGGTCCGTCTGGGCAGGCATCGCCGCGGCCGCCACCATCAAGGCGCAGGCTTTCATGCGCAACGCCTTGCGCAGCTCGGGCGGCCAGATGCCGCCGGGCGCCGCCCATTTCACCAAGGCCGCATCGTCGCTGCGCACCTTGCGCAGCGTGTTGAACTCGGCGATGCGCAGCTATCAAGCAATCATGTCCGACGAAAAGGCCGTTGCCGCACTCGAATTTCAATCGATGATCACGCTCACCAAGGTGCAGGCTTCGGAGCTTGCGGTCGAGACGGTGCTCTCGGCGCTGCGTGCCTGCGGACTCTCCGGCTTCCGCAACGATAGCGAGTTCAGTATCGGTCGGCACCTGCGCGATGTGTTGTCGGCGCCGCTCATGATCAATAACGCGGCCGATCCGGCCGATGCTCTCGCGCACCTTGCGCCGGCCTTGTTCATGCCGATGGCCGTCGACGGCGTGTACGCGCGCACCGCGCTTTACGTCAACGTCACGGAGCGCCTCGAGCACTACATCACCGGGCTGCGCGAGCCCGGGGTCGAGGTGATGCGCTTCCCGCCGGTCATGAGCCGCAAGCAACTGGAAAAGTCGGGGTATCTCAAGAGTTTTCCGAACCTTCTCGGGTGCGTGTGCGCATTGCACGGCAGTGAGCCCGCGATCCGCGCCGCGGCCGACCGGCACGAAACGGGCGGCGATTGGACCGAGGCGCTTTCCGCCTCGGACTTGGTGCTCTCGCCCGCGGCCTGCTACCCCGTGTATCCCATCGCGGCGGCGCGCGGTCCGCTGCCGGCGGGCGGATTGCAGTTCGACATCGAGGCCGACGTATTCCGCCACGAGCCCTCGAAGAGCCTGGACCGGCTGCAATCGTTCCGAATGCGCGAATTCGTGCGCATCGGCTCGCCGCAGGAGATCGTCGAATACCGCGAGCGCTGGCTGGCGCGCGCACCGCGCATCGCCGCCGAGCTCTCGCTGCCGCATACGCTCGAGGTCGCGAACGATCCCTTCTTCGGCCGAGTCGGCCAGGTGATGGCGGTCAGTCAACGCCAACAGGCGCTCAAGTTCGAGATGCTGATTCCGTACCACGCGCACGCAACGCCGACCGCGTGCATGAGTTTCAATTACCACCGCGAGCACTTCGGCAACGTGTGGAATATGAATGATGTGCGCGGGGATCCCGCGCACACCAGCTGCGTGGCGTTCGGCATCGATCGATTGGTGGTCGCGCTCTTCGCCAATCATGGAGTCGACCTCGAGCGGTGGCCGGCAGTGACTCGGCGGGCGTTGGCGCTCTAAGCCGCCGACGGGGCCCGACCCTCTTGCCGCTCGATCCACGCGTCAAGCGATTCCTGGACGTGTTGGCGGCCGGAAACCCGCCGAACGCACGCACCGTCGGCGTCGCTCAGCGCCGCGCACAGCTCGCCGAGCTCATGAAGCTTGGTGGACCGGCCGCGAGCATCGGCGCAAGCGTCGATCGCACGCTCCCGGGGCCTTCAGGCCCGCTCGCCGTGCGCATTCTGACCCCCGCGGGCGCCGCGGCGCAGAGCTCGCGAGAGCCCGGTCCGGGCGTCATCTATTTTCACGGCGGCGGGCTCGTCGCGGGCTCGATCGACACGCACGACTCGATCGCCCGCGCCTTGTGCCACTGGAGTGAGTGCCGCGTCATCGCGGTGGACTATCGGCTGGCGCCCGAACACCCCTTCCCCGCCGGTCTCGACGACGCAATTGCGGCCATCACCTACATCGGCTCGCACGCCGCGGACTTCGGCGTCGATGCCGCGAGGCTCTGCGTGTGCGGGGACTCGGCGGGCGGCACGCTGGCCGCGGCCGCCTGCCACGCGCTCGCGCGAACGGCTGCGCCGCGTCCGGCGCTCCAGCTCCTGATCTGCCCCATACTGGACTACGGCCGCCGCTCAGGCTCGCGCGCCGAGTTCGCCTCGGGATACTTGGTCGATCAGGACACCCTCGACCACGACCTCGAGCACTGCTCACCGGCCGGAGCCGATCCCCAAGACCCACGCATCTCTCCGCTGCTCGCCGCCGACCTGTCGGGAGTGCCGCCCACGCTCGTGCACACGGCCGAATTCGATCCGTTGCGCGACGAGGGAAAGGATTATTTCGCACGACTGACCCACACCGGATCGGCGCTGGCCTATACTTGCCACCCGGGTATGATCCATCTGTTTTATGGGCTGAGTGCGGTCATCCCCTACGCCCGCACGGTATTCGAGAAGATAGGTGCGGAGATTCGAGCGGCTCTGATTGACCCGGGAGCAGTTGAGTGACGGAACGCGCCGCAACAGAGCGCATGGTGCGCGATTTACATACGGCCCGCATTGGCGGAGATCTCGCGGCAATGTGCCGCCTATTCGCGGAGCGCGGCAGATTCGAAATCGCCGGCGCCAGCGCCGACAAGCCGATCGCGATTCGGGCCGAGAGCTTGGCGGACTTTCGTCCCTGGCTTGCGATGATGACCAAGGTATTTCGCCTGTCCGATTATCAGCTGATTTCGCTGGTGATCGAGGGGCCGAAGGTCTCCGCCCACTGGCGCGTCAATATTTTCTCCAAGGTGACCGGCGTCACCGTGCCCACCGAGCTCGTCGATCTTCTCGAGGTGCGCGACGACCGCATCCAGACCTACAGCGAGTTTTTCGTTCCTCGCTAACGACGGGCGCCCGTCAAAGGCCGAGCGACATCTGCCCCCCGGCGGGAACCGGGGCCCGGAATTTCGAGCAATCGAGCTCATAGCGGCCCTCCGAGGAGTGCAGGCCGAGCTTGCGCACGGCAAGATCGAAGCGCGCGCGCAGCAGCTCCGCATAGGCGCCGGTTCCGCGCATGCGCACGCCGAACTCCGAATCGTAGTCCTTCCCGCCGCGCGCTTGATTGATCAACGACATGACATGTGCCGCGCGATCCGGGTAGTGATCGGCGAGCCACTCGCGAAAGATGATCTTGAGTTCGTGCGGCAGCCGCAGCAGCACATACCCGGCAGAGATCGCTCCCGCATCGGCGGACGCCGCGAGGATATCCTCCATTTCGTGATCCGTGATCGCCGGAATCACCGGTGCGACCAGCACCCCCACGTGCACGCCGGCTTGGGACAGCTGCTGCACGACTCGCAGCCGCGCGAGCGGTGACGCGGTGCGCGGCTCGAGCGTGCGCTTGATCTCGTCGGTCAGCGAGGTGATGCTGACCATCACCGACACCAAGCGATCCTTGGCCAGATCCTCGAGCAGGTCCAGATCCCTCAACACCAGCGCGCTCTTCGTGACGATGGTCACGGGGTGGCGGCAGCGTGCGAGCACGGCGAGAATGCCGCGCGTCACCTCGAGTTTCTTCTCGAGCGGCTGGTAGCCGTCGGTGTTGATGCCGAGCGCGATCGGCTTGCAAACGTACCTGGGCTTGGAGAGTTCCGCCTCGAGAATCTTGACCGCGTCCGCCTTATAAAAGAGCTTCGTCTCGAAATCGAGTCCCGGCGACAGCCCGAGAAACGCGTGGCTCGGACGCGCGAAGCAATAGATGCAGCCGTGGCTGCAGCCGCGGTACGGATTGATCGACTGATCGAATCCCACGTCCGGCGAATCGTTGCTGGTGATGATGCCGCGGGCGCGGTCCGGCAGCACGGTCTCGGCGACACTCTCCGGCGTCTCCTCTTGATACCAGCCGTCCTGCGTCTTTTCGACGGACAGCGCGTCGAATCGCCCGGTGGGATTGGATGCGGCGCCCCGGCCCTTGAACGGCTGATGACCGATGAAATTGCGAGCCATGCAGAGACTCTATCGCGCCCGCAGGCCGGCCGTAAATCCAGTATCCCGGGGTCCGAAGTACTGTATATCGAGCGTGCACTGTAGGACAGGGGACGACACCCCCACGCGACCTCGGCCCCTGTAAAAGCCGGGCCCGTGCGCCCCAAAATTCACACCTAGATATGACATCGATTCAACGAACAGGAGTCGCCCAATGAAGGTGCTATTGAGCGCAGTATTCGCCGCCGGGCTATTGGCCGGCTGCATCAGCAGCAGCAGTCCGCCGCCACCCCCCGCCAAGACCACCGTCGTCGTCCCGCAGGGCAGCGGCGCCACCGTGGTCTGCAATAACGGCAACCCGCCCCCCTGCGATTGAGGAGGACCGAAACGAGCTGTCTTGGCGCTCGAGCGCCCGGGCGGCGGTCGCCCGCCGAAGTTTCAGCGCTTGACGCCATAGCTGCCCCGCGACCAGGGTGAGGCGGCTGCGAATCGGAAAGCCTCCCGCCCGCATCGCCTCGGCTGCCCACGTGATGCAGGTGTGCAGTGCCGAGTAGCGCGGCACGGCAGCAAAGTAAGCGCTCGCATCGTAGGGCCCTGCCGCGTAGGGCGCCATCGTGGCGCCGGGCGCGCTTCGGGCGAGCGAACTCCACAGGAACGCTTGGAGCGCGCGCGAGTGTTCCGCGCTCAGCGGCAACTCGATCACCTCCGCGGCGCCGAAGGCCTCTTGCGGGGAGTCCGAGAGCGCGGTGACCAGGATCAGCCCCGCCCCAGGCCACAGCGCTCCGAGCAGCTCCGGCGCGCCGGGGTGCTTCGCCAACAGGTAGTGTCGGTCGCCGAAGCCGAACAAAGCGTACCGGGAGCCGGGAAGCTCCCGCAGCACCTCGGCGAGCGGCGCGCGCAGGCCCGCGGTGTCGAAGCCCACATCGATGTGCCAGCGTCTTCGGACCAGATAGAGCGTGGTCGGTGCGAAATCGGCGGCCGGCGGGAAATCGGCATCCGCCGCGGCAGCCTGAGACGAATCCGAGCCGGCGGCTCCGGTCGACGCGCATGCCGCGATCCACCAGGCGCCGAGCAGAATCGCCGCTGCGCCCCTCAGCAAGGTGCGCCGTCCGCCGCCGGCGTTCGCGCGGGTTTCTGCATGCAGCGGCATCCTGCCTATGGAAAGCAGCTGCCGCAAGCCGTAGATTAGCCCATCGGCCGGCCGCTTCCGCGGCGCCAACCTCTGGGAGTCACTTCCATGGTGCCCAAATCTTCCGCTTCTGCACTTTGCGCGGCAATGCTCCTATGCGGCAGCGCCTTCGCCGCCGACGCGCTCCCCCCGAAAGCGGAGTTCGGCGGCCAATGCGCCGAGGCTCTATCGGAAGGTCAGCACGTCATGACCAATTGTTCCATCACCTGGACCGACAAAGACGGCAAGACCTTCTGCTTCAGCAATGCCGAGGCCAAGAAGTCGTTTCTCGCGGACCCCGCCGAGAAACTCGCGCGCGCGCGCGAGTTCATGGCGGCCGGCAACGTGGAGGCGACGGAGACGGCCATGCAGAACTTCACCGCGAGCGATGCGGAGGCGGTCGTGCAGCAGTCGATCGATGCCGAGCTCAAGGCGAACGGCGGCACCTTCCCATTGAACGATTCGCTCAACGGAGATCAGCTGAAGCTCGCCCTCGACGGCATCGATTTCACCCGCACCATCGACGGTTACGGATTTTTCCCGGACGTGAAGTTTCACGACGCCGGCGACGCCAAGAAGAAATACTTGATCGATTTCTGGGTGGTGCCCGTGGGAGGCCGACTGCAGATCCAGGAGACGCGCATCTACAAGGCGCCCCTCAAGGTCGACTCCGAGTGGACCCTCATGGCGCGTCAGCCCATCCCCTGGTGGTGGATTCCGGCCTCCGAGCATCCCGGACATTTGGCTACGAAGCGCGGCTGGGAAGTCATGTCGGCGGTCGAGAGAAACGCGATGCTGCAGGCCGCGAAGAACAACGGCGTGTTCAAGATCAAGGACGACAAGACCGGCAAGGAGCTGACCCTCGAGTTCGTCGACACCCATCAGCCGGTGCGGCAACTCGACGAGGACGGACATTATTTCGCCTGCACGGATTTTCGCGCCGTCGGCACCAAGGATCAAATCTACGACATCGATTTCTGGGTCAGCGACAAGGACGGCGTGATGTCGGTGGATCAGGCCAAGGTCCACAAAGTGCCGGAGCTCAAGGACGGTCAGTGGGTGCAGGTGCCGCGCTACGAATGGAAGGATCTCGGCAGCTCGCACGTCGTGCCCTGACGCATCGTCCGCGGTGGATTACTTGGCGTACGGGAATTCGGCCGTCGAACGCGGCTTGGCGATGTGAAAGCCCTGCGCAAAACCGATCCCTAGACGGCCGAGCTCGGCCAGCACCTCGGCCGACTCGACGCGCTCGGCGATGGTTTGGATCCCCATCGCCTTGCCGACCTGGCTGATTGCCTCGACCATGCTGCGGTCCACCGGATCTCGGGTCACGTTCTCGATGAACTGTCCGTCGATCTTGAGGTAATCGACCGGGAGGTTCTTCAGGTACATGAACGAGGACAGGCCGCTGCCGAAATCGTCGAGCGCGAAATGGCAGCCGCGGCCCTTCAGTTCGCGCATGAAATACACGACGTTGCCGAGGTTCGCGATGGCCGCCGTCTCGGTGATCTCGAAGCACATCGCGCCGGGCACGAGTTCCCGGGCCGAGAGCTCGGCGATGAGATATTCGAGGAAGCGCTCGTCGTTGAGCGAGGTGCCGGAGAGATTGACCGCGATGGTGTAAGGGGCGACGCCCGATGCGATCCGGTGCACCAGGTGCTCGAGGGCTTGGCGCACCACCCAGCGGTCGATCGACGGCATGACGTTGTAGCGCTCGGCCGCAGGTATGAACTCGGCCGGCGCCACCACGGCCCCGGATTCGTCGCGCAGGCGCAGCATCAGCTCGAAGTGTTCGCGCCCCGCGGCATTGCCGCCGATCGGCACGATCGGCTGGTAGAAAAGCTCGAATCGGCCCTCATCGCCGGCGCGGGTCAGCTTCGACACCCAATGCATCTCCCGATGCCGCTCGAGCATGTTGTCGGGCTTGTAGAGCTGCACACGGTTGCGCCCGAGATCCTTCGCGGAGTAGCAGGCGACATCGGCCGCACTCATCACGTTCGCGACGGTGGGCGTATCGGGGGTGATCTCCACGATGCCGATGCTCACGCCGACGGCGAGCACGCCGTCCTGCCAGATGAATCGATAATCGCGAATTGCCTGGCGCAGTTGCTCGGCCACTCGCAGCGCCTGATCGAGCGAGCAGCTCGCGAGCAGGATGCCGAACTCATCGCCGCCCAAGCGGGCGAGCGTGTCGCCGGTGCGCACCCGGGACTGAAGCAGGCCGGTAATCTGCCGCAGCAGCTGATCGCCCGCCGGATGACCGCAAGTGTCGTTGATCAGCTTGAACTGATCCAGATCCAGGTAGAGCAGCGCCTGACGTGCTCCGGATTCATGGCGCGCTTTCTCCACCGCCGCGGTGAGCCGATTCTCGAATTCGCGCCGGTTGATGAGGCCGGTGAGCGCATCGTGGCTTGCTTGGTAATGCAGCGCGCGATGCAGCCGCCGTTCCTTGCTCACGTCGTGGAATACCATCACCGCGCCGATCAGATTCCCCGCGCGGTCGCGGATCGGAGCCGCCGAGTCCTGGATGGCGATCTCCTGGCCGCGCCGGGCGATGAGCACGGTGTGCTGCGTCAGCCCGAGGACTTGGCCCTCGCGCAGACACCGCATGACAGGACTCTCGCCCGCCTCGCTGGTGCTCTCATCGACGACGGTCAGCACATCGCCGATCAAGCGTCCCTGCGCCTCGCGGCTCTCCCAACCGGTGAGGCTTTCCGCGACCGGATTCATATAATCGATGCGCCCTTCGGAGTCCGTCGTGATCACGGCATCGCCGATCGATTGCAGCGTCACCTGCGCGCGTTCCTTGGCCTGGAACACGGCGGTCTCCGCCTGCTTGCGCTCGGTGATGTCCGAAATCGTGCCCTCGTAGGCGCTGATCCGGCCGTGCTTGTCGCGCACCACCCGCCCGTTGTCCACCACGACGACCATGCTGCCGTCCTTGCGCCGCAGCACATACTCGTGATTGCGCACCTCGCCGTCGCTCTCCATGCGCCGGAGGTACGCTTCACGATCGCTCGGATACCAGTAAAGCGAGGCGGCGGGGACCTGGTAGATCTCTTCGGCCGAGGAGAAGCCGAGCATTTGAACGAATGCAGGATTCGCAACCAACAGCCTGCCGTCCCGCGTGGTCCGGTAGACCCCTTCCATCACGCCCTCGAACAAGCCGCGGAACTTCGCCTCGCTCTCGCGCAACGCGTCCTCCGCGCCGCGCCGCTCGATGGCGATGCCCGCGATCTGCGTCATGCGCGACATGAGCTCGTGATCGCGGGCCGCCGGCACTCCCGGCTGGCGTTGATAGACGGCGAAGGTGCCGAGCATCTGGCCGTCGGAAGCCAGAATCGGCGCAGACCATGCGGCGCGCAGCCCAGCCTGCGCGGCGGCCTCGCGGCGATGCTCCCAAAGAGCATCGGTCTCGATATCGGCGACCGTCACCTGCCGCGAGAGATAGACCGCGGCGGCACAGGAGCCGAAGCGGATGCCGATGGGCGTCCGATCCATGGCGGCGACGAACTCGCGCGGCAGGCTCGGCGCCACGCCGAAGGAAAGCACCTGCCGCTCCCGATCGAACATGCTGATCGCGCAGCGCCCGCCGGCGACCACCCGCTCGATCACTTCCCCGATGGCCTCGAGCACCATCAGCAGCGGCGCGTTTGCCGCGATCTTCTCGAACACGCGCCGTTCGCCCGCTGCGATCGCCTCGGCACGCTTGCGCTCGGTGATGTCCGTGATGCTCGCGCGGATCAAGCGGCGATGGGAGCTCGGCAGGCGCACGAAGCGGACTTCGCAGGGCATGGTCTGGCCGAGCGAATCGCAGTGGATCCACTCGAAGACCGGAGTTTCGCCGGCCAGCGCACCCTCGATGTGGGCGCGCGCGACCCCGAACGAGGCGGTGCCGTCCGGTTGGCGCAGCGGCGTGAACTTGTCGGGTCCGTTCGCGAGCAGTGTGGCACGGTCGGTCTTGAAGAAACGGCAGGCGTTGTCGTTCACGTCGACGAACCGGCCGCCGTCGACGTCGAACACGAGAATGGCCTCCGGAGCGTTCTCGACCAGGGTGCGATAGCGCGCTTCGCTCTCACGCATCGATCGCTCCGCAAGATGGCGTTCCGTGATGTCGCGGATGCATACGATGTAGCCGTCGCGGCGGTTGAGGTTTGCCTTGCTCACGGCGACTTCCAGCGCCACGCGGACACCCGACTTGGTCCTGCCCCAGGTCTGATGTGCGGCGAGGTCCGCGTGCGTGTCGTCGATCTTGGTTGCGCAGCGATCGAGAAAATCGAGGGGTCCGGCCGAGCCCATCTCGGGCAGGAGATAGTCGAGCCCTCGGCCCAGAATTTCGCACTGCGCGTAGCCGAAGATGCGCTCGCCGGTGGGGTTGAAGGTCTCGATGTGGCCGGCATCGTCGACCGTGACGATGGCGTCCTTGACGTTGTCGAGAATGGCCTGCAGGTGCGTCGCGCTTTGCTCGCGGATCTCGCGCGTGAGCGCCTGGGCCTCGTCCGACATGAGCTGCATGGAACGCACGATGCCGCGCCGCTCCGAATCCATCCGGTCGTACTGCGCGCTCACCGCCGCGAACAGCGCGTTCATGTCGAGGTCGCCTCGCCCTCCCGCCTCGGCCAACTGGCGCTCGAGCAGCCGGTTCAAGCTCTCCGGAGCAGGCGATGGCAGATAGGCGGCCGCGTTATCGCGTGACAAGTGGTAGGGTCTCCCAATTCGGCTGAATGTTAGGGAGATCCCGCAACGGCGGTGTGACGGGCGTCTCGTTTCGCCCAATAATCGGTTAAGTGATCAGGCGCCTTGATCGACCGCTTCGCGCCCGGAGCGCTTGCGGTCGACTTCTTTGAGATTGCGCTTGCGCAAACGGACGGAGGTCGGGGTGATCTCGATCAGTTCGTCGTCGTCGATGAACTCCATGGCCTGCTCGAGCGTGAAGCGGATCGGCGGCGTCAGCACCACGTTCTCATCCTTGCCGGCGGCGCGCATGTTGGTGAGCTTCTTGCCCTTCAGCGGGTTGACGACCAAGTCGTTGTCCCGATTGTTGAGACCGATGATCATACCCTCGTAGACTTCCTCGCCCGGCCCGATACAAAGCCGCCCGCGCTCCTGCAGGCTGAACAGCGAATACGCGAGCGCCACCCCCTGGCCGTTGGCGATCAACACGCCATTGGGCCGCTGACCGAGATCGCGCTGCACGACCGGCCCGTAGTGGTCGAACACATGATGCAGGAGCCCCGTGCCGCGGGTCATGGTGCGGAATTCGGTCTGAAACCCGATCAACCCGCGTGAGGGGATCATGTAGTCGAGGCGCACCCGTCCGCGTCCATCGGCCTGCATGTCCTTGAGCTCCGCGCCGCGGCTGCCGAGGGCCGACATGATGTCGCCCTGCGCATCGCTGTCGGCATCGACCGTCACCTGTTCGTAGGGTTCGTGCGCCGCTCCGTCGATCTGCTTGATCACCACCCGCGGCCGGGAGACCGCGAGCTCGTAACCCTCGCGGCGCATATTCTCGAGCAAAACGCCGAGATGCAGCTCGCCGCGGCCGAACACCACGAACTTGTCGGGATCGGCGGTGGGCTCGACGCGCAGCGCCACGTTGTGAATGGACTCGCGCTCGAGGCGCTCGCGGATCTGGCGGCTGGTCACGAATTTGCCTTCGCGCCCCAAGAACGGCGAGGTGTTCACCTCGAAGGTCATGCTGATGGTCGGCTCATCGACCGTGAGGCTCGGCAAAGGCTCGACATTCGCCGGATCGCACAGCGTGTCCGACACCTTGGGCTCGGCAATGCCGGCAAACGCGACGATATCGCCTGCGCTCGCGCTCTCGACTTCGACCCGGGTCAGACCGTGGAAGCCCAGGATCTGGGAAATTCGCTCGGAGCGTTGCCGGCCCGCGCGATCGACCACCGTCACCGCCATGCCGCGGCGCAGGGTGCCGCGCTTGATGCGGCCGATGCCGATGGCGCCCACGTAGCTCGAGTAGTCGAGGAGCGTCACCTGCAGTTGCAACGGACCGTCCACGTCGACATCGGGCGGCGGGCAATGCTCGACGATGGTCTTGAACAGGGGCTGCATGTCCCCGTCCCGGACCGTCGAGTCGAGACCCGCGAAACCGCGCAGCGCCGAGGCGTAGATCACGGGAAAGTCCAATTGCTCGTCGGTGGCGCCGAGCCGGTCGAACAAATCGAAGGTCTGGTCGAGGACCCACCCGGGCCGCGCCTCGTCGCGGTCGATCTTGTTGATCACGACGATGGGCCGAAGTCCGTGCTTGAAGGCCTTTTGGGTGACGAAGCGGGTCTGCGGCATGGGTCCGTCGACGGCATCCACCAAGAGGAGCACGCAATCGACCATCGCAAGCACCCGCTCGACCTCACCGCCGAAATCCGCGTGCCCCGGGGTGTCGACGATGTTGATTCGATAATCGCCCCAGGTGATCGCGGTGTTCTTGGCCAGGATGGTGATGCCGCGCTCACGCTCGAGCGCGTTCGAATCCATCACGCGTTCTTGCAGGTCCTTTCGGGCATCGAGCGTGCCGGACTGGCGCAGCAGCTGATCGACGAGCGTGGTTTTCCCATGATCGACGTGCGCGATGATGGCGATGTTTCGAAGTTGGAGCGACACGGCGGACCTTAAAGCGAGGGGACGAAACCGCCCATTCTACGACTAAATCCAGCCTCTTGCTGGAGCCTTTTACCGCGAGGATCTCAACCCGGGGGCGAGGAGGCGGAAGTCCGGGGCGGAATGGCGGAGGAAGACGGCGGCGGCGCGCCAGTTCCCGCCACGATCAGGGGCAGGGAAAACACCCGGGTATCCGCCACTTCGTCGTGCTTGAGATTCACGGTCAGCGTCAGCAGAAACACCCCTTCCGCGGTGGGGGTGAGGGTGATGCTGTGCTTATACACCTGACTCGGCTCGACCGCGGGGAATTCGAATTTGCTATCGCCCGCGGGCACTTGCAGCGCCTCCGGGGCGCTCACCTCGACGGTCGCCGGACCCGCCGCCTCTCCCGGCAGGAGGGCAATCGCGATCTCCAAAGGGGCGCCCTGCACGGGCCTGCTCAGCAGGTCGAATTTCAGCCCCACCGGCGTTTGCGACTTACCCTGCGTCGCCGCTTCAACCATCCCTGCGGTCAGCTCCTCCAAGCTGGGCCCGCGCTGCACCGCAACCACCGCCTTGCGCCGAACTGCGGGATTCGGGTTGTTGGCATCGCCCGATTCACGCTGGCAGCCGCTCATCAGGGCCAGCGCACACACGGTGAAGGTTATGACTTTCATGAATTTCCTATGATCCCCGAGACGATGATCCCCAAATACGACCGCGATCACAACTCGAGCGGCGGCTCGAGCACCGCGGCGAGCTGCTCCTCGAGCGCGCGATAATGCTCTTCCCAATAGCGAGAGCCGGCAAACCAGGGGAAAGCCTGCGGAAACGCAGGATCGTCCCAGCGTCGCGCCAGCCAAGCAGAATAGTGGATCATGCGCAGGGCACGCAGCGGCTCGATCAAGGCGAGCTCGCGCCGATTGAACGGCAGAAATTGCTCGTAGCCTCTCAATATGTCGGCGAGCTCCACGGCCATCTCCTCCCGGCTCCCCGCAATCAGCATCCATAGGTCCTGGATGGCGGGACCGGTCACACAATCGTCGAGATCGACGAAATGCGGGCCCGCGTCGGTCCAGAGGATATTGCCGCGGTGACAATCGCCGAGAATGCGGCCGGTCGCGGCGCCTCGCCAGCCGCGGGCTCGATCCTCGACCTCGTCGAGCAGCGCATCGGTGAGATCGGCATATTTGTCGGCGAGATAATCCGGCATCCATTCGCCCTCGAGCACGAAATTGCGGGCGTCCCGGCCGAGCGCCTGGATGCTGAGCCCGGGCCGCTCCCGAAACGGGGCCGCGCGGCCGACCGCGTGAATTCGCCCCAAAAACCGTCCGACCCACTCTCTCTCGTCCGTCGTTCCGAGCTCGGGCCAGCGGCCGCCGCGGCGGGGAAAGACGGCGTAGCGATAGCCGTGGTGAAAATGCAGGGTCTCACCGTCGCGGGACAGGGGCGCGACCACCGGAATTTCCTGGGTGCTGAGCTCGACGGCAAACCCATGCTCCTCGCGAATCGAGGCGTCGCTCCAGCGGCCCGGGCGGTAGAACTTCGCGACCACCGGCTCGGCATCCTCGACGCCGACCTGATAGACCCGATTCTCGTAGCTGTTGAGCGCGAGCACGCGCCCGTCGCACCGGAACCCGACCGCCTCGATCGCGTCCAAGACGGTCTCCGGAGACAGATCGGAATAGGGTGCATCGGCGGTCATGCGGGGATTCTACAGATATGACGCCGTCGCTCCTCGCCCGGGCCCTTACGCTAGAATGCCTGCCATGCGATTGCCCCGACCCAAGTCACTGAGCGGCCTGATGCTGATCGGCTTCACGATCGTCGCGGCGCCGCTCCTGTTCGCGATCGTCAATGCGGCCGTGCAGATGAATCGGATGTCGAACCGCAGCGAACAGCTGGTGGTGCGCGGCGTGCAAGGCACACGCAACAACCAGCGCATGTTCGTCGAGATCGCCTCTCTCGAACGCACCGCGCGGCTCTATCAGATCCTGCCGAACAACGACCTGCTGGAGGCTTATGCCCGCACTCACGTGCTGCTCGAGAGGACCCTCGACGAGCTGCTCACGCTGCCGCTCGACGCGCAGGCGCAAGCCGACGTGCACGAGCTCAAGGCGAGCGACGAGCATGCCTGGGAGGAAGTGAAAACGGCGCCGCCGAGCTCACAGCGCATGACGGATCTCGTCAACTCCTACCCGCAGATGTCGGAGCTGGCGGCGAAAATCTCGAGCCGGGTCAACGGGCAGATCGACCACGATCTCTCCGCGCTGCAGAATTCCGCCGAGCTCGCGCAGCAAAATCTCTTCTGGCGAACCCTGCTCCTGGTACCGATGACCCTCGCCGTCGTCGGTGTGTTCACCTACCTCTTCGGCAGACCCATCCGGGCCATCGACCGGTCCATCAGCGAGCTCGGGCGCGGCACATTCTCGCGGCCCATCGTCATCCACGGGCCGGCCGACCTCGAGCGCCTCGCGGCGCAGCTGGAGTGGCTGCGGCTCCGGTTGCTCGAGTTGGCGCAGGAAAAGAATCGATTCTTGCGACATATGTCGCATGAACTGAAGACGCCGCTCGCGAATATTCGTGAGGGAACCGAATTATTGATGGACGGGGCAGTCGGTGAACTGCAAAGCGCGCAACGCGAGGTGGCGGGAATTTTGCGAGAGAACGGAATGAAGCTTCAACGCCTCATCGAGAACCTATTGTCATTCAGCGCCTGGCAGGCGAAGAGCGTCGGCCTGGAGGTGTCCGAGTTCAAGCTCCGGCCGCTGATCAAGTCGGTGCTGGAGAACCAACAGCTCACCTTGGTCGCCCAACGCGTGCGTCTCGACGTGCAGGTGGAGGATCTCACCCCGCTCGCCGACCGCGGCAAGATACGGCTCATCCTCGACAACCTGCTGTCGAATGCGATCAAGTTCACGCCGCGCGGCGGCACGATTTCGATCCACGCCCGGCGCGACCGCGAGCAGTTGGTGCTCGACGTGATGGATTCGGGCCCCGGCATACCGGTCGAGGAGCGCAATCGCATTTTCGAGGCGTTCTACCAGGGCAAGACACCCCAGGGCGGTCACGTCAAAGGGACCGGCATCGGTCTTTCCGTGGTAACCGAATTCGTCAATGCGCACGGCGGCAGTATCGAGATCCTCGAGGCTCCGGCCGGCGGGGCTCATTTCCGCGTCCGCGTCCCCCTGCGCCATGTGGCGCCCGCCCCCCGTGAAAAGGCTCATGCCGCTTAAGTTGCGAACCGGCGCCCTCCACCTGCTCGCCCTCTGCACCCTTTGCGGCTGTGCAGCAATGGGCTCGTTGAACAGCAAGACGGCGCCGCCGCCCGAGCCCGCGCAGCCGTCGGACGCCGCAGCGATCACGCCGCTGCTCGACCTGATGAGCGCCCTGCCGAAGGGCGATCCGGCGCAGCAGGCCGAACTGTTCCAATCCGCGAAGCAGGCCGCCTCGGTCACGCCGACCACCAGCAACCGGCTCAAGTACGCGCTCGCCTTGGCCATACCCGGTCACGGCGGGTCGGATCCCGTCGCTGCGCAGCGACAGTTGTCCGAATTGCTGGCCAGGCCTGAGACTCTGTTGCCAGATGAGCGGCTATTGGCCCTGGTGGAGCTTCAAGAGGTCGACCAGCGATTGGTCTTGCAGGCCGAGAATCAACGGCTGCGGGACGAAGCGCTTCACGATTCCAAGGACAAGCTGCAGGCGGCCAACCACCGGTTGCAGTCCGAATTGGACGACAATGCCCGTCTGCGCAAGGCGCTGGACGAGGCCCGCGCCAAGCTCGATGCGGTTACGCACATCGAGCGCTCCATCAATGATCGCGCGACGAGCGAGCCGCCTCACACGCCTTAATGAGCCGCGATGATGTCACCGGAGAGAAGCAAGTGAACGCCTATTCGATCGCCTCCACCACGCCATTATCGTTCGGCCTGCAGCAACCGCTCTCGCGCGACACCTCCGCGCAGAAGCGCAAGGCGCGGATCCTGGTGGTCGACGACGACCCGGGGCTGCTGCGCCTCCTGACCATTCGGCTGCGCGCCGAGAACTACGAGGTCGAGGCGGTGGAGAGCGCCGCGGCCGCCCTCGCCGCCTGCACCCGATTCCGGCCTGATCTCGTGATCACGGACCTGCGCATGGACCAGATGGACGGCATCGGCCTGCTCAAGGAACTGCAGAGCCGCTGGCCCGGACTCAAGGTCATCATCCTCACGGCGCACGGCACCATTCCGGACGCCGTGCATGCCACCCAGAGCGGTGCGTTCGGCTTTTTGACCAAGCCGGTCGACAAGCAGGACCTGCTCGACAACGTGCAGAAAGCCCTCAAGGTCTCCGGCTTTGCGCACGTCGCCGAGGACTGGCGCGCCAATATCATCACCCGCAATCAGCTCATGGAAGACAAGCTCGCTCAAGCCAACATGGTTGCCGGCACCGACGCGCGAGTGCTGATCACCGGCGAGAGCGGCACGGGCAAGGAGATTCTGGCCCGCGCCATTCATGAGGCGAGCCCGCGGCGGAACAAGCCGTTCGCCTGCATCAACTGCAGCGCCATGGCCGAGAGCCTGCTGGAGTCCGAGCTTTTCGGCCACGAGAAGGGCGCTATTCCCGGCGCGACCCGCGCGCAAAAGGGCGTTTTCGAGACCGCCGAGGGCGGAACGCTGCTGCTCGACGAAGTGGGCGACATGCCCATGCAGCTGCAGGTGAAGCTGCTGCGAGTTTTGCAGGAGAATCAGATTCGTCCCATCGGAGGCGCGGAGGCGGTCGCCGTCAACGTGCGCGTCATCTCCTCCACCCATCGCGATCTGCATCAGCTGATGGTGAGCGGCCAGTTCCGCGAGGATCTGTACTACCGGTTGAACGTGGTGCACATCGAAGTGCCGTCGCTCGGCCGGCGGCGCGAGGACATTCCGCTCCTGGTCGCCCATTTTCTCGAGCAGATCGCCAAAGAAACGGGCCAGAGAAAGATCTACGCCCCCGAGGCGGTGGAACTGCTCGCCACGTCCGAATGGCCGGGCAACGTACGTCAGCTCTA
This sequence comes from Steroidobacteraceae bacterium, assembly GCA_050012315.1. Lineage (GTDB taxonomy): Bacteria > Pseudomonadota > Gammaproteobacteria > Steroidobacterales > Steroidobacteraceae > Bog-1198. The sequence goes on along the minus strand of JBEKHK010000051.1, from coordinate 5,911 downwards.
CAACGTCGTCCGGCAGAACGTGGCGCTATCGCATGGCGCCATCATCACCGCCGAGCTCGTACAGCAATCGCTCGGCGGGAGCCCGACGCGTCTACCCTCGTTCGACGAGGCGCGCGATGAATTCACGCGCAACTATCTCTCGCAGATCCTGCAGATTACCACCGGCAACGTGAGTCAAGCCGCGCGCCTCGCCAAGCGCAACCGGACGGATTTCTACAAGCTGCTCTCCCGCCATCAGCTGCAGCCGGACGACTTCAAGAAGAGTTGAAGGTCAGCCGTAGAAGTCGCCGACCCCCGCGACCACCGCGGCAAGTTGCGCTTCCACGAGCTCCGGATAAATCGGCAGCGCCAGCGTCTCGCCCGCCGCCCGCTCGGATTCGGGGAAATCGCCGGGCGCGTATCCCAGATAGGCGAAGCATTGCTGCAGATGCAGCGGCACGGGATAGTAGATTTCCGTGCCGATTCCCCGCTCGGTGAGGGCGGCGCGAAGCGCATCTCGGCGCTCGGCGCGGATGACGTACTGGTTGAAGATATGGCGGCCACGCGCGGCGAGACGCGGCGTCCTCACGCGCGGAGCGAGCCCCGCTTTCTCGAACGCCGCGGAATAGTAGGCGGCGTTTCGCTGCCGCGCCGCCGTCCAGGCATCGAGGTGCTTGAGCTTCACGCGGAGGATCGCCGCCTGCAGCTCATCGATGCGGAAATTGCCGCCGATGAGCGCGTGAAAATACTTGGGCTTGCCGCCGTGCACGCGCAGCACCCGCATGTGCTCGGCGAGTTCCGGATCGTTCGTGGTGCACAAACCGGCATCGCCGAACGCGCCGAGATTTTTGCTCGGGAAAAACGAGAAGCAGCCGATGTCGCCGACCGAGCCCACCCGCGCCCCATTCGCATCCTCGGTGCCGATGGCCTGCGCGGCGTCTTCGATCACTCGCAGGCCGTAGCGCCGGGCGATGCGCATCAGCGGGTCCATGTCGGCGGACTGTCCGTACAGGTGCACGGGCATGAGGGCGCGGATCCGGCCTCCGGTCGCCCGATTGACCAAGCCGCCCTCACCCGCATGGCAATGCTGATCGATGAACGACTCGACCGCGACGGGGGACAGGTTGAATGTCTCCGGGTCTATGTCGCAGAACACCGGCCGCGCGCCGGTGCGCGCAATCGTGCCCGCCGTCGCGAAGAACGTGAACGGCGAGGTGATGACTTCATCGCCCGCGCCGATCCCGAACGCCATCAACGCCAATAGCAAGGCATCGGTGCCCGAGGACACGCCGATGCCGGCGGACGCACTGCAGTATTGCGCCACCTCGGCTTCCAGAGCTCGCACGTGCTCGCCCAGGATGAATTGCTGGCTGGCGCACACACTTTCGATGACCGGAAGGACTTCGGCCCGAATCTGCGCGTACTGGGCCTTAAGATCGAGTAATGGAACCTGTGGCATGCAACACTAGAATACCATTGGTGTCGCACGATTTAACAAATGTGGACCAGCACCACGCGGAAGCGCTGGAAATGACCGATAATGAGGCCTAATTTGTCGTAGTTCCACCACGTTCGAAGCGCATTGCGAACGAATGTCGTGGCTCCACGGATACGAGATGACCCAGCCGGTCCAATTCAGACAGAGCCTGTTGATAGCCCTGTTGACGGGCGCCCAAGCGGTGCTTCCCGCCCTCGTTGCCGTCGGCTCGCTCTATGCGACGATCATTGCGCTCGGCAGCCAGTTCGATCCGCGCTCCTCCGGCATCGTGGTGGTCGCGGTGGTGTGCCTGGTGCTGATCCAGCCGCCTCGCGAGGTCACCGCGCAGTTGACCTCTCCGCGCGTCTCGGCGGTGGTCGATGTCCTGTTCCGGTGGTTTCTGATACTCGCGGTGCTCCTCGGCATCGCCTACGTCACCAAATCGCCGCTCCAGCACTACCCGCGTCGCGTCTTCGTCACCTGGGCGGTGACGACGCCCGCAGTGCTGATCGTGGCGACCCTCGCCATGCAGGAGTTCATGCGCCGCTTCCTGATGAACGCGTTCGATGCCCGCACGGCCATCATCGCGGGCTACAACAGCTCGAGCCTCGAACTCGCGCGGCGGCTGAAGAAAAACCCGGGCATGCGCCTGGAAGTGGCCGGGTTCTTCGACGATCGAAGCACCGACCGGCTCGGCATCGAATCCGACGCCGAGCTCATCGGGCCACTGGCGGATCTCGGGACCTACGTGAAAGCGCATCGCACCGACGTGATCTTCATCGCCCTGCCCATCCGCCACGTGAAGCGCGTGATGAATCTCCTGGACGATCTGCGCGATACCACGGCCTCGATCTACTATGTGCCGGATATCTTCGTGTTCGACCTCATTCAAGCGCGCTCCGGCGAAATTCAGGGCATCCCGGTCGTCGCCATGTGCGAGACGCCGTTCTATGGCTACCGTGGCGTGGCCAAGCGCCTGACCGACATCGTGCTGTCGGTGACGATTCTGTTGCTGCTCCTGCCGCTCCTCGCCCTGATCGCGGTGCTGGTGAGGCTGTCCTCTCCAGGGCCCATCATCTTCAAGCAGCGCCGCTACGGCCTCGACGGCCGGGAGATCGCGGTCTACAAGTTCCGCACCATGACGGTGACCGAGGACGGTGCGCAGATACGCCAGGCGTCCAAGGCGGATCACCGGATCACGCGCATCGGCGCCGCGCTTCGCCGCTCCTCGCTCGATGAGCTGCCGCAGCTCATCAACGTGCTGCAGGGCCGCATGAGCCTGGTAGGGCCCCGCCCGCACGCCGTCGCCCATAACGAGGAATATCGAAAGCTCATCAAGGGCTACATGGTGCGGCACAAAGTGCTGCCCGGCATCACCGGGCTTGCACAGGTGAACGGCTGCCGCGGGGAGACCTCGCAGCTCGAGGAGATGGAGGCACGCGTCAACTACGACCTCGATTACTTGAGGCGCTGGACGCCGATGCTGGATGTCAAGATCATCCTCATGACGGTGGTGAAGGTGTTTCGCGACGACAAGGCGTATTGACGATCGAGCGCAACAAACAACAAGGCCTTGGACGTCTCGTGCGCGCCTGCGCGTACTCCTGGAAGGGGATCCGATCCGCGTGGATCGAGGAGCGCGCGTTTCGCGAAGAGATTGGGCTCGCCGTGGTGATCCTTCCCGCGGGCCTTTATGTCGGGCGAAGCGGCCTGGAGCGGGCTGCGCTGACCGCCCCCATGCTGCTGGTATTGATCGTCGAATTGCTGAACAGCGCGATCGAGGCGCTCGTGGATCGAGGCGGTCTCGGCCGGGACAATCTCGCCGCGATGGCGAAAGACATGGGGTCGGCGGCGGTGCTGCTCAGCCTCGGCCTGTTGGCGCTCGTTTGGGTGCTGGTCATCTCGGATCGATGAGCGAGGCAGAGGCCGCTAGATACATGCCGACCGAGATATAGGGTCCATGGAATCGATAGCGGCCCAGGATCGGCGCGCACGGGGCGCGGGCGATCGACAGAACTCGCGTCGGCGTGACCACGAGAGCGCCCTCCTGCCCGCTGCGGCCGATCTCGCCCGGCTCGACCGCGCGCACCGTCAGATCGCTGAAATTCAGCCGCTCCTGCGTGACGGGAAACTGGCATTTGTAAAAGGCCTCCTTGGCCGAAAAGATCAGCGCCGCCGCCGCGGGCTGTACGGACGCCGGCAGCCGCTCGAGCCAGGCCAATTCGGCGGCCACGGCGATGCGCGGCCAGAGCTTTCGTTGCAGGTCGCCGACCACCTCCGTGTCGAGCCCGAGCGCCGCGAAACGACGCCGCTCGGCAACCACGGCCGCGCAGAAACCGGCGGTATGGGTGATGCTGCCCACGGTCGATTCGGGCCATCGAGGCGCGCGATCGGGCCCCGGCCGCAGCGGAAAATCCGTGATGCCGAGGTCGGCGAGCGCACGCCGCGCGCAGAGCCGTCCCGCGGCGAATTCCTGCACGCGCTTGGGAACCGCCCGCGCGATGCTCGCCGCTTCCTCGGGATGCAGGAGCGCGGCGTCGCCGGGTATGCGGAGTTCCGCGGCCGCCACGCCCTGCGGAAACAGACCGGCCATGTCGGCGGAAGGCGTTGCGGGGTTCGGCCTATCCCGGTCGAACGTTTGAGCGCGCGGCTGCCCGAACTGCGAATTGATCGGCACTTTGAAGCGTGTTTCCTTTGCCAGGATCAGCGACGAATCGCTAAGCTAACATCATGACATCCTTGTGGGAGACGGTGGCAAATCGAGGTGCCTCGGGGCGCGGAGCGTTTCATGCGCCGGCGGCCTCGGTGGAGCTCGCGCGCCTGGCGGACGCCTCCTGCCTCGGCGGCCGGCTGGAGTCTCTCAGAGGGCGCTCGATCCTGCTCACGATGCGCGAGCAGCTGAGCACCGCCCTCGCGCTGCTGGAGCTCGACGGCGTCGCGCGCCGGCTGGTGCTCTGCACCCCCGACTTGAGCCCGGAGACGCTGTCGGAGGTCGCCATCATTGCCGGGACCGGCGTGCAGCTCGCCGATCTCGACCCTGCCCCGGTGCCCGCGGAGATCGATCGCCAGGCGACGGTCGCCACGGAGTGGATCCTGCTCACCTCGGGCACCACGGGCACCCCCAAGCTGGTCGCACACACCCTGTCGAGCCTCGCGGGCACACTGCCGCGGCACCCGCCCGGGAGCTCCATGGTATGGAGCACGTTCTACGACATCCGCCGCTACGGGGGGCTGCAGATCTATCTTCGCGCCGTACTCGGCGGCACGCCGCTGGTGCTCTCGAGTCCCGGCGAATCGACCGCCGATTTCCTCGCGCGCGCCGCGGCGCATGGCGTGACGCACATCTCGGGGACGCCGTCGCATTGGCGCCGCGCCTTGATGAGCGGAGCCGCGCAGTCCTTGCGGCCCGAGTACCTGCGCCTCTCGGGGGAGGTGGCGGATCAGGGCCTGCTCGACCAGCTCCGCGAGGCGTATCCGAATGCCAAGATCGCGCATGCATTCGCCTCGACGGAAGCGGGGGTCGCATTCGACGTGAACGACGGACGGGCGGGGTTTCCGGCCGAGTTCGTCGAGAAGCCGCGCGATGGCATCGAGCTGAAGGTCGAGGACGGCACCCTGCGTATCCGCTCGCACCGGACCGCCGCGCGCTATCTGGGGTCCGCCGCGTCCGAGCTCTCGCGCCAGGACGGCTTCGTCGACACCGGCGACCTCGTCGAGCTCAAGGACGGCCGCTATTATTTTCGCGGCCGCCGCGGCGGCGTCATCAACGTCGGCGGGCTGAAGGTGTACCCGGAGGAAGTCGAGGGCGTTTTGAACGCCGACCCGCGCGTGCGGATGTCGCTGGTGCGCCCGAAGCGCAATCCGATCACGGGCGCGATCGTGGTCGCCGAGGTGGTGCTCGAGGATTCGGTGAGCGCGACGCTCGATGCAGCGCAGATCGAGCGCCTCAAGAACGATCTGCTGGAAGCGTGCCGGCGCGCGTTGCCGGCGCACAAGGTGCCCGCCCGGCTCAGCTTCGTCCCGGCGTTACAGCTCAGCGCCGCCGGAAAATTGGTCCGGCCCCTGGAGTTCGCTTGAGCATCCCCCAATCGAACGTGCTGGTCACCGGCGGGAGCCGGGGCTTGGGCCTCGCGATGACGCGCACGTTGGCGGCGAGCGGCTATCGCGTGATTGCCGTCGCGCGCAAGACGAGCGAGGAGCTCGAAGCCGCGGCCGCCGCCGCCCGCGACGCCCACCGCGGCGCGATCGAGTTTCGTGCCTGCGATTTGTCCGACGTGGCTCAAATCAAGCCCCTGGTGCGCGCCGTGCGCGCGGATTTCGGTCCGATCTACGGCTTGATCAACAACGCGGGACTGGGCACCGCTGGCCTGTTGGGCACCATGCCTGACGCCGAGATCGAGCGGCTGATCCGTCTCAATACGATCTCGCCCATAGTGCTCACGAAATACGTCGCCC
>JBEKHK010000050.1:0-29071 GCA_050012315.1 Steroidobacteraceae bacterium | reverse complement strand
CTACTTTTGCAGCGAACAGAATGGTCTCTGTATTCAACAGGTTATCGAGGTGAACGGCATTTTCGCCCATGATTTCGCGAACAAAGTACCGGCACTTTTGGCACGGAAATCAAGGGTACCCCCCTTTTCACGGCGCACGCCAAAATCGGAACTAGAGCACATCGGAATGCCTGCCATGAAGCGGCCATTCGCAGCCTGCGGTAAACTTAGACCTATGTTTATGGAGCTGAGCCGCATGGCAGGGAGCGCATAAGCGCCATTGGATAAATTCGTCGCGCTCATACGACGTTTTCGTCGCCCAATAAGTAGTTAGGCCCAATATGGACTATCTCGCACAGTTTTTCGCCGGAACATTTCTATGCAATTGCGTCCCTCACATGGTTTGCGGGCTCCAGGGCTCAACATTTCCGACACCTTTTGCGAAACCTCGCGGTGTAGGAATGTCCTCGCCCGTGGTGAACTTTGCGTGGGGACTCTTAAATCTAATTGTGGGTCTCGTTTTGCTCTCGAACTGGCCCGTTCGAGTCGGGCCTAACACCTCGTTTCTCAGCTTTCTGGTGGGGGTAGGCGTTTTTGGGGGGGGGTTGTCGATTCATTTCGGCAAAGTTCGGCGCAACGGTCATAACTAACGGTTGGAGCGATCACGGCCAGTAGCACCGGTGAGGCATGGAGGCAAGTCGACGATGCAGATAAATCAGCTTCGGTTGTCGTCGGCGCGACCCCGCGTCGCTCAACGGTGGATTCAAAGCGCGCGAGACAAGACGGGCGAATGTTTTTCCGATGGCGACTTCCGCTGGCGTATGAGGGCATTAAGCGAATAACAGGATAATATTTGCCATACCCGCTCCGGTTTGGTCATTCGGATTTCGCGGCAGCCGATGCGGCCTTCGCCGCCATAGCCGCTTCAGCACCGGCCAACTCCTGAAATTCGGCGACGAGGAAATCGAGCAGCCCGCGTACTGCCGGCAACAACCCGCGTCGCGACGGGAATACCGCATGAACGATGCCGCTGCGCGGCAGCCATTGCGGCAGCACTTCCACAAGCAGGTTATTCAGCAGGTCATCTTGGATAAACAGGGTCGGCAGCTGCGCCACCGCGACGCCGTTAACGGCGGCGGCCCGCATGGCCACCAAGTCGCCGGTAACCAGACGCGGACGGTGGTGCACGGTCGCCGCGGCGCCATCTAGCCCCCGCAGGCGCCACACGTGCTCCCGGCCAGCCGGCCCCCAGTCGGCACTGGGCAGCAAAGCCAGATCGGCAGGTGCCAACACGTCGGGAAACCCGGCGAGCAATGCAGGGCTCGCCACCAGCCGCTGGGAACTGTCGCTCAGCACTCGCATCGCAAGCCCACTGTCATCCAGCGGTGGAAAGCGCACGCGAAGCGCAATGTCGATGCCTTCGCCGATGACATCGACCGGACGGTCGACGCCTTCCAACTGCACCTGCACGAGCGGATTGGCCGCCATATACCGGGTGATCATGTCGGCCACGCGGAAGTACAACAGCGCGTTCGGACAACTCACCCGCACGACGCCTTGCGGTTCGGTCTTGGTGCGCTCAATCACTTCATGTGCCGCATCGGCTTCGACCACCATCGCCAGTGCGTGCCGATAGAAATCCTGGCCGAGCTCGGTGACCGAGAACTTGCGTGTCGAACGCTGGATCAAGCGCACCCCTAAGCGTTGCTCAAGTTGGGCAATCCGGCGGCTGAGCTTGGACTTGGCGATGCCCAACACCTCCGCCGCGCGGCTGAAGTTGCCGTGGTCGACCACCTGGACGAAGTAGAAGAGATCGTTGAAGTCGCGCACCGGAAGGCCTCGATTGTTCTCCATTTGGGATTCTGATACCGAAATAAGCCTACTACCGGGCCTATTGTTCCCATATTAGTCTATCTCCAGCGAAATGCACGGGCGGGAATTGAACCGCACGCATTGAGCCGGAGCGCCGGCGACGTCGGCCCTCACACCCCCCACTGCCGGACGCAGTGGGTTTACCCAGGGCATTTGCCCACCGCCGGAATGGTGGACTGTAGCCAAACGATGGAGATGGACATGAGCGACAAGACTGACGACACCTTGCTGACCCCGGACAACCATGCACTTCTGATGATCGACCACCAGTATCTGCAACTGCTGGCGTTGCGCTCGCACCCAAACGAAACCGTGGTCAACAACTCGGTGTTCCTGGCCAAGGCGGCCAAGGTATTCAACGTGCCGACGCTATACACGACCGCATTCGCTGAACGCCAGGCGCTGTTCCAGGAACTGCAGGCCGTGCATCCGAAGCAGGAGCCGATCGACCGCACCGGGCTGAACTCGTGGGATGACAAGCGCGTCCTGGACTGGGTCAAGAAGGCGGCCAAAAAGAAGCTGGTCATGGCCGGACTGTGGACCGAGGTGTGCTTGAGCATGCCGGTGTTGTCGGCGCTGGCCGATGGGTACGAGGTCTATATCGTCACCGACGCTTCGGGCGGCGGTAGCGACGAAGGTCACGAGCGCGGAGTCCAGCGCATGATTCAGGCTGGCGCGCGACCGCTGTCGACCATCGCCTACGTGAGCGAGGTACAGCGCGACTGGGCGCGCCCGACCGCCGATGAGATCGCCAAGCTCTTCGCCGAGCACGGTGGCGGCTTCGGTCAGGGCCTGCGCTGGGAATGGCAACTGCTCGCCCTGAAGGAAGGAACTCGCTAAGGGGCAGGTCGGCGCAGCACTCGGGAAGGCCAAGCCATGAACAAGCAATCCTCTCTTGAAGCTAGTGAAGTGCCCGGTCTGCGGCACAGGGCAAAACTGCCCGGCGAGTGGCTGTATCTCGCGCGGGAATTCCCGCGCGAGCGCTGGCCCGAGCTCAGTGCCAGCTCGACGGCGGCCCGTTGGTTGGACATGCACGAGGGATTTCGCTTCGCCCAGCGGCATCTGTCCGACCTCGGTACGGCATGGCGCGCGCAGAAAATCGAATTCGCACCGTTCCGGGACCGGTTCTTGCCGGGACTAGGACAGTACCTGTATGGCATGCAACTGCACCATCGTGTTGAGAGCACGGCCTACTTTCCTCAATTCCAGGCGATCGAGCCGAGGCTGTCTCGCGGATTCGACCTCTTGGAATCGGATCATCATGAAATTGACCGCATCCTGTTCGAACTCGCCGAAGCCCGGCGCGCTCTTCGTGCCGTTGATCCAGGCAGCGACGGCGCGCGAGGCACGGCCGAGAATATGATCGGTATCGTGGAAGGTTCGTCCATGCCAATTGCCCGGCACTTGCTGGACGAGGAGGATCTGGTCATTCCTCTGCTGCAACTGCGCCTGGCGCTTTTTGATTCAACCTGAAGAGGACGGCAGTAGGAGTTTGCCATATGGCTATGCTGATAGACGGCACTTGGAGTCAACAGGACAACTTGGTCGATGCTGAGGGGCACTTGCAGCGACCCGTCGCTGCGTTCCGGAACTGGGTCACCGTAGACGGGGCGCCAGGTCCTACGGGTAGTGGCGGGTTCAAGGCCGAACCTGGCCGCTACCACCTGTATGTCGCGCGTGCCTGCCCTTGGGCCCACCGCACCACCATCTTCCGCGAGATCAAGGGTCTCCAGTCCATGATTGGGCTCTCGGTGACGCACTGGCTGATGGCCGACAACGGTTGGACTTTCGAACCCGGCCCGGGCGTTGTGGCCGATCCCTTGCAGTCGACCGAGTTCATCTGGCAGCTATACAAACGCAGCGACCCCAACTACACCGGACGCACCACGGTTCCCGTTCTTTGGGATAAGGACACCTCGCAGATCGTCAGCAACGAATCTGCGCAGATCATTCGCATGTTCAACAGTGCGTTCGACCATCTCGGCGCCAGCTCCGGGGACTACTACCCCGAGCATCTGCACGCGCAGATCGACACCCTCAACACTCGGATATACGACACCGTCAACAACGGCGTGTACAAGGCCGGGTTTGCTCGATCGCAGGCTGTCTACGATGAGGCGGTCGGCGGCGTTTTCGGGACGCTCGAGTGGCTGGAAGATCTCCTATCCAGGCAACGTTTCCTCTGTGGCGACGTACTGACGGAGGCCGACTGGAGACTTTTCACCACGCTGGTCCGGTTCGACTTGGTTTATTACGGTCACTTTAAATGCAACATCCGGCGTCTGGTCGACTATCCCGCGATTTGGTCGTACACGCGCAAGCTCTACCAGCTGCCTGGACTCAAGGACACGGTGAATTTCGACCACATCAAACGCCACTATTATCAGAGCCATCGGCTGATAAACCCGACTGGCATCGTTCCGGCCGGCCCGGTACTGGATTTCAACGCCGCTTAGCGCACTGCCACTCGAGAAATCTTGCCGCATATAAGGCTAGCACTCAACGCGCAGGGGTCGACATCATCTACTGAGCGAGGTGCAAGACGCGAGCGAGCGCGGCGGCGATGTCGCGCGACTGCAGCGGTTTCACGAGCAGTTCGCTGACGCCGGCGGCGAGTGCGCGCTGTGCTAGGATCGGGCCGCTATATCCACTCACGAGTACGATCGGCAACTCGCGCCGCTGCCGGCGCAACACGCTTGCGAGCTCGGTCCCGGTGAGCCCGGGCATGACATCATCGGCGACGACAACATCGAAGGAGCGGGGCGCGCCCTCGAATGCGGCGAGCGCAGCGTGGCTGTCGGAGAATGACACCGGTTCGTAGCCAAGGCGGGAGAGCACCTGGGCAGTCATCTCCAGAACATTCGCATCGTCATCGACCAGCAGTACGCGCTCGCCGTTACCGCGTGGCAGCGGGGTTTCTGCCTCTTCGGCGGTGACGGGCGCGCCCTGCGCGCGGGGGAGGTAGATGGTAAAGGTGCTGCCCTGCTCGAGGACGCTGCGGACATCGATGGCGCCCCCGGCGTCGGTGACGATGGCGTGCACCAGCGAGAGACCCAGGCCGGTGCCGCGGCCGATCTCCTTGGTGGTGAAGAACGGCTCGAAGATGCGCGCGAGCGTCGCCGCCTCCATGCCGGATCCGCTGTCCTCGACGCTCAAGCGCACGTAATGGCCCGGCCGGAGCGTGCCGTTGGAGAGCGCTTGTTCGGCCGGGAGTTCCACGGCGTCGAGTGCCACGCGCAAGGTGCCGCCCGCGCTTGTGGCCTGGATCGCGTTACTGCACAGGTTCATCACCACCTGGTGCAGCTGAGTGGCATCACCGATCACCACCAGAGGCCACTGCGGGGCGCTCGCCTCCAGGCGGATGGCGGCGGGAAGCGAGCCGCGCAGCAGCTCGAGCGTCTCGGCCACGACCGGCCCGATGTCGATCGGTGCGCGCTTGCCGCGTTGGCTGCGGCTGTAAGCTAAGATCTGCTCGATGAGCGCGCGGCCACGCGTCGCAGCGGTGAGCACGTTCTGCGCATAGCGCTTGAGCGGGGAGCGCTCGGAAGTCTCCTCGACGATCATTTCTCCGTAAGCGAACACGCCCGCCAGCACGTTGTTGAAGTCGTGCGCGATGCCGGCGGCGAGCCGTCCGACAGATTCCATCTTCTCCGCCTGGCGCAGTCGCTGCCCGAGCAGCTCGCGCTCGGCCTGCGCGTGCTTGCGCTCCGTGATATCGCGGAAATTTATCACCACGGCCTGCACGCTGGGCTCATGCATCAGATTCCGCATCGTGCACTCGATCGTCCGCCACGACCGGTCTTTGTGCAACAGCATCACCTCATCGATGACTACCTTATTGGGCTCCGCCAGCAGCTCTGCGATTGTATCTGCCATGTGTTGACCGTGGTCCGTATGGACGGCGCCATACAGTGATCGCCCGGCGAACTCATCAGGCGTGTAGCCGAGCACCCGTTCAACCGATGGACTCGCGTAGATGACGCCTTTCTCGGGGGTACCCAACACAATCCCCTCTGCGCTTTTCTCGACCATCGCCCGAAAACGCTTCTGACCCTGCGTCAGCGCCTCCTCCGCCTGCTTGCGTTCGGTGACATCCATCACCGCGCCGATATACTCGAGACTGCCCGATTCATCCCTCACAGCATGAGCCACGACATAAAGATGTTTGATCCTGCCATCCGGCATCCGCAATCGATACTCGTGAGAGAAATCCTGCGCGTCCCGCGTCGCACGCTCGACGACCTGCCGGAAGTCAGCAACGTTTCCGGGGTGAATGCGTTGCATCAGTAATTCCAGGGTGGGCGCGGTCGACTCGCCGTACTCGAAAATCCGGAAGGTTTCGTCCGACCAGTAGATTTCTCCGCTGGAAGGTCGCCAACCAAAACTGCCGGTAAGACTGAGTCTCTGGGCCCTGGCCAAATAGGCCTCGCTTCGCCGCAGTCGATCTTCGGCCTGCTTGCGTTCGCTGTTTTCCAGGCGCAGATCCGCATAGAGCAGAGCGTTCTCCAGCGAGATCGCTGCCTGGGAGGCCAGTAGGTTCAACACCGCGAGCCGGGCCGACGTGAACGCGTGCGGCGTCAGATTGTTCTCGAGATACAGTACCCCTATCAGCTTGCCCTGCTTCAGCATGGGTAGGCAGAGGACGGATCGGGCGTGTGCGTCACGGATGTACCCATCCGCCGAGAACGGATTCTGGATCGAGGCATCGTCCAGGATCACGCTCTCCCGCGTTCGGATCACGGTGTGGAGCACCGACTCGGGAAGCTCCGAACGCGTTACGGCCGCCTGTCGCAAAGTGACCTCCACCGTACCGCGGCCGCTCCTCGCCTCCGCCTCGATCCGCGGCTCGTCGTTGCGGATAATGATGAGCAGGCCCCGCTCGGCTCCCGCATGCTCGACCGCGATTCTCATCAGTGTCTCGATGAGCTTGCCAATCTCGATCTCGCCCGAGACCGCGTGCGAAGCCTTGACCACTGTCCCGACATCCAGTTGCTCGACGGCGGCCCCGATCATCGTGGTCCGCGCGGAGCGAGCCGATTCCTCGACGAACCACGGATGGCGCTGATCGAGTTGACGGACTTTGCCGAGGGCGCCCCAGCGAAGATAGCAGTGCCGCGCGTTGCGCAGATAAGCGTGGGCGATGGTCTCAAAGCCGCGCGCGGCGTAGAACCGCGCGGCCGCCTCATGGGCCACGCCCTCGTTCTGCACGAAACCGTGTTCGTGGGCCGATCGAATGGCCTCTTCGTACAGGCGCATGGCGTCGGCGTCTCGTCCTTCAAGGCGCGCGATCTCGGCCGACACCAGTGCATGCTTGTCGCCGAAGGTCGGTGGATAGTTGTCGACCCACTCGCGCAGTTGTTCAAGGTGGGCCGCCAAGAGGTCGTGCCACTCGGCCTGCTTGTCGGCAGAAGCGCTCTTGTAGAGCGCCGTCACCGTCAGCGCGGCATAGTAGAAGTAGTCAAGCAGCTGGATTAGGACGATAGCGGCCGAAAGGAGCGGCTTCGCCAGGTCGGCTGCGGCTGCAAGGTGCGGCTTCGCCTTGTCGGCTGCCGCCAGAGCTTCGGCGTAGTCGCCTGATAGGAACCGCGCCTTCAGTTTCAGGATCCAGTAGGCGGCGATGGCCAAGCTCCCACCCCCTGTCAGCTGCGCCTCGAACGTCGATTCGTCGAACTGCGCGTCGCTGAAGGTGGAGAAGGTCGTCGTCTGGCCCAGCATGGTCGCGATGAAGCGTTGTTGGCTTACGATCATGTCCGCAGCATCGCCGAACTTGGCTTTCCGAGCGCGGTCTAGGGCCCTCTCCGACTCGCGCCACACCGCGTCGAGTGGATCGTTCCGCAGGAGAAGGGCTGTGACGGAGTGGTATGCGCTGTAGCAAGCGTACGCCAGATCGCCTGTCTCGGTCTCAATGCGAAAGGCTGCTCGCTGGAAATCCATGGCGGTGGCGATAGGCTGCGTCCAGAAGGCGACGATTCCCATTAGGTGAAGGGCCCTAGCGTGGTAGCCGATGAAGCCGTGCTTCTCGACCAGGTCGCATGCGAGCTTGGCGAAGCAATAACCCTCGCGGTAACGGTGAAAGGCAGGCCCGAGCACAGTCGCCCAATTGCCGTAGGCGTGCGCGGCGGCGCCGCTCGTCCCGTGCTGCATGCTGATATTCGCCATGCGGCATAAATGCAAGCAATACAAACGGAAGTCGGTAAAGTAGGCCGGGACAGAGAGGACCGAGAACACGTGCATGGCCGCCTGCAGTTCCGGATCGGTCATCAGCGGCAGATCGACCAGGCTCTCGATCGAGCGCCCATTGAGGGTGTGCCAGACTGTCTGGTGTTCTGCCTGGACCTGTTCCCAGGTCGGGTGTGCCGGAATATCGAAGCCGAAAAGCCCGAGGCACGCGAGCGCGCTGTCGACGGCTTGCGGGTGTTCGCCCTTTACTGTATGCAACCGGACCTTCATTTGGTAGACGGCCGCCTGATCGACTCTCGACGCCGCGCGCTGCAGTAACTCCACGGTGATTTTCTCGGCTTGTTCGAAGTGGCCGGTCAGAAACTCGCACTCGGCGCGCTCGAGCCACAGGCTGAACGTCAACCCGTACTGAGTGCCCCAGTCTCGATCGTCGAGCAGGGCCATGCCGGCCGAAAAATACGCGGATGCCGATGCATAGGCCACCGACGCCTTGGCTTTTCGCCCCGCGCGCAGGTTGATCGTTGCTACCTGCGATCTCTCGTCCCGCTCGACCAGCCGTGCAGCGCCCCGATTGAACTGGTTCGCAAGATCGAACAGATGCTCCGGGAGTTCGTTCGCCTTGATCCTCGAGCGCAGCACGCGGCCAAGCCTCACGTGCACTTCGGCGCGCTGCTCTTCCGGGATCAGTGAATATGCCGCCTGCTGGATTCGGTCGTGCAGGAATTTGTAGGCGTTCTCGTGTCGGAACACGAGTCCGGCGCGCACCGCTTCCAGGAGCGCTGTATCGATCGCCTTCTCCGATTCCCCGAAAACCAGGGACAGGGTGGCGATATCGACGACATTGCCAAGGCACGCGAACGGTTTGAGGGCTTCCTGTGTGGCAGCGGAGAACCGCTTCAGCTTTGCGGCCATGAGTTCCACCACGTTGTCGGTGTAGTTCTTGGCGCGGATGCCATCGATGTCCCATTCCCAAGCCCGAGTACGTGCGTCGAACTCGAGTAGTCCCTCTTCGGCCAGCGCCGTGAAGAACTGGATCGCGAAGAACGGATTGCCGCCGGTCTTCTCGTGCACCAGCTGCGCGAGAGGCTGGGCGAGCTCCGGCTCGTATTGCACGGCATCGGCGACGAGCCGGCCGACTTCGTCGAGCCCGAGCGGTGCCAGCACGATGTCATGTACCCGTGCTCCGGCCTTGCCGATCGCCTCGAGCGTCCGCATCAGCGGGTGTGCGGGGCCGACCTCGTTGTTCCGGTAGGCCCCGACCAGCAACAGGCACCGTACCTCAGAGTGCGTGACGAGGTGCTCGATGAGGTCGAGCGTCGCTGTATCCAGCCATTGCAGATCGTCAAGAAACAGCACCAGAGGGTGCTCCTGCCGTGCGAAGACGCCGAGGAAGCGCCTGAACACCATCTGGAAGCGGTTCTGCGCGTCCTGCGGCGGCAGGTCCGGGACTGGCGGCTGCCGTCCGAGCACGAGCTCGAGTTCAGGTACGAGGTTGACGATGAGCTGACCGTTCGCGCCCAACGCCTCGCTCAGGGCGCCCCGCCATCGGTCAAGCTCCGCCTCGCTCTGGCCCAACATCTGTCGCACCAGGCTTTGGAAGGCTTGGCCCAGGGTGGCGTATGGAATGTCGCGCTGGTACTGGTCGAACTTACCGGACGCGAACAGGCCGCGCGGCCGGACGAGCACCCTGTGCAGTTCGTTCACCACCGAGGATTTGCCGATGCCGGAATATCCAGACACGAGCACGAGTTCCGTGGTGCCATAGGCTACGACACGCACGAAGGCCGCGAGCAAGGTCTGGATCTCGCGCTCCCGGCCGTACAGCCGCTCCGGGATCATCAGCCGGTCGGATAGATCGTGCGTCCCGAGTCGGAAGGGAACGATGCGGCGGTGCGGTTGCCATTCGGTCAGGCAGCGCTGCAGGTCGACTTCGAGGCCGCCCGCAGTCTGGTATCGGTCTTCGGCGTTTTTGGCGAGCAGCGTCATCACGATCGCTGAGAGTGCTTCGGGGATTGCCGTAAGCCGTTCGTTGGGCGGCGGCGGCTGTCGCGCGATGTGGCAGTGCACCCATCCCATCGGATCGGCGGCCTCGAAGGGCAGAGTGCCGGTGAGCATTTCGTAGAAGGTGATGCCCAAGGCATACAGATCACTGCGCGAATCGATTGAGCGGTTCATTCGTCCGGTCTGTTCCGGCGCCATATAGGGGAGGGTGCCGGCGATGACCTCCGGCGTCAGCGGCGCCTGCCGCTCACGCGGCAGCCGCGAGGCGATCCCGAATCCGGTCAGCCGCACGTTGTCGGCGTCATCGACTAGGATGTTCGCCGGATGCAGGTCCTTATGGATGAACCCGTGGCGGTGCACTTCGCCGAGTGCCCTCGCCAAGTTAACGGCGATGCGCAGGAAGCGAGTCAGTTCGATCAGTTGCCCCTGGCCGCGCTCAAGGATCCGGTCCAGCGGTACCCCGCCGGGATCCTCGAGTATGAGCATCGTGCGCCCTTCGTAATGCGTGAGCGCCAGCGGCCGTATTGCCCAAGCCGGATCAAGATCCGCTTCCAGAGAGAATTCATGCTCGAGACGCCGCAGGCTCTGCGGCGAGGGCTGCTCGGCCGCCGCCGCCACCACCAGCACCGGGAACGAGTCGGTGCGCCGCCGGCCGCGGTGCACCGTAAACTCCCCGCCTTCCCGTAGGCTGCTCTCCAGCACATACCCAGGCAGCTCTGTCATGGATTGAGTCCTCGGCACTGCGTCCATTCTAGGGCGCGCGGTCCGCGAGGTCACATCCGTGACCTGATCTCCGATTCAGCAAGTGACACAGGCGAGGGAGCCTGCGATTCAACTCATGTAAGGCCGAACCATTGACCGCTCACGCCCAAAGCGCGCGCGGAGGGATAGTAACGACAACCCTATTCTGGAAGGAGAGGCGAATTATACGTCGAGCCAAATTAATCGTCAGCACCGAGAAGGGGGGTAATCCGAGTTTAGTTTTGGTGCATAGCGGCACACGGTGGTGAACCCGGTCCAATAACGGTCGGTCGAAGCATGGGAGCGGAGGTGGTCAATCGAGAGGACCGGCGGCCGCCAATGAGGGTGCTCGCGCCAGGCGTTAAAAATGCGCGCTGAGCGTAATCCCGTAGGTTCGCGGTGACGCGGGAGCGCAGGAATCGAGCAGCGTCGTCGCAGTCTCGAACACGCAATAGTACTCGCCCGTCAAATTTCTTCCCCACAACCGGATGCCCCAGCCATTCTTGAGAGCGCTCCATTCGACAGAGGCGTTGACCACATCGTAGCTCGGTTGACGTAGACGGTTGTCCGGGTCCCATGCAAAACCGCTGTTGTAGTAATAACTGACGGCGAAGTTCAGATTCCCGGTGCCCATCGGCACACGATAGTCTGCGCTCGCAGTCGCGGTGCCTTTTGGCGTTCGCACCGTATCGAAACCGGTCGCGTTGCCGCTGCGCTGCGTGTTACCTCCTATCGGGACTCCGCTCGGGCCGACGGTGGGGTCGTTGAACGGCGCGTTGCGAAAATCAGTGTAGTGACCGTTCATTAGCTCGAAGCCACCCCGCACGGTGAGAACATCCGTGGGCAGAAACGCAAAATCGACATCGATTCCCTTCATTTCGGCGGCAGCGGCATTGAGTGATTCCGTGGCTCCGGAAACAATTTCCTGCACTTGAATATTCTTGTATCTGTAATAGAACGCCGCCATATTCAAACGCACGCGATGATCGGCCAATTCCGTCTTCATGCCAAGCTGGTACGCATCGAGAACTTCTGGATTCACCGGCGCAGAAGCGTACGTCCCCAGATTGTAGACGCCGCTCTTGAAGCCTCGATCATCAGAAATATAGCCCATGATATCGGGAGCGAATTGATGGTCGAGGGCCACTCTCCAGGTGGGCTTGGCCCATGACGTGCTCTGCGACGCACCCGCGAGCGCTAAAGTTTCCGGGCCGACCATCCCGAGCGTCGAACCCGTGACCGCCCGATCGTCCTTCGTGTAGCGTGCACCCAACGTCAGATGCGTGCCGGTTGCGATCTCCGGGGTTACCTGCCCGAACGCCGCATAGGATTGCGATTTCTGAGCGCTCCACATCTGAATTTCGTCGAGCGGCGCTGCAACCGCGCCCATTAGGCCCAAGGGATCATAGGCGGATAAATCGTAGATATAATAAATGCCGACAATCCAGGGCAGCGACGCGCTATCCTCGGACAGCAGGTGCATCTCCTCGGTGATCGTCTTGTCGTGCTGAAAGATCGGCGCACGGACGACTTCAAGCGGTGTCGCATCCTGGTCGAGCAGCATGAATCCGTTCACGTTGCGCCACGACGAGATATTTACCCATCGGGCGGCGGGAAGATCCTGTTCCATCCTGACGCTCAGTCCAGTTTGCCGAACATCCGTGTAATCGTTCGGATCATCATAGGTATTATAATATCCCCCATAGCGGGTTACTCCGTCGATTCCCACACCAGGCGGCACAACGTGAAAACCGAGTCCGTCCTCGTTGCGGGTACGGTTGTAGTCTGCAGTTACTACGATTCGCGTGAAATCGTCCGGAATCCAAAGCCATTTGGACCGAGCGCCCACATCGTGGCGCGTGAAGGTCGGTTGTCCAGTGACGAGGTCAGTTCCCCAGCCATCGGCCTGATTCTTGCCGTATGTCGCCAGGTCGGCAGCGATGGTCTCTCCAAGACGGGTTGTTCCGTAAAACGAGCCACCGGTCGTGTCGTAATTGCCATAGCCGACGTGTACATCGGCAGAAGGTGTGAAGGACGGATCCTTAGTGATGATCTGAATTACACCGCCCGTGGCATTGCGGCCGAACAATGTGCCCTGCGGCCCTTTCAACACTTCGATATAGTCGACGTTGTTGAGTTCGAACAGCGATGCATTGATGCTGCTCATGTAAACGCCATCGACGTAGGTTGCAACCGACGCTTCATTGCCGACCCCACCGTTCGTCGTTCCGATGCCGCGAATGAAGGGCGTAGCGCCGTTCACTTCCTGGGTATACGACAGTCCCGGCACCGCGAGCGAAAGCGAGGCGGTGTCAGTGACACCCGCGTTCAGAAGCTCAGTCGAGGTGATGGCGGTGAGGGCCACAGGGATCGACTGAAGATTTTCCGTACGCCATTGCGCAGTGACTATCACCTCCTCCAGTTGAGTGTGGTTTTCGTCGGATGCAGGTCCGCTTGCGACGGACGGCGAGCCGGTACCTTGTGCCGGGTTCACTGGGCTCTGCTCGAGCGGCCTTGGATCGGCGTGTGCAGATAATGCAATGGATAATGACCAAGCGAGCGAGACTAGAACAGATCGATGCGCGATGGGCTTCGGCACGCCAGTCCTCCCCCTTCACAGCTCTAGTTACGCGACCCGCGGGCACTTCCCGCGCTCGTTCACACGAGACTGACTTTACATCGTGTGCCGGATGGAATACACCTCTGTGTACTTCCCTTAATTCTGGGAGTGGAAAGTAAGTGGGGGTGCGCCCCCCCCTGTGCACTGCCGTTGATATCGATCATTGAAACGGAACAATTACTTTTAGCGACGGCGGCAAGCAGGACCACGGGCGTGCCCTGTTGAGACTCACTGTGAGAGCCCAAAGAATTGCAATGCAGAGGAGGGGGCGTCGAGATCGCCGGCGGTCCTGCCCAGCATGCGCGGATAGCGAAAGGCAGGCTGGGGGACGACGTGCCCGCCACCGTGGACGGTGTACAAGACCACTATGGGCGTATGGTCGCCACTGGGCCAGGTGAGACTATCGACCGAGGTCGGGTCATTCTCGTGGAGATGCGGTAACTGAGTGGCGACTGGTGCTGTCGTGATGCCGTTGCGCTGGGCAAGTTGGTCGGCGGAAGTGCGCGAGGACAGCGCCGTGCCACGGTAGCCGAATCCGAAAAGGGTTATTCTGCCGCCCTCATATGGGTTGAAGGGGTCCAGGGTACCGTTCGCCAACATGACGCGCGCCGTACCGCCCTGCTGAGCGCACGACGACGAGTCGGGCGTCGGAAGACTGGCACCGAGGGCCGCGACGGCGGCGACCTCGTCGGGCGCTTCAATGGCCAGGCGAAAGGCCATCTCCCCTCCATTCGAGTAACCCAAGACGAACACTTGCTTGGTATCAATGCCATGTTCTTGGGCCATGCGCGCAATCAAGGCATGGATGAAGCCCATGTCGTCGATGTTCTCCAGCTTGGCGGGGAACGTGGCATTCTTATGGCAGTCGTTCCAGTTGTGCTTGTAGCCGTCCGGATAGACCACCACGAAGCCCTTTCGGTCCGCCCACTCGTCGAACTCATAGCCAGTCCATTTACGCATCATCTCGCCATCCATGACCGAGCCATGGAGGACAATGACGAGCGGCGCACCCTTGGATAGCTGTGCAGGCGCATAGGTGAGGTAGGTTCGATCACGATCGCCCACATGCAGCGTCGCGCGCTGGATAGCCGAACTGAGTAACGGTACCTGTGGGGGCGGGCTGTACCAATAGTACGCGTACGCGGCAACGGCGAGCACGGCGGTACCGCTCAGTACAAGAGCAGCCCATTTCAATACCTGTCGCATCATCGCTAGTCCTCCGATGAGCAGCCTAATCGCTTGGCCCGTTGGACCAGAACTGCAAATTCGTCACGGCTCCATTGAATTGGTTTCGACACTCTTGTTTAGTGCCAGATCACTTGGGTCGATCGCTGACGCGATCGATCAGCACCTTCGGAACGATGAGGCCCAAGCTCATCGCCAGAATTATGATCCCTGCGGTGATGCCGTCCGAGACTGTCTCGCTTAACAGCTGCAATGTTGTCTGGGCGCCGCCAGCAATTTGCACAAGGCCGCTCGTCATCCTGAAAAGGTAGACGCCTGGGATCATAGACACCACAGAGGCAAAGCCGATGGCCGCGAATGGCAGGTGGCGACGGCGCGAGACCGGAGTGAGAATCAGCCCAACGACGAAGCAAGCGACAGAAGCACCGCTCACAACGCCCAGCCCGAGGACCGAAAGCGCCAGCCACCGCAGCGCGTGAGCTACCATGCCAACTGCCACCGGCCAAGGCAGCATGCTTAAGGGGGTAGAGAAGAAGACGCTGTATGCAAACACGGCAACACCAGCGGCGAGTACGTCTTCCCACAGGGGTACCGCTGTACCTGCTGGATCGACTGGCAAAGACATGCCCAGAAGTGCAAGACCAACCAACAATCCTGTCGCGATCGCCACGATGACGAGCGATGCATAGACCAGGCGCGCGGATCCGAGATGAATGCGGCCGTTGATAAGGTCCAACGCGCTGTTGAGCAAGTGGGGACCCGGTACCAAGACCATGCATGGACAAACTGCGACAAGGCGTAGCGTAGAACTCAACTGATATCGGGTCGCCAAAGCGCCGATAATGCCTGCAAGAAGCGCCGCGCAGAATGGTTGAATGTAAAGATTAGCGCTCCAGTGCGCCAGGCTGCGGCGCACGATTGCGCCAGCAGCTGCACTCACAAATATCAGGACCGCAGGTGCAAGATGGCCTACACCAAAGATCACCGCCAGCGCCACAGCACCTGCCGCGGCGGCGAGCGTGAAGAGCCAGGTCGGAGCAGGAGGGGACTCCGCGATCGCGATGATCGCCGCGGCCGCAGAATCCGGGTCAAGCCGACCAGCCCGAACATCCTCGATCGCAGTCATCGCCGCCGCTACACGCTGCATGTCGACACCGGTAGGATCCGCTGGCGAGACGAGGTCGACGCCGTTATCCTTTACCTGCAGTCGCAGCTCGCTCCAGCGCGGCATGACCTCGACACGCTGTCCGAGCGCCCGCCCGAGCAATTCGGCCGCCCCCACGGTCTGCTCAGTGGCTTGCCCGTTGACGTACAGGATTCTTGCGAAAGCGAGGATCAGCTTGTAGTGCTCTTGCGGTGCCATGCGAGCCTTTCGCGATTTCACGCTTGTAAGCTGCGGTGCAATTTGGGGATCCGGCCCGAGTCTCTCGGGCCGGATCCCACCTCCCAAGAAGCGAGACCTTCAGTGCGCCTCGGTCGAGGATGGCGGGGTCGCCACGTAAGGCCTCACCATCTTCTTGGGATCGACGATTTTATCGAATTCTGCCTCGGTGACGAAACCCAACTTCAATGCGGCGGCCTTCAGCGTAAGATCATTGTCCATGGCGTAATGGGCGATCTTCGACGCTTTGTCGTAGCCGATGACAGGCGAAAGGGCGGTCACCAGCATGAGGGAGCGTTCGACGTACTCGTTGATCTTCTTCAGGTTGGGCTTTGTTCCCTCGATCAAGAACCTTCTGAAATTGACACAGCTGTCCGTCATGATCGTGATCGAGTGGGTGATGTTGAAGATCATCAGCGGTTTGTAGACATTCATCTCGAGGTACCCGCCGGCACCACCCATGCCTACGGCGACGTCATTGGCCATTACCTGAACCGCAACCATTGCCAGTGCCTCGCACTGGGTCGGATTGACCTTGCCGGGCATGATCGAGGAGCCCGGCTCATTCTCTGGGATCGCCAATTCCGCAAAGCCTGCCCGCGGTCCGCATGACATCAGGCGAATATCATTGGCGATCTTATACAGGGACACTGCCGCCGTGCGCAGCGTCCCGGATAGTTGTACGAGTGCGTCGTGGGCACCTTGCACGGTGAATTTGTTGGGCGCAGAGATAAAGGGCAGGCCTGTGAGCTTTGAGATCTCGGCGGCCGCGGCCTCCGCGAACCCAGGTGCCGAGTTGATGCCGGTTCCCACTGCGGTGCCTCCGATGCGGTTTCGCACTAGCAGATATTGCGGCGATAAGCGGTGGGGCTGAGGCCGGTCGCTCTGCGAAACGCGGTGCAGAAAGCGCTGGCGTCACTGTATCCGACGGTAAGGCCGACGTCGGTCACTGAGGCGAATTGATTGGCCAATAATTGCCTGGCGCGTTCGATTCGCTGACTGAACTGGTAGCGTTGGGGTGGCAGGCCGACGGATTCACTGAAGGCGCGGCAGAAATAGGAGGCGCTCAGGCCAACCAGTTGCGCCAGCGCCGCGAGCGGTATGGGCTCGGCGATATGCTCTTCGATATAGGCGAGGGCCTTTCTTCGTTTCCACGCGACAAGTCCACGGTTAACGGGAGCCTCCGCGGCGTGATTTCCCACGTTGACTCGCACCAGCTCATATGTCAGCACGACCCCCAACGCCTCGATGTAACGTCGACGGTCTGCGTCTCCGCTCTCGATCAGCGCCTGGAGCTTCGATGCCGTCTGTATTAATGCGCTATTTTCGAAGAATAGCCGCGGCGCCAGCGACAATATGGAGTGGCGCAGCTCGGGACTTATTGCAAGATCGGCGGGATTGAGATGAAAAAACATCACCCGCGAAAGCGTGCGTTGCTCATGCCAGTCGTCGTAATTACAGCCGGCCGGCACGAAGACGAATTGGCGACTGCAATTCTGTAGCGTCGATTGCGGTAGACCGTCGATCACTGTGCAGCCATCGTAGCGCACACCGCGATCATGCAGCACCAACATGGGGAAGTGTGCACAATGGCGGTAATGAATTCTTCCGCGCCGCTTGGCCTCGACGATCTCGACCTCCATGCCAGGCCACCTCGCCGTCCGGCGACTAACCGCATCCGCGGGGGAAATATGCACGATTCCCTCTGCCGCGGGAGCGGTTTGTACAAAGAGCGGGCGAGTCCCACGGAATTCGGTGTGAATGGGGATTTCCGGTGGCGCGCCTGGTTCAAATTCAGGCGGGACCACCGATTGGTACCTGGCGAAGCTGCTCGGCCCAAAGGCCGTCGCGTGTTTCTCGTGCGCTGAGTCCGGCATTAGGTTTACCTTTGCGTCATTAGATCCCTAGCGGATATTCGTCGAACCGGTCTAAGTTATGGCCACCGCGGGTTCGCGAGAATGCGGCAGCGCGTGTCTGTGAATAGCCATTTGCGTTACCGCTCATGTTAGACAAGCTGCACGTGCTCGGAGGCGAATCCATTTCAAGTGGCCGGCGGAAAGTCACGGATGTCACCGCGGCGGTGTGCCGCGCGATTAGTGTCTGCACCAACAAACGAGTATGGATCGTCGCGCCGCGGATCCGTAGTTCGCAAGCGCCCGAGCGTCGCAACGGTTAGTAAATAACTTCGACCGGCGAGTTGAACGAATAGCCCACACTGCGTTCGGTCAGGATGAACTGCGGTTCTGACGGATTGACCTCGATTTTGCGACGCAGTCGAAACACCTGAATATCGACGGACCGGTCGTAGACCTCATTGTCGTAGACACGGCTTGCTGCCAGCAGCTCATCTCGCGTGAGGACCCGCTGTGGGTCGGCCACTAGCGCCGCAAGTAGATTGAATTCGCCGTTGCTTAAGTCAATACGACGGCCCGGCTCTGTGTTTGCCAGTCGCCTCGTTCGTAGGTTGAGTTCGAAGGAGGCAAAGCGGTAGGCCCGGACGTCTCCCCGCTTGGTCTCGGGCAGCGCCTCCCTCCTGGTTCGCCTCAGCACGGTTCGAACGCGGGCCAGAAGTTCGCGTGGGCTGAACGGTTTGGTCAGGTAATCATCAGCGCCGAGCTCAAGCCCCATGATTCGATCGGCCTCGTCGTGCACGCCGGTCAGGATGATGATGGGAATGACGGACTCGTTGCGCAACTTTCGGGCGAGCACCATGCCGTCCTCATCTGCAAGGCGCCGATCGAGAAGCACCAGGTCGATCGAGTGATCGACCAGTACCCCCTTCATCTCCGTCCCGGACGATGCCACGCTCACCCGCAACCCGTTCGATGATAGGTACGCTTGTAGCGCGTCGCGAATCTGCGGGTCGTCATCCACGATCAAGATGTGCGGTGGAAGGGCTTTGTGGATATTCAGTCCGCTATGGTGGCGGGAAGCGGCATCGCAATTACTCACAGGTTGTGGTCTCATGTCGAAGATCCCGTTGGATTCCGGCCCGCAAAATCGGTACCAAGTGGTCACGCTAGTGCGTCCGAGCCACCACACGGTGGCAAGTGTGTGCCGCCGGGTCTCATCTGTAACCAAGAGACTTGAGCACGACCGCGATACGATGACCGCATGGATGTGCGGTGCACGAAGCGGATGAGGGCCGGGCCGGGCCGGGCCGCTGGCGAGCGGCATGGCCAGCTAGGGCGCGGAGGGCCCCAGGAGCTCTGCGATGGCGCGCAGCAATACGGGGCGTTTGAACGGTTTGGCGAGCGCCCGGGCCGCGCCGAGCGCGAGGGCCGCCTCGGCGTCCAGGCCGTGCCCGGAATTGAACATACCGGATATTGCGATGACCGCAATCTGGGGGTAGTCCCGCTTCAGCTCCGAGATGACGTTGGCGCCGCTCGTACCGGGCATGTGGATGTCGGTGATCACCACCGTAGGTACGGCTAATTTCACCGCCACGAGTCCGGCACTGCCGTCTGCCGCCGTGCGCACGCCGTAGCCGGCGGCCTGGAGCCAGTCGGTCAAGGCTTCGCGCATGATCGGGTCGTCTTCAATGACGAGGATGTCCGTGGTCGTGGTCATGTTTATGTAGCCTCGATGGCGAGTATCATGGCGCTAGGGTCCGACAGGTCACATCTGTGACCGAGGAAGAGCTTGCGTGGCTAAACTTGCGCCCATGCGCGTTCAGGCGGTCATGAATAGGCAACTTCACGCCCCCACGAGGGCCCGGTCGCATGTCCTCGCCGTCGACGACGATCCGGTGATTCGCGAGGCAATCAGCGACTATCTGGGCCAGAACGGCCTTCGCGTCACCGCAGTCGCGGACGGGCGAGCGATGCAGGCCGTACTCGCGCATGACGTGGTCGACCTGCTGGTGCTGGACCTCACGCTCCGGGACGAGGATGGGATGGCGTTGGCAAGCGGGCTGCGCGAGGAGTCGGCCATTCCGATCATCATCCTGAGCGGCCGGC
Organism: Steroidobacteraceae bacterium; assembly: GCA_050012315.1. Classification (GTDB taxonomy): domain Bacteria; phylum Pseudomonadota; class Gammaproteobacteria; order Steroidobacterales; family Steroidobacteraceae; genus Bog-1198. Next base: position 9,153 of record JBEKHK010000050.1, on the reverse strand, counting down.
GCGAAGAGGCGGATCGGGTGATGGGGCTGGAGCTGGCGGCGGATGACTATCTGACCAAACCGTTCAGCCCACGCGAGCTGCTGGCACGCATCCGCGCAGTGCTGCGGCGGCGCCAGCCGGAGATCCAACAGGGGCGGCCGGAGGGCGTTCGAGCCTACCGTTTCGATGGCTGGGAGATGAACCTCAATACGCGGCGCCTGAAGGCGCCGGCGGGGCAGCTCGTTGGACTCAGCAATGGCGAGTTCAGCCTGCTTGTCGTGCTGCTCGGGGCGGCCAATCGCGTACTGACGCGCGATCAGCTTCTGGACATGTCGCGCTTGCACGGCGATGACGTCTACAACCGCTCGGTCAACACGCAGATCATGCGGCTGCGACGCAAGCTGGAGAGCGATCCGGCGAAACCGCGCTACATCTGTACCGAGCGCGGTGCGGGGTATATCTTCAGCGCTCGCGTCGATATTATCTACTGAGCGGCGAGCGTAGCGGCGCGTCCTGCGCGCGGGGTAGATAGATGGTAAAAGTGCTGCCCTGCTCGGGGATGCTGCGCACATCGATGGCGCCCCGGGCGTCGGTGACGATGGCGTACCCCAGGGACAGGCCCAAACCGGTGCCGCGGCCGATCTCCTTGGTGGTGAAGAACGGCTCGAAGATGCGCGCGAGCGTTGCCGCATCCATGCCGGATCCGCTGTCCTCGACGGTCAGGCGTACGTAATGGCCCGGCCGAAGCGTCCCGTTGGAGAGCGCTCGTTCGGCGTGGAGTGATGGATCCGAGTTTCCGGTGGAGATCAGCCCGAGCCTGCTCGAGACCGAGGACGGCACGCTCGTCATGAGCGCGATCCGCGATATCACGGAGCGCAAGCACGCGCAGGCCGAGCGCGAGCGGCTCGAGCAGCGTCTGCGCCAGGCGGAGAAGATGGAGGGTTGTCGTTCGAGCGCGTTTTGACGTTTCCCCGGCAATAGAGATAATCCAGGGCCTCCTCGCCATCGCGAGTGACGACAACCTCGTTGGCAAGGTTGTATTCGTCCAGAGCCGTCAGGGTAAGCTCGACGTCGTTGGGGTCGTCTTCGACAATCAAGATGCGTCCCATGGTGCTCATTAGTCATGCTCCCGCGCCATGCCGGTGCACGATGCGTCGAACGGTAGCCAGCCCTACGCCGGTGCCTTCAAAGGCTTCGGGCGTGTGAAGGCGTTGGAATACACCAAATAGCTTATCCACGTATTTCATGTCGAATCCGATTCCATTGTCCCGGATGGACATCACCACCTCATCTTGTGTTTGGTCCACGCATGCTATTTCGCTCTCCGCCCGCAGGCGCGCCCGTGTGAATTTGATGGCATTGGAAATGAGATTGGCGAGGGCGAGTCGCAGCATGGAACGGTCGCCGTAGCAGGTGGAAAATGTACCGAGTTGCCAGGCAATACTGCGTCCTACGGTGTCCGGCGCGGTCTCGGCCAAGGCTTCCTGTACCAGCTGTTGTAGGCTGAGCACTGTTTTGTGCGTTTCCGCCCGGCCTATTCTGGAAAAGGCCAGAAGGTCGTCGATCAAGTGGCCCATCCGTTTCGCCGATTCCAAAATGATCCCCACATGCTGCTGGCTTTTGTCATCCAGCAGCGACGCAGCATGCTTTCTCAATAGCTCTGCGAACCCGACCATATGGCGAAGGGGCGCGCGCAGGTCATGCGATACGGAATAGGCGAATGCCTCCAATTCCCTATTGGCGGCCTCGAGCTCGGCAGCTCGCTTTTCAAGTTCTGCGTTGAGCGTGTGAATCTCACGATCGCGCCGATTACGCTCGGTGACGTCGTTGTTCGTCTCCAGAATCGCAACTGCCTCCCCCCGGCCGTCTCGACGCAAGGACCAGCGGCTGGCCACGACCACCGGGGTTCCATCCGCCTTGGTGTGTTCGAGCTCGCCTTCCCAGCGGCCGCTGGTCAGCAGCTCCGCATTGACGTCGGCAAGCGGTGGTATGGCGCCTATTGAGCGCAGCTTACGGTGCAATGCCCCCGAGGAGTCACATCTGTGACCGAGGGGAACCCGCGTGAGTAATCTATTGCCCATGAGCGGTCAAGCGGTCATGAGCGGTGAAGCAGTCATGAGCGGGCGAGACCATGCAGCGGCTGCGCTGCTTTCGCCGGCCCACACCCGCGGGCTGCTGATAGGACTCGGTTTGGCGACGGGGATGGAGTTCTACACGGTCGACAGCGTGAACCTTGTCCTCCCGGATGTCGCGGGCTCGCTCGGACTCTCGGCAGACGAGGCGAGCTGGTTGTTGACGGTCTATAGCTGTGCCTTGGTTTGTTGCGTACCGGTTTCGACCTGGCTTGCCGGGCACTTTGGTTACAAGCGCTACCTGATCGCTTCCACTGTGCTGTTCGCCGTCGCTTCGATGGGCTGCGCGATTTCATCGAGATTGGAGACGCTGCTGGTCTGGCGCGCGATCTTGGGACTGGCCGGCGCGGGTCTCATCATGTGGTGGCGGGCCAGCGTGTACATGCTCATGCCGGGGCCACGGCGTGGTCCGTTGATGACGCGGCTCTCGACCAGTTTGTACCTGGCGAGCGCCGCGGGCTTGCTGGCGAGCGGCTTCCTCACCGATCAGTTCAATTGGCGCCTGATCTTCCTGCCCAATTTACTCTTCGCCGCAGGCGCCGTGAGTTTTCTTTTGCGCTTTTTTCCGAATGTTCCGAGACCCTCGTCGCCGCGACTGACCCAGGCGGATTGGCCGGGAATCGTGCTCATTGCCCTGGCCCTGATATCGCTGCAGATCGTGCTGAGCCGCGGAGAGATCGATGACTGGTTTGGCTCACGCATGATTCGCACGCTGACCTGGACCAGCGCCTCCTCGTTGGTGATGTTCGTGTGGTGGCAGTACAGCGCGCGCAATCGGGCACCGCTGATAGATGTGGTTCTGATGCGTGATCGCCACGTGGTGTCGTCCGTTCTCATCGGCCTTTTCGCCGGCATGATTTTATCGGGGAGCCTGTTCGTGCTACCCCAGTTCTTGCGAAAATTTACCGAGCATACGTATAGCGCAACGCAGACCGGACAAATCATCTGCGTATATGCGCTGGCCGCGGCCGGGTTGCGGCGTCTCGTGGCCCCCCTGGTCGCCCGGGTCGGACAGCGCAATACGATCGCGATCGCGCTCGTGATGCTCATCTCGTCGATGCTCGTATTTGAACACTATCTGACAACGGACACCTCGGTTGGATATTACATGCTACCGCTGACGCTGTACGCGATGTGCGTGGCGCCTCTGCTGTCCGCGATCGGGAGCGGCGTGGTCTCACGGGTTGCGCAGAAGGAGAAGCTGCTCGATGCCGTGTCGATTTACATGACCTTCCGACAACTGGGGGCCTCGTTGGGCGTTGCGTTGTTGAATATTCTCCTGGACCATCGGGAAACCCTGCATTCGGCGCGGCTGTTCGAGCATCTGCATGGCGACGATGCCGGCATGCGAGGCTGGTTGGCGACGCAGGGCGCCAACGCGGTCGCGCGCGGCGGGCATTCGATCGTCGACGGCCACATGATGGCGCTCGGCCAGCTGGCGGCGGCGACCCGCCAACAGGCGGCAACGCTGAGCTACGCCGATGCATTCGGTTTCATGACGCTGATCGGAGTCATTGCGCTGTGCACGATCCCGGTCATTCCCCCGACTCCGGTGATTCGCCAATGAGCACGCCAAGCGCGGTCGCGGCTCGGAGTCCCGCGGCATCGAAACTGTCGATCCTGATCGGCGCTGTGGCGGTGATTACGCTCGTGCTGGGAGCGGCATACTTTGTCGTTCCCCGCTGGCATTCGGAATATACCGACGATGCCTATGTCACGGCGCACGTGACGACGGTCACCGCCCACGTGCCTGCCTACGTGCGAACTTTGCATGTCGACGATAACGCTACGATCAAGACCGGCGAGTTGCTGGTGGAGCTGGACCCGCGAGACTACGCCGTGGCGGCAGAGCTGGGACGCGCGAACCTGACGGGCGCGGAGGACAGGCTCGAGGAGGCGGACAATCGCGTCAGCATCGCCGATGCGGATGTGGCGCAGGCGCGCGCCGAGCTGGAGGTGGCGCGGGCCAATGCGGTGCTCGGGGCGGCCAATCTCAAGCGCCTGCGCGCTGTGTCGGATGCCCGAGCGGTATCGAGCGAACGGATCGATACGGGCCAGGCGGCGGCGGATGCCACCCGTGCGCAGGTCACCGCCGCGCAGACCAAGATCCGCGCGACCCTGGCAACGGCCGCTCTCGCCCGTACGGAAGTCTCGACGGCCACGGCGTTGGTTGCACAGGCGCAAGCCGATCTGAATCGGGCGCTGCTCAACCTCTCGTATACCAAGATCTCAGCCGTGGAGGGAGGCACTATCGCGAACAAAACGGTGGAGGAAGGCAATTACGTACAACCCGGCCAGATGCTGTTGTCCATCGTCCCCTGGACCGTCTATGTGATCGCCAATTACAAGGAGACGCAACTGGCGAGAATCAGGCCGGGGCAAGCCGCCACCGTGCACGTGGATGCGTTCCCCGACCTTCGATTGAAAGGACACGTCGACAGCCTTCAGCGTGGCACCGGGTCGGTGTTCGCACTGTTGCCGCCAGAGAATGCCACCGGAAACTTCGTCAAGGTGGTGCAGCGCGTTCCCGTCAAGGTCCTCTTCGATGATCCTCAAGCGGCGCTACGATGGATCTCGCCGGGCATGTCGGTCGAGGTCGAAGTCAGGTTCAAGAGGTAGTCAAGTGCGTTGGGTGCAGCGATCATCATGCCTCGTTCTTTTACCTGGACTCAGCCTGCTTGTCAGCGCATGTATCACCGTCGGCCCCGATTACGTGCCGCCGAAACCGCAGGTGCTGGCACGCTTTGCCGAAGTGCCCGCTTCTGAGGATGCGCGCAGCCTGCAGCCCGCCGACGATGCGTGGTGGAAGAACTTTGGCGATCCCGTGCTGGAGAATCTCTTGAAGCAAGCGCTCGAATCGGCACCTGACATCGCCGAGGCGCAAGCGCGGGTGCGCGAAGCCCGGGCGCTGAGCGGCTTCGCCGGGGCCGGCAACTTTCCCATCGTCGATGGCGTCGGCTCTGGCACGCGCAATCTCGGCAGCGAGAATGTTCCCACGGGAGTGCCGCCCGGCGGACTCGGCCCCGGGGTGCACAGCAATTTTTGGCAAGCTGGCTTCGATGCCTCGTGGGAAATCGATGTCTTCGGCGGCGTGCGCCGCGGCATCGAAGCGGCCCAAGCGAATTACCAGGCCGTCACCGAGGATCGCGCCGACGTGGTCCTGACACTGCTCGCCGAGGCCGCGCGTGACTATGTGGAGCTTCGCGGTGCGCAACGACGCATCGAGGTGGCACGCAGGGACCTCGCGATCGAGCAGGACTTGCAGACGCTCACGCAGTCGCTCCTCTCGGCGGGTCTCGCGCCGCAGCAGGACGTGCTGCGAGCACAAGCGCAGGTCGCCTATATCGAGGCCGTGATCCCAGCACTTAAGTCCGACGAGCGTGCGGCGGCCTATAGAATCGCAGCCTTGACTGGGCGCTCGTTCCCCGAGACCGTGGCGGCGTTATCCGTGCCCGGCCCGATTCCTCATGCGGTATCCGAGGTTCCTGTCGGTCTGCCATCGGATCTTTTGCAGCGCCGTCCGGACGTGCGCGCCGCCGAGCGTCGCATTGCCGCCGCCAACGCCCGCATCGGCGTCGCCAAAGCCGACCTGTATCCGCACTTCTCGCTCACCGGGGTGGCGGGCTTCGAGAGCCTGAACCTCTCCTCGTTTGCCTCCGCGTCGAGCGGCTATTATCAGATCGGTCCGGGGATCAGCTGGCGGATTTTCGATGCGGGCCGAATACGTTTCCAGGTCCTCGCCGAATCGGCACGCACCGACGCAGCGACGACTGCCTACCAAAAGTCCGTGCTGGATGCATTTCGCGATGTGGAAACGGCGCTCGTGGCTTACGCCGACACACAAGTGCGCCGCGATAAGCTCGCGGCGGAATCCGCGGCCGACGGCGACGCCACGAGAATTGCGATGCTCCTCTACGAGAGAGGCGTCGAGAGCTTCCTGCCGGTACTCGACGCGGAGCGCGCCCTCTACGCGGCCGACGACGAACTCGCTCAAAGTGAGCGTGACACTGCGCTGGCGCTCATTGCGCTGTATAAGTCATTAGGGGGCGGCTGGCGGGCGGCGAGTGCCGAAGTCAATGCAGCAGGGAATCGGTGATGGCGGGCGCAACGCGCGACGCTAAACCAACATCTGTCGGATCAGCACGATGTTCAGGAGCACGATGAGGATCGTTGCGGCGATCGCCGCAACGGCGGTTCTTTTGCCCGTCACGAAATCCCTCATCACCGATTTGCGCGAAGATAGAACGACCAGCGCGATCATAGGCAGGGGAAGGACAAGGCTCAATACCACCTGACTGAGGATCATCGCGGTCATGGTGTTGAAGCTGAAAACCGGGATGCTGAATCCGACAAAGCCTTGCATGATTACCTGCCCTGCCATGGTGCCGACCACCGAGCTGGAGATTCCGGAAGCCATCAACGCGATCAGGAACACGCCGGCCGCACACGCGCCGAGCGTCGGAATCAGCGTGTGATAGGCGACACCGATGTCCGTAATACCCGATCCGGACCCGCCGAACACGGATGCCGACATCATCACCATCGCGAGGTTGATCAGGCCTGCAAAGCCGCGTGCAATCACGACCTCCCGATTCGAGAAGCGCAACAGGCCGCGGCGTTCACGGTCGTTGCGGGCGGGTGTCCTGTTTTGGGTCAATCCGGAATGCAGGTAGAGCGTGTGCGGCATGATGGTTGCACCGACGCTCCCGACCGCGAGCGTGACGGCCGATTTGTCCCGCAATTGCGGGACGAAGCTGTGGAAGAGGGCGGCGTGCCAGTCCGGCGGGGCGATGACGAGCTCGCACAGATAGCTGAGGCCAATGACCGCGACGAGCGCGGCGATCACCATTTCGAGCGGCCGAAATCCCCGCTTGTCGAGCTGCAGGATCGCAAAGGTCATGACTCCGGTAACGCTCAAGCCACAGAGCAGGGAGACGGGGTTCCCTTGATTTCCGTGCCAAAAGTGCCGGTATTTTCTCTCGGCAACTCTAGCGGCTGACGCCGTTTTTTCCAAACTGGTCAAGCACTTGCTGTTCGATGTTTCGATGGGCGTATTGTGGCGCTCATCGGGAGGCAGAACATGAACGACTGGCAGTCCACGTCCACGTATCTGGGTCGCGGCGCGTTGCCGCGTGACTTGAGCGGCTTTGAGATCGAAGCGTTCTTTACGTATTCCGAGTCGGAACGCCGCGTCATTGATGACGAGCGTCGATCGGCCGCCCTCAAGCTTGCCCTGGCGCTGCAGATTGGTTTTTTGCGCATGACCGGCCGTTTGCTGGAGGCGTTGCGTCTGGTGCCGCCGGCACTGTGGCGACATCTGGGCGCGCAGTTCGAGATCGACGCGCCGGACTTGGCCTCGCTTCGCACGATGTACCGTCGGCGTCGCACATTGTTTGAGCAGCAGGATCTGGCGTGTTCCGTGCTCGGATTTCACGACGTTACCGAAGCACAGCGACGGGCATTGGTCCGGGCGATTAATGCTGAGCTCTCACGGACCAGTGATCGGCAGCGATTGCTGCAGTTCGCACGCCGATGGCTCTACGATCATAAGCAGATTATTCCACGAGAGCGTGAACTGCGCGGCTACATCGCCAAAGCGATTCGCCAGCATGAGGCGACGCTGGTTAGCGAGATCGTCGAGGCGATCGATCCTCATCTCCTGGCGCAGTGGAAGCGGACGATCACCCAGCCGAGAGAGGACGGCGCCACCGTGCAGAGCTGGCTGTGGGCCGCGCCCGCCAAGCATTCGACGCGACAGATCGATCGGGTGTTGGAGCGGATCGAGCTGCTCACGTCGCTCAAGATCGATCAGCATTTGGCTGAACTGCCCGAGGCGATCGCACGCCGCTACGCCCGACGACTGGCCGGCCGGGGACCGGCGGTGGCGGCCCGTATTGCCGAGCCCACTCGCACGATCGAGGTGGCCTGTTTCCTGCGCTATAGCCTGATGATCAACACCGATCATCTGCTGTGGATGGTGCGCCGGCGGGTCGCTGACTTGTGGCGCAAGGCCGCCGAGGAGGCCGATGCCCAGAGGGTGAACTACGAACGGCTGTATCAACAGCTGCTGGGCGAGCTGTCCGCACTGGCCAGCGACGGCACGCTATCAGGGACCGAGTTGCAGCAGAAGTTGAACACGCTTTTGGCGGCGCACCGGGAGCATCGTGGACCCAGCCGTGCGCAGATAATTCGGGATCAGTTGATGCAGGAAGTCCGGCCGGTGCGAGCGCTGCTCAAGGCCTTGGCGCAGCAACCCTGGAAGGGCTCAGCCGATCACCCGTTGCTGGCGAGTCTCAAGCACTTGAACGCGCTCTATGATGAGGGCGAGCACGCGCTGCCTGTCGGCACGGATCTGTCGCTGGGTCGGGTCTGGCGCAAGAGTTTGCGGGACGAGGATCGGGGGAAGGCGTTTGCCGCAGCCGAGGTCGGGACGCTCATGAACCTGCGTCGGGCGCTGCGCAACGGCAGCGTCTGGATCGATCACAGTTTGTCATTCCGCAGCCGCGAGACGCTGTTTATTCCGCCCGCCCAGTGGCAGACCAGCCGTCGCGCCCACTACCGCCGATTGCACCTGCCGCAGGATTCGGCTGCCTTCCTCGAGCCGCTGATCGAGCGCGCCAAGGCCGGCGTCTTGGCCGTATCCAAGACCGCGGCCGAAGGTATTTTGAGGGTGGATGAGGAGCTGCATCTGACGCCCCTGGAACCCGTGGCCGAGGATCCCAAGGTGACGAAGCTTCGCGCAGCGCTCGATCGGCGCGTGGGTGAAGCCCAGCTTCCGGAACTCATTTTGGCCGTCGATGCCGAGGTGCGCTTCAGCTGGATCATGCTGGGGAGAGAGCCGCGATCGAGCAAAGAGCTGCTGATGGTGTATGCCGGGATACTGGCCCATGGCACAGCGCTCTCCGCCGCCGAGACCGCGCGCATGATTCCGCAACTGTCGGCCGCCTCGGTCCGCCAGGCCATGAAGTGGGCGAGCGACGAGCGCCGCCTCGCACAGGCGTGCAGCGCCGTACTCGCCTTCATGCATCGCCATCCGATATCG
>JBEKHK010000049.1:0-26741 GCA_050012315.1 Steroidobacteraceae bacterium | reverse complement strand
TTCGCATACGCCGCATCCCGTGCCTTGATCGCATCCTTGGGATCGGCGGCCTTCATGGCGGCGAGCACCGTCGGGGTCACGTCGCGGATATCGGTCAGAATCTCCGCCTGCATCCCGGGGCACGGCTTTTCGTCGGCGCGCGTATTCGCGACGTAGCCGTCCGCCACGAAATCATGCTCCTTGGTCGACATGGTCTGCACACAATCCACCACGCAATGGTGATTGGTGAGGATCAGTCCGTCCTTGCTCACCAGCGATGCCGAGCATCCGCTGGTCAGCCGCACCGCCGAGTCGCGCACGTGCTCGAGCCACTGCACGGGCGGCGCGAACCCATAGCGCGCCTTGACCTCCGATGAGGGGAAATGATCGACGGTCCACATGCCCTCATCGGCACGCGCGGAGGCAAAGGTTAAGAAGAGCGTGGCGGCAAACGCGGCGCCGCGGACCCATCGTGGCATGTGCACATCCCGTGTCGTCGTTAGGTTATCTTCAAAATAGTACGCTGCTTTAGCTGACAGGTCGAAAGCCGGTCCTTGCTACCGCAGTGCAGCGGTGTGCGCCTTGGCGCCCGCGCGGCTGAACTCGAAATGCAACAGCCACACTCGCGTAGCCTGGTCCGCGGCCGGAGCGAATTTCCACTTCTTCGCGGCATCGAGCGCGGCGCGGGCGAAATACTGGCTGGAGGCTCGACTGTCCAAGGCGGCCGCGACGACGTTGCCGGAGCGATCGACGTTCACGCGAACCGCAATCTTGATGACGCCGTGAATCGACTCGCGGGCACTGCGCGATACCTCCGGAAGCGCTTGATGAAGCACGCTGGGAAGCGCGGCGGTGCTCGCCCTCGGGCTCTCCACGGCCGCCGGCGCAGAAGCAGTCGGTGGCGATTGAGGAGTTATTGAAGCCGCTCGAGGAATACTGGCCTGAGTGTGAGCGAGGTGTGTCCCGGTCCAAACCGCCCACACCGTGATGATGCCCACCGTGACCGCGATGATGAGCCACCGCGTCCTGGTCGAAAGCTGCGCGAACAGGGCTCGGATCCAGGGCGCGCTCGCGACGGGCGCCGCGATGGGCGCCGCGACGGGTGGGGGCGTCGCCGGCGGTGGTTGATTGAATCGTGCGATAAGTTCAGCGACCGTCGGACGCTGGTTCGCGTCGCGATTCAAGCATCGCTGGATGGTCGCGGCGAATTCCGGCGCCAGATTGGCGGGCAGGGAGACGCTTTCGGATCGCTCTCGGGACCACGCGGGCGGAGTCTGTGTGAGCGCCTCGGTCAGCGTGATGCCGAGTCCCCAAATGTCGCCCGCGGTGGAAAACCCGCCGTCCTTGGCTTCGGGCGGGTCGTACAACGACGGCGTAGCCGTGCTCGCCGTGCGTTCGCCGGCGGGTCGGATCGCATCGCTCGCCAGCTTCAATTGGTCCTGCACGACCAGGAAGTTCGGCGGCTTCAGAGCGCCCTGCACCAAATTTTTGCAATGGAGATAGGCCAATGCATCCAGGGTGGCCGGCAGCAGCTCCCGCACCTCGCTGGGGATCAGCGCCCGGCCGGGAAGAATTTGAGCGAGGTTCTGCTCCGCATACTCCATCACCACGAACAAAAAGTCGTGCCCGCCGAGTTGGCAGCGGCCCGCGTCGAACAGGCGGATCACGTGAGGATGCGACAGCGTCGCAACCGTCTTCCAGTGGGCGAGTTGCGTCTCCGAGAGCGCCGGGTTGGCCGGCAGGATCTTGATCGCGGCGCGCACGATGTGCCGCGCCTTGTGGTCGGTGAGAAATACCACGCTGTGGTCCGATTGGCCCAGAAAGCGGCGCAGCGGATACACTCCGTTGACAATCCGGCGCTCCCAACCCTTGGTCCAGCCTTCGGCCATCGTGGTCCGAAGATATCACCAAAGAGGGCTGGCTGCGGAGATCAACCTGCGGCGCGCGGCGCCGACCGGCGAAATCGTTCGAGCAGGGTGTCGTACCGGTCCGGTGCCACGCCCCCGATGCGCACCCATTCCAACGCCAGGGTCTCGAGGTCGTCGGCCGCCGTGTCGCTCCCTCGCCCCAGGTGCTCGACCAGGCGGCGCATCTGGTGGTCGCGCCGCAAGGCCTGATCCTCCGGCGGGGTCGGAAGCTCCGCGAGAAGCTCGCGGCGGATACACAGCATCCGCAGCGCGGTTTCGGCGTCCGGGTGGCCCGCGGCCTCGGCACTGGCCCACGCCGCGGTGAGCGCCTCGGCGGCGCCTTTCGGCCACTGCGAAATGCCGGCGATGAAAGTCTCGGCGACTTGCTTGAGCGTATCGCGCTCGGACTCGGGCAGCGCTCGCGCCAGCGCCCACCCATACGCGTGAATGCGTCGGGCCGCTTCGAGCAGATCAACGAGCGATTGCTCTTTCTCGCTCGCCCGTTGCCGCGAGACGGCGCTCCGGACCCGCTCGAGAGCCCGCTCGAACCGGGCCTTGAGCGCGCGCTCGTGGGCGCGCGGCAGCTCACCGAGGGCCTCGAAGGTCGAGCGCCACTCCGCCAGCTTCGATGCGCCTTCCACCAGAGCGGGCCCCGGGTGCGCGGCGAGTTTCTCTATGTCCTCACAGAGCGCCGCGGCTCGAGCTTTGTTCGCCTCGAGGCCTGCCGTGTAATCCGTGTGGGCCTGCTCGCGCTTTCGAAAGACCGCGTCGCAGTGGCCGCGGAATTCTTCCCATAAGGTCTGTTCCTGGTCGCGCGCGGCGGCGCCCGTCTGCTTCCACTGCGCCTGCAGGCGCTTGACCGACTCGACCGCCTCGCGGCCGTCTTCCAGCGCGAGGAGCTCTGCGGCGCGCCGAATGAGCGACTGCTTTTCGGCCGCATTGCCCGCGTGCCACGCCGCGAGCCGGCTCTGCAGCCGGCCGATCACGGCGTCGAATTCCCGCTGAAGCTCGCGGCCCGGCGCGCGTTCCACCGGAAAATACCGGCGCCATTCCTGCGGCGCCTCCTTGAGCACGGCAGCGACCGCGCGCCGGTCGGTGGCCTCGCCGCTGTGCGCGGTCTCGAAGATGCGGAGCCGTTCGAGGATGGCCTTGCGCTGCTCCGCATTCGTCTGCCGCAGCTTCGCCTCGGCCTCGAAATGCTCGCGGCAGGGTTGGTACGCGCTCTGCGCGGCCTCGTGAAAACGCTGCCAGTCCGCGTCCGAATCGCTGACGACTCCCTTGCTGATCGTCTTCCAATCTTCCTGTAACTGCCGGATCCGGTCCGCGAGCGCGCGCGGCTCGAGCGCAGAGCCGATGAGCGCTTCCATCTCCTCGATGAGTGCGGCGCGCTTGGGCGCCGCGGCGTGCTCCTTCCAATCCTTGAGCTCATTCAAGGTGGCATCGAGCTTCTGTACCTGGCGTGCGAGCGGCGGCGGCACGAGCGGCAGCGCTGCGAGCTTTTCCTCGAGGGCGCGCCGCAGGCCCGACGCCCGCCCCGTTCCGCCCTCACGCAGCGCGCCCTGCGCCTTGCCGATCAGTGCGTTGATCTCGCGCAAGGCGAGAGCCTCCGCGGCCGATTGTTCGGCGCGCGCCTGGTCTTCGGCCTCGCGCCGCGCCGCCTCCTCCGCGGCCGCGCGGGCGGCAGCCTCGCGCAGGCGCTCCGATTCGAGCTCGGCGAGACGCAGCGCCTGCTCGCGGGCGGCTTCCCGCGCGGCCTGTTCCGCCGCCTCGGCGGCTTGCTGCACGAGCCGACGCCGGTGCTCGTCGATGATTTTCTGGCAGCGCTCGACGGCCTGGGAGGCGCGCTCGCGAACCTCCGGGGGAGCCTCTGCCGCCAGCGCCTGCCAGCGCGTCTGGAAGTGCCGGAAGGTCGGCTCGTAAATCACGTCATAGACCCGATGACTGTGCCGCTCGAGGGACTCGTAGGCGCCGACGGCGTCGCTTCGAGTCTTGGCGATGCGCTGGTCCTCGGCGTTGAGCGCGTCACACTTCTCTCGGATGATCTTGTAGACGCTCTTGTCCTTGCCGCGCAGCTGCTTCAGGAGCTGTCTGAGCTCTGCGGGGTCCGATACGGATTGCGCCGCGAGTTGACGGATGCGGCTCGAGGGCCCGTCCAGGATGAGTCGTGCCCGGCGGCCGGGATCCTGGATCGAGGCCAGCGCGCGGGAGAGCCGCCCGGGGTCGCCGCAGTAGCCCGCGACGGCCAGCAGCGCGGACTCATTGCCTTGCGCGGTGCAGAGTTCCTCGAAATCCAGGGAGCCCGCATCGACGAGGTACGCGAGACGCTGCTGCGCGCTGCGCTCCAGATTGGGCGGCACCGCGCCCGCGGCGCCGGCGCGCAACCCGGCGAGTGCCACGAGACTTTCGCCGTCCTCGAGTTTGTGGATGGCCGCCGCGCGCTGCGCCTCGTCCCCATCGCCGAGCGCGATGGCGATGAGGCGCTGGGGCGGCGCCGTATCGAGGGCCGCGATCGGATCCGCCGGCGCTGCCGCCTCTGCTGGCGCTTTGCCAAAGAGACGCGACAGCGGCTTCGCGAGGGGCTTGAACCGCATGAAAAAGTGCCTGTGCTAGAGAGTCCGGCGATTATACCGTCGTCCACGTGATGTCCCACGAGCTTCAGGATCGAGCCGCTCGAAATTCACGTTCCCACTGCTCGACCACGTTCGTCCAGGCAAAGCGGCGCCGGCTGGCCGGGATCATTTCCCGGCGTATGCGCGCCTGCCGTTCGGGGCTTCGCAGCATGTCGATGAGGCCGGCCAACCACTCCTCGACGATCCGCGGGGGTGTCGGGAGGCCTGCGAAGTCGGTGCGGCCCCGCATGGTCTTGAAGCCGAAGTGGACTGTTTCCCGCAACGCGCCGCTACTGATGACCACGGGTACCGCGCCCGCTGCCTGCGCCTTCATCGCCGAAATACAACTGGTCTCGGCAAACAGGCACGGATACGCCCATATTCCCGCGGCGGCATACTCGCGCGCCACATCTTGATGCCCGATTCGGCCGAGGTGGGTGATGCCCTCTTGCGCCATCAACGGCGCGAGCATGCGGCGCAGCCGGCGGCATTGCTCCGGTTTGGTCTTCTCGATGGTCTGCCAACCATAGAATATTCTGAGCCGCGCGCTCGGGACCGCGGCGCGAATCGAGCGCCAGTGGGTCAGCAAGACGTGCAGTCCCCGGCTGTAGCACGAGCCGTAGACCATCAGCTGCGGATCGTGAACGCCGCGGTCGCTGAAATCGTCCGGAACCACTCCGTTCGAGGTCATGAAAATCCGATCCGAGGATAGCGAGGGATACCGCTGCCGGTGAAATCGCGACAGCACCATGACCTTGTGGAATGCAGCCACGCGCGGCAGCACATCCGATTCCGGGATGAAATCATGGAGCCAGAGATAAAAGCGCCTGGCCGCGCCGGCCAGCTGATCGATGCGCCATGACCGCCTCCAAATGATGCCGACGTCCGCCGTCTTCGCGGGACGGCTCTCGTAGCTGCTCCAGGCAACGCCCGCCATGTGGCGGATCGGTCCTTGACGCGTGTTCACCACGGTCACCTCGTGGCCGCACCGGGCGAGGCCGACTGCCATGTGGATGACCGCCTCTTCGCTGCCCCCGATCCCGGCCTCGAGCGAGTGCGGCGACCACAGCTCCGTGGAGGGATGACAGAAGATGGCCACTCGCATGGCGCGCTCTCGCTAGCCTCCTTCGCAAGGGGCTTGCTCGGCAGCGATCGCGGCGATGCCGGTCATGGCCGTCTGGGCGGTGGCGGCGACCGGGGCGATGAGCCCGGTGATCGCAGGCGCGCGGCAAGCCGTGCGAGGCGCAGACGCGATCGGCGTTGCCGTGGGCGCGGGCATCCCGGCAGGAGCGGCGAGCGGCGCGAACACCGGGGCCGCTTCGCCCCCGGGTCCCCCCAGCACTGGGAACGCGACCGGATACGGGGCACTCGGGGAACTCTCGGGAGTCGCTGGGGAAGCCGAGGTGCCGGTGTGAGTCCCGCTCGCCGAATCCGTCGCCGTGCCGGTATCCGCACTCGTCGCCGTTTCCGTTTCGATCACACTGCCCACGCCTGTCACCGTCGCGGCATCCAAGAACATGAAATCGCGGATCAGCCCGTGCACCTCGTTGCTCGAGGCCGGCGGGTCCACCAGCTTGCGCCAGCGCGCGAGCGGAACGTGATAGGCATCGGGGTCGCTCGAGGGAACTTGATCGTACTTGATCGCCTTCACGCGCGCAGTGCTGTGCAACGCTTGGCTGATGGCGCGATAAGAGGAATAGCGGCCGTCGAAATCCCAGACTTCCGCGAGCACGCTGTTCAAGTTGGTGCCGGTGCGGCGGAACGAATCGGAGTAGATGATGCCGGCGCTGAAGCTCGACACCACGAGTTGCTCGATGGAGATCGGCGAGTTCGCATGCGGCGCGAGATCGGCGCGCACCCGCCGCAGAATCTGGATCACGATACTGTGCCAGTTGGCGGGCAAGATTCCCGCGTTCTTGGCCTGTTCCGTCATGAAGGGCATGATCAGCACCTGGTTGCGGCGGGCGCCGTCGAGCTGATAGCCGAGCCGCTCCATATAATAGAAAAGCTCGGGCCATTTGCCCGTCTTGTGCGCATAGTCGCCGTCGATATAACCGGCCTGTCCGGGGGTGGGATGGAAGAAGATGTGCGGCCGGCTGAAATCGCTGAGCCCGGCCGGAACCGCGACTCCGAACCAGTTGGGAACGACGGCGGCGCCGATGGCGAAGAGCTTGGTGGTCACTTGCGCATCGAGGCCGGAGAAGGTCATGGCTGCAGAGCCCGGCACGGAGCCGGGATCGACCACCCAATTGGTGGCCCGCTGCGTTCCAGTCCCGCCATGAATGCCGGGGATGGGCGCCAGCGTGGTTTCGCCGAGGGTGTAGGTCACGACCGCATCTTCTGGGCGGATCGGAGAGCCGGGACGCCGGCGAAGAACTGCCGCTCGAAGCCGCTGAAATAATGCGCGACCACCGGGGGAGGGCGGCTGCGCCCGATCGCCAAGGACTCGCCGTTTTGCAGCACGTGGTCGGGCCGGAACACCTCGTGGGTGAGTCCCGCGATGCGCCCGAGGGTGAGCCAGAGCGCAATCTCCTCGACGATCCAGGCGTTGCTCGAGGGATAGGCGAGGCGCCGGCGCTGATCCTCCGCGGTCACGCCGCGCTCGAGCAACGCCGCCACGGCCTCATCGGGTGAGGCGCCAAGCGGCGAGGCGAACTTAAGACCCACCATCAATCGCCACACGGACACCAGAAAGTGATCCGCGAGCGCCCGCAGGTGATCCCACAGGCCGCCGTTCATGAGGAAGATGCCGCTGTTGTAGGGAGGGATGGGTGCGAGTCCCTCATGGCGCGCGAGCGACTCGAGAGCATCCTCGTCGATGTAGCCGGCGTCATAACCCGCGCGCGAGCGGCGCGAGCTCGGCTCTTCGCGCGCCGTGAAATGACGCCCACGGTAAAGATCGAACAGCCGCTCGACATCGCCGAAGAAAAACGTGTCGCAGTCGAGATAGAGCACCTGATCCACGCCCTGGGTGGCGAGGTGCCGCAGCGACAGCACCTTGTGCAGCGTCGGGTTGCGCTCGAGAACCTCGGCCCACGCGGGCGGCAGCCGGCTGAAACCCTGATGGTAGGCGCCGGCTTCGATGAGGCGCACGCCGCATCGGCTCGCCTCGAGGCGCGTCTCGAGGCGCGGCGCGCCATAGAGGATCAGATAGACCGGGATCCCGGGGTTATGGCGCCGCAGGCTCCGGATGCTTTGAATCCACTGCCGCTCGCAGGCGTGATTGCCCAGGGCCGCGAGCGAGTAGTAGATGAGCCTCACGTGCGTGCGCCCGGGAAGTCGAGATTGACGTAGTGGAACAGGATCGAGGAGGCGGTATGCCCGTCCGGGATCCGCGATCGCCAGTGGCTCAGGTACCGGCCGCGGAACAGCAGGGCGTCGCCGAGGAACTGCCAGACGCTCAACACGCCTTCCGCGGTCATGAGCGAGAGCGGCCACGGCACCTGCGCCTCGGGCTCGGGGGTCGAGTCGAAGCACAGGCTCAAGGTGTACTCGCACTGCTCCCGATCGGTGTGCGGCGGCAAGTCCGCGCCGGGTTGGTACAGCGTCACGTAGCTATAGGACGGATCGATCAGCGCACCGGCGGCAGCACTGAGCGTCTGGGTGAGTTGTCGGTGGAAGAACCTCGCCACCGGCTCATCGTGGGCGATGAATCGCTCGGGCGCCTGTCCATCGCCGAGGGGATAGCGCCGATGGCGTGTCTGATGGCGAAAATACCGGCGCAGGGCGCCGAGATGAAACGGGTGGATCAGTCGATCGAGCGCCACGTAGCCGCGCGGAAACTGCGCGGCATAGTAGCGCGAGCGGGCGGACCATTCGTACTGGCGCCGTGCCACGTGGTCGGGGGTCACGACGATCTCGGCATTCCACAAAAGGTTCAGCAGATGCTCCGGCAGACTCACGCCGAGCGCCTCTCCCGGGCGCCGCTCCGCGAGTACGTGCGCGAGCTGCGGCCCGAGCCAAAAAGGGCTCAAGGCGCGCGTCGCGGGATCGTCGACCCACACCATCCACGGCGTGAGGAACAGCCCCTCGAGGGCTTCCATGCGCCTCGCCATATCCGCGGGCGGCGCGCCCTGCCAGCCGAACCAGCACAAGGGATTGATGATCAGCGTGCCATAGCCTTCGCGCGCTTGCAGCAGACGCGCGGGGACGAGATGGTCGGGCTGCTCATCCAACAGACAGTAATAGCGATCTCGAGGAAAGAACTCCGGGGTCATCGGTGCAGCCAGCCGTTGAGCGTCATACGACTGTCGAGCAAGGCGCCGCTGCGGGAGCCGACGGGGGTGATCTCGTGCAGCCGGTCGCTGGAAAAAAACACGACGCTGTTCTGGGTCGGCTCGATCTCGTGCCGCACCTCGATCAAGTCCGCGCCGGTGGCCGGATCGCGACCGTAAATGCGCAGCGCGCCACCCGCGAACATGCGCGGCTCGCGATGACAGAAGTACACGAAGGTGATGGTCCGGCCTCGGACCGGGCCGTTGTCGCTGTCGGTATGCGCGCGGAAGTACTCCCCGTGACTGCTCGCCGTGAGCTGGATTTCGAGGCCCGCGACCTGAAAGGGGGCGATGCCGAGCCGAAACTGCAGAATCGGCAGGGTCTGCAGGATTCTGCGGCCGAGCAGATCGTGAAAGCCATCGATGTCGTACAGCACGCGCGAGCGCCGATAGCGCGGGTCGGCGACCCCGCCACGATCGGCGCCGATCACCTCGCTCGGCACGAAATCGGACTCTCGTGCCGCGGCGTAGGCATGCACCCAACCAAGTTCCGCCGGAGCGAGGAACTCCTCGAAGAGCACGACGGGCGTCAGGCGCGGATCCTCGGCCATATCAGAAATCCCACGGAATGATGGAGGCGTACACCAGTCGCTCGGCGTACGTAGGCGCATCGATGATGTCGCTCGGGGGAGGGTCAATCGGATAGATCTCGAACTCGCGCACCACCACACGGTATCGACCCGGCGGCGGGACGCTCGAGAAGACGATGGACCCTTCCCACAGAACCGAGTCGGGGTCGCTCGGCGCGGGGCTGTTCACGAGCACGCGGACCTCGCTCAGCGGCGCCGCGTTCCAGCCGAGGTCACTGTCCATGCTCGCATCCTTGCGCTCGACCGTGACCGTGATCAACGAGCGCGTCGGGCCGATCGGCGCGAGACCGCCGACCCACAGCCGGCCGGTCTTGGGGTTGGCCGGATCGAGGCTCAAGGCCGCCGATCGATCGGGGCTGAGCTGCGCGTAGTCGGTGAGCACGACCTGGGAGAGCTCCGTGCCGGCGATCGAATGCGGCTGATAACGCGCCAGCGCGAGCCGGATGAACGGGGCGTAGGAGGCGGGCACGGCGAGCTCGATATCGCAGTACCACAGACGCCGATCGGCGTCGTAACTCACCGGATGGCCGGCGACGTCCACCGTCAGAGTGCTGCCTTCCAAAGTGAGACTCTCGCCCAGGTTGGTGGCGAGACTGAAGTCTCCGACGCCGGGCACCGCCTCGAGCGCGCCCGTCGACCAGATGGGGTCGAGTCCCCATTGCGTGAAGAGTGTTTTGTATTGATCGCGCTGGGCATCGTCGGGAGCAGTCGGTGCACTCTGCGGCCACAGCACGACACCCAACAGCTCGCCCACCCCGGAGGAATACCAGGGACGATTGAGATAGATGCGCAGGCCGTTGCCTTGGCGATACTCGGTCTTGACGTTGGTGGACTCTTGCCGTTCCCAGCCGAAGGTGGGAACGACATACAGGGTGTCGGGCGCGGCCGGGCGGGCGGAGCTCGGCACGTCGACGGCGAGCGCCGCGCTGGTGCGCGTGAAGTCGAGGCCCTCCTTGGGAAAATACTCGACGAAGCGCGAGGTGGCGACCGCCCGATAGCGCACCCGGCGGTGCTTGGTGTCATCGAAGTCATGGATCGGTGCCGCGAGCTCGAACGGGCTCTCGACCCCCTGCAGGAGGTCGAACGGCGCCGCGAACCACAACGCATCGATCTGTGGAATGTAGCTCGCCACGTAGCGGCTCGCGATTCCGTCCGCCGGGATCATCCCCGCCTCCAAGCTCTTGAGCTCGATGGTCTCGACATGATCGGAGGCGTCCACGGTCGTCGGCCCCGGCTCATCGAGATCGTCGAGATAGTCGGTCCAGCGCGCATTCAGATCGATGCGGCAACTGCTCGCGCCGTTGATCTGCAGGCCGCCGAGAAGTACCGCATGATGGGAGGCGAGCGAGCGCCACGCGGTGATCGGTGAGAAGCCGTTGCGCAGTGCCGAGGCGATGACCGGCGCGCCGGGATCGTGGTTGACCGGCAGCATCAGCCATTCGGGCTCGCCGAGCGGCTGCTGGACCGCATGCACCAGGGTCAAGGTCTGAGGCGGGGAAATCATGGGATGGCCGCCTTCGAGCACCTGCCGGGTCAAGAGTCCGCGCGCGTTGGTCGTCTGTACGACGCCCACACCCGCGTCCGTCTCTCCCATGGCCGCGTTCTCCGCGGCCTCGAACCACGCGCGCATCCAATCCCACACGCCCATCAGCTCGAGGTCCTCGGGGGCCGGGTAGCAGCTCACCGGAATCTGCGTGACCGCGGCTTTGGGCAGAAACACCGTCAGCAACCGTTCCTTGCCCATCCAGACGGGAGCCGCGGCGCTTCCCGCCAGCTGCAATCGCAGCGGCTGGCTGTTCGGCCAGGGTGCGCTGAAGGCAATCTTCGTGACCGAGCCGGGGCGCGGCTCGACGTCGGGAAGGGTTTCGTAGCGCAGCCCGCCTGCCTCGACGACGCCGGTGGTGTCGTCGGGGGTGTTCGGCAGATCCGCGAGCGCGACGCCGCGCGCGATCGGATCGGGGAAGTAGGGCGTCACGGCCTGTGCGGCGGGCTCGATCGGCGTGTTTCCCACCGCCGGGAAGGCACCCTTGTCGCGGGCGACAATGAGGTCGTAGGTGGCCTTGTCGCCGCGCACGTGTCCGTGGGCATCGTCGAGCCGTCCGTGCCGCTCCACGGTGAGCACGTCCACTTTCGGCGGAGCGAGGTGCCGCTGGTCGGTCTCCTCGGTGCGCGCCGAGTCGAGCGCCGGGCTCGAGTTGTAGCTGCGGATCACCATGCGCAGCAACGAGCCGCCGAGCCCGGGTTGGGTGCGCAGCACGATCACGGGCGGGCTCAACGGCTCGAACCGAAAATACGCCAGCGGGTTGCCGCGGGGCGCGACGAAGCGGCGCGGTGCCGATTCCTCGAGTGCCCGGCTGTTGCCCGCGAGATCCACGGCGCGCACCCTTAGACGGTAGCGGGCGCCGAAGCGCAAACGCGGCAGCGAACCCGGAAACGCGCTGAAGCTCGCCTTCATCTTGAACGGCGTGATCGGCTCGTTGGCGGTCGGGTCGGGGTCGGCGGCCAGGGCCGGGTTGGCGGAGCGGTTGATCGGTGTGGCGGGCCGCGGCGCGCTCAAGCTCCAGCCATTCCACCGCGCGATCCGCTCATGGACGTAGAGATCCGTGCCCGGCTGCGGAATGCCGGCGGTCTTGGCGATGCGATCCTCCTTGCGCGTGGGATCGGGCGTGGGCTGCGCCACGCCGAGCTGCGTGAAGCCCTCCTCATCGTCGGTGTGCAGCACGAGGCCGCCATCGGCGCCGAACGCATACGTGCCGTTTCGGCGATGCAGCGAACGCCACGTCCCGTCCAAGGTCGACCAGATGTCGAGCCGGTAGCCGCGCGTCAGGTCGCGCGCGGTCAAGGGGCGCGGAAAGGCGCCGCCGGAACTCTCCGCCGCGAGGAAGGCCGTGTTGTCGCGAATCGAGCGCAGCACCTCCTGCGCGCGGCCGTTCGCGATCAACGACACGCCGCCCGAGCGCAAAGACGGCAGCACCGGGTCGACGACCGATGCATCGGAGACGGCGGCGATGTTGTCGGCGAGACCCAGGGCCTTGAGCAGTGCGCCGTCGAGATCGACGCCGATGAGTCCGAACAGGCGGGGCGAGAGAGCGAGATAGCCGCCGGCGATGTCCGAAGGCTCGAAGTTGCCCTTGGCGGCGGCGGCGGGAGGGGTGGCCGGCGCGGCGTCGAACTGATGCGCGTCCTTCACATAGCTCGTGCTCGGACCACTGACGCTCGGCGGCACGTGCCACGACCAGCCCGGAGTCACGTGGCTCACGGAGAGCGTGCGGTAGCTCGTGCTCGAGGACGCCGGCGACGGAACGACGAAATTGCGCGGCAGCGTCACGTCGAACACCAACCCGAGGGCGCGCAGCAGCGCGGGGTAGGCGCAAAGCGAGGCGAGCGCCTGGTGAAAGTCCAAGGTCTTCTCGAAATCAGCCGGCGTCTTGGGCAGGGGCCGCGCGCCCGGGGCAGGCGGCAGATGATGAAAGAGCGCGAAGCGCTCGATCATGCCGCGCGTGTCGGCCGGTTGGGTGGGCAGCGAGGCGTTCGCCCGCTGCACTTGGATCACCGGAGGCGGGGCCGGGTGTTGCGCGTTCCAGAGCGTCACCCGCAGCTCGCTCAGGGTGCGATCGAGTGTCGACTTCGTGCCCTCGCGAAATACCAGGTTGGACAGCAGCCGGTAGAAGTCGTCATCGCCGCGCGCATCGCCGGTCGATAGCGCCGCGCTCTGATAGGCCCAGCGCAGGAAGTCGTGCGCGGTGGCAACCGGATAGGAGACCACCAGGCGCCGGTCGAAGTCGGGCTTCGGATAGGGCGCGACGAAGGTGTGCGGGGTAAACAGCTCCCGCCACAGATCGGGGCGCAGCGCGTTGCGAGCCACCGCGACCGTGGCTTTCGCAGCCCCTCGCGCAAGCTCGAAGGTGAGTCCCTTGCGCTGCACCAGATCGGTCCAATCCAGGAAGTCCGGAAAGTCCGCGAGCGTGTGGGCGCCGCCGAGTCGCGGGCTGAGATAAATCGACGCCTGCGGCGCCCCTTTCGCATCCAGTCCGTTCGGCAGCACGACGAAGAGCACGGACTGTGTGGCCATGGCGCCCTCCCTTTCAGCCGAACGCCGCGGCGTAGCGCGACCACTGTCCCGCGTCGACGAGTTGCCAGACTTGGGGATCGCTGCCGCCCCCGGCGCTGAAACTCTTTTGGACCGACACCGACACCGAGACGCTGAAGAAAATGATGTGAACGCTGATGGACAGCGTCGCACGCCCCTGGATGACGTTGCCGGCGTTGGAGTGTTGCCAGCTCAGACTCAAGTTCAGATCGATCGAGATGGAGATGATCCCGAGCACCGACACCTCGCCGCCGATGTCGACGAACCCGGTCAGATCCGAATAACTCCCCTTGAGCTGAAAATAGATCCCCGCCATCGCATGCACGCCGCCGCTCGCGACGCCGATATCGAAGGCGAAGTTTCCGCCGAATTCGATCGCGCCCTCGACCATCTCGACGCCGTCGGCGTCGAGCACCACGTGCACGAAGCCGCCGCCGCCGAAGATCTCGACCGTCACGAGGAAGGGCTGCGCGCGCGAGGCGAAGGCAAATTCGAATCCCGGTTTGCCGTCGACGTACGGCAAATCGAGACCGGTCATGATGGCGATGTTCTGCAGCGAAAACATGCCGCAGCTGATCGGCGGGAGGCCGAGGGTGAACGAGACTTTGAGCTCGGTCTGGGTGGTCTCGATGGAGGGACCGGAGCCGCCGAACAGACCCGGCGGCAGGATCTGGGCGAGGGTCTGGATGAAGGCCAAGGGCCCCTGGAACACGATGGCGTTCGATGAGGCGAGATCGACCGCCACCAGCGTCTTTTGGTGATTTTGCGAGGTGAAGGTGATCGAGTCCATGCGGATGCCGACGACGCCCAACAGCGTCAGGTCGAAGTTCGTGAGCTTGCCGACGGCCTTCGTGGTCGGCGGCGAGCCGTCGAAGGTGCGGGTGATCGTGACCTGGAGAGTGAAGACCGAGGAGGGGTGGTGGAATTCAATGGTCACCGGGCTCTTGGAGTAGGACTTGATCTTCGGCGTCCACTTGAGATGCGTGACCGCCGAGGTCGGGTTTTGCGGGTTCGGCAGCAGACGGCTGCGGATCTCGGGCGCATTCAAGGTCGCGTTGGCAAGCAGGGTCTTCGGATCGATCGGGATCAGGCTGCCGAGCGGTATGGTCCCGAACAGCTTCGCATCGACGGCGCCGAAGTATTTCGACGGGTTGATCTTGCCCGCGGCAGCGAGGTCGGCATGGCCGGAAACGAGCCCCTTGCGCGCGGAGAGCGCGGTGAGTGCGATGTTGGGGGTGGCGAAGCCGCCCGACTTGTCGGCACTGAAGGCGACGCCCGGCGGTGTTCCGACGATGTTGACGATCACGCCCGCGTGCGGGTCGATGCCATGGCGCAGGTACGGCGGGTAATACGCGATCAACACCGCCACCTGGCGTCCCAGCAGCCGCGAGATCGAGTCGACCGTGATGGAAGCGCGATCGAGCGCCGGCAGGAACGGCGCGGTCGGCCAGGGGGGCGAGGGTTTGGTGATCTCGGCATCGAAATAGAGCGATGCGGTCTTGAACGCGGTGTCGCCCGCGCGCGGGTCGGCGTAGGCGACTTTGCGCCCGCGCACCACGCAGCGCCGCTGGGTGTTGTCGGCGACGTACGCCGACTGCGGCAGACTGAGATTGGTTTCCGAGAGACTGACGAAGATGAGTGGGGCGAGGATGTCGATCTGCGAGCCGGCAAGGTCCGTGGCGGTGAGCTTGAAGCCAAAATGACCGCCGCCCACATCGACCCAGAACGAGGCGCCGCCGCCGATGAAGGCCGGTGGATCGATATCCGGCGTGGTCTTGGTGTCGATGCGCACCGTCGGCAGGGGCATTTCGCGACCGCGATGGGCGTAGGCGGCCCCGACATAGGATTTCAGAGGCTCGCGAACCACGATGAACATGCGCTGGCGCATGTAGGCCACCGGCGAGGTCAGGGTGACGCCATCCGGGGCCTTGACGTCTCGTTCGGTCACCTTGATCAAGGAGGCACGATGTCCGAACGGAAAGAGATAGCCGTCGTAGACGATGCGTACATAGTGATCGCGGCCCTGAGTCGCGACGTGGCGCCAAGCGACGAGATCGAGCGGCGCGGTGGGCCAGCTGAAGATCTCGCGCGTCTTCGCGGTGGCTTTACCCTCGAGCGGGAAGGGCGGCCGGATGAAGGGGTCGTAGTAATAGAACACCCCCGCCGGCCAGCTGCCGTTGGAACTCAGCCAGCCGCCGAGCGCCGATAAGTAGAGTTTGCTCGCATCGATCGGGAGGGGCGAATAAGTCTGGTTCCCTCCGGTCGTCGCCAGCTCGTAGCCCGCAAACCCCGAGGTGAGGATGACGATCTGATCACGGTCGCGCGGCGTCATCGCCGACTCGAACGGCACGTCATCATCGGCGTGCGGAGGAAGCGGACCGCTCGCCACGAAATCGGGCGACCATACCGCGCGCACGGGCAGAGGGTCCGCTTCGCTGGTCTCGGTCACGGAAGGCGCAGCCCCCGGGCGTCTGGCGCGAAAGCGCGCGAGACGGGTGTGCCACAACTCGGCGCGCCCGGCGTGAATGACCGGCTCACTCGCGTGCTGCCAGCCGGGTCGCGAATCGCCTCCGAGCGCCGTCGGCGAGAGAATGAGGCGATAGGGTATCTCGAGCGCCGTCACCTGCGCGCCCGGCTGGGCGATGGCGGGCGCTTTGGCGGGATGAGTACCGGGCGCGATGGCGGCCACCGGCGTCATGACCAGTTCGAGCCGGGACCAGTCAAGCAGAGCGGCAACGGAATAGTCCAGCTGCGACATTCCCTGCGGCAGACGAAACACCAAGCGGCTGTCCCCCGCCATGCGGCAGGCGGCGCCGCCGGGCGCGGGCAGCGGATCACTGGTCGCCTGCGGTGGTGGAACCGGGGGCGGATTGAACGCCGGCGGAGCGGTGGCGTCGGTCTCGTAAAAGGCTTGTTCGAGGATGCTCTGCGGCTGAAAGGTGAAAATCAGCAGCGCAGCGCGCTTCTTGTTCTCGACCGTGAGTCGCGGCCGCGCCGGCCGCGACACATCGAGCCGCAGGTTGATCGCCTCGACGCTGAGCGCGACGAGATCGTCGGGGCGCAGGATCTCAAAACTGACGGACATCGGCCCACCGCGGTGCCATGTTCTCATCACACGGGCGTTTCATCGCGGTGGGGTCGGCCTCGCGGATGCGCGGGTTGGACGGAAGGCGCCAATCGACTCGCGGGCGCAGGGTCGCCGGATCGATTCTGTCCCGGTAGCGAAACGCCACGGACAGGATGGACTGCAACAGCCCTTCGCCGAGCAGGTGCGGTTCGAGCCCGAGGGCGATCAACTTGGTGTGGTGCGCGTTGTAGTAGTGCTGCTCGGCTTCGACGCGCGGATCGGGCAGATGCTCGATGCGTGCCTCGAGCCCGACGCGCTCGGCGGCCGCGACGGTGAGCCGTGCGAGCTCACGCACCGAAAACTGCTCGGTGAATTGGTTGAACACGCGATATTCACCGGCGACAGCCGGGTGCAGGCAGGCGAGCTCCACGCAGCGCACGGTGTCGCGAATGTCGAGGAACCCGCGTGTCTGGCCGCCGGCGCCGTAGACGGTGATCGGCTCGCCGCAAGCCGCTTGTACGCAGAAGCGATTGAGCGCGGTGCCGAAGATTTCGTCGTAATCCAACCGATTCATCAATGCCGGATCGCGCGCCGTCTGCGGGGTGATGGTGCCGTAGACGACGCCTTGATTGAGGTCCGTGGCACGCAGTCCCCAGACCTTGCAGCAGAAGGCGATGTTGTGGCTGTCGTGCACCTTCGACAAGTGATAAAAGGAGCCGGGTTGCTTGGGGAAGGGCAGCCGGTCGCGACGGCCGTTATGCTTGATATCGATGAACCCCTCTTCGATGTCGATGTTCGGCGTACCGTATTCGCCCATGGTGCCGAGCTTGACGAGATGACACGCGGGCGCGTGCTCCTTGAGGGCGAACAGGACGTTCAGCGTGCCCTTGAGATTCTGCAACTGCGTGGTCAGGGCATGGGCGCGATCGATCATCGAAAAGGGCGCCGAGCGTTGCTGGGCGAAATGCACGATCGCATCGGGTGCGAATCGAGTCACGACGTCGCAGAGGAAATCGTAGTCGGCGATATCGCCGATCCACGCGGCGATCGGCGGCCCCCCCAAACGCGTCCACGCGGCGAGCCGCTCCGGCAGCGGGCGAATCGGCGTGAGCGTCGCGACACCGAGTTGCCGATCCCACTCGTGGCGCACCAGGCTGTCGACGAGACCCACGGTCCAGCCGTGCTCCGCCAGGTGCAACGCGGTCGGCCAGCCGCAATAACCGTCACCGCCCAGCACCAGGGCGCGTCGTCCGAGGGCTGCGTTCATCCGTCCGTTCGGCTTGATCATAGGATCTCCCCGCCGATCTGGTCTTTGAGTTTGAAATGCTGCACGAACCATTCGAAAGGCCGCCGGCGCTGCATCTCGAGCCGCTCGCGCCGCTCCCAGACATCGCTCTGCTCGACCATGCGGATGGCCTCGTCGAAGAGCGTGGGAAACTTGCACGCCTGGTAACGCAGCAGCTGCATGCAGCCGTCCTCGGTGAGATACATCAGGCCGAAACGCAGACTGTTGTGAATCATGTAGGGGCGCACTTCGCCGATGAAGGACTGGCGCTCGGCCTTGGGTTTGAAGCGATGCTCGACCCGAAAATCCGGATGGATCCACACCTCTCCACCGTGCAGCCAGGCGCGCACGCTGAACTCGGGCTCTGCCGCGCCGTAAATCAGCATGCCCGGGTCATAGCCGCCGAGCTCATTGAAGAGCTCTCGGGTGAGCGCCGTCGCCGGGCAGGCGGCAATCTGCACCGGCGCCGGCTCCTCCAGCGGCTCCCGGTTCCAGTACGTGCCCATGAACGGCACCACCAATTTGCAGCCGTAACCGACGAAGGGAGTGTTCGCCTCCGTGATCGCGCCGGCGATGACGCGTTTCGGCTTGATGTTCTCGAGAATGAGCGCATCGAATCCGTAGGAGACTCGCACGTGAGCGTCGGTGATGAACAGAATCTCGGCCGTGGCGAGCGATGCGGCATGATTGCGCGCCCGGGGCACACCGTGCCGTTGCTTCAGCCGGCTCACCTTGATGTCGATGCGCGCTTGACGATGAAGCGGCTCCGCCGCTGCACGCAGGATCTGGTCGATGTCCTCATCCGACTGATCGTCGGCAATCACGAACTCGAGGCGCGCGTCCGTGGCGCGCGCCTCGCAGATCGACACGATCGTGTCGGTCAGCCGTGTACCCTCGTTCCGGGCGGGTATCAGCACGCTGATGTCGGCAGACATGCGAGCGGCTAGCGTCGATTCATGCCGGCGATGGCCGTGATCGCGGTGATGGCAGTCGTCGCCGTGGTGGAGACCAGCGACACCATGCCCACCACCGACGCGCAGCAGCAGCAATCGCAGCTGCCTTGCGCGCCCATGCCCGGCATGCCCGGGATCATCCCGGGCTGCGACGGCGGGGGCGGTGCCGGCGAGGGCGCCGAAGGTTGAAACGGCATGGGCGCGACCGGTCCGTAGCCGGGTGGAATCGGCGGATACGGAATCGGCGGATAGCCCGGCGGAATCGGCGGATAGCCGGGATAGGGCACGGGCGACAGCCTCGGCGCCGGACCGCCGGGTGCGGGCGCGGGGTGGCTCGGGCTGAGGTGCGGACCCGGCACCGGCGAAGGGGCGGGCCCGGGATGGGGCTTCCCAGGATGTGGCGCGCTCGGGTGCGGAGCGGGCTGTCGTGGCGACGGACTCGGCGAGGGATGCTGGGTGCCCGATCCGGACTGAGAGCCGGATCCCGATTGGGAACCTGATCCGGATTGCGAGCCCGATCCCGATTGGGAACCAGATCCGGACTGAGAGCCCGACTGTGAACCCGAGCCCGACTGAGTGCCAGACCCGGAGCTGGAGCCAGACCCCGAGCTCGACCCCGAGCTCGACCCCGAGCTCGAGCCGGAACTGGAGCCGGAACTCGAACCCGTACTCGAATTTGAACTCGTACTCGTATTCGATGCGGTGGTCGAGCTCGTGTCGGCGGGCTGCTCCACTCTCGCTCGGTGAGATCGACTGGCAACGGCATGAGCTGCCGAGGCGCGATGGGAGGAACGGGTTGCTCGTGTCGTGCGCTTCATGATCTAGCCTCCATATCGTCGGCTGGCGATGGCGGTGATGGCAGTGATGGCTGTCTGGGCCGTGGTGTTGACCATGGCGGTCATCGCCACAATGGCGCTCGCGCACGCGCATGCGCCCGCTTGCTGCGCGGTTGCGTACGAGGGCTGCGAGGGCGGGATCCAGGGTTGCGAGAGGGGCGGGGCCGGCGCCCCCGGCGCCGCCGGGGGCGCCGGCCAGAGGTATGGCGCAAGCGGAACGAACTCTGGCGGCGGAACAGGGTAGCAATAGGGCGCCGGACTCGGCGGCACCGGACAGGGCAGTGGTGAGACCATGGGCGACGGCGACGGTGCGGCCGGGGCCGGCGAGGGTGGGCCTGGCGGCGGCGCGGGACCGGGTGCCGGCGGCAGCGGCATCGCCGTGATGCTGATCGTTCCCGTGTTGGTGTAAGTACCCGTGTTCGGTCCCGGCAGAAGTGTGCCCGTGTCGGCGGACGCGCTGAGCGTGCCGGCGCGCGGCAGTACCTGAGCAATTTGCGCAAGCTTGGGTGCTCGCGGAGGGCGAGGGCTCGGACTCGGCAGAATCGGCTGCTCGGTTTTGAAGAACCGATCGACGCCTACCAGCGCACCGCGGTGAGTGGAAGTGAGGCCATATTGCTTTACGAGTCGCGGTGGATTGGTGCGCAGCGCTCGCACAGATTCCGGATCTCGGGACAGACCCTTGACGAGAGCGGTGACTTTCTCGATCGGCACCTAATCTCCTCAAAGTTCATCTGCTCAAGGTTCATCTCCTCGAATTTCGTCATCCGCGAGAGCAGAGCACGACGAGAGACGCGAACGCGCGGCGGTGCGATGCGCGGTACGAACAAACCGCGCCACCGAGAAACAATCGACGTGAAATTTAACTGCCCCGCAAATCGGCATGATTCCTTTGCCTCATTTGTCGTTGCGAAAAAGACTACTCGCTCCTCGCCGGCGCTTCAACGGAAAAAAATAAGAATGCATCGCCCCGATACGCAACTGCGGCTTCCGCATTGCAATAGTACGCAGCCGTACTAGCGTTCGCCGTCATCCTCGATAACGCGTGGAGCTTTTGCAGTCGCAGCATTTGTTGCGACGCCGTCTGCGGCCGGGCACGCGGCATGGCTCGCCGACAAATCCGGCTGCGCAACGGTGATCCTGGAGTCAGAAGTCAGCCGTCAAATAACCGAACAAGCTGCGCGGCTGGAACTGCGAGAATCCGGGACTGGTCCCCATGTTCCAATAGTAGGCATTGGTCAGATTCTGGATCTGCAGCCGAAGCGTCGCCGGGGCGCCCAGCATCGTGAACCGGTAGCGGCCGCCCAAGAAGAGCACCGTCAGCGCAGGATTTTGGGTCACGCCATCCACGCTCGCCGGGGCCGTGCCAAAATGATAAATCGTGATATCGGCGGAGAGGGTGGGCCATCGGGGAATTTTGTAGTCGGCGTTGATCGTCCACTGGGCGCGAGGCTGACCGAAGGCGAACCGGCCGACACCTTCGGCGCTGAGATCGGGACCGAGGATTCTGACTTCACCGAGTAACGCACCGGCCGCGACGTTGAGATTCCGCAGGATTTCGCCGGACACCGACAGCTCGAGGCCGGTGGCTCGTTGGCGTCCGAGCGCGCGATCGATGTTGCTCGTATCGAAATTGAAGTAGGGCTTCTCGATCTCGAAGACTCCGGTGATGAGTTTCACTTGTGGAGTGATGGAGTATCGAACCCCGGCATCCATTTGCCAGGTCCGGGCGTCGGGAAGGATGGTGCCGCGATTCGCGGCGCTGCCGGGCGCCACCCCGGAATCCTCGAGCCCCTGGGTATAGCCCGCGTACGCGGTTGCTCGATCGGTCACTGCGAGGGCGCCCGTTCCGTACGCGCGCAGCGGGCGATCCGTCAGCCGCCCCTCCGGGATTGCGGGAGAGGTCACATCCTTGTCATAGCTCTCCTGCTGGATCCCGAATGCCACATCGCCACGCTCCTGCCATTGAGCCTGATAGGCCACTCCGGTGCTCCACAGTTCCGTGCGATCGTGAGTTCGTGTGGAGTAGATGAAGGTGGGTTCGGGCACCTGAAGGCCCCGATCAATCAAGGCGGGCCCGACGTCGACGACATCGGATCCGCCGTAGAGCGCGACGGTGTCGCGGCCGCGGGCCAGGAACACGATGTTTTGATGCCACGAGCCGGTCGCAAAATGTCCGGTGAGGCGGGCTTCGCCGGACGTCGAGGAGGTTCTTTGCTCGGGATTGCCGACGGCAAATTGCTCCGCCGACCCGGCAGGCGTCGTGTCGAGGTACAAATCGGCGTAACTGACCGGATAGTCGGCGATGGAGCGGAAAAGTCCGGCGGCGAGCGACCAGCGAGTGCTCAGCTGCGCCGTGACGACGCCGCCGTAGTTTTGCGAGAGACTCCGGCCCTCGGCCCAATTCTGGCCGAGATAGCCGCGCGGCGTTTCCGGGGGCAAGTAGTCGCCCGCCGTGAAGACGACGGGCAATGTCTTCGCCTGAGTGGTCTGGGTCCAATCGAAGATCCCGCGAACGCTCAGCGCATCGCTCGGCTTCCACTCGGGTGTCGCACCGAAGTTCGCGATCGTCGAGGTGTACCCGGGATTCGCGACGTTCCCGGCTTGGGTACTGTTGGTGCTGATCTGATAGCTAGCACCCGCCGGTAGTTGCAGCTGCCGGGAGATCAGCGGCACATTGCCGTCGACGCTCAAGCCGTAAGCCTGGAAGGGACCCGCACTGGCGACGACCGTGGCACTCGGTGTGCCGTTGCCTGCATGTCTCAAGTCATAGTCGACGATGCCGGTCGGTGCCGGGAACGCATATCCGATCTCACTGATGCCGACTCGAATCGTCGAGCCTTCGACCACCCGATTGGACAAGGGGCCCTGTTGGTCAAAATACAGGCCGTCGATACGGACATCGCCCGCCGTCTGCGGGTTGAAGCCGCGCACGCCGCCGGGGCCGTATATGCCGATACTTTCGAGCCCCAGCGTAAGCCCAAATGCATCGGTGGCCGAGGCCACCGGATCATCGGAGGCATGCTGAGCTCGAACCGGAGTGACGGGTAGCAGCAAGAGTACCAGCAGCAGTAGTAGCAGCAGGAGCACTACCAGCAACAGCCCGGATGCGATCCCTCCCGTCCTTGCGACGGCATGAAACGAGTGCCGTGTCGGTAACATTTGAGGCTCCCAATGTAGGGGCAACGGCCGGCGGGACCCAGACCGCTCCCTGCACCGGGGTGGTGATTCGCTGCATCGAGTGAGCCGGCGGTAATCCTTGGCGTAAACTCACGGCCATGACCGAGACCACGCCGGATCTGCGCTCTACCCGCTGGCTCTGGATTGCCGCGATCTGGTGCGCGGGTGCGCTATTTGACGCGACTCAAACGGTGCTCGTCATGCGTGCGGAAGGCACGTATCACTCGTGGTCGCCGTTCCTGACGGAGTTCGTGTCTTGGTTGCCGTGGGCGATCGTGACGCTGCCGGTCATTCGTCTGGCGCGGCGCTATCCCGTGATCCGCCTTGCGACGGTGCGGACAGCCGCCGTACACCTCGCGGCTTTCGCCATCATCGGCCTGGTCGCCGCCGCATGGTGCGCGGGGCTCCAAATGCTCTTCAATCCGTGGGGCCATCCGCAGCCACCGGGTCCCTTCCTGGATGTGTGGCGCAAGTCGCTTCTCTACCAAGTCGTGACATACATTTTCGTGTACGTGCTGATATTGGCCATCACCTACGTGGTGGACTCGCGCGAAGGCGCAGCCCGCCAGCGAACCGAGACGGCGCGGCTCAATCAGGAACTCTCCCGGGCGCAGCTCGCGGCGCTGCGCCGGCAAGTGGAGCCGCACTTCATGTTCAACGCACTCAATTCCATCGCTGCATTGGTTCGCGATCGGAGCAACGATGCGGCCGTGCGGATGATCGTCGGGCTCAGCGAGTTCTTGCGTCGAGCCTCGGAGGATTCGCACCGCTCGCAGGTGACCTTGGCGGAGGAGGTCGAATATCTGCAGCGCTATCTCGATATCCAGAAGGTGCGCTTCGCAGATCGTCTTCAGGTGAGCGTCGACATTCCCTCCGAACTGCTGCAAGCGCAGGTTCCCAACCTGCTGCTGCAGCCTCTGGTGGAAAATGCCATCAAGCACGGCATCGGCAAGCGCATCGCCGGAGGCGAGATTCGCGTTGCCGGCGCCCGCCGCAACGGCAGTCTTCATCTGAGTGTCTACAACGACGGCCCGAGCCTGCCGGCGGATTGGCAGGCGACACATAACGGTATCGGCATCGGCAATTTGCGTACCCGCCTGCAAATCCTGCACGGCAGCGAATTCGAACTGCAGCTGCGAAACGCCGATACCGGCGGAGTGGAAGTATCCGTGACGCTGCCCTTGAGGAATGCATGAATGGTGTCCCCGGACCAGCGGCCGGCGTCCATAAGGGTCCTGGTGGTCGACGACGAACCGCTGGCACGGCGCAACCTGGTCGTGCTGCTGCGGCGGGATCCGGACATCGGATCCATCGCCGAATGCGGCTCCGGGTTGGACGCCATCGAGGAGATTCGCGCATCGAAGCCTGAGCTGGTGTTTCTCGATGTGCAAATGCCGGAATGCGACGGCTTCGACGTGATCGAGTTGCTGGGGGCCGCCTTGCCGTCCGCCATCATCTTCGTGACGGCCTACGACGAATATGCGCTGCGTGCCTTCGAGGCGGGGGCGCTCGATTACCTGTTGAAGCCCTTCGACGACGCGCGTTTCGATCGTGCGTTGTATCGCGCCAAGGATAAGCTCCTGCACTACGCGCCGCCGCGGGCGCGGCCCGTGGAGCGGCTGGTGGTCAAGAGCCGGGGTCACGTGGTGTTCCTGAATGTCGCGGACATCGACTGGATCGAGGCCGCGGATTATTACGCCTGCCTGCACGTGGGCAATAGCACGCACATCTTGCGGCGTACGCTATCGGAGCTCGAGCGGGACCTGGGCGATGGAAAATTCATCCGCATTCACCGCTCGATCATCGTGAACCTCGATCGGATTCATGGGCTGGAATTCCAGAGCGATGGCGAGTACGAGGTGGTCTTGAGATCCAAGGTTCGATTGCGCTTGAGCCGGCGTTTTCGCAAGCGGCTTCGGGACCGCTTGGGGGAGATACCCCAGGCTACGCCGGCGGCGCGACCCTGACCTCGTGGACGGCAATCAGCGGATCCCCCTCCCGCGGAGCAGGCTCGCGACGTCATCCACCTTCTCGTCGAGCAGGTTCAGTTTGCGGGCAAGTCCCTGGATGTCGGCGGCCGCACGCCGGTTCACGTCGAAGTCCAGCTCGCCGCGCAACCGGTCTTTGGTATCCAGACGGTTCTGGCTCATCATGATGACCGGCGCTTGGATCGCGGCGAGCATCGAGAGAAACAGGTTCAACAAAATGAACGGATACGGGTCCCACGCCTTGTCGCGCAGGGCGATATTGACCGCCGCATAGACGAGCGCCACGACGGCAAATGCGATGATGAAGGTCCACGAGCCGCCGAAGCGGGCGACGTGGTCGGCGATGCGCTCGGCGGTCGTCGCTTCCGCTTCGATGATTTCGTTCGGATTGCGCGTGACGCGGGTCTGGATCAGCGCCTGAGCGGCGTGAAATTGCCGGGCGAGCGTGGTGAGCAGGTCCATTCCGGCCTGGGGCTTGCGCTGGAGCAGCGTCGCAATGTCATCGCGCGACACTTCGAGACACGAGGTCTCCTCGAGGGCGATGGCGGTCGTGTGGTGAGGCGTCTGCTCGATCATCGAGGCGAAACCGAAGAACTCGCCTGCCCCGGGCTCATCGACGATGACCTCCTGTTGGTCTTCGTCGACGGTGGTGACGCGGACTTTGCCGGAGAGCATGACGTAGGCCTGTCCGTGCGTGTCGCCCGTTTTATAGATGCGCTCGCGGGGCTGGAAGTTCTTGATCTCGACTTGGGCGGCAAGCACCGCGATCTCCTCGCCGTCGAGCAAGGAGAAAAGCGGAACGCCCCTCAGTATGTCCGGGCTGCAGGCCATGGAATCTCCTTCGGATATACGACCAGTGAATCTTGGCCTCGGTGCTTTTCGCGCCGGGCTTACAAGTTCCGATAATCCGCCGACTCGCGTTTCAGTTCCTCGAGAAAAACGCTCAGCTCCGTTTGCCGCGGTCCCACGAGCGCGCGGCCGGCGGGAGACACCACGCGAGCCGGCACCTTTGCCAGGTTTTCCTCCAGCATTTTGACCACTTTCGGACCATCCGGATCGCCGCCGTTCGGATCGGCCAACGCGATGACCCGTTCCACCCCGATCGCCCCCAGCCAATCCAGCGCGTCGGCGTCGTGCAGGTACACGGCCTCCGGTGCGGCCGGGTCGCGGTAGTACATGTGGGTGCGGATGGCCGCGCGCACCGCATCCAGCTTTTGCATGGGAAATCCCGTGCCCCGCAAGATCGATCCGACCACGTTCGCACCCACGTCCGAGTGATCCGGCGGCTCATCGCCGCCCCAGGGCTTGAATGCCGCCATGTCGTGCAGGTACGCGGCCGCGAACAGGACATCGTCGTCGAGTGCGACGTGGTCCGCCGCCGCCAGCGAGCGCGCCAGCGCGTAATCTCGCTCGCAATGCGAGAAGCCCCAGGCCGGGTTTTTGAAATGCTCGCGGGCAAATTCGCGCACCGTCGAGCGCCAATCGGCGACGGCGTGGACGGGCGTGGCCGCCGCGGCGAGACAACTCGCGGCTGCGAAGCAGAGCGCGAGGAGGGCAAGTCTGCCGATAGTCATCGGTGTGCGGTGTCGTGCATTCGGCCGAGTTTTGCCCATTTTCCCGATCCCCTCCCTGGCGGTAGCGCCGGCGGCATTGTCCCGGGGGAGCCGCGGCAACGTCAATGGGCGCGGAGCCGGGAGGCTGCTTCGCGCGGCCGCCTCGCGCGGCCGCCTCGCTTGGCGCCGGCCGCTGATATCGACTAGCCTATGCGTTCTCGTCCTCCTTATCCCACGACTCAGGGAAATCCCTCATGAACGATTCGTCCACCTACGTACCACCTGCCGTCTGGAAATGGGATAAAAAGAATGGCGGCCGGTTCGCCAACATCAATCGGCCGATCGCGGGACCGACGCATGACAAGGAGCTCCCCATCGGCCGTCATCCCCTGCAGCTTTATTCGCTGGCGACGCCGAACGGCATCAAGGTGAC
>JBEKHK010000048.1:0-27289 GCA_050012315.1 Steroidobacteraceae bacterium | reverse complement strand
GGCTCATAGTTCGTATCTACCCGCGCATATCGCAGGACTTTCCAGCGATCTTTGGTAACAGGCACCTGGTGCCCCCGCCCGGACTCGAACCGGGATGGCTGTGAACCGACGGATTTTAAGTCCGTTGCGTCTACCAATTCCGCCACGGGGGCTCCTGCCGGAAGTGTAGCAAAGCGCCCGGTCTTCCCGGCGCCTGGGCGCATCGTCCCTTATGAGAGCGTGACGCGTTCCTGAGCGGGTACGCACCAGATATCGAGCGGCGCGGTTCGGCCGCGCAGCTCGAACTGCGGCAGGTGAAGGAATGCGACCGGCCGTACGTTCTCATCCCCCCGCGTAGTTTTCGTATCGAGTGCCGCCGCCACGGTGCACGAAAGCAGCACTTCGCCAGCCCGTGCGCGTCCGCACAGCCGTGCCGCGACATTCACCGTATCGCCCACGAGCGTGGTGTGTCTCCTGCCCGGCGGTCCCATCAATCCGAGTGCGACCATACCCGTGTGCAGTCCGATGCCGATACCCGTGTCGATGGAGTAATCCAACCGCCAGCGCTCGGCCAGGGTCGAAAAATCATGGAGCATGCTATGACCCGCGGCGAGTGCGGCGCGAGCGCCCTCCTCTTCCGAAGCACCCACGCCGAAGCCCGCCATCATCCCGTCGCCGGCGACGTGGAACACCTGACCGCCGTGCAAGACAGTGGCGGCGGCGAGCACCGCGAAAAACTCATCGAGTAGGGGGACGATCTGAGCCGGTGCGAGCTTCTCGGCAAGCCCGGTGTAGCCGCGAAGGTCGGCGAACAACACCGCCACCCGAGTGGTTTTCGTCAATCGGGGACGTGGGACTCGCGCGACGGCCATGGAACTGCTGGGGCGGACCTTGGGCGGAACGTTTCGCATCCGTCAGCCTTCCATCGCTCTGGCAATCCGCACACCCTCTCCCCGCATACCCTAACGCGCCGTCGCTCGCCACTGTCGCAATTATGCACCAACTTGCTTTCCGGCGCTGCAACGGACCGATGAGTTCGCCCAGGATCATGGCTGTCGCTTGGGAATCTCGAGCCCTCGCACGACGGCGGGCCTTGCAAGGAATGCCTTAAGGGAACGCTGGACGTTAGGGAATTCCGAGATGCCGACCAGATCGCCGGCTCCGTAGAACCCGATCAGGTTATTGATCCAAGGGAACGTCGCAATATCCGCGACGGTGTACTCGCCCGCGAGCCATGGCCGCTCGGCCAGGCGCCGGTCGATGACGGCCAAAAGCCGTTTGGACTCAGCCACGTACCGGTCGCGCGGCCGCTTATCCTCGTAGTCCTTGCCGGCGAACTTATGGAAAAAGCCGACCTGCCCGAACATCGGTCCGACCGCGCTCATTTGGAACATGAGCCATTGAATCGTCTCGTAACGGCCGGACGCGCTCTTGGGAAGGAACGCGCCGGCTTTCTCCGCCAGGTAGAGCAGGATCGCGCCCGACTCGAACAATGCGAGCGGCGCCCCGTCGGGTCCGTTCGGATCGATGATCGCGGGGATCTTGTTGTTGGGATTGAGCGATAGGAACTCGGGCGAGGTTTGATCGTTGGTCTCGAAGCGCACGAGGTGGGGCTCGTACGGCAATCCGGTCTCCTCGAGCATGATTGAGGCCTTCACGCCGTTGGGTGTCGGCAGCGAATAGAGCTGAATGCGATCGGGGAAGGCGGCGGGCCATTTCCGGGTGATCGGGAATTGATCGAGTGTCTGCATGCGGTACTCCTGATGACGAGTGAATTATGCACGCGTCGATTCGTCCGGCTTTGCGCATCTGATTGCGCCGGTCGGCGCATTCCTACAAGAGGTTACGCGATTCACCGTTCGCTCGCACGGGAGCGCTTGCCCAATATGTTGCAAGGCCCCCTGGAGATGCGCAATGCCACCGGTGAGCGGACGCGGCACAGACGACGCGCGCGAACCGCGAAATGTCTGGGTGCAAGCGGAATCCATCCTCAACATCAGCCGCGTGGTCGCGGATCTCGGTCGCGCGGAACATTTTTATCGCTCCGCATTGGGGTTCAGAACCGTGTCCGGCGGACCGATCGATCCCGATGTGCTGACGGCATTGGGTGCCGCCGAACGCGCGGCGAACGCAGTCAGGATGCGAATCGGCCAGGAGGATCTCGTGCTCGTGCAATTCGACCCGGCGGGACGAGAGTATCCAGCGGGAAGCCGAAGCAACGATTTATGGTTCCAGCATCTCGCCATCGTCGTGAGCGACATGGACCGGGCCTATGCGCGGCTGCGTTCGAGCGACGGCTGGCAGCCCATCAGCGCCGACGGCCCGGTGATCTTGCCCGCGTCGAGCGGCGGTGTTCGCGCGTTCAAGTTCCGCGATCCCGATGGTCATCCCCTGGAACTCCTCTGGCTGCCGCACGACCGCGGGCGCCCCATCTGGCGGGAGCGGACACACGCGGCCCCGTCCGACGAACCCTTTCTCGGGATCGACCATAGCGCGCTCGCCGTGCGCTCGACGCGTCGCAGCCTAGCCTTCTACCGCTCTCTCGGGCTGCATATCGCAGACCGAACATTGAACGGCGGTCCGGCCCAGTCTCGTTTGGATGGACTCGCCGCCGCGCGGGTGCGGGTCACGGCGCTCCGTCCCGCCTCTAACGCCGGGCCGGGACTGGAACTGCTCGTCTATCTTCCTCCCGGGCGTCCGCGCGAAACCTCGAGCGTCAGCGATCGCTCCACCGATTGGATCACGCTCAGCGCGGTGATGGCAGGGGGCATCAACGGCGCCGCGCGCGCTGCTGAGCCGCGCGCGCCGGCGCTCGTCAAAAAAACCACGGCGTTGAGCGATCCCGACGGACATCGCTTCGTGCTCGTGAGTCAGGGTGTCGGATCCCTGGGGCGGCCGGCTTGAGCGCCCCCGACATGCGTCGATACGAACGGATGCCTCGCGAAATCGCTGAGTGTCGAAGTGTCAGCGCCGAGCATGATGAGCCCGAGCCCTCCCACCAAGCCGAAGTTCTTCAGAAACTCCCAGAAGTGTTCGAGTCCCTCGCCTTCCTTGAACCGCCAGAATTCCGGATACCGCCAGAATTGATGGAACAGAAGCGCGGTTATTACGCAGAACCCCGCCAGAATGAAGGCCGCGAAGCGATCGTGCCATCCGGTCACGATGCAGACCGGCGCAAGGAATTCGACGGCGATCGACATCACGAGCATGCCCTGCGGCCAGAAGATGTTGCCGGCCTGCTTCTTCGCGGAGGGCCAATTGAGAATTTTGTCCAGGCCGCTGAACGGGAACAGGATGACCAGGAAGAATCTCAGCACCGTCGGTGCATAGTCGTTCATGAACGTCACGAAGTCAGGCGCTCCTCGCGTCGAGGTGTCCGATGCTCGACAGTATAGGACGGCGGCCGCAGGTCGCGTACTGGCATCTCTGGACCGGCGAGGACGGCATCACCCATCAGACCGAATGCCATCTCACGGAGTTCGAGATCGCGAGAGTCGGAGCCGCCGCTCCGCAATGGAACGATCGCCAGCCGCGCGGCGATGCGACCGTGGTATTCACGGTACAACCGGTGGGTTGGATCGGGGAATGGCACGAGAATCCGGCACCGCAATGGATCGTGGTGCTATCGGGACGCTGGTGGATCGAATCCATGGATGGAACGCGTATCGAGCAAGGGCCGGGCGAATTCTCGTTGGGCGAAGATCAGGACTCGATTCCGACCGACGGGCGCAAAGGGCATCGCTCGGGTACCGTCGGTGCCGAGCCGGCGGTACTCATGACGGTGCAGATGCACGTTCCGCCGATTCGCACTCCCTGTCATTTCAAATAGCCAGCGAGCCAATGACCGACTTCGACATCATCGACCCGCGCTTTCGGCGCTACGTGTTGCCCAACGCGCCGCTGCTGAAGCTGGCAGACGGCTTTGGCTGGTTGGAGGGTCCGGCGTGGTTCGCTGATCACGAATGTCTCATCGTGAGCGATATTCCGAACGATCGGCTGATGCGCTGGAGCGAGAATACGGGCGTGACGGTCTTTCGTGCCCCGTCCGGCTTCACCAACGGCAACACCCGCGACCGAGCGGGTCGTCTGATCAGCTGCTCGCATCGCCATCGCTGTATTTTTCGCACCGAATGGGACGGTGCGGTCAGCGTTCTCGCCGACCGCTTTCGGGGGAGTCGCCTCAACTCGCCCAACGATGTGGTTTGCCGCTCAGACGGCAGCATCTGGTTCACGGACCCGACCTATGGCATCGAGACCGATTACGAAGGAGGCAGGCAGGAGGCCGAGTTGCCGCCGTCGGTCTATCGGCTCGACGAAAGCGGCGACCTTGCGCTGGTCGCCGACGACTTCGACGGCCCGAACGGGCTCGCGTTCTCCCCCGACGAGCGTCGGCTCTACATCGCGGAAACCGGCCGGCAGTTCGACGCCGATCCTGCTCGTTACATTCGAGTGTTCGACGTGCAGAGGCCTGCCCCGGACTCGACGCCGCGCTCGGCGTCTGGGCGCACTTATCTGGGACCCGGGCGGATGTTCCATCAAACCACCCCCGGCTACACGGACGGCTTGCGCGCGGACGAGGATGGCAATCTCTGGG
Organism: Steroidobacteraceae bacterium; assembly: GCA_050012315.1. Classification (GTDB taxonomy): domain Bacteria; phylum Pseudomonadota; class Gammaproteobacteria; order Steroidobacterales; family Steroidobacteraceae; genus Bog-1198. The sequence goes on along the minus strand of JBEKHK010000048.1, from coordinate 22,716 downwards.
TGAGCGCTGCCGACGGTGTGCATTGCATCTCGCCCGAAGGCGTGCAGCTCGGCAGGATCAAAACCCCCTTTCCCGTCTCCAACGTGACGTTCGGCGGCCGCTACCGCTCCCGCCTCTTCATCTGCGCATCCCATACTCTCTACGCGATCTATACCAATCAACGCGGCGCTGCGCGTCCTTGAATCCACCCTGAAGGAGTCGATCCCGCCATGACCACCGCACCTCCCCTTCCTCCGCAGCGAATTCTGGCCGGCCAGAAAGCCTTGGTAACCGGCGCCAATTCCGGCATCGGCCGCGGGGTCGCGATCGCGCTCGGCCAGGCCGGCGCCGATGTGATCGTCAACTACGTCGTCGGCGGGGAGGCGGCCGATGCAGTGGTGAATGAGATTCGCGCTGCGGGCTCCGAAGCGCACGCCATCAAGGCCGACGTGTCCTCCGAGAGCGAGGTCGCGGCCATGTTCGACGAGATGATGAAGCGCCTCGGCACCATCGACATCTTGGTCAATAACGCGGGTCTGCAGCGCGATTCCGCATTCAAGGACATGACCTTGCAGCAGTGGAACACGGTGCTCAACATCAATCTCACCGGACAGTTTCTGTGCTCACGCCGGGCGGTGGCCGAGTTTCTGCGCCGGGGCGTGGTGCCGTCGGTGTCCTGCGCCGCCGGCAAGATCATCTGCATGAGTTCGGTGCATCAGCAGATTCCCTGGGCCGGTCATGCGAACTATGCAACCTCCAAGGGTGGCATCAAGATGTTGATGGAGAGCATGGCGCAGGAGTTCGCTCCGCATCGCATCCGCGTCAACGGCATCGCGCCCGGCGCCATCCGCACTCCGATCAATACCGGCGCCTGGGAAACCGCAGCGGCTTACCAGGCATTGATGACGCTGGTTCCCTACGGACGAATCGGCGAGCCCGAGGACATTGCGCGCGCGGCGGTATGGCTCGCCTCGGATCATTCCGACTATGTGGTAGGCAGCACGTTGTTCGTCGACGGCGGTATGACGCTGTATCCCGGCTTCGCGACCGGCGGCTGAGCGTGCCATGCCCGACGCCCACTACGATCTCATCGTCATCGGCTCCGGTCCCGGCGGCGCCTCCCTTGCACATAAGCTCGCTTCCACCGGCAAGCGGATCCTGATTCTGGAACGCGGGGATTACCTACCGCGCTCGCGCGCCAACTGGGACTCGCAAACCGTGTTCGTGGATGGCGCCTATCAGGCGAAGGAGACCTGGTACGGCGGCGACGGCCGTGAATTTCACCCCGGGCTCCACTACTACGTGGGTGGAAATTCCAAGGTATACGGCGCGGCGTTGCTGCGCATGCGCGAGCGCGATTTCGGGGAAATACGCCACGCGGATGGAATCTCGCCTTCATGGCCCCTGCCCTACGAGGCCTTCGAGCCCTATTACGCCGAGGCCGAGCGTCTGTTCCACGTGCATGGCCTGCGCGGCGAAGACCCGACCGAACCGCGTTCGAGCGAGCCGTTTCCGTTTCCGCCGGTATCGCATGAACCGGCCATTCAGGCGCTGAGCGAGGGGCTTCAGGGCGTAGGTCTGCAGCCTTTCCATCTGCCGCTCGGAATATTGCTCGACGAGAAGGATGGCAAGGCGTCGCCCACCAGCACATGCATCCGCTGCGACACCTTCGACGGCTTTCCCTGTCCCCTGAACGGCAAGGCGGATGCTCAGGTGATATGCGTGGATCCCGCCCTTCGGGCACACGCCAATCTCACGCTCAAGACCAATGCCTACGTCTCGAAGCTGCACACGGATCCGTCCGGGCACCTCGTCAACGGCGTGCGGGTGGAGTGCGGCGGACGCACCGAGCAGTACTCGGCGGACATCGTCGTGGTCGCTTGCGGCGCACTGTCGTCGGCGTTGCTGTTGCTGCGCTCCGCGAACGCCGCCCATCCGCGCGGACTCGCCAACGGCTCGGACCAGGTCGGGCGCAATTACATGCGGCACAACCAATCTGTGCTGATGGCCTGGATGCGCGAGCCGAACGAGACGGTCTTTCAAAAGACGCTCGCCATGAGCGATTTTTACTTCGGCGCCGATGACTGGGAATACCCGCTCGGCCTCATCCAGATGTGCGCGACCTCGCATGGCGCACAGGTGCGGGGCGAGGTTCTGCCGGCGTGGCTGGAATGGCTGCCGAAGGCTCCCTTCGCGGAAATGGCGCGCCATTCGCTCGATTTCTGGCTGTCCAGCGAGGATTTGCCGCGGCCGGAGAATCGAATTTATTACGACGGCCCTCGCGTGATTCTCGATATCAAGGAGAACAATATGGAGGCGCACCGCCGCCTCAAAAAAAAGCTGGAGCAGATCCTGGCGCGCATCGGCGCGCATCCCGTGCTCCTCGAGCGCAACCTCTACCTCGGCAAGCAAATCCCCATTGGCGGCACCGCTCACCAGGCAGGCACGGCGCGCTTCGGGCTAGATCCTGCCGCCTCGGTGCTCGACACCGACTGCAAGGCGCATGAGCTGGACAATCTCTACCTCGCGGACGCGAGCTTCTTCCCCTCGATCGGGGCCGTTAATCCCACACTGACCATCATCGCGAACGCGCTTCGTGTCGCCGATATCGTGGGAACACGGCTCGCGTGAGCCGGCGGCCGGCGCTCCTTACATGTCGCTGGGAAGCCCCATGTTCATGTTCATGTGATACATGATCCAGAGTGAGCCCACGATGACGATGCCGACGATCAGCACGCCGAAGGCGAGCGCGAGCACATTGTTGGTGCTGTCGGGACCGGTGGTGATGTGCAAAAAGAACGCGAGATGCACGCCCATCTGTCCGATGGCCAGCGCCGCGAGCGCCATGGGCACCCCGAGCGAGTAGATCAAGGGCGTGCCGCTTGCGACCCAGAACGATGCGACCGTTAGCACGGCGGCGAGCCCCAGCCCGATGAGATAATTGCGGACGCCGGCGGCAACCGGGTGCGCGCTCTCCTCTTGATCGCCCGGCGCGTGGTCGATGTCGTGTTCGCTCATGGGCTTATTCCCAGAAGATAAACGTTGGTGAAGATGCCGACCCAGATGATGTCGAGTGCATGCCAGAATAGCGCGAAGCACATATTGCGGCGCATGATGTCGGCGCGAAAGCCCTTGGCCCAAAGCTGCGCCATCATCGTTCCGAGCCACAGCAGGCCGATACTCACGTGAAACCCGTGAAGGCCGACGAGCGCAAAGAACGAGGACAGGAAGGCGCTCCGGTCCGGCCCTGCCCCATGCGTGATCATTTTGACGAATTCGTTGATCTCGAGGCCGATGAATGCGGCACCCAGTAGTCCGGTGATCAAATAGCTGATTTGAGTCCAGAACATGTTGCGGGCGCTTGCGGCAATGCTCGCCATGCCGCAGGCGAAGCTCGAGAGCAACAAACAGGCGGTCTCGATCGCGAGAATCCGGAGGTCGAACAGCTGCGCGGCCGTCGGCCCCCCCGCCGTGGCGTGCGACAGCACCGCGTACGCCGCGTAAAAGCCGGCAAACAGGATGAAATCGGACAGGAGGAAAATCCAAAAGCCGTAGCCGGTGATGATGCGCTTCGAGGCCGGCCCCTTATAGCCGCCGTCAGGCTCCGCCCGGGCACCGAGCTTGTTCGGATCGTGCTCCTCCATCGGCTCGTACTTGACCGGTGTGATGCCTTTTTCCCGGCCCTCCACGAGTGGAATTCGAGCCTGGCGCCGCTCGGCATCGACATGGGCGAGCTCTGCCGCGGGCAACTCGTACTCGTAACGATTGCGCCAGGCAAAACCGACGAACGTCCCGAACGAACCGATCAAACCGAGGATGACCATCCACCAGATGTGCCAGATCAGCGCGAAGCCGGTCACGACCGCGAAGAACGCGGCGATGAACCCGGTCGGGCTGTTGCGCGGCATCTCGATGGCTTTGTAATCGGGCAGGTCCGTGAGCCGGCGCTGCTCGAGTGCTTTTTGCTTGATGCCCCAGTAGGCCTCCGCGCCGATGACGCTCGGCATCACGGCGAAATTGAAGTGCGGAGGCGGCGAGGTGGTGATCCATTCGAGCGTGCGGCCGTCCCACGGATCCCCGGTGAGATCTCGCAGCTTTTCTCGATTGCGAATCGAGATCACGAGCTGCGCGACCTGGAACCCGATGCCGACGAGGATGATGGCGGCGCCCCCCGCGGCGACGAGCAGCCACGGATGCCACTCCGCAACGTCATAGTGCTGCATGCGTCGCGTCATTCCCTCGAGGCCGACGATGTACAACGGCACGAAGGCGACATAGAAGCCGATCGTCCAGCACCAGAACGCGGCCTTTCCGGTTCGTTCGTCCAGCCTGAAACCGAATGCCTTGGGGAACCAATAGGAGTAGCCGGCGAATGCGCCGAACAGCACCCCGCCGATGACGACGTTATGGAAATGCGCCACCAGGAACAGCGAGTTGTGCAGCACGAAGTCGGCGGGCGGCACCGCGAGCAGGACGCCCGTCATGCCGCCCACCGCGAAGGTGACCATGAAGGCGAGCGACCAGAGGAGCGGCACCTCGAAGCGAACGCGCCCACCCCACATGGTGAAGAGCCAGTTGAAGATCTTCACGCCGGTCGGAACGGCGATGATCATCGACATGATGCCGAAAAAGCCGTTGACGTCGGCCCCGGTGCCCATCGTGAAGAAGTGATGCAGCCATACCAGGAACGAGAGGATGCAAATCGCCATCGTCGCGGCGATCATCGAGCGATAGCCGAACAGCGGCTTGCCCGAGAAGGTCGAGATGACCTCGGAGAACACGCCGAAAGCCGGCAAGATGAGGATGTAGACTTCCGGGTGACCCCAGGCCCAAATGAGGTTCATGTACATCATCGAGTTGCCGCCCGCGGTGTCGGTAAAGAAATGGAACCCGAGATAGCGGTCGAGCAGGAGCATGGCGAAGGTCGCGGTCAGAATCGGGAAGGCGGCGACCATCAGAAGACTCGAGGCGAGCGACGTCCAGCAGAAGATCGGCATGCGCGTGAGCGTCATCCCCGGCGCTCGAATCTTGAGGATCGTCGTCACGAAATTAACACCGGTCAGCAGCGTGCCGATACCGGAGATCTGCAAGGACCATAAATAATAATCGATGCCCACGCCCGGCGAGTACTTGAGCTCCGACAGCGGGGGAAAGGCGAGCCACCCGGCCTTGCCGAACTCGCCGATCACGAGCGACGCATTGACCAGCAGGATGGCGGCGGCGTTGAGCCAGAGGCTCACGGAGTTGAGCGTGGGGAAAGCCACGTCGCGTACGCCGAGCTGCAGCGGCACGACGAAATTCATGAGGCCGATCACGAACGTCATCGCCACGAAGAAGATCATGATCGTGCCGTGCGCGGAGAAAATCTGGTCGTAATGCTCCGGCGGCAGGTAACCCCCCCCATGGAAGGCGAGGGCTTGCTGGGACCGCATCATGAGCGCGTCGGCAAAGCCGCGGAAGAGCATCACGAACGCCAATATGCAATACATCACCCCGATCCGCTTATGGTCGACCGAGGTGAACCACTCCTTCCAGAGGTAGCGCCAATGGTGCTTGACCGTGATCCAGGTAAGGAGTGCGAGCATCCCCAGGATCATCATGAGCGAAGCGCCCATGGGAATCGGCTGGCTGAATGGGATCGCAGACCAGCTGAGCTTGCCGAACATTAGACGTGTTCCTCGAATGCCATGGGCAGCGCGCTCATGGGGAATTGGTGATTTCGGGCGCGCCGGCCGGTTCGGGGGCGGTGCCCGCGACGATCGCCCCGAAGAGCGTCGGGTCGATGGATTTGTAGCTCATCACCGGCGCACTGTCGGCGGACTGTGCGAGGCGGGCATAAGCCTCACGATCGAGCGCCGAGCCGGACTCTTTGGCGGCGGCGACCCATTGCTGGTAGGCGTCCGCGGTCACTGCCCGCACCTCGAAGTGCATGTCGGAGAACTTATCTCCGCTGAACATCCCCGAGAGGCCCTGAAAGGTCCCCGGATTGTCGGCTTGCAGGTTCAACTGGGTCGTCATCCGCGCCATCGAATAAATCATGCTGCCGAGCTGCGGCACGAATAGCGCGTTCCACACGCTCGCGGAGGTGATCTTGAAATGCACCGGCGTGCCGGCGGCGACCACCAATTGGTTGACCGTGGCAATGCCCTCATCCGGATAAATGAAGAGCCATTTCCAATCGAGCGAGACGGCCTCCACCTCGATCGGCTTGATCTTGCTGTCGATCGGGCGATACGGGTCGAGCGCCTGCGATCCGAACCAGGCGATGCCGCCGAGGAAGGTAATCACCAGGGCCGGGATAGCCCAGACGATGAGCTCGAGACTTCCGGAAAAAGCCCAATTCGGCCGGTAGGTCGCCCGCGTGTTCGAAGCCCGAAACCACCAGGCAAAGGCCACGGTGGCAACGATCACCGGCACGACGATCGCCAGCATGATGGCCAACGAATCGATGAGAATGAGCTTCTCCGCGGCGCCAACGGGCCCGCGCGGGTCCAGCACACCCTCGCACCCAGAGAGAGTTAACGCGAGCGACGCGGCCGGGAGAATTGCTTTTTTTGGAACCACGTGAATCTCGTCCAGAGGAGCCGCGGCATGGTATCACACCGTGGAAAATAGCGATGTCAGATCATGTGTTTCAGGCGTAACCCTAATGAGAAGAGCTACCGACTTCGTTGCGCGTCGCGCCTAAAAAGGATAATTCAATCCGGTGAACACCGCCGCGCCCTCGCTGCCATAGCCGATGTCGACGTAACCGACGACGAAAGGTCGTGCGATGCCGCGAAATCCCATCCCATATACCTTGTGCAGCTGTTGGAACGGCAAGGTGCTCGACTGGCTGAAAACGCGCCCGACATCGATGAACGGGGCCAATTCCAATTCCACCGTGGTCGCGACGGCGTGGAACGTCGCGACGTTGCGGCGATACTCCACCGAGGATGAAAACGAATCGCGATCGTAAAACCGCCCTTCGCCGAAACCCCGAAGCGGCTGCGTGCCGCCGATGACGGTATCGGCCCCGCCGATGCTGGAGAGCGCCCAGAACGGTACGTTGTTGGCCGACGGCAAGTAGCGCAATGCCATGTGCATCGCGATAACGGTCTTCTCTTGCAGCGGAACGAACACACGTCCGTCGAAGCCCACTTCGGTGAACAGTGAAGCGTCGAACGAGTCGTCGCGGCTCGCCATTCCGCCGTAGCCCACCAATTCGGCGCCCTTGGTCGGAATGATGATGTCGTCGCGCGTGTCGAATATGATCGACAGCCGATTCAGGAATTCCCGGTTGGTGCCCTCGCCCAGGACGTTGCTGAACAGTGAGCCGATCGTGGCAATGCGCGCCAGCGTCCCCGGCAGCACATCGACGTTCTGAAAGTGCCCCGTGTACTGCAATTGCCAGGTGTGAGTGATGTTGTAGCCCGCCTGCACCTGAAGGATTTCCTCCCGCGCCGTGTAGTCGGTTTGGTCGATCGCCGGCGACTCGTTGCCAAGGCCGTAAAATCGAGGCGTTCCGTCCACGTTGTATATCAAGCTCCCGTTGAAGGACCAGCGGCTCTGCCGCTCGCGCCCGATCTGATACTCAGCGTCGAACTGGCGCTCGACGCGCTCCTGGATGCCGCCGACGACCGACCATTGTTCGTCTTGGGAGTCGTAGTTGAAGATGCGACCGTGCACGCCCCATCCGAAGTAGGGGTTATAGATCAAGTCCGGGGCGATGATCTTGCGGATGTCATCGTTCTCGTCCGTCACGAGTATCGTGGGTATGACGCCGAGGGTCGTGCCCGCGTTCGGATCGACCGCGATCTCCGGCACGGGAATGAACGGCGCGGTGTTGGGATCGAACCAGCGGGTAATCGGCGAATACCACGGCTTGGACGCGTCGGGTTGGGACGGCCGAGCAGGCGCCCCGGGTTCCGTGGGTCCGGTTTGGCCGGGCGGGGGCTGCGGCAGTGCCGGAGTAGCCGGAGGAGTGGGCGGCTCGAGCTGCGCCAGATAGGTATCGCCTTCCCCGCCGCCGGGGCCGCCCGAAACATCGCTCGACCAGGACGGCAGCGCAATACCTGCAGAGAGGGTCGCCCAGAAGCAAGTTGATGCATAACGCAAGAACACCCTACTAGGCGCAAATCTCACGCGCGCAACCCTATCCATGCAACCGCGCGCAGCAGACGCATTCCGGCAATCGATCGATATCCTGTGAAGTCAAATTACCCATGGTGGAAATGCGGAACAGGGTTTTCGACAAATCACCCTGACCCGCGTAGATCACGAATCCTTCTGCCTTCAAGGCATCATGCAGCGCTGTGTAGGGGTGCCCGTAGGCAGTCGGAAGGCACGCAAAACCACCGACGACTCTTCCGTCGGTATCGCCCCTTCGATACCGCGTAACGCCTCGACAAGCCCATAGCAGGCACGGACGGCAGGCGTGAACGGCACCTCGCCCACCCTGCGGCCGCGCGAGACGGCCCAGAGCGGGATGATACGTGCGGCTCGCGGCCCGCGCCAGCAACACGAAGCGAGGCCTGCCCGCCCGTGGCATCGTGCACCCCGGGTGACGACAATCAACTGCGGCAATCGAAACGTCCAGATGAGCGAGGCAAGCCTAGCTGACAGCTGAAGCTTGCCGGGAAAGACTGCCCGAGAATTAGCGCGCGTTCACTTTTATTCGGTCGTCAAAATGGCATCGACACCCCCCGCGTGTCCCCCAAACCACGAAAAAAAGCGTTAACATTCGCGGTTAAGGCCAATCCTACAGGCGAAGTGTGAAATCCCGATTTTTTAGGCTTGGCCAATGGGTGGCCATTCATCCTCGAGTCGTGCTGCTCGGCTGGCTCGTGGCAATCGCCCTCGGCGCCGTGGGCGCGCATAAGCTGCCCACCGTCGCGGTCGGAGGCACCGCCGGCATCCCCGGAAGCCCCTCTGCCGCTGCCGCCGATGCCCTGCGTACGGCATTTTCCAATCCATTCATCGATCCTTTGGTAGTGGCCGTCTCGGCGCCTCGACTGACCGTCGACGACCCGGTCTATCTTGCGTGGCTTCGAAGGGCCGCACACGCGTTCGCCGCGGTTCCCTCGGTTCGGCGCGTCGCGGACTACTCGCAGACGCACGACCCGCAGATGCGCTCCGCCGACGGCCACGTGACCATGCTGCTCGTGGGTTTGGCCTCGGTCGACAAGGAGACCGAGCAGCGTGCTGTGGTTCGGGTCCGGGACGCCGCCGCCCCTCTGCGTGATGAGCTGCTGCGCCTCGATCCCTCCTCCAAGCTCGCGGTGACGGGTGGTCCGGCGGCCGACTTCGACGTAAATGCCTGGAGCGCCGAGGGAGGCGACCATGCTGAAAAACGCGCATTGCCGTTGACCTTGATCATCCTGATGATGGCGTTCGGCACCTTGGTCGCGGCAGGGCTGCCCTTCCTCATGGGACTGGCGACCACCACGGTCTCGCTCGGAATCGCTTTTCTGCTCGCCGAAGCGGTTCCCGTGTCGAATCTGCTGAGCAACGTCGTGACCATGATCGGACTGGCGATCGGGATCGATTATTCACTGCTCATGGTCACTTACTATCGCGAGCACGGGCGAGCGACCGTTGCCGAAGCCGTCGCCGATACCGTCGCGCGTGCCGGACAGACCATCACCTGGTCGGGCGTGACGGTGATGATCGGCTTTTTCGGACTGTTGTTCAGCCCGATTCTCGAGACTCGGTGCGCGGGCATCGGCGGGGCGCTGGTGGTGTGCGTGTCGGTGCTCGCGGCATTGACGTTGCTCCCCGCCGCCTTGATCCTTCTGGGCCCCTACATCGAGCGATGGTCGGTGGTCCCGCCGCGCCTGCGGCTCGGCAACACCACCGAACTGTGGCGCCGGCTGGGCGAATGGATCGTCGGTCACCCGCTGCGCACCTTGCTCGTGTCGGGCCTGTTCGTGCTCGCACTCGCCCTGCCGCTGCACAAGGCGAGCACGGGCGTGAGCAACGAGCGCTGGTTCCTGCCGCGCGCCACCGAATCCCGCGCCGGCGCCGAGATCCTGAGCAGCATGCGCAGCGATAATTCCTCGCTGGAGATCTACGCCATCGTGCGTACCGACGACGGCAAGCCGCTGCTTGCGGCCTCGCACATCGCGCCGCTGGCGCAGTATGCCGCGCGGCTCGCGAGCGACCCCCGCATTGCCTCCGTCGCGTCGCCGTTCAACCTGCAAAAGGGATTCGGCGCGGCGGAGTATTCCGCGCTATATCAAAATCCCGACGAGGCCTTGCGCGACAACCCGCAACTCGCCGAGCTGTACTTGAGCAAGGATCGGACCGCCGCGCTATTCCAGATCACGCCGGCCGACTCGCTCAGCGTGAAACAGATCGAGTCGCTCACCCGGGATCTCGCCAAAATCGCTCCCGAAGGCCCGTTCGTCGTCGCCATCGGCGGCACGCCCGCCGAGCACAACGACTTCAATGACTACATGTTCCACAGTCTGCCGAAGATCGTCGGGTTCGTCGTGGGCGCCACCCTCATCATGCTGTTCTTCGCGTTCCGCTCGTACCTGTTGCCGGTCGAGGCGGTGATCATGAATCTTCTCGCGGTCGCCGCCGGCATCGGCGCCGTGGTCGCGGTCTTTCAATTCGGCTGGCTCAATGGTCTGGTCGGACTGGAGCGGCCGTTCGCGTCCATTCCGCTCGAAGTACCCATGATGGTGTTCTGTCTGAGCTTCGGGCTGTCGATGGACTACGAGTTATTCCTGCTGTTTCGGATCAAGCGCGCGTACATGGCCGAGTGCGACAATAATCGAGCCACCGTCTCCGGACTCGTGGCCGTCGCGCCGGTGATCACGGGCGCGGGACTCATCATGGCGGTGGTGTTCGGCGCCTTCGTCGGCGCAGAGTTGCCCGTTCTGAAGATGATGGGCGTCGGCCTGTGCGTGGCGGTGCTGGTGGATGCGACCGTGATCCGCACTTTCGTGGTGCCCGCCGTGCTGGCGCTCGGCGGCCGTTTCAATTGGTATCCGGGCTAGGCGCGCCGCGGCCCCTACTCCATCGGCTTGCCGCAGCGAGCGAGCACGCCGCGTAGATCGCGGATGGCGGGGAACACCTCGTTGTTCCAGTCCGCGCCCTGCGCATCGTAGGCGCGCTGTTCGTACTCCACGATTTCCTTGTCCTCGCGGAAAATATTCTCCGTAAACCACACGACGAACGGCCAGACGGCGTGGATCACGCCGGGGAATTTCGGCTTCTTCACGGAAAGATAGCCATAAGTGCGGTTGGTGCGCTGTTGGGCGTCGAGCGGCGTGTACCCGAGCCAGACTTCGAGCACGGGATCGTCGCCCTCTTGGATGTTGCGCCCGACCCAAACCTTGAGACTCTGGGTGGGGTAGTCGGTGCGGATCCGCATGTGATCGGAGAAGTCTTTCTTCGCGACCGTGCGCTTGCGCATCAGATCGACGATGACTTGCTCGCCGACCGAGCTCCTGCCGCCGGTGCGGCTGAAGCTGTATTCCACCTGCGCCCAGTCCTCGCCATGCTTGCGGCCGAGGCAGTTGGCGCGGATCGAGCCCATCTGCTTCCTATGCATGAACTGATGGTTCATGTCGAACAGATTCTCGTGCATGAACGTGTAGTGGCAGGCGACCTCCCGGTTCAGCCGGCGGGTCTTGTATTCCTTGCGTTGCGATGCGCCCAAGGTCTTGGGAAGGCGGCTCTCCGCCAGCGCCGGGTCGCCCGGGAAGACGAAGATCAACCCATCCAATTCGCGCACCGGGTAACTCTTCACGCCGTTCGGCAGGCGCTCCTTGCCCAGATACGGCACGCTCACGCACTTTCCGGTCGACCCGTAGCACCAACCGTGATAGTGGCATTTGAGCTCATCGCCGCTGACCACGCCCAGATGCAGCGGCACCTGACGATGCGCGCAGCGGTCCTCGAGCGCGAATACCTGGCCGCTCTGCCCCCGATACAGAACGATGGGCTCGGCCGCAAACCGCCGCCCGAGCGTCTTCCCCGTCTTGAGTTCGTCACACCAGGCCAGGGGGTACCAATAATCCGGGTGCGCACCCACCCGCCGCAGGTCGAACGCGTTGGGCGTGTTCGCGCTACGCATGGTGGTCAGGCTCGAACTCTCATCCGACATGGCGGCTCCCGATGTGTAATCCCCCCCAAACAATACAGCAGCGCCCCAATGGGCGCATAGCGGCCAGGGGTTCGCGGCGCCTGCGGCTCTGCACCAGCAGGCGAAAAACCCCGGCGGCCGGCGCGATGCACCGCTTGAGCCGCATTCTAGCTCCGGCGCACAAAAAAGCGGCCCCCGAAGGGGCCGGTCCAAAAAGACACGCTGACTCTCGCCGGCGCGACTGGCGCGCCGGCGAGGTTTGTGTCTAGAACTTGTAGGTTGCGCCGAGCAGGAAGAACCGCCCGACGGCGCCGTCCTGATCGAGCGTGGTGTACGCGAGCTCCGCACCACCACCGTAGGTCTGCAGATCCACCGGCGGAGGCGAGTCGAACAGATTGGTGATGGCCCCGTGCACTTGCAGGTGATCACTCAGCTGATACGCTGCGTACAGGTTCACCTCGGTGAAGTGATCGACTTCGCAATACGGATACCAGGCGGGGGACAGCGTCGTCACGCCGGACGAAATCGCCGAACCATAGGCCGAGGGCGAGCGGCTCTTCAACGCCCCAAGGCAATTGGTCGCGCCGATGGTCGGGTCGGTGATCGAGAACGAGCTCGTATAGTTCACCGTGATGGTGCTCGTGAACGCGCCGAGGTCCCAGGTCAGCGAAGCGACTGCGCGCTGCCGCGGATTGCCGGTGTCTCCCGAGATGGTCGAGGGTCCGTGGGTTCCGACCAGATCGAAGGTCTCGCCGCTCACCACCAGCTCGTACTGCTGGATGTAGGTGTAATTCAGCTCAGCCTTCAGATGACCGAACTTGCCGATGCCGTACCCGGTCTTCAAATCCAGGTCGAAGCCGGCGGTCTTGGTTTCGCCCGCATTGACGTACGGAATGAGCGTGTACGCAGGATACCCGACCGGTGTGGGCACGTTAGCGGTGGGGCACGGCACGGCACCCGTCGTGGTCGCCGTACACTGCGCGAGAACGGCGGGAGGTCCCCGCACGATGCCGATGGAGTCGGTGTAGAAGCTGCCCGCCGAGGAGGCCGAGATGATGTCGTTCTTGATGTCGATGCGATACCAGTCGATCGACACACTCGTATCTTGGATGGGCTCGAAGATGACTCCGAAGGTCGCATTGGTGGACTCGACCGCCTTTAGCTTGGGATTGGCGGCATTCACGCCGACCGCGGGGTACGCACAGAGCGCATTGAACGTGCCCTTCACGTTGGCGACTCCGCCCGGGCAGAGCACCGGATCGAACGTGTTGCCCTGCCCGAAGGCCAGCCCCGAGACTCCCGATTCGGCGATGGACGGTGCGCGGAAGCCTCGGCCCCAGGTGCCGCGGACGGCGAACTGTTCGATCGGGGTGTACTTGATGCCGATTTTGGGCGTCCCCGAACCGCCGTAGGTGTCGTAGTGGTCGTAGCGGCCGCTGATATCGACTTCCAGCTGCTTGATCGGCCTGCCGTCGAACTCGACGAAGCCCGCCGCATCGTCCTGCGAGCCCACGGCATACGCGAGGGTTCCTTCCTGGTATCCGGACACCACCGACGGGGGATCCTGCGCATTCAGCGCCCTGTGGATGTACTGGCCGCCGATCAACATCGTTTCGGCTCCGCCCGGCATCTGGAAGAGGTCATGGGCGCCGTGCACGTCGATGATGCCCAGCGTGCTCGACGGATGATCCGAATCCTCGGGCGCGAACAGGAATTGCCCATTCGTGCTCACGCCCGGGACATAAGTGCCGTTATTGATGTCGGCTTGCGCCAGCGAGGGGATGAGCGACCCGAACATCTTCTGCGACATGCTCGCGTACATGACGCCCACCTGGCTGTCGATGTCCCAGCCGGCCGCAGTGCCGTGCAGATCGCCGAACAATCGATACGTGACGGTATCGACATCCACCTGGTACGGCCCGACATCCGGAAAGCTATAGACGAGATTCTGCGTCAACCCGGTGGGATTGAGCGGTGAGGTTGCCGGCAGCGAGATCACCGGGTACACGACGGTTCCGAACAGCTTGCCGGGAGCGCCCGTGATATTGACGATTGAGCCCTGTTCCTGGCCGGTATTGTTGAAGGCGTGGCCGAAGGTGGTCGCGGCGATCTGCTGTGCGCTCGAGTCGAACACGGAACCCGTGAAAGTCAACGTCCAATCGTTTAACAGCGCCTTGGTGAACTTGCTTAAGAGGTTGATCTGCGTGGTCGGTGGCTGAATAGTGCCCGGGAACGCGAAGGTACACTGATCCGCCGCCTGCTTGGCGGCCGTGCATCCCGGCAGGAAGGCACTGATGGCGCCGGTCGCCGGATTCACCAGATAGCCCGTGACGCTGTCCGGATAGGTGAGGCTTGAGGCGCCGATCGCGCCCGGCTCCGTGTTCAGTCCATCGGGCAGAGCGGACCAATTGGTGGTGGTGAAGGCGCCATTGCGGTTCGCACCGAGAATCTTGTCTTGATGGTGCCAATCCACCGCCACGTAGACGTTGTAACCGTCGCTCGCCAGATCGCCCATGCCCCAGATACCGTTCGCGTGCTCGGTGGTTCCGTCGCCATGCTGCGTCGTGCCAGCCTCGGCATTGAATTCGGACCCCACATAAGTCTTTCGTAGTCGAATGTTGACTACGCCCGCGATGGCATCGGCGCCGTAAGTCGACGACGCGTTATCCTTCAGCACGTCGATCCCCTCGACAGCGTTGATCGGAATGGCGGTCACGTCGACGAAGCTGCGCTCGCCGTCGTCGCTCAACGGATAAGCCACCATGCGCTCGCCGTCGATGAGCGTCAGCGTGTCGCCCACCGACAGACCGCGCAGCGCGATGCCCGAGGCACCCGCTGCGAAGGCCTGACCGAATCCCTGGCTGAGGGTGCCGGATCCGTTGGCCGACAAGTTTCGCAGCACGTCGGAGACGTTGGTGTAGCCGGAGTTGGTGATATCTTGGGCGGTGATGAACTGCACCGGGCTTGCAGTTTCGGCGTCGGTGCGCTTGATCAGCGAGCCGGTCACGACGATCTCTTGCAGCTCCGGGGACGCATTCGCGGACGAGCTCGTCGCCTGTTGTGCGCCTGCTGGCGCTCCCGCGAGAACCGCAACGACTGCGGCGGCAGCGCTGAGCGCGCCGGCAGCATGAGGTGGCTTTTTATGAACTATGGAGCGCAGACTCCGCTGCCTTCGCTTGATGTGCATGGCTGTATCCTCCAAATGTTTTTACATGTTGCGCAATTACCTCATCTTCAAAGTTGAGACTCGAGCATAGGATTTTTACGGCGCAATTCAAGTGAAAAGATGCGTGCTTAAAAAGCCACATCCTTGAAGCGGCGTGATGGGTTGAGAGCGCTGGCGCCGCTCATGGAGGCAGCGCAGCACGGCTCGCGGCACATTCGAAAGCTCTCTACCTCGTTTGCGTCCGCTTGGAATAAACGGATCGAGGATCGCGCAGCGCTAATACGGGCGGAGAGCGACGCTCCCGTTTTGCTCCCGTCCGCGGATCTCGGTACGAAAGGGCCGATGGCCGGCGCGGCGTAAGCAGCTGAATCGGATGACGAGAAGGCCGGAGGCTAAGGTTGGAATCGAAGAAGTACGCTGACTCTCGCCGGCGCGACTAGCGCGCCGGCGAGGTTTGCGTTTAAAACTTGTAGGTTGCGCCGAGCAGGAAGAACCGGCCGACGGCGCCGTCCTGATCCAGCGTGGTGTACGCGAGCTCCGCACCACCACCGTAGGTCTGCAGATCCACCGGCGGCACCTGATCGAACAGGTTGGTGATCGAGCCATGCACCTGCAGGTGATCGGTCGCCTGGTAGGCCGCGTACAGATTGGTGCTGGCGAAATGCGCCACCGAGCAGTACGGATACCAGGCGCTCGGCAGCGTCGTCACACCCGGGGTGATCGCCGAGCCGTAGGCGGACGGCGAACGGCCTTTGAGCGCCGAGAGACAGGTGTTGTAGCCCGAGGACGGATCGATGATCGAGAACGCGCTCTGATAGTTCAGCGAGAGCGTGCTGGTGAACGGGCCCAGCTCCCAGGTCAGGGACGCCACTGCCCGCTGGCGCGGGTTGCCGGTATCGCCCGAGATGCTCTGCGGTCCATGGGTTCCGACCAGATTGAAGATCTGGTCGTTGGCGACCAGTTCGTACTGCTGGATGAAGGTGTAGTTGATCTCACCCTTCAAGCGGCCGAAATCGCCGACGTCCACCCTATACTTTAAGTCCGCATCATAGCCCGAGGTCTTGGTCTCGCCGGCGTTCACGTACGGCACGAGCGTATAGGAAGGATAACCCACCGGCGTCGGCACGTTGACCGTGGTGCACGGCACTCCCCCTGTGGTCGTATTCGTACACTGCGCAAGATTGGCCGGCGGACCGCGGACGAGTTCGATCGAATCGACATAGAAACCACCCGCCGATGCGGCGGAGATGATGTCGTTCTTCAGGTCGATGTAGTACCAGTCGACCGAGGCGCTGAACTCCTTGATCGGCTCGAAAATAACGCCGAAGGTCGCGTTCGTCGACTTGACTGCCTTCAAGTCCGGGTTGCTCGCTTGGACACCCACCGCAGGGTAGGAGCACAGAGCATTGAAAGTCCCTTTGACGTTCGCCACACCGCCCGGGCAGAGCACGGGGTCATTGGTGTTGCCCTGGCCGAACGCCAGACCGGCCGTGCCGGACTCGGCAATCGAGGGCGCCCGGAACCCCTGGCCCCAGGTACCGCGCAGCGCCACCTGTTCGATCGGTGTCCATTTGATGCCGATCTTCGGCGTGGGCGAACCGCCGTAGGTGTCATAGTGGTCGTAGCGGCCACTGATATCGACTTCCAGCTGCTTGATCGGCTTGCCGTCGAACTCGATGAAGCCCGCCGCATCGTCCTGCGAGCCGACCGCAAAGGCGATGGTGCCTTCCTGATAGCCGCTCGTGACCGACGGCGGATCCTGCGCATTCAGTGCCTTGTGGATGTACTGACCGCCGATCAACATCGTCTCCGGTCCACCCGGCATATCGAAGATGTCGCGAGCGCCGTGCACATCGATCACGCCCAGCGTGCTCGACGGGTGATCCGAGTCTTCGGGCGCGAATAAGGCCTGACCGTTGGTGCTGACGCCCGGGACGTAACTCCCGTTATTGATGTCGGTTTGCGCCAGCGAGGGGATGAGCGACCCGAACATCTTCTGCGTCATGCTCGCGTACATGACGCCGACTTGGCTGTCGATGTCCCAGCCGGCTGCGGTGCCATGCAGATCGCCGAACAATCGATACGTGATGGTATCGACATCGACCTGGTACGGTCCGATGTCCGGAAAGCTATAGACGAGGTTCTGGGTCGTGCCGGTGGGATTGAGCGGCGAGGTTCCCGGCAGCGAGATCACCGGATACACCACGGTCCCCGCCAGCTTGCCGGGCGCAAACGTGATGTTGACGATCGATCCCTGTTCCTGGCCCGTGTTGTTGAAGGCATGGCCGAAGCTCGAGGCGGCGATTTGCTGCGCACTCGAATCGAACACCGAGCCCGTGAGCGTGAAACTCCAATCGTTCGCCAGCGCCTTGGTGAACTTGCTCAGCAAGTTGATCTGCGTGGTGGGGGATTGAAGCGTTCCCGGGAACGCGAAGGTACATTGATCGGCCAGCTGCTTGGCCGCGGTGCAGCCCGGCAGGAAGGCGCTGATCGCGCCGGAGGTCGGATTGACCAGGTAGCCCGTGACACTGTCCGGATAGACGAGACCGGACGCGCCGATGGCACCCGGCTCGGTATTCTGGCCGCCCGGCAACCCCGACCAGTTGGTGGTCGTGAAGGCGCCGTCGCGGTTGGCACCCAGAATCTTGTCCTGGTGGTGCCAATCGACCGCGACATAAACATTGTAGCCGTCGCTCGCCAGATCGCCCATGCCCCAGATGCCGTCGCCGTGCTCCGTGGTCCCGTCGCCGTGCTGCGTCGTGCCGCCCTCCACGGTGAACTCGGACCCGACGTAACTCTTTCTCAGCTTGACGTTCACCACGCCCGCGATGGCGTCGGCGCCGTAGGTCGACGAGGCGCTATCCTTCAATACGTCGATGCCCTCGACGGCGTTGATCGGGATGGCGGTCACGTCGACGAAGCTGCGCTCGCCGTCATCGCTCAAGGGATAGGCCACCATGCGCTCGCCGTCGATCAGGGTCAGGGTGTCGCCGACCGACAAGCCGCGTAGCGCGATACCCGACGCGCCGGCGGCAAATGCCTGGCCGAAACCTTGATTGAGGGTACCCGAGCCGTTCGCGGATAGCTGCCGCAACACGTCGGAGACGTTGGTGTAGCCGGTGTTCTTGATGTCCTCGGCACTGATGACCTGCACCGGGCTCGGCGTCTCGGTGTCGGTGCGCTTGATCAGCGAGCCGGTGACGACGATCTCCTGCAACTCGGGTCCTGCGGTCGCAGACGAACTGTTCGCCTGCTGTGCGCCGGCGGGTGCTCCCGCCAGCACCGCGCTGACCGCGGCCGCGACTGCGAATACGCCGACGGCGTGATGCGGCTTTCTTTGGATTCTCGAGCGCAAGCTGCGCCCTCTGCTTCTATGCATGTTGATCCCATCCCTATATTGTTCGATGCATTAATTTTGATCTTCTCGGTGTTGCACATATGCCTCACCGCGCGATTAAGGTGTGAGCTTAGTGACTTTCCACGCCAATTCAAGTAGAGAATTTGATGTAAAAAAGCCACAGCGTTGAAATTGAGGACGGCATGGGCAAGTACCCTTGGCCACCGCGTGAAGAACGGCTGGAAGTGTGGCGGGATTGAAATAAGAGGGAGCGCGCGGACCCGCTCCGACCGGCGATCGGATCAAGCGGGTGAGGCTAGGTGGGCGGCGCCTAGAACTGCCGATACGATGAAGGCGACGGTGGTAAAAAGCCGCTTAGGCATACTGCACTGCAGCAGTCGGTCACCAACATCAGATGTCACGCGTGGTTCTTCGTGGGCACCTTACCGTCGATCTCCCGCGCGACAGTCTCGGGGTTGAGAACTGCACCCGGTTCTTGTCCGACCGGCTTCCCTCTTTCTTCCAACTCGCCATCGCCGACAGCCTGTTTGAATCCCCTCATGGCGGCACCGAGATCCGAGCCGATGGTGCGAAGCCGTTTGGTGCCGAATAGCACCAAAGCAATGGCTAGGAAGATGAGTAACATTTTTGAATCGAACATGCTGTATCTCCGATTGCTAACGTAACCGACCGTTATCAACGACGGCTGTTGCTCTATGGAGCGGAATTCCGCCTCTACCCCGTTTGGCCGAGAAAAGATGAGTCGCGCTAAGTATCGGCGACTCTCGCTCTTGAGACTTCTCCTTGCGTGCGCCATGGCAATCGATAGTTGCTGACCGAAGCGCCTTCGATGCAATTCTTCAGAGGAATTCCGACTGCTGCGCAGACTGCGAAAAAGCAAAGGCATCAATGGAGAAGCCGGAGGCTCATGCGAGCACGCATCATTGTCACGAGCTCGGTGAACGTCGAATTGCCCCCACGCGAACAGGAGTCTAACGAGTGAGGCGACGGAGAACCGAACATCATTGGGTCCGTCGGCGCTCCCTACAGTGCCGACCCAGGAGTTGCAGCAATGAAATGGCCGGCGCGAGTATCGATACTCTTGATCTCCAGTTCGCTTGGGCTGGGGCTCTTGCAGGGGGGGTGTGCCGAGGAGGTGACCCAGCCCGCGACCCAACTGCCGGCTCCGGCTGAGCCGCTGCCCGCTCCGGCGCCGCAGCAGTCACCTCAAGAGCTGGATCAGCTGGTCGCACCGATCGCCCTGTATCCAGACGCGTTGGTCGCGCAGATTCTGGCAGCGGCCACCCAACCCACGGAAATCGTGGAAGCGGACCGTTGGCTGCAACAGCATCCGGGTCTGAAAGGAGATGCGCTCGCCAAAGCGGTCGATGCGCAATCCTGGGATCCCGGCGTAAAGGCTTTGACACAGTTTCCTGGACTTCTTCAGATGATGGATAAGAATTTGTCCTGGACGTCGTCGCTCGGAGAGGCGTACGTGAACGGGCAACAGAACGTCCTCGATGCGGTTCAGGTGATGCGTCGGCGAGCGCAGCAGGCCGGAAACTTGAAGAGCACTGCGCAGGAGTCCGTCACGACCCAGGGAACTACGATCGTGATTGAACCGGCCAATCCGCAAGTCGTTTATGTGCCGGAATACGATCCTTGGATCGTCTATGGCGATCCCCTCGCATTTTATCCGGGTTGGATTGGGGTGCCGGGCTTCTACTTCGGTGGGCCGGGGATCGGGTTCGGCGTGGGAATCGGCATCGGTCTCTTCGGTGGCTTTGGCTGGGGATGGCATAGCTGGGGAGCGAACTGGCACGGAGGCGGCATAAATTACGGCCATCGACCCTACTTTCCCCACAGCGGGGAGTTCGGCCATCCCGGATTCGGTGGCAGACCTGGGGGTTTCAGTCATCCCCGGGGCCCCGGTGGCTTCGATCATCCCGGGGGCGCCGATCATCCCGGGGGTAGTCCCGGTGGATTCGCTCATGGCGCCGGCGCTTCGTCTTCGGGCATGCGATCCGGCGCGTTCAGCGGCTTCAATCACGGAGGCAACGCGAGAGCATTTTCCTCCCGCGGCAGAGCAAGCTTCGGCGGGGGTTTCCATGGTGGAGGAGGTCGCCGATGAAAACGACGCTCGGATTACGCTTAAGTCGATCGCACTCAAGTCGATCGCGGGGGCTTGAAATGGTGCACACAACGAAGTGTGGGATCGAAGCACGTCACTCCGCAGCAAGCGCTGCACTCGCCATATGCGCGCTACTGGCGGCGGGGTCTGCCAAACCATCTCTCGCGGGACCATCGAGCCAAACGACCTTTCCCTCGCCCAATGACGCGGGCCAAGCACTCGTATCTGCCGTCAAACAACATGATGAGGGGACGGTGACAAAGATACTCGGGGGCGGGAGCGAGCTCATCGCCTCCGATGACACGGCCGAAGACACCCTTGATCGTGAGCGTTTCGTCCAGAAGTATCAGGAAATGCATCGGTGGGTCCGCGAGTCTGGCGGAATGACGACCTTGTACATCGGCGCAGAGAACTGGCCTTTCCCTATTCCTCTGGTATCACACGACGGCGTGTGGCGATTCGACTCGGAAGCCGGCTCCAAGGAGATTCTCTTCCGGCGGATCGGCGAGAACGAAGTGACGGCGATCGGGATGTGCGACACGCTAGTCATGGCGAAAACACACCCGGGGACGGACAGCGAGGCAGATCGCCTCGTCAAGACGCTGCTTCCCGACGTACGGCGAGCGGGCAATCCGAATCCCTTCCATGGCTATTACTTCCGCATCCTTCCGAACCCGGGTGGCGGATTTGCCGCCATCGCTTATCCTGCAATATACCGCTCCTCGGGAGTGATGACTTTCATCGTCACTCAGGATGGCGGCGTGTCCGAGAAGGATCTCGGCTCGAAAACGGTGAACATCGCGCAAGCGATGAACAGCTACCATGCAGATGCGACCTGGACCCCTGTCGAATCGAACCGCTGACGGGTGCACCTCTCACTGCAAGATTGAGCGCGAATATGCCGTGGTAACGGGTCAGCTTCCTGAACATCCCCATGGTACGTCGCTTCATGCGGCTTCTCCTGCGTCGGATCGATTCTGGTGCAACAAGGCGAAGACGCAGGGCACGAACATCAAGGTTGCAAAGGTTGCCACCAGGAGCCCGCCGATGACTGCGCGCCCGAGCGGCGCGTTCTGGGTGTTGGACATCGACATCGGCAGCATGCCGATGATCATGGCGAGCGCCGTCATCATCACCGGACGCAGGCGCGCGTACCCTGCGGTTACCGCCGCGCGGACCGCATCGCCATGGGCGGCGAGCTCATCGCGCGCGAAGGCGACCACCAGGATGGAGTTCGCCGTGGCGGTTCCCATGCACATGATCGCGCCCGTGAGGGCCGGTACCGAGAGTGTGGTGTCGGTGAGGAACAGCGACCAGACGATCCCGGTCAATGCGCCCGGCAGCGCCGTGATGATGATGAAGGGATCGAGCCAGGACTGGAAGTTGACGACAATCACCAGGTACACGAGCAGGATCGAGAAGGCGAGCCCGATCAGGAGTTGCGCGTAGGCACTTTTCAGCGTCAGGGCGCCGTGCGGCACCTCGGCCTTCGTTCGCTGGAGCACGGCTTCGATGGCGTGGCTCACCGCCCCGAGATCCCGCCCCGCGTTGGTCGCGTAGATGTCGATCACCGGCATGATGTCGCGATGCGAGACCTCCGGGGCGGTTCCAATCTGGGTGATCTGGCTCAACCCGCCGAGAATCTGTGCACCCCTTCCGGTCGGATCACCGTTGCCCTTATCGATAGGGACGGTTTCCAAATCGCTCATCGAGGAGAGCTGCGGCTGCGGGGTCTGCAGATTGACCAGGTGCGCAACGCCGGTCTTGCGGTCGAGCCAATAGGTGGGCGCGACTTGCCCTGAGCCCGACAGGGTCGTCAGGGTGTTGTTCGCGATATCGGCCTCCGTCAGCCCGGCGCCCAAGGCAAAGGCACGGTCTGCGGAAACCAGCAAGGTCGGCTCGTTGAGCGCCTGATCGATGCTTGCGTCCGCGATTCCCGGGATGAGGCGCATCTCGGTGACGACGCGCTGCGCATAGGCCATGTCCGCTGCTGTGTCGCGGCCGATGATCTGCACATCGAGCGGCGC
>JBEKHK010000047.1:0-27023 GCA_050012315.1 Steroidobacteraceae bacterium | reverse complement strand
CTTCGTTCACCGACACAGCGCTTGGTCTACTATCCGCCTATTGGGTCGCGTGATGATGGGTCGCTTGCTGCGCGGCAAAGGAGGTCCCTCTTATTTAGGACGTTCCAGCGAGGTACCATTTCACTTTTATCCTCGCACCGCGATGACGCGCGACGCATGCGAGACTCGATTGGTTGCGCACCTTCGCATTTGATAGACAAGGACAAGCGATATACCCATGGAGAATTCGAGACCCTGGAGGCTGCAGTCGAGGCGGCAAAAAAGATAATAGACGACGGCCTTTTGAACGACTACGAACCCGGCATGAGCGCTTCCACTCTCTATAGCCGATATAAGATGTTCGGAGAGGACCCGTGGGTTTCAGGACCCGGAGATAGCCATTTTTCAGCGTGGAAGTACGCTGAGGCGCGCTGCGAGATCATCTGCGCTGGTACAGGCCCGACACCATCGACGCGGATAATGGATCGATTGGCGGGGCGCGTTAGTGATTGTGTGTAAACGTCCAGCGGCGTTCAGGTGGGTTCGTACATAATGACCCTGCCTCGTACCCGCATACATCAGGAGTTTATAATCTGATGATGCCTGGAGGCGAGAATGGGTCACAAAAAGGTAGGAGTACCGGATCGCCGCTACACAAACGAATTCAAGATTGAAGCGGTACGGCTCGGTAAAAGCCTTGGCTACACGGAGGCCAGCCGAAGGCTGGGAATGCCGGAGTCGAGTTTATTCAATTGGGTCAAGCTTGAGCGTGCTGGCAAGCTCGGATCGTCGTCGGCGATAGCCGCAACACCGCGATCCGCGAAGGAGCTGGAGGCGGAAGTTGATCGATTGAGACGTGAACTGGCGTCCGCGAAAACAGACAATGAAATCCTAAAAAAAGCGGCGGCGTACTTTGCCAGGGAGTCACGGTGAAGTACGCCTGGCTCGAAGCACAAGCCGGCTGGCAGCCAAATGCACGACTCTGCAGGGTGCTGGGTGTCTCACGCAGCGGCTTTCTACAATGGCGAGAGCGTGGGCCTAGTGATTGAGAGCTCGCCAATCGCTCTCTGGACGCGCAGGTTGCCGTCATTCATGCCGAGGGCAAGCAAGGTTATGGCCGAATCCGCGTCACTCGCACGCTCCGTCAGTCAGGCGTGCGTGTCGGCGCGGAGAGAGTGCGTAAAAGCCTATTGAGGCAGAGCCTGCGCTCCGTGTATCGACGCAAGTACCGAGTCACCACAGACTCGAGCCATGGCAAGCCGGTCGCCAAAAACCTGTTGGATAGGCGCTTTGATGGATGGGAGCCGAATCGAGCTTGGACAACCGACATCACCTACGTGTTGACCGATGAGGGTTGGCTCTATTTGGCCGCTATAGTGGATTTAGGAGCCCGCCGAATCGTCGGCTGGGCCATGAGCGAGCGGATGAGTTCGACGCTCGTGTGCGATGCGTTGCAGATGGCGTACTGGCGTCGAAGGCCAGCTGCCGGACTGCTGATGCACTCGGATCGTGGCAGTCAGTACGCCAGCGATGATTACCGCAAACTTCTCAAGCAATTTCACATGACTCAATCGATGAGCCGGAAAGGCAATTGCTGGGATAATGCACCAATGGAGAGCTTCTTCAAGACGCTCAAAGTTGAACGCATATACCGACTGCGATATACCTCGCGAGATCAGGCGCGACTTGATATCGTCAATTGGATCGAAGGGTTCTACAATGAAAAGCGTTTGCACTCGGCGATCGACTATCGATCACCCGCAGACTTTGAGCGCAGCCTGAAAGCTGCATGAGTCTGATGTACGTGGAATCGAGGCAGGGTCATAAAGGCGGTCGATACTGGCGAGTTGGCGGCGATAGAGAATGACATCGGGTTTAGCCGAAGCGACCTTATGTATCCCACCGCACAGACGCTAGCCGCAAACTCCTACATCCTGCGCTGTCGTTTGCTTGACCAAAGGCGGGGGCTATGGGCGCCTTTGCCTATCCAAACATGCTTTAGCCGGCCGGACAGATAGAACAAGCCCCTTGAGCGGATCGTCACGCGTTGCCAATGGGGACTTCGGCATGGCTGATACAAGAACTGTTTCCTACACCGCTGCCATTGCGGAGGGCGCCGATGGCGAGAGAGTCGAGCGCCGGAAAGAGGAACTGCTGAAAGCCAGCGCGTTGGTGAAAGCGGGTGCGCTGCAGACCGCCATTCTCACCAGCGCAAACTTCTCGATCATCGCTACGGATGAAAAGGGCATCATCCAGCTATTCAATGTGGGCGCTGAACGGATGTTGGGCTATACGGCTGAAGAAGTCGTCAACCGCATCAACCCCAGCGATATTCACGATCCGCAAGAAGTGATGGCGCGCGCCAAGTCCTTGAGCCTCGAGCTGGGCACGACGATCGCCCCTGGATTTGAGGCGCTCGCGTTCAAAGCCTCTCGCGAAATCGAAGACATCTATGAATTGACCTACATCCGCAAGGATGGCAGCCGTTTTCCGGCGATCGTCTCGATCACGGCACTGCGCGATGACTACGGCGATCTGGTCGGATACTTGCTGATCGGCACCGACAATTCTGTGCGCAAGCGAGTCGAGGCGGAGCTGACGCTGGCCATGGAGGTGGCCGAAAACGCGAATCGCGCCAAGACGGACTTCCTCTCCGGGATGAGTCACGAGCTTCGCACTCCCCTGAACGCCATCTTGGGCTTCGCGCAGGTCATGGAGTCCGGCTCGCCGATGCCGACACCGTCTCAGAAACGAAGCATCGACCAGATACTCAAAGCCGGTTGGTACCTTCTGGAATTGATCAACGAGATTCTCGATCTCGCGCTCATCGAGTCCGGCAAATTGACGCTGTCACGCGAGCCGGTGTCGCTGGTCGAGGTCATGCTCGAGTGTCGCGCCATGATCGAGCCCCAAGCGAAGCTCCGCGGCATTGTGATGTCCTTCCCCCAACTCGAGATTCCTTACTTCGTGACCGCAGACAGGACCCGGCTCAAGCAGGTGCTGATCAACCTGCTCTTTAACGCCATCAAATACAACAGTTCCGGGGGCGCAGTAACCGTCGAGTGCATGGTGCGTGCCTCGAAGGCGATGCGTATCAGTATTCGGGACACCGGTGAAGGCCTCGCCGCGGACCAGCTTGCGCAACTCTTCCAGCCGTTCAACCGCTTGGGCAAGGAAGCGAGCGTCGAGGAGGGCACGGGTATCGGCCTCGTTGTGAGCAAGCGGCTCATGGATATGATGGAAGGCAGCATAGGCGCCGATAGCGTCGTGGGAACAGGAAGCGTGTTTTGGATCGAATTGGCGCTGACAACGCCGCCGCAAGTGGCAGTTCCAGAAACTGCCCGCCCTACCCCGGCCGCCGCGCTCGCGGTGCCCGGCGCCGACTGCGATCCCATCCTCTATGTAGAGGACAATCCTGCGAACCTCGAGCTGGTCGAGCAAATCATCGCGCGCCGCCCGGACTTGAAACTCCTGAGCGCCGCGAACGGCACTTTGGGCGTCGAATTTGCTCGCGCTCACCAACCACGGGTGATCGTGATGGATATCAATTTGCCCGGCATCGGCGGCATCGAAGTCATGAGGATTCTGCGCACAGATCCCTCCACCGCGAGCATCCCCATCATCGCGCTGAGCGCCAATGCCATGCCTCGCGACATCAAGAAAGGCCTCGAGGCCGGCTTTTTCATCTACCTGACCAAACCGCTCAAAGTCGCCGAGTTCTTGCAAGCCTTGGACAGTGCCCTGGCATTCTCCAAGCTGACAAACGCCGCTCAGCGGAAGGATCCCCATTGACCCTCACCGAGCCCGACATCCTTAGCGCAAAAATCCTCATCGCCGATGATCAGGAGGCCAATGTCGAGCTTCTCAAGGAAATACTGGCTCAAGCCGGGTATACCAGCGTCAGCTCGACCACGAAACCAATGGAAGTTTGTGGGCTGCATCGCCAGAACCGCTACGATTTGATCCTGCTCGATTTGCAGATGCCTGGGATGGATGGCTTTCAGGTCATCGAGAGCCTGAAGACGAACTCCGCGGATGGTTACCTGCCGGTTCTGGTGATCACGGCGCAGCCGGGGCACAAGCTCCGAGCATTGCAGGCGGGTGCGAAGGATTTCATCAGCAAACCGTTCGATCTGGTCGAGGTGAGAACCCGCATCCACAACATGCTCGAAGTCCGCCTGCTGTATAAAAAGCTCGAGAATTACAGCAAGGATCTGGAGCAGAAGGTCGAGGAACGGACCGCGGAGCTGCGCGAAAGCGAAGCCCGCTACCGCAGCCTCACCGAGTTGTCATCGGATTGGTACTGGGAACAGGACGAAAAGGGGGTCTTCACCAAAGTGTCCGGTCCCGTGCTGGAAATGCTGGGGATCAAGGTCCCTTCCCTTGCTGGAAACGACACCGTTGGCTACACCGATGGCTGGAATGAGGCGGAGCGGGCGACCCTCAATGCGACGATCGCTGCCAAACAACCTTTCCTGGACTTCATCTTTACCCGCATCGAGACCAACGGCTCACAGCGCAGTTTTCGCGTCAGCGGCGAACCGATGTTCAACAGCGGCTGCCGCCTTACCGGTTACCGCGGCGTCGGCGCGGAGCTGTTTTTGGTCAAGAAGTAGCGGCGATGTCTCCTACGCCGGGACCCCGGCAAAACCAGCTCCTCGCCGCCTTGCCCAGGGCGGAGTTCGAGCGGCTCGAGGGAGCTTTGGAACTCGTGTCCCTGCGCTTGGGGGAAGTACTTTATGAGCCGGGCGACCAGATGGAGCATGTTTACTTTCCCACCAGTGCCATCGCCTCGCTGCACTACGTGGTCGAATCGGGCCAATCTGCCGAAGTCGCCGGGGTCGGCAACGAAGGTGTCATTGGGGTGTCGCTGTTTTTAGGTGGAAACACCACCACCACCTCAGCGGTGGTCTACGCCGCGGGATACGCCTATCGCTTGAACAGGGCTCAGCTGAAGCAGGAATTTGACCGTGGAGGTCCGACCTGCCGGCTATTGCTGCGCTATACAGAGGCGCTGATCGTACAAGTGGCCCAAAATGCGGCGTGCAATCGACACCACGAGCTCGATCAGCAGCTGTGCCGCTGGTTGCTCGGTACCCTTGATCGGATTCCCACGGGTGAACTCGTGATCACGCAAGAGTTGATTGCCAACTTGCTCGGCGTTCGGCGGGAAGGCATTACGGAGGCCGCAGGGCAATTGCAGCTCGCTGGTTTCATCCGTTATCGCCGCGGCCATATATCCGTCCTGGAGCGATCGGGGCTCGAGTCTCGCGCTTGCGAGTGTTACGCCGCGGTCAAGAAGGAGTGGGCCCGGCTCCTGAGCAAATCTGCCGTCACACCCCTAAGCCGCGCACCCAGATGGAATTAGGCTACAGTGTCAGGCTCTGAACGGGAGCGGTTTTGTTAGCAAAAAAAATCAAGTGGCGCCGCTTCAAGGAGCCGCCGCCATCGCTCGTGCCGCCCGATATCCAAAAGTTCGGCTCCGTGGATTTCCTTGCTAGCGATCGATCGATGTTGAGTGCCTGGCTCAGCGAGGAAGATTGGCCTCGCGACACCATGGATGTTGTCGCGATCGAAGGATATCTCGTTGCCATGATTATCTGGCCCATCCATGTTTCTCCGGGTGCCTGGCTGCCCGCAATATGGGGTATCCGCGGCTGGAAAGTCGCGGCGAAGATCGAGGCGCCCGCTTGCTACGATAGGTTTCTTCGCTTGATTCTCGGATACCGTCAGCATCTTACTCATATCCTCCATACGGCTCCGCTATCCTTCGTCCCTGCTCTGCACGAGTCGGTTGCCGGATCCGCAGGCGCGAACGCCGCCATGCGCTGGTCGCGAGGCTTCGTGGCGGCTTTGCAGCAAGGATCGCAAGGCCTCGATGATCGCTCGTCCCGATCCCTTGCTGCAGTGAGGCTCATAGCTTTTCACGCCTCCTCTGTTGCACCCTTTTCGGGGAAGTCCGAATCCGCCCTCGCGGCTGAGCTCGGGAGCGCGGTACGGACCATTATTTCTGAACTACAGATCGGCATCGGGAAGCCTGCGACTGGGCTCGCCGCAGCGGCACTGCGACCCTAGTCCTCGGCTTTCGCCATCGGTCGCGCCGCTGCAACGCAAAAGCGAATGGCGCCGCCACTCTTCGTCACTTCGCCCGCTGGGCGAGCCATTTGTCCAGATGACCGGCGAAGGCGTTGCGATCCGCCTGCGTGAGCGCGGGTGGGCCATCGCCGACATGGCCGCTCGCACGCATCGTGTCCATGAAGTCCCGCATCGTGAGCACGCCGCGGATCGTGTCGGGTGAGTAACGCTCGCCGCGCGGATTGAGCGCTTCGCCGCCCTTCGCGATGATCTCGGCGGCGAGCGGAATATCCGCCGTAATGACCAGATCCCCGGCCGCCGCGCGCTTGGCAATCTCGTTGTCAGCGACGTCGAAGCCCGCGGCTACCTGCAATACGTGCAGACTCGGGACGCGTGGGATGGCCAGCAGTCGATTGGCAACGAGAGTCACGGTGACACCGGTGCGTTCCGCTGCCCGAAACAGGATCTCCTTGATCACCTTCGGGCAGGCATCCGCGTCGACCCAGATGCTGGCAGCCACACCTTTCTCCTCAACTGAGAAAACGCGAACCGATTGACTGCACTCGACTCCGGCTCGCCCGGGGCCCTGCTATAGTCATTTTGCCAGGAGCCCCACGCCCCCCAAGTTCACGCCGCTCACCTCGGGCAGCGTCACCAGCGCATCGGAAATGAGCCGCACGCCGTAGCTCAAGTCCGTAATCCACAATCTGCTCGCAAGCGCACCGTTGCGTGCGGCGACGGCATCGACAATCTGCGAATGGATCGATTGGAACCACTCGGTTACGTTGAGGCTGCGGATGCCCAAATAGAGCACGCGCAGGGTGAGATCTTGCAGGCCGGTGATGGTGGCGAGCAGGCGCGAATTGCCGGCGGCCGACGCGACGGTGAGATTGAATTCGCGGTTCGCGGAGAGAAATTTGACCAATTGGGCGTGGCTCGCCAGCTCGTAACTGCTCTGAGAGATGCTTCGCAGCCGCTCGAGAGCGGGCGCCGGGAGACCGGCGGCGGCGGCGAGTTCCGCGGCCTTCGGCTCGACGATGATCCGAAGTGCGTAGATCTCCTGCACATCCTTCAGGGTCAAGGGAGCAACGCGCAGGCTGCGTTCGTCCGCCTTGTCGACCAGACCTTCCTGCATGAGGCGCTGCAGGGCCGATCGGACGGCCGCTTGGCGAAGACTGAATCGCTCAGTCAGCGATGCCTCGGAGATCCGGCTTCCCGGCGGTAGCTGGTAGAAGAGGATCTCGGTGCGAATTTGCTGGTACGCCTGCTCACCGAGATTTCCGGCGAACTCGGTGCGCGGTCCTCGATCGAAGCGGTTCGCCTTGGCTTTGGGGCTGCGGCTCATCGAATGATTCCTTGTAGGGTTTATACCCAAGTCCAGTTGGCATCTTGGGACATATCCAATCCTTTGTTCGACGATGTTAAATCAACCTTTGAACAGGTTAGCACGCAGTTTACAACATGTTATATAGGTGCTAGCTTCCCGCCCATCTCTCTCGAACGATGCGGGTATGAGGAATATGAGCGATTCGGACTTCAACAGCGTTACCCATCACCGCTGGGACAAAATCCCCGCGGAAACACTGAAGGGCACGATCACCCGGCGCCTCATCACCGGTAATCGGATGATGATTGCCCATGTGTACCTGAAAAAGGGCGATGACGTCCCCAAGCACTCGCACCACAACGAGCAGCTCACGTACATCCTCGAGGGCGCGCTGCATTTTTGGTTCGGCGACAACGGCGAGCGGGAGTTGACGGTGAAAGCGGGCGAAGTGGTCGTCATTCCCTCCCATGTGCCGCACCGTGCGCTGGCCCTCGAGGACACGCTCGATGTGGATATTTTCGATCCGCCGCGCGAGGACTGGTTGACCGGCACCGACGCGTACCTGAGGCGCTGAGAACGCGGTGTATGGATTTTGGATGGGAGAGTGAATTGAAGACCCTACGAGCCGCTGCGCTCATCGTATCGTCCACGCTGCTTTGCGCGACGGCAGCCATGTCCGATCCGGCTGCGACACCCAGCCTGAATGACACTTACGCGCTGCTGGCGTCGAAGCGATTCGTCGACCTCACCCACACCTTTGGCCCCAAGACCCCGCACTGGAAGGGGTTCGGCGAGGAGACCGTCACCGACCTGTACACGATCAAGAAGGACGGCTTCCACGTGCAGCAATTCACCCACGTGGGACAGTGGGGTACGCACATCGATCCGCCCGCGCACTTCCACGAAGGGCTGCGCACCGTCGATCAGATCCCGCCGACGGAAATGGTGCTGCCGCTGGTCGTGCTCGACGTGCATGCGAAGGTGGCCAAGAACCCGGATTACACGCTCACCGTCGAGGACGTGAAGGCGTGGGAGGCGAAGCACGGCCGCATACCGCGGCATGCGTTCGTCGCGATGCGCACCGATTGGTCCAAGCGCTGGCCCAATCAAGATGCCATGCAGAATCGCGACGCGGCCGGCGTCGCGCATTACCCGGGTTGGAGCAAGCCCGTGCTGAAGCTCCTGTACGAGGAGCGCGGCATCACCGCCTCAGGTCACGAGACCACGGATACGGATCCGGGCGTCGCCACCACCAAGGATGACTATTCCCTCGAGAGCTACATCCTCGGACTCAATCACTACCAGATCGAAATGCTGGCGAACCTGGACCAGGTTCCGGAAGCCGGTGCGATCGTCATCGTCACCTGGCCGAAGCAGGAGGGGGGCACCGGGTTCCCGGCACGCGTCATCGCCATCGCTCCATGATCGGCCCGTGAGCGCGAATCGCTGGTCATCGGGCCTGGCCTTCTCGCTCAGTGCGGTCGGCGCCGCCGTCGGTCTCGGCAGTATCTGGCGCTTCCCCTACCTCGCGGGAGCCGGGGGTGGATTCGCGTTCATTTTGGTCTTCGTGATCGCCTGCCTGGTGTTCGGCGCTCCCGTGCTCGTGGGCGAGATCGTGATCGGCCGCTGGTCGCGGCGCAGCCCGCCGCAGGCGGCCGGAGAAATTGCCGCGCGCTTCGGTTACTCGAGAGTGTGGAACGTCGTTGGCTGGACGGGCTCCGTCGCCGGCTTCCTGATCGTCTCCTACTACACGATGATTGCCGGCTGGGTGCTCGCCTATACCTGGTATTTTCTGTCCGGGAACTACGCTCACGGCGCCATCGCGGCGGTTGGGAAGTTCCATGCCTTCATTGCCGATTCGCGCGCGGTCTCGCTCTGGCAGCTCGGCTTCTTCGCGCTGGTGGCGCTCATTTCGGCACGCGGCGTGAATCGCGGCGTCGAATGGGCCAATCGATGGCGCGCGCCGGCGCTGCTGGCGATATTGCTGGTGCTCGTGGGGTACTCTCTGGCGACCGGCGATGTGGCGCGCGGGCTTAAGTTTGCCTTCGCACCCGACCTCAGCCGACTCTCGCCGGCGGTGGTTCTCGGTGCCGTGGGCCAGTCGCTGTACGCCTTGGGTGTCTGTGCCGGCATCATGATCGCCTATGGGGCATACATGAGGGCCGGAGAGTCGCTCGGGCGTGTCGTGCTCGCCGTGATCGGCTCGATATTCGCGGTGTCATTGCTCGCGACGCTGGCCATCTTTCCGCTGGTGTTTCATTACGGCCTCGATCCCGCCGGCGGACCGCAACTCGTCTTTGAAGTACTTCCCGTCGCGTTTGCGGAAATGCCGGGAGGGCGGGTCATCGGCACCCTGTTTTTCGCGCTGCTCATTCTCGCCGCGTTCACTCCGTCGATTGGGTTGCTGGAGCCGTGGATCGCGTGGCTGGTCGAGCGCGCCCGAATGCAGCGGCCCGTTGCGGCCTGCCTCATCATGGGTTCCTGCTGGCTGGTCGGCCAGGGCTCCGTGCTGTCGTTTGGGCGATGGGCCGACTGGCATCCGTTGAGTTCGGTTCCGCGACTCGCGTCGCTCAACTTTTTCGGTCTCATGGATTTTCTGAGCGCGAATCTGCTGATGCCGATGTCCGCGCTCCTGGTCAGCCTGTTCGTGGGCTGGCGGATGAATCAGCTGATTCCGGATGAGGAGTTGAGCGGGTTATCCGCGACCTCGCGGCGGCTGTTGGGATTTGCCCTGCGCTATGTGTGTCCGCTGGGGATCGTCGCCGTCGTCATCTTCGGATTCATGGGCTAGGTTCACAGCTTATAGGGATGTCCGCGCATCTCCCGCAAAATGAAGATTGAGCGCGCCTGTCGCACTCCGGGGATGCGATAGAGCTTCTCCCGGAGGAAGCGCTCGTAGTCGGTCGTGCTCGAGGCGGCGACCCGCAGGTAGTAATCGAAATCTCCCGCCACCAGCGCGGCCTCGATCACCTGGGGCAGGTTGGCGATCGCCTTCTCGAACGCATCCAGCACACTGCCGGTATGTCGGTGTTTCTCGAGCGTCACTTCGACGACGATGGTCTCGGGCAGGCCGACGGCGGCGCGATCGATGATCGCCGTATAGCCCTTGATCACCCCGTTCTCTTCCAGGGCGCGCACGCGTGTCCAGCATGCCGACGGCGAGAGTCCGATGCGCCGCGCGAGGTCGGTATTCGAGAGCCTCCCGTCGCGGGATAGCTCGTCGAGGATCCGATGGTCGAGGTCATCGAGCCGGATCGCTGCAGCGGGGGCAGGGAGGGTAGAGCTGTTCATAGGCCTTGATTTGTGTGGTGGTCAAACAACAGAAGTATCTGCTAAAAAGTCTCAAATGGCAGAAGATTCTTTCATAAAAACGACAACCACGTCGCGCGTTTGAAAGCACATTCGGTCGGCAGCGCACTAGTATCCCCGCGACGGGCCGCGTTTTGCTGACGAGATCTAGTGCGTGCCCTCTTGGGAGAAATCGAATGTCAATGTCGAAAAACAAGCCAATCGGCGGCTCGCTGCTGTGCGTTCTTTCCATGCTCTGCCTCGCTCTCGGTGCCACCTCGGCGACCGCCGGCGACACCGCGGTTGACAGTCCGCAGCAGGGTGCGTCACCGGGTGCGTCACAGGGTGCGGCGGACAGCAGCGACGCCCTCGAGGAGGTCGTGGTGACCGCCGAGACTTATAAGTCCACCGGGCAGAACACCCCCATCAGTATCTCCGCCCTCTCCGGCGGCCAACTCGAGAGCGCCGGCATCACCTCGCTCGAGCAGGTCGCACACGATGTCCCCGGACTCTCCATGCGCAGCTCCGGTCCGAACCAGACCGAGTTCGAGGCTCGCGGCATCGCTTCGAACGGCGGAAACTCGCCGACCGTGGGCTTCTATTTGGGGGATATTCCGCTGTCTCCCCCTGCCATGGGACAGATCGGCAAGGTCGTGATCGACCCGAATCTGTACGATCTCGACCGCGTCGAAGTGCTGCGGGGACCGCAAGGAACGCTCTACGGAGCGAGCTCGATGGGCGGCACCATCAAGGTGATTCCCAATGCGCCCCAGCTCAACACCGTCACGGGCTCCGTGGATTCGACGCTGTCGCACACCGATGGCGGGGCTGCCAACGGCGGCGCCGACTTCATGGTCAACTACTCCACCAGCGACTTCTGGGCGGTCCGCGCGGTCGGCTCGTACGACTACCGCAGCGGCTGGATCAGCCGGACGGTGGAGAATCCCTTCCCGGCCGACGTGCTCGCGCCCAATGGGCCGCCTTACACACGCGGCAATGTGGCGGCTACGCCGGCATCGCAAATCATCCCCGACGTGAACGACGCGCGGATGTATTCCGGGCGCGTGGAATTGCTCATACAGCCGAGCGATGCGCTGAACATCAACCTGCTCGCGCTCAGCCAGCACTCCACCCAGGGCGGCTATGACGAGTTCGATGACCCCCCCGGGCCCGCGTACCAGACGCACTTTCAGCCGTATCCGATCGGTGAGTACATAGACGATCGGGTGGACCTGTTCTCCGCGACCGTGGAGGCGGATCTCGGTTTTGCCAAGCTGACGAACGCGACGGGCTATTTCAACCGTCACATGGAGCAGAGCCAGGACGCCTCGGAGGCGACTTCCTGGACCTTGGAGTCGTTTCTGGTAACTCCCGCGGAAATGGCCGCGGTCGGCATGCCCACGTACATCAATACGCCCATCTATGAAGCGGAGCCGGAGCATCAGTGGACCGAGGAGCTGCGCTTGAATTCCTCGAACAGCGACACGCTGCACTGGGTCACGGGCCTTTTCTACAGCAGGCTGAATTCCGCCTTCATCGAGCAGCAGAACGCGCCCTACATCGCACAGCTGTCGCAATTCCTGAACCCGCCGATGAGCAATCCGGCGGGGTTGACCTTCGGCATCGACAATCTGTACCAGATCACCCAGAAAGCGGTCTTCGCCGATGCGTCCTGGCAGTTCGCCCCGACGTTCAAGGTCGAGGGCGGTCTGCGCTATTTCCGCTACGACACGTCCGCCTACAATAATCAGTGGGGTTACTTCTTCAGCCCGCAAGCCGAGCCGCTCGCGAATCCGCCGGGCAACGTCGCCTCGGCGAGCGGCGTGATCCCGCGCGCCGACGTGGCGTGGATGCCCAATCAGAACCTCACGACCTACATTTCGGCCTCCAAGGGCTTCCGCCCCGGCGGGGCGAACATGACGATTCCCCTGACCGCCTGCCCCGAAGGCGGCCCCGCCTCCTTCGATCCCGATACCGTCTGGGACTACGAGGCCGGCGAGAAGGCGCAGCTCGCCGACAATCGGATCCGGTTGAACGCGGATTTCTACTACATCAAATGGGACAAGGTGCAGCAAACCGCCTTGCTCTCCTGCGGTACCCAGTACACCACCAACGCCGGCAATGGCTCGAGCTACGGACCGGAGCTCGAGCTCGCGGCGAAGGTTGCCGAGCACTGGACGCTCTCCCTGGCGGGGACATACACCATGGCCAATATCACCAGCGTGAACCCCGCCTACGTCGCCTCGTTGGGGAACTCGGGCTACAGCTTCCCCGATTGCAGCGGTGCCGGCCACTGCAGCAGCGTCCCCATCCTCAATGTGCCGAAGGAGACGGCCAGCGCCGCGGTCGAGTACTCTCAACCGGTCGGCAACCTGACCATGAAGGCGCGGCTCGACGGCTCGTACACGGGTGCGTCCTGGGACGAGGCGTACTCGGTCATCCAGCTTCCCGGCTATGCGATGGCGAACTTCCGCATCGGACTCAGTCAGGATCGCTGGACCGCCACGCTGTTCGTGAACAATCTCACCAATAAGATACCCTGGGTTTCCGCGAACAATACCAGCTTCAGTTTCAACATCGCGCCGTTGACTCGTATCTCGACGCTGCAGCCCATGACCATCGGAACGCAGGCCAGTTACCGCTTCTGAGGTGAGTACACTTCGAGGTTCAATGAACGATTACGACATCGACCCGGGAGTGCCCGAGGCGATCGAGCGCTTCAAGCTGCCCGAGAGCCTCGGCTTCGGTCTGGTCAACGCACCGGTGATGTTCGAGGCCGAGTGGCGCGACGGCCGGTGGGAAAGGGGGCGGCTCAAGCCCTATGGCCGGATCGAGCTGTGGCCGGGAGCGCGTGCTCTACACTACGGCGAGTTGGTGTTCGAGGGCTTGAAAGCCTATCGCGTAGGACAGCCTCGGCCCAACCTGTTTCGCCCCGATGCGAACTGCAGGCGCCTGCAACGCTCGGCGTCCCGGCTGTCCATGCCCCAAGTGCCCGAGGCACTGTTCTTCCAGGGCATCAGTTCGGTGGCACACGCGTGCAGCGCCATCATGCCGACGCAATCGGGACGGTCGTTGTACCTGCGGCCGTTCCTGTTCGGCACCGAAAGCGGCTACATGCTGCGAAATTCGCGCACCTTCTGCTTCATGGTCATCGCCAATCCGGTGGAATCCTATGCATCCGGCTCGATGCAGGTGGTCATCGAGCGCACCGAAGTGCGCGCGGCCGTCGGAGGCGTTGGCGAGGCGAAAGCGTCGGCGAACTACGCGGCTTCCTTGCGTGCGTCCAATGCAGCGGTGGAGCAGGGCCGCACCGTCGCCTTGTGGCTCGACGGCAACGAGCACCGCTATCTGCAGGAGCTCTCGGGCATGAACCTCTTCGCCGTGCTGGACGGAGAGCTGCATACACCGGAGCTCGACGGCGCGATCCTGCCGGGGATCACGCGCGACTCGCTGCTCGTTCTGGCGAGGAGCCTCGGCTACCCAGTGCACGAGCGCCGCATAGCGCTCGACGAAGTGCTCGAGGGCATCGACAGCGGCCGGTGCGGTGAGCTGTTTGCCTGCGGCACGGCCGCGATCGTCGCGCCGATTGCCATGCTGGCGGAACGCGAAGGCCGCGAATACAAGCTGCGGCACACCGATGTGGTCGCGAAGCATTTGCGCGAGTCGCTGCTCGCCATCCAGGAGCGGCGCGCACCGGACCCGTTCGGCTGGACACGAGAGCTCGCGCCGGACTGATCCATCGACCTGACGGTCGAGCTCGCGTTGGATCGTCGCGTTATCGGTGGAAGATTCCTTGCAGTTTGCCTTTGACGACGTCTTGAAGCTTCTGCTTCAACTTCGATTTGAGGATTCCCTGCAGATCAGGCCGCACCTTCGGATCGTTCATCGTGCCGCCGATCTCGATCGGAATGTCGGCGAGCGTCAATTGCGATAGCTCCGATCCTTGAGCGGACGGCGGCGCCTTCAAGATCGTCGCGACGATATGATAGTCGATCGCCTTCGTCACCAGATTCGAGCTCCCGGCGCCGGTCACACGCAAGTACTGCGAAGCGATGGCTAGATCCTTCGTCGTCGCGACGCCGCCGACGATATCGGCCGACATCTTGAACGTATCGAATTTCGTGCGCCGGTCATCGCTGCCGCTGGGGACGGCCTGCTGTTTCAGCAGCGCTTGCGCACGGCTGATCTCATACCACAGATCGATGCCCGTCACCGCGCCGTTGGTGAGATTGGCGTCGACCCGTCCGCTCAAACTTTTCATCAGTACATCACTGGTGCGTCCCGCCCCCGCGAGCTTCGTGCCGGCATTGCCGCGGCCGGTCAGCCGCTCGCTGTCGATGCTGTCCTTGAGCAGCGGCGCGATATCCACGCCCGTCACCTCCTGGTCGAGTTTGACGCTCGGCACCGCCTCATGGGCGTCGTAGGTGATATCGCCCGAATATTGCCCGCCGTACAGGCTTGCCTTGATCGGGAACAGGCGTAGCACCCCGTCGTTTGCCTGGAGCGTCAAGCTCACGTTCGACAACGTGAGCCCCGCAGCCTTCGCGCTGCCGATGCGGAAGCTGCCGTTGGCATTCAGCGTCTTGACCGGGCTGGTCGGCAATTCCGCCGGCTTCTGGCCGGCCTTCGCCGGCTGAGGCGACGCGCTCTCCGGCGCGAGGTAGCGGTCCAGATCGATGCGATCGACATTCAGATCGAACGTGAGCGCTTCATGGTCGATATTCGTGATGGCGAGCGCACCGCGCAGCTGGGTGTCGTCCAACTGCAGGTCGATCTTGTCGAGCCGTACGGCATTTGCCGCATAGGAGAAATCGGTGGCCGCGGCGAGCTTCGATAGCGCTTTCCCATCGCGGGTCTTCGGCGGCTCGAGGCCGAGTTGCGCCATGAACTCGCGCAGCACCAGCGGCTCGAGCTTGAACGCGCCGCTGAACGTCGGCGCATCGACGATTTTGTCGCCGGTCAGCGATCCGGACAGCCGAGCGGAGCCGGCCTGCGCCGAGAACTTCGGCGCCTTCAGCGTCTGTGCATTCAAATCGACGTCGACCGTGGGCGCGGCGAACATCCAGGACAGCGGGCGGCCGCCGGTCTGTTGCTTGAGCTCACCGCTCAGCCTGACCGCCGCGAGTCCATAGCGCTTCGCCGCGGTGTCGAGCGTGATGTCGAGCGCACCCGTGAAACTGGTCCGGTTGCCGTTCGGCCCCGTGTCGACGTCGAAGCTTGCCTTGACCGGTACGGCGGCGCGCTGCGACACATTGCCGACATCGAGATTCAAATTCGACACGACGAGTTCGTTGTAGCTGATCCGGCTGTCCTTGATCAGAACCCCGCCGAGATCCTCGAGTACTGCGGGCGCCCCGGAACCGGGGCTCGCTTCGGCCGTTGCGGGCGCGCCGCTTTTCTCGCCGAAGTCTTCCCAGTTCGCCTTGCCGGCCGCGTTCTTCTGCAGGCGCAAATCGAGTCCGTCGATTTCGATCCTGCCGACCTGCAGCTCCTTGCGCAGCAGCGGCAGAAGCTTGACCCGCAACGCGGCATGCTGAATCGACAGAAACGGCGCGGCGCCGAAGCCTGCTGGGTTTCCGAGGCTGGCCGGCCCGAGCTCGAGCGCGATCCACGGGAACACGGACAGCTTGATGTTCCCCTGCAGGGTGAGGTCCCGGCCGGTCGACGCCTTGACCTCCCGCGCGATGCGCCCTTTGTAATCGTTCGGGTTCACGAAGATCGTCACCGCGATCAGGACCAACGCGACTACGGCGATCAAACCGCCGAGGATAAATCCCAAGATTTTGAGGTTGCGCACGGCGCTTCGATCAACGCAACGCGCCAAACACCTTGGACACAATCGCACTGGTCGCCGCTGCCGGATTTTTCCGGATGGCGCGTTCCTCTTCGCCGATCATGAGATACAGACCATCCAATGCCTTGTCGGTCACGTACTGTTCGATGTTGACTGCGTCGCCCTTCACGAGACCGAGCTTGGCTCCCTGCCCCCCGAACTGATCATACTTCCGCGCCAAACCGACTCGATCCGTGGCGCGCTTGACGATCGGCAGAAATTTCAACGCCAATGGTGCCGCGGTCTTGGCCCTGAAAAATTGAGTCACCGATTCATCGCCGCCCGTGAGAATGTTCTTGGCATCCTTGACGGACATCGTCTTGACCGCGTTAACCAGGAGCTCCTTCGATTCAGGGACGGCCTGTTCGGCAGCTTGGTTCATCGCTGCGACCAACTCATCGGCATCCTTGCCTCGTCCGATCAGCCGCATGCCCTTCGAGACCTCCTCGAGTGCCGGCGGCAACGGGATCTTGACTTGGGGATTGTTGAAGAACCCGCCTGGAACGCCGAGCTTACCGATCGCCGAGGAGGCTCCTTGGTTGAGCGCCCCTTTAATGGCGCGAGCCGCATCCTGATTGGTCAGATCGCCAAGCCCCAGGGCGAACACGGAGCTGAAGAAAAGCCCGCTCAGCAGCCAGGGCAGGGGGGGTGAGCGAATACTTGATGGAGCCATGGCTAATGTCCTTATTCTGTAGTTGGCGAACACTGTGAGAGCCCGCGTGCATGGGTGAACTGATTCGGAGCCAACGTCGAGGCGATCTCGCATGGGTAATCGACGGTTAGCTTGATGTGTTCCAGCCCGATGGTGACAGAAGGGCCCACTCGCCGAGTGTCGGATGATGCCCTTTCTTTTAGCATAATCGACGGGTCGATGCAGATACGCCGGCTTCCGCGTGCATTTGATGTGGAAAGGTCCGCTTTCGGCGTCGCGTTGCAGCAGCGAGTTGCTCGGCAAGCCTGGATGAAATGCATCCACTCGGATTGCGCGAGCCGGCCTGCGCCGCTCGAAGCGTAATTCGTTCGGCTTGGACACGAGAGCCGGCTCCGGACTGATCCAGGGGGCGTGCGAAGCGCTTAGCGCGCGTCAGGTCGACGGCGTTTTTGCCGTGCGCTTCCGCCGCCGTGGAGGGTCACCGTCGGCGAGATGCTTCTCTCCCCATTCGCGCAGGGCCTCGATGACGCCGCTCAGCGAACGGCCCTTCTCGGTGATGACGTACTCCTGATAAGCGCTGCCGTCGGAGGCGGGCCTGAGCTCGAGGATGCCGTTGTCGACCAGCTTGCGCAGCCGGACCGTGAGGATGTTCTTCGCCATGCCGAGGCTTTGCTGGAACTCGCTGAATCGCTTCAACCCGCCGAGCGCGTCGCGCAGGATGAGAAGAGTCCACCACTCGCCGACGAGGTCGAGGGTTCGCGCCACGGGACAATCCGCTGCTTTCATGCACTTGTGTCGCATCCGTGGCCGTTCCCGCCGAACCGTCCGGCGATCCGTGTAAAGTAGTTGCATTATGATACCCGATATGAAATGCTGTGTCTGGTTTCATTATTAAACCAGTTACCCAAATCCAAAGGACAAGGCCATGAGCAATCTCAACAACAAAGTGGCGGTGGTGACCGGGGCCTCCAAGGGCATCGGGGCCGCGATTGCCAAGCATTTGGCAGCAGCGGGCGCCACCGTCGTCGTCGGCTACGGCTCGAGCAAGGAGGGCGCCGAGAAAACGGTCGCGGACATCGCTGCGCGCGGCGGCAAGGCCGTTGCCGTCAAGGCAAGCGTGCCCGACGAAGCCGAGATCGCGGCGCTGTTCGACACCGTCAAGAAGAAATACGGCAAGATCGACATCCTGGTGAACAATGCCGGCGTGTACGAATTCTCGCCGCTCGAGGGTTTCACCGTGGAGCATTACACCCGGCAGTTCAACACCAACGTGCTCGGTGTGCTGCTAACCACGAGAGCGGCCTTGCCGCTGTTCCCGCCGAGCGGCGGCAGCGTGGTCAACGTGAGTTCCGTGGTCAGCACCCTGGCGCCGGCGATGAGCTCGGTTTATTCGGGCACCAAGGGAGCGATTGATTCCATCACCCGCTCCCTCGCCAAGGAGCTGGCGCCCCGCAACATCCGCGTCAATGCCGTGAATCCGGGACTGGTCAAAACCGAAGGAACGGCGGGCTTCGCCAACAGCGACTTCGAAAAGGGAGCCGTCGCCGCGACGCCGCTCGGGCGCATCGGCGAGCCGGACGACATCGCGCCGCCGGCGGTGTTCCTCGCCTCGGAGGATGCCCGCTGGATCACCGGCGAGAC
Source organism: Steroidobacteraceae bacterium (assembly GCA_050012315.1). GTDB lineage: Bacteria > Pseudomonadota > Gammaproteobacteria > Steroidobacterales > Steroidobacteraceae > Bog-1198. The sequence goes on along the minus strand of JBEKHK010000047.1, from coordinate 8,228 downwards.
GTTGTACGTGTCGGGTGGCGCGGCCATCTGAGCGGCGGAAGCGAACCGCCCGCGACGGCGCGGGCGGAGTTCGCCTGTCTCGCGACTGGCCGCACGCAACTTAGTAGAAAGCCTGTCTCCCGAGGTGATGCAAGTGATTGATTAATAACCCCAGTTACCCGCCTGAAGCCTGGGGTCCAATTGCTTCTCCGTTCAATTCGTTCTCCGCTGTAATTCTAGTTAAAATCAATAACTTGAATTCTCTCCGGGCCCGGTACCGACCCATTCATACCGCGCCAGGTGCTGCGATTTGGTGGGAGCAGGAGCGATTTCGGATGCACATTGACCCCGTACTCAGCCCGGACGACTTGGTTCTTGTGAAGAACGCTGCGGCCGCCTGCCTAAACGCCTACGCAAAATATTCTGGCTTTGCAGTTGGCTCGGCCGTTCGCACCTCGACAGGGCACATATATCTTGGCGCAAATGTGGAGAACGTATCCTATCCAGTAGGCACGTGCGCCGAACGAAACGCCATAGCGGCCGCCGTAGCGGCAGAGGGGCCGAATGTCCGGATCACCAGCATTACCGTTGTCGCGAGGAGCAAAGGTGCCGATGCTGCTTGCTCTCCCTGTGGCGCATGCCGCCAGGCAATCCTCGAATTCGGCTTGGATGCCACAGTGATCTATCGCGGATCGGATCTTTTAATGCGGCAGACCAACGCTCGCGCACTTCTTCCGATGCCGTTCGAATAATAGACCATTGGGAGACAGTCAGAAGCGAGCATCAGGACGAGCGGACGCACTTTGAGGTGATTCGTGCATTGACCGGCAACGAGTTCAACGCAATCAAGTATCTGTACGATCGCCTCAATATTATCGATGCGAAGACTTCAGCATTGCTTCGTTTCAACGCACTGCTCTTTGGAATCATCACTTTAGTCGTCTCTGTCGGACTTCGCTCTCAGTCGCCGCCGTCCTTATTAAATTACTGGTGGCAAGAGCTAATCTTTGTCTTGGTCTTCCTGACCATTGCAGTGTCGACGATTTTTTGCTTTCAGATGCTTCCCCTGCAATTTGATCATGTCACCGACGCCGGTTCACCCGTCGACGCGCGTATCACGGAAAAGTGTGAGTGCACGAAGCAGGCAATGGATGTTGCGCAGTGCCGGAAACCGGAAATGTGCCTGCTGCGGCTTCTGATGGCGGCGAAATCCGAAAAAAAGCGCACCCTGGCGGACTACGAGAATTTATTCTTTTCCATTACGATCAGGCGCCTAACTTGTCTTCGCTGGGCAATTCGATTGGCGGTAATATCGGCGTTGTTGTCTGCAGCTTTAATGTTGTCCATGACGATACCGGCTATGCACAAGCTCCTGGATATCGTCAAGGGCTTCTGCGGGGCGTAGCCGTGCGACATCCTGCTGAAATCCCGGCAAATCAACCTGAGCCGACTGAAAAGGATCATACGTCCTACGATCAAATTGCGAGCGAGTACTATGACCCAGTCAAGCACCCGACGTGTTCGGACTTCCGAAAAGCAACTCGCATGCTCCTCGAGCGATTCATTTTGAACTCATCAGACATCGTCAATCCATCTTTGGAAGTGGGTGCCGGTCGATCATTGGTTGCCGAGGCTTTTTTTGATCACTCGATTACGTTGCAAAATCTGACGTTGACGGATGCGTCCGGCCCTATGCTTCGACACTCGGAACACTGGAGCGCAAACGTCGCAAAGATTATCGTAGCGGAAGTGGAACATCTGCCATTCGTCGACGAGTCGTTTGATTTTATTTTTGCATGCCTTGGCGATCCCTATAACACGCGTGAAACCTGGCGCAGTCTTTGGAGGGTGCTGTCCAATTCCGGACAATTATTCTTTACGACGCCGGCAGTGGAGTGGGTCAACTATTTTCGTCGGCACCACCAGAATGGCCGCACCGGTGTCGCGGAGTTTGCCATCGATGGTGACAGGCAGGTCTATGTCCCTTCATATGTCTTACCGACGGACGAGCAAATTGAATTAATGAAAGCATCTGGTCTGAAAGTTGGCTCAGTCGGCAGTGTTCTATTGAGCGAAATTTCAGGAGGAGCGGTTTCTTCGAAACTCGAAACGCCGTTGGGGGGCAACTTGCCGATTGTGACCGCCTATGTCGCGTCACGAATGTGAAATCACAAGTGGGGTTCCCGGCTTGCACGGCAGGTAGTCTTCCGGCCGGATTGATCTGTCAATCTTACGAATTCGACCGTGCGATTTTAGCCATCCGCATGCGAATGGGCTAATCTCCCGGTCGGACACCTGTCCCACTAACCGCTTGAACTGGCGGCGGCAACCAGCATGGGGAACTGTGCGTCTGACGCTGCTGTCGACGTGTCGTATGAATGCCTCGACTTTGCCCAATCGGCTCTTGCCGTTCGCGCTGCACTTCTTTCGGCAGTTCCTCTGGGGCTGCGTGGGGCTCCTGGTCTTCTCGGTCCTGGGCCGTGCGGTGTTCGCCTCGATTGCCTATGCCACGAAACGTCTGACGGACACCGTGCTGGCCATGCACGATCCCGCGGCGGAAGCGAGCGCGCTGCGCGGGCCGTTCATGCTGTTCGTCGCTCTGGTCGCCGCCCGCTTCGTGATGGATGCCGGCATGTGGTTCAGCTCGTACCACACGCGCTCTCCCATGCTGGTTCGAATCAAGGAGGAAGTCTTCGCGTACGCGCAGCGCCTCTCGAGTGCCTATTTCGAGAACACGCTGTCCGGAAAGATCGCGCATCGGACCGTGCTGCTGCCCGACCAGCTACTCGCGCTGTTCGACATGACGGTGTTCGACTTCATTCCCGGCGCGTGCTTTTTCGTCTTTGTCGCAGCGTACTTTTATATCGCGAGTCCCCTGTTCTCCGCCGCCGCCTTTGCGGCGATCGCGGTGTACTTCACCGTGAGCCTGTTCGTCGGTCGGGAATGCACCCGTCGCGCCATCGCCAACAATGAGGCCCGGGCGGCCGTCACCGGCCGCGTGGTCGATGTGCTCACCAACATCCGAAACGTGTTCTTCTTCGCCAACCAAACGCTCGAAGACGAGGAGCTCAAGCGCTACACGGGTGAGGAGCGCGACCGCCGGCGCGCCTCCTATCGTGCCGTGGTGAGGCTGCGGTCGGTCCAGTACGTCATGGATATCGCGATGTGGATCGTGTTCGTCGGTGGGGCGCTTTACGCCTGGGTGCACCGCCTGATCGGCGCGGGCGACTTCGTGATGATCACGGCACTCACGAGCTCGCTGCTGCAGACGGCCTACAACATCGGACAGCGAATTCCGGAGTTCTATGACCAGCTGGGCTCGGCGCGCGAGAGCCTCGAGACGCTGATCGTGCCCGCGACGATCGTGGACAAGCCCGGCGCCCCGGAGCTCGCGGTGACGCGAGGCACGATCCGGTTCGAGCGCGTCGCTTTCGCGTACGATGCCCCCTCCAAGGACAGGGCGCGGCAGGCCCGTAATGTCGTCAAAGCCTTTGAGCTCACCATCCCGGCGGGGCAGCGCGTCGGACTGGTCGGGCCGAGCGGCGCCGGTAAAACCACGCTCATGGGCCTGTTGCTGCGCATGCACGATGTGGACGAAGGCGCCATCCGCATCGACGATCAGGACATTCGGGAGGTCACGCAGGAGAGCCTGCGACGATCCATCGCGCTCATACCGCAAGACACGAACCTGTTTCATCGGGGCCTGCTCGAGAACATCCGTTATGGCCGACCGGGCGCGACCGATGCAGAAGTCGAGCTGGCCGCGCGGCGGGCGCATGCGCACGAGTTCATCGTAGAGCTGGACAAGGGCTACCACACCTTGGTGGGCGAGCGCGGCATCAAGCTCTCCGGTGGGCAGCGGCAGCGCATCGCGATCGCGCGGGCCATTCTCAAGGATGCGCCGATTCTGCTCCTGGATGAGGCCACCAGTGCCCTCGACAGCCATAGCGAGCACGTCATTCAAGCCGCCATGCGCGAAGCGATGGCCGGCAAGACGGTGATTGCGATCGCTCATCGCCTGAGCACCGTCATGGACATGGACCGACTCATCGTGTTGGATCGAGGAACGATTGTCGCCGACGGATCGCACGACGAGCTTTTAAAGCAGGGCGGCCTCTACGCCGACCTGTGGCGCAGGCAGTCGGGCGGGTTCAACCCCGTGGCAAGACCCGCCGAACTCGAGGAAACCACGGAGATGGGCGATCTGGAGGAGCACCCGATGGGGGTGGTCGAGCGGCCTGCGGCGACGGAGGAAAGCGAGAAGGCTTAATACGGTACAGCCGGACTTGGGCCGAAAAATCCGCAAAGTATTGGCTCCGCGCTAAGCCACGGCGGCGAGAGCCGAGCGGGGCGCTCGTTTGACCTTCAATTTCACCTCAACCCGGGGGCCGAGGCGGTTGATGATGCCGACCAGGCGATCCCGTGTGAAGCGGGCTAGCTCGGAGTCAGATATGACCACATTAAACAAGCCCATCGCGGGACTTCATAACTCCAGTCAAAAATGCGGATCACGCTGCTGCGGCGCAAAAGTTAATCGCGCCGGCATTTGCTTCGTCGTGCTTAGCCTCACGCAGCGCGATCGTGACGTGCGCGATGTGAGAATGCTATGGTATGGCGCAGTTGCGTGGGAAAGGATTTCTAAACGCGATGGCCGGCTACTTCTTACTCGTCAAGACGTTTTCCCGGGGCAAGGGCAATAGCGCGACGAAGGCCGCCGCGTACCGTTCCGGTGAGCGCATCCGCGACGAGCGGTCGGGTGCCGTGCATGACTACACGGATCGTACCGATGTCGCGCACGCGGAGATCGTGCTGCCGGCGGAATACGCCGGTCACCTCGACATGGAATGGGCGCGGAACCGGTCCGTACTCTGGAACTCGGTGCAGCAGTCGGGGCGGAATTGGAATACTCGTCTCGCCCGGGAGGTTCTCGTACACCTGCCGCCGGAGATGACTCGGGCGCAGCGCGTTGCGCTGGTTCGACGGCTGTCACACGAGCTCGCGGATCGGTATCACTCGGCGGTGGACTTCGCGGTGCATGAACCGCGTGCGCAGGCCGATCAGCGACATCATCACGCGCACCTTCTGATGACCTCTCGTCAGGTGGGTCCTCAAGGCATTGGGGCTCGCACGACGCTGGAGTTGTCGGGCACGGAGCGTCACGCTCGTGGGCTCGGACCTTCCAAGGAGGATCTGTTGTGGCTGCGCGAGCGCTGGGCGCACGTTGCGAATGAGGCGCTGCGCGAAGCGGGACTGACGGCGCGCTTGGATCATCGCAGCTATAAAGACCAGGGCATCAACCGTGAGCCGAAGCCGCCGATACCGCAAAGCATCGTGTATTCGGAGCGCCACAGCGGACGGAGCAACCCGGCCGGCGATGACATCCGAGAGAGGTATCGGCAGCGGGTGGAGGCGCGGTTGAAGGGACCGGCGGAGTTGGCCCGCGTTCTGCAACGTCAGCGGGAGGAGGGTCGGCAGCGGGCGATGGAAGCGGCCGAGCGGCGAAACAGTCACCATAAGACTCCCACCGGCGCGCTGACGAGGGAGCAGCTGAAGGCGAAACGCCGGGAACACGACAGAGCCAACTCAGCCGAGATCAATCGCAAGCAACGAGAGCGGCGCAGTGCCCGCAGAGAGGAAGTGAACCGCAAGCAGTGCGAATACCGCCAGAAGTGCAAAGCCGAGCGCGTGGCGGCAACGCATTCCGCCGACCAGGAGGAACAGCAGCGGGCGGCGGGCAGCGGGGTCGCAAGACTTGCCGAGCCGAGCGCGGTGGCTCCCCGCGGGCCTTCGCCCAGCGTGAGCGCCGAGGAGTCCGTGAAGACCTGGCTGGACTACCGCCGGCAGCAGAGGGAGTTGCCTGCCGCCGATTCACTGCGTGACTGGCTGGCGTTCCGCGAAGGCCACATGCGAACAGCGGCGAAGAGTCCCGCCCTTGAAACCGGCAATAGCGACGGCGAGGAGTCCAAGGGCAACTCCCATCGTCGCGGGAATGATCTGACGTTGTAAGGGGATTTTATGTTGCGAGATCCGATATGTGGGCACTGACTCATAGCGCGACGGGTCTGCAGTGCGCCTATGCCTTGGTGCTCATCGCCATGTTCGTGGGGCTGGCTCGTGGGCATGCGTCCCGATTTCAATATATCCAGGCTTTCTGGTGGGCGCTCAAGATCACGGTCATTTGCGTCATCATTTTGTTCATCGTGTCGCAATTCCTGCACGACGTGCATTCGAAAACCGAGGTATTGCAGTTCCTGGTCGCCGTGACTGCGTTTGCGTGGTGGGGCTATCGGTACGGCCTCGGTATCGCGGACGGACCTGCCTCGGTGGGCGGGCATCATCGGGGCGCGGTCGTGTCGATCTTCAGGCCGGGTGCCGAGCCGTGGTGGCGGCGCCGCGTCCGTGCGGAAGAGCGGCCGGTGGCGGGTCACGATGCACCCATTACGCTGGCGGGCATCGCGGTGGCGCCGGAGGATGAAACCAAACACTTCAAGTTCATCGGTACCACGGGTACGGGAAAGAGCACCGCCATTCGCGAAATGTTGAGCGCGGCGCTGGCCCGAGGCGACCGCGCGGTCATTGCCGATCCGGACGGGGGATACCTCAGAGATTTTTACAATCCTGCTCGCGGCGACGTGATTTTGAATCCCTTCGATCCGGATTCCGTGAAGTGGAGTCTGCTGGGTGAGATCGCGAACGACTATGACGTGGATCAGCTGGCGCGGTCATTGATTCCCGACAGCGGCGGGTCCGATCGAGTCTGGAGCGGATACGCACGGACCTTCTTCACGGCGGTCGTTCAACGAATCGTCGAGGGACACATCACGGATGACAATGAGATTTATCGCCTGGTCACCCAAGGGACCTTGAAGGAATTGAAGCTAATGCTGGCGGACACGGCGGCGGGCCCCTTCCTGGAAGAGGCCAACGACAAGATGTTCGGGTCGGTGCGGTCGGTGACGAGTTCCGCCATTGGCGCGCTCAAGTACACGGTCCGGCAGCGCGCCACGCCCTTCTCCGTGCGGGGGTGGGTGCGGCAAGGAGCGGCCGTCAAAAACGGCGGACGCGGGGGCGTGCTGTTCTTGCCTTACAAAGCCGGGGAAATTGCCGCCTTGAGGTCGTCGATCTCTGCCTGGATGCGGCTCGCCATCTTCGAGGCCATGAATCGCGATGAGGGGGATCAGCGCCTCTGGTTCGTGGTGGATGAGCTGGACGCCCTCGGGGAGATCGACGGCTTGAAGGACGCTCTGGCGCGACTGCGCAAATTCGGTGGCCGGTGCCTGTTGGGTCTGCAGTCCATCTCGCAGGCTTCGAGTACCTACGGTCGCGGGGTCGCCGACACCATCGTCGAGAATTGCGGAAACAGCCTGATACTTCGCTGTTCGGCGAGCGAGCTGGGCGGGACGTCATTATTTGCTTCAAGGCTCATCGGCCAGCGGGAGGTCGTGCACCTGAGTGAATCGAGCACGTGGCAGCAAGGACAGCAGGGGGTATCCAGGACCATCAACCAGCAGCGCAGCATCGAACCCGCGGTCATGGCGTCGGAGATCGAGCGGCTGCCGGATTTGCAGGGATTTCTCAAGTTTGCGTCGATTCCGGATTGGCTGCAGGTGTCGCTGACCTATGTGAAGTATCCGGCGATCGATCGGCCGAATCGAGCTGCGGCAGAGAGGGGCGCTCGCCAGTTGCGGGCGACGGGGGCACAATCCAATGTCGATAGGCGCGGGTAATGCCGGAGACTCTATGGATCGAATTTATCTATTGGTTTCCCCGGAGGAATACGCGGACGTGAAAGCCTCGGGGGCTTGCTGGGATGAGGCGTCCAAGCGGTGGTACATCGGTGAGGGTGTGGAGCGGGCGATGTTTTCACGGTGGGTGGGGGAGGAGCCGGACGATGCGCCGTTCGGGATCGTGTCGGAGGAGGCGTTTGTCGCTTCGGCGGGGAGTTCGTGCGTGCGATGCGGGCAGGATGCCGAGGTCGTGTGCGTGTACTGCAAAAGCGGATTGGATACTGAGAACGAGGAGCGGCTGGCCGATATCACGGTGTTCAACATCTGGGCCATGGATGAGGCGTTGGCCACACTCCTGCAGCGCTGGCCTGGCTACCGACGGGGGGGCGGCGAGGATTCCGAGGAGGGGGACTTCGCCAATCACTGTCCGCATTGCGGGGCGAGGCAGGAGGATTATTTGTTGCACTCCGAGCCGGGAGATGTGTTTTTTGGGCTGGCGATGGGGGCGGGGGGAGGGGTGGA
>JBEKHK010000046.1:0-27106 GCA_050012315.1 Steroidobacteraceae bacterium | reverse complement strand
AGCTCGTCCTTGGGCAGCGGCGTGAGCTGGCGCAAATGGGCGCGCAGGAGAACGGAAGCATACGTCGCCGGTCGCATCCCCCGCCCCTCGGCCCGAGCGTCCAGCAACAGCCTGTCCTCGGCGGTGAGGTGCACCAACATGGGCTTGCCGGAACCAGGCGCCGTACGAGCCGGCCTAATCGTATGGCCGACCTTCGATTGTAAGGGCTCGTTCTCGGCGCCGGGTGCGACGTTGTGGGCCCGGATCTCGCGCATCACAAGCCGCTTGAGCCACGTCGCTTCCGCCAAGAATTCGTGATCCGCCACCGCCTTCGCTTGGAGTTTCATTTCGGGCGAGACGCGCGTCTTTAGAGTTGCCGTGCAACGCATTGGGGCCATTTTGGCCCCAATGCTAAGCCGGCGGCTATCCTGCATACCGCGGAAAATTCAGCGTTACTCCAACGGCACTGTCCAGGCGGCCGCGCAGGCGAGAAAGCAACGAGATCGCATGATCAGAATCGTGAGAGTTACGCTGATTTCTCCGCGAAACTCTCGCTGACTCCCTTGCGCGGCTCTGCGATAATTCTCTTCGCGTGACAACTCGGCCCCGAACGACCGAAACCACATGTGTGTTCGTAGTCGTGATATTGGAAAGCTCTGATGTCGAGCAGCTGACCGGATATGTGAGGTCTTCTGCGCAAGCGCGCTGGTTGCGTCGACACGGTTGGCGGTTTACCGTGAACGCACTGGGTGCGCCGGTCGTGGCGCTCGCCGAGTTCAATCGCCACATGGTGGGCGGGAGATCTGCGACCGCACCACAGGAGCCTGACTTCAACTGGGACGCCATCAATGGGACGTCGAAGAAAGCAGGATAAGCACCTGCCTCGACGAGTCTATCTCGTCCACGGCAGCTACTGGTTCAGGCCAAAGGATGGCCAGCCGGTCAACTTGGGCCGTGATCTCGCGGACGCGCTTGCGAGGTTCGCGAGACTCATCGATGGTCAATGGGCGGGCCGCACACTCGGTGACGTCATCGACCGATACCGGACCGAAGTCCTCCCCCTGAAGCGTTCTGCGACGACGCGTGCCGATCAAGCCAAGCAGCTCGACCGCCTCAAGCAGGCGTTCGGCATCATGCTTCCGGACAACGTCACGGCAAGACACTGCTACGCGTATCAAGACGGACGCAGAGGCGAAGACGGTAGGCGTGTGCCAGTCACTACCCGCCATGAGATCTCGCTGCTGGGCCATGTGTTCGCAAAGGCGATACGGTGGGGTGTTGCAAGCCAGAACCCCGCGCGAGGATTGGATCTCGGACCCGGAAGCCCGCGACGAACGCAGGTGACGCTCCCTCAGGTGGAAGCGGTCAAGAGCCTGGCAAGCGAACGCATGCGCATCGCCATCGATCTCGCCGTGTGCACCGGCCAGCGACGCGGCGACCTTTTGGCGCTGAAGCGCGAGCAGCTCACCGACGAGGGGATCATCTTCCGTCAGTCCAAAACTGGCGCCGGGGTGCTGATCGAATGGAGCCACGACCTGCAAGCCATCGTCGCCAGGGCCAAGGCTCTCTCGCCACAGATCCCCGCCGATTACCTGATCAGGAAGCGTGACGGCCGCCCCTACACCGAAGACGGCTTCTCCGCGATCTGGCAGCGCTTAATGGCCAAGCACGTGAAGGCGGGAGGGATCCGGTTCAGCTTCCATGACCTTCGCAGCGTCTCCGCCGACGGCGCGGCCACGCCGGAGGAGGCGCGCGCCCGCCTGGGCCACGCGAGCGTCGTGACGACCAGGCGCCATTACCTGCGGGGGCTCACGAAAGCCAAGCCGCGAAGCTAAAAATATTCAACACTCGCGAAAATATTCAACACTTGGCGTGTGTAAAGTGGCGCGCCCGGAGAGATTCGAACTCCCGACCTCCTGGTTCGTAGCCAGGCGCTCTATCCAACTGAGCTACGGGCGCATTGATCAGCGAAACGACATAATCCTGGCGGAGAGGGAGGGATTGCTCGGCGCTGCGCGCCTCGTCCCTTCGCTCCGCTTCGGGACCGCCGTCGCTACGCGCCGGCGTCTCCCTCCTCAACCGACCGATTCCTTCGGCAAGGTGCGCGCAGCCCTGCCGGCCGGCGCATTCTAAACTATTGGCGGAGAGGGAGGGATTCGAACCCTCGATGGGCTTTTGACCCATACGCCCTTAGCAGGGGCGCGCCTTCGACCACTCGGCCACCTCTCCGGATAAGGGCGAACGACCCCTACCAAGGAGCGCCGGATGATACCCGCGTCGAGCAGTCCAGGTAAAGCAGCGAAACGCCATCGCTCGCTCTCAGGGCTTGATTTCAGGCGTCGTCGACGACCTTCGTAACCGTCCCGGGGGCTCGGCCCTCGGTTTCTTCTTCGCGCTTGATGCGCTCGTAGATTTCCTCGCGATGGACGGCCACATCCTTGGGCGCATTGACCCCAATGCGTACCTGGTTGCCTTTGACCCCCAGCACCGTGACCGTTACGTCGTTACCAATCATTACCGTTTCGCCAACGCGTCGCGTCAATATCAACATAAAAGCGTGCTCCTCAGCTTCCTTGGGCAATCTCTGCGCGATGTCCTTGAGTCGGACCCGCATCGCGGCCAGACATGAATTCCGATGCCACTCTTCAGCGGTGTACCCTCCGCCGGCAGGCCGGCAATCCTAAACTCAATGCTCGGCTCTTACCACCCGAATAATTAACAAACTGTTCAATTAGCGAGCCGGGTCCTCACCAACGACTCGACGCTCGCGAGCGCCGCGGTCAAATTCTCGGGCTGACTGCCGCCGGCTTGCGCGAAATCCGCACGGCCGCCGCCGCGCCCGCCGATTTGCGCGGCAACCGCGCCGACAATGTCGCCCGCCTTCAGCTGCGCCACCAAATCCGCCGAAACACCGGCGACCAGCACCACCTTACCGTCCTGAACGGTGCCGAGCACGATCACCGAGGATCCGAGCTTCTGCTTCAGCTGATCAATGGAATCCCGCAAAGCCTTGGCATCCGCGCCCGCAATTTCCGCAGCCAGAACCTTAACACCGCCGACAGCCATCGCCTTGGCCGAAATGTCGCCGCCCTGGCCCGTCGCGAGTTTTGACTTAAGCTGCTGCACCTCCTTTTCCAACCGCTTCGAGCGCTCGACGAGTTCGCGAACTTTCTCGTCGGCATCTTCCCGGCTGCCTCGCACCAAGCCCGCGATGTCACGCAACACCCGATCGGCCCGAACCACCCAGTCGTATGCGGCCTGACCGGTTATCGCCTCGACTCGACGGACGCCGGCCGCCACACCCGACTCGGCGATGATCTTGAAAAGTCCGATGTCGCCAGTTCTTTCGACGTGGGTTCCACCGCAGAGTTCCATGGAGAAATCGCCGAACGTAAGCACGCGTACGTCGCTTTCATATTTCTCCCCAAAGAGCGACATCGCCCCTGCGGCGACTGCATCGTCCAGCGCCATGATGCGGGTGTCGGCAGGCGCATTGCGCCGAATCTCCGCATTCACGAGAGCTTCGATTCGCTGCTGCTCATCCGCGGTTACTGCCCCCGAATGCGAGAAATCGAAACGCAATCGATCGGCGGCGACGAGCGACCCTTTTTGTTGCACATGCTTGCCGAGCACCTGCCGTAGGGCCGCGTGGAGCAGATGCGTGGCGGAGTGATTGAGGGCGACCGCCGTACGGCGGTCGGCATCGACGCGCGCCTCGACTTCGTCCCCGAGCCGCAGCTCGCCGGACTCCAGCACGCCAATGTGGCCGAAGGACGCGCCGAGCTTTTGAGTGTCGCGCACACGAAACTGCGACGAGCGGCCGACCAGCGTTCCCGTGTCGCCGATCTGACCGCCGCTTTCCGCATAGAACGGGGTATGGTCCAGTACCACCTGCCCCTCCTGACCGACTCGCAGTACGTCGACGAGAGCGCCGTCGAAGATCAAAGCGGTCACGCGGCCGGAGCCGGCCAGCCGGTCGTATCCGGAGAAAGTGGTCTTGCCGGGAAGCTTTACCGATTCGCGCAAGTCCGCTCCGAACTTGCTCGCTGCGCGAGCGCGGACGCGCTGTGCGGCCATTGCCGCGTCGAAACCTTCCTGATCGATCGTAAGCCCACGCTCGCGCGCGACGTCGGCCGTCAGATCGAGGGGGAATCCGTAGGTGTCGTACAGACGAAAAACCGTCTCACCCGGAATGACCGACGATTTCAGTTGCGCGGTGGCCGCATCGAGCAGCGCCATGCCGGTTTCCAGAGTCTCGGCGAACCGCGTCTCCTCTTGCGCGAGAACCTTCGTGGCCTGCGCCTCGCCGCTCACCAGCTCCGTATAGTAAGTGCCCATCTCGCTCACCAATGCGGGCACGAGCTTGTGAAAGAAGGGTTGGGTCTGGCCGAGCTTGTAGCCGTGCCGGATGGCACGGCGAATGATGCGCCGCAAGACATAGCCCCGGCCCTCGTTCGAAGGCACGACCCCGTCGATGATCAGAAACGCGCACGCGCGGATATGGTCGGCGATCACGCGTAGGCTCGATGACTCGAGATCCGCCGCGCCGGTTACCTCGGCGGCCGCGCGAATCAGCGCGCGGAAAAGATCGATCTCGTAGTTGCTGTGAACTCCCTGCATGACCGCCGCGACCCGCTCCAGGCCCATCCCGGTATCGACGGAGGGCTTCGGGAGCGGCGTCAAAAGGCCTTCGGGCGAACGGTCGTACTGCATGAAGACCAGATTCCAGATCTCGACATAGCGGTCGCCGTCTTCTTCCGGCGAGCCGGGGGGACCGCCGGGAATTTCCGGCCCATGATCGTAGAAAATCTCGGTGCACGGGCCGCACGGCCCGGTTTCCCCCATGGACCAGAAATTCGACTTCTCGCCCATGCGCGTGCAGCGGCTCGGACTGATGCCGATCTCTTCCGTCCAGACCCGCGCCGCCTCGTCGTCCTCGGTATATACCGTCACCCAGAGCCGATCCTTCGGTATTCCAAGGGTTCCGGTCACGAAGTTCCACGCGAAATGGATCGCCTCGCGCTTGAAGTAGTCGCCGAAGCTGAAATTGCCCAGCATCTCGAAAAACGTGTGGTGGCGCGCGGTATACCCGACGTTCTCGAGGTCGTTGTGCTTGCCGCCCGCGCGTACGCAACGCTGAGCGCTCGCGGCGCGCGAATAATCGCGCGTCTCCTTGCCCAGGAACACATCCTTGAACTGCACCATGCCGGCATTGGTGAACAACAAGGTGGGGTCGTTGCCCGGCACGAGCGAACTCGACGGCACCACCGCATGGCCGTTCTTGCGGAAAAACTCCAAGAAGCTGGCACGGATCTCCGTGCTCGTCATCATCCTCAACTTAGCGTCGCGTTTCATGGCTCTTCTGTCGTATCTGCATCCAATTCCGTATCGAATCCAAAAACCGCCCGGATCTGGGCGCCGGTATAGCCCCGGTACGCCAGGAATCTCGCCTGGCGCTGTCGATCAGCGTAATTGGTCGGGAGTGAAGTTCCAAACTTCTTTTGTCGCGCCCTTTTTAGGTGCCCGATCCAGTCCGGATAGTCTTCCAGGCTCGTTTCCGCATCCGGCGTTTGTAGTCCCAATCTGCGCAAATCGGCGCGCACGCGATTCGGCCCGTGGCCGCGCGCGGCGTGATATGCCACGAAATTCTGCAAATAGCGCCGATCGTCCAGCAATTTCTCGGCGATGAGCCGCTCGATGAGCTCATCGACGATGCCCCCATCGTACCCCTTGTCGCGCAATTTGCGGCGCAATTCGGTGGATGCGTGGTCGCGCCGGGCCAACGCATCCAGCGCCGCGACCCGTGCGGCACGCGCATCGAGCGGGTCCACCTCGCGGCGGCCGGGGATATCAGGCCTCTTTGGCGTCGCCACCGCGATTCATGGTCGCCTTCTCCGGAATCAATTTGGCACGAATTTGATCCTCGATATCCTTGGCAATTTCCGGATGCTGCTGCAAGAAAGTGCGGGCGTTGTCCTTGCCTTGTCCGATGCGCTCGCTTTTGTAGCTGTACCAGGAACCGGACTTCTCGATGAGATTGTGCAATACGCCCAGCTCGATGAGTTCGCCTTCCTTCGAAATACCGGTGCCGTACATGATCTCGAACTCGGTCTCCCGAAACGGCGGCGCCACCTTGTTCTTGACGACCTTGACGCGAGTCATCGAGCCCACGACTTCTTCGCCATTCTTGATGGAGCCGATTCGGCGAATATCCATGCGCACCGACGAATAGAACTTGAGCGCATTACCGCCGGTAGTCGTTTCCGGGTTGCCGAACATGACGCCGATCTTCATGCGGATCTGATTGATGAAAATCACGATGGTGTTGGAGCGCTTGATGTTGCCCGTGAGCTTGCGCAGGGCCTGCGACATGAGCCGCGCCTGCAAGCCCATGTGCTGATCGCCCATTTCGCCTTCGATTTCGGCCTTGGGCGTGAGCGCCGCCACCGAGTCGACCACGACCACATCGACCGCGCCCGAACGCACCAGCATGTCGGTGATTTCGAGCGCCTGCTCTCCGGTGTCGGGCTGCGACACCAGAAGATCGTTGACCTTGACGCCGAGCTTCTCCGCGTACACCGGGTCGAGTGCATGCTCCGCATCCACGAACGCCGCCGTGCCGCCGTGGCGCTGCGCCGAGGCGATTATCGAGAGGGTGAGTGTCGTTTTGCCGGAGGACTCGGGCCCGAAGATCTCGATCACTCGGCCTTTCGGAATGCCGCCGACGCCCAACGCGATGTCGAGGCCCAACGATCCCGTCGGGATCGAGTCCACTTCGTACGTGGCACCCGCCTCGCCGAGGCGCATGACCGAGCCTTTTCCAAATTGCTTTTCGATCTGGCTCAGCGCGGCCGCCAGAGCCTTCTTACGATTCTCTTCCATGGGGATTCCTCGACAACGTGTGGCGCCATTATTTCACATTCGACGCCGCTCGCTCATCTCATATGCGCCGAAACCGACGAGTTTCGTGCGCCATCGGCAAACTTTTTTCAGCGGCCTGCCGCTGTATCCAGTAGTGCCCAAGTATCGACCACTGTATAAACCGGTCCCGCCGCCGCAGTTGCGGAGGAGACGAGACAGAACGTGCGCAGCGTGCAGCCGAATTCGGACAAGTCCGTCAATACAGGCGCTTGCGCGAGTTTCCTCGCAACGGTTATATGCGGCCGCAGCGGCTTGTCGTCAAAGGCGACGCCCCGCTGCGTGAGTCCGGCGGCGAGACTCGCCCGCAGGCGGAGCAGCGCCTCGGGACGATCGGATGTCGATGCCACGACGGCGCGCGCTTTGTGCCAATATTCCCATCGGTCGAATCGCAGCGAAAAGCACCCGATACGCTGGGCATCGCCGACTTCGCGGACCGCTTCAGCCTTATCGTCGGGAACTTCGCCCAGGAAGATCCAGGTGATGTGGTAGTTCTCGGGCGGAAGGCACCTCGATGTGGCCGGAAGCTTCAGTGCCTGCACGGCCGCCGAAGCGTTCCGGCGCGACTCGCTGTCAGGGAAAGACGCGAAGAACAATCGCATGCGGACGCGCTAGCGGCGCAGCAGCCCGCGGAGCGCCCTCTCGACGGTTTTCCGCCGCACCGTCTCGCGATCGCCGCGAAAGTTCTTGCGCTCCGCAAAGACGTGAATCCGAGCGCCGCGCCGCTCCGCCCAGCAGAGCCAGACCGTTCCCACCGGTTTGCCCGGCACCGCACCATCGGGCCCTGCGATGCCCGTGACGGCCACGGACACATCCGCGCCGGTGCGAAGCAACGCGCCCTCCGCCATGGCAATGGCCACGGGCTCGCTGACGGCGCCGTTGCGCTCGAGAACCGAACGTGGGACCTTCAACCGGCGCACCTTCGCGTCATTGCTGTAGGTGACGAAGCCCTCGCCGAACCACTGCGAACTGCCCGGGATGTCGGTGAGCGCCTTGGCAATCCAACCGCCGGTGCACGATTCGGCGGTCGCCAACCGGCGGCGCTGCCCAAGCAGCCGCCTGCCGACCCGTTTTGAGAGACCGAACAAGACCCGATCCGTCGTTGCCATCGTTGTCCTCGGTTTATGCTCGCGTGCGCCGGAACGCGGGGCATCAAGTAAAGCGCGCGTTGCAGTCAAACCGGGAGTATCGCTTTACCCGAAACAAATTTTACGTTTCAGATGAGCAGCTTGCATGCGGATTGCGGACGCGTCGCTGCCTGGCGGAATTTAAGGCAGGTAATTCATCGCGATTTTACTCCCCTCCTCGTTCGACATCGGCTGCTTGAACGAGACGATCCACAGATCGTAGACGCTCGGACGGGCGGCGCCAAAATTGAACTTGAACCCCGCTTTGAAAAAGGCATCGTTCAAGCTGGAGTAGGTAAACCCCGTCTTGTGCGCCATATAGATCTTGCCTTGCTCGACGGAGTCCCGATGCCCGTAGAGAATATCTAACGGCCCTATCGGACCCATGGGCGACTCGTAAAGGGTCTCCATCAGCTTGTCGTTCACTACGACCTCGCAGACGCTGCGAAGGTCTGGACAGGTCAACACCACGATACCGTCGTTCTTCAGCACCCGATGAAATTCCAGAAGAACCGTGTGAACCTCATGCGGAAATACATGTTCGATGCTGTGCGATGAGTATACGGCGTCGACGCTTCCGGTGCCGACCGCATGCATGTCCGTGAGGGTCCCCTCGATATCGGGGTAGACCGACGGATCGATGTCAAAGCGGATTTCACGCCATTCGGCGGTATTGAAGCCTTTCAATGTTGATTTGTTTAGCGGACCGCAACCGACGTGCAGGAATGTTTTCATCGTACCTTGCTCCCAAAGATCATCTGCGCACATTCTCTCCGAGACGCTTTTCACTGGAAAGGGCGCCTGGACAATTGTAAGTCTTCTGTCAATATTCGCTGCTAAATACCCTCGGGAACAGACCTTGAATCAGTCGATGGCGCAAATCAGGAACAGGCTGCTCGCTACTCGGCTCGTCAGCACGAGGTCCGACACCTACACGGCAATCCCTCATCCATGTCGAGCGGGATGCCCGCCGGATCATATAAACCTTTGATCACGCACGCCGCTGATTCGCCGGAGCACACCCCCATGATGCAGCAGTACCTGCGCATCAAGGCCCAGCATCCGAACGTGCTCCTGTTCTACCGCATGGGCGATTTCTACGAGATGTTCTACGACGATGCGCGGCGCGCCTCGCAGTTGCTCGACATCGCACTCACCCAGCGCGGCGCCTCGGCGGGCGCCCCGATCCCCATGGCGGGCGTACCCGCGGTCACGGTCGACACCTACCTCGCACGCCTGGTGCGCAAGGGCGAATCGGTGGCCATCTGCGAGCAGCGCGGCGATCCCGGCAAGACCAAGGGACCGATGGAACGCGAGGTGGTGCGCATCGTCACGCCGGGCACCGTCACCGACGAGGCATTGCTCGAGGAGCGCCGCGACAACGTGCTCGGCAGTGTGTGCTCGGCGAATGGGCGATTCGGTCTCGCATGGCTCGATCTATCGGCCGGGCGCTTCACCGTCATGGAGCTCGAGGGTGCGGATGCGCTCGAGGCCGAGATCGAGCGGCTGCGTCCGGCGGAGATGCTGGCTCCCGACGGCGCGCTGCCCGCCGGCGCACGCATGGCCGAGCGGCCCTGGCGCGCACGGCCGCCCTGGCATTTCGAGACCGGCTCGGCAGCTCGCGCACTCACCGAACAGTTCGGCACCCGCGACCTGGCGGGCTTCGGCTGCGCGGAAAAACCTCTGGCGATTGCCGCAGCCGGCGCGCTCCTCGCCTATGTCCGTGAAACGCAGAAAGCGGCTTTGCCCCACCTCCGCGCCTTGTCCACGGAAGAGCGCGACGGCGCCTTGATCATGGACCCGGCGACGCGACGCAACCTCGAACTCGACGAAAGCCTCGCGGGCAAACCCGAGCTCACGCTCGCGGGAATATTCGATCGAACCGCGACGGCCATGGGCGGCCGCATGTTGCGGCGCTGGCTGCACCGGCCGTTGCGCGACCGGGACACGCTGCGGGCGCGCTACCATGCCGTCGCGACGCTGATCGAAGCGTCGCGGCACACACAGATCGCCGAAGCGCTTCGCCCGGTGGGCGACCTGGAAAGAATCCTCGCGCGTGTCGCACTGCGGTCGGCGCGTCCCCGCGATCTGGCGCAACTGCGCACGGCGCTCGGCGCGCTCCCCGCGCTCCGTCACTCGCTCGACGGGCTGCAGGCGGGCGCGCCCTCGCCGCTCTTGCGCCGCCTGATGGACGACTTCGGCGAGCACGGCGGCGAATTCACGCTGTTGATGCGCGCGGTGGCGGAATCGCCGCCGCATTTTCTGCGTGACGGCGGCGTGATTGCCGCGGGCTACGACGCCGAACTCGACGAGCTGCGCCTGCTCGGCGGCAATACCGAGCAGTTTCTTCTCGACCTGGAACGCCGCGAGCGCGAGCGCACCGGGCTCTCCAGCCTGAAGCTCGGCTTCAATCGCGTGCAGGGCTTCTTCATCGAAATCAATCGCTCCCAAGCCGAGCGTGTTCCGAAGGAGTACCTGCGGCGTCAGACCGTGAAATCCGCCGAGCGATTCATCACGCCGGAGCTCAAGGCTTTCGAGGACAAGGTACTCGGCGCACGCGATCGAGCGCTGGCGCGCGAGAAGGAACTCTACGAGCAGCTGCTCGACCGGCTGACCGAGCGGCTCCCGGCGCTTCAGACCACGACCGCTGCCATTGCCGAACTCGATGTACTCACCTGCTTTGCCGAGCGCGCGGTGACGCTCGATTGCGCCCAGCCGGAACTCGTCGAAGAGCCCATGCTCGCGATCGACGGCGGCCGGCATCCCGTGGTCGAGCGTGCAAGCCGGGAACCCTTCATACCGAACGACCTGAAGTTCGACCATGACCGCCGCATGCTGATCATCACCGGCCCCAATATGGGCGGCAAAAGCACATACATGCGGCAGACCGCGCTGATCGTGATCCTGGCGCATATCGGCTGCTATGTGCCGGCGAAGCGCGCCCTCCTCGGGCCGCTCGATCGGATCTTCACGCGCATCGGAGCTTCCGACGATCTCGCGGGCGGGCGCTCCACGTTCATGCTGGAGATGACCGAGACCGCGAACATCCTGCACAACGCCACCGACCGTAGCCTGGTTCTGATGGACGAGGTCGGCCGCGGCACCTCAACCTTCGACGGCTTGTCGCTGGCCTGGGCCTGCGCCGCGTTCATCGCGCGGCAGATCCGCGCCTTCACGCTCTTCGCCACCCATTATTTCGAGCTCACCAGCCTCGCCGCCGAATCGCCGGGCGTCGCGAACGTCCACGTGGAGGCCGTCGAGCACGGGGACACGCTGGTGTTCCTGCACAGCGTCAAGGACGGGCCGGCGAATCAAAGCTACGGACTGCAGGTGGCCGCGCTCGCGGGCATTCCGAAATCGGTCACCGCCGAGGCGAGACGCTACCTGACCGAGCTGGAACGCGAACGCGATGCACTGCGCGGCCACCTCTCGCCCCAGCCCCCACAGCTCTCCTTGTTCGCTCCGGCGCCCTCGCCGGTGCTCGACGCCCTGTGCGCCTTGGATCCCGAGGAGCTGAGCCCCCGGGAGGCCTTGGACCTCGTATTCAAGATGCGCGAAGCGGCGCGCGCAGAGCGCGGCGGACGATGATGCTCTAGCGCACGCTCACGCCGGCGTGGCGAATCGTCCCTCGCGCAGAAACGCCGCCGCGTGGCGCGCAACCGCCGCCGAGTACACCAGCGCACTGTGGCTGACGCGAAGCGTGAGGTGCTGGGCGGCTCCGGGCAGCCGGGTCTCCTCGACCAGCACCGTGCCGTCGTTCGGCCCGTGGAGCGGGCCCATCAAGCGGCCGAAGCCCAAGGATAAGCTTCCGGCGATCACGCCCAAGTCGCGTGCGCCGCTCCATCGCCGCGCGCGCGGGGCCACGAGCACCTGATTTGCGGTCAGCCCCAGGATGGATCTGCCGAACGGCGAGCGCGCCAGATTCTGCGCGGCGCTGCTGCCCTGAACCGGCGATCCCAACAGAACGATTCGCCCGGGCGGCAGCGGCCGCCCACTGGGAAACCTCCCCTCCCCCGACAGCACGCTCTCGAAGAGTTCCAGAACCATCAGCCCCCCGAGGCTGTGAGCGACGAGGTGCAGGGTATCCGCCGACATGCGCTCCAGGAACCCTCCCAGCGCGCGCGCATTGGCGGAGGCACCCTCGCCGACCGATGGATACGAGAATACCGATGTCTCGCAGCCCATCTGCTCGGACAGCCGGCGGCGCAGAAGCACCGACTCCCAGCCGTTGAGCCAAAGACCATGCACGTACACGACCCGTATGGTCATGGGCGCACGCTTCAGTCAATGCCGAAGCTGCTGGATGACCGCACGGTTGGTACTCGAGGACACGGTGGCGATGGCGTCCGCGGCGCCCAACCAGCGGAAGCGGGCATGCTCGCTCTCGCTCAATGCGACCGGCACGCGCTCGGGCAGTTTCAATGCGAAGGCGTGCTCGAGATTGCGGGTGACCCCGGGCGCGTACTTCTTGCCGAACGAGGGCAGAATCTCGTAGATCTGGGTCCATTGCAGGTTGCACAGGCGCCCTTGCGTGATGCCGGTCTCCTCGACCAGCTCTCGGCGCGCCGCGGCGTCCGCGGTCTCGCCCCACTCGAGACTGCCGGTGACCGATTGCCAAAACCCGGGCGGCCTACGCCGCTCCAGCAGCAGAAATTCGCCGCCGGCGGTGTAAATGACGATCAACACGGATTCCGGCCGTCGAAACGATTCCAAGGCTACTCGACTTTGGGCGGAACCCTGACTCGAATGTGCAGCTCGCGAAGCTGCGCCTCGCTCACTTCCGTGGGCGCATCCATCAACGGATCCGCAGCCGTTTGAGTCTTCGGGAATGCAATCACGTCGCGGATGCTGCTCGCGCCGGCCATGAGCATCGCCAGCCGATCGAGCCCGAAGGCGATGCCGCCGTGCGGCGGAGCGCCGTACTTGAGCGCATCGAGCAGGAATCCGAACTTGCGTCGCGCCTCTTCCGCCGAGATGCCCAACAGGTCGAACACCGTCGACTGGAGCTCCTGGGTATGGATACGCACCGAGCCGCCGCCGATCTCAGAACCGTTGAGCACCATGTCGTAGGCCTTCGCCAGCGCCTCACCCGGGGCGGCCGCGAGCGCCGCGTAATCCAGGTTGACCGGACTCGTGAACGGATGATGCATCGCTGCCCAGCGCTTGGCCTCCGGATCCCACTCGAACATCGGGAAGTCGACCACCCAGAGCGGCCGCCAGCCCGGGGCGACGAGCTTCAAATCCTCGCCGACCTTGAGGCGCAATGCGCCGAGGGCATCGCTCACCACTTTGGCGGAGTCGGCGCCGAAGAAAATCAAGTCGCCGTCGACGGCTTGGGTCCGCTCGAGGATGCCGGCGACGGCCGCGTCGCTCAGAAATTTGAGGATGGGCGATTGCAGGCCGTCGCGCCCCTTGGCCGTCTCGTTGACTTTGACGTACGCCAATCCCTTGGCGCCGAATCGCGCGACGTACGCGGTGTAGTCGTCGATCTCCTTGCGCGAGAGCTTCCCTCCCTGCGGCACGCGAAGCGCCGTGACGCGGCCGTTGGGATCGGCCGCCGGCCCTGAGAACACTTTGAATTCGCAGCCGCGCACGAGATCGGCCACATCGACCAATTCCAACGGCACGCGAAGGTCGGGCTTGTCGGATCCGAAGCGGCGCATGGCTTCGGCGTAGCTCATGCGCGGCAGCGGGTTCGGGAGCTCGACCGCGAGCACCTCCTTGAAGAGGTATCGCACCAGACCTTCCATGATCTGCTGGATCTCCGCCTGATCGAGGAACGAGGTCTCGATATCGAGCTGGGTGAACTCGGGCTGACGGTCCGCGCGCAAGTCCTCGTCGCGAAAGCAGCGCACGATCTGATAGTAGCGGTCGAACCCCGAAATCATCAGCAGCTGTTTGTAAATTTGAGGCGACTGCGGCAGCGCGAAGAACTTTCCCGCATGAGTGCGGCTGGGCACCAGATAGTCCCGGGCGCCTTCCGGCGTCGCCTTGGACAGCATCGGCGTTTCGATGTCGACGAACCCGGCGTCGTCCAGATACCGGCGCATGGCGCGGGTGATGCGATGCCGGAGCAGCAGGCGCTCCCGCATCTCCTCGCGGCGCAGGTCTATGTATCGGAAGCGCAGGCGCACTTCCTCGCTCACGTGCTCGTCGAGTTGAAACGGCAACGGCTCGGAGCGGTTCAGGATCTCGAGCGTCTGGCACACAAGCTCGACCTGGCCCGACTTCAGATGGGGATTCACCGTTCCCGGCGGCCGCGCGCGCACCACCCCGGTGACCTGCAAGACGTACTCGTTGCGTACCCGCTCCGCCTTGGCGAAGACCTCCGCGGTGTCCGGATTGAACACGATCTGCAGCAACCCGTGACGGTCGCGCAGGTCGACGAATATGACTCCGCCGTGATCGCGGCGGCGATGCGCCCAACCGGCGACGGTGACGACTTGGCCGATCGACGATTCGCCGACCTGGCCGCAATAATGAGTGCGCATACGTTTAACTAGCTGAGGGGAGCGCGCGATCGTACGGCTTAGGACGAGCGCGGGCAAGCCCGAAGCCCACGCGGAGAGCGCCCGACATCGGCCCGCCTCCCGGCAAGTCAGCGCCGGCGCGCCGGCTTGGCGGCGCCGCGCTTCGCAGCCGGCCTCGCGGGGCGCTTCGTGGGCTTGCGTGCATTGGACTTATTCGAGCCGGAGGCGGTCGTCCGGCGTGGGGTGGCCGCGCCGGCTGCGGCGGCGGGAGCGGCCTTTTTCCCGGCATCCGCCGCCTTGTCCGATGACTTGTCCGCGCTCTTTTCGGGCTTCGCAGCATCGGAGGAAGTCGACGCCTCCTTGCTGCCGGAAACCTCGGTCTTGTCCTTCTTGTCGTCTTTCGGAGCGTCGGAGTCCGGACGATCGGCGAGATTGCGCTTTTGGTCCTGATCCGACTTGAAATCGGTCTCGTACCAGCCGCCGCCCTTCAACCGAAAGACGGGTGCCGACATGAGCTTTTGCAGCTGCGACTTGCCGCAATGCGGGCACTTCTTCAGCGGAGCGTCGGTAATCTTCTGCATGGCCTCGAGCGTCTGGCCGCAGCTCTTGCACTGATATTCGTAAAAAGGCATTGGTTTCCTTCATCCCGTCTCTGTCGAAAGACCCGTCCGAAAGTATAGCGAAGCCTCGATCAGTGCAGGCGCTCCTTCTCGAAGACCAACCCGTCGCGCTTCAGCTTGGCGATCACCCGGTCGCCGGCGATGAAGTCGCCCCGCAGAATCTGCTGCGCGAGCGGGTTCTCGATTTGCGCCTGGATGGCGCGCTTCAACGGCCGCGCGCCGTAGACGGTATCGAAGCCCGCCTCGCCGATCCGGTCGCGGGCCGCATCCTCCAGCCTGAGCTGGATATCGCGCTCCGCCAAACGTTGACGCAGACGGCCCAACTGGATGTCCACGATGGAGCGAATCTGCTCGCGGCCGAGCGGATGGAATACCACGATCTCATCGACGCGATTGATGAACTCGGGCCGGAAATGCTGGCTGACCACCTGCATGACCGCCGCTTTCATCGCGGCGTAATTGTGCTCGCCGGCGAGTTCCTGGATCACCTGGCTGCCGAGGTTCGAGGTCATGATGATCACGCAGTTGCGAAAGTCGACCGTGCGCCCTTGTCCGTCGGTGAGCCGTCCGTCGTCGAGGACCTGCAGCAGCACATTGAACACATCGGGATGGGCCTTCTCCACCTCGTCGAGCAGCACCACGCTATAGGGACGCCGCCGCACCGCCTCGGTGAGATAGCCGCCCTCTTCGTATCCGACATAGCCCGGAGGCGCACCGATCAGACGGGCCACGGAGTGCTTCTCCATGAATTCGGACATATCGATCCGGATCATCGCTTCCTCGGTGTCGAACATGAACTGCGCCAAAGCTTTGCAGAGCTCGGTTTTGCCGACGCCGGTCGGTCCCAAGAACAGGAACGAGCCCAGCGGGCGATTCGGATCCGAAAGGCCCGCGCGTGAGCGGCGGATGGCATCGGCCACGGCCTTCACCGCCTCGTGCTGGCCGACCACGCGCTTCTCGAGCTCCTCTTCCATCCGCAGGAGCTTCTCACGCTCACCCTCGAGCATGCGCGACACGGGAATGCCGGTCCACTTGGACACGATCTCGGCAACCTCGACGTCGGTGACCGAATTGCGCAGCAACTGATTGGGTTTCTGCTCGACCTCGAGCGCCTTGGCCAGGCGTTGCTCGAGCTCCGGGATCCGCCCGTACTGCAGCTCCGACATGCGGGCCAAATCCTGCGCCCGCCGCGCCGTATCGAGATCCAGCCGCGCGCGTTCCAACTCTTCTTTGATGTGAGCGGCTCCCTGCACCGTCGCCTTCTCGGCCTTCCACACCTCCTCGAGGTCCGAGTACTCCTTCTCGAGCGCCTTGAGGGACTCCTCCAGCGTGGCGAGCCGCTTACGGGAGGCCTCGTCGGTCTCCTTCTTGAGCGCTTCGCGCTCGATCTTGAGCTGGATGATGCGCCGATCCAGCTTGTCGAGCGCCTCGGGCTTGGAGTCGATCTCCATCCGAATGAGCGAGCCCGCCTCGTCGATCAGGTCGATCGCCTTATCGGGCAGCTGACGATCCGAGATGTAGCGATGCGACAGCGTCGCCGCCGCCACGATGGCGGGATCGGTGATCTCGACCCCGTGATGCACCTCGTAGCGCTCCTTCAGTCCGCGCAAAATGGCGATGGTGTCCTCCACCGAGGGCTCGTTCACCAACACCTTTTGGAAGCGGCGCTCGAGCGCCGCGTCCTTCTCGATGTACTTGCGATACTCGTCGAGCGTGGTCGCGCCGACGCAATGCAGCTCGCCGCGCGCGAGGGCCGGTTTCAGCATATTGCCCGCATCCATGGCGCCTTCCGCCTTGCCCGCGCCGACCATGGTATGGATCTCGTCGATGAACAGGATGATCTGGCCTTCCTGTTTCGCGAGATCCGTGAGCACGGCCTTCAGGCGTTCCTCGAACTCCCCGCGAAACTTCGCACCGGCGATGAGCGACCCCATGTCGAGCGCGAGAATGCGCTTGTTGCGCAGCCCCTCGGGCACTTCGCCGTTGACGATGCGTTGCGCGAGACCTTCGACGATGGCCGTCTTGCCGACGCCCGGCTCGCCGATGAGCACTGGATTGTTCTTGGTCCGGCGCTGCAAGACCTGGATGGTGCGGCGAATCTCGTCGTCGCGGCCGATCACCGGGTCGAGCTTGCCTTGGCTTGCGCGCTCGGTGAGGTCGATGCTGTACTTCTCGAGCGCCTGGCGGTTCTCCTCCGCGCCCGCATCCTCCACCTTGGCGCCGCCCCGCACCTCGTCGATGGCCTTCTCGAGCGCCGCCCGATCGGCTCCGCAGGACTTCAAGATCCTGCCGAGCTCGCCGCGGTCCTCGCACGCCGCGAGCACGAACAGCTCGCTGGAGATGAATTGATCGCTCCGCTTCTGGGCCAGCTTGTCGGTGAGATTCAGCAGCTTGTTGAGATCGTTGCCGAGCAGCACCTCGCCCCCCGATCCCTCGACCTTGGGCAGGCGGTCCAACCCAGTCGATAGCTCGGAGCGAAGTTTCGCGACGTTGACGCCTGCTTTTTCGAGCAGCGGACGGGCCGTTCCGCCCTGTTGGTCGAGCAGGGCCGCCATCAGGTGCACCGGCTCGATGTATTGATTGTCGCGGCCCACGGCAAGCGACTGAGCATCCGCTAAGGCGGCTTGGAATTTGGTCGTGAGCTTGTCCATTCGCATGAGCTATCCCTCTGAATCCATTGGAATGCTCACTACCTTGGGGGTGCCGGCCGTCAATTCAACGGGATTTCTACTTAGATTCCAGCCATATGAGGGTGGCTTGCCGGCCGGTCTGGCCGTCCCGCCGGTGGGAGAAGAACCGATCCGGCTGCGCGTGGGTGCATTCGTCGCCGCCGTAAACCCGGGTTACGCCGAGACGCTCGAGCCGGCGGCGCGCGAGTTCCGGCAGATCGGCCATGAATCGCCCACGGGAGTTCGGGATGAACGCTGCCTGGGCGCCGGGATCGCCCCGGATGAGCTCGTCCCGCACGTCGGCCCCGATCTCGAAGTGCCCGGGGCCGATGGCCGGCCCCAGCCACGCCATGAGCGACGCCGGCGCTCCACCGAGCGCCCGCACGCTCGCCTCGATCACCCCGGCTGCGAGGCCGCGCCAGCCGGCGTGGGCGGCGGCAACCGCATCCCCCGCATCCGAGGCGAGCAGGACCGGCAGGCAGTCGGCCGTGAGAATCGCGCAGATCCGCCCGGGCGCTCGAGTAACCGCCCCGTCCGCGGCCGCTGGGGAGGCAGAGACGCCTGCCGGAGAGGAGTCCAAATCGGCGACTTGCACGCCGTGCACCTGGGCCAGCCAAGCCGGCTCCGCCGGCAGCCCCGCGGCGGCGCGTAACCTGCGGCGATTCTCGGCGACCGCCTCCGGGGCGTCCTGCACGTGGTCGCCCAGGTTCAATGAGGCATACCGTCCGGCGCTGATCCCCCCGCCGCGCAGCGTCGAGAGCGCCCGTACATTTGCCGGGACCGGCCAGGTGGGTGTCAGCCACTCGATCGGCATCGGGTCCCCACCGCCGGCATCAAGCCCCCACCGAACCGCGCGCAGTCCTTCGCGTCGCCGACTGCCGCGACGCCTCGCGGGCATCGGCACGCAGCACCTCGAGCAGCGCCGCAAAATCCGGCGGCGCCGGAGTCTCCAAGGCCAGCCGCTCGCCGCTCCGAGGGTGATCGAAAGCCAGTTTGGCCGCGTGCAATGCTTGATGGCCGAAGGCGCGCAAGGACTGCGCCAGCTCCTCGCTCGCGCCCCGCGGGCGGCCGAAGCGACCGCCATAAACCGGATCCCCGACGATGGGGTACTTCAGGTGCGACAGATGCAGACGGATCTGGTGAGTCCTGCCGGTCGATAGGCGCACGCTCAAGTAGCTATGAGCGCGGAATCGCTCGAGAACGCGATAGTACGTGGTGGCAGGACGGCCGTCGCTACGGACGGTCATCCTCAGCCTATCGCTTCGATGCCGCCCGATGGGCTGATCGATGGTGCCGCCCGAGGTCATGACCCCGACGCAGACTGCAAGGTATTCGCGCGAAACCGAGCGCGCCATGAGCGCGCGGGTGAGCGCCGTGTGCGCCTCGAGGGTGCGGGCGACCATCAGCAGCCCGCTCGTATCCTTGTCGAGCCGGTGGATGATACCGGCGCGGGGGATCGAGGCGAGGCGCGGATCCCATCCCAGCAGAGCATTTTGCAGCGTGTGCCGCGGATTGCCGGCTCCCGGGTGCACCACCAGGCCGACCGGCTTGTCGACGACCAGCACGTCGGGGTCTTCGTGCACTATTTTGAGCGGAATCGCCTCCGGCAGGACGGCAACGGATTCAGGCTCGGCCGCCATGCGCAGCTGCACCCGCGATCCCGCGGTCACGACATCCTTGGGCTTGCAGGGAAGCCTCCCGATCCGAACCTGGCCGGCCTCGATCCACCCCTTGATCCGGGTGCGGGAATGCTCGGGGAGCATCCGTGCGAGCGCGCTGTCCAAGCGAAAACCGCTCAATTCCTCGGGAATTTGCAGCTCGATGACTCGGAACTCTGCACTCATGGGGGCACTCGAAGCTAGCGGCGGGGCATCGGGTATACTGCCGCGCTCTGGAATCGACCCCCATTGTAAGGAATCGCATGTGAGACTGGGTGATCTTGTACGTCCTAGCCGGGCCATCGTACTCATCGTGGGCATGGCCCTGTTGGCCGCGGGCTGCCGTAGCCACCGGGTCGATGACGCCAAATCCGGGCCCGAAGTGCTGTATGCCCGCGCGCAGAAGAGCATGAAGGATTCGAGCTACGCCCAGGCGATCAAGCAGCTCGAAAACCTGCAGTCACGCTTCCCGTTCAGCGAGCCCGCCCGGCAGTCCCAGATCGACCTGATCTACGCGTATTACAAAAATCGGGAAGTCGATCCCGCGGTGGACGCCGCCGATACCTTCATCCGCGAAAACCCGACCAACCCGCGGGTGGACTATGCCTATTACATGAAGGGACTCATCTACTTCGAGCGCCAGGCGAACTTCATGGAGCGCTGGTTCCACGTCGACCTATCGCGCCGCCCGCCGGTCAATTCCAGGAAGGCCTTCGACGCCTTCGACGATCTGATCAAGAAGTATCCGCATAGCCAGTACGTGGGCGATGCACGCCAGCGAATGATCTTCCTGCGCAACCGGCTCGCCGACTTCGAGCTCTATGTCGCGAGCTATTACATGAGGCGCGGCGCTTACGTCGGCGCGCTGAACCGCGCGAAATACTGCGTCGAGAACTACGACGGCGCGCCCGCCGTGCAAGGCTCGATGAAAATCATGGTCCAAGCGTATACCGATCTCGGCATGATGGATCTGGCGAAGAACGCGGAGGCGGTGTACATCGACAACTACCCGGGAAGCGCGCGCGAGGTCGAGAAGAAAAAGTCTTGGTGGAGGCGGATCCTGTAGGGCCTCGCGGCCGGCCTACCGCTCCTTTGCAGCTATTGCGCGTTGAATACGCAAACGGACCAATTCCAGGCGGCGCTGCATGTCGGGGCCGGCGAATCCGAGAGCATGGATGGCTTCCAGCCGATCACGACAGGTGGGACCGGCAAAAAAGGTAGAAAGCCACTCCCGCCTCTCGAGTAGCTCGAGGGCGGCGCCGAGAATCCAGTTGCCGAGCGCCTCGCCGGGCGCAATCGAGTCGAACCGCTCCAACGGAGCGAGGAACGGCTCGCTCATGTCCACGGCTCCAATTTGGCGAATCGATTCAATCAACCGATTGAGAGCCCTGACCGACACGGCGCGCGCGCCGTAATCGTGTGCGGCGCGCGCCAAGCTCGCGAGCCGCAGTCCCGACGGTTGTCGATCGCAGAGCGCGTTTAGCTCCAAAAAACTCGCTTCCAGGGCGTGATAGCGCTGCGCGACGGACAACTCCCTATCGCGGCTGCGCGCATAGAGCGACAAGGCCCGTTCAACTTCGGCGCTCTGCCCGGCCTCCGTGGTCTTTGCCCACTGCGACACGAGCGGCGCCGCATACGCCAGGCGTGCGAGCGCATGGCGCCAATGGTATTTGGCGAGAACAAGCTCACCCCCATGCGCCGGATCAACCGACCGCAATAAGAGTCCCCGTGCGGCGAGCCGGTCGGCGCGGGCCGACTTGCAACAGAATAAATTGAGCAAATAGGGATCCGGCGGCGACTTCAGATCGAATGGAACCAGGACATTGAGACCCGGCACAAGACGGTAAGAATCGTAGCCTATTGCGGCAAACTCACTGATCAAATCGAGGTTCATGTCGGTGGTTCGCAGCTCGTACTGCACCAGCGGCCCGAGGCCGGCGAAGAAGCGCCGACCGCCCCTCAAGATATTGGATTCCTCGCCTTCCGCGTCGATCTTCAAGAAATCGATATTCGACCAGCGGTAGCGGTCCATGCAGTCATCAAGGGTTACCAAAGAGACTGTTTCACCAGCGTCCGGCGAAGCCCCGCCATGCACGAGCGCTCGGAGCTCCGAGTGGATGTGCGCCCCCAGTTGCGCGCTGCCTGCAGC
Organism: Steroidobacteraceae bacterium; assembly: GCA_050012315.1. Taxonomy (GTDB): domain Bacteria; phylum Pseudomonadota; class Gammaproteobacteria; order Steroidobacterales; family Steroidobacteraceae; genus Bog-1198. The sequence goes on along the minus strand of JBEKHK010000046.1, from coordinate 5,516 downwards.
GCTCGAGACCGCCTTTTGCTCCAGGGTTACGTGTCCAAATCCATTCGCCGCGATACTCTGCGCAAGAAATCCCGCCGTGCCCGAGGCCGGCTCGAATGCCCATACGTGCCCGCTCGGCCCGACCTTTTGCGCCATCGGCAAGGTGTAGACACCGTAGTTCGCACCGATGTCGATGACCAGTTGGCCGGGCTCCAAGAGGCTGCGCACGAATGGCAGCTCGTCCTCGAAGAAATCCTGCTGCTCGCGCAATACGTAAGGCGTGATGAGATCGAGCGAGTCCGGGACGACGATGCGAACGCCATCGATCAGAGTCAACACGGTGGTCTCGAGCATGTTCAGATCGCCTTTGCCTCGTGGTACTCGTTTTCCGTATTAACGTCCCAAATCTCCGCCTTTCCGCGGCCGTGATTGAGGATGGCGTCGACGGCCCGCTTTGCCGCCAACATGGAATGATCTTGATTGTTATACCGGTGCATCCCATTGCGGCCGACAGGGTAGAGATTGGAGAACTGGTCCAGATACGCCCGCACCTTGCCGAACTCTGCATAGTGACCGAAGTAGGCGGGGTAGGCTTTGGGTACGCGAACGAGGGTTCCATCGATCACGTCATGGCGGCTGATTAACCCGATTTTTTCCAATTCGCCCGCGGCGAAGTCGATGAAACGAGAATCCTCCATGGACCTAAGATCATCGCCCTCGCCGCAGAAGTACTCCAGACCCAACCAGATCGTGCTCGGATCGGCAACCATGGCAGGGCTCCAATTATTGAAAACCTGCAGCCGTCCAATTTTGACGTCCGGTTCCTGTATGTAGATCCAATTATCGGGAGGCATCCCGTTACCCGATATTGCGTCACGGCCTGTTCGCGGTGCTGTCATGCGGCGCAACAATAGTCCGGCGGTCATGAAATCGCGGTACGGCAGACCGCGAGCGATCCTCGCAAAAGGAGAATCGGCCGCATCCAGAAATGCAGCTAGATCGCAAATGGGCATGGTGGAGATGAAATGGCCACACGGCACGAGGTGTACCGAGTTCGTGTCCTCGTCGCGAACGCGAATCGCGGTTACCCTGAACCCCTCGCGCTGGACCCCCACCACTCGATGCTTGAGATGGATCCTGCCCCCGAGCTGTCGCACTCTGCGGGCCACCTCTTCCCACATCTGGCCGGGTCCCAATTTGGGATAGAGGAATCTCTCTATCAGGCTCGTTTCGGTTTGCTTTTGGGACGTGTCCGCGCTGCGAAATGGACTCGTCACGGCATGTGCAAGCGCCTTGGTCACGGACAAACCCTTGATGCGCTGTGCGCCCCACTCTGCCGAGATCTCACGACAAGGCACTCCCCACACCTTCTCGGTGTAGTCCTTGAAGAAGGTGCGATAGAGCCGATCGCCGAAGCGATTGATGAAAAAATCCTCCAGCGTTCTTTCCGGGCGAGTAGGCGCCAATCGGGCGAGTCCATAACTCCACCCGATGTTGCAAGTCTCCAAGACCCCTATCTTCCGAACCGTATCGGCACTGAGTTTCAAGGGATAATCAAAAAAGCGCCGACGATAAAAAATGCGCGACAGCCGTTGTCTCACCAACATGACGGCGGCGGGCGATGCAGGTGGGCCGAGCCGCGGCATAAACTCTTTCGATTGTCCCTGGTAGGTCGTGCGCAGGGGTTGCGTCGAATCGTATTGGGCCTCCCCCACCGGCAAAATCTCCTGCCACCAGCGCATGACCCAGTCGGATTTCGAAAAGAACCGATGGCCGCCCAAATCCATGCGGTTGCCGCGATAGTTGACGGTTTTGGAAATTCCACCGACCTGGCCGTCCGAATCGAACACGAGGGGGATGCAATCGGTGCGTCGAAGCAATTCGAGCGCGGCGGTCAATCCGGCCGGACCTGCCCCCGCGATGGCAACCACCTTGGAGTCTTTCTCAGCGGGCACGAACGAGCCTCGCGCAGGCAACGCAGGTCAACGTGAGCTCTGATAGCCGCTGGTGATCGGATAGCGCCAGTCCCGGCCGAAGGCGCGGCCGCTCACCCGCACGCCGGGAGGCGCTTGGCGCCGCTTGTATTCGTTGCGCTTCACCAGATCGAGGATTCGCCCGACGACCTGGCGGTCGAAGCCGCGCGCCGCGATCTGATCGACCGATAGATCCTCCTCGATGAAAGCCTCGAGGATGGGATCCAGAATCTCGTACGGCGGCAGGCTGTCCGTGTCCTTCTGGTCGGGCCGCAGCTCGGCCGACGGAGGCCGCTCGATGACGCGCGCGGGGATCGCCCGGGATTGAGCGTTTCGCCACGCACAGAGGCGGTAGACCAACAGCTTGCTGCAGTCCTTGATGGGCGCGAAACCGCCCGCCATATCGCCATATAGGGTGGCATAGCCGACCGCCATTTCGCTCTTATTGCCGGTGGTGAGCAGCATCCGCCCGGTCTTGTTCGAGATGGCCATGAGCAGCACGCCCCGGCAGCGCGATTGAATGTTCTCTTCCGCCGTGTCCGCGGGACGCCCCGCGAACTCGTCCTTGAGCGCCGTGAGCGTGGCCTCGAACATGCCCTCGATCGATATCTCGCTGTGCTTCACCTTGAGCCAGGAGGCTTGCTCTGCCGCATCGTCCTTGCTCATCTGCGAGGTGTAGCGCGAAGGCATGGCCACCGCATGCACCCGATCGGCCCCCAGAGCGTCGACCGCGATGCACAGGGTCAATGCGGAGTCGACGCCTCCGGACAGCCCAAGCACCACGCCGGGGAAGCGGTGCTTGTCGACGTAATCGCGCGTTCCCTGGACGAGGGCGCCGTAGACGCTCTCCTCCTCTCCCTGGAGCGCTGCGATATCGCCGGGCAACGGGCGGACCGTACCATCGGTTCCCATCGACAAGTCCACCGGATACATACCCTCGGCAAATGCGGGGGCGCGCACGCCAACCTGGCCGTGCGCGTCCATCGCGAACGAATTCCCATCGAATACCAGTTCGTCCTGACCGCCGATCAGATTGACGAACACCAGGGGAATCCCGGTCTCCGAGACCCGCGCCCTGGCGACCTCGAGTTCGCGCTGGCGCTGCTTGTTGACTTCATAGGGTGAGGCGTTGATCACCAGCAGCACTTGGGCGCCCGCCCCCCGCGCCTGGCCCGCGGGCTCAGGCGCCCACACGTCCTCACAAACCAGGATTCCGGCCTTGATGCCGTTCAGCTCGACCACCGTGGGCTTCGTCCCCGGGGTGAAGTAGCGCTTCTCGTCGAACACGCGGTAGTTGGGCAGGCAGGCCTTGCGGTGGTTCGCGAGCACGGCGCCATCCCGAAGGACCAGCGCCGAATTGTAGATATGGTCCCCGTCGTATTCCGGATAGCCGGCGATCAGGGTGATGCCGCGCACCTCCGCCTTGAGGCGGCCTATGGAGCGGGCGACCTGCGAGCGCATGCCCGAGTGGAACAGGAGGTCCTCCGGCGGATAGCCCGACACCGCCAGCTCGGGCATCATCACCACGTCGGCGCCCATCTCCTCCCGGGCCCGCTTCGCGGCCGCGACGATGCGCGAGGTGTTGCCCTCGACATCCCCAACCACCAGATTGAGCTGCGCCAGCACGCAGCGCAGCTTTCGCGAAGTACTCATCGATCCCCTATTCCGATTCCCGGTCCTGTAAATTGAAGCATTATCCGCCAGTGCCGGACCGGTCGCATTGGGGGGCGATATTCTGAATTAAGCTGGCGCAACGCGCAAAGTCGATCGGGACCACACGAACTTAAGGGATGTGAACGTTTTGAACCGCCCATCCATCGCCGAAGCCCCGAAAATCGGGCTCAACTGGCGCGTGCTCGGGATCCTCAATCTCTATCGGATCCTGGTTCCGCTGGTTCTGCTCGGCCTGTACGTCCTGAGCGGCGGGCGCGCGCTCCCCGTGGATTCGCCGGATCTTTTCTCCTCGGTGGCGGTTTTCTATCTCTGTTTCGGGCTTTTCAGCATCGTACTGGTGCGAAGACGGCTGCTGAGCGCGCATCTCCAGACCATTTCTCAGGCGACCATCGACATCGCCTGCCTGATGCTGCTTCTGCACGCCTGCGGGGGCATCTCGAGCGGGTTGGGCTCATTGCTATTCGTGCCGGTCGGAGGCCTGGCGTTCCTGCTGCCGCCGCGCAGCGCACTGTTTCTGGCCGCCGTAGCCGCCCTCGCGGTTCTGCTGCACACGATTTGGCAACAATTTACGGGTCATGTGGACATCAATGTCTATGCGACCGCCGGTTTTCTCGGCCTGGTGCTATTTACCATTGCGGCCTCCGCCAGCGTGCTCGCGACCCGGGTGCGTGAAAGCGAAGATCTGGTCCGGCAAAAGGACCTTGATCTGGCCAATCTCGCCGAGTTGTCCCAGTACATCGTGCAGCACTTGCGCGAGAGCCTGCTGGTGGTGGATGCCGCCGACCGGATTCGCCTGATCAACGAATCAGCCGCCGAGATTCTCGGTGATAAGGACGCCTTTCCCGGTGCGCTGCTGGGCGAAGTCTCACCGCGGCTGCTCTACTCCCTGAGCACCTGGCGCCAGCTCGAGCAGCGCGAGAATTCGCCGTCGAGTTTCGTGGCCGCCGACGGCGCACGATTGATCCAACCCCACTTCGCGCCTTTGGGGGGCACGGCGCCGGGCCCCACCTTGATCTTCCTGGAGGACACCGGCCTGCTGGCGGAGCGGGTACAGCAGAGCAAGCTTGCGGCGCTCGGGCGGCTCTCCGCCAGCATCGCGCACGAGATCAGAAATCCCGTCGGCGCCATGAGCCATGCGGGACAGTTGCTTGCCGAAAGCCCAAATCTCGGTCCGGGCGATCACCGGCTGACGGACATCATTCGCAACAACTCGGAGCGGGTCAGCACCATCATCAACAACGTGTTGCAGCTGTCGCGGCGCGAACCCACCAAACCCACCCGCCTGTCGCTGGGGGACTGGCTCGACGAGTTTCTGTCCGAGTTCTCTGAAACCATGCAGGTCCCGATGGAACACATCCGGGTGCAGGCGGAATCGGACGACCTCGAGGTGCGCTTCGACCCCAGCCACTTGCATCAAGTGGTCTGGAACCTGTGTGATAACGCCATCAAATACGGGGAATCACGCGACGGATTCAAGGTCGAGATCAAGCTCGCGCGCCTGAACCCGAGTTACCGGCCCTATCTGGAAGTCGCCGACCGGGGAACCGGCATCGAACCCTCGGCCGCCGAGCGCATCTTCGAGCCCTTCTTCACGGGCCGCAAGGGCGGCACCGGGCTTGGGCTCTTCATCGCCCGCGAACTGTCCCAATTGAATCGGGCCATTTTGCTCTACGAGCCGCGCAACGGCGGAGGCAGCGTCTTTCGGATCGTATTCAGCGATCCTCAGCGGTGGGAAGGGTAGCTGTAAAATGCTGCTTCGAGTGCTCGAGATGCCGTTCCCACGCGGTTCGCAGCAGCCCCTCGAAATTCGCCGCGAATCGCTTCTCATCGCGCAATGACGATTGCTCGAAGCGGGTGCGCAGCGTCGCGCGCAGCCCTTCGAGGCGCGGC
>JBEKHK010000045.1:0-27507 GCA_050012315.1 Steroidobacteraceae bacterium | reverse complement strand
GGCCGCCTCCGCCGACGCGGCGGCGGCCTCCGCGTCGGCGGCGAGTTCCGCACCGGACATAGAACCGTCGGCGGTGTTCCCCTACGAGCGATTCGGGAAGGTCAGCGTATACCGTCCCAGCGGGCAGCCGAGCGAGGTCGTGCTGTTCCTGTCGGGCGATGGCGGGTGGACTCGCGGCGTCCTGACCATGACCCGGCGTCTCGTGCAACGGGGGGCGCTCGTCGTCGGCATCGACAATAGCCACTACCTGGCCGAGCTCGAGCGGGCGAGGGAAAAATGCGTATCTCCGGCCGTGGATCTCGAGAATCTCAGCCATTTCATTCAATCCAAGCTGGAGTTCAAGACCTATGTGCAGCCGACCCTGGTGGGCTACTCCTCCGGCGCGACGCTGGCTTATACGACGGTCGCCGAGGCGCCCGACGGGCTCTTCAAGGGCCTGCTGACGCTCGGCTTTTGCACCGATCTCGGGCTTGCGAAGCCGCTTTGCAGGGGGTCCGGCGTCGAGTCGACCCCAATGCTGGATTCCCACGGACAGGTCGAGGCTGTCCACTTGGTTCCGGCCAAGAAATTGCCGAGTCCCTGGGTCTCCTTGCAGGGGGAACTCGACCAGGTATGTCCCGCCGTGCCGGCAAAGTCCTTCATGGAGCAGGTGTTGGGCGCCGAAACGGTGCTATTACCCAAGGTCGGGCACGGGTATGCGGTGGAACGGCGCTGGGGAACGCAATTCGATGCCGCGTTCGCCCGGGTCGCCGGCTCGCCCGGGGTGTCGTCAACGGGGACGCAATCTTCGCCGGTGGCCGGTCTGCCGCTGACCGCCATTCCGGCGGCGAACGGCAGCACGGGCCCCTGGTTCGCCGTCTTTTTGTCGGGCGACGGGGGTTGGGTGGGACTCGACAAAGGCGTCTCGCAGGCGCTCGCGAAGAACCACATACCGGTCGTGGGATGGGACTCGCTCAAGTATTTCTGGTCGCCACGCACCCCCGAGGGCGCGTCGCAGGACCTCGATCGGGTGCTCAAGTACTACTCCAGCCTCTGGGGCAGGTCCCGCGCGCTGCTGATCGGCTATTCGCAAGGAGCGGATACGCTGCCGTTCATGGTCAACCGGCTGCCTGCAGCCACTCGCCGGATGGTCGGGCTCACGGCTCTTTTGGGCCTGAGCAGCACCGCGGACTTCCAGTTCCATTTTTCGAACTGGCTGCGGCAGTCAACGGGCGGCCTACCCACGAGACCGGAACTCGAGCGCTGGAGCGGTTCCCCGTACTTATGTCTCTACGGCAGCCAGGATGCCGATGCAGTCTGCGGAAAGCTGACCGGAGCAGCTGGAAGCTCGGTGAAGATGTCCGGGGGCCATCATTTCGGCGGCGGCTATCGAGAGATCACCGCCGAGATCTTGAGCCGCCTGCCTCCTGCTTAAAATAGTCGAACATGGCGCGAACTTGGTGCCATATGCATCGAACGTGCTATTTAACCGCCGCGAATGCCGCGAGGGCGGCTTGCCGTGCCACCGCGTGATCGATCACGGGAAACGGATAGGTCCGTCCGAGGGTGACACCGGCCGCTTCCAGCACCGGTGCCGGCGCCTCCCAGGGACGGTGCAACCATTCATTCGGCAGGCCGGCGATTTCGGGAACCCAGCGGCGCACGTAGTCGCCGGCGGCGTCGAATTTCGTGCCTTGGGTGGTCGGATTGAAGATCCGGAAGAAGGGCGCGGCGTCCGCCCCGCAGCCCGCCACCCATTGCCAGCCCAGCGTGTTGCTGGCGAGATCGGCGTCGACCAAGGTGTCCCAAAACCAGCGAGCGCCCTCGGTCCACGGCAGCAGCAGATCCTTGACCAAAAACGAGCCTGCAATCATGCGCACGCGATTGTGCATCCATCCGGTGCGCCATAATTCCCGCATTCCCGCATCGACGATCGGATATCCGGTGGCTCCGCGTTGCCAGGCCCGCAAGCCGGCGGCGTCCGATCTCCATGGAAAACGGGCGTATTTCGCCCTGAGCGGTTCTTCGGGCGTTTTCGGAAAATGGAACACGAGGTGATGGGCGAACTCGCGCCAGCCGATTTCCGTGAGAAATTGCGAGTCTTTCCAGGAGCTGTGCCGTCCGTGCGCGAGCGCGTATCGGCGCGCGGCGTGCCAGATCTCACGCGGACCGATCTCGCCGAAATGCAAATGCGGCGACATCCGCGATGTGCCGCGTAGGCCCGGTCGATCGCGCCGGCTTCCGTAGTCGTCGAAACTCTGCTCGAGGAACCGCTCGAGTTGCACATGCGCGGCGTCGCTTCCGGGGGTCCATGCGGCCTCGAGTCCGGCGGGCCATGCCCGCTTCGGGAGCAGTTCGAGGCGGTCGAGCGGGTGCGACTTGGGCCAGGCAGCGGGGGCGCGCAGTGTCGTGGGAGGGGGCTCGGGCGGTGCCGGGTCGTCCAGTTCTTTGCAGTGCCGCCAATAGGCGCTGAAGACTTGGAACGGTCCGCCGCTCTGGGTGCGAATCGTCCAGGGTTCGTGGAGCAGCGCGCCGCTGTAGCTCGCGGTCTCGAGCCCCGCTTCGCGCAGCGCGGTCTTGATTTTTTGGTCGCGCGCGATGACTGCCGGCTCGTAGCGGCGGTTCCAGACGACGCGGCGCGCACCGCATTCGCGGGCAAGCTCCACGAGCGTCGTCAGCGAGTCCTCACTCGCGCGAATGCAGAGCGATGAGCCGACGGCCCGAAGATTCCCGTCGAGCCGCGACAGGCTCTCGTGCAACCACCAGCGCGAAGCGCCGCCCGGGGACCAGGGGGATTCCTCGCGCGGTGCGAAGATGTACACGGGAATCACCGGCTCTGCGGTCGCGGCGGCGGCGGCGAGTGCGGGATTGTCCGCGAGCCGGAGGTCGTGACGAAACCAGATGAGGGTGGACATGCACCGTCCAGAGTGGCGCAAATCCCCGCGGTTTCGCAATGGCTCGATTCCCGGGCGGGCAGTGGGCGGGCAGTGGGCGGGCAATGGGCGGGCAATGGGCGGCCGCGGGCGGGCAACGGGCGGGCAATGGGCGGGCAACGGGCGGGCAATGGGCGGGCAACGGGCGGGCAATGGGCGGCCGCGGGAGGGCGCTTCCGGTGCCGCCTTCCAGTGCTCGTTCGGCTACAATTCGGCAGCGTTTTTTACGGTGAAATTTTCAGAACATTCGGAGCAACGTCGTCATCATGTCGGAATCTTTCGAAGCGCCCGCCAACTCCGTGGAGACAGTGATCATCGGAGCCGGGCCCGTGGGCTTATTTCAAATTTTCGAGCTCGGGTTGCTCGGCATCCGGACGGCCATCATCGACTCGCTGGCCCAGGTCGGCGGCCAGTGCACGGAGCTTTATCCGGACAAGCCCATTTATGACATTCCGGCGCTCCCGGTGTGCGGCGCTCAGGAGTTGATCGATCGGCTGCTGGAACAGGTCAAGCCGTTCAACGCCTCTTTTCATCTCGGTCAGGAAGTGACCGAACTGAAGCCCCAGGCCGATGGCAAGTTTCACATTGCCACCTCGCTCGGCACGCGCTTCACGGCGGGAGCGGTGGTGATTGCAGCGGGCGTCGGCTCTTTCCAGCCGCGACGTCTCGCGCTCGAAGGCGTGGATCGTTTCGAAGGCAAGAGCGTCCATTACCGCATCAAGTCGGCGGCGGCTTTTCACGGCCGGGATCTCGTGATCTGCGGCGGTGGAGACTCGGCTCTCGATTGGACGGTGGCGCTCGCCGAGCGGGCTCGTTCCCTCACTCTGGTGCACCGGCGCGCCGAATTTCGCGCCGCGCCGGCGACGGTTGCGCGGATGCGCGAGCTGGTCGCCGCGGGCAAGATGCAATTCGTCGAGGGACAGGTCCTGGCATTGCACAGCGAGCATGACAAGCTCACCGGAGCCGTGATCAAAGCGAACGACGGGCATACGACGCTTCAGGTTCCGGCCGACCACCTCATGGCATTCTACGGGCTTCATCCGAAGCTCGGCCCTGTGGCCGAGTGGGGCCTGGAACTCGAGAGAAAGGCCCTGAGGGTCAACACCGAGAATTTCCAGACCAGCGTGCCCGGGATTTTCGCGATCGGCGACATCAACACCTATCCCGGCAAGAAGAAGCTCATTTTGAGCGGCTTTCACGAGGCGGCGCTCGCGGCGTTCGGAATTCAGCATCATTTGTTTCCCGACAAGCGCCAATTCCTCCAGTACACGACCACGAGCCCCATCATGCAAAAACGATTGGGAGTCGCCGCGGATAGCTCCGCGGCCGATTCGCATTGAAGGGCGCGTGAACCGGCTACTCGAGGATCTGATCAAGGTACTGACGCTCGAGCGGCTGGAGGACGACCTTTTTCGCGGCGAAAGCCGCGATATCGGCAGTCCCCAGGTGTTCGGCGGCCAGGTGCTCGGCCAGGCGCTGATGGCCGCGGCCGCCACCGTCGAGGGACGCGACGCCCATTCCCTGCACGCTTACTTCCTGCGGCGCGGCGATTTCAATTCGCCCATCGTTTACGAAGTCGATCGGGCGCGCGACGGCAATCACTTCTCCACGCGCCGCGTGATCGCCATCCAGCACGGCGCGCAGATCTTCAACTTGTCCGCCTCGTTCCAATCCGTGGAAAGCGGATTGGATCATCAACTGCCCCTGCCCGAGGTCCCGCCGCCCGAGGCGCTCACCGATCTCGACGATCATGTGCGCGCTCTTCTGCCACAGCTGCCCGCGGGACTGCGCCGAGTGCTCGAGTGCAAGCGTCCTTTCGAGTTTCGCCCGGTGAAGCCGCCGAACATCCTGAAACCCCAGAAGCCGGCGGCGCTCAGAAACATGTGGTTTCGCGCGGTTGACCGGTTGCCCGAGGACGAAGCGCTGCATCGGTGCCTGCTGGCCTACGTGTCCGATTTCCATCTCCTAGATACGGCGGTGATGCCGCATGGGTTCCCGCTCCCGCCCCGCAGGCTGGTGATGGCCAGCATCGATCACGCCATGTGGTTTCACCGCAGCGTGCGGGTCGACGATTGGCTGCTCTATTCGACGGACAGCCCCAGCGCCTCGGGTGCCCGAGGCTTCGCGCGAGGGAGTATATTTGCCCGGGACGGACGGCTGGTGGCGAGCACGTCGCAGGAAGGATTGATGCGGGTCGTAGAGTAATCGGCGGCGCAGGGAGCATGAAGGTCATCCTCATGTTGCTGGTGGTGGCGGCGATCATCGCCGGGCTCCTCTTGACACTGCGGACCAGCCGCAATGCCGGCATGCCGACCGAGGATGTACTCAAGCGGGCGCGAGAGCGCAGCCGGGCGGAGGACGCGAAAGAAAAGGACGACCGGTAAGGGGGTGCGGCCGGGCCGCGGAAGCGGCTCGCTCGGCTATAGGGGCTTGCGCGAGGACTCCCACACCTCGCGCGGCAGGACGTACAGGTGGCAATCCCACCAGCGGTTCTTGGCGCGCCGATGCTTGCGAAAGACGGCTTCCCAGCGCATTCCAATCTTTTCCAACACCCTGATCGACGCGCGATTGTTGATGTCGACCGTCGAAATGACGCGTTCCGCGCGCAGGTCGAAGAATGCCGCATCCAGCAATGCGAGCGCGATCTCGGTGGCGAATCCCTTGCCCCAATCGGGCGCGCCCAGCATGTAGCCCAAATCGGCCACGCCGCGCTCGATCAGCGACAGATCGCAGGCGCCGATGACGCGGCCGGAGCCGATCTCCTCCACCGCGAGCTCGAATCGGGTTCGGGGCACTTCGCCCTGCGAGGCGAGCAGACCGTCCAGGTACTCGGCCGTGCTGTCCTCGTCGCGCGGGCCGAAGAACAGATAGCGGGTCACTCGCGGGTCGGCCGAGTAGGCGTGGATGGCGGCGAAATCGCCGCGCACGAATTCGCGCAGGTTGAGCCGAGCCGTGCGGATCGGTAGCGCCAGTGTTCGCATGATTCGGTTCAGCGGAACTCTCGCCTCATAGCAGCACTTTGCCGGGATTGAGGATGCCTTTCGGATCCAGGGCCTGCTTCACGGCGTGCATGACCGACAACTCGGCCGGATCGCACCGCTCCGCCAGCTCCACCGCTTTCAGCCGGCCGATGCCGTGCTCGGCGCTGATGCTCCCATCGAGACTCTGGACCAGATCGTACATGGCCGTCTCCAGGGGCTTCGCCCGAGCAAGAAAGGCCGAGGCCGGTGCATCAGGCCGCTGGCTCACGTTGAAGTGCAGGTTGCCGTCTCCGACATGTCCGTAGCTCACCATGTCTCCTTCGGGCACCAGCCGCCGAATCAAGTCTGCGCCGCGCTCGATCAGCTCGGGAATGCGCGAGACAGGAACCGAGATATCGTGCTTGAGGCTCGCACCGTGACGCCGCTGGGCCTCCGGCACCGATTCGCGCAGCTTCCACATCGCCTGCGACTGGGCGATGGATGTGGCCATCGAGGCGTCTATCACCATGCCGCCTGCCGCCGCTTCCTGCAGGGTGTCGCTCAATAGATCGGCAAGCCGTTGCCGCGGATTGGGGGATGTCAATTCGGCGAGCACGTACCATTCAGCACCCTGGTCGAGCGGGTTCGCGACTCCGGGGATGTGCTCGACCGTGAGCGCGACCGCGAAACGCGGCATCAATTCAAAGGCGGTGAGGCCGTCACCCGCCGCCCGCTTGAGATGCGCCAGCAGCTCCAGAGCGCGGCGCGGGGACTCGATCGCCACGAGCGCCGTGGCCGTGTCGCGTGGTATCGGGAATAGCTTGAGCGACGCTGCCGTGATGATGCCCAAGGTTCCTTCGGCGCCGATGAACAGTGATTTAACGTCGTAGCCGGTGTTGTCCTTGCGCAGGCTCTTCAGACCGGACAGCACCCGCCCATCCGCCAGCACCACCTCCAGACCGAGCACGAGATCGCGCATCATCCCATAGCGCAACACGGCGGTGCCTCCCGCATTGGTGGAGAGGTTCCCGCCTATCTGGGCGGTCCCCTGCGAGCCCAAGGTCAGCGGGAACATCCGATCCTCTGATGCCGCCGCCGCGTGGGCCTCGGCGAGCGTGCAGCCGGCTTCGACAATCATCGAATCGTTGGCGGCGTCGATATGCCGCACCTGGTTCAGCCGCTTCATCGCAAGGACGATCTGCGAACCCGATTCGTCCGGCGTCGCGCCTCCGCAGTAGCTGGTGTTGCCGCCGTGCGGGACCACGCCCACGCCGTCGCGGTGGCAGATGAACATGATCCGGGCGACCTGCTCCACCGTGCGCGGCAGGAGGACGAGCGGGCTCGCACCCCGGTACAGGCGCCGGAAATCGATGGTGTAGCCAGACAGGTCGCCGCTCGAGTCGAGCCAACCGCCGTCTCCCGCGGCCGCCTTCAGCTCCGCGAGCGTCTCCGGCTTAACGGGGGAGCGCATCGATAAATGATACTCCGCGGCGCAATCTCGCGCGCCGCGCTCGTGAGGCTAGAGGCGCTTACCGCCGCCCTCGCGCACCGCCACCGGCACCGGCTTCAGATCCCAGATCACGCCCAGAAAGGACATGAGTTTCAGCACGTAGAACGTGATGTCGAACTCCCACCAATAGAATCCCTGTCGGACCGACGCAGGATAGTGGTGATGGTTGTTGTGCCAGCCCTCGCCCAGTGTGATGAGCGCAAGCCATGGGTTATTGCGGCTCCCGTCGCCGGTCTTGTACCGCTGTCGGCCGAATACGTGCGACAGCGAGTTGATCGTATAGGTGCCGTGATACACGGCGACCGTCGAGATGAAGAATCCCCACACGAGCATTTGCCAGCCGGTGGTGCCGAGGCCCGGCGCGATATGCTTCAGGAGCACGCCGAGCAAAAACACGCCGAAGCCCAGGCAAGCGGGAACGACCACATCGTAGCGGTCCAAGAAGCGCAGCTCCGGGTATTTCATCAAATCCTTCACCCGCGACAGGTCCGCGGCGAAATGCTTGTGGGACATGAACCATCCCATATGGCTCCAGAAAAAGCCGTGTTGAATCGGAGAATGCACATCCTCGGGCTTGTCCGAATAGACATGATGATGGCGGTGGTGGGCTGCCCACCAGATCGGCCCGCGCTGTACGGCCGAAGCGCCCAGCAGTCCGAAGATGAACTGGCCGACGCGGGTGGTCTTGAAGCTTCGGTGCGAGAAGTAGCGGTGATAGAACCCCGTGATGGCGAACATCCGGACCACGTAGAGCGCAACGGCCACGACCAGGGCGACCCAGCTGAAGCCCACCCAGATCACGGCGAGGCACGCCGCATGCATCAGCAAGAACGGCATCACCCGGGCCCAGTCGATGTGCCGGCCGGACTCCTTGACCGCCGCCGGCTCCTTCGCCCGCGAGGCAAAATCGCTGTGGTCGAACCAGCGCGACAATTCGCGGCTGACGCGTTCGGCGGCGGGCGTAAGGACTATTTCGTTTTCCGGTGGCATCTGGCGTTCCTATATCGGCGTTCTACGTTCTACAGAGGGAATTACGGTGGCGGAGCTGCGAGGGATGCAATCAGGCATCCAACGCACGCAACGCCCCAATTCGTTGATCGAGAGGCGGATGGGTGGCGAACAGCTGCGCGAATCCCGTGCCTCCCCCGGTGTTGATGCCGAACGCCTGCAGTTGCGGCGGCATCGGTTCGCCCTGGCTGCGCTTCAAGGCTTCGAGCGCGCCGATCATATTGGGCGTGCCGGCCAAATTGGCGCCGCCACGATCCGCACGAAACTCACGGTAGCGCGAATACCAGCACACGATCATGCTCGCCAGGATGCCGAGCACCAGCTGCGCGATCATCGTCGTCAGGAAAAATCCGATCCCGGACTCCTCCCGGTCGTTACGGAACAGCGCCCGATCGACGAGACCGCCGATGATCCGCGCCAGGAAGATCACGAAGGTATTCAGCACCCCCTGCAGCAGGGCGAGGGTGACCATGTCACCGTTGGCCACGTGGCTGATCTCGTGACCCAAAACGGCTTCCGCCTGTTGCGGCACCATGCCGCGCAGCAACCCGGTGCTGACCGCCACCAGCGCGGCATCGCGGCGGGCGCCTGTCGCGAACGCGTTCATTTCTTCGGCATCGAAGATGCCGACTTCCGGCATCCCGATGCCGGCCTGGGCCGCGAGGCGGGCGACCGTACTCAAGAGCCAGCGCTCCAGGTCCGATTGCGGCGCGCTCACGACGCGCACGCCCATGATGTGCTTCGCGGTCCATTTGGAGAGCGCCAGCGAGATCAATGCGCCGCCGAAGCCGCATACCGCCGCGAACACCAGCAAACCGCCGAGTCCACCCTGGGGCAGGCGCACGCCGAACACCCGTTGGATGACGAAAATCACGACGCTCAACAGCAGGAGCACCGCCAGATTGGTCACGATGAACAGCAAAACGCGTTTCATAGGCCCTTTAGTTTGGGCGATGCAGCCGCATTATGGAATGCCGCTCGGAATATGGTCGGGATGCTGCGAGACAATTCTAAGCGTGGCGGCGCGCTTTGGGGCCGCGGAGCTTCCACCGGAAGCGACCGCGGAGCGGACAGAGCCGGCCATGGGTATTATTGAGGCGACATAATGCAGGGTTTGGAATGCAATTCAAGGACTACTACGACACGCTGGGCCTGAGCCGCGGTGCCTCCGCGGAGGAGGTCAAACGCGCCTACCGCAAGCTCGCCCGGAAGTATCACCCGGACGTGAGCAAAGAGAAGAACGCGGAGGCGAAGTTCAAGGACGTGCAGGAGGCCTACGAGGTCCTGAAGGACCCGGAAAAGCGTGCCTCCTACGACCAATTCGGCCGCGATTACCGGGCCGGGCAGCAATTTCGTCCGCCGCCGGACTGGGAGCAGCACTTCGGCCGCTCGGGAACGCACCGTTTCTCGGAAATGAACGGTTTCAGCGATTTTTTCTCCAGTCTTTTCGGCGGTGCGGCCGGCGCAAATGCGCACGCTCAGCCCGAGGAGGATGCCGGCGTTCTGGACATCACCCTGGAGGAGGCATTCACCGGAACGCGGCGCCGCGTCAACCTGGTGCAGGCGGGGCGCCCGAAACCGCTCGAGGTGCAGGTCCCGGCGGGAGTGGGGGACGGGCAGATGCTGCGGATCGGGGGCGCCGGCCGGCCGGCAGTCCGGTTTCGCGTCAAGGTGCGTCCCCACCCTCTGTACACCGTGAGCGGCAAGGATGTGCAGATCGAGCTGCCGCTCGCACCTTGGGAGGCGGCATTGGGGGCCAAGGTGGCCGTGCCGACGCTCGGCGGGACGGTCGAGCTGACCATTCCCCCGGGCGCCCAAGGCGGGCAAAAATTGCGGCTTCGGGGTCGCGGTATGCCGGCAAGTCCGAACGGGGACCAGTTCGTGATCATCAAGCTGGTCACCCCGGCGGGCGATACTCGTGAAGCGCGGGAGGCCTACGAACGCATGAAGCGGGATTTTAAATTCGACGCCCGCGCCGGATGGCCATCGGGCGCTTGAAGTATCGGTCGGGAGTCCCCATGGTGGCGCCGGTGATCCTGCGAATACCAACTCCGGCGCGGATATGATCCGGCGCTTGGGATAAAGAGCCATGACAACAGAGCGACAGACCAAGGAATTCCAATCCGAGACCAAGCAAGTACTGCGGCTGGTAATCCACTCGTTGTACTCGCATAAGGAGATCTTTCTTCGCGAGCTCATCTCGAACGCCTCCGATGCGTGCGAGAAGCTGCGATTCGAGGCGATCGCCAACCCATCGCTCCTGGGTTCGGATACCCTCGCGGTCACCCTGATCCCGGACAGCACGGCGGGGACGCTGACCGTCAAGGACAACGGCATCGGCATGAACGAGGCGGAGGTCATCGACAATCTCGGCACCATCGCCCGCTCCGGCACCAAGAAGTTCCTGGAAGGCTTGAGCGGGGATTCGGCCAAGGATGCCCAGCTGATCGGCCAATTCGGCGTCGGATTCTACTCGGCGTTCATCGTCGCGGACCGCGTCACGGTGCTGTCGAAGCGAGCCGATGCGCCGGCTGTGCGCTGGGATTCGGATGGCGAGGGCACCTACGAGATCCAGCCGCACGACAAGGCGGATCGCGGCACGGAGGTGATCATGCACCTGCGCGAGGAGGACAAGGAATTTCTCGAGCCCTCACGCCTGAAACAGCTGGTGCGCAAGTACTCCGACCATCTGGGTGTTCCCATCCTGCTCAAGACCGGGGAGACCGAGGAGACGCTGAATCAAGCCAAGGCGTTTTGGACACGCCCCAAATCCGAGCTCAAAGATGAAGACTATCAGGCGTTCTACCAACATCTGACCCACGATCCGGAGCCTGCGCGCGCCTGGGCGCACAACAAGGTCGAGGGCAATCTCGAGTACACCTCGCTCCTGTATTTGCCGAAGCGTGCTCCATTCGACCTCTTCGACCGGGAACAGCGCGCCGGTATCCAGCTCTACGTTCGCCGGGTGTTCATCATGGACAAGGCGGCCGAATTACTGCCGCCATGGCTGCGTTTCATGCGCGGATTGGTCGACACCGACGATCTTCCGCTCAACGTGTCGCGCGAGCTGTTGCAGAACAATCGGACCGTGGAGAAGATCAAGGCGGCGCTGGTGAGGCGCAGCTTGGATCTCTTGGAGGAACTCGCCGCCGACAAGCCGGGCGAATATGCCGAGTTCTGGAAGGCCTTCGGCGTCGTGTTGAAGGAAGGGGTCATCGACGATGCCGGCCAGAAGGCCCGCGTCGCGAAGCTTCTGCGGTTTCACTCCACCGCGGTCGCGGGCGAAGCTCCCGAGACGACGCTCGCAGATTACGTCTCGCGCATGAAGCCGGATCAGACCGCGATCTACTATTTGACCGCCGATACGTTGGCCGCCGCACGGAACAGTCCGCATCTGGAAGGCTTCCGCTCGCGCGGCTTGGAAGTGCTGTTGCTCACCGACCGCATCGACGAATGGGTTGCGGGGCATTTGCACGAGTTCGAGGGGAAGACGCTGGTGAACGCCGCGAGCGCCGCGGCGGACGTGGCGTCCGCTATCGAAACCCCCGACAAGGCGGCCGCGGAATCCGCTTACAAGGACGCGCTCGAAAGGCTCAACAAGGTTCTGGTCGGCAAGATCGCGAGCGCCCGGGTCAGCAGCCGCTTGACCGAATCCCCCGCCGTGCTGGTGGCGGGTGAATTCGGTCTGAGCCTGCGCATGGGCCGCATTCTGAAGCAGGCCGGTCAGAGCAATCCGTTCGCGACGCTGCCGATCCTGGAATTGAATCCGAAGCATCCGCTGGTCGAACGCCTCAAGACGGTCTCCGACGACGCGGCGTTCTCGGACCTGGGGCATGTACTCTACGATCAGGCCATGCTGGCGGAGGGTGGGGAGCTCGAGGATCCGGTGTCGTTCGTGCAGCGCGTAAACCGGCTCATCGTCGAGGGATTGTCGGCGGCGCCCAAGATCATTCTGAGTTGAGGGATAGGCGCCAGGCGCGACAGCGGGTTGAAATACGGGTCCCAGGCAGGTAAACAGTCCTCATGAGCCCATCAGCGCACTCGATCACTCTCGCGGTGCCCCCAGAGCCCACCGATCACGTGCTGGGATCGGAGCACGCGCCGGTCACATTGATCGAGTACGGCGATTTCGAATGCCCCAGCTGCAAAGTGGCGGCGCCCACCCCTCAACTCTTGCTGGATCGATTTCCGAACCGGGTTCGATTCATTTATCGCCATTTCCCCCTGGTGGATTCGCATCCCCATGCGCTGTTGGCGGCAGAGGCCGCGGAAGCGGCCGCGGCACAGGAGAAATTCTGGGGGATGCACGATCTTCTGTTCGCGCATCAAACGCATCTGAAGGAGGCGGACCTGCGCCGCTATGCGGGCGAGCTAGGTCTGGATCTGGCTCGCTATACCGCCGAGATGGACGACCACATCTATCTGCAGCGGGTTCGCGAACACGCCGAAGGTGGGCGCCGCAGCCACATCCGCGCTACGCCCACCTTTTTCGTCAATGGCGTGGTGCAAGACATCTCATACGGCATGAAGAGCCTGCACGACGCCGTCGCGGCTGCACTGCAGCGCGCCGGGTACTAGGTCCAGTCGTCGCCGCCGCCGCCGCCGCCGCCGGAATCTCCGCCGCTCGACCCATCATCCCAAGAGCCTGGATCGTTGACGCCGAAGTCATTGCCGCCCATATCGGCGTTGGGATTGCCGGAGCCCGAGCCCCACGAGCCATCATCACCGGCGGGCGGAGCGACCGGCCGCCGATCGCCGTCGAGAAAGTGGTGGGCGAGTTCCTCGCCTGCCACGAGGCCTGCACCCGCGGCGAGACCACCGGCGAGTCCGCCGGCGATATTCGAGCCGAGTCCACCTCCGGTCATGCCGCCACCCGGGCCACCGTAGCCGGGGCCCGGCCCCGCATATCCGCCCGGGCCCGGCCCTGCATATCCGCCGGGCCCGTAGGCGCCGGGCGCACCGGCCGCCGGGTATTGCACGTAGGTTCTACGACGCCGGAACAGCATCCAGAACACGCCGACCACCAGCGCGAGGATCACCACCGTTCCCCACGGAAAGCGAGGGCTTGCAGGGGCGCTCGTCACGCCGCCGAATGAGCTTTCGTTCTTGCGCAGCAGGCCGAGCTGGGCTTTGAGTTCCTGAACGGAGCGCGGGTTTTCCTTGGTCAACCCCGGATCGAGCTGTTCGGCTCGGGCGAGCTCCGAGCGGGCCAGACCGAGATTGCCTTCGCGAGCGTAGAGCTCGGACTGCACATAGTGCGCCTTCGAGCTTTCCGGATGGTCGCGCAGCACTTGGTTCATCATCTGCTGCGCCTGATCGAGATGACCGCTCCGGGCAGCTTCATAGATTTGCTGCACGGTCGGGTCGGCATCCGCCGCCAGAGCCGGCACGCCCGCAAGCCCGAACGACAACGCGGCAGCGACAAGAGATCCAGCAACGAGATTTCGCATATCCCAACCCCAAAATGGCCCCTTTAGGGCCGGTGAAAATTAGATTAGGGCAGATTGGTGAAGTTCAACCTCCCCCGGCGGAGCCGGCGACCGCTGCCGCCGTGCACCACGATCCTGGTATAATATTTTCCACAATATGCCTCAGACAGTCATCATCGTGGGGGCGGGATTCTGCGGCGGCGTGCTGGCCGCGAGTCTGCTACGCCGACCACCCGCCGATCCCACCGAGATCCTCCTGATCGAGCGCGGCACGAGCGTCGCGCGGGGCCTCGCCTATGCCTCCCACGAAGTACCGTACGTGCTGAACGTGCCGGCCGGCAGGCTCTCGATCGACCCGCAGGATCCGATGCAATTCCTGAAGTTCGCAAGGCAGGCGTATCCGGAGGCCGATGCCGAGGACTTCATGCCTCGCTCGCTCTATGGAGAGTACCTGCAGGAAGCGCTCGATCAAGCGGAGCGCTCGGCGCCGCCACACGTGACGCTGCGGCGAGTGTTCGGCGAGGTGACCGGCATCACCCGTAACGTCGATCCGAGGCTCAAGGCGCTGCGGGCGAATCTGGCGGAGGGCAGCACGATCCCGGCCGACCGCGTGGTGCTCGCGTTGGGAAATCCGCCGTCTGCCGTGCATTCGTGGGCGCGCGGCCTGTCGACTCATCCGGCCTACGTCCAGGATCCCTGGCGCCTGCCCATATCGCTCGGGGCGCAGCACTCGGTACTGATCGTGGGCAGCGGATTGACCATGGTGGACGTCGCGTTTGCGTTGAGTCTCGAGGGCGGCGAAGTACCGCTGGTGAGAGCGATTTCGCGACACGGTTTGCTGCCGCTCGGACAGACGATCTTCAGTCCGACCGCCGTGCAGGGGAGCGGCGAGATGCTGCTCTCCAAGGCATCGTCGGTCCGGCGGGTATTGTCGGCGAGCCGAGCGCTTGCGCGCGAGGTGGAACGGAGCGGGGGCGATTGGCGCGAGGTGGTGACCTTCATCCGTCACCTCGCTCCGGAACTGTGGCGCACGCTCCCGCTCGCCGAACGACGCCGCTTCTTGCGTCACGCCCAATCGTACTGGGATATACACCGTCATCGGCTGCCGCCGCGCATGGCTCAGCGCATCGATCACATGCGCCGCAGCGGCAGGCTGCAGATCGACGCCGGGCGCATCCGGCAGCTGGTCCCCGAAGGGAACGCGTTGCGGGTCATCTGGCGCCGTCGCGGGAGCAGCGAGAACGAATCGTTCGCGGTCGACGCGGTGATCAACGCCACCGGCCCCGATTATGCGGTCATGCGTTCGGCCGATCCGCTGTTCCGATCGTTGCGCGAACAGGGGCTGGTCTCGCCGGATGATCTCGGTCTGGGGTTGCGCACCGGACCGAACGGCGCCTGCGTGGCGGCGGACGGAGCGTCGAGCCGAGACCTGTTCTATCTCGGCCCGATGCTGCGCGCCGATCATTGGGAAGCGACGGCGGTGCCCGAGCTGCGCGCCCATGCCGAGCGGCTTGCGAGGCATTTGGCGGCGTCCGCCTCGAAGACGGACGCGCTCTAAAGCGGCTAACCGCCTAAGACAGGCCCTCGATCGCGCTCACGAGCCGGCGAATCTCCGCGTCGGTGCTGTACATCGAGATGCCGGTCCTCAACAGCCCACCGCGCTCCTGCAGTCCCAGCGCCTCAACCGCGCGCGCCGCGTAAAAGTCTCCATCCCAGACGCAAAGCCCCTGCGAGCCCAGAGCGGCCGCGAGTTCGCCCGCCGTATGCTTCTCGTGCGTGATCGAGACGGTGGGCGCGCGCGCGCGCGTGGCGAAGTCCGGCCCCCAGACGCGCACGCCGCGGACGCGGCGCACATCGTCGTGGTAAGCAGCGGCCAATCGATGCTCGTACTCGCCGATGCTCGACATGGCGTCGACGATGCGCTCGCGCAGCGTCGTCCCCGTTCCCCAACCGGCGAGATAATCGATGGCTGCCCGGACACCATGGATGGCGGCGGCATTCAAAGTTCCGGTCTCGATGCGATACGGCGAAGCCGGGTCCTGGACCTTCAATCGATCGGTCGGCAACCGATCGAGAGCGCCCGGTCTGGAATAGAGCACGCCGACGTGCGGACCATAGAATTTGTAAGCTGAACAAAGCAAAAAATCGACATCCATGGCCGCGACGTCGATCGGAAAGTGCGGCGCATAGTGCACCGCATCGATCAGCAGCAGTGCGCCGACTTGGTGCGTCAGCCGCCGCGCGAGCGCGATGTCATTCACGGTGCCGAGCGCGTTGGAAGAGGCGCCCAAGGCGAACAGTTTGGTGCGCGACGTGATCTTCGAGGCCATGTCCTCGTAATCGAGCTCGCCGCGTTCCAGCAGGCGGACCTGTTGGACACGGATGCCGCGCTCTTGGAGCGCGAGCCAAGGTTCGCGGTTCGCCTCGTGATCGAGCTCGGTGATCAGCACTTCATCGCCGTCGGCGGCCGTCAACGTGCGACCGATGGCATGGCTCAACGAATAGTTGAGCGTCGTCATGTTCTGGCCGAACGAGATGCAATCGGCCGACTGCGCGCCTAGGAAGACGGCGACGGCCTCGCGAGCCGCCTGCAGGCGCCGATCGACTTCTTGCGAGGGCGGGAAACTGCCATGGGTGTTGACATTGCAGGTGGCGTAAACGTCGGCGATGGCCTCTACGACCGCGGCCGGGACCTGGCTTCCGCCGGGACCGTCGAGATAGGCAAGCTCGAAGGCGCCGTGAGATTTCTGCAGCGCCGGAAAATCCTTCCTGCTGCGTAGGGCATGGGCGTCGGAGTACGGCATCCGCTTAGAGGAGGTCGTACGTGAAGTCGTAGCCGGTCGGGGTGGCGTCCCGCGGATGCAGCTTCATGCTGCCTTTGGCGCCGGCGTACTTGCCGGTGCCGCCGGTGACGGTCAACAGCGAGTCGCCCGTGTCCATGAAGGGCCCTTCGACGGTGATTTGGCCGGCCTTCAGCAACAGCGTCCAGAAGCACTCCCAGCTCTTGCCGACCACCGTGCGTATGCAGTAGCCCTGGTCGGATCCGACCAGGGTTTTGTTGGCCGAGTCATAAATCTTGTTGGCGAATACCAAGAGGTCTCCCACGGAGTCACCCTTCGCGCCGAGATCCACGGTGGTCTCGCCCACCGGCCGCTCGACGACGACGATCTGCTCAGCGCCCATCGCCGGTACCGCCGCCAGTACGATAGTCAATCCAAGTGCTCGAACCATCAGTTTGATCATGATCATCCCCGTCGCTGTTTTGTGTTCATCATATCAAGATCCTGCGACCGAGCATGCCTACGGGCTCAAGATCCGCTCAAGGTCGCCGACAACCTAAGGGATCGCCTTAAATGGCTGCTTATCGAGGCCAAGTTGAACAGAAAACTCGGGTCGCGCGGCGTGCGCCTCCACGAGTCCCGCACCATGCCCACCAGACACACATCTGCCGACCGTATCCGGCGCGAGCCTGCCGCCTACGAGGAAAATCGAGTAGTGAGTCCCCAGGAGCGCGTGGGGGCGCTCACATTCCTTCAGACCCTGGCCGCGGAGGTGTCCGAGGGTAATGTCAATTTGCCCTGTTTCCCGGACGTGGTGATCCGCATCCGCCAGGCGCTCGAAGATCCCGACACCCGGGTGGCCCAAGCGGTGCGTATCGTGGGCGCCGAGCCTCGTCTGGCGGCCCGGCTCCTGCAAACCGCGAACTCCGCCATATTCAATCCGTCGGGTAAACCGATCACCGAGCTGCGAACGGCGATCACCCGACTCGGCAACCGGTTGGTGCAGAGTTCCGCGATGGCCTTCGCGGTACAGCAGCTGAGGCTTACACCGGCACTGCGCTCCATCGGCAAGCCGCTGAAGACGCTCTGGGAGGAGAGCGTGGCAGTGGCCTCCATCTGCCAGGTAGTCGCACGGCGCACGGCGGTCAATCCGGACGAGGCGTTCCTTACCGGCCTGCTGCACGGCATCGGCCGCCTCTACATCATGGTTCGCACCGCCGGCGGATCGCAGGGCATGCGCATCGACCGCTCGCTGCTCGAGCTGATCGACGGCTGGCACCCCTCCATAGGAAAGGCGGTTCTCGAGAACTGGGGCTTCAGCGAGGCGATGGCCGAGGCGGTCGCCAATCAGCACCAGTACGATTACGGCGGGAAGACGCCCCCGGATCATACGGACGTGCTCATCGTCGGGGTGGTTCTGGCGCGGGCGATGCGCGATCCGTCCGGCGCGCGCGAGGCTGATATTGCGAACATCAAATCCTTCGGGCGATTGTCCTTGACCCCGCAGGAGTGCCGATCGGTCCTACGCCACACCACGCACCAGATCGGCGCGCTGCGCTCCTCGCTTGGATGCTGACGCGCTGGTCGTCACCGCCCGTTAACGTTCCCTTGATATGCTGGCGGGATGCGCGTGACAGCTCTATGGTTGGCATGGCTCAGCGCGGCTGCCGGCATCGTATGTTCTCGTGCCTGCCTCGCCGCGCCCGAGGGCGCGGCGGATCCCTGCACCCGGCCGCCGATCGGTAGCGAGGTTCCGGAGCCCGAGGACCTCCGCAGCCGGGACGGCGTGCTGAAGCTCCAATTGACGCTGCGAAACCATCGGGAGAGCGACGGGTCGGCGCGTTATTGCTATCTGCTCGGGAACGGTGCGCAAGCGCCGACGCTGCGCCTGAATCCCGGCGATACACTCGTGCTCTCGCTCGAGAACCGCTTGAGCGATCTCGCGGGGGGCGTCGCCATGCCGCCAATGCACTCCCGCGCGCACGGCAAGCTTTCCGGCCGCGAGTGCACCGGCGGGAGCATGTCGTTGATCTCGACCAACTTGCATTTCCACGGTCTCACCGTCCCGCCCGTGTGCCATCAGGACGACGTGCTCAAGACCTCGATTCAATCCGGCGATGCGCCGTTCGAGTATCGCCTGCGAATTCCTCCCGACGAGCCGCCCGGACTGTACTGGTATCACCCGCACATCCATGGTTTCAGCACGAAGCAGGTTCTCGGCGGCGCGTCGGGCGCGCTGATCGTGGAGGGCATCGAGCGCGCCGAGCCGCAAACCGCGGGATTGCCGGAGCGCGTGCTGGTGATTCGCGATCAGGACTTATTGAATCCAAACGCCCCTCCGTCCAAGGACGAGCCGGTGGTGCCGAAGATGTTCATCGACCGGGACGGCGATGCCGCGAACAACGGTACGGGATTCGGGAAGCCCGCCAAGGATTTGTCGCTCAATTACGTGCCGGTGCCGTATCCGGATTATCCGCCGGCATCGATCACGATGAGACCGGGCGAGCGCCAGCTCTGGCGCGTGGTGAACGCTTCCGCCATCACCTATCTGAATCTCGCGCTGATCTTCCAGCGACGCCCGCAGCCGCTCGGCATCGTCGCGCTCGACGGCGTGCCCTTGAGCACCAACGGCAATCCGTCGAACGCCGTGGAGTGGCGCGATCACGTGGGGCTTCCGCCGGGTGCGCGCGTGGAATTCATGGTCGACGGTCCGCCCGCAGGCGTGAGGGGTCTGTTCGTGACCCGGACGGTCGACACGGGTCAAGGCGGCGAAAACGATCCGAATCGCGCACTTGCCTCGGTGGTCGCGCGTGCCGACGCGCCGGAGCCGCGTTCCGTTTTGCCGGCTCAACCTAAACCACTCGGCCCCGCGGCGCGGCCATGGCTGGGGGATGTCGCGCCCGTGCGCGTCCGCAAGCTTTATTTTTCCGAGAAACTCACGAATCCCGCCGATCCCAACAGCGCCACCGAGTTCTATCTCACCGTCGACGGTCAGACTCCGAAGCCTTTCGATCCGGCCTCCACCCAGCCCGATATCACGGTCCGTCAAGGCGATGTCGAGGATTGGATCATCGAAAATCGGTCCACCGAGCTGCATGCGTTCCACATTCACCAGCTGCACTTTCTCCTGCTCGATTGGTCGGGCGTACCGGTCGACGAGCCGTTCCTGCGCGACACGGTGAACGTGCCCTTCTACAACTCCACCATGCTGCAGTATCCCAGCGTGAGGCTGCGGATGGATTTTCGCGATCCGAATATCGTGGGCACCTTCGTGTACCACTGTCATTTGATCGAGCACGAAGACGGCGGAATGATGGGCACCATCCGCGTCGAGCCTCGCGACTGAACCCATCGGCCGCGGCTCGACGCGCCGGTTGTAAAAATTGCCGCGGCGCGAAGCGGCGGAGTTAACACAAGCATCACACCACTGCAACAACCGTCCTCTACAACTTGCCGGGCACGCTCACATTGCGCGCTGCGCGTCGGACGCGCGAGACCACGAACTCCAACGAAAATTGCTCTCCGGGAGGTATCTCATGAACTCGCAGATTTCACCGGCGCGTATGATGGGCGCCGCACGCATTGCACTTTGTTCACTCGCGCTCGCGCAGCTATCCTTCGGCACCGCACTGGCGGCGGCCACCGCGAGCCTCAACGGCGGGACCCGAACGCCGATCAAGCACGTGATTGTCATCATCGGCGAAAACCGCAGCTTCGATCATGTCTTCGCCACCTATGTGCCGAGGAAAGGCGAGACGGTGAACAACCTGCTGTCAGAAGGCATCGTCGTCCTCGACAGCAACGAGAAGGCGGTGCCGGGACCAAACTGGCAAAGGGCTCACCAGCTCGCCGCGACCGACAAGGGCAGCGCGGAGGAATTTCTGTTGAATCCGCCGAAGGAGGAATTTCCGAGCGATCAGCTGCCGGCGCCGTTGGTGGGCGGCCCGAAGGTGTCTTACTTTGTTGACCGGCGGCACGGGCCAAACCAGTCACACACCCGATGAGCGCATCAGCAACGTGAACAATCTGCCGGCGGGACCGTTCCAGCTCACGAACGGCAGCGCGTTCACTTACAGCTCCTATGCGGCAAGTCCCGTGCATCGCTTCTACCAGATGTGGCAGCAGCTGAACTGCAGCCCGGATCGCTCGACGAGCGACAATCCATCCGGGTGCAACGGCCAGTTGTTCTCCTGGGTGGAGGTCACGGTGGGCGCCGGCACCAACGGCGCGCCGCAGCCGTCCAATTTCAGCACCGAGTACTCGCCGAGCGCGACGACCACCGGAGAGGGCTCGAGCGCTCTGGGGTTCTACAACGTGCAGCAGGGCGACGTGCCGTACTTCAAGAGCCTCGCCGACAAATACGCGATGAGCGACAACTTCCATCAATCCGTGAACGGCGGCACGGGCGCGAATCACATCATGTTCGGCCACGCGGACATGATCTGGTACAGCGATGCCAAGGGCAACCCGGCGACGCCCCCCGAGAACGTGAAGGTGTTCACTCAATCTTATCGGGACGGCCCGAACCCGGACGCGGGAACGGTGAATGAGATCGAGAATCCGAATCCCGCCAAGGGCACGAATAACTGGTA
Source organism: Steroidobacteraceae bacterium (assembly GCA_050012315.1). Classification (GTDB taxonomy): domain Bacteria; phylum Pseudomonadota; class Gammaproteobacteria; order Steroidobacterales; family Steroidobacteraceae; genus Bog-1198. The sequence goes on along the minus strand of JBEKHK010000045.1, from coordinate 6,316 downwards.
CACCGAAGATGGGTACGGGAACAGCTACAACTCGGGCTACCCGCCGCCCTTTAGCGTATCGCCCGCCTCCGGCGGCGGCTCGTACAGCAACTGCTTCGATTCGAGCGCTCCCGGCGTCAAGGCCGTCCTCGATTATCTGGCCACGCTGCCGCGCCCCATCGACCCGCGCTGCGAGCCCGGCCACTTTTACCTGTTGAATAATTACAACCCGGGGTATTTCGGCAACGGCAAGAACGCATCGACCGACCAGAATCCATCGAACACGCCGTTCACCGTCCCGCCGTCCTCGACTCCCAGCATCGGCGACGCGCTGAACGCGCACGGGATTTCCTGGAAGTACTACGGCGACCAGTGGAACAACTACGTGAATGATCCGTACCAGCTGAACTACGGGACCGCCGGTCCGACCGCCGATGAGTACTGCAACATCTGCAATCCGTTTCAATACGATACCTCCATCATGTCGCACCCGGACCAAGTGAAGGCGCACATTCAGGATTCGGTGAACTTGTACGCGGATATCGCGGGCGGGCAGCTTCCGGCGGTGTCGATCGTCAAGCCGAGCGGCTACACGGACGGTCATCCGGCGTCCTCCAAGCTCGAATTGTTCGAAGGCTTCGTGAAGAAGATCGTCGATCGGGTGCAGGCCTCGCCGTACGCCAACGACACCGCGATCTTCATTACGTTCGACGAGGGCGGCGGCTATTACGATTCGGGCTTCGTGCAGCCGGTGGACTTCTTCGGAGACGGCACGCGTATTCCGCTGATCGTGGTCTCGAAGTACAGCAAACCCGGCCATGTCTCGCACGAATACGCCGATCATGTCTCGATCGTGAAATTCATCGAGCGCAACTGGAATCTGGGAACGATCACCCAGCGTAGCCGCGACAATTTCCCGAATCCCGTGACCAGCGCCGACAATCCGTACGTTCCGCTGAACTCGCCGGCGCTGGGTGATCTGTTCGAACTGTTCGATTTCGGCAAGTAGAGGCCGCCGCGGCCGGCCGGCGCGTCATCGGCCGGCCGCCACCGCCAAAGCTCATCGGTGTGGTGGCCGTGGCCCGCGGCGCGATAGAATCCGTCCCTGGCGAAATCGGCCGGCCCTCGGCCGTGCGAGGGCTTGGGACGGATGAAGTATTCGAATTTGGTGGAGCGCATCACCGGCGACGGTGCAGATGCGTGGACGACGCATTATGCGGCGCGCGCCGCGCTGGACCGGGGCGAGGACGTGATCATTCTCAGCGTCGGCGATCCGGATCTGGAGACGCCGGCGCCGGTGGTGGAGCGCGCCATAGAATGCCTGCGGGGCGGCGATACGCACTACACGCCGGTGGCGGGACGCGATCCGCTGCGCGAGGCCATCGCCCAACGCCATCGCGAGCGCTCCGGACAAGCGGTCGACGGCGGCAATGTCATCTTTCTGGCGGGCGCCCAAAACGCGTTGCTCACCGCGTCGCTCTGCCTGGCGGGGCCGGGCGATGAAGTGATCGCCTTCGAGCCGCTCTATCCCACGTATCCGGCGACCATCGAGGCAGCGGGGGCGCGCATGGTGCGCGTCCCGGGGCCGGCGTCCGCCGACTTCCGGCCGGATCTCGCGGCGCTCGAGGCGGCCATCACGCCGCGCACGCGCGCCATCTTCTTCGCGTCGCCGAACAACCCCAGCGGCCACGTGCTCACGTCCGCGGAACTGGCGGTGATCGGCGGCTTGGCGCGCCGGCATGAGCTCTGGATCGTGGCGGACGAGGTGTACGCGGGTCTCGCCGCCGGCGGCCGCGTGCCGAGTCTCGCAGCGGATTTGCCCGAGCAGGTGGTCACCGTCAGCAGTCTATCGAAGACCCACGCCATGCCGGGGTGGCGTGCCGGGTGGCTGGTGGGCCCCAAGAAGCTGGTCCTGCACGCCGAAGCGCTGGCGATCGCGATGCTGTATGGATTGCCGGGTTTCATCCAGGAGGCTGCGCTCACGGCGCTGCAGATCGCCCCGTCGGCCGAAGCGCGCATGCGGGAGTTTTGCGCCCACAGGCGCGATCTCGTGCTGACGGAGCTGCGCGGCATCGAGACGATCCGCTGTGCCGTACCGGATGCCGGCATGTTCATGTTGATCGATGTGCGCGGCTGCGGAATGTCCGGTCACGGCTTCATGAGCGAGTTGTTCCGGTCGGAGCGGGTCTCGGTGCTCGACGGCGGCGCGTTCGGTGAAGGAACGGCGGGATTCGTGCGGTTGTTCTTCGGTACCGACGAGTCGACGCTGCGCGAGGGCTGCCGCCGGATTCGGCGTTTCGCGACGCGCACAGACTAACCCGGCGCGGGTCCGTCCGCGATGCCCAACGGAAGCGCCGTGGATTCTTTGATGACGGTCACCGCCACCGAGGAGTTGACCGACCGCACGCAGGGAATGCGCGACAGGTAGTCCAAGTAGAAAGCCTCGTACGATTTGATGTTCTTGGTGACGATCTTCAGCAGAAAATCCCACTCGCCGGTCAGGGTGTAGCACTCGAGGACCTCGGCGCGGTCGCGGATCGCCGCCTCGAATTCGCCGAGCGCGTCGCGTCCGGTGGTCGCAAGTTTCACGTGGGCGAAGATGGTGAGGTCCAGGCCGAGGGCGTTGCGGTCGAGAAGCGCCACTCGCGCCTTGATGACGCCGTCGCGCTCGAGTTGTTGAATTCGCCGCCAGCAGGTGGTGGTCGAGATGCGCACCTGGGAGGCGAGCTCCGCCACGGACAGCGCGCCTCGCCGCTGCAGGATATCGAGCAAACGCAGGTCGAGCCGGTCGATTCCGCGATGAACAGAATCTTCCATTAATCTGTCAAAATCGGAATGAACATACCAAATTATCCGATGCACCCCTAACGAATGCAACATGGCTGGTCGGAGGGCGTAACGTACAACAATGAACAAGCACTCGCGCCTGCACCTGCCGAAGCCCCCTGCGCGGCCCGGCGAGAAGCCCGATTTCAGCTATGTCCACCTGTCGCCCGCCGGCGCGGTATCGCGGCCCGAGGTGAGCGCCAGGGTTCGCGATCTGGGCGCCCTCGCGGTGGAACTCGTGCGGGTGCTGGATGAGGACCACGAGGCCGTCGGCCCCTGGAACCCGCATCTCGACCCGGAGGAGCTGCAGGTCGGCCTCCGGCACATGCTGCTCACGCGGCTCTACGACGACCGGATGCAGCGCACTCAGCGCGCCGGAAAAATTTCCTTCTACATGCGGTCATTGGGAGAGGAAGCGGTGTCCGTCGCGCAGTGCATGGCGCTCAAGCCGGGCGACATGCTGTTCCCGTCCTACCGCAACCAGGGACTGCACATTGCGCGCGGCACATCGCTGGTGGACATGATGTGTCAGCTGCTGTCGAACACGCGCGACATGTGCAAGGGACGGCAGCTGCCGGTGATGTACCACTCGCGGCCCGGCAACCTGTTCTCCATATCGGGCAACCTCGCCACGCAATTCCCTCAAGCGGTCGGCTGGGCGATGGCAGCGGCGCTCAAGGGCGAAGATCACCTGGCAGCGAGCTGGATCGGCGAGGGCTCGAGCGCGGAAGCGGACTTTCATCACGCGCTCCTCTTCGCCTCCGTCTATCAGGCGCCCGTCATCTTGAATATCGTGAACAATCAATGGGCCATCTCCACCTTCCAAGGGTACGCCGGCGGCGAACAGCGCTCGTTCGCGGCACGAGGGCCGGGCTACGGCATTGCCGGCATTCGCGTCGACGGTAATGATTTCCTGGCGGTGTACGCGGTCACGCAGTGGGCGGCGCAACGTGCCCGCACCGGCGGCGGCCCGACCTTGATCGAGCTCGTCACCTATCGAGCGGCGGCGCATTCCACCAGCGACGATCCGGCGCGTTATCGCGCCAAGGACGACCAAGAGCATTGGCCGCTGGGTGATCCGATCGAACGGCTGAAGCGGCACTTGATCAAGCTCGGCGAATGGTCCGAGGAACGGCATCGGGCGCTCACGGCCGAGCTCGATGCGCTGGTCGCCTCGAGCTGGGCGGAGGCCGTGACCTACGGCACCATGACCGAGGGCCCGAAACTCAACGCGGACCTGATGTTCGAGGATGTCTTCAAGGAGATGCCGCGGCACTTGATACGGCAGCGGGCGCAGATGCGCGCGGAGCTCGATGCGGCTCATGCGGCCGGCTCTCGCGCGGAGGGCGCGGGCGCGACGGGGGCGGGCGCGACGGGCGCGGGCGCGACGGGCGAGGGCCCACGCGCGACGCCCGGCGGGGAGCTTTAGTCCGTGGCCAACATGAACATGATTCAAGCGTTGAATTCCGCCATGGACATCATGCTCGGGCGCGATCCGTCCGTGGTGCTCATGGGCGAGGACATCGGCTATTTTGGCGGCGTGTTTCGCGCCACGGAGGGGCTGCAGCGCAAGTACGGCGAACATCGCGTGCTCGACACGCCCATCGCCGAGGGCGGCATCATCGCCGCCGCCATCGGCATGGCGGTGAATGGTTTGCGGCCGGTGGCCGAGATTCAGTTTGCGGACTATATCTATCCGGGGTTCGATCAAATCGTCAGCGAACTCGCACGGCTGCGCTACCGCAGCGCCGGCGACTTCTTCGCGCCGGTCACGATTCGAACGCCGTGCGGCGGCGGCATCCGCGGAGGCCAGACCCATTCGCAAAGCCCGGAGGGCATCTTCACCCACGTCAGCGGCGTGAAGGTCGTCATGCCCTCGAATCCGTACGACGCGAAGGGGCTCCTGATCACGGCGATCGAGGACGATGATCCGGTGGTGTTCTTCGAGCCGAAGCGCCTGTACAACGGTCCCTTCGACGGCGACCCAGGAAAGCCGGCCGTGCCGTGGAGTGCTCACCCGAAGGGCCAGGTGCCGGAGGGCCATTACACCGTGCCTTTGGGATTGGCCGAGGTCGTGCGCAAGGGCACGCAGCTCACCATCGTGACCTACGGCACCATGGTATTCGTCGCCCGGGCTGCTGCTGCCGCCCTCGGCGTGGACGCGGAAATCGTGGATGTGCGCTCGCTCGTGCCCTTGGACGTGGAAACCCTCGTCGCATCGGTCAAGAAAACCGGACGCTGTGTCGTTGCGCATGAGGCCACGCGCTTCTCGGGGTTCGGCGCCGAGCTTGTGGCGGTGATCCAGGAGGAGTGTTTCTGGCATCTGGAGGCGCCGATTCAGCGGGTCGCCGGCTGGGATACGCCGTATCCGCACGCGTTCGAATGGGAGTACTTTCCCGGGCAACAACGAGTCGCGACGGCCATCAAGGCCGTGATGGAGTCGGCATGAGTCAGTTCGTGTTCAAGATGCCGGATCTGGGCGAGGGGACGGTGGAGGCCGAGATCATTGCCTGGCACACGGCGCCGGGCGCCACCGTGGCCGAGGACCAGATCATCGTGGAAGTGATGACCGACAAAGCGGCGGTCGAAGTACCGGCGCCGGTCAGCGGCAAGGTGGTGTCCATCACCGGTGCACCGGGCGACAAGGTGGCGGTCGGCTCGCCGCTGATCGTGTTCGAGCGCGATGCTCCCGGCCCATCGGCTCCCAAACCCGCGGCCGCCGGGGGCTCGGGGGCGGCCAGCCCGGCCGCCGCCAAGGCCGGTGCGCCCAGCGCGGCTGCCTCCAAGGCCAGCGCGCCCAGCCCGGCTGCTGCGCCCAGCACGGCCGCCGTGCCTGCCGCTCCGGCGGGACGCATCATGACCTCACCCGCCAACCGGCGGCGCGCGCGTGAAGCGGGCATCGATTTGGCCACTGTGGCGGGCTCGGGCCCCGGCGGCCGGATCGTCCGCGAGGATCTCGCCGCCGCTGCGGCCTTGGCGCCGCCACCGGCCTCCGCAACCCCGCCCGCGGGCGGCGACGTTTCCGCGGAAACGTCGGAAATCAAGGTCATCGGCGTGCGCCGCCTCATCGCCGAGCGGATGAGCGAAGCCAAGCGCAACATCCCGCACTTCGCCTACGTCGAGGAGGTCGATGTCACGGAACTCGAGGCGCTGCGCCAGCACCTCAACTCGAAGCACGGCCCGGGCGAACCCTCGTTGACCTACCTGCCGCTGGTCATTGCGGCCCTGGTGCGGACATTGGAGTCCTTTCCGCAATGCAATGTGCTGTACGACGCGACGCGGGGTGTGCTGATCCGTCATCGGGCCGTGCACGTGGGGGTCGCCACGCAAACTCCGGAGGGCCTCAAGGTTCCCGTCGTACGCCACGCCGAGGGGCTCACGCTTGCGGCGCTCGCCGCCGAGATCCGTCGCGTCACTGAGCGCGCGCGCGCCAACAAAGCCTCCCGCGAGGAGCTGGTCGGCTCGACCATCACCGTCACCAGCTTGGGGAAGCTCGGCGGAATCGCCTCGA
>JBEKHK010000044.1:0-29467 GCA_050012315.1 Steroidobacteraceae bacterium | reverse complement strand
TCAAAGCCGCGCCCCTGGATCGTGAGCGCGAGCGTCCCCTGCTGCTCGTCGCAGGCCCGCACGCAGCGCGAGCAGACGATGCATTTGCTCGCATCGAAAGTGAAATAGGGGTTCGATTCGTCCTTCGGCGCATCCAAGTGATTGGCGCCCTCATAGCCGTAGCGCACCTCGCGCAAGCCCACCACCCCCGCCATGTCCTGCAGCTCGCAGTGCCCGTTCGCGGGACAGGTCAGGCAGTCGAGCGGGTGATCGGAGATGTAGAGCTCCATCACGCCGCGGCGGATGTCGGCGAGCTGCTTGTTCTGCGTGTGCACCACCATGCCCTGCGCCACCGGCGTCGTGCAGGAAGCCGGCAATCCCTTCATGCCGTCGATTTGCACCAGACACATCCGGCAGGAGCCGAACGCCTCGAGCTGCTCGGTCGCACAAAGCTTCGGGATCTTCACATCGGAGAGCGAGGCGGCGCGCATCACCGAGGTGCCTTCGGGCACCGTGACCTCGCGTCCATCGATGGTCAGCGTGACGAGTTTCTCGCTGATGCGCTCCGGGGTTCCGTGATCGTGTTCGACTATCGATAACATCGGTGACTTCCTAGTAGTTCGTTCAAGCAGACGCCTGAGCGTTTTTAGTTTTGACAAAGTCCTCGGGAAAATGGTTCAGCGCCGACACCACGGGGTAGGGCGTTAAGCCGCCGAGGGCGCAGAGAGAGCCGTAGGTCATGGTCTCGCACAAGTCACGCAGCAAAACCTCTTGCGCTGCGGCATTCTCGCCGCGTACCAGCCGATCGATGACCTCCACCCCGCGGGTCGAGCCGATGCGGCAGGGCGTGCACTTGCCGCAGGACTCGATCGCGCAAAATTCCATGGCGTAGCGCGCCTGAGCCGCCATATCGACCGTGTCGTCGAACACCACCACACCGCCGTGCCCGAGCATCGCCTTGATGTGGGCGAAGGCCTCGTAATCGAGCGGCGTGTCGAACTGCGATTCGGGCATGTACGCACCCAAGGGACCGCCGACCTGAACCGCACGAATCGGACGGCCGCTTAAGCTCCCGCCGCCAAAGCCATACAACAGCTCGCGCAGCGTCATCCCGAAGGCGACCTCCACCAGACCCCCCTGCTTGATGTTGCCCGCCAATTGCATCGGCAAGGTGCCGCGCGAGCGCCCCATGCCGAAGTGCTGATAGAAGGCCGCGCCGCGCTCCAGAATGATGGGAACCGAGGCAAAGGTGATGACGTTGTTGATCACCGTCGGCTTGCCGAACAAGCCGGCGAGCGCCGGCAACGGCGGCTTGAACCGCACCTGACCGCGCTTGCCTTCCAACGATTCCAAAAGCGAGGTCTCCTCGCCGCAGATGTAGGCGCCCGCGCCCAAGCGCACCTCCAGATCGAAACGCTGGCCGCTGCCCTGAATGTCCTCGCCGAGATAATGCGCAGCGTAGGCCGCGCGGATCGCCGCCTCGAGCGCGCGGTGCGCGTCCGGATACTCCCACCGCAAGTAAATGTACCCGCGCGTCGCTCCGGTCGCGATGCCGGCGATGGTCATGCCCTCGATCAGCGTCAGAGGGTCCCCCTCCATCAGCATGCGATCCGAGAACGTGCCCGAGTCGCCCTCGTCGGCGTTACAGACGATGTACTTTTGCGTGCCGGGCGCCCCGAGCACGGTCTTCCACTTGATGCCGGCGGGGAAGGCGGCGCCGCCGCGCCCGCGCAGGCCCGATGCCGTCACGCTCTCGACGATTTGCCCAGGCTCCAGGGCGAGCGCCGCCTCGAGCCCCCGATAACCACCGTGCTCGAGGTAATCGTCGATCGATACGGGGTCGATGATGCCCACCCGCGCGAACGTCAAGCGCTCTTGTCGCTTCAGGTAGGGAATCTCGTCGGTGAGGCCGTGCGCCAGCGGGTGCTTTCTCGATTCGGCTTTCGCCGGATCGCAGAGTCCCTGGTCGAAGAGATCGGATACGGCGGAGGTGGGCACCGGCCCATAGGCGTAGCGCCGACCGTCGGCCTCGATCTCGACCAAGGGCTCAAGCCATAACATGCCACGGGAACCATTACGAACCACGGCGATCTCGATGCCGCGGCGATCGGCTTCCGCGGCGAGCGCCTGCGCAGTCTCATCCGCGCCCATCGATCGGGCAGCGGCATCGAGCGGTACGAAAATCTTCACCGGACTCATGGGGCCTCCGCACGGAGCGATGCCATCAATTCATCGAATCGCTCGGGCGAGACGCGCCCCTTCAATTCCTCGTCGATCATCAGCGAAGGTCCTAGGGCGCAGTTGCCGAGGCAATAGACGGGCTCCAAGGTGATCGCCCCGTCGCGGCTGGTCGCGTGAAAGTCCATCCCCAGGCTCTGTTTGGCGTGCGTCTCGAGTGCCGCAGCGCCCAAGGCCTGGCAGGCCTCGGCGCGGCATAGATGTACCATGTGCCGGCCGGGGCGTTGGGTCCGAAAGTAATGATAGAAGGTGACTACGCCGTGTATTTCGGCACGCGATAGGTTGAGTTCAGCCGCGATCAGGGTGACCGCCTCCGGCGGGACAAACCCGATGGCACCCTGAATCGCATGCAGTAGGGGGAGTAATGCGCCCGGCAGATCCTTGAAGGTTGCACAGGCTTGAAGCACCGCCACACGCTCATCGCTTCTGAGCGCGCCAAGCGGCTCAGCTTTGATCGGTATCACGCGACGCGAAGAGTGGTCGGTCATGGGGGCTTCCAAGGATCCCAAACTAACACCTTATGCCCGTTCAGGGACCATACCTATATGACGTCATGTTCATAGGGGGTCGCCTTACCTTCTTTGTACCGAAAGTACTTCTTCGCTGCGGCATCGCCACAAACTCGCCGGCAACTCATTGATTATGGTCACCCCGAGAGCTGACGCGCCGGCAGCGGACGGCAGCACCCCCGGTTCTCGGGTCCCCGTACCTGGCAGGCGTCAGCTCGACCGGCGTCCCCAGACTCCGGCATGCGCGTCTCCAGACTGCGGCATGCAGGGATCAGCTGAAATCCAGATCACGATCCCAGCGGCGCCAGCGCAGGCGGCGGTTCGTCTCGGCCCTTCCCGCCCACATCTCTTTCCACAAATCTCTGATGGACGTTTTCTCGCGATTCACGCCATACGCCGTAGGTTGGCGCTTGGGCGTCTTGGGGACTCGATTGCGGGACATGGGTTCCTCTTCACCGGCTCGCTTCATGACGCCATTGTCGTTTCACTGCACCTGTGAAGTCCGAGATGAAATCTGCATTTCGGCAACTCGTGCGAAGCCGCTCGATACTTCTCAACAAACGGTAATGATTGTAAGAGATGTCTGACAGCGTACCGGGTTGGATGAACGGCGACACTACCGGCGCCCCGATTGCGATCACCTCCGTGGCGCGCGATCTCCACGACATCGGTCACGGTCGGCGATTCGACATATGTCTGCGCGGACTCCGGGCATAATGGCTGCACGGCCCATCACAACGCGAGGCAATCATGAGCGACATCACGATTCGTGCACCGGACGGCGGCAGCTTCACGGGCTACCTGGCGCTGCCGAAAGGCGGCCGCGGGCCCGGCATCGTCGTGGCCCAAGAGATCTTCGGCGTGAATGCAGTCATGCGCGCCGTGTGCGACGCTCTGGCCGCTCAAGGCTACGCTGCGCTGTGTCCCGATATTTTTTGGCGCATCGAGCCCGGAATCCAGATCACCGACAAAACGGAGGCGGAATGGAAACGCGCCTTCGAATTGTTCAATCTTTTCGACGTCGACAAGGGTGTCGGCGATCTGAAGGCGGGGCTCGCGCAGTTGAGGAGCCATCCGGCTTGTACGGGGAAAGTCGGCAGCGTGGGCTATTGTCTCGGCGGCAAGCTCGCCTATCTCATGGCGACGCGCAGCGATGTCGATTGCAGCGTCGGCTACTATGGCGTCGGCATCCAGGATTTGCTCGGCGAGGCGAAGAACATCCGCAAGCCCCTCGCCTTGCACGTGGCGGAAAAGGACCAATTCGTTCCGCCGCCCGCTCAAGAGAGCATAAAGCAAGCCGTGAAGGGCAATCCCTTGGTCACGATTTACACCTATCCCGGGGTGGATCACGCGTTCGCGCGCGTCGGCGGCGCACATTACGAGGCGGCCGCGGCGAACTTGGCCAATACTCGGACGGCGGAATTCCTGCGCCTTCACTTGGGCGGCTGAGGCAGCCATGCCTTCATCCGGCAGAGCGATTCTGGTGGTGGACGACAATCGGGACGCCGCCGATAGCCTGGCCATGTTGCTCGAGATCGGCGGCCATCAGGTGACGACGGCCTATTCCGCGCCCGATGCTTTGAAGCGGGCGTCCGAACTGAAGCCCGCCGTCATACTGCTGGATATCGGATTGCCCGAGATCGACGGCTGCGAGGTGGCGCGGCGGATGCGCGGCATGCCGGAGTTACAGGGCGTACGCCTGGTCGCGCTGACCGGCCATGGCCGCGATGAGGATCGCCAGCGGACGCGCGCCGCCGGCTTCGATCATCATTTGGTCAAGCCGGTCGATCTGGACGAACTCGAGAGAACGGTGGTGGCCTGAGTTCGGTGTCGAGGCCGCGCGGACCCTACGGTTCGTGGCCGTACACGATCTTGCCTTCCCACATCGTGAAGACCACGGCCGTGCGCTTCAATTCCTCGGCGGGCACGGTGAGCACGTCTCTGTCGATCAAGGCGAGATCCGCATACTTGCCCGGCGCGATCGAACCGATGTCCTGCAACTGACCCAGCGCCTGCGCCGAATTTCGCGTGTAGGCATAGAGCATGGCTTCGCGCGGCATTCGCTGGGCGGCGTCCAGCACCCCCTGAGGCCCGGATCGCGTCTCGGCCTGATAGATGGCCGCGAACGGGTCCGCCGTGCTGACCGGCCAATCGCTGGCTCCGGCGATCACGGCTCCGGTATCGAGCAGGGACCTCGCGGGATACATCCAACGGTAAATCGTCGGGTCGATATAGGGTTTCACCTGCTCGTTGGTGCTCGGATCCGCCACCGCCCACAAGAGCTGCAGCGCCGCGATGACATGAAGCTGCCCGAAGCGCGCGATGTCCTCGGGATCGACGAATTGTGCATGGGTGAGAGTGAACGGCAGATGCGTGTCGGGATAGGCCTTGCGGGCAGCCTCGAAGGCATCGAGCGAGGCTTTGACCGCCAGATCGCCGATCGCATGGACATGCACATTCAGGCCGCGCCTGGCGGCTTCCGTCACGAGCGCATTCATTTTCGCCGGCGTGAAGAGCAGCTCACCGGACCGTCCGGTGCCGGCGTAGGGTTTGGTGAGCGCGGCGGTTTGGGAGGGAATTTCGACCACCCCATCGGCGAAGACCTTGAGACCGGGGATGGTCAGATTGCGGACACCCTTGTATTTGGCGCGTAACGCCTCGACCACATCGATCTGCTGGCTGCCGAGGTCGGGTTTGACGACGGGGTAGGCGGCGACGTGGGCAGTCAGCTCCCCACGTTCGGACAGCGCCTGGTACACGGGCAAGTAGCCGGGATCGTCGACGCTCGCCGGAACCGCCCCGCCGACGACTCCGCTCACCGCGGCGTCGAGCCAGCCGGTGATGCCGAGCGCGTTCATATAGTGAACGGCGGCCTCGCCCGCCTCGAGCATCGTCGCGGCAGAGGGCGAAGGCAGGCTCTTGTCGAGCTTGATCTTGCAGCTATCGACCATGAATCCGTTCGGATTGTACGAGGCGGCGTCGAAACCGTAGCAATGCTGCTGGCCTGGCGGCAGACCTCGAATGTACTGCGCCGTGATTCCCGCCCGGGCGCGCGCGGCTTTATTGGCCCAGGCGGTATGTCCGTCCGATCCGAACAGCACGATGGGCTGTCCGGCGAACGCCCCGTCGCTGAGCGCGGCATCGATGCCGGCCGCATGCGCCCAGTAGCCGATGTCGATGCCGTTCACCACCAGCACATCGCCCAACCGGCTGTCCTTTTTCTTGACGTGTTCCGCCACGAATTGCGTCAGCGCGGGGATCGAGTCCTGGGTGTCGGGGTAGTTGGCCTGAATGAGCGTCTCGCCGCCGTCGATCGGATGCGCGTGGCCGTCGATCATGCCGGGCATCAGGAATTTACCCTTGAGATCGACCTTGCGCGCATCGGCTCCCGCGGCCTGCTCGACCGCCGCACGCTCGCCGACCGCGATGATTCGATCACCGCGGATGGCGACCGCGTCGGCGTAGGGGTGGTCGGGCTCGGCGGTGAACACCTGGGCGTCGTAAAAGACGGTCGCCGTTCCACCGGCGGCCGCCCCGCCTGCGATCGCGCCGCCTGTGATCGCGCCGCCTGTGATCGCGCCGCCTGTGATCGCGCCGCCTGTGATCGCGCCGCCGCCGGGGGCGCCGAGCGCGGCGCCCGAGACGATACACGCCCCTGCGAGCGCGCTGCGGGCGCGCCCCATCCAAGAGCTCGACCCGGCAAATCGGTTCACTCGATCCATTTGCATCCCCCGTGACGGATTGTTATCTAACGACCGTTCATTCTCACATACGGAAGGGGCGCGGCGGGAGGGGACTTAAGTTCGCGGGATCGAATTCCGTATAATCGGCCGCACCTCAACGAGACGCGGGGCGGCACGAAGCGCCATGCCAAGCGCATTCATGAAAGACATTCGGACGGTGGGTTTCTTGGGCGCCGGTCTCATGGGCGCACCGATGGCGCGTCATCTGCTGAGCGCCGGCTTTCGCTTGCGCGTGTGGAATCGTACGCGCCGCAAGCTCGATTCTCTGATCGAAGCGGGTGCGACGGCAGCGTCGACGCCCGCCGAAGCGGCGGACGGCGCCGATGTTCTGTGCCTGTGCGTGACCGACAAGTCGGCGGTCGAGAACGTGTTGTTCGGGCCCGGCGGCGCGGCGGAGGCGGACCGGATGCCGCCATTGGCCGTGGATTTCTCGACCATCGGTCCGAGCGCGACGATCGCGTTCGCCGAGCGGCTGAAGCGCCGACGCGGGACCTTCTGGGTGGACGCACCTGTGTCGGGAGGGGCGACCGGCGCGGAGCATCGCAAACTCGTGATCATGTGCGGCGGTCGGGCCGGCGACATCGCCCGCCTCGACGCGCTGTTCGCGGCTTTTTCCCAAAAGGTGACGCGCGTCGGCGAGCTGGGCGCCGGGCAGACCCTGAAGCTTTGCAATCAACTCATCGTTGCGACCAATCTGGTCGCCATCAGCGAGGCATTCAAACTCGCCAAGGTAAGTGGGCTCGATCTCGAGCTCATTCCCGAAGCGCTGGCGGGCGGGTTTGCGGACTCGATTCCGTTGCAGATCTTCGGGCGGCGCATGGCGCAAGGCGTGTTCACGCCGGTTCTGGGCGAGCTTGCCCTCATGCTGAAGGATTTGAGCGCGGCCCAAGACCTGGCGCGGGAGCACGGCTCGCTTTTGCCCATGAGTGCCGCGGCGCTCGAGGTCTACCGCGAGGCGGCCGAACGTGGATTGATTCATGAAGACCTTGCCGCATTGTTCAAGCTGTATGCCGAGGGCCGCTCGTGAGCGGGGTTTTGCCCATCGCGGCCAATATCAGCACCCTGTTTCGGGAATTGCCCTTGCTCGAGCGATTCGAGGCGGCGCGGTCGCAGGGTTTCGATGGGGTCGAGATCCAATTTCCCTACGCGCAGCCGCCGGAGGCCCTGGCGCGGGCGGCCGCAGCGGCGAGCATGCCGGTGGTGCTCATCAACGCCCCCGTGATCCCCGCGGAGCATCCCTTCGGAATTGCGGGGCGGCCGGAACTCAAGACCTTGTTTCGCGCGCAGCTCGCGCAGGCCGCAGAATACGCCGAGGCGTTGGACGCACGTTTCGTGCACGTCCTGGCGGGGCTGCTGCCGGACGAGGCGCAGCGCGAACGATATCTCGGCGTTTATGAAGACAATCTGCGCCTCGCCGCGGATGTTCTGCACGCCAAGGGGATCGGCGTGCTGATCGAGCCCCTGAACCTCTCGGACGTGCCGGATTATCTCGTGGGTTCCTTCGATCTCGCCCGCACCATCGTTGCGCGGTCTCAACCCGGGATCGGACTGCAATTCGACGCCTACCACGCCGCGCGCATGGGACTCGATCTCGTGAACGAGCTCGAGCGCGCGCTGCCCTACGTCGGCCATGTGCAGTTCGCCGATGCTCCGGGCCGCCACGAGCCGGGCACGGGCGGCGTGCCATTCCGCGACATGCTGGGCACTCTTCGCGATGCGCAATATGCCGGATGGCTGGGCGCGGAATATTTCCCGAGCGGCACGACGGATCGGAGCGTCGGATGGCTCGCGGATTGGCGCGCCGCGATGAGCACGTCCGATAATCTGAGTCGTCTGCCACCTGACCGAAGGAGCGGATGACGCGGCGAGGGCGCCCTGGGATCTTGGTGCCGCTGCAGCGGCGTATTCGTGTGCGACACCGAACAGACACGCGTACTCGATGCGCATAGGCTGGCCTTTGGGTGTTCGAATCTCGTTCGCCGATAAGGAGTCAAGCCCATGTTGCGCACGATGGATGATCTCGAGGATTACTCCATCGGGGCGACCGACGGCACTATCGGCAAGGTGAAGGATTTTTATTTCGACGACCAGCGCTGGATCGTGCGCTATTTCGTGGTCGAAACGGGCGCGTGGCTTGCCAGTCGAAAGGTGTTGATCTCGACGATGTCCGTCTGCGCGCCGAATTGGCTGAACAGGCTATTACCGGTTTCAATGACCCGGCAGCGGGTGCAGGACAGTCCGGATATAGACACCGGCAGGCCCATATCCCGGCAGTATGAAACGAGACTCTCGGCGTATTACGGCTATCCCTATTATTGGCGGCAAGGCGCCGAGGCCGACGCATCACGCGCCGAGGATGACGACCACCATCTGCGAAGCTGCAAGACGGTGACGTCGTCTCACATTCGTGCACCCGACGGTGACGTGGGCCATGTATGCGGCTTTCTGATCGATGAAGAGAACTGGGCCATCAGGTATCTAATTGTGGATACCCGCAATTGGTGGTTGGGTCACCAGGTCCTGATTGCCCCTGAATGGATCGAGGGGATGAGTTGGGACGATCACACCGTCTCCGTGAAACTGACCCGTGCTGCGGTGAGGGATGCGCCGCCGTATCGGGCAAAAACCCAGTTCGATCGGGACGCCGAAGCGAAACTTCATGACCATTACGGACTGCCCGGATATTGGGCCGGCAAAGTAAACCTGCAGAACGCGGAATATCGGTATCGGGCTTGAACTCTCGGAATTCTGCTAAGCGGGTTACCGCACAGAGAAAACAGGACCGCTGTGTAACTCTTGCATCGTTCCCCCGGCAGGCCATCCGCGATGAATCTCGAGATGCAGAACGAAGATGAGCCTCTCGTCGAACCCGACGGGAACGGCGGCCCGTCGCGCTGCGCAGGCAAGGTTGATGTGCAGCTCGATGACGGCAACGACGCCGCGCGTTCCGCGAAAAACGTCGAGAGGTGGAGGCTGTTCCTGCCGAAAGACTGCATCGACACGATGGTCCGCATGGGCTGGGACCGGACGACCTGATCGACCGGCGGGAGCAACAATGTCGACGCATACGCTAACGGCCGACATGCTCCGCAAGATCGATGCCTATTGGCGGGCCGCCAATTACGTCTCGGTCGGACAGATCTACCTCTTCGACAATCCGCTGCTGAAGCGTCCACTGCAACTCTCCGACGTGAAGCCGATGGTCGTCAGCCATTGGGGCACGACGCCCGGCCAGAATTTCATCTATGTCCATTTGAACCGGGTCATCAAAAAGCTCGACTTGAATATGTTCTATGTGGCCGGTCCCGGCCACGGTGGTCCGGCGATCGTGGGCAACGTGTACTTAGAAGGTACCTGGAGCGAGATCTACCCGAACGTGACCCAGGACGAAGCGGGGCTCAAAGAACTCTTCAAGCAATTCTCCTTCCCCGGCGGCATCTCGAGCCATGTAGCCCCGACGACTCCCGGATCGATTCACGAGGGTGGTGAACTCGGCTACTCGCTGAGCCACGCCTTCGGAGCCGCGTTCGATAATCCCGAACTCATCGTCGCTTGCGTGATCGGCGACGGCGAAGCGGAAACAGGCCCGTTGGCTACCTCCTGGCAGTCCAACAAGTTCCTCAACCCCGCGACCGACGGCGCCGTGTTGCCGATCCTGCATCTCAACGGATACAAGATCAGCAATCCAACCGTGCTTGCCCGCATCGAGAAGGGCGAGTTGGACCAGTTCTTGCGCGGGTGCGGGTGGGCCCCGCTTTTCGTCGAAGGCGATGATCCGGCGACGATGCATGAGCGCATGGCCATGGTGATGGAATCGGCGATTAAGGACATCCGGCGATTCCAATCGTACGCACGTCACGAAAAGAATGGCACGCGGCCGCGATGGCCGATGATCGTGTTGAGATCGCCCAAAGGTTGGACAGGACCGAAGATCGTCGACGGGCTGCAGATCGAGGGTACATTCAGGGCGCACCAAGTACCCCTGCTGGTCGATCCAGACCATCCAGAGCACGTCCCGCTGCTCGAAACCTGGATGAGAAGCTACAAGCCGGAAGAGTTGTTCGATGGCAACGGTCGCTTGATCGCCGAGTTGGCAGAGCTCGCCCCGACGGGCGATCGGCGTATGGGTGCCAATCCGCATGCCAATGGAGGGCTGTTGCTCCATGATCTCAGAATGCCCGATTTCCACGACCACGCCGTGCAGGTATCGGAGCCCGGCGCCGTCCAGGAATGCGATACGCAGGTATTGGGAAGTTTCCTCCGCGACGTATCCAAGTTGAATGAAACAGAGCGCAATTTCCGCATCTTCGGGCCCGACGAGACCCTCTCGAACCTGTTGGGCGCCGTATTCGAAGTCACCAACCGGCAATGGGACGCGCGGGAAACGAAGCAGGACGAGTTCCTCGCGCCCCAGGGACGAGTGCTGGACTCGATGCTGAGCGAACATCAATGCGAGGGTTGGTTGGAGGGCTACCTCCTGACCGGACGGCACGGGCTGTTCAACAGCTACGAAGCCTTCATCCGCATCGTCGACTCGATGTTCAGCCAGCACGCGAAATGGCTCAAGGTCTGCCTGGAGCTGCCGTGGCGGCGGAAGATCTCATCGTTGAATTACCTGCTCGCGTCCCATGTCTGGCAGCAGGATCATAATGGCTTCACGCACCAGGATCCCGGGTTCATCGATCACGTCATCAATAAGAAGGCGGACATCGTCCGCGTATACCTGCCGCCCGATGCGAACTGCCTGCTGTCGGTGGTCGATCACTGTCTGCGGAGCAGAAACTACGTGAATGTGGTGATCGCCGGCAAGCACGCGCTTCCGCAGTGGCTCACCATTGACGCCGCGGTCACCCATTGCACGGAAGGCATCGGCATCTGGCAGTGGGCGAGCAATGACCAAGGCAGCGAGCCGGACGTGGTGATGGGCTGCTGCGGGGACACACCGACGCTGGAGGTTCTCGCCGCGGTGTCGATCCTGCGCGAGCATCTGCCGGAGCTCAAGATCCGGACGGTCAACGTGGTCGATCTGATGAAGCTGCAGTCCTGCACGGAGCACCCGCACGGGCTGAATGAAGTCGACTACGACTCGCTGTTCACGAGGAACCAGCACATCGTCTTCGCATTCCACGGCTATCCGTGGCTGATCCACCGGTTGACCTACCGGCGCACCAATCGCAACCTGCATGTCCGCGGTTATAAAGAGGAGGGCACGATCACCACGCCCTTCGATATGCGGGTGCAGAACGATCTCGATAGGTTTCACTTGGTGATGGACGTGATCGATCGACTCCCGGAGTTGGGCACTCGGGGCGCCTACTTGAAGCAGCGGCTGCAGGACAAGCTCATCGAACATAAGCACTACATCGGCAAGCACGGCCAAGACATGCCCGAGATCCGCCAATGGAAGTGGGATCCGCGGATGAACGAACCGGAGATCACGCGCAAAGCCGGGTGATCCGATTTCCAGCAGGGAGCGGTTGCGGGTATCGACGAGGCCGGCAATCGGGTTCGACGTTCAGCGGCGCATCAAGTTCAGCGCCCCCATGGAGAGGGCGATGAAGAGCCCAAAGCCGACGGCAATGTCATTCACGGACACCCTCATGAACGAGGCGGCGGTGTAGCCGGCGACCAGCGCGAGCATGCTCAAGTTCTCGAAGAAGTTTTGAATCGCAATGGCCGATCCCACCCCGTCGCCGTCGTCGCCCTGCCGTTGCAAAAGCGCATCGAGCGGCACGACGAAGAATCCGCTGCACGCCCCGACGAATGCCATCAAGGCATAGGCCCAAGGGAGTGATTTCGCGAAGGGCAGCAGAGACACGCCGATGCCGATCATCACCCCGGCCGGCAACGCCCGCCGATGCGTCCCCAGCCGCACGAAGCGCGCCGCGAGCGCCGCGCCAATCACGATTCCCACCGCCACCATCGCCGTGAGAAATCCCGGCTCCCGATTTTTCGTTATCTTGAGCGCGACAGGCACCCACGCGATCACGAGGAAGCGAAGCGCGGCGCCCGCGCCCCAAAAGAGAGCGGTGCCGGTCACGGCGAGGCGCGCCTTGGGGTTCTTCAGCAGCGATCGGGTCTGCGAGCCGAAATCCTTCAAGCTGCCGGTAATCGAGAAGTTCAAGGTCGTGGACTTGCGCTTCAGGCGCGGGACCAGCAGCGCACTCAATGCCGAGCCTGCATAACAGCCGGTAATCGCCAAGAGGGCGCCTTCTACACTCCAATCCGCCAACACTCCGCCCGCAGCGGCACCGAGCAAGATCGCCGCGATGGTCGACGCCTCCAGGAGGCTGTTGGCTTTGATCAACTGCTCGCGCGAAGCGAGCTCGCCCAGGATGCCGTACTTGGCGGGTGAATTGGCGGCCGCGCCGCAGCCCACCAGCGCATAACACAAGAACGGATTCATGTGCAGGGACATGCACAAGGTGCCGACGAACTTGGCGGCATTCGCGAAAGCCATCACGCGCCCCTTGGGCTGTGCGTCGGCGAATGCACCTACGAAGGGAGCGAGCAGGATGTAGGCGGCCACGAAGAACTCTTGGATCAGCGGTCCGCTCCAGCCGGGGTAATGCAGCTTTCGGACGAGCGCGAGCGCGGCAAAGAGGAGCGCGTTGTCGGCCAAGGCCGAAAGGAACTGCGCAGCAAGCGTCGCGACCATTCCCCGCGAGCAGAGGCCGGGAGGCAGGGCCTTGCGTTGCGCTCGCTTGGAAAGTCCCTGACGGGTCGCCGTCAAAGCAGCAGCCGGTCGTACTCTTTTTTAACGACCGCGTAGCATTCGCAGGAGCGTGCTTCCAAGCCCGCGCGATCCAGCACCGTGATGTGCCCGCGGGCGTAGCGGATCAGTCCGGCGGTTTGCAGCTTCAGGGCGCTCTCGGTGACGCCTTCACGGCGCACCCCCAACATGTTGGCAATCAATTCCTGGGTCATGACGAGCTCGTCACCCTGCAGCCGGTCCAAGCTCAGCAGCAACCAGCGGCATAATTGCTGATCGAGCGAATGGTGACGGTTGCAAACCGCTGTCTGGGCCATCTGAGTAATCAGCGCCTGTGTATATCGGAGCAGCAGGTGCAGCACCGGACCGGCGCGATTGAACTCGTCCGTCAATGTTCGCGCCTTGAGCCGGAAGCCCAGCCCCGCGCTTTGAACCACGGCCCGACTGGGGGTGGAGCCGCCTCCCATGAACAACGAAATGCCCACGATTCCCTCGTTGCCGACGACCGCAATCTCCGCGGACGCGCCGTCTTCCATGACATAGAGGAGCGAAACGATGGCGGTGGTCGGGAAATACACGTGGCTCAGCGTGATGCCCGATTCGTAGAGGACTTCGCCGAGCGGCATCTGGACGGCTTCGAGTTGCGACAGCCATTGTTTGCGCACGGGACCGGGCAGCGCGGCCAGCAAGTGATTTTTGTGCTCAGGTGAGGCTATGTTTGCAAATCTCCACGGGCGAACGAGCCGGCGGGCTCAAGCGGGGACATTAGCGCCCCCGAATAACATGGTCTGTGCGGCATCGCACTTAGTCGGAGTCATGCATCTTTAAGCGCCGGGCGCCCGCGCAACCCATCTTGTCATCAGCTCTCTGTACGTCAGCGAACAGATCGCCGGGCAGCTACATGCCAGTATCGCTGGATTCGAGCGTTTCGGATGGACGGCGGAAAAAGCGAGGTGCACCATGCGTGGATTCAAGCTTACTCTACTGGCGGCTGCCGGATCATGCTTCATGATCGCCATGCCCGAGGCGCGGGCTCAGATCGGCATCGACATCGGCATCGCCCCCGAATGTCCGTATGGTTACTACGATGCCGCTCCTTACGGTTGCGCTCCTTCCGGATATTACGGTCCGGAGTGGTTCACGGGCGGCGTCTTCATCGGGGCCGGCCCGTGGTTTCACGGTCCCAGCGGCTTCCGCGGCAACGTCAATAACGGATTTCATCCGCAGCACGGCTACAAGGGTCCGATGCCGGCCCGCGGTGAGAAGGCCGAGCCGTCGAAGCGTGTCGATAAGGCTCATTTCACCGGAAACGAGGAGCGCGACGGTCGCGGCCACGTGACCGAGGGTAAACGCTGATCTCATGGCGCAGCCGCGGGGGGAGCGAATGTCGGCGTCCGGACAGCCCGTGGGCAATCAAGTGCTTGCGAGCATCGCAGCGAAAGACTATGGGCGCCTCGATCAATTGGAGCCGGTGCTGCTGCGGTTCGGGCAGATACTCTACGAAGCGGGTGGACGGATCGGCCACGTCTATTTCCCGATCGACTCTCTCATTTCCCTGCTGACCGCGGTCGATAAGCGCCGTACCCTCGAGGTCGGCATGGTGGGCAACGAGGGTATGACCGGTATGCCCTTCATTCTGGGGATGGGCGTGTCGGGCGTGCGCGCTTTGGTGCAGGGCGCCGGCCGGGCCTTACGCATGCCTGCCGCACCCTTTCGCATCGAGTTCGACCGGAATCAGGCGTTGCGCCAGGCGCTCTTTCGATACACCTACGCCTTGATGGCGCAGATTTCGCAAACTGCGGCGTGCAACCGCTTCCATGAGGCGGAGGAGCGTCTGGCACGCTGGCTACTGATGACCCGCGACCGGGTGGCATCGGATGAGTTTCCGCTGACGCATGAATTTCTGGCGCACATGCTTGGGCTGCGGCGCGAAGGGGTAACCGAGGCCGCCAGCGCGCTCAAGCGGCGCGGGCTGATCGACTACCGCCGCGGCAAAATCCAGATCCTCGATGTGAAGGGGCTCCGGGCATCGTCTTGTTCTTGCTATCAGACCGTAAAAACCGTCTACGATCGCATCCAACGATGAGCATTGGCGTCCCCGCGCGCCTTACCGCCGCTCCCTTGCGTTATGTGCGGTATCAGACATACTGGGCACGCCAGGAGGCACGACCACGGAGTCTCGACCGTCTGGGGATCGTCACCCCGCTCCCGCGCCATGGAGGCGTACCCAATATTTCCATCGATCCTCGAAAGAACCACTTGCTCGGCGCGCTGCCTGCGTTGGTGTGGGACCGTTGGCTCGCGCAGCTGGAAACGGTCGATCTGCGCCTCGGCCAGGTGCTTTACGAATCCGGGGCTACGCTGAGCCATGTGTATTTTCCCACCACCGCCATCGTTTCACTGCTGTATGTAACCGAAAACGGCGAATCGGCTGAAATCGCCATCGTGGGCAACGAGGGTATCGTGGGCATCTCCCTGTTCATGGGCGGGGAGTCCACCACCAGCCGGGCCGTGGTGCAAAGCGCCGGTCAGGCCATTCGGCTCAAGGCGCAGACCTTGAAGGATGAGTTCAACCAGAGCGGTCCGGTGCTGCATCTTTTGCTGCGATACACGCAGGCGCTCATCACGCAAATGGCCCAGACCGCGGTTTGTAATCGGCACCACACGCTCGATCAACAATTATGCCGCTGGCTGCTGTTGAGTCTCGATCGGCTGCACGGCGAGGATCTGGTCATGACGCAGGAGCTGATCGCCAATATGCTGGGCGTGCGTCGCGAGGGGGTTACGGAAAGCGCTCTGAAGCTGCAGCGTGCCGGACTGATCCGCTACGCGCGCGGGCGCATCTCGGTGCTCGACCGC
Organism: Steroidobacteraceae bacterium; assembly: GCA_050012315.1. Taxonomy (GTDB): domain Bacteria; phylum Pseudomonadota; class Gammaproteobacteria; order Steroidobacterales; family Steroidobacteraceae; genus Bog-1198. The sequence continues at coordinate 13,427 of JBEKHK010000044.1, read as the reverse complement.
GCGGGCCTCGAGAATCGAACCTGCGAGTGTTACGCGGTAGTCAAGAAGGAATACGGTCGGCTGCTCCCCGACCAGGTTGCCACGTAGCTCGCCCGCTCGGCGCGTCTGTACGCTGCAGCACAGACCACCGGTCGACATCGCGGTAGCGTGACGGATGAGCTCCGCACTGGCAGAACAGACATATATGCCCTGGTTTCACACACCGAGCATTCGTAACGGCAATCCGGCGTCGCCGGCGAGCGCATTCCCCGGTCTCACGGCCTCCGCACCGCACGATGCGTACGGGGAAAAATTACGAAGCTCGGTGCGCGAGTCGTCGCCGTGGACACTGAAGACAAGATGACCGACCGGCAGATCATCGCGAAAGTACGCGCGCGTTTCGGGGTTGCACAGCCTCGGATGCAAATGCCGCGGTAGCCTGCGGGGAGGCCCGCGGAAGCCCCGCGTGGGGCCGCGTTGCGGTGGTATCTTGTGCAACGCAGCAATTACGGACTTTATGTGGGGTGCCGCACAGACGGTCGATCCCTTGCGCGGCTAGCGTGCGATGGCCTTCAAGCATGTTCGGACGATGGCGCCACACCGAGAGATGATGGACCTGGAGGCATTTGTGGACTCGAGCAGTTTAAGTACCAATCGCCTTGCCGCAGCGCGTACCCCGCGAAGCGCGATGCACGAGGGATCTATGGCGACCTCGACGCCTCTTAACGGGAAGACGCGGGAGGCTGATTGCAACGCCGCCTTTGCGTCGCCAATGGACGACCAGGATGCCGAGCGCGCACGCCTGTGGGAAGTGAGCATCGACTTGCTCGGCATTCTCGGCGCGTCGGGCTATTTCGAGAGCACCAATCCCGCCTGGGAGAGAGCGCTTGGCTGGACGGACGAGGAGATTCGCCGGACATCGCTCTTTGAGTTGATTCATCCCGAGGATGTGGAAAAGGTCCGCACGGGACTTGCAGACGTTGCGGCCGGCGAGCCGGTGCTGCACTTTGAAAGCCGGTTCCGGCGGGCCGACGGGGACTACCGTTGGCTTTCCTGGGTGGCCGTGTCGGAGGCGGGAAAATTCTATTGCAGCGCGCGGGATGTGACGCAAGAGCGAGAGGCTCGAACCGAACTCGCCGCGGCCCTCGATGCACTACGGCAGTCGCAGAAGATGGAGGCGGTCGGACAATTGACCGGCGGTATCGCTCACGACTTCAATAATCTGTTGACGGCCATCTCGGGGAGTCTGGAGTTGCTCGGCAATCGGATGAGGCAAGGCCGGCTGACCGACGCGCAGCGCTACATCGCATCGGCTCAGAGCGCCAGCAAGCGAGCGGCCGCACTCACCCATCGCCTGCTCGCGTTCGCACGGCGCCAGACGTTGGATCCGATGCCGACGAACGTCAACCGCTTGGTTGCCGGCATGGAGGATTTGATCCGGCGCACGGTCGGTCCCTCCGTCAGGGTGGAGGTGGCCGGCGCCGCGGGCGTATGGACCACCCGGGTCGATTCGAATCAACTTGAAAACGCGCTGCTGAATTTGTGTATCAACGCCCGCGATGCGATGCCTGAAGGCGGCTCCTTGATGATCGAGACCAGCAATGAGTGGGTCGACGAGCGCGGCGCCCGCGAGCGCGATGTGCCGTCCGGCCAATACGTGACGATGAGCGTCACCGATACCGGCACCGGCATGACGCCGGCGGTGATTGCGCGAGCCTTCGACCCCTTCTTCACGACGAAGCCCCTGGGCGTGGGGACCGGGCTGGGGCTGTCGATGATCTACGGCTTTGCGCGCCAATCCGGCGGCCAAGTGCGGATTTACTCAGAAGTGGGACACGGCGCGACGGTGTGTCTGTATTTGCCGCGTCATATCGGGGAAGCCGAGACGGCCGAAATGCAACCCGAGCTGTCCGCCGTGGCCCATACCACCCAAGGGGAAACCGTATTGGTGGTGGATGACGAGCCCATCGTTCGGATGCTGGTCATCGATGTACTGCAGGAACTCGGCTATACGGCGATCGAAGCCGGGGACGGTCACGCGGGACTGAAGGTGCTGCGATCGGCGATGCGCATCGATCTGCTGATCACCGATATTGGGCTTCCGGGCGGATTGAACGGCCGGCAGGTGGCGGACGCGGCCCGCAAGCTCCGCCCTGAGCTGAAAGTGCTGTTCATCACCGGGTACGCCGAGAACGCGGTGCTCAGTCACGGCCACATCGATGCCGGAATGCATGTGCTGACCAAGCCATTTTCAATGGAGGTACTGGCCAACCGGGTCAAGGGGCTACTCGTTTAGCTCGATTCCCCGCGCCCGCTAAAGTCCGCTGCCTCGCCGGCCGCGATAGCCGTACACCAGGTAGGCAATCACGAGGGCGGCAACGATCAATCCAACCGGACCGAGCCCCCAGCCCGCGCCCATGCCCCAATACAATCCGCCGCCGCCGCCGAACAATAACAGCAGCACCACCACGATAATGAGCAGATCCATGTTCCTCTCCTAACTAATGACGAACTCCGGCACTGGACATTGGAGCACGACGAGAGTCATTAGTCGGTGCGCTAGCGTACCTGCGTCGCCGGCGCGGCGGTTGCGCAGGATACGAGGTCGCCGCAGAGCTATCGAGTTTTCTGTGTGAGCCACAGACCCGGTTTGCCCTTGGAACTGAGTCCGATGCTGAGCAAAGCCGATTTGGACTCCCACAGACGCGCGAACGGCAGTCCTTCCCGGCGTACGCGGCCCACAAGAGCCTCCATCGGACTCGGCGGTCGAGAATTGGGGGTATCGGTGCCCAGGGCGGGCGGAAGCCGGCCGGCATCGACATCCATGCGGTGGATCGAAGAGGGCGAGGGTGCAGCGAAGGCGAGCGCCTCGCCGGGCCTGATGGCCGGCGCATAGTCTTTCGGCGCCCGCAGGTCGAGATGCGTGGTCGGTGCGCTCTCATGGTGAGCGGCCGACGGACCCATCGCCGACATGGATCGCGCAGTGTCAATCACGGAAAGTGCAGACCTCTCCCGGCTGTCGGGCGGGTTGGCGGCCGCCGAATTCAGCAATCCGAGCCCGCACACCGCACCCGCCGCGACGCATTTCACGACATGCAGGACAAAAATGCCGCCGCCGTGCATCAAGGTTCTCCGCTTGCAGTTCCGAATGCTCATGGAAGCATGTTCGAGTGGCGCTGTCGGGGCGCTACCGTACCGACGAGCGCACGCCGTGCGGCTAAGCTCGTCCTATCAGGTGTCATCAGGCTTTACGCCCGCTACATGATCGATTTCATCCCCCGCCCACCGCAGACCGACCAAGATTCCATCGAGGCATTCACTATGAATCCAATCGCCGCCTTCCTTGGCCTTGTATGTGTCGCCGCCGGCGCCGCGACGGCCTTCCGGACCAACATTTATTTTGCGTTGCCCTTCGTCGTGGTGGCAGCCTTGATTGCTTCTTCGTTGAAGATGGCGAACGTCTGGCAAAAGTTCGTCATTCTGCGAATGGGCAAGCTGCAAGGCGTAAAGGGAGCCGGACTCTTCGTCATCCTGCCGATCGTGGATCGGGTCGTGGCCGTCATCGATGGGCGGATTCAGACCACCGCCTTCAATGCGGAGCAGGCGTTGACCAAGGACACGGTTCCGGTCAATGTCGATGCGATCATTTTTTGGCACGTGCACGATGCGGAAAAGGCCGCATTGGCGATCACCAACTTTCGAGAGGCCATCGACCGGGTGGCCCAGACGTCGCTGCGCGAGATGATCGGCTCGTCGATGCTCGCGGCGCTGTTGTCGGACCGCAAGGAAGCCGATGAGCAGCTCAAGCTCGAGATCGGCGAAAAGACCGCCCCTTGGGGCATATCGGTGAGCTCGGTCGAGATCCGCGATGTGGCGATACCCGTAGCTCTCCAGGATGCCATGTCGCGGCAAGCGCAGGCCGAACGCGAGAAGCAGGCGCGCGTCATCCTCGGCTCGGCCGAGGCTGCGATAGCGGGCAAGTTCGTCGAAGCGGCCGCCATCTACGCGGGGCATCCCGTCGCGCTGCAGCTGCGCGCCATGAATATCATCTATGAGACCACCAAGGAACGGGGAGCCACGATCCTGATGCCCAGTTCGATGGTCGACAGCCTGAATCCCTCGGCCGCGACGCTCGCCTTTGCGCTGGCTGGCAAGGACACGATCGATCCCGGCCTGGTGCAGCGGCAGGCCGCTGCTTAGCGGTGCACGACCTTCAGTGCGGCCGCCACGGGGTCATTCGGGACAATCCTTATATCCGTGGGCAGCGACCCAATCTGAATCCCTTCGCTTCGCAACGCGTCTGTCACCCCTGTGATCACCTGAGACTGGACCTCCGGCGCCAGTAAATAACTCTCGACTGCAAAGTAAAGTTTGTAGGTCACGAGCGAGTCGACAAAACCGCATGCGTAGGCGGCCGGTTTGTTGCCGGAGGAGACTCCCCGGCTTGCGCTCGCAGCCGATTCAAGCGCATTGATCACACGGGCGGGCGAGACGGCCGAATCGATCTCGAGCGATAGGCTGGATAGATAGGGCTCGTTCAACCGGCGGTGATTGGTCACGATGGCCTTTGCGATGACGCTGTTCGGGATCACGACCATGTCGTTGGCGTAGGTCCGGATACGCGTCGCCCGCCAATCGATTTCAATGATCTGGCCTTCGACCGTGTCATTCATGGTGATCCAATCACCCGCTCCGAAAGGGCGTTCGATGTTGATCGCCAGCCCCGAGAAAACATCCGCGAGCGTAGTCTGCAGTGCCAGACCCAATACGATGGCAAGTACGCCGGAGGTCGCCAAGAATGTGGAGATGGGCTGCTTCAGAACCGTATCCATGATCCCGAAAAAGGCGACGATGTAGAGCATCCCGGATGCGAGATCGGCGAACAGGCGCCGCGCGTGGGGTTGGTAGTCGTTCGGGAAAATCGTTCTTCGGAGGACCAGCGTCAGCAGGCTTCTAATGAGCCAGGCGCCCAGGATCCACCATGCAATTCCGAATAACTCCGATGGGAGGTGCATCGAACCGGATGTTTGAGCGAAGAGAAATTGTCCGAGCTGATTTCCTGGCCGAGGGAATAACATGGTGATCGCCATGAGCGCACCGCCTCCCAAAAAGAGGGAGCGGTACGTCCGTAGCGGCGGGGTGAATGCGCACGCGACAAGAATCGTCGTAGCTGCAGCGAGGCAGATCTCGAGCCAATCGAACATCGTGGCGGTCGGCGAATTCAAAACCTCATCGTCAGGTTGTCATCCACGCTGCGAACTCCGGCGGTACCCCAGGCCGAATGGCGCGCCCGATCCCGCTCGGACCAACAATGCACCGTGCCCGTCAAGGTGACATTGCCGCCTTCCACGTCGACCGAGATGTGTCTCGCGTCATCCGGAAGGCGCCGCTGCAAAGCCGCCTCGATGTCGCTCTTGACGGTGTCCGATGGCACGCCCGACGGGAGGGTCATTTGATTCGTGACTCCCTTTACGCCCATTAACACGCGTACCGAGTCGGTGGCTGCCCGCCGCTGATAATCGCGACTCACCTCTCCCGACAGCGTGATCATGCCGCCTTCGACCAGCACCTTGACGCGGTTCCTGGGGACATAGCTGTTCCATTCCAGAACGTTTTCGGCCGAGCGGGCGATGTCGGCATCGTTTCGGTTGCTGGAACCGGGGAGCGTAACGTCAATTTCCACGGCAAGAGCCTTGACGCCCGCCACACGCTGCGAAGCACGTTCAGCCTCCCATTTCTCGGCGAACGTGTTCACGTGGCCCGTGAGCGTCACGACACCGTCATGCGCCGTAACACCGATGTCCTCGGCGTGGATCGACGGGTCCCAGTCTAATTCCTCGTTGACATCGAATTGAAGTTGGGCGTCGGTCTTCATGGTGAGGCTCCGGTGATTGACGATCCAGCAGCATGCGCCGTTCATACACGCCCGTCGGTGCGGGAACCCTCTTATGGATAAGCCGATCAGGCGCGCCGATCACGGTTCCGAGCACTACAGCCGCTGAGCACTAACGTTGCGGCGCCGCCGCGGACGGCGCCGCCGCGGACGGCGCCGCCGCGGACGGCGCCGCCGCGGACTCGAGCGCCGCGCAATCCGCGTCCTTCGCGTTTCCCGGATCGACGAGCGTCAATTTGCGCGCTTGAACGTCGATCGATGGATGGGTGAGGGTGCCCTTCACCAAGACCGGCGCCCGAAACCGAAACAACCGCATCCGCTTCGGGTGACCGCTGATCGCGAGATCCAGCGTCTCGGTATCGAAGTGAATCTGTCCCTCGCCGGTGATCAGCACCGGGTCGGTGTCCGCGAGGAGCCGCTTGGCCGTGAGGGTTCCGGCGCGATCCGAGAATTCCGCCACGGCGCATCGCAGTGGAATCTCCTTCCGGCTCTTCGTCGCCACCAGGCCCAAGCCGCGCAAGTCCACGCCGGTCATCTCGGCAAGCGATTCCCGGACGGTTCCCTGCCGTACGATGGCGACGACGCCGCCGTTGGCGCTCGCCGCGACTTGATGCAGGGACTTGCCGACGCCGGTGATCGCGACGTGCACCTGCAGCAAGCCGGTCGCCGGAGGGGCCGACGGGTCCTTGCGACTGATCTCGGCGAGCTGCAGATCGGTGACCGTCACGTCGACGCTGGCCTTGGGGTCGTCGGTGCGCGCGTCCAGGCGTGCGTGCGAGCGCAGCTTGCCGCCGAGAAGTTCCGCCGTAAGCGGTGCGACTGTGAGCACGCCTCGTTCGAGCGTTCCCTTCGCCGCTACGCCGCCGAGCGTCACGCGGCCGACCTGAAGTTGCTTTGCCAGAAACCGGATATCGGCATCACCGAGCCGCAGGGTCGACGGCCTCAGCATGGCATTCGACAGGAGCAGCGGCGGCTCTCCGCTCTCGGGGGCGCGGCCGGCCGCTCGCAGGCCAAAATCCGCCATCCTCAGGAACTGCGATTCGAGGTCGATGTTGAGCTTGGGCCGTCCGCTGGATACATCCACCGCGACGGCGCCGCGGACGTCGCTTTGCCCCGTCGTCGCCGCGAGATCTGCGAATCGAGTGAACGCGTCTCTGCGGAGGATGTTTCCCGTGAGCTGGTACTTGCCGCTGTTGACCAGCGTAACCCCGGTCAGGAAATAGAGGTCCCGGAGATCGGCTCCGGCGGCCTCGAAGGAGGCATCGATGATGTTGAAGTTGAAGGGCTTCGGAAGACTGCCGTGGCCCTTGAGTTCCGAGCCGCTGGAGTGCTCGGAGAAGACGAAATGATAGGGGATCTCGTGGCTGGCTGCGGCCAGAGGATCCGAGGTGATCTCGAACGAGTCGCCGTGCCCGTTCAGCTGCCCGTTGCCGCTGATCGTGAGACGCGAGGCCGCGCCGCCGTCGGCGCCTTGCGCCGAGACCACTCCGTCGAATTGCAGGTGCCTGCGCCGATCATCGAGCAGCACGCGCGCATCCGGTATCGACAGGCGGCGCAGAATCGGCATTTTGTCCGTGCTCGGGGGTGCATCCGGGTTGGTCGACTGCCAGTTCGCGTATCCGGCGGCATCGCGCATCAGATGCAGTGTCGCGGACTTCATCGATAGGCTCACGATCCCGAACGCTCTGTCGAACCACGGTACGTCCATCACCATCGAGACTTCCCCGATCTCCGCCATCCGGCCGGAGGGCACCCAGGCCGGGTTATCGATGGTGACGCGCTCGGCCACGAGATCGGGATGGCGGGCGAGCAGGTGAACGTGCAGCGCGCCCGCGACTTGGATGGGCCGCTCGGCTTTAGCCGATATGAACCGAATCACCGTGCCGCGGAACAGGCCGGCGTCGACGCCGGCGGCAAAGCCCACCGCCGCGACGACCACGATCGCCGCGCATGCCACGAGCGCGATCAGGATGCGGCAAACGATCAGCCACGCGCGCACGGGGCCCGCACGTCAAGGACTCAGCCGCTTGAGTCCGGCGCTGTCCGCCGCGCGTTGCGCCTCTTCGTATCCGGCATCCGCGTAGCGAAGCACGCCAAGCGAGGTGTCGTTGGTCAACGTCAGCCGCAAGCGCTCCGCCGCCGCGGCGGTTCCGTCCGCGATGAGCGTGACGCCGGCGCTGGTCATGAAGCCGGCATACCCGCCGCCGCCGGAATGAATGGCGACGAGATCGGCCTGCGAGGCGCAATTCACCAGCGCGTTGAGCAGCGGCCAGTCGGCGATGGCATCGCTGCCGTCGCGCATGTTCTCGGTCATGATCTTGGGGTGAGCCATGGCTCCGGCATCGAGGTGATCGCGGGTAAAGGCGATCGGTCCCTTCAGCGTCCCGGCGCGCACCATGTCATTGACCGCGAGCCCGAGCGAAGTGCGTGCACCGTGACCGAGCCACGCGATGCGCGCCGGCAGCCCTTCGAAAGGCACGGCATCGCGCGCGGTGCGGATCCAGCGAGTGACGGACGGGTCATGCGCGAAGGCAGTCAGCAAATGGTCGTCGATGGTGCGGATGTCCGAGCCCTCTCCCGAGAGCGCGATCCAGCGGAAAGGTCCGATTCCCCGGCAAAACAGCGGCCGCAGGAAGGCCTCCGTGAATACGGGGATATCGAATGCCCTGGTCACCCCGGCCCGCACCGCTTGGCTGCGGATCAAGTTGCCGTTGTCGAATACGATGGCGCCAAGTTTCTGGAACTCGAGCATGGCCTGGACGTGGACGCCGATCGAGCGCACACCGTCGGCCGTCAGCTTGGCCGGGTCGCGCTCGCGCGCGCGGCGGACGTCGGCGGGGGAATAGCCCTGCGGCACGTACCCGTAGAGCAAATCATGGGCGGCAGTCTGGTCCGTCACCACGTCCGGTCGGAGCGGACCCGCGGCGATCGCGGGGTATGCGTCGGCGGCGTTGGCCACGAGCGCCACGGCCCAGGCGCGCCGCTCGGACAGCGCGCGCTCGACGGATTCGAGCGCCCGCGCGAGCGAGTCCGTGACTTCGTGTACGGCGCCGCTTTCGAGCCGCTTGGCCGCGCGCTCCGGGTCGACCTCGACCGTGATGCTCGCCGCGCCCAACATGGTTGCGGCGCGCGGCTGCGCGGAACCCATGCCCCCGAGTCCGGCCGTGAGGAAAAAACGGCCCGTGAGATCGGAGGCGCCCATCCGCGCGGCGGCGCGCGCGAGTATCTCGTAGGTACCTTGCAGCACTCCCTGCGACCCGATGTACTGCCAGCAGCCCGCGGTCAGTCCGCCCCAGCAAATGAGCCCGCGTTGCTCGAGATCGTAAAACACTTCTTCGTTGGCCCAGCGGCCGACGAGGTTGCAGTTGGCCATGAGCACGAGAGGCGCACGCGCATGGGTGCTGAGCACCGCGATGGGCTTGCCCGATTGAACGATCAGGGTCTCATCATCGGCCAGGGTCTTGAGCGCGCGCACAATCGCCTCATAAGCGGGCCGGTTGCGCGCCGCTTTACCGAGCGCCGCATAGACGACGAGATTTTCCGGATCTTCGCCCACGGCGAGCACGTTCTCCAGCAGACGCAGCAGGCCTTCTTGCCGCCAGCCTCGGCAGCGCAACGGCTTGCCGCCGAACTCATGAGGGCGCAGCTCGGTCACGGCCGTTTCCCGTCGATCGCGAAGCGCGCAATCTCGATGCCGAGCGCCCGTTCGACGGGAGGGTAGACCGACGGGTCGTACACGCTCGCGGACAGTGCAATTCGAGTCTTCGGCACATGCAGGATGCGGACCCGCATGCCCTCGGTGAGCCGTCCCGCGCTCACCGGAACTCCGTCCGGCGTCAAGGTCGTGATGATGTCGGGGTAGGTGCCGATCCGCTCTCCGTCGCGCTCCAGCGCCATGTACTCGTTCAGCACGTGCGCAACGATGTTGCCCCCCGGCGCCGCGATCTCGATCGTGCCGCAATCGAACGCCTCCTTGGTATAGACGAGTCCGTTCCGAACGACCTTGCCCTCGGCGAGGATCGTGCCGCCGGTCGCCTCGCAGATCGCCTCGGTGACCGCGTCGCCGCCGCGCGGCTCCGCACGCACGATGGCGCGCCCGACGTGCAGGGCCTGACTGATGCCGCCGAGCACGGCGCGTTCGGCAACCATGCTCACCGGAATCGGATTTCTGCAGCTTGCGATGAAACCGCCGGCCTCGTTCGCGGCGGTCCGCAGCGCCGGCGAGACGCGCGCCGTCGCGCCCCGCACCACGACTTCCATGTAGCTGCCGCGTTCGCGATTGCCTCCGGCCGCGGTCTGAATCATCGGCTCGGGACTATTGGCGAGGCCGAGCGATCCCATGTCGCCCGTGGGATGAGCGCGCAGATCGCCCACCGCATCGACTACCGCAAGCCCCATCGCTGCGCCCGGCAGCCACGCATTCAAGGTGCTCGACATGCCGTTCTGGCCGATGATCAAGCCCACGATCGGCCGGTCGGATGCTTCCTGGAGCAGCTGCACGGCGCGCAGATAGTCGACGCCTCGCATCTCCCATTGAGTAAGGCCGCCCGGCGCACCGATCGCGGCCATGGTCGCAACCAGCGAGTCCGGGTCGAGTTCATCGACGCTCACGAGTTCCGGTCGGCCGATCGATGTCGCGATGTTGCCGAGCGTGCGACCGTGATCGGCGAAACCGCCGCCGCCGCAGCCGTACACCGATCCGCCCTTGACGGCGAAGTCGACATCCTCGGGTAATAGCTCTCTTCTCATCGTCCACCTGCTTCCGTATTGACTTGTAATTCTTACAACGAACCGTAACGCTGCCGCAATGGACTTTTCTCGGATGGTACGCGAAGATTTGGCGGCGCCGGGTAGCCCGCAGCATGTATACCCAACGCAACATAATAGTATTGTTTTGGTCACGGGACGAAATCGACGAGTGGGGGGTATCGGCGAGCGGCTTCGCGGGGCGCATCTCTCTCACCATGATGGCTCACCGTGATGCTCCCGCCGCCGGTCCAACTCCGATCACTCGAACGTAGCAAATGGTTGCCGCGCGAATTCGGTCGTGCGGCGACAGCAGAGGTTGGCACATGGAATCCAGTCAAAGCGTCGCGCGCAAACGTAAAGCGAACGGGCATTCCGCCAAGGCGGCTGCAATCGCCTCGCCCGAACTCAATCTCAGCGAGCTGCTCGACGCTCTGAATGCCATGCAGGCCGGGGATTTCTCGGTGCGCCTGCCCGGCTCGAAGATCGGCGTGGCCGGCAAGATCTGCGACACCTTCAACACCATCGTCGCCGCCAATGAGCGCATCGCACAACAACTCGAGCATGTGGGCGAGGTCGTCGGGCGCCAGGGCAAGACCAGCACCCGGGTCAAGTTCGGATTGTCGCAAGGCGCGTGGGCGGACATGGAAGGCTCGGTCAACGCGCTGATCGATGATCTTTTGTGGCCCACGACCACGGTCACCCGTACGGTGACGGCGGTGGCGCGCGGCGACCTCCTGCAGACGGTGCCGCTCGACGTGGATGGCCGGGCGCTCAAGGGCGAATTCCTGCGCTCGGCGAACATCGTCAACACCATGATCAAGCAGCTCTCCGTGTTCACCTCCGAGGTGACGCGCGTCGCGCGCGAGGTGGGCACCGACGGCAAGCTCGGCGGTCAAGCGCAGGTGCGCGAAGTGACCGGCGTCTGGAAGGATCTGACCGAGAGCGTGAATTCGATGGCCTCGAATCTCACCGCTCAGGTGCGCAATATCGCCGAGGTGACCATCGCGGTCGCGAACGGCGACCTGTCCAAGAAGATCACGGTGGACGTGCGCGGCGAGATCCTGCAGTTGAAGGAAGCCATCAACACCATGGTGGATCAACTGCGTTCGTTCGCCTCGGAAGTGACGCGCGTCGCGCGCGAGGTGGGCACCGAGGGCAAGCTCGGCGGCCAGGCGCTGGTGCCGGGAGTCGCCGGCACTTGGAAGGATCTCACCGACTCGGTGAACGCGATGTGCGGAAACCTCACCGCGCAGGTGCGCAATATCGCGCAAGTCACCACGGCCGTGGCGCGCGGCGACTTGTCGCGCAAGATCACCGTGGATGTATCGGGCGAGATTCTCGAGCTCAAGCAGACCATGAATACCATGGTCGACCAGCTCAACGCGTTCGCGGGCGAGGTGACCCGCGTCGCGCGCGAGGTGGGCACCGAGGGCCGCCTCGGCGGCCAGGCGCAGGTCCCGGGAGTCGCGGGCACCTGGAAGGACCTCACCGATAACGTGAATTCCATGGCCTCGAACCTGACGGCGCAGGTGCGCAACATTGCGGAGGTTTCCACCGCGATCGCGAGCGGCAACCTGGCCAAGAAGATCACCGTGACGGTCTCGGGCGAGATCCTCGAGCTGAAGGAAACCATCAACACCATGGTGGACCAGCTCAACGCGTTCGCCTCGGAGGTCACGCGCGTGGCGCGCGAGGTGGGCACCGAAGGACGCCTCGGCGGCCAGGCCAACGTGCGCGGTGTTGCCGGCACCTGGAAGGATCTCACCGAGAACGTCAATTCGATGGCCTCGAATCTGACCGGTCAGGTTCGCAACATCGCCGAAGTGACCACCGCGGTGGCGAACGGCGATCTGTCGAAGAAGATCACGGTCGACGTGAAGGGCGAGATTCTCGAGCTCAAGGACACCATCAATACCATGGTGGACCAGCTGAACGCCTTTGCGGGCGAGGTGACGCGCGTCGCGCGCGAGGTCGGCACCGAGGGCAAGCTCGGCGGCCAGGCGCAGCTCAAGGGCGTTGCCGGTACCTGGAAGAACCTCACCGACTCGGTGAATTCCATGGCCTCGAACCTGACCGGCCAGGTGCGCAACATCGCCGAGGTGGCGACCGCCGTCGCGCAAGGCGACTTGTCGAAGAAGATCACGGTGACGGTCTCGGGGGAAATCCTGGAGTTGAAAGAGACCATCAACACCATGGTCGACCAGCTGCGATCGTTCGCGGGCGAGGTGACGCGCGTGGCGCGCGAGGTCGGCACCGAGGGCCGCCTCGGCGGACAGGCGCAGGTGCCCGGTGTCGCGGGTACCTGGAAGGATCTCACCGATTCCGTGAACTCCATGGCCGGAAACCTCACCGCTCAGGTGCGCAACATCGCGGAGGTATCCACCGCGATCGCCAATGGCGATTTGTCGCGCAAGATCACCGTGGACGTGCGCGGCGAGATCCTGCAGCTCAAGGAAACGCTCAATACCATGGTGGACCAGCTGAACCGGTTCGCCTCGGAGGTCACGCGCGTGGCGCGCGAGGTGGGCACCGAAGGCAAGCTCGGCGGCCAGGCCAACGTGCCCGGCGTCGCCGGCACCTGGAAGGATCTCACCGAGAACGTCAATTTCATGGCCTCGAACCTGACCGGCCAGGTGCGCAACATCGCCGAGGTGACCACGGCGGTCGCGCGCGGCGACCTGTCGAGAAAGATCACCGTCGACGTGAAGGGCGAGATTCTCGAACTCAAGAACACCATCAACACCATGGTGGACCAGTTGAACGGCTTCGCCGGCGAAGTGACGCGCGTGGCGCGCGAGGTCGGCAC
>JBEKHK010000043.1:0-30638 GCA_050012315.1 Steroidobacteraceae bacterium | reverse complement strand
GGGTTCATTCTGGAAACATCGCGTTTGGCGCCCGACTTTGTCTGGATTTCGCCCCATAGTCCTGCCTCCGCGCGGAGCCGGAAGGTATCGATATTTTTTTGGCTCATGAAAACTTTTTTTTGGCGGCGTGCCATATTGGCCGGAGCCGAAAGTGAGCGGGGTTCGCGGCTGTTCGATATTCGCGTCGCGGTCGATAGGAGGCTGCCATTGGCTGAACGTGAATCGACGGCTTACAGTATGGCGCGTCCGGAACGGGAGAGGAAATTGCTTCCGGTACGCTTCAAGCGTTCGATTCATGCTTGCCGGGATTTGGACTCGGAGTACGACATTTTGATTCATCCCGGTGCGAACGCCGAGAATCGCAAGTGGCCCGCTACGCATTTCATCGACTTGATAGTTGCTCTGCCGACCACGTATCGCATCGGTATCGTGGGATTACCGAATGACCTGGAAGCGATACGATCCTTGCTGCCTTCGACCCGAAATGTTCGCTATGTCATCGGATCTCTCGAGGAAGCGATCATCTCGATTGCGAAGACAAAAGTGCTTTTTTCCATGGACAGCGGCACCACCTTTTTCGCAGGGATTCTCGGCGTTCCTACGGTTGCATTGTTCGGTCCGGTGGATCCCAGAAGCGTCTTTGGTTCCGTCGGCAACTTATTCCCGATTTATGAGAGGAATTGGCCGTGCCAGCCGTGTGGAAATTCTCGCTGCAGTCAGCCGTCCAACTTTTGCTTGACCTCCATCAAGCCGGCGAAGGTGGCTGCCGAGCTGCGTATGCGGTTGAGGAACGTCTAGGAACATGTCGAACAGATCAGCGGGATATCTGTGGAATAAGTTTTGGACCAGAGTGGTTCCAAACGCTCGTTACCTATGGCGTTCCAGGGTAAGGACTTGCGGGGCGTGTAACCGCCTATCGCTCTTCGTTGCAATCGGAGAGGACGAGGAATTTCATCTGTGCATCAGATGTCGGGCCAATTTGCGCTACGAAATGCTGGCTCGATATTTTCGAAACTCTGCGCCGAACCTCGAGCGTCTCGAGGTTTTGGAATTGGATCCCGGGTCGCCGTTGCACCCGATGCTATCGGTCGCGCGCAGCTATACTCGAAGCTTCTTCCGGCCCGACGTCCCGCCGGGTACGCGGCGAAAGGACGGCGTTGTCTGCGAAGACATTACTGCTTTGACTTTCGGCGACGAAAGCCTGGACGTCATCGTCTCCAGTGATGTTCTCGAGCATGTACCGGACCCAGGCGCGGCGTTTCGTGAGTCCGCCAGGGTTCTTCGACAGGGCGGCGTACATGTTTTTACGGTGCCACCGAGGGCAGCGACGAGACGCCGCGCGGCGATTGAAGGCGGCCGAACGGTTATCGTCACCGGGCCGGCGGAATATCACCGAGATCCGCTCGATCCGGCCGGCGTACTCGTGTACTGGGATTACGGCCCTGATTTACCGACGGTTTTTGCCACACCGGGGCTGCGATTCAGCGTAGTTGCGGGCCCTGAGGGCAGTTCGGGCCGAACGGTCTGGGAAGCTCGAAAGCTTTAGCGGGGAAATGGAGGTCGGTAGCGGCGTAGCGGCCCCAGCCTAGGAACTCAGCGACACCGACGGACTAGCTCCTCTTCTGCGCAATAACCTGAATCTGCGCCAGCGCGGCTCCTTCCGTCTGATCGACAGGCGCATTGAGGATCCTGAAGAAACAATTTGCAATGCCGAGGAGCGGCCTGCCTGGGCCGCCGAGTCGACGAATAGCAGCACGAGTCATGCGTCGCAAGCGGAAAATAGCCCGATCCGCAGTCGAGAGTGGAGTTCGCATCAGAGTGTAGTCATAGCCCAAGTCTTGACGGTCGCAGCTGATGACGACCGCGCCGGCGAGTGAACTTACGAGCATCAAGATATCATACGAGACCGGCGACCAGGAGTGTTCCTTGCCAAATTGGAAGGTGGCCTTGTGGTCGTAATTGAATGCGCTTGGCCAACCTCCCTGCTCGTACAAATCTTCATCCGGAACAACGAGAATGAGATAGCCTCCCTTTCGCACCAAAGCCCACCATTGTGCGAGCGCTTTGGGTACGTCGCGCATGTGCTCGAGACAGTGGGAGCTGTGGACCGCATCGTATGCGCCGTTCGGACGGAGAGCCGCAATTTCCTGAGCGTCGCCATGTTGAAGATCGAATGGTTCGGCGTGTGCAACGACGGGGTCCGGCCCGCATCCGATATCGATTACCGAACCCCGCAGATAAGTGCTTTCAAACTGCGGACCTCGCACGGCACGGGTTTTTGAGGCCTCATCGGTCATTTATAGTCACCTTATTGGCTCCGACATGATCGGATTATAAACCCCTAACTTGGCCTTGACCGAGCTACGGCCGCGCTTATCAACCGAGTTCAGATATTCGCGTCCAGCTCAGAATCCGTCTGCAGGCGCTCCCACGAACCGTGCGCAGCAACAAAAGTGGTGTTTCTTTTTGTGCTGTCGTAATTTTGCTGAATCGCGATTCAAATCGGAGATATGACCGCCATGGGGCTCCCAGGGTTCACGCGACGCCGAGTATTTGCCCTCGTAGGCAGTTCCTCGATTCTTGCCGCCTCGTCATCCGAGTCAAAAGACAAAACCGGCCCGACGCCAGAGAGTAGTGACGTTCTGTCTAGCGCCGCAGATCAGTCGACGCCAGGAGCACGCCTGTACCCTCAAACCGCCCTTGAAGTCGCCGCCCATGTAGCCCCGGCCAATTATATCCACCCTATCGGCGACCTTCGGCGATATGGCGCAGTTGGTGGACCGGCTGGTTCGATTCCATCAACCGATGACTCTGCCGCTTGGGCCTCCGCCGCCAGCGTGGGTTGCATCCGCATCCCTCGGGGAATGGCATTCAAGATCGCCACGGGTGCGACCGTCACGGGACAAGTCACGATTCTGGGGGAAGGTCCGAGCAGTCAGGTGTATTGCGACGGCACGGTGCTGAGCGTAAGAGGCGGCACGGGTTCCATCGCCGATAACTTCTACATGGGCAACATCACGGCGCCCTGGATCATCACGCGCACGCCCCCTATCTACAATCAAACCGGGAATGCGGTATTCGCGACGCTACAGCAGTCGAGTACGGCGCTCGGCTACCAGCCGACCTCAAATGATGTCGATACGATGGAGGCGCCGTACTCCGGGACTCTCTATCACAACCTCACCTCCGAGCAGAAAAGCCAGAGCATCGGCCCGATTTTGCTCTTTCAAGGCGTCGCCGACGAGATCAGGGTCTCGCGCATTTATGGCCGGTTCGTTCGAATCAACATCATGGATGCGAGAAATTCAAGCATCATGGATTGCGATGTGCGCGGCGGCAAGGGCACATGGGGTGCGTTGACGTTTGACAACGCCACTAATGCCGTGCAGGTAGGTACCGGCAATCGCGCGATGCGCAATCGCGTTCAATACGCGAGCGAGTCGGGCGTGGTGTTCATGAACAACTCTGATT
Organism: Steroidobacteraceae bacterium; assembly: GCA_050012315.1. Classification (GTDB taxonomy): domain Bacteria; phylum Pseudomonadota; class Gammaproteobacteria; order Steroidobacterales; family Steroidobacteraceae; genus Bog-1198. The sequence goes on along the minus strand of JBEKHK010000043.1, from coordinate 27,167 downwards.
TCGTAATGAGCGATAACGAATGCTTCATGTGCGGCGAGTCGGGTGTTCAGACCACTCAAAACTACGGAGGCATTTTCACCGCGTCGGTGGGCGGCGCCGTAAGCGGGACACTTCAAACGGCGACCACGTCCGGCACGTGGAACTTCTCTTTCGATAATGGCGAAACACGAGTCGTCCGGGTAGCACGTGATGGCGTACATTGCTCATGGGACCGCGCGCTACGCGCGGAGACCATATTCTGCGCGAACTTTTGGGGCGGCCCAGCGGCCGTCGCGATTCCTTTTTTGCAATGCTTTCGCGGACAAATAAACAACAACAGGACTTACTACAACAAGTACGACGGTGTCGATGCATCATCCTCGTATCCGCCGAACGATAGCGCTCAAACTTTTCATCAGGTCAACAACAATCAATCGTATGGCAACGGCGGCGACGGCATGAACTTGGACGGCAAGTTCAACGAGTGCACGGGCAACGTGTGGACGCGGAACGGGATTTTCGGGCTATGGGGCGCCGGGCTCTCGCTATCGACTGTCAGCGCCAATCGGGCAAACGACAATAATCAACTGCGCAACTCCAATTACCCGGACATACTGATCAACGGGAAATCCGCCCATAACACGATAAGTGATAACGACGTATACGGCGGTCCCACTCAAAATAACTTCGGACTCTCCGCGCCGGGAACCAACTACTGCAGCGACAACCACGGGTACAATTCGCGCTTTTATTTCGGCGCAGCAGGGGCCATAACTTCCGTGGCGGAATGCAACACGGACGAACAGTCGGGCCTTGCGACTGAGCAAGCGTTCATTTTCGAGCTGGTGAACCATAGGGGCACACTCCAGCATTCCTTCTATCAAGATCTTGGCAGCGGCGTGCTCGGAAATTTCTCCTCGAGAGTTATCGGCGGGACGGCAACACCCACTAATACGCCCACCGGCACCGATGCGACAACCGCCTTTGCCAATGGCGGTAAGATTTCCAGCACCAGCCCTAATTGGTTCATCGTCAACACCGCCAAGCAAAACCAAGCATTCACCCGCTTATCGGCACAGCTTGTCGCGAACAATACGGGTGCTGCGCTCACTGTCCAAGCATTCATGTACGGGGTGAATGTTGATGGGGTTACCCAAACGAGATTGATTTTTCGGTTCATGGGCCAGACAAATGACGACGGATTTATCTTGAATACGAGCAATATTGCTTCGGGGAAATATCTCAAGGTCCAATTCTTTGGGAAGATCGCATAGGTAAACCGCATAGCTAAACTTCCCGTCGTGATGCAGATTGCCTCGGATAGCCCGAGGAGCACCCAGCGCCGCCATGCATACCGCATTGCCGCATGTGGCACCACCTGACACGGGGGATGGTGGCGAGGCAGAATGAGGAAGGAAATCCCTCCACCCTAGCGCGGATTATTCATGAAGCACTGGGCTCAGCCGCTCGTCAATCTGGTCGAAAAGATCAGTGCCGGAAAAAGGAGCCGACGCAAGCAGGTAAAGCTCGCGCTCGCTAGACGCGTTATTATTCTGTTAAACCGATTCTACGACCCCCTGGTAACTTTGGATTTTGGAAGTACCAGGATAGTGGCAAGTCTTTCTCACGACGCCGTCTTCTGGCGAGTCGTCCACCCGCAAATGAACAGAAACTTTGGCCGACTTGCCGCATTCGCTGTCGCGGAGCGGCCGACGGGTACGATCATTGATGTCGGAGCCAACATAGGGGATGGCATCGCACTCCTTCGTGGCGTCGGAATCTCAGCAGATGTTTTTGCGGTAGAGGGCAGTCCCAAGTTTTTGCGGGTTCTACAGCAGAACAAAGCCAAACTGGAGCCGGTGACGATCTATCCGCAATTCGTAGGGGATTATCCGCGATTCGTTGGCGACGGCCGCGTCGAACAATATCAACTGGTTTCGTTCACCAGCTCTGCGCATCTTCGGCCATCACCAGACGGTGATGTTAGCGGCACGACTCTCAGGCCGCTCGACGAAGCTGCGGCACATCTGTCTTCTGTCAGCGTGCTCAAGGTCGATACTGATGGGTTTGATTTCGCGATTTTAAGAGGCGCCGCCGGTATAATCGATCGCGATAGACCGGTAATCTTCTTGGAATGGGAGCCATATCTCATCTTCCGTTCCGGTGAATCGATTGTGGATTTCTTGCGATCCTTCCGGCACAGAGGTTATCGCGATGCAATAGTCTGGGACAACCTCGGAACATTGCTCTGTTCAATTTCGCTCGATGATGTCGAATTATTCAGCCAGCTCTCGTTTTATTTTTTTGGCGATGAAACACGACCGTATGTCGACTTGGCGATTTATCACGAGCAGGACGGCGAGCTATTCAAGAAGACGCTGGATGCCGAGATCAAACACTTTCAAGCGATATTGCGAAATGAGGGCGTGTTGTCGTAGTCACACAGAGAGGGTGCCATTTGGGTCACACGAGCGCCGACCCTGTGATCATGTCGAGATTAAGTCTTCCATACGGATTCACGTGACCATCAATCGGGCCGCGCAGTCGCGCGCTGCTGCAGGGCGGTAAAGTGCTCGTTGCCGGCGGCACCGCGAACAAGACGGCTTCCTGGCGAGACGGCTTCTCAGGGTTGAGAGGGTTCGTAAGCGGCCTTCCTCGCGAGCAAGACCCCCTTCGGCCGGGTTTTTTGCGATTTAATCATTATAATCGAGAGGATTTGACGGCTAGGCGAAAGCCAGCACGGCGTTGACATTATATCCTTTTGGATATTGAATTCTGGGTTTTGACGAAGCGGTGACAAATAATCCATGCGTGGCCTTAGCTGGTATCAGGCTCGAACGAAAGGAATCGTCCGGCTGATCGGAGCATTCGCGCCCACAGCAAGGCGGGTGCTTGACATCGGGTGCGCCCTAGGCTTTTTTGACAATAAGAATATCTGCTGCGCTCAACAGCTCGTCGTCGCCCGGCGTCCCTGTTAAATGTCACCGCTCGATTCAACCACGTCGCCCCGAGCAGTGCGGGCACACATGGACATGAGGCAATCCCCGGGGCTTTGTTCCATAGCCTCGTTGTGCGCGGAGCTTGTTGACTGGCTGCGGCGGGACGCGCTGCCTCTATGGGATAGATATGGCGTCGATCGAGATTCCGGGGGCTATTTCGAGAGCCTGAGCTTTGAGTCAAAGACGCAGGAATTCGAAGTTTCGGGAAAGATACGACGCGGCCGGGTGGTCGCTCGGCAAATATTCGTGTTTGACGTAGGTCGCCGACTCGGGTGGCAATCAACCCGTTCGGATCCGGTTCGGCACGGCTGCGAGTACCTTTTCTCGCGTATGCATCGGCATGACGGACTGTTTCATACGTCGCTCAACTCCGAAACGGGGCAGCCGCACTCGTCATTCAGCCTGTATGAGTGCGCTTTTTACCTATTTGCCTTGGCGCACGCAAAACCCACCCTGTCCGAGAGTTTTCCGGTTGAAGATGCCGCCATCCGATGTCTGCGGAAATTGCGCGATACCTGGGGTAAATCCATCGGCGGCTTCGAAGAGAGCGACCCGCCCAGCGTACCGCTGAAATCTAATCCACACATGCATATGCTCGAGGCGGCGCTGGCGTGGATCGCGGCTACCAATGATTCCGACCCAAAGCCTTGGGTGGAACTGGCCCGCGAGATCGTCAGCCTCTGCACCACTCATTTTATCGACCCCCATACGGGCGCGATTCGCGAGCATTTCGACGCGAATTGGCGCCCCATGCAGGATGAGACAGGCCGCATCCTCGAACCCGGTCATCAGTTCGAGTGGGCTTGGCTGCTCATGCGATGGGCGGAATCCGGGTATTGCAAGGCCGAGCATCGTCAACCGTACTTGGCCGCGGCTCGACGGCTAGTCGATATCGGCGAGCGATGGGGCGTGGATGCCGTGCGCGGTGTTGCGGTCAATGAGCTTTGGGACGACATGACCGTCCGGGACTCTGCCGCAAAATTGTGGCCCCAAACCGAACGCGTCAAGGCATGGTGCACCCTGTTGGAACACGCACAAACGATGCAAGACGTGGAAGCGGCGTGTCAGAAGGTCGCCATGGCCATTCGTGGCATGTGGCGGTATTTCCTCGCTCAGCCCGCGGGTTTGTGGCAAGAGGTGCTGTGGGAAAACGGCGATTTTACCTCGGAACCCTGTAAAGCCAGCAGTTTTTACCACGTTGTTTGCGCAATCGAAGCGTTGCAACGAACTTTGAGCGTTTGTGGTAACGCGATCCCGCGCCGACCCTGATGCTCGTGCCTGCCCTAATGCTCGTGCCGAGCCTAGTATAATGAGCCGCCCTTTGAACTCGATCCGATGCGACTAATATGATCATTACCGATAAGCTCAGCAATGTTCGCGTGCTATGCATTGGCGATGTCATGTTGGATCGCTTTGTCTCCGGACAGGTGAAACGAATATCACCGGAAAGCCCTGTGCCCGTTTTATCGGTCTCAGCAACGAGAGACTTCCCTGGCGGTGCGGCTAACGTCGCTCGGAACATCGCCTCTCTCGGAGGTCAGTGCACATTGGTGAGCGTCGTGGGGCAGGACAGTGTCGCGCGCGATCTACGGCGGGCGATGGAGTCGGTTGAAGGGATCCGATGTGAGTTTGCCATCAGCGCCGATCGGCCAACGAGCGAAAAGATTCGTTTTGTGGCACATGGCCAACACATGCTGCGTGCCGACACGGAGGTCACCGAACCCATTGCCGGGTCAACGGAAAAGGCAATAATCGAATCCATCGCCAGATTGGCGCCGGAACACGATGTCATGGTGCTTTCCGATTACGCGAAAGGTCTATTGACCGATGAAGTCATCCGGACATCCGTCAAGAGAGCTCAAGCGTGCCGTCTGCCGATTGTGGTCGATCCGAAATCGCTGAATTTGGAACGCTACGCCGGTGCGACGGTGATCACGCCAAACAGCAAGGAAGTGCTGGACGCGACGGGTATCGATCCCACGGAAGACGACGCACGAGCCGAGCACGCCGGTTCAACGATTCTGAGCAGGTCCGGCGTCGAGTCCGTTTTGTTGACGCGCGCGCATCGCGGCATGACCTTGGTTTGTCCGACCGATACAGCCTTCCACATTCCGGCCAGTGCACGCGAGGTTTTTGACGTGGTAGGCGCCGGAGATACGGTAATTGCCGCATTGTCCCTGGCCCTGGGAGCGAAACTGCCGTTGAGAGACGCCGCTCTATTGGCGAATTGCGCGGCCGGAGTCGTGGTGGGGAAACGAGGAACCGCAACCGTCACTCAGACTGAATTGGCCGATGAATTGGCCCGGCTCAATAGCGGTAGTCTGCGCGCGCTGCAAAATAAGATCATGTCTCGCGAAGACGTCGTTCAGCTCGCGGTCACCTGGCGCAAGAACGGCCTCAAGGTGGGTTTCACGAACGGATGCTTCGATATCTTGCATGTGGGCCACCTGTCTATTTTGGGTTTTGCCAAGGAACACAGTGGGAAGCTCATCGTCGCGATGAACAGTGATGCGTCGGTCAAACGCCTCAAGGAGGCCGGCCGCCCGGTGAACCCTGAAAACGACCGTGCCATGGTATTGGCGGCGTTGTCCGCCGTTGACGCCGTCGTGATCTTTGATGAAGACACACCGCTGGAGATGATCAAAGAGCTCAACCCGGACGTCTTGGTCAAAGGTGCGGATTACACCGTTGAAAACATCGTTGGTTCCAGCCACGTTCTGTCGTATGGTGGCCGAGTATTGACATGCGAATTGGTCCCCGGCAAGAGCACTACCAGGGTGGTGAATGCTTTGCGCGGTCGGAGCGGAGTTGAGAGCCGATGATGAATAGGCGGTGTGCGTGAAACTGCCGCATGACAAGCCGACGGTGTTTTTGGACCGCGACGGCACCATCATCGTCGAGAAGGAATATCTCGGTGATCCCGATCAAGTTTGCCTGGAAGAAGGCGTTATCGAAGGGTTGGCGCAGTTGCAGAGCATGGGCCACCCTTTGATCGTCGTTTCCAACCAGTCGGGGATCGGGCGGGGCAAGATCACCGAGGACCAGGCACTGCGTGTCAATGCCAGAGTGGATGGCTTACTGCGTCAAAACGGGATAGAACTTTTGGCGTGGTATTATTGTCCGCACGCGCCGCACACAGAATGCGAGTGCCGGAAGCCGTTGCCCGGCATGGCGCTTGCCGCATCGAGGGACTGGGGGGTTAGATTGGCCGGAAGCTACGTCATCGGCGATAAGAGAACCGATCTCGAGCTGGCGGACGCCGTGGGGGGCACCGGTATTTTGGTTACCAAAGGGCACGGTCTGAGAGATTTGGCCTGGGCGAGTGCGAATGCACGGCCGGTTTTTCGCCATATGCGCGAGGCCGCAGCGTACATATGCGAGCGCGAATCGGATACTACTGCGAGAAGCATTGAAGACGGTCGAATCCATGCTACCGAGACACCGTAGACCGTGATCATCGTCACCGGCGCCACCGGGTTCATTGGCTCCAACATCGTTGCCGATCTCAATGAGGCAGGCCGCCACGACATCATCTTGGTGGATGATTTGGGCACCCGGGATAAGTGGAAGAATATTGCGAAGCGTCGCTTTCACGACCTGATCTTGCCGCGCGAATTGAGTTCCTTCCTGGAAAAGCTGCCCGGCGCCGAATTTATATATCACATGGGCGCCAACTCGTCGACCGTGGTGGTTGATGGGGATGAGATGTTGCTCAACAATTTCCGCACGTCAAAAATATTGTGGGAATGGTGTTCCCGGACCCGAACTCCGTTGATCTACGCTTCTTCGGCCGCTACGTACGGAGACGGCTCGCGAGGTTTCAAGGATGATCAATCGATTGACGTGCTGGATGCATTGCGCCCACTCAATCTCTATGGATGGTCGAAACATGCGTTTGACAAGTGGGCCGTGGCACAAAGCCTCGCGGGAATCGCGCCGCCGCAGTGGTGTGGGTTGAAATTCTTCAACGTCTACGGCCCAAACGAAAATCATAAGGGCGACATGCGCAGCTTGGTTTGCAAAAACACGCCGCTCGTGGCTGCCGGACAAACGATCAAGCTATTCAGGTCATATCGAGACGACTACGCAGATGGCCGGCAATTGCGTGACTTCGTCTACGTGAGGGACTGTACACGCGTTATGCGGTGGCTGGCGACTAAACCCGAGGTGAGCGGGATCTTCAATCTCGGTTCGGGCAAATCGAGATCTTTCGTCGATTTGATGCTGGCCATCGGGAAGGCATTGGACAAGCCCGTCAACATCGAATTCATCGACATGCCGGAATCGATACGAGCCCACTACCAATATTTTACTCAGGCTCAAATGGATAAATTGCTACAAACGGGCTATGACCAACCGTTCCATACGCTGGAAGCGGGAGTGGCGGACTATGTCCAGCATTACTTGTCGCAGGCCGACATCTATCGGTAGATCTAGATCGATTCCTGCCGGCAATGCGTTACGCTTCATTCGAGCCGGACTTCAGTTCGCTGGTGGATCCCAGCGAGTTCGAGTCTTCGGCGTCTGCAACTTTGGACTTCCGAGTCCAACACCAGCGTGCAATTGCCTTCAATGATCGAATTGGATGGCGCAAATAAAATGCGCCGGCAGCGACCACGGTCAAAAGAGTTTGTACCATGTACGCGCCATTGCCTGGGTCAATGTAGGCCATGGCTGCGGTTGGGATTGTCGCCAGAATCAAGACGACAACAGCAAATCTCGGACCAAAAGAGCCTTCCCCCATCATAAACCTCGTTATGGCGTCGATTTTACCAGCCAACGCCCAGCCTCATGTGCAGCGTTACAGGTGCGTTACGTCTGCCATAAATACATCACCCGGGTACCCCCCGGCAAGGGCAATTTTGTAATCATGCGAAATCTTTGCAATAAGCACGCCTCCAGACTGGGCGCATCGAGATGGCTATAAAGTGAGCCGTTCAGCCCCGCCAACTGCTGAAATCTTGGATCCTTGGGATCAACCCACTCCAAGACCACATACTTGGGATTCAAGTGGTGCAGCAAGTCCACCAGCATGGGCAAGGTCGCTCGCTCGCTGACCAAAAGATGGTGGATTATGCCGAGCAATAAGATGCAGTCGAACTGTCCGGCGGCGCGGTCAAGAAAACTCCTGACCTCCTTGTTTTGCCAGCCAACAGCGGGTGAGGGTCGGCCAAGATTCAGCATGATCGGCGAAACCCCCGTGTCGTGTCCACGAATGCGCGCATACATGCGGCTTAGCGCCGCATGGTCGGCGTCGGCCGCTACCACGGCCTTGCCACACTCGGCGGCAAGCAGGCTGAATTCACCGGCGTTGCATCCGAGGTCCAACACCGTTTTGCTGTCCTTGATGCCTTCGCGCACGAATTCCGTCTTTACGGCGAGATCGGCCGCCGAATAGTGGGTACGCTCCTCCTCATAGCTCTTCCATGCCGAGTGCGTCTTGGTCTCGTCGGGCCGGAGCGCTTTTAGGGTTCGCTTCATGCGACGCAGCGTGTTCAACAGCAAATGTTCGCCGATCGCAGCTCTCGGAACTCGGGCTTTGCCCGCGCTTTGCGCCGCGATCAGCCGACTGCCCGCACGCGTAAGCAATTTGGGCAAAACCACAAACTCCAAGGCCGTCGCAGACATCAGCCCTGCGCCACGCAATAGCTCGTAGGCACGTTCAGGTGCGACGCCATCCCTATGGATCAGAAATACTTCGGGAGGCGTGATCCCGAGCTTGCGATATAGCAGCAGGGGCAGTATGAAGTGACGCACGAATTGGCCGTACGCTATCCACGTCCCCGTTGAGTCCAGCCTGTCGAACGAAAGCAAATCCACAAACCAGGGACGCCCTTTGCTGAATAGGAGATTCCATGCGGAAGCATCCTTCAGCACCCAACCATTCGCTGCCGCTTCGATGGCGATGTCGAGCGTGAGGTCACCTGCATCGTAAAGCTGCAGTGCGGTGATCTCATGCGCGTGGCACGGAAACGGCAACAGGTCGTGCTCGAGCCAAACCCAATCACCTGTGTCTTGTAAAAGCTGCGGAGGATCTGATGTTTCAACTGTCCGGGGAAGCACCCCTTCGGCGATGAGTCGCGCTATCCACGGCGCCTCAAGCAACGATCGGATTTGTGCAGCCTTCGCAGGCGCCACGGCACGGAGAATTCTGCCATGCGCATTTACCACGAAGCCGTCGGGGTCGCGCCAAGACAACCGCTGAATTTCAGGCCCCGGCCCACTCATGTGCGCGGTGCGATGAACGAAGGATGGACAGGTCGGCTCAGCCGGTCGAAATCAGATGCCTTGACACGATATCGCAAAAGCCGCGCTGCTCGCCCGCGCATCCCGCAGGCACCTCCTGATTCGATCGATACCATCTGCCGACTCACCGTTGAAAGACAAGTTTAGATTGAGATACATCGTGCCCTGCTTCCAATATCCCGGGTATTCCGTGCATCAGAATCTGTCTGCCGCGGCGATGGGCACGCTGCATTTACACGGTTGCGTCAATGGGCATTTAGAGGCTTCAGCCCTTAACTATGCCCTAAGGACGAGCGTAGTGGTACCCCTCGAGCAGCAATGCCGGGCTACGGCTGCAAGCGCCCCCGTCCTGCGGGCAATCGGCACCTGCGATCCTGTTAGAACTTTCTAGACAGGTACAGAACCCCGCTCTCGATCTTGTAGAAGGTGTCCGGTCTCACGCCTTGGATGTCGGTAGCCAGCACGTGATCGCGCGCGACATTCTGGGCATACCGGAAATCGACTCCCAAATCCCACTTGGGCAGGATGTCGACCCATTGCGCCCCCAAGCCCGAATACAGCGAATAGGCAGGCGTGGCGAGATTGTACCGGGCGACCCCCAGGAAGGTGCCCATCGCGAAATGTTCGGTGAATCGGTGGCGATAGTCGACCAAGCGCGCGCCGAGCAGCAGGTGCCCATCCACTTCGCCATCGGCCTCGAGGCGCACGCCGAGATCGTTCTTCTCGGACAGGGCGCGGCGCGCGCCCACTCCGAAGTGCGGGCCGAACTCGGCCTGCGTCGTCTCGATCGGTAGGTTCGGTTCGAAATTGATGTTGATGCGGTTGACGTTGATGCCGGCATCGACGAACAGCTCGGTCCCCGGCTTGGCGTGATCGGCCTCATCCGCCCCATCGTCCGGAGCGTCCTCGTCCCGAGTGCGTGCATCGCCCCCGTACCGCACGAATCCGGAGATGCGCGTATACGTTTGTCCGAAGACATCGTGGCCGGCGTCGACCTCACCCCCAACGGTGACGCCCTTGTAGGGGCGGCTGTACCGCACCATCGCGTCGAGGTAATGGCGGTAAGGCGGGGGTGGCTCAAATAGGGTGGGGACCACCACGTAGGCGTAGTTTTGATTCACCAGCACGCGGACGCGCTCTTCCAGATAGCCGCCGAACGGCGGCGTCCAGCCGACGCGCAGCATCTGGCTCCTCGCCCCCACGCCATCACCGAAGGACCGCTGATCGCCGCCCCAGTTGCCCGTCACGAGCCCGTTGTTCACCATCCCGTCCAGAAAGACGTTGTTGACGTACCAGCCGTTCTGCCATTCGGAGATTTCGTACGTCAGGTCGAAGTGATGCCAGATCCTGGGAAAATCGATGCCCGCCGTGAGCGAGGCTTCACCCAAGAGGTAGCTGCCGCCGTCCAAGGTATTTTCGCCCGCATACTGAAAGTACACGGCAAAGGGAGTCTTGGCCGGCACGATGTAGCGGGTGACGTAGGAGGCCTCCTGATTGCCGAGAGTCTGCGACGTTCCTCCGGGCTTGAAGATGTCAGTGACCAGGAAATGAGCACTGTCCGGCAGGCCCCCGCCGCCGTATTGCAGGGTTCGGTTGATGCCGAATGACCAGCCGCTCACGGGCTCGATCGATAGCTGCACGCCGAACAGCTTGGGATTGCCGCGGCTCTGGACTGTGGTGCCCTGGCCGCCGCCAAGGATGTGGTCGGAGGTCGACATCCGCTCCCAGAAAAACTCGTATAGGAAGCCGAGCCGGGTGAGCGGCTCCCAATTCGACACCGTGATCGACGGCCGGGTCGGCGATTCGGTGCTCTGCAGCTGGCTCGAGTCGGTCGCGGGCGACCACCAGTGGTCGCGGAAGCCCGCATCGATCTGCATCCAGTTGAAGCCCAGAGTCAGCATGGATCCCGTGGGCAGGGTGCGGCCGGAATAGGCGATCGCCCCGGCGCTCGCGATCATATAATCGTTCGGCTGCACGAACCCCTGGGCCGACAAATCATAATGGCTGTCCACCGGCATCCCATAAGCGTTCGGCACCACATCATTCTTGCCACCGTGGGTGTACGAGGCCGTGGCACTTGCGTGAGTCAATGCGTAGTCGCGCGAATAGCGCTCCAGATAGCGCTTCACCTTCTCGCACAGCGGCTTGTCGACCTCGCAAGCCTCCGGCAGTGCCGCTTCCACGAGCGCCACCGCGAAGGGCCGCTTGAGGATCGGCTCGTTTGCCAGGATCAGCACGCGCTCGATCTGCCGCTCCATCTCCGGCTCGAGGTTGAGGGGCAGATAGCCGCTCGCGCCGCCCGCCGCTGCGGGTTGCATCGTCAGCAGTGCGACGCCGATGAAAGCGGCGCACCTCAACATTCGGTTTCGGGAAGTCACGATCAGCATGATCTCCACAAGGCGGTCGCATCCGCGCGACCTTTGCATCGCAAAGTTTACGCCACTTCGAGCGGTCGATCGCGGCTCACTGATCTGCGGCGTTGCCCGCTACAAGTACTCATGCACCAAAATAAACCCGATGGCGAGGTTGTAGATAATGGTGGTTATCGCCTGCACCAGCGGCAGCGTCGGCACCTTTTCCGTATCGAGCGGCACCACAATGGTATCGCCGGGCTCGATCTTCAGGTCTTGCGACCGTCTGAACCATCCATGCCGATTGCTTCCCATCACGTCGCCGTTGGCGCGGACCACGTAGATGCGCTTGCGGTCCGCGTGCGGCGTGGTGCCGCCACTCATTTCAATATAGGCATCGCGGCTCAGCCCGGGCGAGTACACGTGGGAAGTCGGACTCTGCACCTCTCCCAAAATCGTCACATCCTGCGTCCTCTTGGGGATGACGAGCTTGTCGCCGTCCCTGACGATCACGTCGTATACGCCGCCGGGGGCGCCCTTGTAGGCACCCTCGGCATTGATGACGAGGCGTCCCACGGGCTTGGCCTGGTGCAACTGAGCGAGCAGTTGCTGCCCGATCATGAGCCCCTGGGTGGCGGCCTGGCCGCCGCCGCCGTTCGTGAAGGAGCTGGCGGCGACCGCCTGCAGCGACAAGGCGGTCAGGTCTCCCTGCAGGCGCACGGCCAGCATGTCGAGCTGGTCCTTTTCGCGCTTCTTGAGCTCCTCGCGGAGATAGACAGCCCCCTGGGGGAAGGCCAGCGCATCGAAACCTCCGGCACGAACCAGCACGGAATGCAGCGTTTCGCCCTGCAAGATGGGGTATTTGCCCGGGAATCGAACTTCACCCAGGACCTCGATGGTGCCCTGTTCCTTCCACATCGGAATGGGTTTGATGGTCAATGTGTCGTAGGCGCGCAGCTGCAAATCCGCCATCCGATTCCCGTGTCGAATCGCATCCAGATCGACGGGAATCAACTCGGTACGCCGCATCTCGCCGTCGATCACCGCATAGCGCGTCAGCTCCGCCTGACCCCGGTACGCCGAGTCCTCGAGGCTTCCGCCGGCGCGGATCAAATCGCTGACGTGCATCGAGCCCTCGAGCGGATATTTGCCGGGAGCCTTCACGTTGCCCTCGATGGTCACGACTTGCTCCGGCTTATCCGGGGTCGCCTGCAGCTGGAGATCTTGAAGGATCGGATCGATGAGGCGATCCCGGCTCGAGGCCAGATTGAACACCGTGATTTCGTCGCGGGGATGCAGCTCCGGATCGGCGCTCGAGCCGCGCGCGGCGAGAGCCGCCACGAGATCCGCGGAAATCACCGACACGTTGAGCTCCGGCGGCACCACGCGGCGGATGAGAATGTAGTGCAGATCCGCATCCGGGCGCAATTCACCGAAACTACCGAGAATGTCGCTCAGCCTGAGTCCCTGATAGTACGCGAACGCTCCAGGCCGAAACACGTAGCCCGAGAGTTTGACCGAGTTCTCGAGCGTTGGCCGAATCTCCGGGATCCGCAGCTTGTCGCCATTGTCGAGGGCCAGCATACGTCCCGCCGAGGTGGTCAGGTTCACGTCCGTCATGTGCGGTGCGTGGGCGGGCAGAATACGCTCCAGCTCTCCACGGCCCGCATCCGCATCCGGCTGCAATCCCCCGGCAAGCTCCACCGCCTGCTCCGCACTGGTCTCGTTCTTCAATTCGTAGATCGCCGGCCGGTGTACCGCCCCATAGACGGACACCGTTCGGCCGATGGGTGGAATGAAAATCACATCGTCCGGCAGCAGTTGGTGATCCTGGCTGTTATCTCCGTGCAACAAGAGGTCGTAAAGATCCAGCGTCGATACTACTTGGCCGTCGCGTTTCAACTGGATATTGCGCAGCGAGCCGATCTCCTTGACGCCGCCGCTGACGAACAGAGCATTCGTGATCGTCGACAATCCGCTCACGGTGTAGGAACCGGGCTTGTTCGCATCCCCCAGCACGAACACGCGAATGGAGCGAAGGTCGCCCATCGTCACGCTCACGCGGCTGCCAATCAGCTGTTTGGACACCTGTTCCTGGATGGCATTTCGGGCCGCATCGAAAGTCAAGCCGGATACCATGACCGGGCCCAATTTCGGGAAGTTGATCCTGCCGTCTCGCTCCACGGTGAGCTCGTAGGTGGCGGGCTCGTTCCCGTACAGCTGGATGACCAGTGTATCGCCGGGCCCGACCAGGTAGCCGACCGGAACCTGGATGTCGGAGACCGGCGCGAACGTGCTGGGACTTCCTTCGAACAGATCGTAGCCGAACTGCTTCAGCTCATCCTTGCCGGTGGGCGTCAAGCGCAGCAGCTGCATTCGAACGAAATACTTGCTCAGGTCGACGTCGTTGCTCAGCCGCTTCGTCGCTTCCACCACCGTGAGTCCGGCGAGCGGCATTGCCGGCAGCCCCGGCAGCTCGAGCACGCCGGATTTGTTGAGCTTGTAGGGGTTGCCTGCGAGCAGTTTTTCCTGGAAGCGCCTTTCGTCCGCCGTCTCCTCGTCCGTCTTGAGCTTGGCGTTCGGCAGCGGACAGCGGCCCAGATCGATCCAGTTGAAATTGTTGGCCGATGAGCCCGGGGTGTTGGGACCGAGCCCGCCGATCCCCTCGACGCCGCCCATGAGGTTGCCGCCCAACCCGCCGGGGAGACCATTCAGCGAACCGGCGCCACCTTGCGCCGCCGCCGCCGCATTCAGTGCCTGGAGCTGGGTCGGATTCGGGCTTTGCGCCCCCCCGAGGGCCGAATTGTTGAGGGCGGCCTGCTGGTCCTGCACGGCCAGCGGACCCAGATTGTAGCGCTCGCACACCTCATCGAGGGATCTGACCTCGATCATCACGGAATCACCGGATCGCAATTCCGGATCTTGGTTCAGCTGGCGGAGGAAGCGGCCATCGGGTGTCTTGATGTCCCGATCGATAATGGGCTGGTTGTTTTCCGGTGGCTGAACCGTCTCGGGAGTCTCGAGCTTCTTGTCGGTTTTCTTGCCGTTCTGGTTTGTGCCGCCGAGGACATCCTGGAGAATTCCGCTCTGCTGGCCGTTGCCCATGGTGTCCTTCAGCGCTTGCAGGGAATCCTGCGTTGACTGCGCGAAGCCGGTTAAGGGCAGGCAGATAAGCGCGAGCACCGTCCAGATTGATCTTTGCTTCATTGACTCAATACATCACTTGCGGACCTAGACGCCCGGGAGCCGCATCATAGCGGGTGCCGTAGCGGCGCGAAACTATGCGGCGCAAAGTACTCCATGATGTTTTCAGGCCACAACAGCCTCCCTTCTCTCAGGTGCTCTTGTAATTCAGCTTCAGCCAGTTCGAGTAATCACGGCCCATGAGCGCTTCCCACCAGCCTCGGTTCCCCAGATACCATTCGAGCGTGGCCCGCAGGCCTCCCTTGAGGTCCCGGGTGGGAGAGTATCCGATCTCGCGCTGCGCCTTGCGATAATCGATGGCGTAGCGCCGGTCGTGGCCCGGCCGATCGCGCACGTACTCGATCAGCCCGCTCGCCGGCCGGCCCTGCGCGGCCGGCGCCCCCGGGTGCGCGGCCTTGAGCTCCGCTCGGCCGGCCACGGCCTCGTCCACCAGCGCACAGAGCGTACGGACTACCTCGATATTCGTGGTCTCGCTGTTTCCGCCGATGTTGTACACCTCTCCCGACGTTCCGCGGGTCAGCGCGAGCGAGATCGCCTCGCAGTGATCCGCGACGTGCAGCCAGTCGCGCACCTGCAGGCCGTCACCGTAAACCGGCAGCCGCTTGCCCTGCAAGATGTGGATGAGCGTCAGCGGGATGAGTTTTTCCGGGAACTGGTACGGACCATAGTTGTTGGAGCAGTTGGTGACGGTGGTATCGAGGCCGTAGGTCTCGCGGTACGCGCGCACCAGATGATCCGAGGCGGCCTTGCTTGCCGAGTAGGGCGAATTGGGTGCATACGGGGTGGATTCATGGAACGGCGGATCGCCCGCGCCCAGCGATCCGTACACCTCGTCGGTGGACACGTGGTGGAAGCGATGCGCCGGCGCCATCTTCCGGTCGAGCCAGACGCTCTTGGCCGCCTTCAAGAGCGCGTGCGTGCCTACCACGTTGGTTCGGATGAAGTCGTCCGGGCCGAGGATGGAGCGATCGACGTGCGATTCCGCGGCAAAGTGCACCAGAGTGTCGATCCTTCGGCTTGCCAGCAGCTCCGTGACGGCCGCCTCGTCGCAGATGTCGCCCTTCACGAACTCGTAGCGCGGATCGCGCTCGAGGCCGTGCAGATTCTCCAGGTTGCCGGCATAGGTGAGCGCATCGAGCACTACCACCCGGCCCTCGCGGCGCTGGCTCAGCCAGTGGCGCACGAAATTCGCGCCGATGAAGCCGGCGCCGCCGGTGATGCAGACGTTATGCGGTTCGAAGCTCATCCAACATTTTCCTTAAATTTGCCCGCCAATGAGCTGCCGGCGCGACCGACAGTGCTCGCGTCGCGGTCGTATCCAGAACGCTGAATGCAGGCCGGCGAGCGCGAGTCGGATAGTCCGCCGTCGTGATCGGTATCACTTCGCTCGGGCGGCTCAAAAGGCCGCGCGAGAGCGCTTCCTCCTGAATGGCCACCGCGAAGTCATACCAGCTCGCAACCCCGAGATCGGTCCAATGATAGATGCCCGCCGGCGCCTGCGCTTCCATCAGACCCCAGATGATCCCGCCGAGACTCCCCGCCCAGGTCGGCGCACCGATCTGATCGCTCACCACCCGAATTTGTTCGCGCTCCTTCATCAATCGCAGCATCGTGAGCACGAAATTGCGGCCCGCCGACGCATACACCCAGGCGGTTCTGAGCACGATACCGCGGCCATCGCCGTCGAGCAGCCTTTTCTCGCCGGCGAGCTTGGTGGCGCCATAGACGCTCAAGGGAGCGGGGGTGTCGCTCGGCCGGTACGCGCGGCTCGATGCGCCGTCGAAGACGAAATCGGTCGACAGATGCAGCACCCGGCAGCCGCTGCGCGCCGCCGCCGTGGCAATGATGCCGACGGCGGTATCGTTGATCGCAGCCGCCGCTTGCGGCTCGTCCTCGGCGAGGTCCACCGCGGTGTAGGCGCCCGCATTGACCAGCCAGTCGGGAGTCGTCTCGGCGAGCACCCGGCCGACCGCCGACGCATCGGCGATGTTCACCTCGGAACGAGTCTTGGCGATGACTTGATGGCCTGCCCTGGGCGTTTGCGCGACCGCTCGGCCCACCTGGCCGCCGGCCCCGAGAACCAGCACCTTCATGCAAATTTCTCGATGTCGGCAAAACTCTTGCCGCGCAGATCCTTGGCGGAGAGCTCAGGGACCACGCCCGGCGGCAACGGCCAGCGGATGCCGATGGCGGGGTCGTCCCAGGCGAGCGTGCGCTCATCGGGCGGACTGTAGACGTCCGTACACTTGTAGAGAAAATCGGCGACCGGCGAGGTCACCAGGATGCCGTGCGCCAGACCGGGCGGCACCCACAGCATCCGATAGTTGTCCTCCGACAGCTCCACGCCCCACCACGCGCCGAAGGAAGGTGAGCTGCGGCGCAGATCGACCACCACGTCGTAAACGCTGCCGCTCGAGACGCGCACCAGCTTTCCCTGGGTGTGGGCGACCTGGAAGTGCAGGCCCCTCAACGTCCATTGCTTGGAGCGCGACTGGTTGTCCTGCAAGAAGTCGGCATCGATCCCGGCCTGCGCGAATTTGCTCGACTGCCAGGTCTCCATGAAGAATCCGCGCGCATCGCCGAACACCTGCGGCTCGATGAGCGTCACGCCGTGAAGCGGAGTTTCGATGAATTTCATCGCGGCGTGACGGCGATCGCGGCATCGTGCACGAGCGCGCCCTCCTGCATGATCCGGATCAGATATTCGCCGTAGCCGCTCTTCGCGAGCGGCTTCGCGAGTTTCAACAGTTGCTCCGAGTCGATGAAGCCCTGTCGCCAGGCGATCTCCTCGACGCACGCGACCTTCAGTCCCTGGCGCTCTTCGATGATGCGCACGAACACGCCCGCATCGAGCAGCGAGTTGTGCGTGCCGGTATCCAGCCAGGCCGTCCCGCGGCCCAGCCGCTCGACGCTGAGCGTCCCCTCCTTGAGATACGCACGGTTCAAATCGGTGATCTCGAGCTCTCCGCGCGGCGACGGCTGCAGGGATCGGGCCAGTGCCGGTGCGCGGGTGTCGTAGAAATAGATTCCCGTGACCGCGTAATTCGAGGGCGGCTTGGCCGGCTTCTCGAGCAGATCCGTCACCTTGCCGTGCGAATCGAACTCGACCACGCCGTAGCGCTCGGGATCTTGCACGTAATAGCCGAACACGGTGGCGCCCTCGGATCGCTGCGAGGCGGACAGCAACAGCTCGGGTAGATTCGCGCCGTAGAAAATGTTGTCGCCGAGGATCAGCGCCGACGGCGCCCCGGCGAGGAAGGGTTCCGCGATGATCAGCGCCTGCGCGATCCCATTGGGCTGCGCCTGCACCGCGTAGTCGAAGCGGATGCCCCACTGTTTCCCATCGCCGAGCAGATCGCGAAAGGCGGTCTGATCGCGCGGGGTGGTGATGATCAGGAATTCCCGAATACCCGCCGACATCAGCGCGGCGAGCGGGTAGTAGATCATCGGCTTGTCGTACACCGGCAAGAGCTGCTTGCTCTGGGACAGCGTGATCGGGTGAAGCCGGGTCCCGGCACCTCCGGCTAGAATGATTCCCTTACGTGCATTTGACAAAAGACGGCCGCCCTATGATTTCGGACCGGCGATTATAGTGCATCGCGCCCTGGACTGCGCGCGGACCGGGATACCCCGGCAAATCTCTCAGCGGCGCCCCCGTACGTAGTCGATCAAGGCCCCGAGCCCCCTCGCGCCCGCGCCCGCCGGCGCCTTATCCCCTCGGAGCGAAATACCGGCCGCCATCTTCTTGCCGAGCTCCACCCCGAACTGATCGAAGGAGTTGATCCCCCACAAAGTACCCTGCACGAACACGCTGTGCTCGTAGAGCGCCAGGATGCCGCCCAAGGTTCGGGCGTTGGTTTGCGGATACATGAGCAGCGAGCTCGGGCGGTTGCCCTCGTGGACCCGGTGCGGCTTGAGCCGCGCGATCTCCTCCGCGCCGGCGCCCGCTTTGCGCATCCCGGCTTCGACCTCGTCGGCCGTGTGGCCGAAGGCGAAGGCCTGCGACTGGGCGAAGCAGTTCTTGAGCGCGAGATCCTGTCCCTCCGTGCCGCCCCAGGAGCCTCGCAACGGCGCGATGAAATCGAGCGCGGCGGTCGGCGTGCCCTGATGCAGCATCTGGAAGAACGAATGCTGCGCATTCGACCCGGGCTCGCCCCAGACGACCGGCGCGGTGGCGAAATCGACGCGCTCGCCCTCGAGCGACACCGACTTGCCGTTGCTCTCCATTTCCAGTTGCTGCAGATACGCGGGCAAGCGCGCGAGCCGCTCGTCGTAAGGCAGCACGGCGAGCGTCGGCAGCTTCAGGAAGGTTCTATTCCAGGCGCCGATCAATCCCATGACGACCGGCAGATTCCGCTCGAGCGGCGTGTTCAGAAAATGAGCATCGATGGCGCTCGCACCCTGGAGAAATTCCCGGAATTTCTCGCTGCCGACGGTAAGCTCCGCGCTCAAGCCGACCGCCGACCAGACCGAGTACCGGCCGCCCACCCAGTCCCATAGGGTGAATCGATGAGAGGGGGCGATACCGAACGCGTCCATGGCCTCGGTGTTGGTCGATACGGCGACGACATGATGGCCCGGAGCCTTCTCTCCCAGGGCCCCCACGATCCATTCGCGCGCCGCGTTCGCGTTGGCCTGTGTCTCTTGCGTGACGAAGGTCTTCGAGCACACGATCACCAGCGTCTCCGCCGGATCGATGCTGCGCGTCAGATCATCGAGCTGGGTACGGTCGACGTTCGACACGAAATGCGGCGTCACATCGCCGCTCCACTCCGCCCGCAAGGCGTTGGCCACGAGCAGCGGGCCGAGATCCGAGCCGCCGATCCCGACGTTCACCACGTGCCGGAATTTCTTGCCGGTCAGGCCGCGCTTGTCGCCGCGGCGCACGGCGCCGACGAAATCGGCGAGCTTCTGGCGCGAATCCTTCACCTCGGCCTGGATCGCGGCAGAGCCGGCGAAGTCCGAGCGGAGCGCGGTGTGCAGCACCGCTCGGCGCTCCGTGGTGTTGATGGCATCGCCGCGGAACATGGCCGCGACGCGCGCTTCCAGGTTCACCGCACGCGCGAGCTCGATCAGCAACGCGAGCGTCTTGCCGGTCACACGCTGACGCGAGAAATCGAGCAGCCAGTCGTCGTGCTCCAGATGCAGATTCTGCCAGCGCAGCGGGTCGGTCGCGTCGAGGTCGCGCAGGTGCGTACCGCTCATCTCGCGCGCGTGCGCATCGACGGCTTGCCAAGCGGGAAGTGAGGAGTGCAGCTGAGTCATGTCGGGCGCCTCGTGCGTGGAGTCGGCAGGCATCGATCTTACTACGATGCAGAGCCCTTGCTACGGCCCAGCGCCCTTATGACGATGCAGCACCCTTACGACGATGCAGCGCCGCGATCGCTACGCCGGCGCGCCGTAATACTCCAGATACCAGTCGACGAAGCGCCTCACTCCTTCTTCCAGCTCGGTCCGTGGGCCATACCCCACGTCGCGCGCGAGCGAGGCCACGTCCGCCCAGGTGTCGGGCACGTCGCCGAGCTGCATCGGCGCCAGATTCTTCTGCGCCTTGCGCCCGAGGCATTGCTCCAGCACCTCGATGTAGCGCAACAGCGTCACGGGGCGCTGATTGCCGATGTTGTAAATCCTATAGGGCGCATAGCTCGAGTCGGGCTGAGGCTCCTCGGAATTCCACTTCGGATCGGGCATCGCGGCGCGGTCGAGCGCTGCCAGCACGCCGCGGACGATGTCGTCGATGTAGGTGAAATCGCGCCGGTGGTGGCCCTCGTTGAACACCTCGATGGGCGTCCCGGCGAGGATGTTGCGGGTGAACAGGAACAGCGCCATATCCGGCCTGCCCCACGGCCCGTAGACCGTGAAGAAGCGCAGCCCCGTGGTCGGCAGGCCGTACAGGGAGGAGTAGCTGTGCGCCATCGATTCGTTGGCCTTCTTGGTGGCCGCGTACAACGTGAGCGGATGATCGACGTTCTGCTTCTCGGAAAACGGCATGCGGGTATTGGCGCCGTACACCGAGCTCGTCGATGCATACACCAGGTGTTGAACGCCCTGCTGGCGGCAACCCTCGAGCACGTGTAGGAAGCCGGTGATGTTGCTCTGCACATAAAGGTGTGGATCCAGCAGCGAATGGCGCACGCCGGCCTGCGCCGCCAGATGCACGACTCGGTCGAATCGCTGCCGATCGAACAGCTCTTGCATCGCCGGCCGGTCGGCGATATCGAGCTTCGTGAATTGGAACCTGCGGTCGCGCTCGAGGATCGCCAATCGTGCCGTCTTGAGCTTGGGATCGTAGTAGCCGTTGAGGTTGTCGATGCCGACCACCTCATCGCCGCGCTCGAGCAGGGCCCTGGCCGTATGAAAGCCGATGAAGCCGGCGGCCCCGGTGACGAGAATCTTCACGACGGTCTCTTCACGACGGTCTCTTCACGACGGTCTCTTCACAACGTCCGCCACACCGTCTTGCCCGACGAGGCTTTGTCGAGCAGCGCGAGCACCTGCTCGTGCGCCTCGAGCTCCTCGTCGTTGGCGGTGATGACGACGAGCGGCGCCGCCGCCGATGCCCCGACGGCGATCGCAAGCCGTGACCGGGCGAGCGCCGGATCCGGCTCCGCATTCAGGACCATGGCCGCCTGACCGCCGGTCATCGACAGATAGACTTCGGCCAGGAGCCGCGCGTCGAGCAGCGCCCCGTGATAATCCCGGCGCGAGTTGTCGACCGAATACCGCTTGCACAGCGCGTCCAGGCTGTTGCGCTGCCCCGGATGCATCTGCCGCGCGAGCGCCAGGGTGTCGAGCACCCGGCACAGATCGCCGATGCGCGCCGAGCTCTCCGCGCCGCGGCCGAGTTCCGCGTTCAGGAACGCCACGTCGAACGCCGCGTTGTGGATGATGAGTTCGGCGTCCCGCACGAACTCCAAAAACTCCGTGCGAATCTGCGCAAACGTCGGCTCCTTGGCCAGCCTCTGCCGCGTCAACCCGTGCACCTGCACCGCCCCCTCATCGATGTCCCGCTCCGGATTGAGATAGCGATGAAAGTGCCGCCCCGTCAGCCGCCGATTGAAAATCTCCACGCACCCGATCTCGATGACCCGGTGCTGCAGCTCCACCTCGAGCCCCGTCGTCTCCGTATCCAACACCACCTGACGCACTAGCGCTCGCCTTCGCTACGGGAGTTCTTCATGCGCCCCCGCCAGCATCCTGTCGATCGCCCGATTCGCCAGCGCATCGACATGCTCATTGCCTTCATGGCCTGAATGCCCCTTGACCCAGTGCCACTCGATATCCTGCGCCGCCGCCGCCACATCGAGCTTCTCCCATAAATCTTTGTTTTTGACCGGTTCGCGCGCGGCGGTGCGCCAGCCGCGCGCCTTCCATTGCGGCAGCCATTCGGTGAGGCCCTGCAGCACATATTTGGAATCGGTGTAGAGCTTCACGGAGCAGCGGCGCTTCAGAGCGCCGAGGCCGCTGATCGCCGCCATGAGCTCCATGCGGTTATTGGTGGTCTCGGCCTCCGCGCCCGACAGCTCCTTGCGCTGCCCGCCGGCGATCAGCAAGGCCGCCCATCCCCCGGGACCGGGATTGCCGCGGCAGGCCCCGTCGGTGTAGATCTCCACCTCCGTCACGGGCCGACTTTGCTCGTGGGCACTTTGCTCGTGGGCTCCGCCGCCGGTACCAGCACGCGCTGACGCACCCTGCGCTTCGGCCGCACCATGGTCAGCGTCTGCACCCGCTTGCGGGCCTTGAGCAGGTAGCCTCCGGCCGTCAGCGCCGGACGTCGGCGGTATTGCGGCTCGCCGGGTGGCTCGCCCAGCTTGCGCTGACGCCCCGCCAGGGGCAGCGGCCCGAGGTAGCCATAGACATCGGCTATCTCGAAATCGAGCAGCGCGACCCAGTCGCGCAGCCGCCGCTCCGCCAGCAAGCGCCGTGTTCCGGGCGGAAAAGACGGGCGCCGAAAATAACGTCCGAACAGGCGCCGGATGCCCCAGCCGCTCCAGGGATTGAAGCCGCAGATGAGGAGGCAGCCTTCGGCGCAAAGCACGCGCTCCGCCTCGCGCAGCACGGCGTACGGATCCTCGACCAGCTCGAGCGTATGAGGCAACAGGATCGCGTCGATCGAGTCGGATGCAAATGGGAGCGCCGTCAGCGGAGCGCACAAGCTGACCCCCGGTGCCGGCTCCGGGGCAAGCAGCGTCGTATGTTGGGTACGGGCTCCGTCGAGCAAATGGCGCCCGGGACCCCATCCCCCGACTTGCAGCAACTCGAACCCGAATACGTCGTCGAGCGCGAGCTGCGCCAAGGCTCCCTCCTCGCGCAGCACCCGGCCGCCCAAGGGGCCGTCGAACCAATCCGCAGCCGCATTGTCCGGGGTCGCTCTCAATGTCGCTGCCTTGTGAAAAAACTAGCGGACTGCATATGTTACAGGTTAAATACGCCGCAAAATGTCAAACCATCCAGCCTCTAACGCCGCGCCTCTCGGGGTACGGCCGGTCCGCGCGTTCGCCGACAATTACATCTGGCTGATCGAGGCACCCGCTCAGCCGGGCGCGGTCGTGGCGGTCGATCCCGGCGACGCCGAACCGGTCGAGGCCGAGCTCGATTTATCCGGCTCCCGCCTGGCCGCCATTCTACTCACTCACCATCATCCAGATCACATCGGCGGTGTGTCCAGGCTCCTCGAGAGGGGCACGGTGC
Source organism: Steroidobacteraceae bacterium (assembly GCA_050012315.1). GTDB lineage: Bacteria > Pseudomonadota > Gammaproteobacteria > Steroidobacterales > Steroidobacteraceae > Bog-1198. Next base: position 3,697 of record JBEKHK010000043.1, on the reverse strand, counting down.
CCGTGATCGGCCCCGACGACAACCGTGTACCGATTCGGACCCGAACGGCTCGGGACGGCGAGCGCTGCGAATTGCGAGAGTTGGGACTTGGATTCGATATTTTGGGCGTTCCAGGACATACCTTAAGCCATATTGCGTTTTGGGGGCACGGGGCGCTGTTTTGCGGCGATACGTTGTTCAGCGCGGGGTGCGGTCGGATGTTCGAAGGTACACCGGTACAGATGAACGCTTCCTTGAACCGACTCAGGAGCCTTCCGCCCGAAACGGCGGTGTACTGCGGCCATGAATACACTGCAGCCAATCTCAGGTTCGCCCTGACGGTAGAGCCGGACAATCGCGCGGCGCTCGATTATCAGGCGAAGGTCGCCGGCCTGCGGGACGCCGATGCCCCGACGCTGCCCTCGCAGATCGCGCTGGAACGTCAGGTGAATCCCTTTTTGCGATGCGACGAACCGGCGGTTCGTGCCGCCGCGAGCGCCCGGGCGGGGCGGCGGATCGACACGGCTGCGGAGGCGTTTGGCGTGATCCGCGCCTGGAAGGATCAATTCCGTTGACGGAGGTTCAAGTTGGAAGGATCGCCCGAATGATGTCACTGCGCACTCGCTGCTGCACCGCTCTGACGGCTGCCCTCCTCCTCGCCGCCTGCGCCCATCAGGCGCCTGCCCCTCGTGAACGCATCGTGCTGCCTCCGGCCGCGAGCGCGGAGGCCGGCACCCCGCCTGCCGATGCCGCGAGTTCCGCAGCGGGGCCGCCGCCCTCCCTCACCATGCCGCGTGAATGGCAGAATCACAATGGCGAGGACTACGACGATTTGTTCGACCGCATGCGCGCCGGTTTCGCGTTCGACGAAGTCCAGGAGCCGGCGATCGATCAACAGCTCGCCTGGTTCCAGCACAACCCCGACTATCTCGAGCGGGTGTTCCAGCGGGCGCAGCGCTACCTCTACCACGTGGTCACGGAAGTCGAGGCGCGCGGCATGCCGCTGGAGTTCGCGTTGCTGCCGGTGGTGGAGAGCGCCTACGAGCCGTTCGCCTATTCCCCAAGCCGGGCTGCGGGACTGTGGCAGTTCATCCCGGCGACGGGCGCACGCTTCGGTTTGAAACAGGACTGGTGGTACGACGGACGCCGCGACGTGATCGAGTCGACCCGCGCCGCGCTCGATTACTTGCAGGCCCTGCACGACCAGTTCGGCGGGGACTGGCTGCTCGCCATCGCCGCCTACAATGTCGGCGAGCTTGCCGTGCAACGCGCGATCGATTACAACCAAGCGGTAGGCCGGCCGACCGATTTCTGGCACCTGAACCTGCCCGCGGAGACGCGCGCGTACGTACCGAAGCTGCTCGCCATGAAGCGCCTCATGGCGGAGCCGGAGCGTTACGGGCTGGACTTCGCCGCCATTCCCAACGAGCCCTATTTCGCGGTGATCGACACCGGCTCGCAGCTTCAGCTGACCGTCGCGGCGCAATTGGCCGGCACGAGCTATGACGAGTTGGTGGCGCTCAATCCCGGCTATAACCGCTGGGCGACCGATCCGAGCGGTCCGCACCGCATGCTGGTGCCGATCGACAACGCCGACGCCTTCGAGGCGGCGCTCAAGACGCTGGCGCCGGAAGATCGCATGCGCTACGAAACGCACGTGGTCGAGAAGCGTGAGACGCTCGCCTCGATCGCCAAGCAGTACGACACCTCGGCCGCGGTGCTCGCCAAGATCAACGATCTGCCGGCGGGACGCGTCGCCCCCGGCGAGACGCTCAAGATTCCGTCGATCAGCGTGCACTTGCCGGACAAGGTGCTGCTTGCCGCGGCGCGCGTCGATCGCCCGGAAACGGATACCGGTGGGCGCAAGCCGCATCAGATCGTCTACCGGGTCCGGGCCGGCGAGACCTTGAACAGCATCGCGCGCCGCCATGGCATGCCGGTGAGCACACTGGCGCGCCTCAACAACCTGGCCACCGGCGACCCCTTGATCAAGGGCCAGCGCCTGGTGATCAAGGCGAGCGCCCGACGCTTTCGCGACGAGGGCCTCGTGAGCGGGCGGCGCACGCTGTACACCGTGCGCCGCGGAGACACCGTGTTCAGCATCTCGCGGCAGTTCCAAGTCTCGGTCACGCAGCTGAAGAGCTGGAACGGCCTCAACAAGCATCATCAGATCAGAGCCGGACAGCGGCTCGTCATGTATATGGATTCGAGCCGCCAACAAGGGTAGAGGCTCGTTCACGAAAATTGGGGGGACTATGGGTTTTTTGAAGGGTAAGCGCGCGCTCATCGTCGGGCTCGCGACCGATCGCTCCATCGCGTGGGGTATCGCCCAGGCCATGCATCGCGAGGGGGCGGAACTTGCGTTCTCGCATATCGAACGGATGGCCGACCGGGTGGTGCCGCTCGCGAAGAGCCTCGGATCGGAGATCACCTTCCCGATGGATGTCGCGAGCGACGAGGACATCGAGCGCGGCTTCGCGCATCTGAAGACCCGCTGGGAAGCTTTCGACATCCTGGTGCATGCCGTCGCCTTCGCACCGCGGGAGGCGTTGAGCGGCACGTTCATCGAGGCCACGACCCGCGAGGGGTTTCGCGTGGCACACGACATCTCGAGCTACAGCCTGACCGCGCTCGCGAAAGCATCGCTGCCGTTCATGACGGGACGCGCCGGAGCGATGTTGACGCTGAGCTATCTCGGCGCCATGCGCTCGCTTCCGGGCTACAACGTCATGGGCCTCGCCAAGGCGAGTCTCGAGGCCAACGTGCGCTTTTTGGCGGCGGATCTCGGGCCGCTCGGCATCCGCGTGAACGCCGTATCGGCCGGGCCGATCAAGACGCTGTCCGCCGCCGGCATTCCGGGCCTGCGCAAGATGCTGGCGTATGTCGCCGCCGTCTCGCCCATCAAGCGCAACGTGACCATCGAGGACGTGGGCAACACGGCCGCGTTCTTGTGCTCGGATCTTGCCGCCGGAATCACCGGTGAAGTCACCTACGTGGACGGGGGATTCAATTCGGTGGCCATGAACTTTCCCGGCGAACCCCCGGGCGCATGAATCGACGCGCGCGGCTGTCAACGCGCGCAGGCTTACGCCGTTGAATTGTCATGGGATCATGGATCAGGGTTTGGCACGTCTTCGGAGGTTGAGATTATGTCAAGAAGTCTATCGATTTGTGGTGTTGTGGCCGGCGCCGCGCTTGGCCTTGGAGCCTGCACGACCCTGCACGTCAGCACGGACGTGAACCCCAGTTACTCCGTGGCTAATTGCCGGACGTACGCCTTTGCGCGCGAGCACACGGTCAGTGCCGGGCAGCCGGGCGCGTGGGGCAATCCTTTGAACGCCGACCGCCTGCGCGCGGCCATCGAAGCCAACATGGGGGCGCGGGGCGTCACCCGCGTCGACGATTCAGCCGCGGCGGACTGCATCGTCGGCTACGCCATCGGCACCCGGCAAGTATTCAACGACTACTACGGCGGCTGGGGGCCGGGCTGGGGCGTGGGTTGGGGCGTCGGTTACGGCTGGGGCCGAGGCCGCGGGTTCGGAGGCTGGGGCTACGACGGCCCGTGGGTCGAGGACGAGACCCGCATCGCGATCGACATCTTCGACGCACATGCACACAAGGCCATCTGGCACGGTGCAGTCAGCCAGGATGCATCCGATCTGCGCGGCGCGAACGCCGAGGCCAAGATCAACGTGGCGGCATCGGCGATCTTCAGCAA
>JBEKHK010000042.1:0-33367 GCA_050012315.1 Steroidobacteraceae bacterium | reverse complement strand
CCCGCGACGGATCGCGATCGGCCCGGCCGGTGGCGATCGCATACCGGAACACCCTCCCGCAAACCTGCAGCGCCCGATGCGCCGTCTCGTTCGCGCCCCGGGACTCGATTTTACGCAAAACCGAGAGCAGCTCCGGCGCGGTGATCGCCTTGATCGGTCGAGAACCCAGCCAGGGGAACACGTTGAGCTCGAGCCGGCGGATGATCTTGTCCGCATGACCCTTGACCCATTTCGGCGAGAACAGCCCGAACCACTCTCGCGCGATGGCCTCGAAGGTGTTCTCGGTGCTCTCGACCAGAGCCACCTTGGCGGCCTTGCGCTGCTCGCCCGGATCGATGCCGGCGGCGACTTGCCGGCGCGCCTCCTCGCGCTTTTCGCGCGCGGCGGCCAGCGGCACGTCAGGATAGACGCCGAGCGAGATTCGCCGCTCCTTGCCGGCGAAGCGGTATTTGAAGCGCCACCATTTTCCGCCCGCGGGCGAAATTTCGAGGTACATCCCGCGACCGTCCGAAAGTCGCACACTTTTGGCTTGCGGTTTCGTCTTATCAATCAATAGCTTGGAAAGCATTGGGGGCAACTCCTCCGTGGGTTTGAAGAAGGCTGGGGGCAACTCGACGTTTTCGACCAAACTTTGGGGGCAACTTTTGGGAAAGTTGCCCCCAGTTGCCCCCGGCTTGAATTGCAGGGCAAAAGGCGGCCTTGAAGGTGACGACGATATTATAGTATTTATAATCAAAGACTTACACCATACTCAGACGTAGTCTGGAGTGCGTGGGCGTAGTCAGTGCGGTGTCAAATGGTGGCCAGGGAGGGAATTGAACCCCCGACACGCGGATTTTCAGTCCGCTGCTCTACCAACTGAGCTACCTGGCCATTGGGGAGGCCGCGTATTAAACAGTGCCGGCCGCGCCTCGTCAACTACTGCTTAAGAATCAACGAATTACGGCCGTCACGGCACGGCTTGACCTACCGAACACCAGTCAACCGCTTATCAACTCGGTTGGCAATGTGCTCAAACGGGCGCCGCTCACGATGTGAATGGTCGCACGGCGCTCAGGATGGCTAACCCGATTAATCCAGTTTCGTGGTCGGCCTTAACATATTGTCATGGTGTGTCAGCCGTTCGTCACGCCTATGGATGCTTGATTCCGGTAAGCTTTTAAACGTTTCAATTACGCGAGGCGATAAAGGCGATGCGCAAGTCACTGATAGCCGGTCTGATGCTGATGGGCCTGGCCGGAACAGCTATGGTTAGTACAAGCATTGCTCAGACGCCGCCGCCGGTGGGCCTGAATCCCCCGCCCCCGCCGCCCGTGGGCTTGAATCCGCCGCCGCCCCCGCCCCCGGTGGGCTTGAATCCGCCGCCGCCGCCCGCCGCACCGCTGGCAGCGCCGGAGATCGATGCCGCTTCCGCTGCTGCAGCGCTCGCGTTGCTCGCCGGAGGGTTGCTCGTGCTGCGTGGGCGCAAGCGCGAGTCATAAATAATCGTAGACAGCCAGCAGTAATCGGGTAAGCGACGCGCCGCTCGCGTCGCTTACCACCCCGCCATTGCCGTTGGCGAAGGACGGCACCGGGCTGAGCGCAACCTTGACCGTGCCGGTCATCATCACCGCGCACTGAACCGCGGCGCGAGTGGGCGCTGCTGCTCGCGACGCAACATCCAGTGTTCGCGCCTACGCGGCGGGGTCCCGGTCATTGCATCAGACCGCGAAAGGGCGTACCCAACGTGTCGGCGAACTCGGGATTGCGAGGCGCAAAGCGAAAACGTTTCCGCGGAAACGCCCATGTCGCCGACCGAGGACAATTTAAATTTGGAGAGGGTACCCCATGGATACGTACACGAAATCGGCTTTGACCGTCATCGCAGCCGCGCTCTGTGTTATCGCGTGCAGGGATCTCACTGAAACAGCGAGGGCAGATACGTCAGCATCTCCTCTCAAGGTCGTCTTGTGTAACAAGGCGGGCGATGTCTGCGCAGAACCCTACACCATGGCAGGTACACAGGAAGTAGTCGTGCCCAGTGGTATCTGGAACACCAGTCCCCTGCCGGTCTTGGTGACCAACACGTCTCTGCCGGTCGAGATCCGCGGTCCCCTATAGGCCGGAAAGTCCGCATGGCGGATTCAATGCCCCCGAAGGCTCCGGCTGCACATCCGCGTACTGGGGGGTTTCGTGCCCGCCCGCCTCAAATCGGCATGTCCTTCTGCGCCTCCATCTCCAGCATCGGCAGCTCCTGCTGCGCCAGCCCCTGAATCTCCCCGCCGATGCTGAGTAACTGCGTCATCCCAGCCTGCAGCTGCTTCTCCCGCCGCGCCCACCGCTGCGTCGTGACGCTCTTCTCCGATTCGAGCTCCTCGCGCATCTTCTTGAAGGTCTCGTACACCGCCTTGAGCTTCTGCGCGAACTGCGGCGAGGTGAGGTAATCGTACAGCGCCTCCATCTTCTCGCCCTTGCCCGCCGAGACCGCGCGTTGCCGGTGCAAATCGATCAGCCCCACGCGCAGCGCCTCCGCGATCCCCACGGCGCACGCCGCCTGCGTCACCCACACATCGTCATGCAGCGCGAAGTAAGCCGACTCCGGCCACTCCTTCGGCAGCGCTCCCGGCATCGTGACCAGAATCCCCACCGCCGCCCCGCACGCGCGCATGTCCTCCTTGAGCTTCGTAGGCCATTGCGGACTCCAATCCTTCGCCCGCTTGGTCTCCCACAGGATGGTTCCCGCCGCCTGGCCCGTCCGGGTCGTGACGTGTTGTAGAACGTCCCCGCCCCGCTGCCCCTTCTTGACCTCCTCGATGGTGTCGAGCGGGAACGCCCGCCGCAGTCCCTCCTCGATCGCAAGCTCCAGCACTTCCCCTTGCAGCTGCTGCGACCCCTGCTCCATCTTGCGCTGGGCCGCCGCCAGTTGTTCCCCCGCATCGTCCAGCTTCTTTTGCAGCTCCGCCTTCTCGAGCTGCGCCCGCTCCTGTTCTTGCGCGCGCACCACCGACTCGCGCTGCTGAACCTGCGCATCGACCTGCTTTTGCACCTCGAGCGCCAACGCCGCCTTCTCATCCTTGAGCTGCTCCCGCTCCTTGCGCAGCTGCAGCTGCTCGCCGCGGAGCACCGCCACCTGGCCGTCGCGCGCCGCCAGCTGCTCGGCAAACGATTCACGCTCCACCGCCACCAGCTCGAGCGCCTTCTGCATCTCCTCGATCCGCGGCGCGACCGCCTTGTCCGCCAGCGCCCGCACCTCGGCGAGCGCCTTCGCGTGCGCCTCCGCCTGCTCCTGCAGCAATCGCTTCAGCGACTCCGCCTCGCCTTGCGCGGCGCGCGCCTTCTCCCCGGCGAGCTGCTGCGCCCGCTTCTCCACTTCCGCCCGCTCCGCATCGCGCAGCGCCGCGATCGCGCCCGCACTCGCCTCCTCCAACCGCTCCAAGGCCTTCTTGGCAAACCCCTCCTGAAGCGAGAACTCGTCCGCGCAGCGCGGACAGGTGATATTCGCGTCCAGCGTTAACAGCAATCGACCGGTGCGCAAAGGCGCTTGCGTAGACACTACTTACTCCGCCATGAAATTTGATCCTGAATCATACGCGCCGGTTAGCCAGCGACCCAGAAAGACACCCACTCGCCCCACCGCGCCCCTCCGCAGGCCCCGGCGCTTGCCCCTAGTGACCACTTGTGGTCATATATAGTCATGAAGCAAGTCGGCATCGCGGAGCTGAAGTCCAGACTGAGCGAGTTCCTGAGAGCGGTTCAGGGCGGGGAATCGATCGCGGTTCTCGATCGCAACCGAGAGGTTGCTCACATCGTGCCGATACTCGACCGCCCGGGATTACGAATCCGCAAGCCATCCCCCGGCTCACCGACGCCCAATAGAGTCTCGATCCCGAAGCCCACGGCACCCAGGATCGACGTCCTGGAATTGCTGCTCGAGGAGCGGCAGAGCCATCGATGATTGCGTATGTCGATTCATCCGTTCTGCTGCGCGTGGCGCTCGGACAACCGAACGCCCTGCCGGAGTGGCGACAGATCGATCGCGGAGTTTCCAGCGTGCTGATCTCGACTGAAAGCCTGCGTACACTGGATCGGGTGCGAATTCGCGCCGGCCTGACGGACGCGGAGGTTGCGAGACGGCGTGCAACGATTCTGAATCTCATCGACTCGCTCGAGCTGGTCGAGATCGACTCGATGGTTCTGGATCGCGCCGCACAGCCGATGCCGACGCAGCTGGGTACGCTGGATGCGATTCATCTCGCGTCCGCATTGTTATGGCAGGTCGCGATGGAGACTGATCTCATCATGACCACTCACGATGGCGCACTGAGTCTTGCCGCACAAGCCCACGGCTTAAAGGTGCTTGGCACATAGCTCCCGCCGCGTCGAGAGTTGACGGCAATCGACCGCTGCCCAAAGGTGCTTGCGTACTACCCCGCCATGAAATTCGATTCTGAATCATACGCGCCGGCCAAAGAGGGACACCCCGCCCCGTCACGATGAACATATACATGGCCCGCAACACATACAGCCGAAAGAGCGAAACCTCATGCATTGCGTGGGACTCCCTTTCAGACGACCGGTCTGGGCGTATAGTAGGCGCATCGCGTCTACTCCGAAGGCTAGGCCGTGCGCCGGACCGCATGTGGAATCGAATGAGCTAAACCGATTATTGCGCAACTGGAAAGCGGAGCGCGACAGCGCAGCGCTTTACCAGGCGCTTGCCGGCATCGAACGCAATGGTAGCCTGAGCAGCGTGTTCAGCAAGCTGGCGGCGTCGGAACGCGATCACTCGAGCTTCTGGGAGGAGCGCCTGCGCTCGGCGGGGTACCCCATTCCGCCATTCCAACCCTCCCTGCGCACGCGGATGCTGACGCAGCTGGCGCGGCAGTTTGGCGTCGCCTTCGTCATCCCCAGCATCACGTCCCGGGAGCTTGCGGACCGGGATCATTATTCGGGGCAGGACGACGCCCGTGAAGCGGGACTGGCCAAAGAGGAACGAGCTCATGCAGCGGTCATGCGGACCATCGGCAGTTATGCGCCTCCGCGCGGCGCAGAGGAGGCCGAGGGATCGAGTTGGGGCGGCAGCAACCTGGCCAACAATTTGCGAGCCGCCGTGCTGGGAGCGAATGACGGACTGGTATCGAATTTCTGCCTGCTGATGGGAGTCGCCGGCGGCGGCGGGCGGCGCTCCATCATTTTGCTCACCGGTGTCGCCGGCCTGTTCGCCGGGGCCTGCGCGATGGCCTTGGGTGAGTGGCTGTCGGTCACCAACGCCCGCGAAATGGCCGCGCGCCAAATCGACCAGCAAGTCGAGCATGCGCACGCGAGTCCCGCGCTGGAGGCCAAGGAATTGGCGCTGATCTACGAGGCCAAAGGGATGACCGAGGACGCCGCCCGGCGTGCCGCCGACAAAATACTCTCCGACGAGCCGGCCGCCGCGGATGCCCTGGTGCGCGACGCGCTCGGCATCGAGCCCGCTCATCTCGGCGCCAATCCCGTCAGTGCCGGGTCGATTTCGTTCGTGCTCTTTGCGCTCGGCGCAAGCGTCCCCCTGCTGCCGTTTTTCGTGCTGACGGTGCGCTCGGGGATCATCGCCAGCATCGCGGCGGCGCTGACCGCGTTGTTCCTGCTCGGACTGGTCACGTCTTTCTTCAACGGCCGGTCGCCGCTCTTCTCCGGTGCGCGGCAGGTCGTCATCGGCGCGGCGGCCGCGCTGATCACCTATTGCGTGGGGCGCGTGTTCGGCACCGTGATGGGTTGAGGGTGCGGCGGGAAAGTTCGCGGGTCTGCATCCGCGGCTTGCAAATCACTGATCTGAATTATCGATGTCGATGATGGCCTTCCACCCACCGGATGCCTGCTTTTTCCAGACCACCAGGAACTTGCCCGTCGAGCTGCCGATCTCGCCCTTGTCATTGGCGGCGCGGCTCACGTAAGTGCCCCGCTGATAGGCGAGCTCTCCGGAGCGAGCGACTTCAATTTGGGTGGTCGCTTCCTCGGAGGCGAAATCCGGAGTGCCGTAGTCCTCTACCCAGAGCTTGCGCCGCTCATCGGCCGTGACCGCCGCAGGACTTTGAGCCAGGGTGTTCAAGCCGGCTGCTGTTGGGTAATGCAGTGGATTCCGCCGCCGCCGCTGGCAAGGTAGGTCACGTCTATTTGCACCACCTCGCGGTCCGGAAAACAAGCCTTGATCACCGCGAGGGCTCGGGCGTCGCCGGGAACGCCGTAGGCGGGCATCACGATGCCGCCGTTGGCGATGTAAAAATTCACGTAGGAGCGGCAGAACATGTCGTGCGGCGTCGCTGCCTCGTAGGCATCGTCGATCGAAATGATCTGCAACCGGCGCCCGGCCGCATCCACGGCGGCTTCGAGTGCGCGCCGATTGTCCGCCGCAAGCTGCCGCGCGGCCCCCGAGGCGCTCGGATCGCTCTCGTACAGCACGACTCCGGGCTTGACGAAGCACACCAGCCCATCGATGTGGCCATCCGTGATATCCACATGGACTTTGTCGGGATCGCCCGGCAGCCAGATGACTGTGCTTGCGCCGAGCGCGTCGCAAAGCTCGCGTTCCGCTGCACGCTTGTTGATTCCCGGATTGCGGTTGGGGTTCAGCACCACCGATTCCGTGGTGATGACGGTCCCTTCGCCATCGGTGTGTATCGCCCCACCCTCCAGACAAAGGCTCGATTGATACGAGGGGACGCCCGCCAGGCTCAGCACTCGTCTGGCCAATCGAGCATTGTCCACGTACTCGGACACTTTCCCGCCCCACGCGTTGAAGCGCCACGCGGTCCCGGCCCTCCTGCCGTCCGCCCGGGTGAGAAAGGTTGGACCGCTGTCGCGCATCCAGGGATCATCGATCGGAAGGGGGACGATCTCGATATCCGCGCCGCATTGAGCCTGCGCGTCTTGGGTACACTGCGGTTCAGCCACCATGCGTACCGGCTCGAAGCGTCGGATGGCCCGCGCGATCGCCGCGTAGGTTCGTTGTGCCCCCGCGAGACCGTCGACCCATTGGTCTTCGCGACTGGGCCACGCCATCCAGCAGCATTCATGCCGCACCCACTCGGCGGGCATTCGAAATCCCGCGCTCAGTGGCGGGTCGAGCATGAGGGCACCGAAGCCTGCGGACGCCGTGGGGGACCGCTCCTGAGAACCCGACATAAATGGCAACCTCGGTGCGTGGAAATTTCGACCCCGGCAGCATAGTGAGGCGCCGCGAATCATTCAAAAGAGGAAAATTCATCAAATCGATGAGCGATTTTCGCTAAAAGCAATGGGAGTCGAGATGCGGCCAGCCGACCTTGGATATACGATGCCCGCCGAGTGGGCGCCACACAGCCGTTGCTGGATGGCATGGCCCAAGCGCCGAGAACTCTGGCGGGAGTACCTGGAGGGCGCACGGGCGGACTACGTCCGCGTTGCCCGGGCCATTGCCGCCCATGAACCCCTGACGATGATCGCGGACCCTGCGGATGCGGCCGAGGCGCGCAGACGCTGCGGTCCCTCGATCAGCGTCCTGCCGATGCCGATCGACGACTCCTGGCTGCGCGACTCCGCGCCCACGTTCCTCGTCGATCGGACCGGTGGCCGCGCGGCTGCCGCCTTCACGTTCAACGCGTGGGGCAACAAATACCATCCCCATGACCAGGACGCGACCTTGGGCGAGCGCATCGCTCGCGTCGCGGATCTTCCGGTCTACCGGTCCAAACTCGTCGTCGAGGGCGGCGGTTTCCTGTCCGACGGTGAAGGAACGCTGATTACCGCCGAGACCTGCGTGCTCAACCCCAATCGCAATCCCGGCTGGACCAAAGCAGACGCCGAGGCCGAGCTTCGCGCCATGCTCGGCGTGCAGAAAGTCATTTGGCTGCCCGGGGACGTGCTGGATACGGAAACGGACGGCCACGTCGACGGCTTCGTGGCGTACGTCAGGCCCGCCACGGTGCTCTGCGAGGTGGTTGCCGATCCCGCGGACCCGCGCTATCCGATCATGGCCGAGAACCGTCGCGTCCTCGAGCGCGAAACGGACGCGCGCGGGCGCCGTTTCGAGTTGTTGCCGATTGCCGAAGCGCCGCGCTCCGGCGTGCCCGAAGGCATCTGCCGCTCCTACGTCAACTTCTACCTCGCCAACGGCGCCGTCATCGCACCGGCCTACGGTATCGCGGAGGATGAGGGCGTCATGGACACCTTGCGCCGCGCCTATCCGGACCGCGCCATCGTGCCGGTCGCTCTCGGGGATCTGTTCCGTGGCGGCGGCGGCATCCACTGCATTACCCAGCAAGAACCCGCCGCATCGCCTTTACCCAGACATTGACAATTCGGCCAAGTTAATTCATCAATTGAGCCGGTGGCTCTCCATGACATGGTGTGACCCTCGCGAATGAACAGCACACTCGACGTCGCCGATCGCTGGTTTCACGTGGACACGTTGGGCGATGGGATTGCGCTGATCTACGAACCCCACGTGGATGAGTTCATCCGCGCCAACATCTGGCACGTTCAAGGCCGCGATCGCGATTTGCTGATCGATACGGGCTTAGGCGTGCGCCCGCTTCGCACCGAGATCCCGAGGCTGCGCGAGCGGCCGGTGGTGTGTGTGGCCACCCACTGTCATTTCGACCATTGGGGCGGCAACTACGAATTCGACCAGAGGCTGGGCCATCGGCTCGAGGCGGAAGTCTATGCGGCACCCACCGGCCGCACGACGCTGGCGGATCGCTACCTCTCGCCGCAAAGCTTCACGCGCTTGCCGCACGCGGGATATGAGCCGCTCACCTACACCGTCCGCCCCGCTCCCTTGACGCGCCAGGTCGAGGACGGCGACCTCATCGACCTCGGCGATCGGGTATTTGCCGTGGTTCATTTGCCCGGCCATTCACCGGGTCAAATCGGCCTCTGGGAACAAGCCACGGGCACCTTGTTCACCGGCGATGCCCTGTACGACGGCACCTTGATCGATGATAGCTACGCTCGAGGTCCCGACGAATACTTGGAGAGCATGTCCCGCCTCCGAGAGATCCCCGTCAACGTCGTCCACGGCGGTCATTGCCCGAGCTTCGGCCGCCGCCGCATGCTCGAGCTCATCGATGACTACATCGCGGGCAAGCGGGCGGCCGGCTGCCCCGGCGAGGCGTTGGACGCTGGAACGCGCGCCTGATCGTTCGATCTCTCAGGCCGTGGCCGGGCCCCAGCGCAGCGGCGCGACTTTCGGCAGCACCACCACCCAGCCGATGAAGCCGACCACCTGCAGCGCGGCCGCGAGTCCGAAGGCCGCGCCGAAATGTCCGGTCTTATCGATGACGACGCCGGTAATGGCCGGTGCGACGAGACCGGCCAGACCGCCCACCGTGTTCTGCACGCCGACCCAACGGCCCGCCGCCCGCGGTCCCGCAAAGATCTGCGGGATGGCGAAGATCGCGGGCGAGGACAGGCCCGCGAGCACCTCGTAGACAAAAAGCGTCGCGATGGAGGCCGTCGTCGGCAGCGTCACCATGCCGATCATGCAGGCGATGCTTCCCAGATTGAAGATGCCCATGACCCCCTTGTAGACCACGGTCGGGCTGCGTCCGGCGCGAACCCAACGGTCCGTGAGCCAGCCCATGAGCAGCGCGCTCACCGCGTTCAAGAGATAAGCCCACGAGGCCGTCCACGCCATCGCTTCCATCGAGAAGCCTCGCGTCTTCACCAGGTAGAACGGCAGCCACGCGAGAATGAAGTAAAAGCCGTAGTTGCCCGAGAACAGCCCGATCGCCGCACCCCAGAGCGCGCGCTGCTTCAAGATCTCGCGGAAGGCCGGCGCTCGCTCGCTCGCGGCCGGGTCACTCGCAGCCGCCTCAGGGACCGCCGGCGCAACCACCACGCCCCGCCACGGCACGAGCCAGACGAGGGAGCAGACGCCGAACAGAATGAACACCGGCCGCCAGCCGAATCTCGTCATCAGGAGTCCGCCGAGCAACGTCCCGACCGCAGGCCCCAAGAGATAGCCGAAGCTCAAGACGCCATTGGCGACGCCCAGCCGGCTCACGCGCACCGTCTGGGCGAGGAGCTTCGAGGCGCACGGAAATGCCGCGCTTTCCCCGACCCCGAGCAACAGGCGCAGGAGCAGCAGCCCCGCAAAGCTCGACACGAAGCCGGTGCAGAGCGTCGCGAGCGACCACACGCCCGCACAGATCGCGAGCACTCGCTGCGCGCCGTATTTCTCGGCGAGCCAGCCCACCGGCGCCATGGCGAGTACGTAGCCGTAGTAGAACGCCGAGAGCAGCGCGCCGAGCTGGCTTGCGCTCAAGTGCAGCTCGCCCTGCATGAGCGGCGCCGCGGTCGCCAGATTGCCGCGGTCGACGTAGTTGATGAACACGCCCACCGACAGGAGCGCCACCAGCCGCGTGGGTGAAGTGAACCGAGCCGTCCGAACGCTGTGCGTCACGCGCTACCTCGAGGCCGTCAACCGCTTACTCGTCCTCCCGCCAGGGGATGCACCACTCCTCGCCGCGCGCGGTGGTCACGTACTCCGGCCATCGTAGTCGATGCGGGACCTTGAAGTCCCTCGGCAGCAAGGGCGCCTGCCAGCGCTCGCCCCCGACGCCGCCTCCGGTCCGTTCGACGAACTCCGCCCGCGCATCGGCCAGGAGCTTCTCGTCCATCAACAACTCGATCAGCGTCGCGCCGATCGCCTTGGCGGCCGTTTGAATGGTCGGGTCGATGGTGGCGGGAATGCCCCCGAGCGCGTTGTGCACCCAGGCCGGGTAGCTCTTTCCCGGCGGCGCCGCGAGCGCCGGGCGGGCGACGATCAGGCGCACCGTCGGACAGTGCCAGGTGTATTCGGTGTAGTCATCGGAGGTCAAATGCTCTTGCACTTCCGGCAGGAACTTGCGCACCGCCGCTTCGGCCGCCTCCGGATCGATCAAGCTCTCGGTGGCGGCGGCGAACGGCCGCTCCTGGGGCTGCATGCCCAGATGCCGCTGGATCTCCTGCGCGGTGCGGATCGCCTCGGCGCCCCACACCGGGGCTCCCGCCAACTCCAGATTGCGATAGGCGGCGCGCGCGAGCACCTGATTGGCGAGTCCCGCGCGCGATTTCGACACCCAGGTTTTGCGCCATTCACAGAACCCGGCGGTCGCCGCCGCCTCGGCGTTGTTGTCCATCACCGCGCTGATGGCGTCCGCCTGTTCGATCGATGCGGCGCGCACCATGTAGTCGATTTCCGCGAACTGCGGCACCAGGTTGTCCGCCGTGGCCTGCCCCGCCGCGAGAATCGCTTCGTTGAAGCTCCACAGCCCGCTCGCCGGCAGCATCGAGCGGCGCGTGCTCTCGTTCAACTGGTAGAAAAACACCAGCGCATCCGTCGCCCCCGGCGCGCGCGCGGCGTAGTGCACGTTCTTGCGGCTCGTGCCGGTTCGATCGTTCGTGAGCCAGTCCTCGGGCGCGGCGCAGCTGAAGGTGTACACATAGTTGTAGCCGACGCCGCAATGCGTGTTCCACACCGTCGTATTGCACACCGGCATCGACCAATGCGGGTGAAAGCTCACGGCCGCATCGAGGTCATCGTAATAGCCCTTGGCGGCATGTACCGGCTTCGATACCCGCAGCTTCTCGCCCGGCTCGCCGAACACCTTGAGCGTGCCCTCGATATCGAGCTTCTCCATCGCGTCCTTGGCCGCGAGCGCCCCGCCCAAGGCGCTGATGCCGAGCGCACTGTGCGGATCGGTATGGCCCGCCGCATGCCGTGACAGGCCGGCCCGCGGCTCTTCGCGGGTCGTCGCCGCCTGGCATTGCCCGGGCACGGCATCGTATTCCGCGTAGGTCGCAACGGTCGGACCGTCGCCCCGGCGATAGGTCGCGACGAAGGCGGTGGGCATGCCGCCGCTGCCGGTCTCCACCGTAAAGCCCGACTCTTGCAGCGTCTTCACGTACCACGCCGCCGAGCGATATTCGCGCAAGGCCGGTTCGGCGTAATGCCAGATCACCTGATGCCAGCACGACAGCGTCAACGCGTGGCTGTCGACCCAGTCGAATACGAGGCGCTTACCAGCCGTGTTCATGTTGAACGACCCTAATGATCCTTGAAGGAATAGTTGAACTCCGCGCCGATGGTGCGGGGTCGGCCGACGAAATACGCGCGATCATGCTCGGGGCCCGGCACCGTCGACACCGACGTCGCGGCCTCCGCATTGGTGAGGTTGTTGATGAAGGCGTCGAGCCGCCAGGCCTTGCCGAAGCCGAAACCGGCGCGTGCATTCACCAGCGCAAAGCCCGGCAGATCCGTCGCAAAGGCCGTGCTCGGCAGCGCGGTCCAAAAATCGCTCCGATAAGAGGCATCGAGGCGTGCATGGAAGTCGCGGTTGTCGGCGAGCGGCTCCGCAAAATCGAGCGCGGCCGTCGCCTGCTGCTTCGAGACATTGGGCAGCCGGTCGCCCGCGTAACCCACGAGATCCGGGACCACGCCCGCCGTGAATCCGGCGGTCAGGATCGCATCGGTATAGCTATAGCCGAGCTCGAGCTTCGTCGTCGTCGACAGCGGCATCGTCAGCTCCGCCTCGGCGCCCCGCGAGCGCGCGGCGACGCCGTTGGTCACGAAGCCGAAACCGCCGAGCACCGTGTTGGCCTCGATTTGCGGATTCGACCAATTGATGTTGTAGATCGTGAAGGTGTAGCTCGTGCCCGCCCCGAACGAGCCCTTGATGCCGAGCTCGGTGTTGCGCGCCTCATCCGGCTTGTACGTCAGAAGCGCGGGCGTCTCGCAGAAAAAGCACGTGCCGATCGGCAGCGCGTTGACCCCGCCGCGCCGGAAACCCTCCGACCAGGTGAGGTACAGCAAGGTGTGATCGGCAATTTCGTAGGAGGTGTTCAGCTTGAAGATCTCGTTATGAAATCCCGCGGCATCCGCCGTGCTGAGCAGGCCCGTCGAGGTGGGCAGATCCTGCTGCAGCTCCTGCGCGTAATGCTGCCAGAAGTAGCGGCCGCCGGCCGTCGCCTGCCACTTGTCGGTGAAATGATAGGAGGTCTCGTTGAAGATCGCCTCGTCGGTGAAGCTCACATGCCGGTTGAAGGTGAAGTTCAAATCCGGATTCGACATATCGGCCGGATTGGTGCCGCCATTCACGTACTGGATCACATCGCCGAACGTCGGGTAGGGGCAGGTCGGGCTTTGCACCGTGCAGCCGGCCGGCTCGCCGGATCCCGGCAGCTGGCTCCAGCTGCCGAACCCCTCGAGCGTTTCGAGCTGTTCCAGCGTTTGCCGGCGCTCGCTGTAGTAGGCGCCCGCGACCCAATCCCAGGGACCGGACTCCTTCGACACCAGGCGCGCCTCTTCGGTGAAATCCTTGTCCGTCGACTGGATGTAGATCGGCGAGAGATTTCGCGGATAGTTGCCGTAGTAGCTCGCGATCGACTCGAACAGGCCGGTGAGATCGTATTCGCTCATCGAGTTCTGGCTGGTGAACGACGTGTCCGAGGAGGCCGTCGCGAAGCCCACGTCTTTCGAGACATCGATCGACCCGAGATCGGTTTGGAACTCGCCGGGCTGATCGACATAGAGCGTCTGATCGTAGCGATACGCCGGATTGGTCTGCGAATAGCCGCCGGATTGATCGGTCTGGTGCTGATAGGTCAGCATGATTTTCCAATCATCACCCGGCTTCCACATCAGCGCGCTGCGCGCATACCAGGTATTGGACCAATCGACCCCCTGCTGCTGCATGAAGGTCAGGCCGCTGTGCAGGGGATCGCTCGGATCCGCGAGCACCGGCTGCGCATTGGCGGTGATCTCCGCGACCGACAAGGCATTGGTGAAGCCGGCGAGCTTCTCGTACCCGCCGGACACCCGCACGGCCACCGTGTCGCTCAACGGCAGGTTGCCGATGAAGTCCAGCGATTCCGACGGATTGACCGCATTCTCGGTGTGCGAGCCGCGGGTCGTCACGTCGAACTCCGTGGTGGTCAGATCCGGCTCATTGTGGATCATGCGCACCGTGCCGCCCAACGATCCGGACCCATACAGGGTCCCTTGCGGGCCGCGCAGAATCTCCACCCGCGCAATGTCGGTCATCTTCAGATTGGCGAACAGCGGCGTCTCGTCCACGTAGGTCGACACCACCGGCACCGAGAGGCTCTGATCCTGGGCATTCACGCTGCTCGCATTGAGCCCGCGGATCGTGAGCGTCCCATTGGTGTTGCTCGCCCGCGGGCCGAGATCCGGCGTGACCAGGCCGGGCACCATATGCGCCAGGTCCACCAAGTCGGTGACGCCCGAGTTGACGATATCCGCGCTGCTCACCGCGGAAATATTGTATGGAACGTCGGAGACCGATTCGCTTCGGCGCGTCGCCGTGACGACGATCGCGCCGAGATCGCCGACATCGGCGGCATCGGCGGCATCGGCGGCGGAGGCAACCGACGCGAGCAGCGGCGTCGCGCTCGTCAGGATCGCCGAGATCGCCGCCGCCAGCCGCACCTTGGCGTGTGCCGCGACCGGTTTAACGAGCCGATGTGGTTGGTTCATCCCCGACGCTCCGACTTGTGTAATGGCCCGATTATCGAGTCGGCGAAACGCCCTCTGTGTGATATGTTTGCAGCTCCTAGGTGAAAATCTTGCACCAATGAAGACGCGCATTCCGCCCACCCACACCTTGGTTGCGCTCGAGGCGCTGGCGCGTCTCGGCACCGTCTGGGAGGCGGCGGAAGAGCTCGGCATCTCGCGCAGCGGCGTGAGCCACCGCCTCGCCATGCTCGAAGACATTCTCGGCTTCGAGCTCGCCACGCGCGCCGGCACGGGCGTCGTGCTGACGCCGCGGGGCAAGAGCTATGCGCAGGAGGTGCGCAAGTCGCTGGCGCTCCTCGCCAACGCCCAGCAGGAGCGCCCCAGCCGCGACATCGAGGGGGTACTGAGGGTCTCGAGCACCGCCGGGTTTTCCTCCATGTGGCTGTGCAAGCACATCGCCCTGTTCCACGCCGAGCATCCGAATATCTGGCTGCGGATCGTCGGCGCCGCGGAGCTCGACGAGGTCACGGACCCGGACGTCGATCTGTTCATCGCCTTCGGCGACGGCCAGTGGCCGAAACACTGGGTGCAGCATCTCTACGACGTGGAATTCATGCCGATGTGCAGCCCGACGTTGTTGAACGTGCCCGGAGGACTGCACGAGCCGGCCGATGTGCTGCGCTTTCCGCTCCTCATGCGCCGCTGGGATGATTGGGAGCAGTGGCTCACCGCCTGTCACGTGAAGCTCCCGAAGCGCAGCGCCGGCATCGGATTTTCCGACATGATTCAGGTGCAAACCGCGGCGATTGCCGGGCAAGGCATCATGTTGGGCGACGAAACCACCTGCGCGGGAGCGCTTTCGAGCGGCCAACTGGTCTCGCCGTTCTCGACCACGATCAATCCGCAGCGCGGCTATTACTTGGTTCGCCATCGCCACAAGCGGGCGGGTCCGGCGACCTTGGCGTTCATACGCTGGCTGACGCTGCTGCTCAGCCTTTCCGGGAAACCATGAAGCGGCAAGCCTTGCTAACGGCCTGCGGTCGAGCTACGACCGCCCGGCAAACTCCGCTCCGCTCAAGGCTCCTTCGGCACGAAATCCTTGGGCTTCTCCGACCCCTCGCCGAAGAAGAACTTCTCCATCTCCTTGACCAGGAACGCCCGCGCCTTGGGCTCGATCGGCGTCAGCCGGTTCTCGTTGATCAGCATGGTCTGGTGGGCGACCCACTGCGCCCACGCTTCCTTCGACACGCTGTCGTAGATCCGCCGGCCGAGATCGCCGGGATACGGGAGGTAATCGAGGCCGTCGGC
The DNA here is from genome assembly GCA_050012315.1 of Steroidobacteraceae bacterium. GTDB lineage: Bacteria > Pseudomonadota > Gammaproteobacteria > Steroidobacterales > Steroidobacteraceae > Bog-1198. Next base: position 17,607 of record JBEKHK010000042.1, on the reverse strand, counting down.
CTCGCGCTTCAACAGCACACAGTGCACACGTCTTGCCATGGGTGAAGTTTACGCTAAGCCCGCGCCGCTGCGCAGGCGCTCGAAGAGCTCGTGAATGGGCTGCGGCAATCCCACCTTGGGCGGCGCCTCGAGCGCATACCAGAGCCGCTCATCGCCCTCGCGCACGCCCGCGGAGCGACCCGTCTCCGCACGCGCGCACCGCACGCGCAGCGGATTCAGCCGCAAATCGAAGTGCGTGAACGCGTGCTCGATCGGCGCGAGCGTCTCGCTCGACTCGAGCGCCCCCAACTCGCGCCGGCACCACGCGAGCGCCTCCGACTCGCTCGGGAACTCCGGCGGCGACCAGAGCCCGCCCCAGATGCCGCGGCTCGGCCGCCGCTCGAGCAGCACCGCACGATCCGCCGCCCGGCCGCTCTCGGCGAGCAGCAGCACCGCTTCCCGCGCGGTCCGTTTCCGCCGCTGTTTCGCTCCGGGCAGCAGCGCCTGGCGCCCCTCGCGCGCCGCCACGCACTCCGGGCTCATCGGACACACCGTGCAGGCGGGGCGCGTGCGCGTACAGAGCGTCGCGCCGAGATCCATGATGGCCTGCGTGTACGCCGCCGCCCGCACCTCGGGGGTGCATTCATCCGCCCGCGCCCAGAGCGCCGCGAGCACCCCCGCCGAGCTCGGATCCCCCTCGATCCCGAAGACGCGCGCCAGCACCCGCTTGGCGTTCCCGTCCAGGATCGGATGCCGCTCTCCGCGCGCGAGCGCGAGAATCGCCCCCGCGGTCGAGCGCCCGATGCCGGGCAGCGCCGCCATCTCCTCGAGGGTCCCCGGAAAGCTCCCGCCATGCCGCTCGACGATCAGCTGCGCGCACGCCTGGAGGTTGCGCGCCCGCGCGTAATACCCGAGCCCCGTCCAGAGGTGCAGCACCTCATCGATCGGCGCCGCCGCCAGCGCCTCGAGGCTCGGAAACCGCGCCATGAAGCGCCCGTAGTACGGAATCACCGTGGCCACTTGAGTCTGCTGCAGCATCACCTCCGACACCCACACCCGGTAGGGCGTCGGATTGTCTTGCCACGGCAGGCCCTTGCGCCCGTGCGTGTCGAACCAGCCGAGCAGGCGGCCGGCAAATACCTGAGGTTCCATGGGGTTTTTTCCGGTCTCGCAAGCAGGGTTCAGATCACCGCGATCGAGCCGAATCATAGCTCAAGGGGTCCCGAATCCGGCCGATAACCTCAAGGCACCCGGGGCGCAGGCCCAGCCGTTGGATGACGCATGCGCAGTTGGCCGATCCGCACCAAGTTGCTGACCATCCCGGTGGCGGCCGCGTTCGCCATCGGCTCCACCGCGTGGCTTGCCCTCGCGAGTCCCACCCACCGCTTCGTCCTCGGCCTGTTGACCTTCGATGTGCTGGTCATGTTCGGGGCGGTCGCGCTCGCCATCGCCAACAGCTTGAGCGCCCGCATCGCCGACCTGCGGGAACAGCTCGCGCATCACGCCAACCCGGACGCCGGCTCCCAGAGCGGCGGCGATGAGCTCGATGCGCTCTCCGAAACCCTGCACGCGCTCGTCTACCGCGGCCAGGAGCGCGAAACGGAGCTGCGGCGCTCCGCCGAGTTCCTGCGCTTCGTCCAGCACGTCGGCGGCTTCGGCATTTTCGAGCTCGATCTCGCGTCGGCGCGGATCGACGCGACGCCCCTGTTCTTTCAGCTCACGGGGATCGAGTCCCACGGCCTGCCGTTCACCCGCCACGACTGGCTCGCCACCCTCCATCCCGAGGACTTCGAGCCCGTCATCCATGCGCTGAACCGGGCGATCGAGAAGGGCGGCGACTTCGAGGCGCAATACCGCACGCTCCTCCCGGACGGGAGCGTGCGCTGGCTCGCGACCCGCGGCGAGATCGCGCATGCGGCGGACGCCACGCCCGCGCGGATCATCGGCACGGTCGCCGACATCACCGAGCGCAAGCACCTGGAGACCTCGCTCCGCCAGAAGACCGAGTCGCTCAACATCGCGCAGAGCGCCGCCGGCGTCGCGACCCTGGACTTGAACTTCCATCGCCGCAGCTGGATCTCCTCGGACAACCTGCACGAGATGCTCGCGATCCCGCCGACCGTTCAGTTGAACGACTTGAACGGCCGGCTCGCGAGCGTGCATCCGGAGGACATGGAGCGCATCCGCCGCGCGCCCTTCGATACCGACCGGGCGCATCCCGGCTACGCCTGCGAGTACCGCGTGCGCCTGCCCGAGGGCGGCGAGCGCTGGATCGCCGAGAAGGCGGAGGTCGCGCACGGCCCGGACGGCGCGATCCTGCGCATCACCGGCGCGCTCATCGACGTGACCGACCGCAAGCGCACCGAGGCCGTGCTCACCTCCACCGAGAAGCGCCTGGCCCGCACCATGCTCGGCACCCGCGACGGCGTGTGGGAGCTCGATGTCGCCACCGACCGGATCTGGTTCGGGCCGCGCTTCGAGGAACTGCTGGGACTCGAGCTGGGCACGCTCGGGCAGACGCGCGAGCGCTTCTGGTCGCTGGTGCACCCGGAGGATGCCGAGCGCGGCTGGCGGGTGCTCCAGGAGCACCTGCGCACCGGGAGCCTGTGCGACGTGGAAGCCCGCATGAAGCACCGGGCGGGTCATTACGAATGGATGCGCTTTCGCGCCCAGGCCGAGCGCGACAGCAGCGGCCGTCCCATCTGGCTCGCGGGCTCGATGCAGTTGGTGACCGACCGCAAGCGCGCCGAACAGGCGGCGCTCGACGCCAAGCTCGCCGCCGAGGCGGCGAACCGCGCCAAGAGCAACTTCCTCGCGAACATGAGCCACGAGATCCGCACGCCCATGAACGGCGTGATCGGTCTGTCGCAGATTCTCGCCGAGACCGCGCTCGACCACACCCAGCGCGAGTACGTCGACTTGATCCGCGGCAGCGCCCAGTCGCTGCTCTCCTTGATCAACAACGTGCTGGATCTGTCCAAGATCGAAGCGGACCACCTGGAGCTCGAGCAAGTCGACTTCGACATGCGCGATGTGGTCTACGACACCGCCTCCGCAACCGCGCTCCAGGCCGCGGTCAAGGGCATCGAGCTCGTGGTCGACATCGACGCGGACGTGCCGGTGCTCGCGCGCGGCGATCCCGTGCGCCTGCGCCAGATCATCATGAACCTGATCGGCAACGCCGAGAAATTCACGCACGAGGGCTACATCCTCTTGCGGCTCTCCTGCACCCACGGCAACGACGGCAACTCGGTGATGCGCATCGAAGTCTCCGACACCGGCATCGGCATCCCCGCCGACCGCCTCGACCGGCTGTTCAAGCCCTTCTCGCAGGTCGACTCCTCCACCACCCGCCACTATGGCGGCACGGGCTTGGGGCTCTCCATCGTCAAGCGCCTGGCGGAACTCATGGGCGGCGAGGTGAGCGTCGAGAGCGCGGTCGGCCGGGGCTCGACCTTCCGCGTCACCCTCCCCGCCTCCTCGCCCCGCGATCAGGGCGGCCGCAGCCCCTTGGGCGCCGGCCGCCGGGTGCTGGTGGTCGACGACCTCGACGTGAGCCGCGCCAGCATGGTGACCAAGCTCGAGCTCTTCAGCTTCGAGCCCGTGACGGTCGCCGGCGTCGATGCGGCGCTCGAGCGCCTCGCCGGCGGCGAGCACTTCGACTGCGTGGTGTCGGATGAGCTCATGCCCGTCAAGGGCGGGCTCGACCTGCTCGCGGCCCTGCGCTCCGATCCGCGCACCGCGCGGCTGCCGTTCGTGCTGCTCTCCTTGTTCGGCTCGGATCACGCCGCCATCGCCGGCTGGCCGCACCAGCCCGACGGCATCGGCTTGAAGCCGATCCGCGCCTACAAGCTCGCGAAGCTGATCGAGAAGGCGCTCTTGGGCCCGACCCTGGATCTCCCGAAAACCACCGTCCCCGCCCGCGCCACCACCCTGTTTCGCGGCTGCCGCATCCTCCTGGTCGAGGATAACGCGGTGAATCAACGCGTGGCCCTGGGGGTGCTGAAGCAGCTCGGCGCCGACGTGATTCTCGCGAACAACGGCGCCGAGGCCCTGGAACGCCTCGCCGAGGGCGGCATCGACGCCGCGCTCATGGACTGCCAGATGCCCGTGATGGACGGCTTCACCGCCACCGCCCGCATCCGCGAGCGGGAGCGCGCGGAAGGCCTGGGCAAGCGCCTGCCCATCATCGCGCTCACCGCGAACGTCATGAGCGAGGATCGCGAGAGCTGCATCGCCGCCGGCATGGACGCGCACATCGGCAAGCCCACCGTGCCCACGCAATTGGCCGATTGCCTGAGCCGATACCTGGGCGATCGCAAGGTGCTGCACGACATCGACTTGAGCGCCTTGCGCGAGCTCACCGGCGGCGATCTCGAGTTCGAGCGCGAGCTCATCGACACCTTCGTCGCGAGCGGCGACAAATGCCTCGAAGAGATCCTGGACGCGGTGCGCACCAGCGATCTCGACACCCTGGGCAAGCGCGCGCACGCCCTGAAGGGCGCGAGCGCCAACATCCACGCGCATCGCCTGGCCGCCGCCGCCGCGAACCTCGAGCTCGCCGCCCGCAGCCATTCCTTGCGCGACATCGGCGGCCTGGTGCGTCAAGTGAAGGAAAATCTGCAGGCGGTCAACGCGCAGCTGCGCAAGGTCGGCTGAGCTACGGCGCGGGAATCTCGACCGCCGTGGTGCGGTTGCGGCCCGCCTGCTTGCTGCGATACAGGCACTCATCGGCCGTGCGCAGGAGCGTCTCCATCTTGAGCGCGAGATCCGGGCCCTGCAGCTCCGTCGAGGCGCCGCCGAAGCTCGCCGTCACCCGCACCTCGCCGCCGCGGGTGTGAAAGCGCGATGCGCTCACCACGTCGCGGATCTTTTCGGCCACCATCACGGCGCCGGCGCAGTCGGTCTCCGGGAGCACGATGAGAAACTCCTCGCCGCCCAACCGGGCGACCCAGTCGCACAGGGAACGGATCGACATCTGGATGCGCGCCGCGAATTGCTGCAGCACATCGTCGCCCGCGGCGTGACCGTTCACGTCGTTCACCTGCTTGAAGTGATCGACATCGCACATGATCACCGACAACGGGGTGCCGTAGCGGCGGCAGCGCTCGAGCTCCCGCGGCAGCTGGTCCATGAGGTAGCGCCGGTTGAAGGCGCCGGTGAGCGCATCCGTGATCGACAGAATCCGGTTGCGCTCGTTCGCGGCCCGCAGCGAGTGCTCGAGCGCGAGGATGCGCCGCCCGGTGTTCAAGCGCGCGATCAACTCGGGCTCGTGCACGGGCTTGATGAGATAGTCGTCCGCGCCCGCTTCCAGGCCCGCGATGATGTGCTCCTTGGCCTGGCGCGCGGTGAGCAGCAGCGCGTACACGTAGCCGTCGAGCTTGAGATTGCGCACCGCCTTGCAAAGGTCGATGCCGTCCATGCCGGGCATCTCCCAGTCGGTCACCAGGATCGGGTAGTAGCGCTCGCTCATCAGGGCGAGGGCTTCGTTGCCATCGCCCACGGCGCTGACCTCGTAGCCCGCCTTCTTCAGAAAGCGCGTCATGAGCATGCGCGTGACCGGATCGTCTTCCGCGAGCAGGATCGCGTTCGACGTCTCGGCGACCCCCGGGGGGATGAAACGGCTCCCGGTGTCCGAATCGGCCGCCAACTTGAGCTCCGTCGCCGTTGTCATAATCCAGGCTATCGGCGCGGCGCCGGGGGTCTTGACCCGGACCGGCCGGAAGATGAGCTCAAATCCTGCGTCAAACTGGGCTCCAAGTCATCGGGGTATCTCCTAAATGCACGTCCGGCCCATCAAGCCGCGGGCGTTTCGACCGATACGCTCCGCATGGACGGATCACACCGCAGAAGGCGCTGCACCACGAAGCCCGGCACGCTGGCTCTCAAGGCCTGCGGCGACGGCTTTTGGGAACTGAACCTCCAGGATGGCTCCGCCTGGTACAGCGAGTGGTTCTACCAAAAGCTGAACTGGGTCGCCGAGACCAAGCGCACGACCTTGGGCGATCTCGAACCGCTAATCCAGCCGCCGGCTTGGAGCGAGCTCATGAGCCGGTTCCGGGATCACCTCGAACAGGGACGGCCGCTCGATCTCGAGTTCCAGGTCACGCTGCCCGACGGCAGCACGCCCCGCTGGCGCCTGCAAGGATCGGCGGATCGGAACGGCCTGGGCCAGCCGGTGCATCTCGCCGGCAGTATGCGCGATGTGAGCGGCCAGCCCCGCTCGAGCGAGTCGGATCTTTTGGGCGTGCGCGGCGCCTTCGAGGCCTTGCCGGTCGCGGCGGCGCTCCTCGATGCACGCGCGACGCTGCTGCAAACCAACCGCCAATGGCAGGAGTTCCCCGCCGCGACCACCGACCAGGCGATCGCGCGGCTGCGCGCCGCGAACAGTCACACGGCGATCGAGTTCTGGCTCGACCAGGGTGAGGGCTTCAAGGCGGGGCCGAGGCGTCTGCGGGTGCGCGCCGTCGCCTTCCAGCACGACGGCGGACGCCATCTCGCCGTCACGCTCGAGGATCGGCGCAGCGACTAGCCCGCCCGGCGCTCAGGTCAGGCCGTGCGCTTCCTCGGCGAGCGGCGGCTCCGGGGCACCGACCGTGTTGCCGGCCACCCCGCCCTCGCGACCGGTGAACCAGTTCACCGCATACTGGACGAGCTGAGTGCCCGTGGTCAGGTTCAACTTGCGCTTGATGCGCTGGCGGTGCGATTCCACCGTCTTGATGCTGAGGTTGAGCGAATGCGCGGTCTCGCGCGTGCTCATGCCCTTGCCGATCATGTGCAGGATCTGCAGCTCGCGATTGCTCAGCCGGTCGATGGGGTTCGCCGAGATGTAGGATCCGCCCGCGGCAAACTTCTGGATCATGTTGTTGCCGACGGCTTCCGACACATAGATGCCGCCGTCGAGCACGCGCCGCAGCGAGATGAGGAACTGCTCGCTCGCCGCCTGCTTCATGATGTAGCCGTTCGCCCCCGCCGAGAGCATGCGCTCGGCGTAGATGGTCTCATCGTGCATCGACAACACCAAAATGGGCAGTTGCGGGTGATGGGCGCGCACGTCGCGCACCAATTCGATGCCGTCGCCCTGCTTTAAGCTGATGTCGGCGATCACCACGTCCGGATTCAGTTCCTTGATGGCGGTGCGCGCATCGCGGGCGGTCTCCGCCTCGCCGCAGACCGTCAGATCGTCTTCGTTCTCCATGACGCGCCGCAAACCCTGGCGCACGATCGGGTGATCGTCGACGATGAGGACGCGCCGCGGCCGGCGTTTACCGTTCGTCCCCGTCGGGGAGGCGGGTGAACGCATCCAGGTATTGCTAGCGCCCATATTCGCTACCTCCGTAAATGGCGTGCCCGTATTGTAGCGCAGCGGGGCGCGCAGGTTGTTCACCGGTCACTCGGATGATGGTGCCCTGCGGCTTATTCGCGCCGAATTCGATCTTGGCGCCGATCATACTTGCCCGATACCGCATGATTTTCAGTCCCATTCCAGTGCTGTCCCGATTCGATGGGCGGATGCCGACGCCGTCATCGGTGATCCGCAGTAAAAAGGTATTGCGAGTGATCATGAGCAGAATATCCACTTTTGCCGCATGTCCATGGCGCGCGGCATTCGTGAGCGCCTCTTGTGCTATGCGGTACAAGTGGCTCGCACTGGTTTCGCTCAGCGTTATCTCAGGCCAGATTTCGGCCCGAAAGTTCACTTCCAGACCATATAAGTCGCGGCTCCGGGTGGCCAGTTCCCGCAACGCAAAAGGCAATCCGCCGCTGTCGGTGCGCACCGGCAGGAGCCCGCGCGCGAGCGAGCGGGCGTTTTCGATCGATTGGTTCACCAGGCCGACGATCTCGTTCAAGGTCGCGACGCCCTCGGGAAATTGGTGCTCGAAGCGGGTGGCGAGGCTCCTCAGCATCAACGCGACGCCGGTCAATTCCTGGCCGAGACCATCGTGCAGATCGCGCCCGATCGTGTGGCGCTCGCGGTTCGAGATCTCGAGGATTTCCTGCTCGAGACGCTTGCGCTCGGTGATGTCGGTGACGCTGATGGACAGACCCGCGCCGATGCCGTCGTCCTGCACCAAAACCGCCCGGTTCTCGAAATACCGAGGCTCCGCCCCCTCCGCGCGCGACTCGAATTCGTAGGTGGTGGTCTCGCCGGTACTGAGCACGTGGCGCAGCTTGCCGATGACCGCGGCGCACGCCGCGCCGGGCAACAGCACCTCGAGCTCGTGTCCGACGATCTCCTCGATGGGAAGCCCCGCGCAGCCCCGATTGATGAAACGGACGCGCAGCTCCCTATCGACCAGGATTAGCGTGTCCGCCGTATTGGCGGTGGTGATGCGCAAGAGCTGCTCCGAGCGCCGCAGCTTCGCCTCCGCCTCGCGCCGCGCCGTCACATCCTGAGTCACGCCCACGAACCCCTGCGGCTTGCCGTCGGCATCGAACAGCGGCCTCGCGGTGGTCGCATACGAGCGATAGCCGGCGCTGTCGATCTTCAGCCGGAATTCGCCGTGCGTATCGGTACGGTTGCGAAATCCGGCTTCGATGCCGCGGGTGACGATCGCCCGATCCTTTGGGTGCACCCGCTCGAGGAGCGCGGCCAAGGTGGGAAACACGGCGGCCACGGGCCGTTTCTGCCGGTCTACGATCGCCAGGTCGATCCGATCGCTGGCCTTGTCCCAGCGCCACGCCTGCATGTGCGCCATGCTCATCGACAGCTTCAACCAGCGGGTGTTGTTCTCGAGTGCGATCTGCGCGAGCTTCTCGGCCTGAATGTTTTGCACCGATCCGAAGGCCCTAACCGACCGCCCGTCGATCTTCTCGATGTGGCCGACGACGCGAATCCAGATGCACCGGTTCTGCAGGGTGGTGATTTCGAGCTCGAGATCGAGCTGGCCGTCCGTCAGTTCGGCGCGCCGCCAGGCATTGTGGAAGCGCTCGCGGGATTCCGGGGTGCACTGCGTCAGCATCGAGTCCCAAGACACCGTGAACCTCGTGGGCAGGGCCTCGAAGATGCGGAACATCTCGTCGGTCCAGGTGAGCTCGAGCGTCGAGTAGCTGTATTCCCAGCCGCCCATCTTGGCGGTGCGCTGCGCCTCGCCGAGCAGGTCCGTGAGGCGTTTGATCTCCGACACATCGACGCAGCATCCGATGGCGCGCAGCGGATCGCCGGCGGAATTGCGTTGAATCAGACCGCGCTCGAGCATGGAGCGATAGCGGCCGCGAGCATCGCGAATGCGATAGGTGGCGGTCCATCCCCGACCCTCGATCAAGGCAAGCCCGATCTGGCGGATGACCGGATCGAGATCGTCCGGGTGAATTCTCTCGCGCCAGGCATCGACCACGGGGGCGAGGTCCTCGGGCTCGATTCCCAGGATCTCGAGCACGCCGCGCGACCGATGCACGACCCCGCGCGTCAGATCCCATTCGAAAATCACGCCGTCGACCGCATCGGCGGCCAGTCGAAACACCTCCTCACGCTGCGCGAGCTGGAGTTCCGCCTGCTTCCGCTCCGTGATATCGCGCGAGGTCGCGACCACGCCGTTGATGAGCGGATTGTCGAGCGCGGCGACGTAGCTCGACTCGAGGCAGCGATACGAGCCATCCTGGTGGCGCACGCGGTGCTGGCAGGTGAAGCCGCCGATCAGCCCGGTCGTCAGTTGGCGCAACTTGGCGCGCAACGCGGCCGCGTCATCGGGGTGAACATAGTCATAGATGTACTGCGAGCGGCCGATATCATCGGACGAGTAACCGAGCGCGTTTCGGGCCCCGCCGCTGACGTATTTGACCAACCCGTCGGATGACGCCACGGTCACGATGTCCTGGCTATCCTCGATCAACGCCCGCAGATGGCTCTCACTCGTCCCGGCCGGCCGTGCGGCAAGGCGCGGGGCACCCACTTCGGTGGAAAGCACGGTCAGCCCGACCACCCCGGAGGCGCCCATGAGGGGCTGCACATCGATGTCGAACCAGCGGGTGGGCATCCCCGCGAACGACAGCTCCGCCCGCTCGTGCCGGAAGGGGGTGCCCTCCAGCGCACGGACATAGGTCGCGGGCGCGAGCGCCATGGTCGGCGCCACGGTCAAGGCCGAGCGTCCCAACAGGCTTCCGGCCGTCCCGCTCGAACTCGCCGCCCGGGCGTTCGCGTAGGTGATGTTCAGGTGGCTATCCAGGAGGATCAGATCGAACGGCAGCTGGTCGACCGCGTCGGTGAGATCGGATGACTGCGTCGACGGGCTAAAGGTCATCATCACCAAACACTGGCCCGGAGAGGTGTCCAGCAGCTTGATCTCGGTGATCGCCGCGGTCTCGCCCTGAGCCAGCTGCCAACTGATCAGCCGGGTAAAACTCGAGTCGCCGCCGGCCGCCAAGGCGAGCAACGAGGGGGCGACCGAGGCCGAGGCCGCATTCAGGTGGCCGAAAAGCGATGAGCCGATCAAAGCCGAGGGCTCGGAGGCGTCACCCGCCAGGCAGTGGCGCGCAGCCGCATTGACGAGCACGAGCGGCAAGTGCTTCGACCGCGTGTCGACCACCACCGCGGCCTCCCGGATGGCGTCGAAGGCCTTTTCGGCCAGGGTGCGTGTCGCATTCGTGGCGAGGCGAAGATAACCCGGCGATCTGCCCATCCTGTCGTGCTCCGTCATTCCCCTGAGCGGGAAAACTCCTCGCGCATGAGTACTCTATATGGAAGGAGTCGGCATGCGTAAGACTCGGGGTACAAAGTTGAGGGTTTCCCTCAACGGCTTAAGGGGCGGGTCCACCCCGGTACGGCGCTAGGGGGAAGTCCGATTTAGGCACTGTAAGGGGCCAACGCGTCCAAATTACGCAGGCAAGCCGCCCCGATCATTACTTGCGGAAAAGATCGTCCAGCGCCGACTTCGACCGTTCGATCGCGGCGGTGTCCTTGGCCACGTAGGCCCCCGCCTTCGGCTTGAAGTGATCGCAGAAATTCGCCTCGTCCTTTTTCCGGACCTCCTCCGCGGTCGGTTCCTTGCAATGCTTCGCATACGAGGTGTCGTACTCGACGCACATCTTGCACACATGAAGCTCGGCGTTGCAGGACTTGCAGGCATCGAGCCTGCGCAGGGGCAGGCTTAAGGAGGCGAGTGAGGCGCCGCAGCGCCAGCAGACGAGTGAGAGCAAGTTTGTAGGACCAATCTTTTACTAGCGGCTGACCCTGCTTCGATCCATCGGCACACTTTCAATTAGTCGCCTCGAAAATAACTAGCACGCCTTGCTGATTTCCCGACCTAAGGCGTGATCGCTTTTGTGCGAGACCGAGAAGTCTCTCCTCGTGCCACTCCTTGGGCGGACTGGCAGGGTAATCCTGCCAGTCCGCTACAGACAAGGAGAATATCGTTCTCCGCTGAGACCTAGCAGGTCTCTCCAAACAAGGCCGCCAGTTCGCACTCATCCTGTACGGCCTTGGAGGATGATCCTCCGGCCACTGAACTTCCGGCCGCTGAACTTCTACTCGTTCCCTGCCGGATGGCCGGCGAAACTATGCTCGTCCCCTGCTGAAGGGCCGGTGCGGCCTTGCTCGTTCCCTGCTGAAGGGCCGGCGCAACCTTGCTCGTTCCCTGCTGAAGGGCTGGCGCAACCTTGCTCGTTCCCTGTTGAAGGGCCGGCGCGGCCTTGCTGGTTCCCTGTTGAAGGGCCGGCGCAACTTTGCTCGTTCCCTGCTGAAGGGCCGGCGCAACTTTGCTCGTTCCCTGTTGAAGGGCCGGCGCAACTTTGCTCGTTCCCTGCTGAAGGGCCGGCGCAACTTTGCTCGTTCCCTGTTGAAGCGCGTAACTTGGTGCGGTCGCAACCAAGCTGACTAGCAGCGACCAAGACATGGCCCTTCCGGCAAATCTGGCAAGACTAGTGTTCACGTGTATCCCCTTCTTTCGCATTTTCTAAATCCCCCGACAGCGCCCTTTCGTCTTCTTCATTCACAATGTAATGGTAGAAACTGATGCCGACTTGCATCCCGTCCTTGATCCCTTCGGCGTCACGGTCTGTAAGCCAGCGGTCTACGTCATCGGCGAACGCCTGACCCCTTTTCCGAATAAACTCATCGAATGCATTATGTTGGTCTTTCGGAATGCCGTACTGCGTAAAAACGCTTCGTTCGATGAGACCTCTGCCGCCATTCGCCTTTGGTCGAAGGTTCATTTCGAGCGTTTCAGCATGGTTATGCATCACTCGCGCAAAATAAAAGATGTTTTCGGCACTTAAGGGGTCAGGAATGTACGAGCGCGACATCGCGCGGTAACAGCCATTTCCGATGTCGGCTACTGCCCCGATTCGGAGCAATTCATCTAAGATCGCCTTGGGCGTGTAATCTGGACAATATTTATTAACCAGATCGGAGAAAGTATCTCCGCGATTATTGGCGGTACCGTGATGGTCGAATTCGAGGTCCCGAAGCACGCCGTATGGCCCCGCATACTTCGGGTCGGAATGCCACGCGCTCAACACAACTGGCATCGGGGAAACGGCGTGGGCGCGCCGACCGTAGTGGCTATCCCCTGCAGATCCCAAAACCTCTCGCACATCCTGTAGATCAACGTTCGCCATCAACGATATCCCTTCTTCTGTCACATCCATTTTTGAGGCAAGCAATTGCCTAGAGGCGACATCCACGTAAGCCTTTTTTAATGCGCTGCTAAAATCAGGCCACGAGACTCCGTTTTTTAGCGCCAAACGTACGAGTGGCTTTAACAAATATCTAAACGCAGCCAGCAGCTTGTCTTTAACAGATTGCGTCATCCCTAGACATATTACAATGATTTTGTTGCGCCAATTCACACTTTAAGCGAAATGCTGCACTGCGGTACTATCTATCTGGAACGACCTCTGTTAGCGATCGACTGAACGTAATCGAAATCTGCTAGGGCAGAGCTGGCGCAGGAGATCCGCCGTGGCGAAATTGATCATTTCAGAGACTGGAAACGAGAAGCGGGAGGGCAATGCGCTGCGAGAAAACCCGAGTCGCCGGAGCACTGACTGGCCTCTGCCTGCTTGCGACCCTATGGAGTTGCGGACGCTCCGATAACCCACGAGACTCTGTAGAGCTTTTGCGCAGAGGCCTGGGTGGGGAACCGTCCACGCTCGACCCTGCAGCAGTCGCGGACAATTTCTCTAGCGAGGTGATTCAAGATCTTTACGAGGGGTTGACTACCGAATCATCGACAGGAGCAGTCGTCCCCGGGGTCGCTTCGTCATGGACAGTCGATGCGGGCGGCACGCAATACACGTTCCACCTGCGATCAAACGCTCGTTGGTCTAACGGTAAGCCAGTCCGGGCGCAGGATTTCGTCGCTGCCTGGCGAAGGGTAGTTGACCCGAAACAGGCTTCCCCCGTCGCAGACGATCTCCGAGTAATCGCGGGCGCGGCATCCATCATCGCCGGCACCTCCCCCGCGGCGGCACTTGGCGTCGAAGCCCCCAATGACGGTGTCCTCATCGTTAGGCTCGAGCAGCCCGCGCCGTATCTGCCACAATTGCTCACGCATCCCGCCACTTACCCCATCTATTCGGACGCAAGCGCTCGAGGCCACAATCCTGCAACGTGGATCTCCAACGGTCCTTACATCCTGTCTCAATGGTTGCCTGGTACCGCTATTAAGCTGATTCGTAATCCGTACTATTGGGACACTGGGAGCGTCCATATACCCCAAGTCGAATATAAGGTGGTCTCTGACGAGCATTCGCAGTTCGATCGCTATCGTGCAGGACTCCTAGACTTAACCGATACGGTACCCGCGAGTGCAATCGCTTCGCTTCGCAGCCAACACTCGACAGAACTCGTCATCGCCCCATTCTTGGGGACCGTTTATTACGGGCTGAATCTATCGAAATCACCTTTTTCCTCAAACCTTAAACTCCGACAAGCCATAGCGATGGCCATTGATCGCAAGCGCCTAGTCGAGGCTCTCGGGTTTGGTCAGGCCGGGGCATATGGGCTTGTTCCACCTGGCACATGGAACTACAGCTCGCAATCTTGGCCGTGGAGGGGGCTTGACGACGCTGAACGTACCGCAGAGGCCAGGCGCCTCTACTCCGAAGCCGGCTACTCGCTCAATTCGCCGCTTCACCTAAGAGTTATCTTCAACTCCAATCCAGCCATAAAAGCGACTGCCATCATAATTGCCTCTATGTGGAAGGACACGCTCGGTATTGACACCCAGCTAACAGAGGAGGAGTACCGCGTTTTTCTTGAGTCGCGTCATGACAAGTCCCGATGGGACGTCGCGCGCCTGGCATGGGTGGCCGATTACAATGACGCAAGCAATTTCCTAGATATATTGCGGGCGCATTCGCCGAACAACGATCCCGGTTATGTGAACGAATCGTTTGACGCTCTGCTTGACGATGCGGCGCGCACCCCGGAACCAGAGCATCGCCAAGGAATCCTCCAAAACGCCGAAAGAATTATGCTTGCGGACTATCCGATCGTTCCACTGTATTTTTATGTTTCGAAGCGCCTCGTTAAACCTTATGTACTAGGTGTTCAAGCCAACCCACTTAATCGCGTTCCATCGAAGGCCCTTACCCTTCAGTCACACTGAGGGAATAAATTCCGTCTGCTCTGAGCTATCGCCGCGCACCATCTCTCCCGCTATCGCCGAATTACCGCAGCAATCTGTCGAGGCGCGCTGGCAGTGCGACGATCTTCACAAGTCAGAAATTTGCCGAAGTTGACATGAGGCGTGACACTCCGTAAAAGGCGATTACATCAATCCATCAAGAGAATGGACCCGTGGGTCGAACATAACTGCAATGCGACAACGTCGGCCAAGGAAACAGGCACGCAGGGGCACTCGAAGCGCAGGTGTAAAATCATCCCCTGCGCCTCGGAACGTAACACCTGATGATGTTCTTGCAGCCCTCCTTGATTTATTTGCCAAGCTGCAAATTGGGGCGTCTGATCTCGCTACTCGCGTAAGCTCACTTAATCCGAGGTTGCTCGCAGCTGACCTCCTTTATTCGCACACAGCCGCAGTTGGGGAACTGCTGACCGAGTGGCATCAGAATCCTAGGTACCTTGATGATTCTGGCGCTCCCGTGGCTATAAAGTTGCGAGGACGGGCAAACTCTTTTAGCAATCTCGCGCGGACTTCAGCCCCGAATTTAGAACCATCCACTTTGCTGACTGAATTAAAGCATGTAGGTGCAGTAGTCGTTGACAAGAAGGGATTCGCGCACGTGCGCATGCGATCGCTCCCGGTATACAAGGATAATCAGCTAGCAATCCAACATACGTTGATGTCGTTGCATTGTTTCATAAGGACGCTTCGTCACAATCTTGACAGCGATCCTTCCAATATTGATCAGCTGTTCCACCGAGTCGCGTGGAATGGGACGTTCGACCGAAAGCTTATACCGAAGCTCAAAATCAAGCTAAAAAGACAGGGCCAAGATTTCCTCGAATCCTTCGATAATTGGATGATGCGCAACGCAAAGGGCCACAGAAACACCGGACGCCGCGGTAGCTCAGAATCAGTATTCATAGGCATTTACCTTGCTGTTGGAGACGCATCCAAGAAGCAAAGGTTAAGGCTGCCGACGTAAATTCCTCCGTCTCAAAGTTGAAGTCCCAGAAGTCTTCGTTGAGTCGGATTCATGATAAAAGATTGTTACGCTCACCTTGTTAGAGTGGCCTCGACGACTTCTTGACCCAGATTGATTCAACCCCTCTTTCACATCCGCCAAGAATCCTGACCCTTTATTTGAGATTTCCCTTCTAAATAGCGGCAATTCGCTGGAAGACACGGTCGATCCCGAGATACTCGCAACAAACCGTAGCTTGTCGGGAGATCTCATATTCGATACCAAGGTGTCGATCAGCTCAGCTGCACGATCGCCAAAAGTCTTTATCATATGAGGGCTGATGCCACTGTGAATGGCCAAGGGAGTTCTGGCGCGTATCCTTTGAGATGGAAGCAAGTCGACTGCATGAGCGCGCACCAGTTCGTCTAATACGGCCCGAGTCGGTATCCCTCGGCCGTGACGCTTCACGAGCAGGTCAAAAGTCGGACCTCGTCCATAGATTTTCAGATCTGCCGGCTCGCCGTTTGGAGTTGTAAATTTGGGCTCTTCATGCCACGCCGCGAGTATGCGATTTGTCGACTGCTGGTGAGAGCCGGTCGCCTTGTCACTTTTTTTGTCTGTAAATTTCAGTATTCGAGAAATCTCAGCTCGGGGAATCCCCGTGGTCGCGGCAATTCCCGAAATATTAATCCGACGCGAAACCTCGAGTTGCCGAGAGGCAATGCGCCTCACGGCGGCATGCCGGAGAATTAAATATAAATCACTCGTGCTTAGTCCCGCGTCAATAACGAAATCAGTTAGCGGTTCGAATAGCTGCAGCAGCGCACTTCTGGCGAGAACTCGCACATCGTTGCGGCTTAGCTTGCCGTTATTGTTTGACTCCTCCGTTTTCACAAGAATGGCGCTCAAAACGAGTGTTAATTGGAATTACAGCGTCCAAAAGCGATGGTCGGTACCATCAGCCATGCAATGGCAATAACAACGTCAAGCATTTGATCGTAACGACGAATATTCAAATGAAATCCCCCCCACCTCCTCCGCCCAACCCGCGCCGGCGCCGCGGCCGTCATCGTCATCTTTTCCTTGATCCTCACCATCGCGCTGCACGGCGGACTCTTGGGGATACCGGCGATGTTCCTCGTGACCCCGTGGTTCTTCAAGTACGCGTACATCCTGTTCAATCACACGCTGTGGGGTTACGACTAGCCGCCGACGCTCGACATTCAAATGTTGAATCCCGCGAGTGAGCAGCGTCCGCTCGCTCAGGTGGTGATTCTAGGCCTGATTTACGTCGCTGTGAAATTCACTGGGGGCGCCTGGGGCATGACGCCGGCGGTGCTCCTCGCGACGGTCGCGGCCTTCGTCTTTCCCGCTTCCGTCGCGGTGCTCGACCTCGAGCGAAACATCCTGGTCGCGATCTATCCGGTCGCGCTCGCTCGCGTGGTCCGGAGTCTCGGGCTCGAGTATCTGCTCGTCCTGACGGCGATCGGCGCCTATCTCGTCGGCATCGGCCTGGTCATGAAATGGGTGTCGTTCCTGCCGCTCGAGCTGGCGCTGGCGATGTTCGGCGTTCTTTCCGTGTTCAGTGTCCTGAGCGGTGCGCTCTACGAGAGGCGGCACGAACTCGGCCTCGAGACGCGGCGATCGCCCAAGCGCACCGAGGAGCTCGCGCGCCGGGCGAAGCTGCGCGAAATCCATGCGCTCGTCGCCGAAGCCTATGGTCAGATGCGGGCGGGATCGCACACCGAGGAGTGGGCGATTCTTCAAGACTGGCTGCGCTCGCGCGGCCACGCGATGGCCGACTATCACTGGCTCTGAGAACACGTGGTTCACTGGCACGACCTGCGCTACTCGAATCGCCTGAGCAAGGAGTATCTCGAGAAGCTCCTCGCATTGAAGGAGCACGGCCAGGCGCTTGATGTGCTACGGCAGCGTCTGGATCAAGACCCATCCTCCCGTCCCAAGACCGCGGTATCCACTTGCGTCTCTCGGAACTCGCGGCCCAGCGCGTCGGCGTCCCCCGCCTCGCACGCTTGTGGCGGACTTCACCACACGTTTTCCCGGTGATCCCGGCATCGGCGCCGCGCTCGCACCGTT
>JBEKHK010000041.1:0-42947 GCA_050012315.1 Steroidobacteraceae bacterium | reverse complement strand
CCGCCGAAGGTCGGCGAGGTGGTGTTCGTCGCGGGTAATCCGGGCTCCACCAGCCGCCTTGAGACCCTGTCGCAGCTTCGCATGCAGCGCGACTGGGTGCTTCCGACCCGGCAACTGGTGCGCTCGGAATTGCGCGGCCGGTTGATTACGTACATGGGCGAGGGGCCTGAAGCCGAACGCACCACGACCGAGATGCTGTTCGGGGTCGAGAACTCCTTCAAAGCCAGCTACGGAATGGAAAGGGCGCTGCTCGATCCTGATTTCTTTGCCCTCAAGACGCGCGAAGAACAGCAGCTTCGCAAACGAGTCAACGCCAGCCCGAAGCTCGCCGCCGACATCGGCGATCCGTGGGCCGAGATCGCCAAGGCGACGGCTCGCTACCAGGAGATTTACCTCGCCCACGATTTCCTGGAACGGCGCGCCGGCTCGATATCCCAGCTGTATGGGTACGCGCGCGTGCTGGTGCGCGGCGCGGCGGAGCGAACGCTGCCCAATACCGAGCGGCTGCCGGAGTTCAGCGACGACAATCTGCCGCTGGCGGAAAAAAATCTGATCGACCCGCGCCCGGTCTATCCCGACCTCGAACGCATCGGCCTGGAGCTCTGGCTCAGCAGGACGCGCGAGTACTTGACCGTCGACAACGTGCACGTCCAGCACCTCCTCGGCAGAGAGTCGCCGTCCGAACTCGCCGCGCGGCTGGTGGCGGGCACTCACCTCGCCGACCCGGCGGTGCGGGCGGAGCTCTGGAAGGGCGGCCAGACGGCCATCGACGCGTCGAGTGACCCGTTGATTCGATTCGTCGCCGCGAACGATGCCGATGCGCGTGCGATCCGTAAGACCTACGAGCAGGAGGTCGAGGGCCCGATCACGCGCGGCTCCGAACGGATCGCCCGGGCGCGCTTCGCCATCTATGGCGACAAGGTCTATCCGGATGCGACATTCACTCTTCGGATTTCGTATGGCAGCGTCAAGGGCTGGACGTACCAGGGCGACACGGTGCAGCCCTTCACCAACTTCGCCGGTCTCTACCGGCGCGCCACGGGGTCGCCGCCCTTCAAGCTGCCGAAACGCTGGCTGGATTCCGAGCACAAGCTCGACCCGGCGACGGTGCTCGATTTCACCACCACCAACGATATCATCGGCGGCAACTCCGGATCACCGGCGATCGACAGCCAGGGGCGCGTGATCGGCGCTATCTTCGATTTGAATATCCTCGGGCTCGGCGGAGCGTACGGCTACGACCCCAAGGTCAATCGCTCGATTGCCGTGTCTGCAGCGGCGATTACGGCGGCGCTCCGGAATGTGTATGGAGCCGAGCGGCTGGCGGATGAGCTCGAGGGACGGTGAGGGTTCGCTCCCGTCCGCCTAATCGCGGCGACGGCGCCGCGAGGTGGCTGTCTGGTGGGCATCCGCGCGCCGAAAACGAACGGCTCATTGGCATGGGGATGCGATTCGCAGGGGGATGCGACTCAGTCCGGTTCGCCTACGGCCCGCGGTGCCCAGAGTGCACACTAATAGCCTGCGCCGAACGTTGCCAGCAATATTTCATTCTAAGGGCATGTCATCCGGACATCTCGAGACATCGGCAGGATCAGCACCCCGCAGGTTGTCGGCGCCCAATGCTGTAAAGCTTTTGACGAATCTTCACAAAGAGGGGCACACGCGGCAATTCCCCGCGACTCGGATCGCCCTCGCCTGCATGGCCCGCTTCATCGGAATGAGAGACCAGTAGATCCTCTCGCAGAAACGGCAGGATTTCGCCCAGCGGCAAGGCACCCTGATGAAATAGCACCAGCTCGCGCTCGGTGATGGTGCGCCGGCGTATCACAAGCGTCGCTCGCTCATCGGCTGCCTCCGCTGACTCGCCCAGCTTACATGCTCAGTCGTCCCCTGCCGGAGGACCAATAATTTCTCGCTATCACGATATTCCGGGGATCGTCGGTCGCGCGCAGGCGCTGCACCGCGGCACAGGGTCGGCCTCAGCCGATAGGCGTGTACCTACGGTTGATCTTTAGATCAACTCCTGTAAACTCACAGTTGATGTTAACATCAACCACGAAACTTAAGGGACTGCTCGATTCACTGACAGTCGCCGCCCGCAACAAGGGGCTAAACGACGCGTCCTGGGCATCGGCAGCGGGTTTCAGCAAGGAAACCCTCTCTCGGTTGCGCCGCCGCAGTTCCTGCGATTTATCCACGCTGATGGCACTCGCCGACGCCGCAGGTGCGAACTTGTCCGTCACGGTCGCCGCCCAACCCGCGACCACCTCCGACGGTCATTTTCCCAGCGAGTTGTCCCGCGATTACGAACGTCAACTACTGGCGCTCTGCGCATCACGCCGGCTGGATCCGGCCGCGTGGGCCGCCGCCGGTCCCGCTTTCTTTATGGCCGGCCTCGCCGTCATGCTTGCCAGCAACGCGGACGCGGACCGCCGCGGCCTGCTTGCCCTCGCCGAGCTTTTGCATCCCGGCGCATCCGAAGTCCCTGTCTTCGCCCGTTGGTTGAAACGTAGTCCTCTCCGTCCCTCGCGTTTCCTACCTATGCTGGCCATGGAGATCAGGCATGCGGCCTAACAGCGCGACGCGGCCGGAATATCTCGCCGCATTCACCGAACTTGTCCAGCGCATCGCCGCGCCGCTCCGCGTATTACCAAGACGAAGCTTGCCCATCAAAATGTATGTGGCCGGTGGCGCAGCCATGCATTTTTATACCGGCGAGCGCATGTCCAACGACATCGATGCAGTGTTTTCCAGACGGATCGCGCTGCCCAGTGACCTCGAAGTCACCTACCAGGATCCCGATGGAGCCGCTCGACTGCTCTACTTCGACCGCCAATACAACGACACTTTTGCCCTCCTGCACGAGAATGCCCACCACGACTCTGTCCCGCTAACGCTCAAGGGCATCGATACCTCGATTCTCGACGTGCGACTGCTCTCGGCGCTCGACCTCGCGGTCAGCAAAATCAGTCGCTTCTCCAGCCAAGACCGCGACGACATCACCGCGCTCGGCAAACACGGCTTGATCAAGTCCGCAGCACTGCGCCGTCGTTCCGAACAGGCCATGGAAGACTACGTTGGCAATCTCGATACGCTCCAAGGTGCGATCGATCTTGCTTGCCGGATCGTGCAAGATGCCGAGCAGCGTAATTCTCCGTAAGCAATTGATCCGAGGGCTTCTTGGGACTATTTTGGGCCGCATGGATAAGGCTTGCTTTCCAGGTCAGGCCGGGAGAGGCGATTGATGGACAGCCCATTCAGCCGGGATTACGCGGAGGCCCGGGAGAAGTTCCGCGCCGGCGCGACTGCGGCAGGAGCCGAGATGCAGACTTTTGTCCTCGATCATCGAGGACCCAACGATCTCGACCTCACGACCGATACGGCTTGGCTCGGCCCGCGCGATGCACGCGGCGTTCTCGTCACCGTCTCGGGCACGCACGGTGCCGAGGGATTCTTCGGCTCGGCCGTCCAGGTCGAGTGGCTGCGACGGAGCAAGGGCGCAGCGCTCACCGGCGACGTCGCCGCTCTGCACATCCATGCCATCAATCCGTACGGCTTTGCATGGCTGAGGCGCACGAACGAGAACAATGTCGACATTAACCGCAATTGGATCGACTTCGAAGGTCCGTTGCCGGCCAATCCGGCCTATGACGAGATCCGCACGGATCTCTGCCCTACGGATTGGAGTGCCGCCACCCAGAAGGAGACCTGGCAACGGCTGCAGCGATGGATCGATCGCCACGGCTTCGCGGCGTTCCAGCAGGCCGTCTCCGGCGGACAGTGGACGCATCCTTCGGGGCTTTTCTACGGAGGTCACGGCGCTTCGTGGTCCCGAAGCACGTTGACGAACATCGTGACCGCGAACCTCGCCCGCGCCTCGCGCATCTGTCTGCTCGACTTCCATACCGGACTCGGCCCCTACGGTTACGCCGAACCGATCATCGGTCATCGACGGACGGAGCCCGCCTTCGTCCGGACTCGCTCCTGGATCGGAGGCGGTGCGAAATCGCTGTACGGCGACGGGTCGGCGTCGGCTGAGATCAAGGGCGACGGTCTCACGGCGCTACCCGGTCTCTTGCCGCGTGCCACCGTCGATGCGGTCGCGCTCGAATGCGGCATCCGGCCCATACTCGAGGTCGCCCAGGCGCTCAGGGCCGATGCCTGGCTCCACGCGCATGGCGATCCGCTCTCCGAGGCGGCCAAGCCGATCAAGCACGCGATTCGCTCAGCCTTCCAGAGTGACGATCTCCTCTGGCAGGGCATGGCGTTGGGTCAGGGCATCGCGGCATGCCAGGCCGCGATCGGCGGTCTGGCGGCGGCGTGAGCGTTTAGTCCGGCGCGATCGCTTAGTCCGGCGCGAGTGTCGGATACGCGCCGCTAATGCGCGCGCTCGTATTTGAGCTCGCCCGCATCGATGGCCAGCGCGAGCTGATTCTGCTGCGGCGGCAGCGGGCAGGTGGCGAAGTTCGTGAAAGCGCACGGCGGATTGAAGGCTTCGTTGAAGTCGACCTCGATGCGATCCGCCGTGGGCAAGCCGACGTACAGGAAGCGGCCGGCGCCATAGGTTTGTTTGCCGCTGGTCGCATCCGAAAACATCACGAACAACTCCCGATCCCCCGGCGCCTCCAGAATCGCATCCAAGCGCCAGGAGTGCCCCTCGTGCTCGAATACGATGGCCCCCGGCGAGGTCATTTCCTCCGTCATGCCGAGAATATTGACGATCGGGATGCGGTGCTCGGGCACATAGGGCTCGAAGTGTGCCTGGATATGCCAGTCGGGGCGAACCGGAAAATACTCGAGACCCTTGAACTGCAATCGGTTCGGGCTGACGCTATCGCGCACGCGAATGCCCAGATGCCCGGCCCGTTCGATCAGCATGAAATGCAGTGAGCCTGCGATGAGCTCCGTGGGTTTCTCATCGGCGTCGGATTTGAGATCGAGGCTCGTGACCGGCTTGCCGAGATAAGTCATCGCCTTCGAGGCGTGCGCGACATATCGAACGCGGCCATGCGTCAACACGAACGCGCCCGTGTCGGCCGCGAGGGCGGCATCATCCACCGAGAAAGCCCGGTCCGACGCCCGGCCGAAGCTGTTCTCGCCGTCCTTGAGCCAGTACAACGCGATCGGCGTCAACCAGCCTGTTTCGCTGGTCAGCGACGCCAGGCGCTTGGCGCGCCAGTCGGCGATCCGGGCGGACTCGTCCTGCGTATTCTCGGCCGCGGCAACGCGCAGGGACACCGCCGCGGTGAGCGCCACGATCGCTGCCGCCGCGCGCCTGAGCCCATCGAAAGATTTCGAACGCATCCGAATATTGTACAGAGGCTGCTGCAGCTGGCGTTGCGTGGTTGAACCGATCGTGCCGGATGAATTGCACCCGGCAAAGCGCCGCCATCGATGACGGATGTGCTAGCCTCGATGAGTATTTTGATACATTAATCAGCGACTTAATTCGATCATTCGGTCCCACTGTCACCAGCGGTCACAACCAATGCCGACGAATCAAAAGAAGAATTTCCGGCCCGCGAGCCGATTCTGCGCAACCATGTTGGGGATCGTCAGCGCGATGATCGCGTTGTCGAATAACGTCTCCGCCGTCTCCGCAGAGCCGGATTCAGGCGGCGCAGCCGATCCTTACCTGTGGCTCGAGGACGTGCATGGCGCGCGCGCGATGGACTGGGTGAAGGAACAGAATGCCAAGACCAACGCCGTGCTCGAAGGCGATCCGCGGTTCCACGGTTTGCTCGATGACGCGAAGAGCATCGAAATGGCAGAAGATAGAATCCCGGAGCCTCATTTCATCGGCGGGCGCATCTACAATTTCTGGCAGGATGCCCGCCATCAGCATGGCATCTGGCGCGAGACCACGCTGCAGGACTATCAGGCGTCGTCGCCAGGGTGGCGAACGATCCTCGATCTGGACCAGTTGTCGGGTGCAGAGCACGGCAATTGGTTCTGGAAAGGAGCTGCCTGTCGCGAGCCGGCGGAGAAGCGCTGCATTCTCAGTTTATCGGATGGGGGCGAAGACGCGGTCATTTTGCGGGAATTCGACCTGCAGTCGGCCCGCTTCGTCGGCGGCGGATTCTCATTGCCTCGCGGCAAGCAGGATTTCGCGTGGGAAGGCCCCGATACGCTGCTGGTCGCCCGGGAATGGACCCCAGGCCAAGTCACCCAATCCGGATATGCGTTCGTCGTCAAGCGCATCAAGCGCGGCGATCCGCTGTCCGCCGCGGTCGAGGTGTTTCGCGGAACATCGCACGACGTGAGCGTGGTCCCGTCCAATCTCGATGACGGCGCCGGTCACCATGTCGTCCTGATCCAACGCGGCGTGTCGTTTTTCGAGTCTGAGTTCTACCTTGTCGGTCGCAAGCGGCCCTCGAAGCTGGCGATGCCGCTCAAGGCGGATGTGTTGGCGCTGGTCGCCGGTCGGTTGATCGTGAATCTTCACGAGGACTGGAAGCGCGACGGCACGACGTTTCCGCAAGGATCTCTCGTCTCGATCGACCTTGCGGCCGCGACCGCCGATCCCGGGCATTTGCACCCAACGCTGATTTTCGCGCCCGGCCCACGAGAGGCCTTCGTCAACGCGGCCGCCACGGCAGGATATCTGCTCGTTCACACCCTCGAGAACGTAAATGGCCGCTTGTTCGCATATCATCCCGAGCCGGGCGGCCGGTGGTCACGGCAGCAACTTCCCGTACCGGAAAGCATGTCCGTGAATCCCGTCGATGCAGATCTGCACAGCGACAGTGCTTTCGTGAACGTCTCCGGGTTCCTGACGCCCCCTCGGCTGATGCTGACGGACTTGCACAGTGGTGCATTTGTCCAGGCTAAGACATTGCCTGCCAAGTTCGATGCCTCGCGCGATGTGGTCGAGCAGTTCGAGGCAGCCTCGAGCGATGGCACCAGAGTCCCTTATTTCGTCGTACATCCCGCCGGCATGAAATTGAACGGCAGCGTCCCCACCATTCTGACCGCCTATGGCGGATTTGAGGTGGCCATGACGCCCACTTACTCGCCCAAGCTGGGGAAGCTCTGGCTCGAGCGCGGCGGCGCATTCGTGCTCGCGAATATTCGGGGCGGAGGCGAATTCGGTCCCGCGTGGCACGAGGCCGGTCTCAAGACTCACCGCCAACACATCTATGACGACTTTGCCGCCGTGGGCAAAGCCATCATCGCCAAAGGCTTCACGAGTCCCGCCCGGCTCGGCATTCGCGGCGGTTCCAATGGCGGACTTCTCATGGGCGTCGAGATGACCCAGCATCCCGAGCTGTGGAATGCCGTCGACATCGCAGTCCCGCTGCTCGATATGCTGCGGTTCGAGCAGATAGCGGCCGGCAGTTCCTGGGTGGGTGAATATGGCAGCGTCAGCAATCCCGACGAACGGGCATTCCTCGCCTCCATCTCTCCGTACAACAACTTGAGACCGGGCGTTCATTATCCCGAGGCGCTGATCTGGACCACCACCAAGGACGACCGCGTCGGTCCGCAACACGCGCGCAAGTTTGCCGCCAAGCTCGAGGCGTTGGGCGTGCCATATCTCTATTACGAGGTGATCGAGGGCGGACACGGATCCGGCGCCACGCTGCTCGAGGAAGCAGAGATGGATGCTCGTGAATATACTTATTTTTCGCGCCAGCTCGCGCTCGAGAATCAATAGCTGTTTTACGGCTTCAGCTACATCGATGTAACTTAGCTACATCGAAGTAACTTTGTCAGCGGGCGGTCAGTTTGACCTCGAACTGGACGTCGACCGCATCGGGGAGCGTCGTTACGTCGGCGATCGCCAGATTCGTCGCCGACACTTTGATGTCCGACCCCGGCACGTTCGTCGGCTTGAGCAAGGGCACAAGATCGATGTTCACCGATTTCGGCAGGGAGCGGCCGGTTGCGGATTGCAGCAAGTCGATGACCTGGCGCGTGGATTCGTCCTGGACATTGTCGATGCGAATGTCATCGATCTCGATGTGCGAGCCGGACCCCACCAGTTTCCCGGAAACCTTTACGTCCGACGCCAGCTCCGCGCCGACGCAGGAGTCGCCGACGGTAAGTCCCAATCGGGACGAGAGATGCGCGCCGATGACCACCCTGCCCGCGTCGAGGGCGACATGCGGCCGCTCGAGGTACGCGTAGCATTTGCCCTTGGTCAGGTACCATCGTCCCTGATCCTTGAATACCGACGCCACCACCAGCGTCTGCAGCGCCTCGCGGCCGATGACGAGTTCGCTTGCGGTTGCGCGGTCGAAGAGCCCGCAGAGACACAGGCACGTGAGGAAAAGCACTTGCCGCCGAAACGACCGCTTGGGCGCCGCCCCGTTTCCACCCAGCCATTCAGAATTTGACCGCATCTCGCTTTCCAACCATCGGCTCGCGCCGGACTCGGCAATGTATCAGCTTTGCCGCGATAAGTTCGCCGTCGAGGACCTGCGGCCTCGACTACGGCGTCGGCGACCCCGGCACGTTAATCGCGAGGAGGATCACAGGGAAGTGGCGAGGCATCGGTGCACAGGCCCGTTCTCGTGTCGAGATTCGCGCCCATCATGGCATCGTCATCCGGAGCGCCGGCGAGTGAGGCGCAACCGGACACCAACCAGGAAACCGCAAGCAAGCTGATGATGACTTTCATGGGTCCAGTGTCTGGTCGCCCGGTTGCGCGTCGATTTCCGGCCTCGGCAGTCGCGTTTCACTTGTGATTTAGGATCCTCGCGCCGGCCCTGGGCAGAAGATGCGAAGACAAAGCCCCTGGCGCCGGCACGTTGAGCGGGAATCAACACGGCCGCGACGGCCCCCTGAAGGAGCGATCAATGAGCTGGTGCGGATTCGCGATCTCCCCGCGATGGTTCTGGGCATACCGTTGCCTGCCGTTGGCCGCTCTACCCTTGTTGATCCACTCGGCGCGCGCCGACGTTTGGCCCGCAATCCGCCGCAATCTGCGGACCGGCGCACGGCCTCGCGACCCCGGTGACGACCGCCGTCACACCTTCACGGCAGGCACCGGGGCGCCCGATTTTTGCCTCGACAACCGCTCACGGGCCGATTTCCTGGCGAGGCATGCGGAACGCTCGGCGGCATTGATCAGGTGCGAGGCGCGCTGGAAGGGTTTCTCCGGAGCGTGGGTGGCAAGCCCCACGGAAGCGGTCACGATCGCCTCCGTGCCGGGGTTCGTAGGTTCGGTGCTGCACAGGCGTGCGATCAGGCGCTCGCAAAAAATCTTGGCACCGCGTGTAGGCGCACCCGGCAACACGATCACAAACTCCGTGTCGCCGTAGCGCGCGACGCAGTCGCTGTCCCTCGCCACCGAGGCAATCGACTTCGCCGCACTGACCAGGATCGAATCGCCGGCCTCCCGCCCATGAGCGTCGACGATCTCCTTGAAGCGATGCAGCTCGACGAGAACCACGCTCAACGGCCACCCACCCATCCTCGCCGATTGGAATTCCCGCCTCAACATCAGATCGAGATAGCCGCGGTTGAAGACTCCCGTGAGGCGGTCGCATGCCCGCTCATCCTGCAGCGCCGCCGTCCGCTCTTCGAGTTTGGGATTCGGCGCGCGCAAACTGCCGACCTGCTCGAGCGTCTGCAGGTTGCGCAGAATCAGCAGATCGCGCGCTTGATCGACGATCAGGCTCGCCGCGTCGGGCTGCAGCAAGACCGTATCGAACAAGCGCTCGATTTCCGGGATCTCGCCGACGATTTTGCCCATCACCTCGGCAACCTCGGGTGCGGCGATCCCCAACCATTCCGACGCATGTTCGGCCAATACCGCAAAATCCGCCGCAGCGGCGGGTGCCAGCAAAATTTCCACGCACTCGGTGCCGAGTGCAACACAGCGCGCTGCCATCCCTGTCGCAGTCGAATGATCCGCGGCCGAAGGCGCGTGGCTCCACGCCACCGTGCGACAGAGCGGCTCGGGCAGTTTCCAGTAGCCCAGAAGCCAAGCGCCGAGCTCGGCGTGATCGATTCCAAGGCGGGCAGTCTCGTGTGCCGAAAAGTCGCGATGAGATGCTTCCCGAGGCAGGTCGCGATAGAAGTCCGGCGCGGCCCGATCGACGCCGAGAATTGCAATATCTTGGAGCAATGCCGCGAGGAAGATGTCGTCCACGGCGCTTGCGTTCTGCAACGCGCCGAAGCATCGGGCCGCCGAGGCGCTCAGGATGGCGCGCCGCCAATAGCGATCGTAATCGACGCCGTTGCTCTTCAATCCCATATAGGTGCCGAGGAGCGAGAAGCCGAGTGCCAGGGTGGTCGCACCCTGCAACCCGAGCACGATCAGCGCCTGACGCAGGTTCGTGCTCTTGCGCTGCCGGCAATACAGTGCGGAATTGGCGGCGCGCAACAGCTTGGCGGCAAGCGCCGGGTCCCGGCCGATCGCCGTGGCGATCTGCGAGATATCGGTGTCCGGATCTCGTGCCAGGGCGATGATCTGCTGAGCGATCGCAGGCGGACTGGGGAAATTCGCGGACGCTTTTAGTTTGCTCTTGAGGTGCCCGAGCATTTCACTCATCCATGCGTCGATACGCGCCTATGGTCTTAGCGGCTCCGCCACGCATATCTTGAGGGTCCGGATGAGCGCCCGCCCTGGGCGATCACCTAGCACGCCGAATTATGTCAAGAGCCGCGTGACATGGCATGATGTCGGTCGCTGCGATCCCACGGCCGGTCTATGAATCCACTCCTCAGTTCCGGATGGTGGCCATGAGTGACTTCTCCCCATCTGCCGCCGATCCTGCGGCGGCCGGCGCGAGCCTACTGACGGAGATTCTCCTCGGACTCACCCGTGAGCCGAAGGCCTTGCCGTCGAAGCTGCTATACGACACGGCCGGCTCCGAGCTATTTCAACGCATTACCGAACTCCCGGAATACTATTTGACCCGAACCGAGAAACAGCTGCTCGGTGAGCGCGCGGCCGACATCGTCGCGGCCATGCCCTTCGAGGCCGGTCGCGGCCGAGCATTGGTGGAATTCGGTGCCAGCGACGAGAGCAAGGCGGTCTCGCTGCTCGATGTCGTCGACAGTCATTTCTCGGTCTACCTGGCAATTGATATTTCACCCAGCGTGCTCGGCCCGATCCGCACGCGCATGCAGGTGAGTCATCCCGCCATCCAGGTGAAAACCGTCGTGGCGGACTTCCTGCAGCCCTTGGCAATGCCGGAGACGCTCGCTCAAACCCAAGCGGTCGGCTTTCTGCCGGGAAGCACCATCGGTCAATACGCCCCCGCCACCGTCGTTCAGTTCCTGGAGAACGTCCGGCGCGCTCTTACGGGGGCGGCCCGGCCCGCCTTCGTGATCGGCACTGATCAATGCCGGGATCCCAGACGCGTGCTACCCGCCTACAACGATTCCGCCGGCGTCAGTAAAGCGTTCAACCTCAACATGCTCGCGCACATCAACCGCTTGACCGGCGGCGATCTGGATCCGCGCCGCTTCGGACACACGGCGCTGTGGAATCCTCGCGAAGAGCGGGCGGAAATACACCTTGAAAGCCGCGTCGAACAGAGCGCGCGGATCGGCGGGCGCTCGATCCACTTTGCCGCGGGCGAGACCATCCAGACCGGCATCAGCTACAAATACGGCAAGGAGCGCTTCCTATCGATCGCGGCCGCCGCCGGCTGGAGTTCCGCCGGCTTCTGGCAGGATTCCGAACAGCTGTTTGGCATTCACCTGCTTCAAGCAGGCTAGCCGCGGCGAGCGTTCGGGTCGCCCATTTCGACCCTGCGGACCTTCGCGCCTACTGCGTTCTCGGCGCCGATCTCGAGGGCAGGATGCGTGTCGTGCGGGAGAGCTCTATGAGGTTGGGCAGGGCCGCCAGAAGGAGCAGAGGATTCAGCGGTTTGGACGTGAGCCAGACCAGAGCTTCGACAATATGTGGAAACCGCGCGTTAGTCATATCGCCGGTCAGAATAATGACGGGTAGGGGATAACTGAGAGTTCGCCGAAGCTGTTCGGCGACTTCGGCCCCATTGCACTGCGGGCTCAGATGGAAGTCCACGATGAGCACATCGGGACAGAGCCCCTCCCTCACCTGCCGAAGCGCTTCGATTCCGCTGGCGGCGCTGATGACCCGATAGCCCTTGGCACGCAGGAACATCGAAACGGACACCCGCACCGCTTCGTCGTCGTCCACATGCAGAATCAGTCCCGGGGTGACATCCATGAAGTATCCAATGCCGTACGGAAACCAACAGGCTATGGATTTCCGCCGCCGTTTCTATACGTGGTTAAACCTAGGGCGCCAAGTGCTGCCCCTGTGCAGCTTAAGTTTTACTTAATGGATCATCAGGTATCCGGTTTGTTGTGCATGGTCGTACGGCGCAATCTGTTCATCGTCCGATCGATTCCACCCATGGAGACCGCACATGACGAACAAAATCTCTCGCACCGCCCGGCTCGCTCAGGTTCTGCTGGCCGTCAGCGCCACGGCTGCGTCCGTTCTAGTGCTTCAGTTGGCGATGGTGGCAGGCTAGCCTGCGATGCCGGCTC
The DNA here is from genome assembly GCA_050012315.1 of Steroidobacteraceae bacterium. Taxonomy (GTDB): domain Bacteria; phylum Pseudomonadota; class Gammaproteobacteria; order Steroidobacterales; family Steroidobacteraceae; genus Bog-1198. The sequence continues at coordinate 30,470 of JBEKHK010000041.1, read as the reverse complement.
TCGGCAGCACACGGAGCCATGAAAGGCCGGAGCCAACCGGCCGCCGCGTTGGGCGCTGGATTGCGATCGCACGGAAACTCCGCGCCCATGCGGCAGCCGTGGGAGCGCGGCTAAAGAATCTCGCGCCGTATGCGGTGATCGTGCTCGTCGTGCCGGGAGGCTCGCTGCTGGCGGCGGCGTTGTGGAGTTATCGCCGACGCCAACAAGTTCGGTAGGCTGTGCAGCGGCGCGCCGCGCAATCAGTCGCAGGCGTTCTGCGGGAGTGCTGCCGCCACCGGCACCGCGGAGGCAGCGCCCTTCCTCGAGGTGGTTGGGCGCGTCTGTATCCACGCGAGCAGCGCGACGGCGACCAGCACGATGGGCAAACCGAGCAGCACGTTCGCCGAAAACGATTCATTGCCCAGCCACCAACCGACGACCAGCGCGACCGGCGGATTGACATACGCGTAGGTCGCGGCGAGGGTCGGGGACACCCGCTCGACGACGAAACGGTACGCCGAGAACGCGATCAGCGAACCGAACACGACGAGGTAGCCCCAAGCCCACCAAACCTCGGGCGCGTGCGGCAGTGCCCAGTGCTCGCCCAGCACTGCGCTCAGCACCAGAGCCATGACTCCTGCGGTCAGCATTTCCGCTCCAAAGCCCAAGGGTCCGTGCGGAACATCGAGGCGGCGCGACAGCACCGTGCCCAGTGACCAGCACGTGGTACCGCAGAGAATAATGAGCGTGCCCAGGAGGCTCCCTTGCAGGTCCCGCCCCATCAGCATCACGACGGCGCCGAGGGCTCCGATCGCGATGGCAACCCATTCGAGGCGCCTGGGCCAGTGCCCGAAGACACCGGACCATAGCGCGGTGGCGATCGGCATGACGCTGATGAGCGCCACCGTCGCGCCGGAGCTCACCCATCGTTCGGCCACGGCAACTCCGCCGTTTCCCACCACCAGCAGCAGAAACCCCAGAAGCGCGGCATTTCGCCACTGCTTGAGCGTGGGCGCCTTGCGCCGATGCAGCAATTGCCACACCGTCAGCAGGCCTCCGGCGAGGACGAAACGCGTCCCGATCAGAAAGAACGGGGGTGCACCCTGGACGCCCACCTTGATCGCGAAGTAGGTGGTGCCCCAAATGACGTAGACCGAGAACAAGCAGCCGGCGATGAGCCAGGCGGACGGCCGAGAGGCGACGGAACGGTCGGGGCTTTGCGGCATGACTCGATACTCGATGGCTCCCAGGAGTGAATCATACCGTCGATGCGTCGAATAGGCCTTATCTTGTATAAGACGAATAGGCGCTTTAGGCTTATGGTTGAAGCTATCAGCGCACAGGGAGTTTCATCATGGACACGCTCGACCTAAATATCCTTGGAATCTTAGATTCAGATCCGCGCCGACCTTATGCCGAGATCGCGCGCGAATTGGCGGTGTCGCAGCCGACGGTTGCCGATCGCATGCGCCGACTCGAGGCTCGCGGCATCGTGCGCGGCGCGATGCTGTGTATGGATCATGCCCGTCTCGGGTTCAACATCAGCGCTTTCGTCAGGCTTCGGGCGAAGCCTTCTCATAAGCGCACCTTGGGTGAGACGGCCCGCGCCATTCCGCAGGTGATCGAGATGCACAGCGTCACGGGAGACGACTGCATGGTGGCGCGCGTCGTGGCGCGCTCGGTGGGGGAACTCGCGGAAATCTTGCAGCGGCTGACGACGGTGGCGGATTCGAGCACGTCGGTACTGTTGGAGACGATCATCCCGCTGCGCAATCCCATTCCGACGCAGCAGACCGCCGCAACCAACAAGCGGCCACGGACTCGGCAGCGCGTTCGCGCGTAGATGCAGCCGCCGCGGGAGCTCGACGCAGGCACGGCGAAACGTAGTCAATCCTCACGGGTTAGCATTTCTTAATGGGCAGCGGGGGGCGGGCGGAGCGTGACGAATTTATAATCCACCCATGACATTCGGCAGATACCGCCCTGGTGCGGCGCGCAACGTTCTCATCGGCGCTTTGATCACCTGCGGATCGCTTGGCTGGGCCCTGGCCGCCCACGCCGCCACGGCAGGTTCGACACCGGCCACCGCATCCGCCCAGGTAACCGGCTCGCCCGCCGACGCGCCTTCCCCTCCCGCCGACGCGCCTTCCCCTCCCGCCGACGCGCCTTCCCCGTCCGACGATGCGCCTTCCCCTCCCGCCGACGCGCCTTCCCCGTCCGCCGATGCGCCGTCCGCTGGCCCCGCAGCGCCCGCACCCGAGGCAGCGCCCCCACCCGAGGCGGCGCCCGCCGAGGCGTACCGATTCGCCGTCAACCCCAATCTCAACGATGAGGTCGTGGGCGAGGTGCAGATGACCGAGGCCAACCAGCAAGACACGCTGGCCGACATCGGTCGCCGCTTCAGTGTCGGCTATAACGAGATCCACCGAGCCAATCCGGGAGTGGATATGTGGGTACCGGGCGCCGGACGCCGGGTGGTCTTGCCCACGCAGTTCATCCTGCCGGACGCGCCGCCCGTGGGCATCGTCGTGAACATCGCGGAAATGCGGCTCTATTACTTCGCACCGCGCAGCCATGATGGGAAGCAGATCGTCTACACCTACCCCATCGGCATCGGCCGGGTGGACTGGAAGACGCCGTCGGGCGTCACGACCGTCGTGCGCAAGGTCATAAACCCAGTCTGGCGGCCGCCGGCGGACATCCTGCAGGAGCACCGCGCGGACGGCGATCCCCTGCCGGCCGAAATCCGTCCGGGTCCGGACGACCCCATGGGCACGCGGGCGCTCTACCTCGGCTGGCCCGAGTACGCGATCCATGGCACCAACAAGCCCGTGGGGGTGGGCATGCGCGTGAGCCATGGATGCATGCACCTCTATCCCGAAGAAATTCTGCAGCTCTACGACCTGGTCCCCGTCGGCACCCCGGTCCGCGTGGTGAATCAGCCGTTCGTGTTCGGCTGGCACCGGGGCGACTTGTACATGCAGGCGTTCGGACCCCTGGACGGCGACCAGCGCAATTGGCAAACAGCCACTCGCGCGCTGCTCGAGCAGGCGATGGGCCCGAACATCCAGAAGCAACTGCAAGCGCGTAACGAGCAGGTGCGCTGGGACCTCGTGTTGCAGCTCGCCCGCGATCCTCGGGGCATACCGGTGGCGATCACCGAGTCCAACGCCAGCCTCGACGAGGTCCTGGCGAATGCCCGGCAGGTGCAGAATCGCTCGCCCGACGGCGCACCGCCCACGGCCATGCAATCGACCCGCCGCCGGCTCGCGGATCGGCAGTAGCCGACATCGGCCGCAAAGGTGTGGCGCTGACCTCAGATCGCGGATGGTCGCTCAGCGGCGCTTGCGTCGGTGGCTCGACCAGTCGCGATTGATGCGATTGAGGTCGAAGCCCCGTGGATCGAACGCGCCTCCGATCCAGCGCAGCATGGTTCGGCACGACGACCCGGCGCCACACGAGCGGCGTCACCTCCCGTAGCTCGATCCGCAGCGCGACGGGTCCGGGTTTCAGCGGCATGCTCGGCATGCTATTTGCCATCATCGTTCCGAGTCGAGGCCGTCGGCACCCTGTTTGCGATCATCTCCCCGCGCAAAAACACCTGTGCCTGCTTCCGTACCCCCTTATCGATGGTCGCGGCGATACGTTCCGGAAAGTTCCCCGGCAATCCCCTCAGCACAGAGTCCATGATCGTCTCGGCGGACTCGACCATATCCGTCATCCGCCGCCACAGTCCAGGCACCCCTGCCCGTACCGCGAGTGCGTGCCAATGTCTCGACTGAATTTATGGTGGATCGAGATGTTTTTCGCGTGGCCGTCGGTCGCCGCTAGCAGCCAGAAGGCCAACTGCGCCAACACGAAATCGGCGCGGTCCACCTCCGGTGATTCACTGCCGGCCAGAATCTGCAGTACATCCTCGATCGAGGGTCCACCGTCGGCCTCGTATTTCTGTATCGGCGGCAATCCCGATGCCTGGCAGAGATCCTCCTGAGGCAGTCTCGCGATCCACGACGAGGGATTAGGAACGTAACCGCGTGCGGACACTGCAGCCTCGTCCGCTCCCATCCATTGACGATCGAAACGCGTTACCCCCAGCACTCGCTGCGTTCCGAATCTCAGCGACCAGCTCGCCATTCATCCATACGTGGAGGGAAGTCACCGTCCGCCGCTACCACTCAGCCCCGGCGTCGCGCGATCGAGATCCAATCTTGCCGCCCGATTGCGGCCCCAGCTTCCCGATCGGCCGCGGCTCCCCGGCCGGCAGCAGTACCGCTTGCACCCCCAATGCACTCAAGATCTGCAGCAGCTGCCCTACACTCACGAGGAGCGGATCTCGCTCTATTTTGGCAATACGGGTCTGATCGAGCCCGACCCGCGTCCCGAGTTGCGCCTGAGTGAGCCCCCGCGCTCGCCGCAGCGAGCGCAGATGCAAGGCGAGTTGCGCCGGCTTCTGAATTCTATATTGCATTTCGGCAACATATGCCTTTTGAGGCATAGTATCAATACATGCCTTTAAATGCATTAAATCAATTAATGCCTCCAAAGGCATGTTCGCCCATGCCTCCCGAGCCACCCTCGATCGATGGCATTGGCGGATCGCATGGAAGCTTTCGCCTTCTGAAGGAATACAATCGATTGCGTACCGCAACGATGCTACGAGGAGAAACGCCATGAAATTGAGCGCACGCAACGTTCTGCCGGCCACCGTCAAAGCCGTGAAACCGGGAGCGGTCGATACCGAAGTCGTGGTCGAGCTGGCACCGGGACTCGAGATGGTATCGATCATCACCAAACAGTCCGCGGAAAAGCTCGGGCTCAAGCCCGGCGCCAAAGCGTATGCGATCGTCAAAGCGTCCAGCGTGATGATAGGAGTCGACTGAGCAACCGGCGACCACCTGCTTCAAGCCGGCCAGCTGCCATTCGCGAGCTTCCTGGTCAGCACCTCTTCCGCATGCTCATGCACCAGCCAGCCATGCGAGGTGAGCTGGTCGCGATCTGGCGATTTCGCTGGGAGGAATGGCACACACTGCGAACCGCGCATCCACCGGCCGCCGCTGGACATCGCGCGCGCCGATCGTCATGCTGTGACCGCAACAATACGCGGGATCAGCGACGGCGGCCGATATGGAACACGGCAACACCAACGCATGGTACGGACCGGCTTGATGCGTCGACTGCGGACCGTCAACTGGACACTGATCGCCTATGCCGTCGTTCTATGCGCCGGCATCTGGAGCATTGCGCTCGAACGTGTTCAGCGCGATTATCGTTCCACTCTCGAGACCGAGCGCGCGCGTCTGCGCAGCGTCAGCGGCACCCTCCAGGCGCAAGTCGAAGCCATGCTGGGAGACGGTGTCGGCGCCGCGCTCGCCGCCGCCAACGAACTTGGGAATCGCAGCGACCTCGCCCACGCGAGCGACGCGCAGTTCTCGGATACTCTGGCACACATGCTGACCGGCGGCTCTTACGTGCGCTCGCTGTTTCTCGCCAATACCAAGCGGTTTGTGCGGGTCGGCCGCTCCGGACCGCCGGATACCGGGCCGGCGCCGCCCGCGTGGCTCGCACCCGCGTTCATGCTCGATTCGGACAATGCCTGGGTCGGTGGACCCATCCCCGATCCGGACAGCCCGGGCGAGCAGGTGATCCCGATAGCGCGGCGTGTTGAGCGCGGTCTGCTGCTGCACACCTGGGCGGGAGCGCTGATCGCCTTCAGAAGCTTGGAGGGCGCCTACCGGCAGACCGAGTCGGCCAGCAGTGTGGCGCTGTTTGGGGCCGATGGCACTGCGCTGATGCTCATGACACCGAATACGCAGCTGCGTGCCGCGGAAGGCAGCAACATCGTCAACTCGAGCTTGTTTCAGCTAGCCGCGCGGGGTCCGGATTCCGCTGTGCTCGAAGGCGTCAGCCCGTTCGCGGATGTCCAGACGATCGTCGCCTACGAGCGCGTGAGAGGATACCCCATGTTGGCCACCGCTTCGCGGCGCCGGGAAGAAACGCTGACACCGTGGTATGGGCGGCGACGCAGCACCGTGGCGACGGCGGCCGGCATGTCCTCGCTCGTGATCGGCACCACCTGGTTGCTGAGCTATTTCGTGGGAGCGCTGCGGCGCCGGGAACATCACTACCGCACGCTATTCAACAATGCCTCCTTTGCCGCCTTCGTCCTGGAGGGCGAACAGATCATCGAGGCCAACCGAACCAGCGCCGCCATGTTCGGCGTCAGTGAACCGAGACACCTGATCGGCAAGCGGCTGTGGGACCTCGCGCCCGCGGCTCAGCCCGGCGATGCCTCGTCCGAGGAGTTTTGCCGGGAGCGGATCCGTCATATGGCCGATCGCGGTGCCGCCAGCTTCGAGTGGATCCAGCAAAGGGCGGACACACGCGCACGGTTCTTCGCGGACGTGCACTTATCGAGCCTCGATGCCGACGGCAAGACGCTGATGCTCGCCGTCATCCACGATGTCACCCAGCGCAAGTTGGTCGACGAAGAGCGCGAGCGCGCGCTTGACGAACTGCACGAATTGGCCGCAACGCTGGTTCACGTTCAGGATGATGAGCGACGGCGCATCGGACGCGAACTGCACGACAGCACCGGACAGGGCCTGGCGGCCCTGGAACTCAGTCTCAGCCTGTTGACGCGAGCAGTGGAGCCGGCCTCGAAGCCCGCGCGTACGCTGGCGGAGGAGTGCGTCACCCTCGCGCGCCAGTGCTCCAACGAGATCCGCACCGCCTCCTATCTGCTGCACCCGCCGCTGCTGGATGAAATCGGGCTGTTGAGCGCGCTGCGCTGGCTGGCTGACGGACTTCGCCAACGCAGCGGTATCGACATCAGGCTGGAATTCCCCGAGACCATGGGCCGATTGCCGCCCGAGCATGAATTGGCCATATTCCGCGTCGCTCAGGAAGCTCTCACCAACGTGCATCGGCATTCGAAAAGCCCATCGGTGACCATTCGGCTGTTCGAGCAGGAGGAGACCGTCACCCTGGAAGTCGAGGACGCCGGCCGCGGCATGCCCGTCGGCAGTTCCACGGGTAGGATCGCCGACGGCGGCGCGTTGGGCGTGGGCCTCGCCGGCATGCGCGAGCGGATGCGACAGCTCGGCGGCGCGCTGAGCGTGCGCACCAGTCCGGGTGGCACCTGTGTGCGGGCGACGCTCTCGCTCGCCCGCACGGCCGGTTTGCGCGTCGACCAACGCGTATCGCTATAGAGGTTCGGCACGATGGGCAAGATACATATTCTGATTGCCGACGATCATGAGCTGATCCGACGTGGGCTCACCGCGGTGCTGGCGGAGCGGCCCGAATGGACCATCGTGGGAGAGGCCGCGGACGGCCGCCAAGCGTGTGAAATGGCCGCCCGCCTCACCCCGGATATCGTGGTGCTCGATTTGACCATGCCCGAGCTCCATGGACTCGAGGCCACCCGCCAGATTCGTGCCGCGAGTCCGAACACGCGCATCCTGATCGTCACCGCGCACGAATCGGAGCAGCTGCTGCGCGAAGTGCTGGACGCCGGGGCGATGGGCTACATATTGAAGTCGGATGCCGGACGGGTGCTCGTGCAAGCGGTCGAGGCGCTGCTCGATGAGCGGCCGTTTTTTACCTCCAAGGTTGCACGCTCCGTGCTCGAAGGCTATCTGCGCTCCAGCGACGATTCCACGACGCCGACCGCCCTATCGCTCTCCCCGCGCGAGCGGCACATCGTGCAACTGTTGGCCGAAGGCAATAACAACAAGGAAGTGGCGCGGACCCTGGAGTTGAGCGTGAAGACCGTGGAAACGCATCGCAGCAATATCATGCGCAAAATGGAGTTCGGCTCACTGGCCGACCTCGTGCGTTACGCGATCCGCAACAAAATCGTCGACGCCTGACACCCGCGCCCACCCCCCGGCGCGGTCCTGCTACAGACTCTCCTCCGCCCCACTCGGGAAAATCCCCCATTCCCGGGGCCCGTCCCGGCCCCTACAGTGCGCCGCCTCAATTCTGGTGAGCGCGAGTGCTATGGATCCATGGAAGCGGACGAGTCCAACGAGCGTCGTGTCTCTCAGCGCCCTGGTGCGGGACGCGTTGCCGCTGATGCGGGCGGCCGTAGCGAGCACGGCCGTACTGCGCATCGCCACGGATGAACACGCGCCGCCGGTGGATATCGACCCCGTCGTCATGCGGCCCCTGCTGCTGAGACTGGTGAGCAACGCCTGCCAGGCCATTCGGCAGCGGCACGGCGTGATCGAGATCGGGGTGGCGAGCATGATTGGCTCGGCCGGGCACGGCCTCCCGTTCGTTCGGCTGACGGTGGCGGACAACGGCGTTGGCATGGATGGCGCGACCGTCGGCCGGTTGCGGCAGGCGCTCCTGGAGCCCGCCCCCGCTCACGGCAACGAACCGGGGCTGCGCCTCGTGCACCGGGTGGTCTGCGCTTATGGCGGTCGTCTGCAAATCGACAGCCAGCCCGGTGTCGGCACGATGGTGCGGATCGATCTGCCTGCGGTATCCGCGCAGTGCGCGGAGCGTCGATCACCATGACCGAACACGCGCTCGATCTCACGCCCGCGCAGCCGCTCGCGGCCGAGGCTCGGTTGGCACAGCTACGGCGCCAGTATCGGCTGCTGAGCGCGAGCAACCGCACCTTGACCGGCTATGGCAAAGCATGTGAATTGCTGACCGACATTTGCGGCGCGCTGGTCGAGATCGGCGGCTATCGGCTCGCGTGGATCGGCTGCTCGAGCGCGCGCGCCGGCGCCGTGCCCGCGCCAACCGCATGCGCCGCCTGGGGCGACGGCGCACTCGATCCCTCGCAGCTCGGCTGGACGCACGCGCGCGGTCCGACGCCGGCGCTTCAGGCCATGCGTGAACGGGCGCCGCAAGCCGTGCGTGAGATCGAGGACGAGCGTTGGAGCGCCGCCTGGCGCGCGCAGGCGCGCGAGGCCGGCCTGAGCGCGGTCTTGGCGATGCCGCTCGTCGCCGATGACCACTGTCTCGGCGTACTCGAGGTCTACAGCGATCGACCTGCGTCATTTGCGATGCCGGAAGTGGCCATGCTGCATGAACTCGCAGCGGACCTGGTGCTCGGCATCACGGCCCTGCGCACGCGCCGCGAATGCCAGCGCCAGCAAGCCGATATCGCGCGGCTGACCCGGGTACTGAAGATGCAGAGTGCCATCAACTCGGCGGTGCTGCGCATTCGGGATCGCAAGCTCCTGCTGCAGGAAGCCTGCCGGATCGCCGTCGACGTCGGCCGCTACACCAGCGCCGTCGTCTGGGCCGTCGAGCCCGGTGCGCGCTACGCGCGGCCGGGGTTTCGTGCCGGACGGCGCATGGCCGATGTGGCGCCGGACCCGCTGCTCATCGGCGTCGGCAACGAGCGCGATACCAGCCTCACGGCACGCGCCATGCGTACCGGAGAGGTCAGCGTGTGCTGCGACCTCACCCGCAACGAACCGCCGGTGGTCGGGCGCCAATTGCTGTACGCGGCCGGCGTCCGCTCGGTGGTGGCGTTGCCGTTCCACGTCGACGGCGTACCCGTCGGCGCACTCACCCTCACGTCCCGAAACTCGAGTTTGGTGCAAGGCGATGAGTTGCTGCTGCTGCAGGACATGTCGGCCTCGCTGTCGTTCGCCGTGCGCTCCCAGCAACAGGCCGATGCGGCCGAGTATCTCGCGCACCATGACCCCCTCACGGGGCTCGCCAAGCGCTCCCTGTTTTGCCGGCGCGTCGATCGAATGCTGCACGCACGATTCGGTCCCGAAGAGACGCCCACGGTGGCGGTGCTCGACATCGACCACCTGCACGGCTTCAACGACAGCTTCGGACGGCATTTCGGCGACTTGCTATTGCAGCAGGTGGCGGAGCGGCTCCGGCAGCATGCCGGCAGCGACGAGCGTGTCGGCGATCTCGGCGGCGGCCGGTTCGTCCTGGTTGAGCCGACCTCGGGCTCGCCCGATCGCGAAATCGCGTTGCTGCTGGAAAATGAGGTATTCGCAGAGCCCTTCTCGATCGACGGCCGGAGCGTGCGCGTGTCGTGCCACTCGGGCGTGGCGCAGCACGGGAGCCACGGCGATGACGGCAGCACGCTGGTGCAGAAGGCCGAGGCGGCGCTCAAGCATGCCAAGGAAACCGGCAAGAAGTACCTGCACTACAAGCTCGCAATGCGCAGTGAAGCCGCGGAGCGGTTGGCGCTCGAACACAAACTGCGGGAGGCGATCGACGCGCAGCAGTTCGAGCTCTATTACCAGCCGCAATTCAACATCGTCACCGGCCGCATCGAATCGCTCGAAGCGCTGTTGCGTTGGAACGACCCTGAGCAGGGCCTGGTGCTTCCGGGCCGCTTTCTGCCGGTGTTGGAGTCTTCCGGCTTGATCATTCCGGTGGGTGAGTGGGTCATGCAACAAGCCGCGCGGGACTGCGATCGCTGGCGCGGGCTCGGGGTGCGCCCGGTACGCGTCGCGGTCAACGTCTCGGCGGTGCAGTTTCGGAGCGGCACGTTTACCGACTTCGTTCTCGCACTGCTCGAGGATCGGCCGCACGATCCGCAAGGCTTCGGCCTCGACCTGGAGATCACCGAGACCGCGCTGCTGCAGGATATCGATGGCGCCGGCCGTCAGCTGCGCGAGCTCCGGGCAGCGGGAATTCGCATTGCCCTGGATGACTTCGGCACCGGCTATTCATCCCTCGGTCTGCTATCCAGGCTCCCCGTCGATATGCTCAAGATCGATCACAGTTTCGTCAAAGGCCTGCCCGATGATTGCACCAGCATGACGCTGACTCGCACCATCATCGGTCTGGCGGCCGCGTTTGGCTTGCAAACCATTGCCGAGGGCGTCGAAACAGCCGAGCAGCTCAAGCTCCTGCGGCTGCTGAACTGTGATACCTCGCAGGGCTACTTGCATTGCCCGCCGGTGCAGCTGCTCGAGATCGACCGGCTGCTGGCGGAAGATCGGTAGCGGCGCCGCCTGCCCAACGCGGCCATCATTTCCGGCAATTCAACTCATCAAAGACTACATCGAGAGAACGACTATGGATGCGAGCGACGCAGAGACCTGTTTATCGGCGGCCCGGACGGACGCCTCCGGCGGCAAGCGCAGAGCGGCGCGGGTGCTCATCATCGACAACCAGCCGATCGTGCGCGAGGGGCTGCGGCGGATCATCGAACTCGAGGACGACCTATCGGTATGCGCGGAGGCGGATACCCTGAAAGGGGCGCGTGCCGCCATCCGGGAGACCCATCCCGATGTGATCATCACCGACATCAGTGTCAATCAAGGCGACGGTTTCGGGCTGGTGCGCGAGGTGCGCGCTCATTATCCGCGGCTGCCGATTCTGGTGTTGTCCATTCACGATGAGACCGTCTATGCAGAACCCGTGCTGTCCTTCGGGGCCAACGGATACGTGACGAAACAGGCGACGCGCGAGCAGATATTGCATTCATTGCGCCGGGTGATCGACGGCGGTATCTCCGTGTCGGAGGCCGTCGCCACCCATATGATTCGAGGCGCGTATGCCCACGGCAAGCGCCAGTGGGCAAATCCCATCGCCCGCTTGAGCAACCGCGAACTGCAGGTGTTGCACTTGATCAGCAAGGGAATGAGCACCCGCGAAACCGCGCACTTGCTCAGTTTGAGCATCAAAACGATCGAATCTCACCGTCAACGAATCAAAGCCAAGCTCAATTTGCGCAGCAGCGCGCAGCTCATGCAGTTCGCCATCAATTGGTTCATCGGGGAGAACGCCGGCGCCGGCTCGCGCGTCGATCCGGATAGCGGCGGCTCCGCGACGTGATTGCGATCGACTTATCGGCCCGACGACTTGATACCGGCACGTCTTGGTCCCCGGTGCACGGGATGCGCGCTGGAATAGCCGATCCGTGAAAGCGAACTCTCCAGCGCCGCTACCACTTCGTTTGCCGGAGACTCGGTCGCCTCTGACTTCGGTTGAGGCCTGACCACGCTACGCATCTTGAGCGGTTGCCCAAAGCATTCTGCATACGCCTCCGCATAGGTCATCGGACCGTCGCGAAACAGCGAGTCCGGCAGCTTCTGGCTGTAGATAGCCACACGGATGCGCTCACGGCGGGTGTTGAGGCTCAGGCCTTTCAGCAACTCCCCGCCCGCGGAGAACTCCCTGATGAAGTCCAGCTCCAACTCTCGATCAACGTGCTCGATCATTCCTTCGGATTCGGCCGGCGTGGGCTCGTCGGCGTTCATTCGCGGCGCACTCCTGGCAGCGCTAGTGGTGGAGGATAACGATCAGGCCGAGGATCGTTGCCGCGGTGATGAGCAAGGGGGCTGACTTGTGCCAGAGCTTGACCTTGTCCGAATTGTTCATTGCACGCTCCTTTGGATGAGGCGCCAGTGTGGGCGCGCGCGATGGAGGGTGATGTGACATAAGGATGGGTTTGACGCTCTCGCATTGGGGTGTGTACCGCAGGGCGCATGAACGGGCGGCTCGCCGTCGTCGTGGTGCACCGCGTTGCGGCGGCGCAGAAGGCCTCGGGGGCGAGGCACTGCATGATCACGCTCGCGCGTCAGCACGCGTGGCGTTCCAGTCTCATACCAATGTGCGTTACCGAACAGTCGGGGGCTTTGACACGGCTCATTCTTCGGGTGCCGTCAGACACCGGATGTTTGCATCAGTGCGGCTGCCAAACTGCCCTCGAAAGCGCGCCACCGCCCCACTTGGGAGCGTTACCTGGACTCAGGTTGACGCCGCCTTTGATGTTCCAATTCCGCTTCGGATATTGGCGGGTCCAATCGCACGCCAGGGACCACGCGTGCGGATCCGCCGACCACGATCGCTTGTCTCAGTTGCCGTCCATAGAATTGGAAGGAGACATCTCATGGAACATGCGCAGAATGGAGTCGAACACCGCTGGGGAGAACGAGTCCCGGTACATCTTCCGGTGCACGTTTCGGCAAGCGCCTTGGCCGAAGTTGGCGGGTGCGTGAGGAACCTCAGTTTGAGCGGAGCGCTGGTGAAGGCCGATTGCGAATTGAGGCTCAACACTCTCATCGCGGTCCGCATCCATCTGCCTCCGCCATTGTCATGTGCGGCCGTGCTCAACGCGTATGTCTCGCGGAAGCTCGAGCAGGACGTTGGTATCGAATGGTGCGAATTTGCGCCGAGCATCGTCAAAGATTTGCTCCGATCGGCGCCGGCTCACGGTAGGTGACCTCTACGTTGGCTACCGCACGGAGCGAACGGCGGATCCATGCAATTGTTACAACGTTCTGCCGAAGCCAGGAGTGAGCATATGGACACGTACACTCAAGTGCCGCAGCGCGTATTCATTGACCTTCTAGAGGCGCAGACTGCCGCCTCGTCGATGGATGCGCAGAACGACCCCGATGTAGCACGCTCCAAGGAAAACATCCGGTGCTGGATGGCCTATCTGCCCGAAGGCTGCATCAAGACAATGATCCGAATGGGATGGGATGTGACGACCTGATCGCCGTGATACGCCCTCGCGCGTAGCGGATGGGTTCCGAGCGTTTTGCTGCGATGCCCCGCGGCGGGGACAGTGATTGGCCAAAGCGGCGCCTGCCTTACACCCACGTCAACTTCTCGGACGTGAGCTCCGCCTCGCCATCAAATCGATACGCCACCAGCGGCCCGCCCTTCGCCACGCTGTAATCCAGACACGCGAACTGCGGCGAAATCACCTGCGGCGGCCCGGAGAACCAGTAATGTCCGAAGAGCACCGGCGGCCCGGCGTACGGATGCCCCTTCCACTCCGCCGGTAGCGGGGCATCCGGAAGGTCGCCTTGATGGCTGGGCGGGACGATCCCCGCCTCTCGAAACGTGCGCACCTCCGGCAGCCACCAACGCACCCGCACCTCATGCCGAATCTTTCCCTCCTTGTCGGAAAACGACAGGCCGGCGGGCAACGCGATCTCCGGTCCCTTGCAGATCACCTCGATGGCCTCGAAGGCGGGGTGACCCGCGCGGCTCCCCAGAATGATCGCCTCCTCGGTCAGCGTCCGATCGGGAGTCAACAAGGGCTGCAGGGCATCCATCGATTGCTGATGCCAGCACGCATGCACGACGCGCAATCCCCCCAGATCCAACCACAGCGGCAGTGTCCTAAACCAATCCGTGATCTCCCGCTGTCGGGACGTGCCCTCGACCTCGTTCAAGAAGGCCTGATGCTGCTGCCGATTTCCGGGCTTGTGATGATCGCGCAGGAATTTGCCGGGGTGCTCCGGGTCCGGGGTCACCCAGGCGATGGCATTGAATTCGTGATTGCCCATGACGCACCGGGCGGATCCCGCCTCGACCATGCGCCGCACGAGATCGACGGTCGCCAACTGCTTCGGGCCACGATCGACCAAATCGCCGACGAAGATCGCGGTCCGCCGCGAATGCCGGAATATCCCCGCGTGCTCGCGATAGCCCAGGTGCTCGAGCAGTGCGACGAGCTTCGCAAACTCACCGTGCACATCCCCGATCACGTCAAAAGGCATGTATCACCAGGATTCTCCCGTGGGCCGGATCGCCGCAGACACGACGATACCGTATACCCCAGCGGGGCGCCCGCCGGATTCCCCTGCCGGCCAGGCGCTAACGCACGACGCAGTCCACGTCGTCCTGCTTGAGCGCCGAGGAGGCGCTCGCAGGCGCCGGGGTCGCAACGTTGATCGCCGGCGGAGGCGTGAACTGCAGTCCCGGATTGGCCGGCAGGATGACGGGCGGCTGAGTGTTGCTGGGGGTGAATCCGAACTGGCCGGCGGAGAAGCTTTGGGTACCGCCGCCGTTGGTCACGCTGATCGCGCCGTCGAGAACTTGAACGTACAACCCGGGGGTGAGCACCCCCGGTGCCGCAATGGGAATGCTTTGGGCCAGCAACAGGCGCGCAGCTGACGGGCTGTCCGACGGAGGATGGTAGACCACGTCCACGAAGTGCCCGACCGGGGCGTGCAGTCGCGCCGCGCGCGGCGGTGCCGTGAAGCCGGCGATGAAGGTGGCATGGCCGACGGCGATCGTGCCGCTCGGCGTGTTGAGCAGGAACCGATCGACGCTGCGCGCGCCCACGCGGCCGGCGGCCAGTTGCAATCGCCCCTGAACGAAATCGAACAGCGCGCTGTTCGCGGGCGCGGTATCGCTGTAGGCATACTGCACGATCGCCAACTCGGACTCCGGGCCCAAGGTGACGGCGGTGCGGTCGGTGAACACCAGGCGCGCATAGGTGCCCGGGCGGGTGAGCAAACGGTCGCCTGATTCGATGGACGAATCGGGCGCCAGAATCTTGATCGTGCCGGCCGCGTTCTTCGACAGCAGAGCGCCCTGCAAATCGGTCACCGTGCCGATGGACTGCGCCTCGCAGACGCCGGCGGCGAGCGCGAGGACCCAGGCGCTAATTGCAATAGAGTTTTTGGCCCGGACGATCACTGGGGTTACCCGCATTGGTGGTACTCGTATTGGTGGTACTCGTATTGGTGGTGCCGCTCTGCGCGGCAGTCGAGCCGGGGCTCGTGCCGCCGGCGGAACTCGAGGACTCGGCGTCAAGGGAGACCGTGCCGTTGGTCAACGTGGTCAGCTGTGTATTGACGGCGATGATGACGGCGGTACTCGGCTGCACCAAGGGTGCTTCATTGCTGCCGGCGCTCGCGGCGACGATGACGACCGTACAACCGGCAAGGCCCGGCGTGGCCATGCACGCGGCGACCGACGGGAGCACGGCGGCACATCCAGCGAGCGTCGAATTAGCGATGCATGCGCTCAGCGTGGGTGGAGGCGGCGGCGGAGGCGGCGCCGCGAGCGACGCCGTCTGGGTCACCGTCCCCGTCATCGTGCCCGTGGCGTCGATCGCGCCGCCGGAAAACAGAGCGATGGTCGGCGCCGTGAGCGTCCCCGCCGCCGTGAGGGTGGCGCCCGGCGCGGCGTAGGTCGCGGTCGCGGCATCGTAATCCGCATAGAGGGCGATGGCCTGGGTGGCCGACACCGATGAGCCGGCGGGCAGGTCCAGCGCTCCCATGGCCGTCAGCGTCACCGACGATCCCGCGATGCTGGGACTGCAATCGCAGCCCTGCGGGGTCGGCATGGACATCGATCCCGCGGCATTGAGGTTGACGACGCCCACCGCGGCGATGCTGTCGATCGTCAGGTCCGCGGCATTGTTCAGATACACGGGACCCTGCGAGGTGACACTCGCGAGCGTGCCGACCTGGGTCAGGAGCGGTGCGGCGGCGCTGCCGATACCCGTGGCGCTGCCCGCCGCCAGGCTCAAGGAGCCGGCCACGATGTTGCCGCCCGTGCCCTGCTGCACGCCGCCCGCCGCGTCCAGAATTACCTCGGCGCTGCCGGCATTCACGGTGGCAGCAATGGTGATGTCGCCGCCCGTGCCCGACTGCGCGCCGCCCGCCGCGGCCACGAGCACCCGGGCGCTGCCGGCATGCGCGGCGGAAGCAGTGGTGTCGCCGGCGTTGCTGGTCACCAGCGTGACGCCGCCGCCCGAGGCGGCCGCGGAGCTGATCCCGGTCGCCGCGGCGAGGGGGCCGACCGCGGCAACCGTCCCGACCGTGACGCTCGTGCCGTCGGTGAGCGCAAAACCCTGCGAGCCATTGGCCGCGCCGGCGATGGTGCCGACGGCGTTGGCCGGCCCGGTCAACTGCACACTGCCCTGGGAGGCGACCGCCGATACCGCGGCGGCCGAGATCGAGCCGGTCTGGACGATGTCGCCGGTATCGGATCCGAGCGCGACGGTGCCGCCGGCGGACGGTGCGTAAATGAGTGAGTTCAGCACCAGGCCGTCGGCGGCGTGCAGCCCGATGTTGCCGGCGGAGCCGAGGATCTGAATGGGGCTGTTCACCGTGATCTGGTTGTCCGATGCGACGACTATGTTCCCCGAGGCGGACTGCTCGATGCCGTAACCCAAGCCACCCAGATCGGCGATGGCGAGCGCTCCGCCGGTGTTGGAGACGGCGATATCGCCGCCGCCGGCGTTGGTCGCCTGCAAGGAGCCTACCGCGGTGTTGAGCGGCGCTGCCACCGAGCCCACCCCGCCGACGGCGCTGATCTCGAGCGTCGCACCCATGATCGCGGCCCCCGAGGTGGTCACGGTTCCGCCGGCGCTGAGCGTCACCGCCGAGGGGCCGGCGGCGATCCCGGTCGCGCTCCCGACCGTGCCCACGGTGATCGCGGATGAATTGACGAGCGCAAAGCCTTGCGAGGCCACGCCCGCGATCGGCCCCACGATCTGATTGGTGGGCTCGGTCAAGGTCACCGCACCGTTGGGCGCCGAGGCCGCGAGGGCGGCGACATTGATGGCCGCGGCCGGCGAGTTGTTCAAGGTCTGCGTGATGCTGCCGTTCGCGGCCGTCAGCACCAGGGTTCCCAGGGTCGCCGTGATGGGCGCATTGAGGGTCACGCTCTGATTCGCGGCGAGGATCAAACTGTTCGCGTTGGCCCAGGTCAGCGGCGAATTGACCGTGATGCTGCCGGCCGCCGCCGCGCTCGAGGCGGTGGAGACGGTGACATTGCCGAGCAGGAGCTCCGATTCCAAGGTCTGCGCCGATAGAAAGGAGGTCGGCTGGGTCGCGGTGATGGTGTAGGGCGCCGTCACGGGCACGGTCACACCTTGGGAGTTATCCCCGTACTGAATGATGATGTCGCTCGGATCGAGCAACAACTGACCCGCCGCCCCGCGCGGCGCGCGCAGGTCGACCGAGCCTTCGAAGTCGAGCAGGCCGTGGCTCGAGGTCTCGACGAAGCCGCCGTCGCCGCCCGCCGCGCCGCCGCGGGCGGAAATCTGTCCGTCCATTTGGGTTTGCTGGTTCGACCACACCACCACCTCACCGCCCTGACCGTTGCCCAGTGCGTCGGCGTCGATGTGAACTCCCGCAGCCACCGAGGTGGTGAGCGCATCCTCGACCGAGGGGTTGTCGCCGTGCACGTCGCCGCCGATCAACACCGTACCGCCGCCGGTCGCACCACTGGCATCGACCCGCGCATCCCCCGTGAGGCTGATGCCGGGTCCCAGAACCTGGATACTGCCGCCGCTGCCGGCGCCCGTGGCCGTGGTCGAGCTGCCGGCGCCGAGCGAGGTGGCGACGCTCGATTTCAAGATGATATTGCCATCCACGCCCGCGACCGCGCTATCGGCGCTCACGGCGCCGTCCTGATCCACCAGCGCGCCGTAAATGCCGACCCTGCCGCTGTCTGCGACGATCTGACCGACATTGAGTGCGTGATCGCCGGGGGCGCTCACGATGACCTCGATATCCGGGTCGCGCGAATCGCCGAGCGTGACACTGCGACCGGCGGCGAGCAGCACCTCGCCGTCCGGTGTGCTGATGAGTCCGCTGTTGCTGACATCGGGGGCGATCAGGTACACCTGGCCGCCGCTCGGGGTGGTGATCGCGCCTTCATTGCGCACGCTACCGGCATTGCCGGTGGCACTGAACTTGAATTCCCCCGAGAGGAAATCGGTGTCGGTCAGATTCAGGCTCGAGGCCACCAAGCCGTTCACGTCGACGCGCGAGCCCGCCCCGAACACGATGCCGTTCGGATTGATGAGAAACACCTTGCCGTTGGATTGCAGAGCACCGAGGATCTGCGACGGATTCTGGCCGGTGATGCGGTTCAGGACGCTGCTCGAGGCGTTCTGCTGGACGAAGCGGGTCAACTCGCCCGGAGCGATGGAGAAGCTGGTCCAATTGATGATGGAGCCCGGTGAATTGGTCACCGTCAATTGCGTGCCGGTGCCGGTAATGCTCACCTGACCCGCGATGATTTGCGGACCGGTCGGATTGGCGGAGGCGAGGGGCGTCGCGAGGATGAGGGCCAGCGCGGCCGTCAGCCCGACGCCTCCGGCCCGAGGCCCTGCGGGCGCGATGAGTCGGGTGAGAATCTGGCGGGTTCCGTTCATGTTCACGCTCCTCGCTGCCCTCAGAAGTCGACCGTCAGCAAGGCGTTCAGGCGCTGCTCACCCTGCTCCGCCGCGTCGGTCGCACTCAGTACGTGGCCGTAATCGAGCTGCGCCGTCAGCTGTCGGCCGACGTTCAGCCTGAACCCCACCCCGGCGCTGTCCACCATCAGACGGGTCGGCTCGCCCGGCAGGGCATCGTTGCGCGCCAGATGTCCGTCGTCGAAGAACGTCAACAGGTCGCAGCGGGCCGGGCCATGGAAAAGCCAAGCACACAGATTCGGCGTATGAAGCTCGGCATTGGCGGTGACGCCCTTGTCGTCCGACAGGTCGCGCTCCTGCAAGCCGCGCACCGAGGCGGCGCCGCCGACACCGAACTGCTCTCCGGGCACCAGCGCATCCTGGGTCCACTGGCCGTTGACGCTGAAGCGCAGCTGCCAGCCGTACGCCAAGGTCCGAATGTAGCCGGCGCCATAACGCAGCAGCGCGTAGTTCCGCGTGGCGTCGGCTCGGGCGGCGGTGAAATCCGCCTCACTCCCCTGCCCGCCCCCCGGCACGTTGTGCACGCCGGTCAGATAGAAGTTGACGCTGCTCGAGGGCAGCGCCCACTGCCCCACATAGGACACGCTCACCGGGGTCACCGTGACATCGCCGCCGAGCTGCGCACCCGAGTAATCCACCTCGTTGCGGTAGGCCTTGTAGTCGAACGCCAGGGTGAGTTGCGAGTCGTAGGGCCCCATGCGCGCGAAATCGTGGTTCAAGTGCGCGCCATACACCGAGCCCGCCCCGCTCACCTGCAAATCCACCAGACCCGCCACGACCGAGCCGGCGCGGACGGTGGAATAGCTGCCATACACATCCAAGGAATCGCTCAAGCCATAGAAGGGAATGTGATAGCCCGCGCCGTACACATTGACCTCGTGCGGGTCTTCCGTCGCCGTGGTGTACTGCAGGCTGAAGACGTGATCGAGACCCCACAGATCATAATTCTGATAGTGCGCGGTGACTTCGTTCCGGCCGGTCGCGTCGAGCCCCGAATTGTCGAAGGTGACGCCCGCCACCCAGGGCTTTTCATCGGTCACGTGAACGACGGCATCCACCGCCGCAGGCTGCGCGCTCCCCTGCAATTGCAGCGTCACCTGCTTGGACGGATTCTCATTCGCGATGCGCAGATTCTCCGACAGAGCGCCGGTGTCGGGCACGGCACCTTCCTGCAGAGCCGGGAGGCTGCGGCGAACGTTCGCATCGCTGTGATGGACGTTGCCGGCGACGGTCACCCGTCCGACGCGCGTCTCGATCACCTTCAACCGCACCACGCCGCCGTTCAGCTCCTGTTCCGGCAGGGTCACCTTGACCAGATTGAAGCCACGAGTTCGATAGAGCTTCCGCAGTGCCTCGACGGCATGCTCGATGTCATCGAAGCTGCGATGCTCGCCGGAGAATCCGGCGAGCGCGGAATTCACGGCGCCAGCATTTAACAGCGTATTGCCCTCGACGACGAACCGAGTGATGGCGAAAGAGCCGACCGGATCGCCCGGCCGCGGGGCGGCAATGCCGAAAGATGCGAGGAGAGGCAAGCACAGCAGGGACAGGAGGCCGTACACCCACGTGCGTGGACTTCGCTGGGGCTGGCCCGGCGCTTGCTGATACCAGCCGCTCATCACTTCAACCCGCTTTCTTATTAGAGGTGAGCTTTATACCTTGCGGTGCGGGAGGTGAACCGTGAGCGGGTCGTCAATATCGCAGAGTGCGGTGTGCGGGAGCGCGGCGCCGTCTCCGTCCGCCAGCGCGCTTAGCGTTTCGCCGCGTAGATCTCTTCCGGGTACGCATAAGCGATTGGCGTTGAGCGCGCCAGCGTACAGACGGGGAGCGGGGGATCCGCCCAGACTCGCAAACATTCCGTGTTAATCAACGGCCACCTTGGGACCAAGCACCCCGCAGGCGTGACACCCGCCAGTTTGCGCACACCTTAACGACATCAGGAGAATATTTTGAAATCAACCTATTTCGCTTCCTTGAGCTGCGCCACCATGCTCTTCGCATGCGCGGCGGCCTATTCAGACGACGCCAACAAAGACGATATGCAACGCGCACCCACGACCCACCCGGCTTTCAATACCGTCGATACCCACCGGCACGGGTATCTAACGTCCGATGACGTCAAAAACGACGATTACGTCAGCAAGAATTTCGACAAATGCAACGTGAAGCACGATGGGCATATGAGCCGAAAGGAATACGCCAACTGCCACGAGTAACTCCAACAGCATCGCCTGCGATGTTGGGCAACTGCGGGAGGCGCCGGCGACGGCGGCCCACGCCCGACGGCGGCGGCCCACGCCCGACGGCGGCGGCCGGGTTCAATCAGCGACCGAAGTCACCCACGTAAATCCTTCTCGATCGCATCACGGATGCACTCTTCGCGAGTTCTTTGTCCGATGCGAATGTTTTCCCCGCACTGAGCGCTGCAGCGCCGGTATCTGTTTGAGAATCTCGCTCTGTCCCTTGGTGCGCAGAAAGTGTTCGAAGGCCGCAACCACCGGCGGTACGGGACGCCGCGAGGCGAGCCGGACGACGAACCACTCGCGCTCGAATGGGTTGTTCGGCATCGGCAGGATCGCGAGCAGTCCGGTTTTGATCTCCAGAATGCAGGTGTGCAGCGACAAATACGCGGGCCCGAAACCCGCCGCGCACATCTGCTTGATCGACTCATTGCTCGAGAGTTCCGAACCGATGCGCAAGCGCAACCCGGCCTCCCGAAAAAGGCGCTCCACGGTGGTGCGCGTACCCGAGCCGGGCTCACGCACCAACAGGCGCGCATCGGCGAGCGCTGCCATGGTCAAGTTCGGCTGCGACATCAACGGATGGCCCGGCGCCGCCAGGAACCCCACCGGATTTTTGGCGAATCCGGATGCGCTGACCGCCAATTCCTCGGGCGGCTGCCCCATGACGGCGATGTCGAATTCCTCAGCAGCAAGGCCGCTGACGATCTCATCGCGCTTGCCCACCTGCAGCTTGAGCTTGACGCGCGGATTTTCGCTGACGAAAGTCACCAACAGCCGCGGCAGCCAGAACTCGGCGGTCGTGACGGCGCCGACACGCAGGATCCCTGAAAACTGGCCAACGAAGCTCGCCATCTCGTCGCTGGCTTCAGTCCAAAGATTCAGCATGCGATCTGCATAGCCCTGCAGGACTTGACCGGCCTCGGTGAGGCGCACACCACGGCCGGTTCGCCGCACGAGCGGTGCGCCGATCGAGGCCTCCAGTTCCCCGATTTGGATCGATACGGCGGACTGGCTCAGGTGCAGTTCCGCCGCGGCCCGAGTGACGCTGCCGAGCCGGGCAACTGCATGAAATGCATGCAGCTTCCTCAGCGACACGATTCGCTTGGCGATCCGCATTTCGCCCGATATTAGGAAAACGCTGGATCGATGTCAAAACGTTCAATTTCCATCCAACGGGGCCATGGCATACATTGACCAGCGACACCAAGACATCGAGCGGATCCTGATGACCAGCCGTGGAGGTCATTTATGTCGACACGCATGGTAAGTGAGCTCTTGGCAAGCAAAAACCGGGAGCTATTCACGATTGTGCCGGAGGCGACCGTACAAGACGCACTCGAAGTCATGGCCACCAAGCGGATCAGCTCGCTACCGGTGACGCGGGGCGCGGATCTGGTCGGGATTCTTTCGGAGCGCGACTACATCCGGCAATCGGTGCCGAAACGGGTGGCCCCCTGGGACATCCTCGTCAAGGACATCATGACCGCAGACGTGATCTCCGTGAGCTCGAATACGACGATTCGCGAGTGCATGGAGCTGATGTCCCGCCACCGATTCCGACACCTGCCGGTCGTTGATGGCAAGACGCTGGTCGGAATGCTTTCGATCAGCGATATCGTTCGGGCGCTGCGACCCGCGCGCATCGACTTCCCGCCGGATTAAAACCCCAGCATAAGTCCGATGCTGTCCGATCCGCGAGACGGAGCGGTCCGTCAGACCCCCAAGCGCTGCGGAGTCGTCGACAACACGAAAGCGGTTGCATGGGTCCCGTTGCTACGACCGGCAGACCGTCGCCGGCAAATTGCATGATTGTGGGCCCGACTTGCAAGGTTGGCCGTGCCAGAATAGCGGGCTGTCGCGACAGGTATTCGCAAACAGTGGGCCTCGCATGGATTACATCCGGTTCGGACGGACAGGACTCAAAGTATCGCAACTGTGCCTCGGCACGATGTCGATGGGCAGCTCCGCCTGGAAGGGCTGGGTGCTCGATGAGGGCGATACGATTCCCATTCTGCGGCGCGCCCTCGATCTCGGCATCACCTTCTTCGACATGGCCGACTGGTATTCCCTCGGCCGCAACGAGGAGGTCGTGGGCCGGAACCTCTTGCGGATGAGCCCGCGCGAGCGTCTGGTGCTCGCGACCAAGGTCTACTATGCGATGAGCGATGACCCCAACGATCGCGGCCTGTCGCGCAAGCACATTGCCGCCTCGATCGACAAGTCGCTCGAGCGCATGGGGACCGACTACGTCGACCTCTATGTGATTCATGCCTTCGACGCCGATACGCCGGTCGAGGAGACGATGGAGGCGCTCAACGACACCGTCCGTGCAGGCAAGGTGCGCTACCTCGGCGCGTCCACGATGTATACGTGGCAGTTCGCGAAGATGAATCACGTGGCGGCGTCGAATGGCTGGGCGCCCTTCGTCAATATGCAGTGCCAGTACAATCTGCTCTATCGCGAGGAAGAGCGCGAGATGTTCCCCTGCTGCCGCGACCAGGGAATCGCCGTCACGACTTTCAGTCCCCTGGCGCGCGGCTTCCTCGCACGAGCGGCCGCCACCCGGCGCACCGCACAGGACCCGTACCAGGAATACTATGGCGATGACATCGATCGCGAGATCGGCAGCCGGGTGCGGGAGGTGGCCGCGCGCCGGGGCGTGAGCCCGGCACACGTCGCGATGGCCTGGGTCGCGGGCAGCGCGAACCGAAACGTTCCGATCGTAGGTGCGGCGAAGGCGGCGCACCTCGAGGTCGCCGTCGAGGCGCTCGCGCTCGAACTCGATGCCGGCGAGCGGGCCTTCCTCGAGGCGCCTTATCGGCCGCGCGACGAGATCAACGATCAGAACACGGTGCGACGCCCGCGGGCGCTGCATCCGGGCTGATTCCGTGCAACCCGCACGGCCGCCGCGCGAAGTGATAAGCTGAACATCAGGGCAATCATTACCGGCGCAAAAAAACATCGACGCCCTAAGTCCAATCCGATGCTGACCGCAAGCGAGCCTCATGGCTCGAGACCCGGAGCTGCCGATGGGGCGGCCCGGCGGCTACGCAACGGCATGAAATCTTGTCTATTGCACTCAACAAACGAGGGAGATTGGCGGTGAAGATCCAGTTAGCGGGCCTTGTCTTGGCGGTAACCGTTGCTTGCGAAGCTTACGCCGGCGGCGCCCAGATCCTCAATCCCGACACGCACTTTGCGGAAGGGCCGATCTGGTACCACGGCAAATTGTATTACGTGGAGTACGACCGTCATTCGGTGACCACCTGGGACGGCCACGAGAACAAGATTTTTTGGTCGCAGAAGGGCTGTGGGCCGTCCGCAGTCATCCCGACCGCGAAGGGCGAGTTTCTCACCACCTGCTACGACAACAACAGCATCGGCCGCATCTCCGCCGATGGGCGGACACTCCCCCCCTATACCGAGGATAAAGCCGGCAACAAGCTCGTGGGTCCCAACGACTTCGCTCCGGACGGCCACGGCGGCATTTATTTCACCACCTCGGGACATCCGGGTATTGCGATCGACGGCAAGGTCTTTTACCTCGCGGCGGACGGGACGATCGAGCAAAAGGCCGACAATGTGGAAAGCGCCAACGGTGCGGCGGTCTCCAAGGATGGCAAGATCCTGTATGTCATCGAAAGCGATGGACACCGGCTGATCGAATTCAACATCGGAGCGGGGGGATCGCTGTCTGATCGGCGCGTGTTTTTGAACATGGACGACCTCACCCACAATGTCGGTCATATCTATCCGGATGGCGTCAAGATCGACTCCAAAGGCGAGATCTATATCGGCCAGACTCCGCGTGACACCCATGCGCCGCTCGCCGGAATCATCTTCGTCGTGAATGCAGAGGGGAAATTGCTGCGTGAGCTGACGCTCCCCTCACCCGGCGTGCCGAACCTCGCGTTCAGCCCCGACGAGAAGACCGTGTACGTCACGGCACTCGATCAACTCGACAAGTCGCCCTATGAGGGCAAGCTCTACTCGGTGCCGAACGACTGATTCGCAAGGGTATTTGATGTCCAGGGGGGGCCGCCCCCCACCATTCATGCGGCAGCGAAGCTGGTGGCCTTCAGGAAAGAAGAACCATCAGCTTCGTTTCGCGTCGCATTCAAAACTTGTAGCCGATCCTGAACTCGATCACCCGCGGCCGCGTGATGACTTCGGCCGGCACGAACTGGTTGGTCGAGGTGTACGTACTCTTGATCACGTTGGTCAAGTTCGTGACATAGACCCCCGCCGTCCAGGCGTCCTTCGCAACACCGGCCGATAGGTCAAACTGCGAGATCGGAGGATTCTCGAACCTGAGCAGCGTGGTGCTCACGTTCGATCCCGAGGAGAGCGTTGGATTCGCACTCGACTGAGTGAACGAATGCGCGGTGTGGGTCGCGCCCGCCTGCACGAACGCATCGTATGAGCTCAGCTTCCACTGATACCGAAGCCGCGCATTGAATTGCAGGGGCGGCGAGTTGGCGCTCGGGCCGCCGATCGGCCCGTAGGGATTGTCGACGCTGTAGATCGGCTGCCCGTATTCGGACTTGCTCGCCGGATTTGCGAGCAGCGCGGGATTATTCGCGACCAGGTAGGGCGAGTTGGTCTGCGTGCTCGTGTTCCAGGCTGCCCCACCCTGCGCGGTCAGCCCTTCGGTGAGCACCGCGACGAAGGAAGTCTCCACTCCGTGAATGCGGTAGCTCGGTCCGTTCGTCCCGAAGCCCACGTTCCCGAGCACCCCCGGATCGAAGAAGGAGACCTGCACGTTATTCCAATCCTCGCGGTACACGGCGCCGTTCCACTGCAGGCGGTGATCGAAGAATTCGGTTTTCCAGCCGATCTCGTTGTTGGTGAGACTGTCGGAAGCGTATGCAAGCGGGGAGCAGTACTCTTTGATCCCCTGGGCGTCCGGAATGTAGCAGCCGTTGTTGCGGTTGAAAGCGCCCGGGCGAAAGCCCTGCGACCAGGTGTAATAAACGAGCGCATCCGGCAAGAAGTGCCATGTCACATTGCCGCGGCTCTTGGCTCCCTGGTAGGTGGTATGGAGATTTTCGGCGTTGATGTTGGTTGCGGACGCATAGCACGGTCCGGGACCCGCCTCGTAGCAAGAGAAGCTGCCGACCACCGCCCCATTCTCATCATTGACGAAGCGGTAGTAGCGCGTGCCGGCCGTTACGGTCAGCACCTTGGGAATGATGTCGAAGTCGAGCGACGTGAACGCCGCCGTCTGCCGGTAGCCGCGCTGGACGTCGTTGAAGAACGCCGTGTTGTCATTGCGCACGGACGGGTCGTTGACACTCGAACCGGGCGGAGGCCCAATATCCGTCAAGCACCCGTACGTCACGGAGGAGGTACACGCCGGTAACGTCTTGTATGCCCAGTTGAGTTGGTCGTCGATCTGAAGTTCCTCCCAGAACGCGCCGACGATGCCGCGCAGGCGCCAGTCGTCGGGGGTGCTGAGTCGCAGTTCGTGACTCTGATGGGTGTTGCGCTCGGTCTCGTTCCAGGTGGTACTCGGCGAGTAGCAGGTCGCGGCCAATCCGTGCGCGGGCTCCGCGCCGTGGCACTGGTAATAGTCCGAGTAGAGCCCTCGCGAGTAATTGGTGTAATCCTGCACCTCAGTGACATTGCGAACCAGATACGCGCCGGCATAGACCAGTTTGAGTTCGCCGACACGCCCATTGACGGTCAGGGCCGTATTCTCAAACCGGTCCTTGTCGTAGGAAGGATTGAACAGCGTCACCGACTGCGGAGGCAGCGGTACGCCATCCGAGCTGTTCGGCATCTCGTAAAACACCCCCTGGGCGTCCATGTTCTGGTAGCTCTGCGTCAGCAGGGCGTTCCAGTCATCATTGATTTTCCAGAGCGCGGACAAGCGCATACCCTCGTAGGTCACCGGGTTGATGGCGTTGCCCGCGAGATTGTAGTTATTGGCCGACGGGGAACCGGGTGGCACGCAAAAGCCATTGTTGGCCTGACCATCGGGACAGGCGCCGTTGACCGCCGGATACCCGGCATAGTGAATGCCGAAATCGGTGTTCTTGCGATCGAAGGTCGCCGGAACGTTGTTGATGTAGCCGCCGCGGTTGTCGTCGTAGACCACCCCGCGGATCGCGAGCGTGTTCTCGATCAGCGGCAGATTGAGGACGGCGGTCACGTCGCTATTGGGATCGCCGCCGGCGGTCGGGCCGTATCCGGCGGTGACGCTGCCTTCGGTCACATCGAGTTTCGGCTTGTTCGTGATGTAGCGGATGACGCCCGCCTGAGCGCCTGCGCCGAACAACGTTCCCTGCGGTCCCTCCAGCACCTCGACGCGCTCCAGATCGGCCGCGTATACATCGAGGTTTCGGCCCGGCAATTGGCCCGACTGCTCGTCCAGATAGACGGCCACGTTCGGAAAACCGCTGATCGAGCCGCCCGATTGGGTCCCCTGATTCCCGACGCTCAAGCCGCGCATGAAGATCATGGATTGACCCGGCCCGGCGGACGACGTCGACACGTTGGGGAGATATTTCACCATGTCTTCGAAGTTCGTGACGTTCAGCTGACTTAAGGTCTCGCCGGTGAGTGCCTGAATCGCGATCGGGACGTTTTGTACGTTTTCGTCGCGACGCTGCGCAGTCACGATGATTTCTTGAATCTGGTCGGCGGCCGGGGCGGTCTCCGGCGTATCGGCGGCCAAGGCATTGCTACCCGCGCCGCCCCCTAGAATAGCGGCGATCGCACAGGACAACTTCGAGGGTAATTGCATGATCCATCCCGTTTTTTTATTTGTTGATTTTGATAGTCGAAGCTTCGTGGCGGTCTTTTCACAGCGGTGGCAGTTCCCAATCTGCCGTGCCGGCCTTCCGATCATCAACGACTAAGGGAGGATTGTAACCGCAGAATTTACTATTATGAAACGACAATTCAGAATTTCGACGGGGAGATCTCTATGCGCCTTGCGATTTGCTTGACGGTACGCCTGCTTACCGTTGTCATGTTCGGCGCGTCGGCGCTCTCGCCGCCCGCCGGTGCAGCGAACCTCGCGCCCCCACCCAAGGTGACCAGTCCGCGTCTGTATGTGTTCGATTGCGGAACCCTGGTTTACAACAAACCCGAGGATTACAACCTCAGGCGCGATGAGGTCAAGGACAGCAACATGGGCGTCACCTGCTACCTGGTGGTTCACCCGAAAGGCATGCTGATGTATGACACGGGCCTGAATGACCGGCTGGTCGGCAGGCCGCTCTACGAGAACGTGCTCGACGGCTATGCCCAGATCAAGTTCAACACCCTGAGCGGGCAGCTGGCGGACATCGGCGTCACGCCGGCCAATATCGATTACCTGGTGCTGTCGCATTACCACTGGGACCATGTGGGCAATGCCGGTGACTTCGCCGGTTCGACGTGGCTCGTCTACAAGGGCGATCGCGACCGGATGTTCACGAGCGCGGCGCGCGCCAATCCCTGGTTTCACCAGTATTCAGCGCTGGAGAACAGCAAGACGACGCTGCTCAGCGGCGACCATGATGTCTTCGGGGACGGTACGGTCGTCGTGCTCGCCACGCCGGGGCATACGCCGGGGCACTGCTCCTTGCTGGTGCGCCTGAAGAACACCGGGCCCGTCGTGCTGTCGGGCGACCTGTACCACTATGCGGAAGAGCGCGAGCTAAAGCGCATGCCGGACGAGGAAAAGACCACGGGAACGGTGGAGTCGCGCCAGAAAGTCGAGGAACTGCTGCGCCGGACCGGCGCGCAGCTGTGGATCGGTCACAGCATGGAGTTCTTTCGCACGGTGCGTAAGTCGCCGGCGTGGTATGACTGATTAAGGAATTTCCGCATCACGCGAAGCTACCGAGCACAGCCCATGTGGGCCAAGGAGCGATTCTCGAACATGACGACGACGATGCGTTCAACGGCTGGCAGGATGGTCATCACAGTCCTCACTCGGAAAATGCCTGGGTGGAAGCGTGAAATCGAGGCCCATCAGCCCGCTTGCAATCCCGACTCAAGCGTCACTTGCACAAGGCGTGCACGCCGAGACTTGATTCGATCCGCGGCGGTGATCGTCATCGCCGGCGACGTTACCCGGACCAGCGTCGTTAGCCGGGCCACGCGGGCACGATTTGACACGCATCACCCCGTGATCCGTCGCGCTTCGACCGCACCGGAAAACGTCTCCTCACCCACCGTTACGTAGAGCGTGCGTTCCGATACGGACAAATCGAACGCCAACCGTCGCTCGAGTCGAGCGACCAATTCCGCGATCAGCTCCCGATCGATGACGTAGATCTCGACCTCCTCCGCCCGATGAATACGCTCACCCTCCAGTCGAGCCAACCACGGCACCACATCCCGGTGCGCGTAGACGACCGCCCGCCGCGCCGCCTTGCTCGCCTTGTGCAACCGCGCCGCCTCCGGCAAACCAATGTCGATCCACGATACCAGCACCCCGGTCAAATCACGTACGACAATAGCGGCCTCGTCCGGATCCGATAGGCCCTTCGAGAACGTAATTCCCTCCACGTACTCCAGGCAGTAGGCCAACAGCCTAGCGATCAGGTGCTCCGCAGTTTCCGATGGGTGCTGCGCCACCCGCAGCGACAAGGTCTCGTACACCCCGCGGTCCGCATCCGTGAGGCACACTGTAAAGGCATAGATCGTGGAGTTCAGCGCCATGATTCTCCGTCCGCGCGGATGAAGGGGTTACCGACCCAATGCGGTCTTTGGTGTCCCGGGACACTATATCCCGGGAGTCGCGTCAGCGGCGTGTTTCCATTCGCCGCCGATCATCCGCGCGGCCTGCCGTCGGCAATGACGATGGGTTCCTCGAGGGCTTGCCGATATTCCTCCTCGCCGATCGCATCCACCGACCGAAGTTTCGCCAGCAGCTCGTCGATCAGTGAGCGCAGCCCCGGCCCCGGGGTGCCATGCGCGAATGAGCTTTGGTATTTGATCGGCCCGGGAATGATCGCGACCAGAAATGCCATTTCGGCCGGCGTCAGCTCGCGGGGTTCGCGACCGAAATAGCGGCGGGCCGCGGGCCGCAGGCCACGCAGGTCCGGTCCCCATTCGATGATGTTCAGGTAGATCTCGAGGATACGATCCTTGCCGAGCGCCGACTCGAGCAGGAACGTGATCGCCAGTTCCTGCAGCTTGCGTCCAAGCTGCTTGTCGCGCGACAGGAACAGATTCTTGGCCAGCTGCTGGGTGATTGTTGACGCACCACGCGCGGCGCCGCCGCGCGACCAGTTGGTGAGCAGCGCGGCGGGTAGTTCGCGTAGGTCGATGCCGCGATGCCCGTAGAAGCCTGCGTCTTCTGAAAGCAGCAAAGTGCGCACGAACAGCGGCGGAACGTCGCGCAGGGCGAT
>JBEKHK010000040.1:0-37592 GCA_050012315.1 Steroidobacteraceae bacterium | reverse complement strand
AGGAAGACCGTCCTCTCAGGATGATGTAAAGGCACTGCACCAATTTTTGAGAGGAGAGGAGCCCGGCTCATCTGGACAAAGAATTCGATCCCGCGGCGGGGATACCTCCGATCAAGCTCTAGCTCTTGCTTTGATAAAGTGCGATACGGATGTATCGATTGTGCCCGAACAGGGGCTCTTGGCTGCACGCGGGCTGGTTCGCTGCAATCTGTCAACGTAGGAGATTTGATCAATGGCGAGATCAATCACTCTCAACGTCAACGGACAAGCCGCCGAAGTCGCGGTCGACGATCCGAATATGCCGCTCCTCTATGCACTGCGTAACGACCTTGGCCTGCATGGTCCGCGATTTGGATGTGGTCTCGGCCAGTGCGGCGCCTGCACGGTCCACATCGACGGTAACGCGGTGCGGTCCTGCATTACTCCGTTGTCGTCGGTTGGCAGCCGCAATGTGGTCACGTTGGAAGGGCTCGGCACCCCCGAGAAGCCTCATCCCATGCAACAGGCGTTCATCGACGAACAGGCGGTGCAGTGTGGTTATTGCATCAACGGCATGATCATGGAGGCCGCTGCGTTCCTCCTCAAGACGAGAAATCCAAGCGACGAACAGATCCGAGAGGCACTCGCCAGCAATCTTTGCCGATGCGGCACGCATCTGCGAATCCTGCGGGCCGTGAAACGCGCAGCGGCGAAAACCTAAGGAGTCGTGCAATGCGCGACATCGCGACGACGCGCCGCCAGTTTCTGAAGGGAACCGCCGCCCTCGTTGTCGGCTTCTCGATCGACGGGCATCAAACCACGAGAGCACAGGGTGGGCCGCCATCCAAATCCGTTTCATCGGATCAAGTGGATGGCTTCATCGCCGTCGACGCGGGCGGCCAGGTGACTCTATACGCGGGAAAGGTGGATCTCGGCACGGGCATTCGAACGGCGCTTGCCCAGATCGCGGCGGAGGAACTCGACGTGCCGTTCTCGGCCGTCATGGTGATCCAAGGAGATACCGCGCTCACGCCCGATCAGGGAGTGACTTCGGGCAGCCTCTCGGTTCAAAACGGGGGCTTGCAGATCCGGCAGGCCGCCGCGACGGCGCGTCAAGCACTGCTGAGTATGGCGGCCAGGAAACTCAAGGTTGAGGCGGCCGACCTCTCGGTTACCGACGGCCGAATCACCTCGAAGGCGACCCATCGATCGATCGGCTACGGTGCTCTCATCGGCGGCAAGAGCTTCTCTCTGCAGATCGACAAGGCGGCGGCGGTCAAGGACCCTCGCGACTTCAAAATAGTCGGCCGATCAGTACCGCGCGTGGATATTCCCGGCAAAGTTACCGGTCAATTCACCTACATGCAGGACTTTCGCCTTCCGGGCATGCTGCATGGTCGCGTGGTTCGCCCTCCAGCCATTGGCGCCACGGTGCTGAGCATCGATGAGGATTCCGTCAAGGACATTGCGGGGTTGACCCGCGTCGTGCGCGTCGGCAACTTCGTGGGCGTCGTCGCCGAGACCGAATGGGGTGCGATTCAAGCTTCGCGGCGGCTCAAGGTCGGTTGGTCCTCCTGGGAGGGCTTGCCCGATCAGAGCGCGCTTTGGGAATACGTCCGCGGCACCAAGATCGTCAAAGACGATGTCACCAGCGATATGGGCCAAGTGGCGTCGGCCCTGCCTCAGGGCGCGAGTCGACTGCATGCGACCTATGATTTCGCCATTCACACGCATGGATCGATTGGGCCTTCGTGTTCCGTGGTCGAGTTCAAGAATGGGGCGGTCACGTGTTGGAGCGCCTCGCAGGGCACCCACGCCTTGCGGAAGCAATTGGCTGCGATGCTGTCGATGCCGGAGGAGCATGTCCGTTGCATCTATATCGACGGAGCGGGCTGCTATGGCCGTAATGGCCACGAGGATGCGGCGGGCGATGCGGCGCTGTTGTCGCGAGCCGTCGGGCGGCCGGTTCGCGTGCAGTGGATGCGTGAGGACGAACACGGCTGGGATCCGAAAGGTCCGCCCACCTTGATCGATCTCGAGGCTGCATTGGACGCCCACGGCAGCCTCATCGCCTGGTCCTCCGCGTTTTTTCTGCCACAGGGTGCGGCCACCCCGGTGGCCTTGATTGCGGCGACCTTGGCTGGCCTGCCGCACGAAATGACCATCGGACCGGGGGGCATCCTCAACGACACGGCGATACCCTACGCAGTGCCGAATATGCGAACCGTCGCCCACCGGCTGGAGACAACGCCTCTCAGGCCCGCGTGGATTCGAGCCCCGGGCCGCATGCAAAATACCTTTGCCAATGAATCATTCCTCGATGAGCTCGCGACGACGGCAGGCGCCGATCCGCTCGAATTCCGGCTGCGCCATCTCAAGGATGCGCGGGGCGCGGAACTCCTCGAGCGCCTCGCGGCGGTCGCAGCCTGGGAGAGAGCGGCTGCGAAGCCGCGCGACCGTGGCGCTCGAATCGCCTCGGGCCGGGGCTTGGCATTCGTCAAATATGAGCTGGTGCGGACCTACGTAGGTGTCGTTGCGGATGTCGATATCGATCGACTCACCGGCGAGATTCGCGTCAGACGGTTTTTCGTGGTCCAGGATTGCGGCCAAATCATCAACCCGGACGGAGTCAAGAATCAGATCGAGGGCAACATCGTGCAGACCGTGAGCCGAACGTTGCTGGAGCAAGTGACGTTCAATCGTTCCCGAGTTACCAGCCTCGATTGGGGCAGCTATCGAATCATCGGCTTTCCGGAGGTGCCGGATGTCGTCATCGACCTCATCGACCGTCCGCATGAAAAGCCCTGGGGCAGCGGCGAGCCGTCGGCATCGGTCGTGCCGGCGGCGATCTCGAACGCCGTTTTCGCGGCGACCGGCGTGCGCTTGCGCTCGGTGCCGTTCACGCCCGATAAGGTGAAGGCGGCAATGGCTCGGTCATGATTAGCCGTGCGACTTCCCGTGGCAATGGTCTTCGGATCTGCCTGAGCCTGATCGCGTTGGCGGTGGTCATTGCGGCGGGCTTCATCGGCCGGCGTCTCGCCACACAAGAGATCGACTCTTCGATTCCCGATGTCCCGCGCACTTCGGAACTGGTGACGCGGGGAGCGTATCTTACGCGCGCGGCGGATTGTGCGGCATGCCATACCCAGCCGGGCGGCGAGCCGTTCGCCGGGGGAGTCGCCTTTGAGCTTCCGTTCGGTACCCTCTATTCCACGAACATAACGGCCGATCGTGATACCGGTATCGGTCAATGGAGCGACGATGATTTCGTGCGCGCACTGCATCGCGGCGTGGCGAAGGATGGGCGGAATCTGTACCCGGCGTTCCCGTACACCTCCTACAACGCGATGACTCGGGATGACGCGGTCGCCATCAAGGCCTATTTGTTTTCGTTGCCAATTGTTCACGCGCCGGACACGCCGAACCGATTGTCGTTTCCCTTCGATCAACGTTGGGCATTGACCGCCTGGAAATGGATGTTTTTGGATGAACATCGCTTTCGGCCCGACCCGAACCGCGGCGAATTGCAGAATCGCGGGGCCTATCTATCGACTGCGCTTGGCCATTGCGGTGAGTGCCATACGCCCCGAAATGCGCTGATGGCCATGAGCACTCGCAAGATCTTGGCGGGCGCGGAGGTGTCGGGTTGGCACGCCTACAATCTCACGAGCGATCGGGCAAGTGGATTAGGCGACTGGACGGATGCGCAGTTGGCGCAGTTCCTATCGGTCGGGCATGCGGAAGACCATGGACCTGCTGCCGGACCCATGGCCGAGGTCGTTGAGAACAGCACGCGCTATTTGACGGCCGAAGATGTCCGGGCCATGGTGACCTACTTGCGTGGTCTGCCTGCGCGGAGCAGCGGCTACAAGGTACCGGCGGCCGCGCCGTTGACGTCGATGGATATACGCGGCCGTTTATTGTTCGTGCAGGCATGCACAGGGTGCCACCTGCTGGATGGAGAGGGTCGGCAATCCGCCTGGGCTGCGCTGCGTGGCGACCATAGCGCGCGCGAGTCCTCGGGCACGAACGTAGTGCAGGTGCTGATCCAAGGCTCGCAGATCGAGACCGGTCAAGGTCCGATGTTCATGCATCCATTCATCGGCGGCTATTCGGATGACGAACTCGCCGCGATCGGCAACTTCGTCATCGGCCAATTCGGTCTTCGCCAGGGCAGCATCACTCCCGAGCAATTTCGGGCGCGTAACGCATCGGCCAAGGCGAAATGAAAAAAAAGGAAAGAAAAAGCGCCAGAGCAGTTTGGATTGGCTTGGGCCTCGTGGCCATCTTCGCGGCCGTCTGCCGCGCGCAGCCGCAGGGCCGTGGGCCGAAATTCGTAGTCGATCCAAACTGGCCAAAACCGTTACCGGGAAACTGGGTAATCGGACAAGTGAGCGGTGTATGCGTGGACGCACAGGATAACGTGTTCATCGTCAATCGGAATGACATGACCGACAAGGAAGGGGAAATTGCGCAGCAGGCGCCACCGTACATCGAATTTGATCCCGAGGGCAATGTGGTGAACAGCTTTGGCGACTGGAACGTCGTTCCCAACGTCACCCACGGCTGCAAAATCGACAGTGAGAACAATTTTTGGACCGCCGGCAACGGCGACGGGATCGTCCAAAAATACAGTCACGATGGGAAACTACTCATGCAAATCGGCAAGAGAGGCGTTGTCGATACTTCCGACGGCACGCTCAAGGGCCGCGCAATGAATTCGAGCCAGACCCAGTTTTACATGCCTTCCGACGTAGCCATAGACCCCGCCAATGGCGATGTCTACGTGGCCGACGGTTATGGCAATAGCCGCATCGCGGTTTTCGACCGATCCGGGAAATTCCTTCGTCAGTGGGGGCATCAGGGGACAAAGGAAGAGGCCGAGGCGGGTGTGGGTGGCGCGTTCATGCGGGTTGTCCATGGTGTGGCCATCGGCAACGACATGCTGGTCTATGTCTGTGACCGACAGAGCGACAGGATCCAAGTCTTCGATAAAATGGGAAACTTCAAACACAACATTTGGATCAGGAGAGAGAGCGGCCTTCCGGATAATTGGGGCACCACATGGTGGATCGGCTTTTCCCCGGACCGGCAACAAAAATACATGTACGTGGACGACGGCGGCGACGAGCAGATCAAGATTCTCGATCATGCCAGCGGAGCAGTTCTCTCGAGCTTCGGACGTCCTGGTCACCAGGTCGGTGCATTTACCCATGCCCACACCTTGGCGGTCGATTCCAAAGGGAATATTTATGTGGCCGAGACGAACTGGGGCAGGAGAGTCCAAAAATTCAAGCCGGTAAAATAATGGTACCTCGCGCCCTCACATCCTCCCGAGAAAGGCGCGGCAACGATCGACATGCACGGTAAGGGCGTGCAGGTATTCCTCCACCGTCATTCCAGTACCGCAGTGGAATTCTTGCGGATATCGGCGCAACAATTCGACGCCATAATCGTTGAGCCACTTGGTGCATTTGATGACGCTGCGCAGATTTTTTGCATGGGTCAGTCGATTGAAGCGCTCGAAGTCCTCTCGAGTGAAGTCGGCAATAATCGGTCGCCGGTCTTCATCGCTTAAGATTTCCTGTTTGCTCATGGTGGTTTACCTCCAAAGGCACGCTCGGCACTAGGCGCAAGTCGCCAAACCTTCTTTGCGGTCCGCCGGCGCAGTGCCGGGCATGAACAAATCGTTATCCGCCGCGATCTGGCGGCCCATCCCGGCGATTTTGCTCCACTCGCCGTCGCTCATGCTCTCGCGCTCGCCGGCGAGGCTCTGGGCGACTTCCAAAAATCCCTGGCGGCTGGTCGCGGCGGCGGCGTAATACGTTTCCAGCAGCTTCAATCGCAGGTCTCGTCGGTTGGGTTCTCGCTTAACTGCGACCTTCAAGACGTCCACCAGACTGGTGCGACGTTCTTTGAACCCTCCCTTTTCGTTCAGCATGCTAGGCATCGGAATGTGATGCACCACCCCGTCGAGATCGAGCGGTTTGTACTGGATCTTCGCCGTATCGGCGCCCGACTCATCCGCAGGCGTCATATTATCCGGGGTCAGATGCTCCGGGGCCGAAAGCTCGGACACATCCACGACGCGCACGGCCTCGAGCGGCGTAGTTTCGGCGTTGGCGTCGGGAGCGCCAGTCTTCATGCTGGGTGAGGCAAGAGTGGCAGTGTCAGCCGCGTCGAATTTGAGATCGATTGTGTGTTCGAGCCCGCCGGCGGATTCCGAGAAATACGAGGCATTTGACGATTCGACATCGATGCCGTCGAGAACCTCCGCCCGAAGGATCGTGAGCTCATCGGTCGAAGCGTCCGCGAGTTGCACTTCGTCCTGTGCGCGTGACCGTGCTTCGATCTGCGCGGGGGGCGGTGGTTCATTGCGGTCCGGGGCGGCGTGGGCCACCTCTCGAGTGGTGGCAGGTTGCGCGGCAAGGTGAGGGGCACCCAAGTGCCGCATTGTCGCCTCGGCAGGCGCAACCATCGGACGGACTGTTCGCCGGCCGCGCCAAACATAGACTACCCCCAAGGCGCCGCTCGCGAGTACTAAAAGCGCTGCGATCGACGCGCCAATCCCGTGCCCTGATTTGGCCGTTGGTGGGACCACTCTCACCGCCGGTGTGTTATCGGTACGGGCCGCCGGTGTGTTATCGGTACGGGCTACCCTGGTTTGTATTGCGGCTAACGCACCTTGCTCGCGGCTAAGCGCACTCTGTAATTCGCCGAGTCCTTCCTCGAGTCTCCGAACTCTGCGATGCAGCGCCGCATCGTCAGAACTCTCGGCGGCATTGCCCGGAGCACGGATCTCACCCTGAGGCGCATCGGAGGTGGATTCCTTGCGCGCAGCCGCCGGCTCTGTCGGAATAGGGGCCCCGAAAGGCACTGGCGCGGACGCCGCAACAGCCGGTTCAGCAGACTTGGCCGGGTTCACCAATTTGGGTGATGCACGCCAAGTTTCCATTTGAAGGCGAACTTCGTGATTGGCGTCCGCCACGGATATCTTCGAGATTTCGGGGTCTGAAGGAATCGTCAGCACGGCGCCCAGGCGCAGCCGGTTGATGTTGCTCTCGAACGCTTTTGGATTCGCGCGGTAAATGGCGATCATCATCCGCTCTAGACCAGCATCGCCGCGAGAGCCAACGCGCAATGCAATTCCGCGCAGGGTCGCCCCCGCGGCCACTCTAACGGTCTGCGGCGGAGCGGGCCCGCGAACCGCCGGGCTCGTCCGTTCCGGGCTCGGCGCACTCTGCAAAGGAGGTTGCGAAGTCTGGCTGACCGGTTCCGCGGCGGCCGGCGCCGTGTAAGCACCGGGCCCGCTGCCGTTGGGCGCTGCCTCGGCGACACGGGTGTCGGATCGGAATTCCGCCGGATCGAGCAAGAGGGTGTATTGACGAATCAATTCGCCGCTGTGCCAGCGCAGATCAATCAAGATATTGATCAATGGCTCGGTGAAGGCGTCCATAGAGCGAATCGCGAGGACTGGCTGCCCATTGCCATTCATCGCGACTTTGAACGCGGCGCTGGACAAGAACGCGGGACGGTCGACGCCGAATCTCAGAAAAGTCTCGGGGTTTGCGATCGATGCGCTGATCCCCGCCAGATCTTCCGCGGTCGCTCCGACGATTTCGACTTCAGCAACGAGCGGCTCGTTGAGAGCGGAGACCACATGAATCTCCCCCAAGCCGAGCGCTTCGGCTGCGCTGGGCAGGGTAAAGGCCACCATCAATACAAGTGCGGCTTTCGTGTGCGGCATGCTCTGCTCCAAGACTATGGAATCCCTGCAAGTCGAATCAGTTCGACATATTTTTTAGAATGCTCGATGTGCGCGAGTGCCAGAAATTTCGACGCAGAATCAGATTCTTCTTGGCAGGCGGCGCGCAACTGGGCGTTACCACCATAACTGCTCCCACGGGAAATGTCCCGAATTAGGTGATCCCTAACGAAGATCGCACAGCAGCAAACCGGCCCAGCGTTGGGCCTTTGCACCGGCGTGAAGCGAGTCGACTCGATCGTGCTCCGTGAGGGCGCACGCGCGTCCGTCTGCCGGAGGATGCATGTGGCGCAGCAGCAATTGTGGATCTCGATGACCCTCAGAAAAATCAAGTCCGCAATTCCCAGAAAGTGCCATGATGGGACGCAAAGAAAGTGAAAGCAGGGAGGGGACTGAAGGGTGCGCAGTATCTCCATCAATCACGAGCGCCTCATGCGCGAGTCGACCGATCGCGTGGAGAGTGCGTTACGCAGCGACAATTCCATCGAACAATTGGTGGCCAGCCGGTTGTTGGCGAGCCCTGCGATATTTCGGGTTTGGGAGAACGAACATTCCGGACTGATGCGAGTGGTTGCCAGCACTGGCTTCCGGCGCACCCAGGCGGCCCTGCTGAAGAAAGCGGCATTTCGGCTCATCCATCGCAAGGCGCTTTTCGAATACCTGCGCGACCAGCAAGTTCGGGGCAACACACGCCGGCGCATCGTGCTCACTTTTCATCCGACGCAGGATTACACCCGATCCGTCATTGCGGAGCATGAAGTGTATCTTCGCAAGGCCTGCAGCTTTTTGTGCACCAGCCACGTCGGCGCCCATGTCGTGCACGATCCGAGTTTCTTCGATCCAATGAGGCACTATCAGGCGCTCTACGCGGAATACTTCCAGCTCTTTTGCCAAACGCAGTTCGCCCCAACCTCCGTCGACACTGATCCGCGGGGCGAGCTACTGCCGTTGTTGAAATACCAACTCGAAGAGTGCCGCGAGGCGATCATGCATCCGCAAGCAGAAAGGGAGTGGCAAAGGCGCGAAGCTGAGTTGCGCAAGCCCACAGGCGATACAGTCCTGCTGCCCCGGCCGGGTTTCAAGCCAAAGCCCTAGGGTCGTCGCAAGGTGCTTGCCGCGAACGCTCCGGCCGCGGCGCTCACAGGCACTACCGCTATGTGCCACACGAGCACATGCAGCGCCTGGAAATTCGAGCAGTGAAGCTCCAACATCGTCACGCCGCAGAGGCCCGCGAGCGCGCCGCCCACGAGACCCGCCGCCACGGAGTTCACCGCAAAACCGCGCCGGAGCAGCAACCAACTCAGAAAGGCAGCGGGAACGGCCAGAAGCACGCCCGTCAGCAGGCACGCGATCCCCGCGGAAATGAAGTGGTCGGTGCGGTAGTCATGGAACACCAGCGCAAACACACCCAGCAACGAAGCACTGATCGTGGCCAGTAAGGAAGTTCCGCTGAAGTTCTGGCGGCTTCCGGGAGTCAGTTGACCCACCAGCTCCTTGCCCGTTACCCATACCAGGATCCCGAGTGTCGAAAAGATCAGCGCACGCTCCCAGAGGCTCAGTTTTTCAACTCCGTAAAATCCGGCGCGAGCGGCCGCCGCCACAGCCACAACGGCGCAGATCAGAGCCAGCCCTCCAGTGAGCGCCCAAGGCGGCGGCAGCGGACGCACCGGCCGCAACGACATATTGATCGAGTCGGCGATTCGTTTGAGCAATGCCGGGTCAACTTCGGGTGTAGCCCCCGAGGCCTTCTCCAGGACCTTGTCGACCTGATCATCTGTCATGGCAGTCCCCGACTCGACCCTTTCTGCGGGCCCATCGCGTTCATCGTGTCTCTGAGTTTCCTGTAGGCGCGATGCACTTTCTGCTTTACCGACCCGACGCTGCACGACGTCGCGCCTGCGACCTCCTCCAGCGACATCCCGGCAACCTTGAGCATCCGAATGATCTCACGCTGTCCGTCCGAAAGCGGCGCGAGAAGTGTTTCCAAATCGTCCGCATGAGTCTCTTGCCGCGGAAGAGCGGCCGATAGTTCGGACGCTTCCTCCAGCGGGCGCTCACGGGCGGTGGTGCGGCTCGCCCTGCGGTATTGGTCGATGCGCACGCGGCGTGCGATTGCGTAGAGCCAGGGTAACACCGGTTCGCCCGGCCGATAGGTGTGCCGCACCCGGTGGATACGCAGCCAGGTCTCCTGTAACAGGTCATCCGCATCGCTGCGGCTGGCGGATTGCGCCATAAAAAACCGATGCAACCGCGGGCCGACAGCCTCGACCAGTGCCGTGACGGCGGCGGAGTCACCCGCCTGGTAGCGGGACATCAGCGTGTCCAGATTGCGCTTCGGCTCCATAGGTGTTCGTTGCACGGCGGGAGAAAGTTACGTTTTTGCTTCCATCCAGAAAATGTTTTCAGCCGGTGCCGTATTGCACCGTAACTTTTCATCGGCCCGCAGCGAACATCCTTCTCGTTGGATGCGATTTTTGCCGGGTCCCCAGACCCGTGAGCGGGTACGCGTCGAAGACTACACCACATCCTGGATCAGGCTACCTGGGAGTGATCATTCCATTAACAAAGTCTCAATAAGGAGATGGCGATGAACCCTCGAAAACCAACCAAGTCCCATGTATGTCAGCTCGCCGGCACGCTGGCGGTCACTTTGCTCACGGCCGCCGCGGCGGTTGCCGACGAGCCTGAGCGCGGCGTGTTCGTGCTGACGAGTACGAATGATCCAAGCGCCAACGAGGTGGTCGTGTTCAAGCTCGAAACGGCGGGAAAACCCACGTTATCCCTGGTCGACACGTTGCCGACGCAAGGCAAGGGCGGCGCGGGCGGCGCGGGAATTCTGCAGTTCAAGGACGATCTGGGAGCCGTGGGCAACTATGGCTCGAATAGCGTCAGCCGGATCGCGCGGCATCACGATTTCATCAGTATCGAAGGAACGATAGCGTTGGCGCCCGATTGCGCCAAGCCCAATTCAGTCGCGCTTGCCAGAGGCCATCTCTTCGTCGTCGGCGCGAATTGCGCGGAGAGTCACGCGTGGCCTTCAGGCAGCGTGGACGGCAGCGTTGTTGCGCTCACCGATCCCTCGGCGGCGCAGATCGTGGTCGGCAAGGACTGGGCCGCCGTCACCATGACCTCGGGCTCGCTGCTGCAGCTGACTCTCAAGGGGGAGGGGGCGCTCGGTGGGTCGAGTGCTGCCGTGACGCTTCCGAGCGCGGCCGACAATACCCCGCTCGGGGCCGCGTTCTGGGACGATGTTCTCGGATTCACGCCGGCGCACAGTCCCGACAGCTTCGCCATCGTGAACAAGAGTCGGGACGTCTTCCCGATAACCGGACCGACGCCGCCATATCCGACGAACGCCCCCTGCTGGGTGGCCAAGGGGCCGGGGAACCTCTGGTACACGGCCAACTCGCCTGGGCACGCCATATCCATATTCCTGACCGACGGCCAAGGCGGGGTGTTCTACAAATCGATACCCCTGCCGGGGGCGCCGACCGATATCACGGTATCGCCGGACAAGAAGT
Source organism: Steroidobacteraceae bacterium (assembly GCA_050012315.1). GTDB lineage: Bacteria > Pseudomonadota > Gammaproteobacteria > Steroidobacterales > Steroidobacteraceae > Bog-1198. Next base: position 26,327 of record JBEKHK010000040.1, on the reverse strand, counting down.
GGCTCGCCGTCATCTACAGTGCCGGCGGCGGCGCATATGTCGCGGTGTTCGGCATCGACGACTACGGCGACCTCACCGCCGCGGCTACATCAAACCCCATCGGGGTCGCCGGTTTCAGCGGAGTTGCCATCAGCGAGTAGCTCTCTCGGTCGCGGGTTTTGCCCGGCGGGCCGTTGCCCGCCGGGCGGGGCGGGCGTTGCACAAAACCTCCAAGTTCACCGGCGGGGAAGCGGCTTTTTCTTACATACAGCCAGGGATAATCGCGACACACTCGCGCGACTTATGTTTGATGTCACGACTGAGCCAAGGATTGGTCTGGATCAGGCCCTAATTGCTCCAGCGATCGTTGACCGCATGCCTTCTTTGGCCGCCGGCCAAGTTCTGCGCGATCGATACGTGTTGGAGGAACGGCTCGGCAGCGGCGGCAGAGGATCTGTGTTCAAGGCGCTCGATCGACATCGGGCGGCGTTGCCCGAAACGCATCGATACGTCGCATTGAAAATATTACACGCCGGAGGAGATTGCCCGGAGCAGGCTCTCGCGAAGCTGCGGCTCGCGTTTCACTGCGGTCAAGTTCTATCACATCGCAACATCGTGAATGTTTACGAATTGGACTGCGACGGGGAGGTGCTCTTTTCCACGATGGAGCTGCTCGACGGCGAGCCGCTGAGCAGCGTCATTGAACGCTTACATCCCGCGGCGATGCGCAAGCCGCAGGCTTGGCAGCTGATCCGGCAACTCGGCGCCGGATTGGCACACGCTCACGAACGCGGAGTCGTGCATGGCGACCTCAAGCCGCGAAACATTTTCATAACTCGCGAGGGTGAGCTCCGGATCTTGAATTTCGGCGCTGTGCATGAATCCACGCCGGTGAAATCGGCGTCGGAGCACACCGACTACACTCCCATTTCCGGGGCGCCTGCTTATGCGAGCTGCGAGCAGTTGGAGGGTCGACGTACGGATCCGCGCGACGACCTATATGCGCTGGCTTGCATCTGCTACGAGCTCTTGGCGGGAACTCATCCTTTTGGATCGCGGCCCGCCACGCTGGCACGGGATTACCGCGTGAGCTTGGTGCGCCCTCCCGGCCTCACCGGTCGGCAGTGGAGAGCTCTGCAGAAAGGACTCTCTTGGCATCGTGGAGGGCGTTCAATCAGTGTGCGTTTGTGGATGCATCGATTGACGAGAGAGAGAGTGCAGGAGCATTCGGTAACGCCGTTGCGAGAACTCACGCAGCAGAGCCGGGGGCAATCCAAGATGCCGTGGCGCGCGGCCGCCCTTTTTTTGGTCGTGACCTTGACGACCGCAGCAGTCTTGGCGCAGCTCAGGTCGACTTCTGCACTCACGACGATTGACGCTCCTTCCCCGGTGGTTTCGGTAACGGAGAGTCGGGACGTACTCTCTGCACCGCCCGAGGAACGGCCGGCGACCCATTTTGTCTCGACGCAAGCGAGCGTTCCTGCGAGAAAAAACATGGCGTATGGTGCGTCCCGGGCCAAGGCAGCAGCAAGGGCGAGGCCTGTTGCGATCTCGGTTGAGGCCTCTCCGGTGAGATCGGACGATCATTTCGCCGAGATTCGACTAAGCAACCTAGTGAGAAAGAATGGCGCGTTCACGTGGTGGACCGAGCCTGCCACGGCGAAAGCCAACGTCGACTATGTGCCTGAAACCGTGGCGAACCAAACCTTCCCTCAGGGCTATCGCACGGTGCGCTTGTACGTCAGGCTGTTGCCCCAGTCATTACGATCGCAGCGCTCCTACTTTTACATCGCGATCGCTCAACCCGATCTTCATCAAGCGCCGGCCAGCGTGATCCGACGGCGGATCTGGCTGCCAGCGTCGTCGAGCCTCCAAGCCCGACGCTAGTCGAGCCATAGCCGCTGCCATCCCAAGTGTCCCAGTTCACGCAGCGTGCGAATATTTCGTTTGTATATTTCCTCTGTGTCGCCCGCGGCAGCAATGGCGCGCTCCACACTGGCTTCGCGCAGCAGGTGCAGCATCGGGTAGGGAGAGCGGTTGGTGAAATTCTCGATATCCTCGGGCTGCGTCTCCGCAAACTGATACCGAGGATGAAAGCTGGCCACTTGCAGCTCGCCTTCCAGCCCCAGATCGTAGACCGCCGCGTCACAGACTTCGAGGAAGTCGTTGTACTCGATGAAATCGGCCAGGGCCCCGGGATGAATCAACAGCGTCGTCTCGCGCTGCAGCGGGTCGGCTGCCTGCAAATCGACCAACTCCGAGCGCAATTTCTCGAGCAGCCCGGACGCGGTCCGTTGCTCGGTGACGCAAAAGTGGACGCGATTGTCACGGTAGGGAGCGGCCGCGAACGGGCAAAGGTTGAGGCCAATCACGGACTTCTCCAGCCAGCGACGCGTGTTAGCGATGATTTCGTCTGTGTCGATGAGCTTATTCCTTGAACGATAGGCGGCGAGTCGCGCTGCAGCTGAGGTGGCTTTGGGCCAATGGCAACAATGTCCGCGGCAACAATGTGCGCCGGGCGCTAAAGGAGAATTGCGGGAAGTACGTAGATGCCTTCGGATTGCCGCATCAGTGCCCCGCTGTCGAGACGGCGCTCTAACGGATCATGTCTTGATAGGCATGCCACGTCGCATGCCCGAGGAGCGGGCCGATAATCAGCAAGCCGAAGAGCAGCGGCGCATAGCCGACGGCGGTCAGCGCCAGGATCAGCGCACTCCATACGATCATGGCCGGAATATTGCCGAGCGCCGCGCGCACGCTGGCGGCCATGGCCTGCCCGGCGGTGGCGTTCTTGTCGATGATGAAAGGAACCGAGACCACGGAGAATACGAACACCAGGGCAGCGAGCGAGCCGCCGACGGCGAAATACGCCTCCACCTGCTCCCGGTTCATCTGGTCGATAAACCCACGATACAGGGTATCCCGCATGTTCGGCGCCGCCACGTGAAAAACCGTCTCCAGCATGACCGCGGAAACCGCGAACCAAACGGCGGCGCATAACGCGAGGATGCCCCCGAATGCCAGCAGTGGTCCGGATCTGCGCGCAAAGGCAGCCAGGGAGTCGTCGAAAGTCGCCGGCTCACCGGAGGCATAGCGACGGGACATTTCGGCCAAACCCGCCGAAATGACGGGCGCCACCAGAAGAAATCCGGAAAAGGCCGCAGCAACGTAATAAGGGTGCGTGCCGGCGAACATCAGCACCGTCCAGCCGAGGCCAACGATCAGTGCTCCATAGCCGAGGCTTGCACCCCAGTTCCGGCGCATGTCCACCCATCCCCGGGACAGCCAGGTGAAGGGTCTGCCGACAGGGACTCGCGTTATGTTGACATGCAGATGCCGAACTTCGCCGGTCACTAGTACTGTCATGGCAAACCTCTGACTGTTGTCATCCGTCAATTGCCGCGAATTCGAGTGTACTCCCCGGGCGGAGTGTACTCCCGGGGGGGTCTTGACGATACAGCGGCCGGGGATTTCGGCCGCCATCCAGTCGCGCTTTGCGGCGCCAAGCCGACGGCGGGCTTCGGCGAGCGCTGGGCCGGCCGGCTATTTCTTATTGGTATCGGAATCTTTGTCTTTTTTATCGGGAGACTTTGGCCCCAGCGCTACGAATAGCACCGCCAGGATAAATAATATGAACCCGATCGTCTCTATCATGCGATGTCCTTCGAGACATCGCGAGCCGCCTCTGTCGTCCCGAGTCCCGTATTCAAGAAGATTAGCACACCGTTGCGTAGCGACGGAGATCGACAAAGGCCGCATAGCGCGCTCTGGATACCAGAGTGCAACCGTAGTAAGCTTCGGAGCGTTTTTAGTGGGCGGGCAGTGCTCCATGTGCGGCGCAGGTCGGAGCGTGGGGAGGAAGGGGCATGAGGATGAAGGTCATACGCGCGTTAACGAATAAAATGGCGGCCGCATCATTGTTGGCCGGCATGGTGGTTTTTTGGTGGCCCCACGAGGGTCGCGCCAGCGAGGCGGGGGTAGGAGTGGAGCCCTCCGAATTGTCCGCGGCGTCGATCGCCAGGGGCAAGGCGATATTCACGAACGGCAAGGGCGATTCAGTGACCGCCTGCCAGACCTGCCATGGCGCCACCGGCTGGGGCATGGATGCGATGGGAGCTCCCCGGCTCGCGAACATCGGGTATCCCTATGTCGTCAAGCAGCTGTCCGACCTCGCGAGCGGCAAGCGCGTGCCCAGCGGCGCCGGTGCGGTCATGGTGGTCTATGCGGCGGGCCTCACCGAGCAAGACCGGCGCGATGTGGCGGCCTATGTCAGCACCTTGGACGGACCGCCTGATTTTTCCGATCTGAATGCCCTGAAGGCGGCCGGGACGCCCATCGGCCAGCCATATCTGGGTCAGGAAATCGTCACTTATGGCGTGCTGGGCAAAGTGTCGGCCTGCTCATCCTGCCATGGCTACAATGGGCGCGGCGCCGCGCCGCTGTTCCCGAGAATCGGCCAGCAGAAGTACGTCTATCTCATCAACCAGCTGAAGAACTGGCGCGATCAGAGCCGAGCCAATGATCCTTACGCGATGATGCGCGCGATGGCTAAAAACCTGACCGATGCCGACATTGAGAATGTCGCCACCTTTTTGACGATGGCACCGCCCACCACGGTCGGGAATCATCAGATTCCTATAACCACTCAGTGAGCCCTAAATTTAGGGAACCGGGAGGTATTCACAAGGTCCGCTTCTTGGCAAACGTTGAGACGATTGCGGGTGACCAATTGCCCGGAGGGCCGGCGGAATTACGATGAAAAGCGGCGGCTTGCGGTTGGGCGAGAAAATCCTGTTCGGAATCGCGGCACTTTTCGTGGTGTTTGCGGTCATCAGTTTCATCGGTATGGAGATTTATCGCGCACGCTCCGGCAAGGACATGTATTCCGATGCGGCGAAGTTCGATTTCTCGGCGCAAGGGCGCGTCGGATCGGAGCGCTTTCGCGAGTTGGGCTGCACCAACTGTCATCGGGCCGTGCGCAACGGCACCAATAACGGGGTCAATCTGGACGGCATCGGTTCGCGCCGCAGTATGGATTACTTGGTTGCCTTCCTGCATCACCCCGAGAGCACCTATGAGACGCAAACCGTCGAACACGGGCCCGGCAAGCGAGCGGCCTTTGTTGCCGAATTACCGGAAACCGACCTGCATTCGCTGGCCATTTTTTTGTCCGAGTTGAAGGCCTCTCAGGGATCGCCCGACGCACGCCTGCCGGTCGAAGCGCACGACGGATTCGTCGATGAAATGGTGAAGATTTGGGCGCCGTCCACCTGGAAGTCCCAGTTCCATGATGTGCGGGACGAGAAGCCTTCGGCGCCTCACGAGGATCATTAGCATGTCCGCGACTGTCATTGGCATTTCCGAGAAGACCTCCCCGGCGGTCGCGATCAACGACAGCGAGTACACCCGCATGACGCTGCTGTTCGTCTATGCGTGCATCGTCTACGCCATCATCGGCTTTTCCTGGGGTGCGGTGATGGGCGGCGTTCCGATGCTGCGCATGTTCGTCGATACGGCGCCTCACGGGGGCTTGATTCGGCTCGCGCATGGGCATATCAACCTCTTGGGATGGGTTGAAATGGCCATATTCGGTGCGATTTATTATTTCGTACCGCGTCTGGTCAATCGTCCGATCTACAGCCTGCGTTTGGTGAAGGTGCATTTCTGGATGCACAACATAGGCCTGATCGGCATGGTCGGGCTCTTCACCTTGGCGGGCGTCATCGGGGGGTACGATCCGGGTGAACAAGTCGAGCGGACCGTTACGCACTTGATGGCGGCCGTCGGTTTATTCGGCACGCTGGTCTTGTTGGCGAACATCATCTGGGGATACAACATCTACAAAACCGGCCAAGGTTACTAGCCATGGCAGGGTCGGCGGCTCGGGTATTGCTCATAGCACTCCCTTTGTTGATGTTGGGGGCCTGTGGCAGTGGAAGCCAGCAATCCCTGAACCTGTCCATGAGTTTGAAGACGGGTGAGACGGCACCGCGAATACATACCAAGACTCTGGCGGATGTGGATGGGGATGTCTCTCGCATCACGACATACCGACAGCCGGATGCAGGGATGTACCAATACTCCGTGGATCAGGCACTCGCCAGCGGCAAGCCGGTGCTGCTTGAATTCGCGACTCCGGCGCACTGCACTCCCTGCGATCGGCAACTGCAGATGCTCAAGTCGCTCTATCAGAAATACCAGACAAAAATGATTTTCATTCATCTGGATCAGTACGTCGATCCGGAAGCGTACAAGGCATACCAGGTGCCCGGCGATCCATGGACATTCGTCATCGACAGCCGGGGTATCGTTCGGTATGAACAGGCGGGCTCGATGCTGTATCAAGAAATCGAAAGCGCCATCCAAAGCGTCCTCTAAAGCGCGTCAGCGACATTGCGCGCATTGCGTTTAAATTCCCCGGCCGCGTGGTTGCTGCTGGCATGGGCCGTCTTGGTCGGTTTCGCGCTGCACGCCGGCCCGTACGGCCTGACCGAGGAGGGGTCGAAGGCGCTGCTGCTGGCGTGGTCCATCGCGGATCAGGTTCCGAGCACGGCCATCACGCTGGGTGCGCCCGATATTCGATTGATCTTCTTTTTGCCGCTCGCCTTCCTGTGGTCGGGCCAGGTGATTGCCGCGAAGTTGCTGACATTGCTGGTCATGGCGGCGGCAGGAGTTTTGCTTTATTCCTGGCGCGCTCGCGACGACCAGGGTGAGGCCGCGCTGCTCGCGACCGGCTTGCTGCTGATCGCGCCGCTGACCGTAGATCGCATCGACTCACTGTCCGCGGCGCCTTTCCTGCTTGCGATTTGCGGAACCGCCGCCTGGCTCAACGGGCGGCTGAACCTCGAACGCGGTACCCTGGGCGGCTGGTTCTTTGCCCAATTATTTTTGTGTGGGGCCGCCGTCAGCCTGCATCCCGCGGGTCTCGCCTATCCCGCCGCGCTCATTCTTTACTGGTGGGCCGAGCCGAAAGAGCGGCGGGACCGCCAAATTGCCCTGCTCGGAGTTCCATTGATCGTGGCGCTCGCGCTCGTGATCCGTGCCGGCTGGAGCGGCATCGCGTTCGGTCAGAACCCGCTTCCCGTCGCGGCCGCCGTATTCAGCGGAAGCCGACCGGACGCTACGTTATCCGTGGTGGCGTGGCTTGGTGGCTTTGCACTCATTGCGATGACGGCGGCGGTGGCACTTCACGAGCGCAGACGTCTGATGGCGGACCTGACGGGCGGCACCTTGACTCTCAGCGTGCTTTTCGGGGCGGTGGCTGCCGATAAAACCTGGGCACTGCTCCTGTTTGCCCTGTTGGTCTACGGGGGATTCCCCTGGTTGTTGCGCGCGTGCGCGCCGCTCAAGGCTCACGGGCTCATGGTGCAGCGCGGATGGCTGTGGGTGCTTCTGGTGGTGATTTGCACCGCTTTCATGCGCACCAACCGAGCTGATTTCGAAGTGAGGCGTTTAAATCTACTGTCACCCGAGGATGACTTGATCAGAGAGTTGGCGGTCGGCATGAACGGACTCAAGAGTGCCGGCACGGCATCCGGCCAGGCGCCCCCGATGCTGGTGGCGAGTCCATGGCCGGCGCGCACGTCGATTGCCTGTAAATGCGGGGCTCTGCCGTTGCCGCCCGCCGCCAAGGACCCGGCAAGCCAGCTGGCCATGATGCGGGGCGTATCTTATGTCATTCTCGCCGACAGCATGGACAGTCGGGCATTGGCCAATAACTTTGCACAGCTGAGCGCGCGCGTCGAAGTGGTGTCCAAGCAGCCCGGCGGGGTCATATTGCGCGTCAAGCCTCCGCGGGACGGGTTGTAACGGCGTGCGCGCGTGCTAGTATGAAAGATATATCTCAGATACGCGCGTGACACGCGCGATATCGATATCAGGAGTCGAAGATGAACGTAGCTTATATGTTGATTCCGGTGGTGCTTTTCGGCGGCGGCATTTTAGTGTCCACCGCTCTCTTCAATCTTGGAATGAAGCGGGTTGTGGAATAAAACGGGCGGTTCGCGGATCGTGAAGTCACCCGCCGCCCGGTTGGAGGTGCTGACCGGCGGCAAGCCATGGAGTTCGGCGACCAAGCCGGCGGATCCTCTGGCGGCCAATTTTGTGGTGCGCCCCGCGACGCCCGAGGATGGCGCCTATCATCCGTTCCTGGTCAAGTTCCTGCTGATCTCCGCTCTCTCGCTGCTCATCGGCACGCTGCACGGCATGCTGCAGGTGATGCCACCGATCAGGGCGTGGCTCGACTCGATCGGCAGCCCCTACGGCGGTCCGGGTCACATGATCGATCCCCTGGCTCACGCCCACATGAATCTCGTCGGGGGCGTGGTCATGTTGATCATGGGCGTCACCTACTACCTGCTGCCGATCCTAAGCGGCCGTCCGCTTTACTCCCTGCGTTTGATCCAGCATTCGTTTTGGTTGATGACGATCGGGGTCTACGTTTTTTACACCATCCAAATGGTATTCGGCATCTGGGAAGGCAACCTGATGCTGAGCGATCCTGGGGCCATGGCGGCGGTCCATCACTGGTACGGACGGTTGGCGGCCATCGCGGGGACCATGATGGCAGCCGGGTTTCTGGCCTATTTCATCAACATCGCGCTCACGATGCTGTCCCGGCCGCTGCCGGTGGCGCAGATTTCTGAATAAGCGGAAAACGCAACACCGTTTCGCTTCCCTCGGCACGGATCCAGACCTGAAGGACTGAATGTTCCTGGTCCACCTGCGCGGCGCGGCGATAGACGCCGACGCGTCCGTCCTCGATCGCCTGTTTCCATGAATCCGCATCGGAGGTTCGAAGATCTATCCGGCAATCCCACCCCGGCAGCACGGCACCTCGGTTGACGAACACGAGTAGTTCGCGCATTCCCGGCACCGCGCTGTAGCTGCGCGATTCGACGTGGATGCGCAAATCGCGCCAATACTCGGTGGGCGAGTCTTGCGTGGCGCCGCATCCGGACAGGATCATCAATGCAAACGCGGATATCGCCGCCCACCGGCAACGCCTCGGGCCGAGGGACTTGGGCTCAGCCATCATTGCGCGATTTCGTCTGCTTCACGTTCTCAGGATTCTCCTGCTCCGGATTTTCCTTCTCAGGATCCGAGTCCAGGCGCCCGGCTCTTTGTGAGCCGTACAGACGCACCATGAACCAGACGAATGAGCCGGCGACGGCAATGTACACGAGGGCGATGAGGAAGCCCCAATCCAGCCAAGGACGATTATCGCCCGGGCGAAGACCCCAGAACGGAAAGCTCAACCCGATGCCGATCAACAGCACCACCGCAACGATCGCAAAGAACCAGTAGGGCACCGGTTTCTGCGATTCCGGAATTTTCTCCACCAGCTCCCAATCTTCCAGGCCGCGCTTTAATTTGCGATCCCCATCGGATGCATAGCCGAAGTGCGCTGCGTCCGCCGTGCCCCACTTCGAGTCCACCGTACCGAGATCGGCGGCGGGCTTTTCCTGGTCCTGGTCCTCCATGGCGGCGCCCTCATTCTGCAAGATGTTCAACCGCAAACCGCTCGTGCCAGCCCGGGGCCGTCACTTCCACGGCGAAGGGGTGTATTCCGTGCGGCAGCTTGTCGGAGAGCGACAGCATCACAGATTCATGTCCGGCTGCCGGCAGATCGACCTCCGCCGCGCTCAACGTGTAATCCTCCGCGGGCAGTCCGGTCACGCGCACCTGGACCTTCCGATCATGGTAAAGCTTGTTCGATATCGCGATGCGGTAGTCGCGGTTACCCCGTTGATGCTGCACCTCGGCGCGATAAACCACCAAGTGCAGGGGTTCCCAGGTGCGCAAGCCCCAGACGAACAGGCAGGCGCCGAGCGCTCCCAGCGCCAGCGTCCATTTGCTGCGGGCCGCGAGCGAGGTGGCGTTGTCGCGAAATCGGGCCCGGGATTTCTTCTTCGCCTCCGGCTCGCCGAACTCAAAGGTCAGCAGGCCCGGCTTGCCCGATTTCTGGTGCATGCGATTGCATGCATCGACGCATTCGCCGCAGTTGATGCAGCTGTCGTAGGCCGCGATCTTGCGCGGGTCGATCTCGATGAAGCAGGAGCTCACGCAATAGCTGCACTTGCTGCAGCTATCGGCTCGGCTGGCATCGTAACGCACGTGCAGCGTCTCGCGGGTGCGGAAGCTGTGCTGCCAAACCCGATACACGCAGGCGAAGCGGCACCAGAAGTGGCGGATCAAGGCGACGTCGAGCAGGATGATCAGCACGAACACGAAATAGATATAGTGCAGCGATCCCGCGAGGTGCGGGTCCGAGCGCCAGGTCACGAACGACCAGACGGTGCCGGGTGCATAAAAATAGAAGAGCGGCACCACCGCGACGATCAGAGCGGCCCCGAGCAGGGACGCGCCCAACAAGATCCAGTTGAGCGCTCTGTTTTTGGATGCGGCAACCACCGGAGCGCTGCCGTCGATGGCGACCTTGGCGCGCCGGCCCAAGAGCTTGCGGGTCACGAAATTGCCCCACTCCGAGAGGAAGTTTTGCGGGCACACCCAGCCGCAAAAGACAGTGCCGGCGACGGAGTACAACATGACCAATGCGCTCGCGAGCATGATCCACAACCCGGCAACCAGGAAAAAATCTGCAAACCAGATCTGCCGGTCGAGTACCACCAGGGCGCCAGCGCTCGGGTCGATACGGAACAGCCCGGATGCGGGCACGAGGATGACGAGCGCGAACGAGACCGCCTGCACCAGGCGCCGCCGGCCGTGATAGCGCGTGGAGTTCGCTTTCGCGGGACTGGGGCTGTCGGGAAACCCCAAGGGAGCCGTTCCGGGCGCTGTCGCCGCGGCACGGACACGTTCGATTAATTGCATTCCAGGGAACGCCTCTCGGCTTTGGGTTGCGCGCCAAACGCATATCACCCGAAACGGAATTATATCACGCTGCGCACTCATCCGGCCCGCATCGGCGTCGCTCGACGAGCGGCGCAAATGTCGTGCAACACCTTATTGACAGCTACGCGCGCCCGGTCGGATAATCAAAAAGCGGCTTCGAGAGCTGCACGATTTTTAACTCATTGGCTTCGAGGGGGTCATGTTAATGGACGATAAAGCAACACATTCGCGTCGGACAGTGATCAAGGCGGGCGTAACGGCGCTCGCGGTCGCACCCCTCGTGGGACTGAGCACGGAGGCCTTTGCCACGCAAAACGCCGCGGTCCGTGCCGCGTTGAAATTTCAGAATGCCCCGAATGGCGACAAGCAGTGCAGCAAGTGCATCAATTTCATTCCCAACAAGGACAAGCCGCACAATGATGATGCGGTCAACGGCTGCAAGCTCTATCCGGGCGACACCGAGATCTGTCCGCACTGTTACTGCAACGGTTTCGTAGTCAACCCCAATCCCCAACCCTTCTGATGACATAGAACACCGGATTCTAAATCCGGGCTTTCGAGGGCGGGAATCGTAAAAATAAGAAAATAGGCAGCCGCGGGCGCGCGACGCGACTGCCCTATCAATGATCGAGCCGCGGTCAAGCGGACGGGAGAGGTGCGTGAGCTTACAAGGGGAGGTGGGCCTGCTCAAGACTCGCCGCATTCGACTTTGGCTATGCGCGGCACTGCTAGTTCCCTGCGCGTTCGGCTGCCTTGTGGCCTTCGGTGAGGCCTTTCATCAAGGCGGTCCCATCGGCAGCCAAACGAGCGATGGCTACGATGCGCTCGGGCCCGTGGTCACGCAGCCCATCGAGTTTCCCCACTACATTCACGTACAGAAGATGGGCATCGACTGCCTGTACTGCCACACCTATGCGCGACGCAGCGCCGTGTCGGGGATCCCGCGCCTCGACAAATGCATGGGTTGTCACAACAGCATCCCGGAGGTCAAAGACAAACCGCGGATCAAATTGCTGTTCAGCTACTGGGAGAAGAAGCAAGCTATTCCCTGGAAGAAAGTGCACGATCTGCCGGATTTCGTGCGCTTCAATCACGAGCGCCACATCCAGCGCTTCATATTCGATCAGGGGCGCCCGACCCGCGAGGTGTGCGGCTACTGCCACGGCGATGTGGGATCCATGACCACCGCTCGGCGGGTCAAGGCGATTTCGATGGGATGGTGCGTGAGTTGTCACGAGAAGGATCACAAGATCAACGCCGTCAGCGACGTGACCAGCCATGGGCCGAACGATTGCTGGCAATGCCACAAGTAGGTCGCCACATGCCTAAGACGGGGGAAGTTCGATGAGCGGCAGCGGTTTAAGCCGCCGGGATTTCATGCAAATTGTTGGCCTCGGCGGAGCCTCGTTGGCGCTCACGGGCTGCGGCAACACTTCCATCGAATCGGGCGCTGAGCTGGTTGAATCCTACGTTCAACCGGAAAATTTCGTCGTACCCGGCGTCGGCATCTACTACGCATCGACCTGTACGCAGTGCGCCTCGGCATGCGGAATCATGGGCCGCGTGAGGGAAGGGCGCATCCTGAAGCTGGAGGGCAATCCGCTCTCGGCCACCAGTGGCGGGAAGATTTGCGGCCTGGGCCAGGCGGCGGTGCAGCAGCACTACAATCCGGACCGCCTGACCTCGCCCATGATCAGGCAAAACGGCGCATTGAAACCGGCGAGCTGGGAACAGGCGATGGACCTGTTGGGCGCGACGCTCGCTCCCGGCGATCGGCCGGGGCGGCGCGTGTTGTTGACGGGACCGACGAGCGGCCATCAACAGATCCTGCTGCGGGCACTCGTCGAGACCGGCGGCGCCACCGATCATGTCACTTACGATGCGCTGTCGACCAGCGTCGGGGCATCGGTCAACCGCAAGATGTTCGGTGTGGATGACCCGGTAACCCTGATCGATCGCGCGGGCATGATCGTGTCGTTCGGCGACGATTTTCTCGGCGCGGGTGACTCGCCCGTCGCCGCCGCGCGGCAATACGCGCGGTTCCGTAAGGGAGCACGCCGCGGCTTGCTGGTGCAGATCGAACCCAAGATGACCCTCACCGGCGCCAACGCGGATCGCTGGATCGTCATCGCGCCCGGGACGGAGGGGGTTTTTGCCTTGGGGTTGGCGCGCGAGCTGCTCCGGCGCAAAGAGGCCGAAGGCACGTTGTCGCCGGCACTGATCGCGCTCATCGAACCCTACCATCCGGAGGAGGTGAGCCGGATCACCGGAGTTCGGGGCGATCTCATACCGCGCATCGCCGCCATGCTCTGGGAGCATGCGCCGAGCCTCGTGCTCGCCGGGCGCTACCCGCAAGGCCATGCGCATGGATCGCAAAACATGGCGGCCATCGCGCTGCTCAACGTCGTCCTGCAGAATCAGGGCAAGACGGTGATGCGCGCGGCCGAGTTGCCGTTTCCGCAATTGGCGCCCACGGCGGGAGACACCAAGTCGTTGATGGAATTGAACCGGGCCATGGCCTCCGGGCAGTGCCGCTCGGTGCTGATACACGGCACCAATCCGGTCTACAGCGCGCCCGCGTTCCTGCAGTTCGCCGACAATCTGCAGAAAGTGCCGTTCAAGGCGGCGTGGGTCACGCAATTGGATGAGACCGCGATGCATTGCGATTTGGTGCTGCCGTTGCTCTCGCCGCTCGAAAATTTCGGCACTCATGTCGCAGCGAACCAATCCGACGGAACGGAAATTTCCATTCAGCAGCCCTTGATGGAGAAGCTGTACCCGGACACTCGTTCATTCGGCGATGTCGTGCTCGAGCTTCTGAAGCGCGTCAAGCCAAGCGACTACAAGTCGTTTCCGGATTACTACGCCTACTTGAAGAGCGCCGTGATCAATGCCAAGCCGGCGTACGACCCCAGCGTCCCGGACGAGGAGTTTTGGGAAAACACCTTGAGCACCGGGGTTCTGCACCGCGCGGCCTCCCTGCAGCCCCTGGCCGGAACGGAACTCACGCCGGCCATGATCGAGCTGCCGGCACCCGCGAGCGCCGATTCCCAGTACCCCTTCAACCTGATTCCGGCCGTGAGTGCGAGCCTGCGCGACGGACGGCCCGCCAATCTGCCGTGGCTGCAGGAGTCGCCGGATCCGTTGACCACCGTGGTGTGGGATAGCTGGGTGGAGCTGCATCCGAGCACCGCGAAGGCGCTGGAGATACGCGAAGGGGACGTGCTTCAGATTGCTTCGGCGCACGGCTCCATCCGCGCCAAGGCCTATCTGATGCCCGGCATCCATCCGGGGTCGGTGGCCGTGTCCATCGGGCAGGGGCATGAGTCCTATGGCCGCTACGCGACGAACATCGGAGTGAATCCCCTGAAGATCCTCGATCCGATCTTTGACCGGGACACGGGCGAGCTCGCGCTGTACGCCACCCGGGTCTCCGTCACCAAGACCGGTCGGAACGAGCGGATGACCAAGGACGAGGGACCGACCAATCTTCAGCAGGGCAGGAAATTGGTCGCCACGCTCGCGGCCGATCAGGTGGACCTTACCAAGGAGACGCCTTTTGTCATTAGATAATCTGACTTCCAACTGGTCGAAACTGCGGACCAAGCGTCCCCAGCCGGATCAGTACAAAGACGCTCCTTATAAGTGGGCCATGGTGATCGACCTCGACGCCTGCACCGGCTGCAACGCGTGCACCACCGCCTGCTACGCAGAAAACAATCTACCCGTCGTGGGCAAGGAGCGCTTCTCGAAGGGTCAGGCGATGCACTGGCTGCGGATCGAGCGTTATTGGGGGGAAGGCACGGAGCTCACCCAGGAGTTTCCCGAACAGGGCGCGCAGTTTCTGCCGATGATGTGCCAGCAGTGCGAGGCGGCGCCTTGTGAAATCGTCTGCCCGGTCGGCGCCACTCACCATACTCCGGACGGGTTGAATTCCCAGGTCTACAACCGCTGCATCGGCTCGCGCTATTGCTCGGCGAACTGTCCCTACAAGGTCCGATATTTCAACTGGTTCAATTACCCGGAAAGCGCGTGGCCCAGCCCGCTGGAGCAGCAGCTCAATCCGGACGTCACGGTGCGCAGCAAAGGCGTCATGGAGAAGTGCACCTTCTGCGTGCAGCGCTTGACCGAAGCAAAGTCGAGAGCGCGCACCGAAAAACGCACCGTGAGAGATGGCGAAGTCCTGACGGCCTGTGCCCAGGCCTGCCCGACCTCGGCGATCCACTTCGGCAACCTCGCCGACAGCTCCTCGGCCGTCGCGAAAATGTGGAAGGCGCAGCAGGTGGAGTTGTCGGCCGACAAGCAGAAAAAGGACGAAGAGCGGGAAAAGGACGAGCAGCTGGGAAAGACCGACGAGGCGCTGCGCGGCTACCGAATCTTGGAGGACCTGCGCACCTACCCCTCCGTCGTCTATCTCGAACGCATTCGATCCTCGGAAGCGTAATGACCATGCGCACCACCATGCCCCGTAGTCCAAGAGATCGCCGTCCATGATCGACGTGCAAGAAGAAAGAGACGTTACGATCGAGCGGCGGTTCGAACCGAAGGCCCAGGATATCGACGATGAGATCTCCTGGGCGCAGATCAATGTCGATGTGCTGCGCAGCTTGGAGCGGCCACGGCTGCTTTACTGGGTGATCTTCTTCGGCTCCCTGGCATTGTTCATGTATGGGGTGTATTGCGAGGTCTATCAGTACAACACCGGCCTGGGCACGGCGGATCTGCAAAACCCGCAGGTGTGGGGGCTCTACATCGCCACCTTCATCTTCTGGATCGGCATGAGCCACTCGGGGACGCTCTTGTCGGCGATCCTGCTCATCATGCATGCGGATTGGCGCAAGCCCATCTACCGATTCGCCGAGGCCATGACGACATTTTCGCTCATGACGGCGGGATTGTTCGTGCTGGTGCATCTCGGCAGGCTATGGCAGTTCTACTACGTGGTCGCCTATCCGAGCGAGCGCTGGACCTGGCCCAATTTCAGCTCGCCGCTGGTCTGGGATTGCACGGCGATCGGCAGCTACCTGACCACCTCGGTGATCTTCCTGTTCTTCGGCATGATCCCGGATCTGGCGATCTGCCGGGACAATGCCAGCGGATACAGGCGGACCTTCTATCGCCTGCTATCCATGGGTTGGCGGGGCACGGATCGGCAATGGTCCAATTTTCGCGTCACCTATCTCACGCTGGCGTGTCTTCTGATTCCGCTGGCCGTCTCGGTGCACTCCATCGTGGCCACCGATTTTGCAGTCTCGCAGCAACCGGGCTGGCATACCACGTCCTTCCCGCCGTACTTCGTCGCGGGGGCGCTGTATTCGGGCTGCGCGGCGATCATCACGCTGTTCATCGTGCTGCGCTACACGTTCCGCTTCGAGCACTACATGACGATTCCGATTCTCGAGAAGCTGTGCAAACTGACATTCGCCATATCCATGGTATGGACGTACCTGAATTTGATCGAGTATGCCTCCGTCTGGTACGGCACCGACCCGGTGGCGAAGCAGGCGCTGATATATAGGGCGACCGGCACGTACGCGGGGTGGTGGTGGGCCATGAACCTATTGGGCTCGGTGCTGCCGTTCACGCTCACCTGGAAGCGGCTGCGAACCAATATTCCCATCATGCTGGTGGTGTCCCTGCTGCTCAATTTTGGGATGTGGACCGAGCGCTTCATGATCGTCACGCCCACATTTGCCCACGGTTACTATCCGTGGACCTGGACTGAAGGCTGGTGGCCCAATTGGGTGCAGGTGGGCATCATTTTAGGCAGCTTCGGCTGGTTCACGATGCTGTTCATGCTGTTCTGCAAGATCTTCCCCTCCGTCTCGATGTACGAAGTGAAGGAAATGGTCTACCACCGACGTAAGGCCCGCAAAACCCTCAATTCGCTGCGGCCGAGCCCCGATCCATGAAAAAGAGATCGCACATCCTGGCGTTGTTCGGGGATTTTCACGAGGCGACCATTACCCTCGCGGCGTTGCGGGAATCGTCGATCCCGGGCTTCTCGATGCGGGACGTGACCTTGAAATCCCCCATCGACCACCCCGAATGCTCGGAGGCGCTGGGGCCGCGGCCGGTGTATATCCAGGTGTTCTCCCTGCTCGGCGCGCTGCTCGGCAGCGGTCTCGGATTTCTGGGAATTGCATCGGCGCAGGCCAATTTCCTGCGGCAGGCGCGCGGCGGGTTCCCGATCGTTCCGATACCTCCCGACATGGTGATCACCTACGAGCTGTTCATTCTGGGGTCGGTGTTCTTCACGATCACGGCCTGCTTCATCATTTGGCGGATTCATCGAGTGAAGACCGATCTG
The DNA here is from genome assembly GCA_050012315.1 of Steroidobacteraceae bacterium. GTDB lineage: Bacteria > Pseudomonadota > Gammaproteobacteria > Steroidobacterales > Steroidobacteraceae > Bog-1198. The sequence continues at coordinate 9,184 of JBEKHK010000040.1, read as the reverse complement.
TACGACGTGCAAATCTCCCTCGACAAGATCGGAATTCTGGTCGAAGCCGAGCCGGAAGCGATCAGGCGCCTGCGGGAGATATTCACCGCGCATCACGCGCTCGAAATTTCGGAGAGCGGCTAAATGTCCGGTCGTCGACCAAGCCTTGCGGCAAGCGGCGTTGCACTCATCTGTCTGTCGCTCTCGCCGCTCGTGGCCGGCGCCTGGCCTTGGAGCCGGGACATGGCCAATCAGATCAGCATCAAGCCCCAACACGGCCCGGATTCCGTGCGCCCGTTCCCGAGGCGCTCCGTACCCATGCCCGGCACCAAGACCCTGTTCCATGTGCACGACCGCGACCACGCCATGGCCTTGGTGAACCCGAATCCCGCCACGGAGGAATCGATCACTCACGGGCGCAAGTTCTTTCAGGTCTTCTGCACACCCTGCCATGGGCAGTCCGGCACCGGCGACGGCCTGGTCGGGGCGAAATTCATCATCCGCCCCTTCGATCTGACGGCCGAGAACGAACAGAAGACGGTTCCCGAGGGTTACATTTTCGGCACGGTGATGTTCGGCGGTGCGTTCATGCCCTCGTACGGCAACGACCTCTCGCCCAGCGAGATCTGGGACGTGGTCAACTATGTCCGGCACGGCTTGGTGGCGGACGGCGCGAAGGCGCACAGCGTCGCGACCAATACCGCGGCCGGAGCGCCCCCATGAATATGTCCGTGTCGCCGAGTTCGGTGGCCGGATCCCGCTCAAGGAATAAGTAAATGTCCTTTGCCAGCTGGTCGGTGCTTACGGTGGATTTTCTGGTGGTGCTCCATCTCGCCCTCGGAGGCGTGACCCTGGCCGCACTGCTGCACTTGGTGAATGCCAAGTGGCGATTCGAGATCCGTTATTTAAGTGTTTGTTTTTTCGCTCTTTTTCCTCTGGCGTTTTGTTTGCTCCTGATATTGCTCATCAATGGCGCGAGAACCTTCCCCTGGGTCGGCTCTTCCATGGCGATGCCGGGCTGGAACAACCTCGGGTTCCTGGCGGCCCGCGAGATCGGCGGATTCTGCATCATCGGTGTTTTGTACGGGCTGTTCATCAAAATCCAGCCGGTATCGACACTGAGCGCGAGCCAGGCGCGCCTGTTCCGCAACATCGCGCTGCTCATACCGTTCGCGCACGTGTTGTTCTGCACCATGGTGGCCTGGGACTTCGAGATGACGCTCACTCCCGGGTGGCAGAGTGCGATCTTTGCCATGTACCACTTCGTCAGCTCCTTCGGCATGGTGCTGTCGGTACTGGCCCTGACCGTGATGCTGCTGACCCACAGACTGGTGTCGCCTCCCGGGCCATACGTCATCAACTACCTGGCGCAGATGATGCTCGCGTTCACGATCTTGTGGATATACACCTTCTTCGCCCAGTACTTGATCATCTGGTATGCCAATCTGCCCGATGAGACCGGCCGGCTGTTCCGCAACCAAAATGGCCCGTTTGGCAGCCTGTTCTGGCTGTTTTTCATCCTGAAATTCATAATTCCGTTTCCGGTGCTGATCTTCCCCCAGTCGCGCATCACGCGCGGCGTGATTGCGTTCGTCGCCGTCTCGATCATCACCGGCTATTGGATCGAGCGTTATGTGTGGATTGCGGGAAGCGCGGCGGACTCGCCGTGGCCCATGTTCTCGCCCTTCGCCATTGCCGTATCGATAATCATTTTCACTACCGCGTTTTTCATGGTGCGCGGTGCGATGCGCAAGTACGGCCTTCTACTGAAAGATGCAGGGGTTGGCGGCATTGCTTTGCACGGCAAAATGGATTAGCTTTCGCGAGCAAATCGATTGGCGCTTGGCGTGCGACTTTTGGCGCCCGGCGTAAAGAGATGGGCCTTCGCCACGCCGCCGAAAAGTACGCCTACCTCGTCGTCGTGTGTGGTTAGAATATTTAAATTCTCTTGGGTGAGGCGGGAGTGGTGACCGATGTTTAAGTACCTTTTTGCCAAGAATGAAGATATTCCGACAGGCTCTGCCGCGGTCTATTTCGGCTTCTCGGCCATCGTGTGGTTCGTCATCGGAACCGGCCTCGGAGCGTTCAACGCCTCCAAACTGGCCTTCCCTGATTTCATCCACGGCCTCGAGTTCGTATCGTTCGGCCACATGCGCCAGGTGCACGTGCACGCGGTCATCTTCGGCTGGATTTCCATGGCATTCGCCATGGCGATGATGTACATCACGCCGGCCCTCGGCAACACCAAGCTGTGGTCGGAGAAACTCGGCCTGTGGAATTGCTTTCTCTGGAATATCGGCCTGTCGGTGGGGCTCACGGTGCTATGGGCCGGGCTGACCTCGGGGCGCGAGTACTCGGATTTCCCGTGGTTCATCGACATCTACATCTCACTGTTCATGGCGCTCCCGCTGGGCATCAACGTGTGGATGACCATCATCAATCGCCGGACCCAGGGCATTTACACCACCAATTGGTTTTTTGCGGCCGCGTCCTTCATGTTGATCGTCGTCTTCATCGTCGGCAACCTGCCGGAGTACTTCCACCTCACGGGGCTCACCGAGGCGTATCTGACGTGGTGGTTCGCTCATAACATATTGGGGCTTTGGATAACTCCGGTGGCCGCGGCCATCGCGTACTACACCATCCCCAAGGTGACCGGGAATCCGCTGTATTCGCACCGCATCGGGCATCTGCATTTCTGGTCCATCGTGGTGTTCTACTCGACCCCCGCGGCCCACCACCTGATGTCCGCGCCGTTGCCCGAGTGGCTCAAGTCCTTCGCCTCGGTGGAGGGAGTGCTGATTCTCGTTCCGGCGATCGCCTTCGTGTCCAACATCCTTCTGACCATGGAAGGGAAATGGCACATGTTCGTGGAGAATCTGGAGGTGCGCTTCACCGTGACGGGCGCGCTCCTCGCCATCCCGCTCAATATGCAGGGCGGCTTTCAGCAGACTCGGGCGATCAACTGGTACATCCACGGCACGGGCTGGATCGTGGCGCACGCGCACTTGGCGCTGTTGGGATTTTCCACGTTCATGGAAGTTGCCGCCGTCTACCTCGGTCTGCAGATCATCCTGAAGCGCAAACTCTGGTCGATCACGCTCGGAAACATCCACTACTGGTCGTTGCTGATCGGATTCACGATCTACTGGGTATCGATGACGATCGCAGGCCTGATTCAAGGCGCCGGCAAGATCTACGAAGTCCCCTACATCGACGTGGTCATCGCCGAGCATCCGTACATGGTTGCCCGCTGGCTCGGCGGATCGTTGGTGTTCCTGGGTAATATTGTCTGGCTGTACAACATGTGGATGACGACGCGGGTCGGTACCGTGGTTCCGAAGGGTCGCATGCCCCATGAACTGGCCTACGAGCGTTAAGTTGCCCAGCGAGAGCGGAGCTCAAAGATGAATTTTAGAGAATATAAAATCGGCAGTCGGATGTTCGCAGTGGCCCTCGGCGGCTCCATGTGCATCACGCTGCTGCTGCCGAGCCTCGATATCGCGAGCGTCAAGGCAACGGCGGTCTCGATCGATAAGCAATTGACCAACGGTTACGAGACCGGCTGGAACATCTACGATCCCTTGATGCTGGGGCGGAACAAGCCGCTCAAGGTGCAGCTGAAGGTGGATCCGAAGACCGGCCAGCCCATGGAGCCGATGTACGCCTACGTGTATCAGAGCGGCGTGCCCTTTCCGAGCGGCATCAATCACCCCAATATTCTCGGTGCGGAATCCAAGGCGGTGAGCATCGAGCAGGGCAAGATCAACGAGGCGCGCATGGATCAGGGCGCGGTCTTCATCATCAGGACAAACGACCAGAGCGGTCCGTACATCGAGGATGCCACCGCCACGCGAGGCTGGCAGCCCGCTGAGGTCCTGAAGGCCGCGGGCGATGAAAACACCATCCATGCCGGCGCGGGCAAGACATTGTTCGTCCGCGAGGGGTGCTGGTGGTGTCACACGCTGCTGCCCGAACAGACGCAGGACTGGCAGGTGTTCGGCGCACCGCCGATGCTCGGAGACTTCAACGGTGAATCGCCGACCTCCTTCGGTTCCGACCGCAAGGCGCCGGATCTGCTGCACGTGGGCTCCCGCAATTCTTCCAAGGAATGGATGATGCTGCACTTTTGGAACCCGAGGTTGGTGCAGCCGCATTCCATCATGCCGCGCTTCGACTACCTCTGGGGCGAGGTCGATGCCAATGGCAAGAAGATCGACTACGACAAGTGGAATCAAGAATTTGATGCCTACCGCGAGGGCAAGCGCGATCTCCCGCCGGACATACCGCCCTATGCCTCCAATAGCGAGGCGCGCTGGCTGATCGATTTCGTTTTGAACATGAAATGATCCCTGAAGACATCTAAGGGGACGAGGAACGAGAATGGCTTGGACTTTCAATACACCCATGGTGACCTTGAGCGATGCGCCCACGGTCCAAAATGCCGAGCAGCTCTGGGAAAAGGAAACCCTGGGCGGACTCACCGAAGATAACAATCCGATTCCCGTACCGGTGGTCTGGTTGGTTTTTCTGACGGTCTTGACGGCTTTTTGCGTGACCTTCCCGCTCTGGGGCCAGCGGCCGACGGCGGCGCTATATGCGCCCTACGTCAATGCGATGTCCGATCCCTCGGTCATGGCCGCCAAGGACGACGACGCGGCGTTGGCCGCCATCAAGAAACTGGTGCCGGATACCGGCGGCAAGGACACGCTGATCGCGCGGCATCCGCTCTCGATGGACCAGCTGCGCGAAATCGCGCCGCAGATCAAAGCCTTGGAGGCACGCCCCCATACGGATTTGAAGGATTACACGGTAGTCGGAGAGAACGTGGTGCTGGCAAACTTCGAGGGCAATTATCGCCCCGACGGCACTCGAATCCGGCAGCAGCCGTGGTGGGACAAGGGTTACACCATCGACGTGTTCTATTTGTCGGCGTTTTTTCTGGGCGTGTTTCTCGTCGTGAAGCGCCTGCCACCGACCGAATGGCAGCCCCGTCATCACTAGGGCCGCAATGTTTGACTCGGAGGGGAAGCGAAATGATCGACTTTGACGTTGGCCCGATTGCGATTCTGTTGCCCATTGCCATCGCTTTTCTGGCGCCGTTCCTTTATAGCTTTTTTGTCGACAAGTACGACAAGAAGAATCCGCAAATCAAGCCGCCAGCCCGGAACAAGACCGAGAATTGAGTCAAGATCCAGGCTAGCTCGATGTTGTTTCTGGGGCTGACTGAGCCCGGTTCGCGGATCGACCTCAGTATCGAGGGCATGCACAGCCAGCGGTTCGGGGTCGGTGTGTTTTTTCTGCTGCTGCTGGGTATTGTGCTTTTCGCCGGCATCATCATTGCCGTGTTCAAGGGTTCGGGTGACAAGAGCGTCACCCGGACGGGCGAGAAGTGGATGTTCGGGGCCATCATCTTCGGGGTGGTCGTTGCCGTGGTGTTTGCTTCCCTGCAAATGTTGTCCGGCGTACTCTTCTGACGGTTGATGGCTTTGACGGAGGGTGAAAGCTATGGGTTATCTCGAATCGCTCGGTGATGGATGGTCCATCTATCTCTGGCTGATCGTCGGAGCCGCGATCATTGTCGTCAGCCTCTTCGCGATGCGTTGGGCCTGGCGCAATGAACAGTTCGACGAGGACATCAAGTATCTGGTCTTCACCGAGTCCGACGAGGACAAGATGACGCCTGCCGATTACCGCCATAGCCGCGAGGTGTTGGCGGCGCAGGAGGCGAGTCGCGAGCGGCATCTTCGAGAGCTGGCGGAGACGCGACCAACCCGGTCATGAGGCGGGGCGAAACGGTGACTTTGGCGGTGATCGGAGTGGTCGTCGCCGGCCTGATAGCGCGAAACGTGATCAGCCTCCACACCCAGCCACCGGACCCCGGCATTCCGTTCTACAGTACGGCCGATCCGGCGCTGCTGCGCGAGGCCGGGGACCTGTACCGCGAGAATGATTGCCGCCAGTGCCATTCCTTGTGGACGGTGAAGAGCGTGTTTGAATCCGTTCCGGCGCCGGCGCTCGACGGGATCGGCTCGCTGCGCAGCGAGGAGTGGTTCTACCGGTATTTTTCCGCCGCAGATCCCCAGGACATATTGCCGAGCCGGTTGCTGCCCGAATATCGCATGCCCTCCCTCGCCGCGCTGCCGGAGGAGCAGAGGCGAGCGCTCGCAAAATACATGGCGAGCCTGAAAGTGAAAGATTGGTATCTCGAGAACACGCGGGCCGCCGAATATGAAAAGCTGACCGGGAAAGAGTATTCTCAATCGCATGCGCAGAAGTAATCCCGAGCGTGTCTACCGCGGTGCGGGAGCTGTCATTCTGGCGTGCGTCTTCATTCATTTCTGCGATCGGATCCTGGGCGTCAAGATCGAGGCCTTCACGGGCGGCATCGATTATTTCAGCCCGTGGTGGGTGGTCGACGTATTCCTGGTGCCGTTCCTGGCGGGGATCATCGTCTCGTCGATCTTTGGCTTTGGCGGGAAATGGCTGGCGCACCTGCCGCCGCTGATCGTGCGCTCGGTCAGTTACTTCACGATTGCCCAACACATGACCGCCATTGAGCCGGGCTCCTCCCTGATGCCGATCGGCTGGTGGGGTTTTTTCCTGATTCTGACCATCGAGTTCTCCGCCGTCGGCGGTGTCATCGGCGAGGTTTTGGTGAAGCGAACCTATGGACGGTCTGCGCCGAATAAACCGGTCGAGCAGGGCGGACCGGCGCGGCGGTAGATTCACACATGGGCCTGGCTTCGTATCGTTCCTCCGTAGTGCCTGAGCGGGAACGGCAGCAGCGTCGTCGCCTGCTGTCGATGACCCTCGTGACCTGCCTGGTGCTGGCCTTGATCGGCGGCACGATTCACGTCGTGATGCTGGGGAAGCTGCGCCTCGGCGATATGCGCCGCATGGCCACCTATGACTTGAAGGAAGAATCCGCTCGCGTTCGCGCTGCCGGCGAAGACATCGTGATCCAGGCGCAGCATGAGGCCGATCGCGCGCCCAGCGACGACTACACGGTGGTCGACGCGCAGCGATTGGTGAGCCGCGAGCAGTGGGAGGATCTCGATCGCATGGTGGCCATTCCGGCCGGCCCCTTCATCATGGGCACCGACCTCGAACGCGCCGACGAGCAGGATAAGCCGCGCCACGAGGTGACGCTGCCGGCGTTTTATTTGGACAAGTATCTCGTGACCAACGCCCAATACGCGCGCTTCGTCGCCTCGACCCAACGCCGGGCGCCGCTCAACTGGAAGGGAGGGCGCATTCCGCAGGGCGAGCTTTTGAAGCCGGTGACCATGGTGACCTGGAGTGATGCGGCCGACTACTGCGCCTGGGACCACCGGCGCCTGCCGCACGAAGCCGAATATGAAAAGGCGGGGCGTGGTACCGACGGGCGCCGCTGGCCCTGGGGAGATCAGATGGATCCGACCCGCCTCAACACCTACTACAACGTCGGATCCTCGAGCAACGTGATGGCCTATCCCAGGGGCGCGAGCATCTACGGCGCCTATGATTTATCCGGCAACGTGGCCGAATGGTCGGCGGATGATCTGCGCCCCTATGAAGGATCCAAGGCGCCGCAGAACTTTCCTTCCGGGAACGGACTGACGGCGCAGACCGGCAATTACAAGGTGCTGCGCGGCGGCTCGTGGAAGGGCGACCCGTTTTCCACCTCGCTCTATCACCGCAACTTCGACCTTCCCAACCACGCCACGGATTTCTATGGCTTTCGATGTGCGAGCAGCGCTGAACCGACGGGAAGGGAGCAATCATGAGACGCACGCTCACCGCGGCGGCCTGCGTGCTCTTCTTGCTGCACCCCGGCGCCGGGTTCGCGATCGACAGCTATCGATACCTGCACGTCAGCATCGAAACGCCCTGGATGATCTTTCTTTTTTTGCTGGTCGCCATTTTCATTCCTTTTATCTTGATGCTGGTGCTCATGTGGCGGCGACCGCTGCACAAACCGACCGCTGCGCCCCAATCGGAAGATTCCGAACAATGAGCAATGGGTTGCGCGCGCTGCTGGCGTGCTTATGGCTGCTGGCGTGTTGTCCCGTATGTCTCGCGGATTCGGAGCCGCCTGCCGCGGCGAACCCCACGAAAATTCTGGAATCGTTCGCCCGCCAGCAGCCGCAGCGCTCCGAAGGCGAGACCGTCATCGGCCAGCATGAAAAGCAGGTCATCATGTTCTCGATCGGGGGGGTGCTGCTTGCGCTCTTGATCGGCACTGCGGCGATCGGCATCGCCGTGGCCGTGTTCGGCAAGCCGCTGTTTCTCGTGCACATGATCCTCGCCGGCCTGACAGTCACCGTGGCGCTGATCCACGTCGTCGTCGGGGTGGTCTGGTTCTTTCCGTTCTGAGCGCCCGAGCCCTCGCGCTACTCGGCGCCTTTTCCGGGTCGTGCGCGCTCGCCTACGAAATTTTGTGGGCCCGGATGCTCGGTATTCAATTCGGCGTGAGCGCTTTTGCGGCGGTGGTCACGGTGAGCGCTTTCATGCTGGGGCTGGCGGGGGGAAGTGCCTTCATGGCCGGGCGCGCCGGGCGCTCCCTGAGGCCGCTGCGGCTGCTCGCGCTGCTCGAGACCGGGATCGCGCTGTTCGCGCTGTTGCTGCCCTGGGCCGTGCATCTGGCGACGCCGATGATCGATGCCTCGGCGGGATTTCTCTCGCCGCCGCAATGGCATGGACTCTTGGCGCTTGCGGGACTCGTATCGTTGACGCTGCCGGCTGCGGCGATGGGTGCGGGATTTCCGCTGCTGGTGCAGGGCTTTGCGCGGCACGGGGGGGACATCGGTGCCGCGTACGGCAGCAATACCATCGGCGCGGCGCTCGGCGCATTGTTGCCGCTCCTGCTGTTGCCGACCGTCGGCTGGACCACCGCGGTACGCGGGGTCGCTGCGCTCAATCTGATCGTCGCCGCGGGTCTCTTCATGCTGGATCGGCATGGGCAGGGCGGCTCGCGCGCGCAGGGTGGCCGGCCCGCGCAGGGTGGCCGGCCCGCGCAGCGTGGCCGGCCCGCGAGCGCGGCGAGCGCGCTTCCGGCGGTTGCCGGACCAAGGCCATCGGGCCTCAAGCTCTTGAACTATGGCGTCATCGGCGCCGCGAGCCTGCTGCTCGAGATGGCGTGGCTGCGGCTATTCAGCCTCGCCATGCTGCGCACCGAATATGTGCTCGCCCTGATCCTGGCGGTGATGTTGCTCGGCATGGG
>JBEKHK010000039.1:0-39312 GCA_050012315.1 Steroidobacteraceae bacterium | reverse complement strand
TCAATACGATCTCGCCCATAGTGCTCACGAAATACGTCGCCCGCATGATGATGAGCGAGCGCGGCGGCCGCATCGTCAATATCGCCTCGATAGTCGCCTCGACCGGCTATAGCGGCCTGTCGGTCTACAGCGCCACCAAAGCCTCTCTGGTCGGATTCACACGCTCCCTGGCGCGCGAGCTCGGCTCGCTCGGCATCACCGTGAACGCCATCGCGCCCGGGTTCATCGACACCGCCATGACCGACGAGCTGACCGATTCGCAGCGCGATCAGATCGCGCGCCGCAGCGCGCTCAAGCGCATGGCGGAGGCCGAGGACGTGGCGCGAAGCGTCGAGTTTTTACTCGGCCCGGGCGGCCGCAATATCACCGGCATCGTGCTCACGGTGGATGCGGGCAACACGGTCTAAAGGCCGGCCTCAGACCCGAATTTGACCTGCGGCGATGGCGGCATACAGCGCCCGATCCACCGGCACGTAACGACCGACGCGCGGATCGTCGAAGTACACGGGATCGCCGCTCTGCGCCGGATCGAAGCCTTGCCGCATGAGCTCTTGTTTGCGGGGTTTGAACGTTCCGGTCGCCTCGAGCGCCGGCAGCAGCCGAACGAAGACCGGCCTGGCGTAGGCCGGCAGATGCCGCGCCGTATGCGTGCGGAACGCGTCGAGATCGAAGGCGGCGCCCACCACCAATGCCGCCATGCCGGCACGCCCATCGGCGTTCGGTACGCTCACGCCATAGACCACGCCCTCCTCCACATGGCCGGCGCCGGCGAGTGCCGTGAGCACCTCGGCGGTCGAAACGTTCTCGCCCTTCCACCGATAGGTCTCGCCGACTCGATCGACGAAGTAATAAAAGCCCGCCGCATCGCGCCGCATCAGGTCGCCCGTCCGGTACCAGGCATCGCCCTCTTTGAACACGTTGCGAAGCACTTTGCGCTCCGTGGCGCTCGCATCGGCGTAGCCTTCGAAGCGGCCGGCGCGCGCCCCGCCATCGGTCGGAATGAGTCCCACCGCCTCGCCGATCTCCTCGGCGGCGCAGCGCTCGCAGAACCCTTGAGCGTTTCGGATGGGCTCCCCGGTCTCCAGATCGAAGCGCAGCAGCGCCACGGGCAAGCGATGCGAGAGGAACGAGGGAATGCGGCCGATCGCGCCCGGCTGCCCCTCGCAGTTGTAGAGCGAGAAGTTGCCCTCGGTCGAGGCGTAATATTCCAGGATCCGCGGAATCTTGAAGCGCGCCTGAAAGCTCTTCCAGACTTCCGGGCGCAGCCCGTTGCCGCAGGCGATCCGAAGCGAATGCTCGGCCTCGCCCGCTTGCGGCGGAGAATTCACCAGGTAGCGGCAGAGCTCGCCGATGTACTGAAACAGAGTACAGCGCTCGTCGCGGATGTCGCGCCAGAACTCCGAGGCCGAGAACTTCGGCCGGATCACGACCGACCCGCCGGCGACCAGCAAGGCGCCGACGGCGACCACCCCGCCCACGCTATGATAGAGCGGCAGGCAGTTGTACATGCGGTCGGCGGGCTGCGTGTCGAGAAGGCCGGCGAACCACTGACTCCATCGCAGCACTCGATAGTGGGTGACATGGGCCGCTTTGGGCAGACCGGTCGTGCCGGAGGTGTAGATGTAAAGCGCCGTGGCATCGAGCGTCGGCGCCGTCAACTCGTCGGCGCGGAGCATCTCGCCGGGAAGCCGCTCCAGGACCGGTTCGAGCGGCGCGAAATCCGCCGGACCGGCGCCATGCACCCACATGCCGATGCCGGACGGCAGGCGATCACGGATGGCCGCGACGCTCGGCGCCAGCTCGCGCGACACGAGCACCAGGCGCGGTGCTGCAATCCGGATGCAATGCGCCAGCCCCTCCCCGCCGAGATGAACGTTGATGAGCGCCACCGCGACGCCGATGCGGGACAGCCCCAGCCATATCGCGGGGTACTCAGCGCAATTGGCCATCACGAGGGCGATTCGATCACCGCTCTTCAGTCCCTGCGCGAGACCCCAGCGCGCATACTGATTGCAGCGGCCGGCGAGCCCGGCGTAGCTGAACGAGGAGCCGGGCGATTCCAGCGCCGGCGACGGGCCAAACTCGATCGCCAGCCGGTCGAGCAGCGCCGGTAGGGTGAGCGTCAGGTCTTGCTCGATTGCGGCGGTCCGCTGGAGCGCGCGAAGCCATGCGTCGCGCGCGAATTTAGCGCTTGTCTGGTCGATGTCTGCCAAGGAAAACCTCTACCGGCTAAACGGCATCGCGGCCGCCATGATGCACGTCATTCTCACGAAAGAGGGTTATCGGGGGCAAGGCACCGCGAGATTTTCACAGTAGCGCCCGGTATTCGTCCGGTTTGAATCCGACCGTCAGCGCGCCGCCGGCATCCAACACCGGGCGTTTGATCAAGGAAGGCTGGGCCAGCATCAGCGCCACGGCCTTCTTTTCCGTGATGTCCTGCCGGTCGGCATCGGAGAGCTTCCTGAACGTGGTTCCGGCGCGGTTGAGGAGCACGGGCCAGCCGACTTGCTTCACCCAGCCTTCCAACGTGGCTCGATCGATTCCCGCCGTTTTGTAGTCGTGGAAGTGGTGGACGATCTTGTGCGACTCGAGCCAACCCCGGGCCTTTTTCATCGTGTCGCAGTTCTTGATGCCGTAGATCGTGACCATGGCGCGTGTACCTCAGCGTGGCGGCGCGAGCCGCAACACGCGCCCGTCCGTCTCGTCGGTGCACACATACAGATAGCCGTCCTGCGGCGCGCGCACATCGCGTATGCGCCAATGCAGATCGTTCAGCAATTCTTCCTGGTCGATCACCTCGCCGCGCGCGTCCAGATGCACGCGGCGCAAATGCCTGAACGCCAAAGCTCCCACGAATAGATCGCCCCTCCACGCCGGAAACTTGTCGCCGCGGTAGATGGCCAGTCCCGACGGCGCGATTGATGGAGTCCAATAGATGACCGGCTGCTCGAGTCCCGGGCGCTGCGTGTACGGCGATACATAGGCGCCCGAATAATCCATGCCGTAAGTGATCACCGGCCATCCATAGTTCCTGTGCGCGACGATGATGTTCAGCTCATCGCCCCCGCGCGGACCGTGCTCGGTTTCGTACAGCCGTCCGCTTGGGGCGTCGAAGATCAAGCCCTGCGGATTGCGGTGACCCCAGGTATAAATCTCCGGACGAACGGAGGCATCGGCGACGAACGGATTGTCCGGCGGCACGCTGCCGTCCTCTGCCAGCCGCACGATCTTGCCCAGATCCGAGGTCAAGTCCTGCGCCTGCTCGCGGTATTCGAACCCCTCGCCGAGGGTCAGCGCGAAGGTGCCGTCCGGCAGAAACGCCATGCGCCCGCCGTAGTGGTTGTCGGTGTCCTTCAAAGGCATTGCCTTGAAGATCACCTGCAGATCGCGCAGCGCGCCGCCATCGAAGCGGGCTCGCGCCACTTGAGTGCCGTTGGCCGCCTTCGTCCCCGCCGCATAGGTCAGATAGACGAGATGGTTCTGCGCAAAATTCGGATGCAGGACGATGTCGAAGAGTCCTGCCTGGCTGCCGGTATGCACTGCCGGGACGCCGGCGATCGGCTGCGGCAGCAACGCACCGTCTTTGATCAGCCGCAACCGACCCACGCGCTCGGTCACGAGCATCGAACCGTCCGGCAAAAAGGCCATCGACCAGGGGTGATCGAGTCCCCGGGCGATCTCGGTGACCTCGTAACCGGTGTGGACCACGCGGGCGGGTCGGGGCGGGGGTGGCGCAGGTCGCAGGGACTCGGGTGTCACGGCCATCGCGAAGATGGAAATCGGGGCCGCCGCGGCAGCGAGACTCGTTGCGAGGTAACGACGTAGGATAGACTTCACCCCTGATTTCAAGGGGTTCGAATGCTACGCCGGATCTTGGCATTTGTCGTCGCCGCCAGCCTCATGGTGGTGGTGGGCTCGGCCGCCCATTCGTATTTCGTGCAAGCGGCATGGTCCGTGGCCGCCGGCCACGCCGAGGGAACGGCCGCCGTCGCAATTCCCCTCGCCGACCGGCTCGCCTGGGCCGGACACGATCTTCGCGGCATGATCGTCCCCTACGGCGCGACGACCTCGACCGCGCTGTTCGTCGGACTGCTGGCCGCCGGCGCCTTGGCGCGATTCAGCGGGCATCGCCTCCTCGTCTTTGGTGTCGCCGGCGCCTGCGCGATGGCCGTGCTATTCACGGCACTGAGGCTGTTGCTGGGGACGGTGGGCATTTTTGGCGCCCGCGGCACGATGGGCCTCGCGGCCCAAATGGCGGTCGGGTTCGCTGCGGGGACGCTCTTCGCCCGGCTCACCCCGCCGCGCAGTCAGCCGGGCGCCCGCCCCCGCCGATGAAGGACTCGAGATCATGCGGAGCGCGGTTAAACGAAACGGTACCGTTGCGTTTCGTTAACTATCGGCCTATCCTGGCGCCCTCATTCATGACCGCGCGAGGAGCATCCCATGTCCGCACTCAAGCGAATATTGATCGCCACCGCCGCCGCAACGGCGCTCGCGTGTACGCCCCTCGCACCGGCCGCGGCCGGCGTTCATGGTTTCGGCCGCGGTGGGTTGGGATGGGGATTCGGACGAGGCTTGTTTGGCGCCGCTGCGGCGCTCGTGACGCTGCCCATCGTCATTGCCTCCGCCGCGATTTCCGCGGCCACCTCCGCTGCGCCGGCGCCGCCGCAGCCGGCCTACGCGCCGCCCCCGGCGTACGCGCCCGCCCCGGGGTACGCCGCATCACCCGCCTATGCGACGGCTTACTACGCTCCGCGTCCCTACTACGCGCCGCCGGCGCCGCTCTACTACGCACCGCGCGCCGCGTACTATCCGCGCGCGTATTTCCCGGCGGCACCGGCGTACTACGCGCCTCGTCCGGGCTCGTACGGCTACTACGGCAGCTACGCGGTCCGCGGTTACGGTCGCCCCGGCTACGCGGGTTATCCCCACCGTTAGCTCGCCATGCGACGCCGGGCTAGCAACGCCGCCGCGCGCGGCGGCCGGCCCTCGCGCGCCGATGCGCTGCGCCTCCGGGAGCGAATCTTGGAGGCCGCCACGGAATTGTTTCTGGCGGAAGGTTACGGCTCGACCAGCATAGAGGCGATCGCGCGCCGCGCGGGCGTCTCCAAACGGACGCTGTATGACCGCTTCGACGACAAGCCGGCGTTGTTCACCGCCGTCGTCCATCGCATCATCGGGCAGATCCGGCCTCCCCCGAACGTGCCGCTGGTCGAGGGCGCCACCTTGGCCGATATTCTGCAACGCCTCGCCCTACTGATCCTTCACGCTGCGCTGGCTCCCCAGGCGATTGCCTTGCATCGCCTGGTGAACGCAGAATCCGCGCGCTTTCCCGAGCTCGTGCTTGCCGTCGCGAGCGACGGGAGCACGCGCGAAGCGACGACTCTCATCGGCAGTCTGCTCGACCGCGAGCTCTCCGAGCCGAAGCTCAGCGCCGAAAATCGCGAGTTCGCGGCCGCGCAATTCCTCTTCATGGTCGTGGCGCTGCCGCAGCGCCGTGCGATGGGCTTCGGCACGCCGATGACGCCGGCGGAGCTCGAGGCCTGGGCGGTCAAAGTGGTCGGGCTGTTCCTCGACGGCTGCCGGCGCCTGGGCGCGTGAGCGGCCGGCACTTCGGGCGGTCGAGAGTCACGCAGCCGCCAGGTGCCGAGACAGCCGCCTAGCCGCGTAATTGGCACCAAAGGCGAATCGGAGCAGCGGCCCGAAGCTGTTGGCGGCCGAAATCCCCACGAAATACAGTCCCGGCACGGAGGATTCGAAGCGCCTGCCGAGAATCGGCGAGTCGATCGTGCTGCGAATCCGCGAGCGCAGCGTCTCGTCGAGGAACGCGAGACGGGATAGCGCGACCTTGAACCCGGTGCCGGCAATCACGTGCTCGGCCTCGATGCGCTTCTTCTCGCCGTTCTGGCTGATCGTCACCCGGATGCCCGATCCGGTGGCCTCTGCGCCCTCGAGCGTGGCGCCGAGATGCAAGGGAACTTTGTCGACGATGGCGTCGCGCGTGAACCAGCACGGTGCCGGTCCGAGGTGCCGTTCCACCACGCGAATCCTGAGATTCTCCGGCAAGGCATGAAATACCAGCGGCATGTCGCAGGACAGGCGCGAGCGCCAGCCGGTTCCCAGACCCGACCGCGGCTCCAAGATCCGCTCCACGAGAGGCCGCGGCTCGTTCGGCGGATCGTGAAATTTGATCGACTCGGTCCGGGCGACGAGTTCCACGGCGGCACCGCCGTCCTTCAGCAGCGCCGCGATGTCGATCGCGGAGGATCCCCCGCCCAAAACGAGCACCCGTCGGCCCTTGAGCGGGCTGAGATCCGCATGCTGGGAGCTGTGACTCACCAGGGTCGAGGGCAAGCCTTGGAGCGCCGGAGGCAAATAGGTGAAGCTCCCGATGCCGGTGGCCACGACGACCGAGCGCGCGCGCAGGCTCTCGCCGGCGGCGGTGGTCAATTCGAATCCCGGTGAACGCTCCTGAAGCTTGGCCACATCGACCCGCTCGAGCCGGGGAACGTAACGCCGCTGGAACTCGCGCCCGTAAGCAATGAAGGTCGCGAGCGGCACCGGCAGCCCGACGTGGGCGTAGGGCAGACCCTGCTCCTGGCAATAGCGTTCCAGGGTGAACTCCGCATCGGGATCATACAGGCTCGAGGCGAACCCTTCGGACTTGAGCCGCATGCCGCGCGGCATGTGGTTGCTCCAAAATCGCATCGGCTCCCCAAAAATCCTAAAGGATTTTCCCGTACGGCTGAGGTGGGCGGCGAGCGACAGGCCATAGGGTCCCGCACCGATGATGGCAATATCAACGACTGAAGCGTTCAAGTTGGCTCCGGTAAAAATGAATGTGCCAGCCGGTCTCCAAAGGCTGTGATCCCCCTAACGGTATCTGAATGGCGTTCATGCATACTCGATCAACTTCCGGAAATGCGAATCTCGTCAAGAATATGGTAAATGAACTTGACCGCCCAGTTCCAATCGCACTAACTGCGCCCTAGGAATGGTGGGACGTCTGGATTTGAGGTCATGGAGTGACAACATTTTGGATAGTGGCGGGCCCTCGGCACTGATCGTCGCCGCCAAGTGGTGGCCGCTATCGGCTCGGTTGGCGATCGCGTTGATCCGCCACGGTTGCCGGCTGAGCGCGCTGTGTCCCAAGGGACATCCGCTCAATCATATCGGGGGGCTCGAGCGGGTCGAGCGCTACCGGGGCACTCAGTCCCTGTCATGCCTCTCGCGGACGCTGCGCGAGCTGCGGCCGGAGTTCGTCATCCCCTGCGACGACGGCGTGGTCGCCCAGCTACACAGCCTGCATGCGCAGGACCCCTCGTTGCGCCCACTGATCGAGAGATCGTTGGGCGACCCACAAAGCTTTCCGACCACAACCAACCGCTATCGACTGCTCGAAATTGCCGCAGAACTTGGAATACTGGTGCCCGAGACGCGGCGGGTGGCGAGCGCCGACGATCTCGCATCGTGGCACCGGCAAGTCGCGCCTTCTGCGGTGCTCAAGATCGATGGTGAATGCGGCGGAAACGGTGTGAGGATTTGCAATTCTCCGGCCGAAAGCCAGGCGGCATGGCGAGAGCTCACGGCACTCCCGAGTGTCGCGACCGCGTGGAAACGACTCATCATCAACCGCGATCCTTTGGCGCTATGGGCCCAGCGCAACCGCAAGCCCGTCGAAGTCACCGTCCAGCAAGTCATCCGCGGCCGACCGGCGAATTCCATGCTCGCGTGCCGCAATGGCAAATTGCTCTCGCTCGTATCGGTGGCCGTGCTCGCCAGCGACGGCCCAACCGGCGCCGCGACCGTGATCCAGCGGATCGACAATCCGGCCATGGAGGACGCGGCGAAGCGCTTGGCATCGCGACTACGGTTGACCGGCTTCTACGGTCTCGATTTCATGATCGATTCCGCGTCCCAGGCGCCCTACCTCATTGAGATGAATCCGCGCTGCACCCAGCTCGGGCATTTTCAGTTCGGCAGCACGCCGAACCTGGCGGGCGTTTTCATGGCGAACCTCCGAGGCGAGCCGCCAAGCGCAGCGGGCGATCCCTTGCCGCTCGACACCATCGCACTATTTCCGCAGGCCCTGAATGCCCAGAATGGGGACGGCCGCTGCGCCTATCACAGCTACCTCGACGTACCCTGGAACGAACCGGGACTCATACAGGAACTCAAAAAGGACACGTGGCCGGAGCGGCGCTGGCTCAGCCGGCTTTACCATGCGGTGAAGCCTCTGGCCCGATCGGTGTCGGTGGAATACGGCGCGGGCGCGCAAAATCCCGTCTCCCGGGCCGCCTCGATGCGCTTGGCTGCCGACAGCAATGTCGGAGCTACGCCGATATTCCGCCTCGACCCGCCTGTACCCCGCGGCCGTTGATCGCCCTCAGCCCTGCACGCCACGGCGGCAGCCCAATGCAGACCGCCCCCGTGGGTACGGCGATTACTGGCGTGCGGCCAGGATATCGTCGAGCCGCGCGGGTACGGACGGTTCACGTTCGAGGTGCGGGTAGCGCAAGCCATCGTGATAGTCGAGGTGCAGCACTCGAAACCGATCGCCGTTCTTGACGATGAGCTCGATCGGCTGCTGCGTCGTCTTCGCCGACCGGATCGCATCCTTCAGGACGTCGGCGTTGTAGGCCGCGCCGTTGATCGCCATGATCACGCTGCTTTCCGTCAGCTTTGCCTTGAAGGCGGCGCTGTTCCAGAGCACTTCCAGAACCGTGCCGTCCTTGTCGTCGAGCTCGACGCCGATGGAGAACAACAGGTTCACGCGCTTGCTCTGATCGTCGTGCGCCTTCAGCAACTCGCTTGGAGTGTCCGTAAAGACCAGCTTGTAGCCGCCGCGCCGCAACCCATCCAAGGGCGCGGGCTTGCCGATCGAATCCAGCCGCTCGCGCAGAAACGCGGCCCAATCGTACGGCTCCACCGCGTTCAGTGCCTTGACCAGGTCCTCGAAGGTGTAGGTGACGGTGGTGAAGCTGCCGTCATCGATGCCGAAGAACGTGCGCGCGAAATCGTCGAGCGATCGCTTGCCCTGGGAGCGCTCGCGGATCAAGGTGTCGGCGTCGAGCCAGATCAATTGGCCTTCCGAGTAATAATCCTCGAAGCGCTGCCAGCTGGGCCACGACATGGGGCGGCGCGGATTGATGATCTCGTCGTTGGTCGTATCCTGCAGGGCACGCCACCGACGACCGGCTTGCACGTCATAGTAGGCCGCCGTGAGCGCGAGCTTGTCGAGCGCCTGCTGCTGGGTCCACAGACCCGCGCGCGCGGTCAGCACTTGACCCCAATATTGGGTCTGTCCCTCATACACCCACAAAAGACTGTCCTGCATCGGAACGTTGTAGTTCGGGGTCCACAGGTCCGCGGGGCGGCGGAACTTGCCGTTCCAGGAATGAGTAAACTCATGCGCCAGCAGATCCCGGTCGAATGCGGTTTTATCCCATTGGGTCAAGGCTTCGGGATCGCTGCCGTCCTCGCTCGACTGATGGTGCTCCAAGCCATTCTGCTGAATCTGATCGCTCAAGGAGTACAGAAAATCGTAGTGCGAGTAATGGTGCGAACCGTAGAGCTTGTAGGCCTGCTGCACCAGGCTTCGGTGGGCCTCCAGTTGTTCGGGTTTGATCGCAAGAAGCTCCGGCCGATCGGCGAACAGATCCAGATGGACCGGTACCGCGCCGCTGGGATCGAGGTCGAGCCGCGCCGCGTAGCGGCCCGCATACACCGGACTGTCGACGAGAGTTTCGAGGCTGGTGCGCTTGAACTGGGTTTCCCCGCCGCTCGCGCCGGCGATTTCCAGAGCCGATCCGAATTGCCAACCAGCGGGCAATGCGATGCTCGCCTGCACAGGAATTTGCCGCGTGAAGTAGCCCGCCGGGTAGAGGACGAGAGCGTTCCATTCGAGGAGCAGGATATCGCGGCTGATCTCGATGGCGCCGACCTTGGGACTCGTGGGAGACAGGTAATCGAAGTCGATGTCGAGCGACTTCACTCCGGCGGCCGCATGCAGGCGAAACGCGTAGACATCGACGGGATCGCGCGTCCAGGGCACCGGCGCACCGTTCGCGGTTATCTTGATGCCCGCGAGCCTATCGATCGGACCCTCCGGGGCATGCGTGCCGGGCAACCACTTCGGATACAGCAGCACGGTATCCGCGCCGATTCCGCTCAACGTTTCGTGAACGTGCACGATGCGTCGTTCGATATCGGCCGCGTTGACCGCGAGACGAATCTCGCCGGCATACGGCCGATCCTTGGGCGCCGCCACCGGCGCCGCGGGCGCGATCGAACTGGGGCCGGGGCTTGCGATTGCGGCCCCGAACGCGGACGCCGCGCAACAGATGGCCACAGACATCAAAATTCGCTTCATGAAATTCCCTTTGCGCGTTGTATTTTTACTTGGTAGGCGCGGATTCGCGGCGGCCGGCTTCAACCCTGCATCCCGTCAATTCAGTATGAAGGCGTCCGTTGGACCGGGCAATACGCGGCCGCGATCACGAGCTCCGTTTCATACGTAACTCAAGTCCCGCCCGGGGTAACTCGCCTGTAACCCGCCACCCAGACACTTAACAACATGATCATGACTCCGGCATAGCCACGCGGGCGCGGGGCCGGCCAAGTCAGGCAAATCGCGCACGCCCAAACAGCGCGCACCCAAGCAGGAGTTGGCATCATGGCAACCACGGTCACCTTCAAGCGCCCCGATGGGCAATCGATTCAAGGCTACCTGGCCGAACCGGAGCAGGCTGCGGGTGCAGCGGCGGTCGTCGTCATCCAGGAGTGGTGGGGGGTCAACCCACAGATCCGCGGCGTCGCCGACCGTCTGGCCACCGCCGGCTACATCGCGCTCGTGCCCGACCTCTACCGCGGCAAGTCCACGGTTGAGGCCGAAGAGGCGCATCACCTGATGACGGGGCTGAACTTCGGCGACGCCGCCTCGCAGGATGTCCGTGGCGCCGTGCAGTTCCTGAAGGCGCGCAGCGCGAAGGTCGGCATCACCGGCTTTTGCATGGGGGGCGCGTTGACGCTGCTGGCCTCGTGCATGACCCCCGAGATCGACGCCGGCGTGGTCTGGTACGGCTGCCCGCCGCTGGAATACATCGATGCGACCAAGATCAAGGCGCCGCTGCAGGCGCATTGGGCCACGCAGGACGACTTCTTCCCGATCGCCACCATCGATCAGCTGGAGGGGAAGCTGCGCGAGGCCGGCGTGAGATTCGATTTCCACCGCTATCTCGCCCGCCACGCCTTCGCCAATGAGACCGCGGTCGGGCCGGGCCGCATCCCGGCCACCCAGTACGACCCCGTCTGGTCGCAGCAGGCGTGGGATCGCACCTTCAGCTTCTTCGGCCGCTGGCTCAAGTGACGAGGGACACGACGATCCGTCAATCCGTGACGTAATTCCCCTTGCACCGGATTGTCGTTGAGAGCAGCCTAGTCAGTTGGCTGCGAGCGCTCAACGATGGATCGTTAGACGTACGTGAAAGTAATACCCAGCAACCAGACCCTGATACTCGCCAGCGAGCGCGGTACGTCCGGCGGTTTTCCAACCCCGGCGCTGCGTAGTGCCGGCGGCGAGACGGCGCTGACGCGCCTGACGATCGTCGCCTCCCGCCCGGACGAGACGCTGGTCTATCTACAGGCCGATTATTCCGCCACGGCGGAGTCCTCGGCTGGCGCCGAGCCGGCGGCCGGCACCGCGTCGGCGGCCGAGGCGGTGCCTCCCCTACCCGCCCTGCCGGCGCGCGTCTCGCCGGCCGCGCCTCGCGCCAGCTCCTACCCTTCGAGCCGCGGCATCCAACTGTATTCCAGCACCCAGCGCATGCTTGCCGAAACGCCCATGACGCAGATCGACGTTCACGCCTGAAGCTCGGGGGGGAGCGACGGACCTTAGCCGCCGGCCGCCGCCACGAAGGAATCCTTGGCGCCCGGCTTCAGCACGACATAGGCGCGCCGCCACGGTTGATCGTCGATCAGACGCCACTTGTGGCCGGTGCCGGCATGGTCCTCGGAAAGCAGCACATCGCCGGGTCGCAGCACGAACGTGTCGCCCTTGCGGGTGGTGAATTCAAGGGTCCCCGACAGCGTAATCACGTACTGCGGCTCCGGGCTGGTGTGCCAATCTTCCGAGGAATGCGCCGGCGTTTCCTTGAAATGGATGGCGACCACCTGGGTGCGATCCTTTTGGTCTATCGTGCCTTCGAGCACATGCGACGCGTTGTCGGGTCCGGTGTAGATCTTGAACGCGCGTATCCCCGGACGAGCCGACGTACTTGCATCCGTGGTCGCGGCGGCCGCTTGGTCAGCTGTCGAGGTCCATCCACCCACCGCCGCGACGACGGCGCCGACCCCCGCGGCATGCAGCAGATCGCGTCGGCCGGGAGCCGGGTGCACTGAATTGCCCTTCATCATTCGCTTCAGGATCTTCATAGGGATACCTCCCGGCGTGCTTTGCGGGGGCGCTCACGCGCTTGCAAAATGGCGTCCCCCACGGGCTAGGCGTTCCGGCAAAGAGTTGGTCATTCGAGTCTCGTCCCTTCCATTATTGCCCGAGACCTTGAGACGGGAGAGACCCCGGCCGAAGGAAAATTTCTCTTCAGGATTTTCTTCGCATTAAGGCAGCCCGGTATCGGGGCTCAGCCAGGGCGGGCAAGCCAGTGGCACTCGACAGTCGGGTAGAAGAGGCGCTACAATCTATTCATTATCTATTCATAGAACGTCCTATCAAGCGCGCAACCCTATGAAAACGGTACTTGAAAACAAGATATTGAATCTGCTCCTACTCCACATCGAGGGCTTAAGCGCGCCGCAACTCTTGGCGAAGCTGCGCCCGCGCATCAGCCAGCCGACACTCTGGCGCACACTCGATACGCTGCGCACGCGTGGCGCGCTCATCCGCGAAGGTAAGGCCCGGGCCACGCACTACCATGCCCGCGCCCGTACCGACTTGGCGGTCCTGCGCTCGCGACGCATGCACGAGAGTGTTGCCAAGCGGCTGTTGCGCGAACCCGCTTTGCGGGAGCAAGCTCTGGAACGCCTCGCCAAACTGCGGGCGGCTAATCCGCACGGCCGGCGCTACCACGATCGATGGCACGAAATCCTGCAAGGTCCCTTGGTCGATGCGGTGCGTGTCATGACCGAGTCTTCGGAGGTGGCGGACGTGTTGCGCAAGGAGTCGCCCTTGAGTGCATTCATTTCACCTGCCGAGCGGCGACGGATCTTCGATTCGACGCGCGCGGGTTAGTGGCATGCGCTGCCGTGAGTTGCAACACATCATCCTTGAAGTCGGCGCGCGTTTCGCTCTGCGTGAAGTCTTTGTCATTGGCTCCTCCGCCATCTTGGCCGTTATGCCGGATCCACCGGAAGGCGCGCTCACGGCTACTCGCGATGTCGATATCATTCCGCCAAACGACGAGGATGAGCGCATAGCCGATCAGATCTCCTTCGTCATCGGCGAAGCGAGTCCCTTCGACGTCGAATATGGCTATCACGCGCAAGGCGTCTCCCTAAAAACGCCCTCCTATGCACCGCAGGATTGGCAAGCGCGCACGATTGATGTGTCGGTCGGCCAAATCGTCGCGCATTGTATGGAGCCGCATGATTTAGTGATGAGTAAACTCGGCGCGGGGCGCGAGAAGGACCTAGAGTTCGCCCATGCGGCTGCGGCGCTGGGTCTCGTTGAGCAATCGGTTTTGCTAAAGCGCTTGGGCCTCGTACCGGCCACAGAGGAGCATTCGCGCTTGATTGCCGCGCGCATTGCAGCACTCTTCAAATAAGGCTCGGCGCGGCCCGGTCAGCCGGGGCAAAGCCGCGCCTCAGACCAGCGTATCGATTTTGATAGTGAGGGCCATTTCAGCCGCGCTCAGACTCGATCCGCTCACGCTCGCGCCCGGCATATTGGGAACCGAGAGCGTGTACGTTCCATTCGCCTGCGAAATGTTGGCCGAATAGCTCTTGCCGCCGGCGCTGGTCGAATAGGTCGAATTCACCAAGGCCGAAGTCGCTGCACTCACCGCGGCAGCCTCTGACTGAGGCGGTACGGAGGGCTGCCCTGACGCAGAGTTCGACGCGGTCGATGCACTGGATGCGGTCGAGGGTGTGGAGGTCGTCGATTTGCCGACGGCAGGCGACGCGCTCGCGGCGGCCGGGGCGCTGGCGGTGCTGGGCGCGCTCGTGGTGGCGTTGGGGACGCTCGGAGCGCTCGGGGTGGACGTGGATTTGGCCGTACTCGGGGCGGAGGCGCCCGGCTTGCTCGCAACTAGGGGTGCTGCCGTCGAAATGCTGTTGATTTGCATTATCGCCTGTCTCTAATGTTCAGGAAGGAACAGGCTGTATCGGCAGGCTCGTCGAAACCTTTAATCTTTTAATGATCGCTTGGCTTGCCCACGAGCTTCTTCATGGCGCGTTTGACCTTCCTCAGACCCTGCTTGGCGTGAGCGACCGTGCTTTCGGCCGGCATGAGCACATGTCCCCGCATCCATTCGTCCGGCCGCGCCTTGAAGATCGTGGAATGAGCGTGGCCATTCCAGTGCGGCGGGGGCTCCTGCGTGTAGTAATAAGTAGCGAAGGACTTTCGAGCGATGGTCGGCGGACAGGTCAATGGCCTGACCCCATGGAAGCTGATTTCGCTCGTGGCGAATCCGCAGGCGCGATTGAAGATCGGCGCGAACGAGCCGTAGCACTTCTTGACATCCTTGTCCCAGATGTCGAGGTAGCCACCGTAGTCCTCTTTCCAATCCCTGTTGAAATAGATGAGGATGTTCAAACGCCGATGCCACTGCCGCTTCTCCATGAAATTGAAGTCCACGTGGACATCGAGGCGGCCACCTGAATTCGTTTCGTGAATGCCGCCGCCGATCAAATCGGGATCCGCGAGCAGATCTGGAATGCCGATGAGATCGGACCACATGTCGAGGAATTCCTGCGAGGCCAGCAGGGCGCTCAATCTCGCAATGGCCGGAGGAAACCTCGTCGAATCGGTGATTTGAATTTTATAATTCTCATTCACTCCGCTGAACTCGCGCCCTATGGCCTTGGCGCCCTGATAGTCGGGAAAGGAATCGCATACTTCATTTGCAAAATCGACGTTCAGAAAGTTGTCGATGCAAAAATGCGGAAACGGCTGGGCATTGCGAATCTTGGTCCCCAGCGCGTCGCGGTCGATCGGGTTGATGAGATTCATATCCATATTGGGACGCCACCTTGACGGAGAATTCACCTCGGGGTCATCCGGGAATGTCCATATTGCGGTACGGGGAGTAATACCCGCCGTGCCGTCGGGGCCCCATGGCATTTTTGTCCGCGCTCGTGCCGATCGCATCGAGGTATGCGAGGCTGTTATCCCGATCACAGCCGAGGCGCGATAATTGCCGGGTTATGGCAAATCCGCGTAACGCTTCTCGAAAGAGGTTTGACACCAGAGTGATACCGCCGGAAAACTCATCCCCGGTCAGCGACCGATGGCGCCATGTTCGATTCTGGGAGCAGGAACACAGCTTGACTGCCCTGTTGGTGATGCTGGTGCTGACGTTGTTCGTGGTGACGCCCCTCGCCAGCAGCACCATCATCCGCTCCGAGATCTTGCTGAGTTTCGTCGCCATCCTGACGATCACCGGCGTGGCGGCTGTATCCGGCAGCCGCGCCACCCTCCTCATCGTCATGGGTCTCGCGGCCTCCGGGATCGCGCTCGATTGGGTCGCGCATTACCGGCCCCGGACCTCGTTGCTGGTGGGGGACGCTGTGCTGCGTCTCGCCTTCGTGTTGATGCTGGCCGTGATCGTGACGGGTCGGGTGTTTCGCGCTGGCAATGTGACCCATCACCGTGTGCAGGGCGCCATCTGCGTCTATTTGCTGGCGGGGCTCGCCTGGGCCTACTCATTCGATATTCTGCTGGCGCTCGACCCTTCAGCCATTCACATTCCCGACACCTACCCCGCGGCCCCGATGCGAACCGGCCTGATTCGATATTTCAGCTTCGTCACCCTGACGACGCTTGGCTACGGCGATATCCTGCCGGTGAGCCCTATTGCACGCTCGCTGGCGACGTCGGAGGCCCTGTTTGGCCAGTTGTATCCCGCCGTGATGATCGCGAGGCTCATCAGCGTCGAGATATTGGACCGCCGACGCCGCGATTCGGAGGATTAACGCGGCAGCCGGCTTTCACGGAATGCTGCTTATAATCTCAAGACTTCCGCTGTTCCGCCGATGAGTTACCCATGTCTGGCGGAAAACCACGCAAATCAGCCGATCCTCTGTACTTGCTGCTGCGCGACGGCGGCAGCGAGGAATTCAATCGGCGCAGGAAGGCAGGTGAGACGAGCGACCTTCGCGGGTGCGACTTTCGCGGCATCGATCTGCGCGACGTGGATGTCGCCAATATCGACTTCTCGGACTGCTACTTTCGGCAAGCCGATCTTCGCGGGCTCGACCTGCGCGGCTGCCGATTGGAAGGTGCGAGCCTGCATGCAGCACATGTATCCGGTGCCTACTTCCCGCCCGAGTTCGCACCGGAAGAGATTGAAATGTCTGTGCGTCTCGGCACTCGAATGCGCCGGCGGTGACCGGGCTGCGCGCCGGGGGGCACCTAAATGCCTTGCCACTTCCTGATGTGATAATTCGCCGCGTCCGCGTTGTCGTAGCCCAGCACACGAGCCGCTTGAGCCACGACGGCACCGTACATACCGACGACCCGCTTTCCTTGCGATTGCATGATCTGCTTCGCGGCATTCAAGTATTGCAATGAATTCTCGGCTGCGGCCGCAGAAGCGCTCGGAGTAACGACGGAAACCTGTTGGCGAGCCCAAGCATTGAGGCTCGGTGCACCATTCGCTTTCCACTGCGGCACTTTGATGACACTTCCATCGCTTAGCGGCATGTCCACGAGCGTTTGACCTTGCGTCAGAAAAAAAATGAAATCCGGTGGCATCTATCACTCCGATGTAGGCAATTCGCGGGTCCTCGGCGCGGCCAACGCGCTGAAACGAGCCGGCACAATGAGCGATGGATGGCGCTGTTTCCAATCGAATTTCTTTATCCCGGTGAGAGGATTCATCTATGCAAGCAGCAGTCGGTTCCATCCGTAACCGATGCGACCTCCCCTGCAATACTGAGCAAACGGATTGCCTACAAGCTCCTGACCCTCACCGAACAGGAGCGCTTCACTGTATTCCACGGAAAAAACACTCCCGGGCCGCGCGCGCGGCTCCGGCTGGGCGGAACTGGCGCTCGCTATCGGTGGCTTCGGCATCGGGACGGGCGAGTTCGTCATGATGGGCTTGTTGCCGAATGTGGCCCGGGATCTCGGCATTTCGGTGCCCACCGCAGGACACATCATTAGTGCCTATGCGCTCGGCGTGGTGGTCGGTGCGCCGCTCATCGCCGTGCTCGCCGCACGTTGGCCGCGCCACGTGCTGCTGCTGGCGCTGATGGCATTTTTTGCCGTTGGCAATTTCGCCAGCGCGCTCACGCCCGGCTACGCACCGCTCCTCGCGGTTCGTTTTCTCGCCGGCCTGCCGCACGGCGCGTATTTCGGCGTGGCGTCGCTGGTTGCCGCATCCCTCGTGCCTGCAAACGAGCGCGCCAGTGCGGTCGGCCGAATGATGTTGGGGCTGACCGGCGCAACCCTGGCCGGGGTGCCATTGGCAACCTGGATCGGACAGACACTGGGCTGGCGAGCGGCCTATGTTCTGGTGGGCGCCATCGGCCTCCTGACGAGTGTTTTGATCGCCTGCTGCGTGCCGCGAGCCGCTCCCATCAAGGACGCGAGCCCCACCCGTGAGCTGAGCGCGTTGGGTCGCAAGCAGGTCTGGCTGACGCTCGGCGTCGGCTCGGTGGGCTTCGGCGGACTGTTCTGCGTATACAGCTACATCGCACCGACGCTGACCCAGGTTGCCGGGTTGCCGGAGCGTTACGTCCCCTTTGTGCTCATCGTATTCGGTGCGGGCATGATCCTCGGCAATCTGGTCGGGTCGCGGCTCGCCGATCGTGCGCTGATGCGCACGATCGGCGGGGTGCTCGTCTGGACCGCCATCGTGCTGAGCTTGTTCAGCGTAGCTGCCCGCAACGCGTGGGTGGCCACGATTACAGTATTTCTAATCGGCACGGGTGTTGCGATCGTGCCTGCGTTACAGATTCGTCTCATGGATGTCGCCGAGGATGCACAGACGCTCGCAGCGGCGTTGAATCATTCCGCCTTCAACATCGCCAACGCACTGGGTGCGTGGTTGGGCGGCCTGGCCATCGCCGGCGGTTTGGGCTGGGCTTCGACCGGGTGGGTGGGCGCACTACTGGCGCTCGGCGGCTTGATCATCTTTGTCGTGTCGCTGGCCGAGGAGAGACGGAACGCGCGTGAGCGGGTGCGATCAGGACAGATCGCGCCCATGTCATCGACTTGATCGGCCATTTGCTCCGATGACTGCGCCTGAGCGGACGCCGGATTGCCCGGCGTATGATATTGGCGTCCCACGGGGGCTTGCGACAATCACTGCAGATTGGTGGGATATTCCAACCCGAAAACGGAGAAAACCATGATCGGCTACGTAACTCTGGGAACGAACGACCTCAAGCGCGCTGCCGCCTTTTATGATGCGATCGCGAAAGAAATGGGCGTCGGCCGGATGATGGAGAATGAAACCTTCATTGCCTGGGGAAAGCCCGGTGGGGGCGCCGGCATCGGGCTCACCAAGCCCTTTGACGGCAAACCTGCCACCGTCGGTAACGGCGTCATGGTCGCAATCGAGGCCAAAGAGCGCGCGCACGTCGATCGGATCTATCAACTGGCCATGAGCTTGGGCGCAAAGGATGAAGGCGCACCGGGAGATCGCGGCGGCGGTTTCTACGCCGGCTACTTCCGTGATCCGGACGGTAACAAGCTCAACGCCTTTTTCATGGGCTGATGGGCCCTTGCCCGGCCTACCGCATTTAAGGGCGGGGCCTGCAGGCGATGGCGGACCCCTCCAAAGGATTCCGTGGCACGTTTCCGCGGAAACGTGCCACGGACCTGGGCCCGGGACCTGGGGTCGCCCGACTCTTATCCCGAAATACCAACATTTAGAAGCACGAGACGACTTGCAATCCGGCGATTCAGAATGCGAAGACCGTTCCCAGGTTACTCGAGCCTCCGTAAGCGGTCGTACCATAAAATATTCCGTCTGCGCCTTGAATCAATGCGCCCGGGTGGTTCACGGCGGCACCGCCCGTAAAGTAATAGATCACCGTCTCCACCCCGGCGGGCGTGATCTTGAATACGGTCCCCTCGCTGCTCGCGCCCCCCAGCGCAGTTGTGCCGTAGAAATTCCCATCTGCGACGGCACCATCAATCCAAGCCCGAACGGCGAAATCCCTCCAAGTAATGCTCCCGTGCGGCTTGATGTTGGATCGGTAATTCGCTCGCAATCCAGGCGAGTGAGATGTTCGGTTGCGCGCGGCGCAGTTCCTGCAACGCAGCCTTGCCGACTTCGAGTTGCCCGGCCATGCCCGCCGCGGCCGTCAACACCCGGTGTGCGCCGACGAAATCGCTGCGCTGGCGGATGCCCTCGCGCGCCAGCCGCATCGCCTCATCGTAGTTTCGCCCAACATAGTGGGCGTAGCCGGCGATACCGCAATAGATCGCCGCGTACGGATCACGCGGGCTTAAGCGAAGGGCACGGCGCACCGCCACGATGCCTTCTTGCCAGCGCCCGCAGTAGGACAGGGCCAAGCCATGGTAGCCCTGCGCGAGCGAGAAATTTGGGTTCAGGCGCAGCGCCAATTCGAATTCGGCCAGCGAATCCTCGAAGCGCCGGCTATACAAATAGACGCAGGCCAGCGCGTAGTGCGCCCAAGCGTCCTCGCTATCGGCCAGGATGGCGGCCAGCGCGAAGCGCTCGGCGAGAGGCGCCGCGGTCGCCATATCTTCCCAGCCCATGTGCGCGTTGAACGTGTGGCTGGCGGCGAGCACCCCGAGCGCTTGACCATAATTCGGATCGATGGCAATCGCTTTCTCGAGCAGGGCTTGCGCAACCAGATTGTCCTGCCGCGTGACCCGCCAATAATGCGACAGTCCTCGCATCACCAGATCCCATGCGTCCATGCTGTTCGGCGGTTTGCGCTGCGCGTGGAAATTCTCTGCCGCGTAGATCTGCGGTTCGATCGCGGCGACGATGGCTTCGGTGATTTCATCTTGAACTGCGAAGACGTCGGCCATGTTGCGGTCGTAGCGTTCCGCCCAGATATGACCCCCGGTCGCCACATCGTTAAGTTGCGCAGTGATTCGTACGCGATCGCCTCCCTTGCGCACGCTGCCCTCGACCACGTAATCGACCCCGACCTCATCGGCAATCTGCCGAATGTGCACCGCGCGATCCTTGTAGATGAAGGACGAGTTGCGCGCGATCACGAAAAACCAACGCAGCTTGGATAACGCCGTGATGATATCTTCGCTGATGCCGTCGGAAAAATACTCTTGCTCGGGATCACCGCTCATGTTGGTGAACGGAAGAACGGCAATGGCCGGCCGATCGATTCGCGGCAGCGCCGATCGCGGCCGATCCTGACCTTCATCCGGCGGCACAGCGGACTCGGCGGTGGATTCCGCTCGGCCACCTTCCGAGTGGGCGCCCACCGCGCCCACGAAACGCAGGCCCTTGCGCGCGATGGTGCGAATCAAGATCTGCTGCTCACCACTGTCGCCGATCGCCTTGCGCGCGGCGTTGATGCGGCTGGTGAGCGTCGAATCCGACACGATCCGACCGCCCCATACCGCAGCGATGAGATCGTCCTTGGTGACGACCCGGTCGCGATTCAGCAGCAAATAGACCAACAAGTCGAACACCTGCGGCTCGAGCGCAATCGGCTCCGCGCCGCGATGGAGTTCGCGACGATCGATATCAAGCACGTATCCGGAAAATGTAAATCGCACGTTGGCGCCTCGTGCCGGAGTTGAACGCGGCTCTCAGGAATTTATCAAGCTCAACTGAAGAACAAATCAAGCGCACCTCAAAGATTTCCGTACCCACAGCAAGCATCCTTTCCGTGCCGACTCGCGCTCACGCCGCGAGCGGATGCACAAAAGCAGACACGATTGGAGCAAAGGAGGTCCCATGGGCGCACTCGTCGCGTTTCTTTACGGAATTGCATCCTACCTCGTATTCTTCGTCACCTTTCTATACGCGATCGGATTCGTCACGGGCGTCCTCGTGCCGAAGACCATCGACACCGGAACGGTCGTGCCGACCTCCGAAGCGCTCGGCATCAATCTGCTCCTGATGTCCATTTTCGCCATTCAACACAGCGTGATGGCGCGCAAACAATTCAAGAAATGGTGGACGAAATTCGTGCCGAAATCGGTCGAGCGAAGCACCTACGTGCTATTTTCGAGCCTTGCGCTCATCCTTGTGTGCAGCGAATGGCGGCCGATGCCGACGGTGGTCTGGGACATCGACGATCCGCAAATCGCGATGGCAGTGACCGCGCTGTCGTTCATCGGCTTCTTGATCGTGCTCTCCAGCACGTTTTTGATCAATCACTTCGAATTATTCGGACTGCATCAGGTCACCAACAATTTCGCCGGCAACCCGATGCCGGTGCCGCGCTTCCGCACCCCGCTGTACTACAAGTTCGTGCGCCACCCCCTCTACCTGGGCTTTATCATCGCATTTTGGGCGGCTCCGGTAATGACGCTAGGCCATCTGCTGTTTGCGGCGGTAACCAGCGCCTACATCCTCATCGGCATTCTGTTGGAAGAGCGCGACCTCATCGATCTGTTTGGCGACGAGTACCGCCGGTACAAGTCCCGCGTCTCGATGCTGGTGCCTTGGCGCAGATCGGCTGGATAGGGCCGCGCGTCGGGGGGGGGGTCGGTGGATGAAGCGGCGGGTGCGACGATTGAGGTCCGACCGCGCGATGACAGTGACTCCCGCCGGACTCGGCGCGGGCATTTATCGCGCCGGGCAGCGCGTTTAAAAGTGGCGTCCCCACGGCTACACCAACTTACCCCCCGTAAATACCAGGCGATCCTTCCCACCTGACACGTGCGCATACACTTCAAGTTGTAAAAGACTAGTCTATAGACTAGTCTTTAAAGATCGACTGGAGGCAGTTACTCATGAAGATTGAAATCGGCGCATACGAGGCAAAAACGAAACTCCCGGAGTTGTTGCGCCAAGTCCAGGCGGGCAAACGATTCACCATTACAAATAGGGGCAAAGCCATCGCGGATCTCGTTCCAAGCGAGGGCCAGACCGCCAAAAACCCGGCAGCAGCCATCGATCAATTTCTCGCATTCAAGAAAAGCAACTCGGTACGAACGAAAATCGATATCAGGGCCGCCATCGAAGAAGGCCGGGAATGAGATTTATTCTCGACGCATCGGTCGCGTTGTCCTGGTTACTGCGGGACACTGCCGCGCGCGACGAGGCTTACCCTTTGGCAGTTCTGAATGCTCTTCGAGATCCCGACACCGTGGCCATGGTACCAACGACGTGGGGACTCGAGGTTGCGAACGTTATCGCTCGCAGTGAAGCCAAAGAACTGGTGACCGCCGCACAAAGCGGGTCGTTCATCTCGTTGCTCGACGGCATATCCATGGAAGTCGACGCCGATACGTTCACGCATATCCTTTCCGATACCCTGCAGCTATCACGACGCTATCGGCTGTCGTCCTACGACGCATCGTATCTGGAGCTTGCCCTGCGCAGCGGTTGCCCGATGGCGACTCTTGATGACGACCTGCGGCGTGCGGCGAATAAAGCAGGCGTCAAGACCTTCAAACCGACATGACGCGTCCCAATTGCCGCATGGATGGAGATGAAGGAGTTGCAGGAGCCGACTGAGATGGCAATCCGCTCCGATGAAGACCGCGACGGACCGGAGGACGGGTTGCTCGGCATTTAAAAATGGCGCCTCCACGGGTACACCAACTTAACCCCCGTAAATGCGGCTTGAAACGGCGGGCGATTACCGGCTTGAGTGGCGATGCACCCACACATCGGGAGCTTCGGCTTCGACGACCCGAGATGACCGTTCCAGGATCTCCTGATCCAAGGTGATCAGCGGTTGATCGAGCGCTTCGGCAAGCGCGACAAAAACTGCATCAGCACCGCGAAGTTTGCAGCTCGCCGCCAAAGCCACAGCCCGGTCCCCAAGCGCGTCGTTCAGTCCGTGACGCTGCACGCGTGGCAACGCAAGTACGGCCCGCACTGTCCGCGTCGCGAGCCTGCCCTTCCCGGTTTGGCGTGCAAACACACCCGCGATCTCGGCGAGAGCCAAATTGGGTACGTTTAAATCGCGCTGATTCTCGACCGCCAAGTCCAAGAACGCGATGCAGGCAGCATGATGAACGTCATTCTCACGAAATATTGCCACCCAGACGGAAGCATCGACGATCATCCCCGCCGCTGCTCGCGCACCGCCTCGACCGCATCTTGATCCGTCTGCCAACTGGCAGCGTTCATCTTGGCAAGCAACCGAACCTTCCGAAGAGCCGCGCCGGCACTGACGATAGCGCCGGACTCGCTCGAGCCCAACTCCTTTTCAAGAGCGCCGGTTACAAATTGCTTGAGAGTCTGGCCGCGGCCCGCAGCGGTAGCCTTAGCCCTCCGAAACAAAGTCTCGGACATTTCCAAGGTGGTTTTCGTGGTGCTCATGAAATAGGATCCCGATTGCGGACAGGCTTGCATAATTGTCACCCATAAATATGGGTCTGGTCAAAGGCAGCGGGCAAAAATGCCCCCGGCGATAACCTGGGCGAATGTGGGCGGTGCCGCCCGGCGGGGTACCGCCTCCGGCCAGCGTTTAAAAATTGGCGTCCCCCACGGGTACACCAACTAAACCCCGTAAATACCGGGCTAATCGACCGACCGGATGCCTACCGATAGGCGGCGCTGCCCCAAACGGTAGAAACGACGAGAATTCTTTATTAAAGAAAATCCTTGTTCTCTTTAATAAGCTGCTAGGCTATTAAGCAGACTTTAACAAGGGACACAACGGTGAAGCGGTCCGACACCGGACGATATGTCACATCCATCGCCGGAAGCGAGGAAGTCCGTGCATTCGTTCCGGCGCCTCTGCCCCCGGTGCCTGCACTTGAGCTCATTGGGGGCGTTCGCAATTCGCTCGATCAGGGGCTGCTTGCGCTGGGTCGGCTGGATGGCGCGGCGGGAACATTACCCGATGCCCATCTGCTTCTCCACACCTACGTCCGAAAAGAAGCGGTCCTGTCATCGCAAATCGAAGGCACACAATCCACGCTCGATGACCTACTGGCACACGAGCTCGGCGAAGCGCCCGGCGTACCCATAGGGGATGTCACGGAAGTATCCCACTATGTCGAGGCGATGACCCATGGCCTGCAACGACTTCGCAATGGCTTCCCGTTGTCCAATCGGCTGTTGCGTGAGATGCACGAAATTCTCCTTGCAACCGGACGCGGTGCGCAGAAGACGCCCGGCGAGTTTCGGCAATCGCAGAACTGGATCGGAGGTACTCGCCGGAGCAACGCAGCATTCGTGCCGCCACCACCGCAAGAGGTGCAGCATTGCATGGGAGATCTCGAAAAGTTCCTGCACTCCGATACGCCGACGTTGGTGAAAGCGGCGCTCGCTCACCTTCAGTTCGAAACGATTCACCCCTTTCTCGATGGCAACGGCCGCATCGGCCGCTTGCTGATCACGCTGCTGCTTTGCCACGAAGGAGTATTACGAGAGCCGCTTCTCTATTCGAGCCTCTACTTCAAGCAGAATCGCCAACGGTATTACGACGAACTCAACGGAGCACGTGAGTCGGGCGACTTCGAACGCTGGCTGGATTTTTTCGCAACGGCGATCCGCGTCAGCGCCGAACAGGCCACCACAACGGGACTACGAATATCCGCGGTCTTTCGTGAAGATCGAAACCGTGTGCGGGAGATGGGGCGTCAGGCGCCCACGATGTTGCTGGTGCAAGAGGCCCTGCAAGCCAAGCCGCTGGCCACGATAGCGACGCTTACGCAATCAACCGGATTCACGACCCCGACGGTGACGCAAGCACTGGGCGAATTGCAGAAGCTGGGAATCGTGCGTGAAACCACCGGTCGCGCGCGGGGACGGATCTTCGCCTATGTGCGCTATCTCGATGCGTTGAACGCGGAGACCGAGGCGACAACGCCATAGCCGCCGTTTAAAAATGGCGTCCCCACGGGCTAGCCGTTCCGGTAAAGAGTTGGTAATTCGGTTCTCGGCCAGGCGATTCGGTGTTGATGTGAGAACGCGACGTGTAAATTGATGACTGACAGCGCGCCTTTAGCGCGCTCGCTCGGTGCCGAAATCAGCATCCGTGGCGCGCGCGTACCACCGCTCCCAGACTTCGCGCAAGTTAAAGCGCTCGGCATGGCGCGCGAGGAGTTCAAGGTCCAAAAGCTCCAGATCCACATCGAGTGGCAGCTCTCCCAACGTGCTGCGCTTTAGGGAAGCTAGGTGCAGCCATTGCAGGATTGCTACTTCGGCGCGAAACACCGCACAGGGGCGCCCCGGCTGCAGCAGCTCGCGCTCATCCTCCGCGTTCGCCGGGAAGAAGCGCTCGGCGAGGCCGTAGAACCGAAACATTCCTGCCTCGGTTTTTAGCTCTCCGAGCTTCGGACTCTTCAATTTCGAGGTCGGCAGTATGCAGGTCACGATGCGCGAGGGATTGTTGATGACTCCGAGTTCGCCGAGCACCGAGTTGAGCGAAAGCACCGCGCCGGTGCGAATAACAGGCGCAGCCTCGTAGAGTTCGGCGGGCGGGAGCGCGCGGCGATTCAAGTAAGTGCCCTGTGTCACGCGCCGCAAGGCCTGCGCACGGATCAGGTATCCTACGAGCAAGCGGCTAGTCGCGGAACTGACATCGGGGCGTATGGTCTTCGCAAAGGCAAGGAATGTAGCGGCCGTGAGAATGCGCGGTGCGCGCGGCAGCGCGCCTAAAAGCGCAAATTTCCAGTCAGCACCGCCGGCGCCCAGTGAGTCGGCTTCCTTGTTTGCTGCCACGGCGTTCATGGTTTCTCGCCCTTGAGCTTCGCTTGTGCGTCCTGAATCCAGCGCTCGACGCGCTCACCGACTTTAAGGCGCAGCTCCTCGAACGTTGCCTCATCGATCGCCGCGGCCACCGCCTGCGGCAGCGTCGGCACGACATTGGTCTGAAACTGCGCATACGTCATTATCTCGATCTTGCGCCAGAGCTCCTCCCGTGCGGTCGCGAGGCGTGCTTCAGCATCTGGTACCTCCGAGAGCGCTTTACTCGGGTCCCCAATGTTTGCGCGGATGAGCACATCCAGGTCAAAGAGATCGCGCACCTCGGTGCGATTGAGCGCGGTAAGCGCAAACACTTTGGAGACGGCGAGTGCCTGGGAACTCATGGCGCGAATCAGAGTACGGGAGTTGAAACCCGGCGCGGGCACCTCCACCACCCCCAAATGCACCAGGGGCGTACGGCGCGAGACCTCGACGGTCAGGTGCAGAGGCTCGGTGCTACCGGGGTAGAAGCCCGAGATCTTCCACCGAAGTGTCGTCTCCGTTTGCTTTGGGTCCGTGACCACCGCGTTGTCGATCAGGCCCGATGAGATGGCGCCCGCGATCGAGCGGCGCACGATGCCCTGGATCCGCTGCTTCGGAAACGCAGGATCTGCATCGAGGTCGATGTCCTTCGTGTACCGCTCGCTGCCGTGTGCCAGGCGCATGGCGAGGCCGCCCTTTAAGACGAGCTCCTTGGCGAGCGCATTGCCCATGAGCTCGACCAGAATCCTGGCCTGCAGGGCCTCGCGGGCGGCCGCGGCAGTATTGTCTGTATCGGTGGCCATGTTTCAAGTACATTTCGCTCAGGAAATAAGCGATTCATACTTAAAGTATAGCCGGGACGCCTGCCAATGACAACCTTTAAGTTCAAATCGCTTAAAAAATGAGCGAAATATACTTAACTTGCTGCACCGCGTTACCTCGTAGTCAGCCCCACCACGTGCGCGCGGAAATCCACGGAATTTTGGGGCTTTTGCACTGATCGACCTGGACCTCCGCGGCGTTGGCGGGTAGCGCCAACGCCATTTTATGCCGGACGATCTGAAGACGATTTTTTCTTCGGCAGAAAGACACCCCAGTACTAATGACTGGGGCAATATCAAGCAATAAGAACCGATTACCAACTCTTTACCGGAACGGCTAGTCCCCACGACGGGTACACCAACTTAACCCCCGCAAATGCAGCTTGAAACGGCGACGATTACCGGCTTGACTGGCGATGCAACCATACATCGGGTGCTTCGGCTTCGACGATCCGAGATGACCGTTCGAGGATCTCCCGGTCCAAGGTGATGAGCGGTTGATCGAGCGCTTCGGCGAGCGCGACAAAAACCGCATCAGCGCCGCGAAGTTTACAGCTCGCCGCCAAAGCAGCAGCCCGATCGCCAAGCGCGTTCAATCCATGACGCTGCACGCGCGGCAATGCTGGAGCCCCCCCCGTAAATACCGCGGCGGCCAACGAATTTGCGATTCGACTTAACGAACTGGAGAGTAGACTAGTGATGCGTGATGCGCTAGCATCTGATGCATGAGAACGACGCTCGACATTGCTGAGGATGTGCTACAGGCCGCAAAGGAGCGGGCTAAGCGGGAACGGAAGACCATCGGCGAGATGATCTCCGAGTTAGCTCGGCGTGCGCTGACGACTCCGCAAGAGCCGCTGTCCGTGAAGGAACCCAAGGCGGTTTATGGACTTAAGCCGTTCGCGCGACGTGGCGGTATCGTCACCAATGAGTTGATCGACAAGCTTCGTGACGAAGATGCGTACTAGCGGCGCTCACCCCGGCTGGTCGCGTGCGCGTCGTGCCGCCACAAGTGGGCTTGAGATCTGCGGACTTTAGCAAGTGCGCGCACTGTTGGATGTCAATGTGTTGATCGCGTTGCTGGACTCCGATCATGTATCCCACGCTTCGGCGATTAGTTGGTTCTCGAAGCACGCGCGGGAGGGTTGGGCATCATGTCCAATCACGCAAAACGGTTGTATCCGCATCATGTCGAATCCGGGCTATCCAAACCCGTTACCAGTTCAAGCTGTCATTGAGCATCTGGCCGAGGCCTGCCACCAAGATATCCATGAATTCTGGCCGGCTGAAGTCAGTCTGTTGGATTCGGATGTCGTGGACTCGACCCGAATTCATGGACCGCGGCAACTGACCGACATATACCTGCTTGCTCTCGCGGTTCAGCATGAAGGACGGCTCGTTACTTTTGATACCGGCATCCCGCTCGCCGCGGTCAGGAATGCTACGACGCAGAACCTGTTGATTCTGTAAGCGGCTTTTTTGCAGCGTCGAAGGCCGAGACCCTCAGGGCACGACAATGTC
Organism: Steroidobacteraceae bacterium; assembly: GCA_050012315.1. Taxonomy (GTDB): domain Bacteria; phylum Pseudomonadota; class Gammaproteobacteria; order Steroidobacterales; family Steroidobacteraceae; genus Bog-1198. The sequence goes on along the minus strand of JBEKHK010000039.1, from coordinate 10,988 downwards.
GCAACTCGCGCCAGGATTCGACGCTCCAACATTGAATTACGGCGCTCTCAGAAAGGCTGGCAGGCGATCGCGGGCCCCTGAAGCGACGGGCCCCTGAAGCGAATTGAATTGCCCCAAGTTACCGGCGTTTAACTCACCAGAAAGCCTGGCGGGTATGAACCGGCAATTTACCGCCCTTCCCCGCCGGGCAAGATGAAACCGAAGAGCGCCGGCTTTCGCCTATGTTTCTTGACAACACGTAAGCACTGAGTATTCTACGCGGCTGTCTTGCCGCCACGCGCGGCGAGAGCCGTACAACGGAGAAGGCTATGACCTCAGGGTCTACGAAGAAGACGTGTAAATACTTGTTGAAGTAACCGCTTCGAATTGATGGCTCGAAGCGTCATGCTTCGAGCCAGACGGTCCCGTCATCGCGACGAAGCCCCTGGCGAACTTTCACCAGGGGCTTTTTGTTGCCTTGAGTTAGGACCATGAAGGGATTGAAGTTCGACTTTGAGGGTGAGGCGGGTAGCCTGCCCATGTACCTGGCGTTGCGTGGCGACCTATCCGATCCGGGCGAGACGCTCTTGAAGCTGAGAGCGCTGCAGTCGTTCGATCGAGGCGCCGCGCGCTATGCAATTCACCGTACTGTGCGGTGCGCCGTTCGTCGGCCCTTGGACGAGGTTTTCGACGATCTCGCGTTGAGCGCCGGCCTCGTCGCTCAGCGCACGGATAGCACGTCGTTGCTGCTGGACGGACCCGGCGTATTCATCAGCGTCGAAGGCAGTCGCAAGATCGATTACGGCTCCTGCTCCTTTCACATCTGGGCCGACAGCCTGAATCGGCTGGACGAGTCGCGCGCGAAACTGTTGGCCATCGTCGGCGAGCAAGTGGTTCGACACGAAATGTTTACGATCGACTGGCAATTCTCCAGCCGTCGGGGCCTCTCGAGCGCCTCGTTCGACGAGATGGCGGACCCAGCCCCTTACGATGAGGCCTATCCGACACTGGCGGAGCCGGTAGCAACCTTCATTGCGCGCTACCTCGCGTCGCGCGAGACCGTGCTGATTCTTCAGGGGCCACCGGGCACCGGGAAGACTAGATTGGTGCGCGCCATCCTGGCCACGATGTCTGCTCGCAAGGCGGATAGCGCTCAAGTGCTCTATACCGCCGACATGCGCGCACTCGAGAACGACGAGATCTTCGTCGTTTTTCTCACTGGCAACCTCGACGCATTCGTGATCGAAGACGCGGATCACTTGTTGATGACGCGATCCAACGGCAATGTGGACTTGCACCGCTTCCTGGCCGTGGCGGATGGGGTCGTCCGCGCACAGGGCCGAAAGATCATCTTCACCACCAATCTGCCCAACATCGGCGACGTCGACGAGGCATTGGTGCGGCCCGGCCGCTGCTTCGCCACGGTGCGCACTCGGGCGCTGGAGCGATGTGAGGCAGCATCGTTGCTGGCGCGAATTGCAGCCGCTCGCGCAGATCCAAATGAACCCGCGCGCGTGGTGGCGTTGGCTGCGGATGTGCGCTCGATGACGCTCGCAGCCTTGTACCGTCTAGTGGATTCTGAGGGTTGACCGACGGCGCCTGACCCGAATTTCCTGTGCTTGAGTGGCGCCGGGGGCGGCCGGCACCGTCATAATCGAGGTAAATGCCTCGTGGCTCCACTCGATATCTGTTTATTTGCGCGGTTAACTGGGGTGCTCGCCGGGCGCTATAATGACGGTGATGAATAATTCTTTATTCGACCAACTTCGCAATCTCCCTTTGGAAGAGCAGCTTGAGTTGGTCGAGGCGCTTTGGGATAGCATCGGCGATCGAAATGCCGTGCCAGGTCCGACAGACGCTCAGAAGGCCGAACTTGACCGGCGGCTTGCCGACCATGCCGCAAATCCGGAAGATGTAGTGCCTTGGGATGAAGTCAAGGAATCTGCGCTGACCCGAATCGGGAGATGAATCTATCGGTTACCTTTCGTCGTGCCGCCCGCGCGGAGTTCATCGAAGCGGCAGCATGGTACGAAAGCCAAAGGCCAGGCCTTGGGGTCGAATTCATTACCGAAATCGAACGATGTGTGGACGCTGCGGCCGAGCGGCCCACACCCTACGCGGCGATTGACAAAGATGTTCGCCGTGTCGTTGTCAATCGGTTTCCATTCAGCGTGTACTTTCGAGCGGAAGAGCGGCGAATCGTCGTTTTGGCGGTGTTTCACGGCAGGCGCAACCCCGTCATCTGGCAGGATCGGACTTGAGGCCCGACCGATGAATTGCCGGTCTCCGCCTCTATCCCGAGTTACCGGCGTTTAAAAGTGGCGTCCCCACGGGGATTCGAACCCCGGTCGCATCCGTGAAAGGGATGTGTCCTAGGCCTCTAGACGATGGGGACGCAGGCCTGACCTCGAATCGACAGAAAATCTGGTGGAGCCAGGCGGGATCGAACCGCCGACCTCTTGCATGCCATGCAAGCGCTCTCCCAGCTGAGCTATGGCCCCACATGGAGGCGCGGGAAGTTACCTGACGGGGCTCAATTCGTCAAGAAAATGAAAGGACTACATTCTCCACGGGGCGAGCCGGCGGGGCGAGCCGGCGGATGCGCCGCAACGGCTCCTCCGGGCGCGCCGGGCTGGCGCAGCGCCCCTTATAGGAGATTCACCCGCTCGAGCCGCTCGCGCGCGGCCGTCATGACGAGATGCCCGTAGTGCCGCTCGATCATCGCCAGCGAGGTGCCGGAAATGCGCGCCACCTCCAGGGTGCTCATGCCATCCATCAGCGACTGCGTAATGAAGGCGTGCCGCAGGCTGTAGAGGCAGACGCCGGCCGGCAGCCCCGCCCGCTCCGCGGCGGCCCGAACCAACTCATCCCAATCCGAGTGCGCCCAGGGCTTGCCGTCATCGCGCGTGAACAGAAAGTCGCCGGGGCGCTTGCCTAGCGCCAGCCGATCGAACAGCGCAACCGCAGCCGTCGGCAGCGGCACGGTGCGGATCGCCTGCTTGGCGGCGAAGGTGACCGACTTGGTGCGCGCATCGTAGTGCGAGCGGCGGGCGCTCGCCAGATCCCCGGGGCGCGCTCCGGTGAGTGCCATACCGGCCATCAGGTCGCGCACCGAGCCGGTGGCATGGTGAATGAGCAGGCGCCGCTGATCCAGGTCCAGAAACAGCGTGCGACGCTGAGTGACGCCCTGGTGCTGCCGCACCGAGCCCCATTCGATGCGCCGATCGGCGCCGACCCGCCGATTCTGCACCGCGAGATTGAGCGCGGCACGCAGCGCCGTCATGGTGCGGTTCTGGGAGCTCTTGGAGAGCCCGGTCTCGCGCCGCCAGGCTTTGATATCAAGGCTCACGAGGCGGCAGACCGGGATCTGGCCGAAGGCCGTGCCGTACACGGTGCGCTCGAAGCGCTTGTGCGCGTCATGCGCGCAGGCCTCGTTCTTTTCACTGCGCCGATCCTCGACATAGTCTCGGCAGGCCGCTTCGACCGAATAGCCGTCCTCGCTAAGCTCCGATTCCATGGGGGTCATCCCGCCTCAGGTGCGGCGCGGCGGCGCCCCGCGGAAGCCAGGAGCGCTGAGCGTCAGCGGCGGTGCACGGCGGCAGGGAGGAGGCTCGGCGATCATGGACGGCCCTCAGCATCAGTCCCGCCCATCGTCGGGCCGGCGAGCGGCTCCCTCAAGCGTCATTTGCGCCCGCCTCGTCCACAAAGGCACCGCTGAGGGCGCCCTGGAGCCCTCAGCGCGGTTGCCCGGGGGTGGGTTTAGGCGGCGGCGCTCCAACGCTCGAGCGCCCGGCGCAAGCGGGCGAGCGACTCCTCGCGGCCGAGGATCTCCAAGGTCGCATCGATCGGCGGCGAGACCGTGCCGCCGCACACCGCGAGCCGGATCGGCTGGGCGAGTTTGCCGAGCGCGACGCCGCGGGCGAGCGCCAAGCCGTTGATGAGCTCATGGATCGCGGGCGCCGACCAGTCGGTGAGCTGCGCGAGGTGCTGAGCGGTCTCGGCGAGCAGCGCGAGCACCTCCGGCGTCACGTGCTTGCGCAGCGCCTTCTCATCATAGGCCTCGGGGGGCCGAAAGAAGAAGGCGCTGTTCACCGCCATCTCGCGCACCGTCTTGGCGCGTTCACGCTGCGAGAGCACGATGCGCTCGAGTTGCGCGTCATCCTCGGCGGCGATGCCCTCGCGGTTCAAGTGCCAGCGCAGCACCGGCACCACAGTTGCCGCCGGCGAGCGCATCAGATGCTGCTGATTGAGCCAGGTGAGCTTGGCGACATCGAAGGTCGAGGCGGACTTGTTCACATCCGCGATATCGAACAAGCGCACCATCTCCTCGATGCTGAAGTACTCCTGATCGCCATGCGACCAGCCCAAGCGCACCAGATAGTTGAGCACCGCCTCGGCCAAGAATCCGTCTTCCTGGTATTGCAGCACGCTCACCGCGCCGTGGCGCTTGGAGAGCTTGGTGCCGTCCGGCCCCAGGATCATCGGCAGGTGCGCGTACACCGGCGGCGGATAGCCGAGCGCGATCAACATGTTCATCTGCCGCGGAGTGTTGTTCAAATGATCATCGCCGCGGATCACATGGGTGATGCGCATGTCCATGTCGTCCACCACGACGCAGAAGTTGTAGGTGGGCGTGCCGTCGGAGCGGGCGATGATGAGATCGTCGAGCTCGGCGTTCTGGAACACGACGCGTCCGTGCACCACGTCATCGACGACGATCTCGCCGTCGAGCGGATTCTTGAAGCGAATGACCGGCGGCACGTCCGGCCGGGCATCGGTACGATCGCGCCAGCGGCCGTCGTAGCGCGGCTTCTCGCCCCGCGCCATCTGATCGGCGCGCAGCTGCGCGAGCTCCTCCTTGGTGCAGTAACACCGATACGCATGGCCGCTCGCGAGCAGCTGCTCGATGACTTCTTTGTAGCGATCGAAGCGCCGGGTCTGGTAGAACGGCCCCTCGTCGTGCGCGAGCCCCGCCCACTGCATGCCATCCAAGATCTGCTGGATGGCCGCCTCGGTCGAGCGCTCGAGATCCGTGTCCTCGATCCGCAGCACGAACTGCCCCCCATGGCGGCGCGCGTACAGCCAACAGAACAGCGCGGTTCTAAGCCCCCCGATGTGCAGGAAGCCGGTGGGACTCGGGGCGAAACGGGTGCGGACGGTCATGAGACGTGAGGCTTTCGAGGTGGTTAGCGAGCCGGTGAGTTTAACAGAGGGTGCCGGCAGGTTTGTCATACTGCACTTGCGATGTCATACTTTGCCGCTGGTTGCGCGGGCGGTTAGCTCAGCGGTAGAGCACTGCTTTCACACGGCAGGGGTCACAGGTTCAATCCCTGTACCGCCCACCACCGATCCATTCCGGACACATGGGTAACGGTTTATACCGGACACATGCGGGACGGTACCCTAGAGGGAAGTTGGCTAAATGTTCTCGGACGCGTACGGCATTGCATCGAAACTTACCTCTCCCATCATAGTTTCTTCGCGCAATGTTTCGGGTAAATGTGCTGGTCCAATAGGCGCCTACGTGATCGCAAACGCGGGCGGCGGGATCGTCACCGCAGGTCACGTTCTAAAGCATCTCATCGGCCAGGTGCAGAGCGCCGAGGGAGTGCGAAATCATAACGCCAGCGAAGCGTCGATTCGCAACGACAATCAAATCGATGACAGGAAACGTCGCCGACGCCTCAAGGATGGAATCGAGCGATTAGACGGCTTCGTACCGGACCCGAACCAGCTTTATCCGGCATTCAAAGATCCGGCAAAGGGTTTCGAATCGGGCGGAGTTTCTCGTCGCAAAATTGGGTTACCCCTTCATTCGGTGGCTCGCAAGATTGTTACGTGCGAGCAACTCCACCCAGGAATGGGACTTTCGATAAATTATGGGATGGACTGATTCATGAAATTTGAGGATGAAGTTACGGCTCGCATCTGCGCTAACGGAGATAACCGCGAGCTACGAGACTTGGCCACTGAGTTTATGCGCGCCTCAACGGTGCCGAAGTATTCCTATAATTTTTCTTGGCTGGGACGTCCTATTATTCAATATCCGCAAGATATTGTTGCCATGCAGGAAATTATCTGGCGGACCCAGCCGGATTTGATCATCGAGACGGGTATTGCCCATGGCGGCTCACTAATTTTCTCCGCCTCGATGCTGGAACTCAATGCAGCGTGTGGCGGACCCCCTGAGGCGCAGGTACTCGGTATTGATATTGACATTAGGGCCCATAATCGTGCGGCGATCGAGGCGCATCCGCTGGCACGTCGCATCCAAATGATTCAGGGATCGAGTCTGGCTCCAGAGGTAATCGATGCTGCGCGGCAGTTCGCTGGTCGGAGCCGCAATGTACTCGTGTGCCTGGACTCAAATCACACCCATGAACATGTACTCGCCGAACTAGAGGCATACGCACCTTTAACCAGCGTCGCCAATTACTGTGTTGTCTTTGACACTATCGTGGAGGAGCTGCCCGCAGGATTATGGCCGGATAGATCCTGGGGGCCTGGAAACAATCCCAAGACCGCTGTCCGGAAGTATCTCGAGAGCCACCCGGAATTTGAGATCGATACGCAAGTGACACATCAACTGCTTATCACCGTAGCCCCGGACGGGTACCTTAAGCGGATAAAATAAAGGAAAGATAGGCCGGCCGGATCGCCGTCGGTCATCCACATCCGAACGGCCTCAAATCGCGCGGAAAACGTGCGGCTACAGGTCCGTCCGCACACTCGCGCAGTTCCGCAGGGTACGCCTCCGGCGGGTAATCGAGACGCGGAATGCCGAACGCGCTCTCGATGAGCTTGCGCAGATTCGGTCATTCAGTGTTTACGCTGAGCACGGCCATCTTCCCGCCTTTCAACAACCGGGCCACGAATCTGAGTCGTTCGTCCACTTTCAAGTACGACCCCAATTACAATGCGTCGGCATTCGGCCTGTTCGGTGCGTCCAATACGTATTCCGGCGCAGGTACCGATGCCTACCCCAACGACAAAATCCTCCAGGTCTATTGGACCGGTGTTCGCTACACCGTCCTTCCGCCGCTCGATCTAACGGCGTCCAATCGTCGAGCGCGGGTATCCAGAGATGCTAGCCGATGCGCCTGGCCTCCCACGAGCAGGCCACGCGACGAGCAGATGCTCAGGATCTTCTGCACGTCCTCGGGGGCCAGGGGCGCCCCGGTTGGTGAGGCGCGTGTGCGCACCGCCTCGAGCTGCGCACACGCGTCACTTGATCAAATAATCCACGATCAATTCCGCGGCTTCCTCAGGGGACAGTTGCGTGGTGTCGATGCGGATCTCCGGGGCCTCTGGAGCTTCATACGGACTGTCGATCCCCGTAAAATTCTTGAGCTGGCCGCGCCGGGCTTTCTTGTACAACCCCTTGACGTCGCGTGATTCAGCGACCCCCAGCGGGGTGTCGATATGGATTTCGATGAACTCGCCGGGCGCCATCATCTCCCGCACCAGCCGCCGCTCCGCGCGAAACGGAGAAATGAACGCGGTGATCACGATCAGGCCGGCATCCGTCATCAGCCGCGCGACCTCCCCCACCCGCCTGATATTCTCGACTCGATCGGCTTCGGTGAATCCGAGATCCTTGTTCAAGCCGTGGCGGACGTTGTCGCCATCGAGCAGAAAGGTGTGCCGGTTCATTCGAAACAGCTTCTTCTCCACCAGATTCGCAATGGTCGACTTGCCGGCTCCGGACAAACCGGTGAGCCAAAGAACCGCCGGATTCTGATTCTTGAGCACCGCATGTGCGGCGCGCGATACATCGAGCGCCTGCCAGTGAACGTTCTGGGCTCGGCGCAGCGAGAAATTCAGCATCCCCGCCGCCACCGTCGCATTCGAGATCTTGTCGATGAGAATGAAGCCGCCGAGGGTCCGGCTTTCCGCATAGGGTTCGAAGACGATCGGCCGGCTCGTCGACACGGTGGCGACACCGATGGCGTTCAAGTCGAAGGTCTTGACCGCGAGGTGCTCCATGGTGTTCACATTGACCTGGTATTTCGGCGCCGAAACGCTCGCCGATACCGTCTGTGTGGCCAGCTTCAGCCAATATGGCCTTCCAGGCAGCATGGCCTCGTCGGCCATCCACACGATGGTCGCCTCAAACTGGTCGGCCACTTGCGGCGGAGAGTCGGCGGCCGTAATGACATCGCCGCGTGAACAATCCACTTCGTCGGCCAGCGTCAAGGTCACCGACTGGCCCGCGATTGCCTGCGGGAGATCCCCGCCTTGAGTCACTATGCGCGCGACCGTCGATTTCTTGCCCGATGGCAGTACCCGGACCGAATCTCCCGGTTTGATCGAGCCGGCGGCGATGAGACCGCAGAAGCCCCTGAAGTCGAGATTCGGGCGGCTGACCCATTGTACCGGCATGCGAAAGGGCTTCGCCCTATCCGCGCTCCCATCGAGCGGCACCGTTTCGAGATGTTCGATCAGAGGCACCCCGGCGTACCAGGGCATGTGCTCGGAACGGGCGGCTATATTGTCGCCCTTGAAACCGGAAATCGGAATCGGCAGGAATTCCGCAATTCCGATGCCGGCGGCAAACGCGCGGTAGGCGGCCACGATCTTGTCGAATACCTGCTGCTCGTACCCCACCAAGTCCATCTTGTTGACCGCCAGCACGATGTGACGGATGCCGAGAAGATGCACGAGGTAGGAGTGCCGGCGAGTCTGCGTCAGAACTCCCTTGCGCGCGTCGATGAGAATCACCGCCAGATCCGCGGTCGAGGCGCCGGTCACCATGTTTCGGGTGTATTGCTCGTGACCCGGCGTGTCGGCGACGATGAATTTGCGCTTCTCCGTGGCGAAAAATCGGTAGGCGACATCGATGGTGATGCCCTGTTCGCGTTCCGCGGCGAGGCCGTCGACCAGCAGAGCGAAATCGATATTCTGGCCTTGCGTACCGATCCTCTTGGAGTCCGCTTCGAGGGCCGCCAACTGATCCTCGAAAATCATCTTCGAATCGTAGAGCAGGCGCCCGATCAGCGTCGATTTGCCGTCGTCGACCGATCCGCAGGTGATGAAGCGCAACAGGCTCTTGTGTTGATGCCGGACGAGATAGGCCGCGATATCCTCGGCGATCAGCGCATCTGTTTTATAAACACCGTCCGAGGTCGCCGTAGCCATATCAGAAATAGCCTTCCTGTTTCTTCTTCTCCATCGACGCCGTCTGGTCGTGATCGATCGCGCGTCCCTGACGTTCCGACGTGGTCGTCAACAGCATCTCCCGAATGACGTCCTCCAGCGTGGCCGCCGTGCTTTCGACGGCGCCCGTGAGCGGGTAGCAGCCCAACGTGCGAAACCGGATCGAGCGCGGGGTGGGCACCTCGCCCTCCTTGAGGCGGAAGCGGTCGTCATCCACCATCAGTAGAAGCCCGTCGCGGGCCACCGTCGGACGGATCGCCGCAAAATACAGCGGCACGATGGGAATGTTCTCGAGATGGATGTACTGCCAGATATCGAGCTCGGTCCAATTCGATAGCGGAAATACGCGAATGCTCTCGCCGTCGGCCTTTTTGCCGTTGTATAGATTCCAAAGCTCCGGGCGCTGGTGCTTCGGATCCCAGCGATGGTTGGCCGATCGGAAGCTGAACACCCGCTCCTTGGCGCGGCTTTTCTCCTCGTCGCGGCGCGCGCCGCCGAATGCCACGTCGAAGCGATACTGGTCGAGCGCCGCCTTCAAGCCCTCCGTCTTCCACATATCCGTGTGCAGCGCGCCGTGGTCGAAGGGATTGATGCCTCGCGCAACGGCCTCCGGATTCTTGTATACGAGCAGCTGCATGCCGCTCTCGGCCGCCATGCGGTCGCGCATCTCATACATGGCCTTGAATTTCCACGTCGTGTCGACGTGCAATAGCGGAAACGGCGGAATCCCCGGATAGAAGGCTTTCCTTGCCAGATGCAGCATGACGGCGGAATCCTTACCCACCGAATACAGCATCACCGGCCGCTCGGACTCGGCCACGACTTCCCGCATGATGTGAATGCTCTCGGACTCGAGCCGATCGAGATGCGTCAGGACTGCGGTGCTCATATCGGTCATCACGCCACTATCATTTTTACGCCGACCACCGCAAGCATCACGGAAATCGCGGTTCGAACGATTTTATCCGGCGCGTAAGCGCTCGCCCACGCGCCCAGGACGATGCCCGGGATCGAGCCGAGCAAGAGACCGAAGAGAAGCGGGTAATTGATGTTTCCCAGCATCAAGTGTCCGGCGCCCGCAAGAAAGGCCAGGGGAACGGCATGAACGATATCGGTTCCCACCAAGGATTTTGCCGTCAGCCTGAGCGGATATAAATACAGCAGCATCACCGCGCCCAACGCGCCGGCTCCAATCGACGTGAACGTCACGAGAAACCCCAATATAGCACCCGCTAATACGGTGAGCGCCGGTTGCGCAGTCTTGAATTCGATCGGTCGGGAACCTCGCATGCGCACGCCGAAGGCGTGAAAGCGCTTTCGGAACGCAGCGGCGACCGACGACAAGACCAGCGTAACGCCCAACGTTTTGAACATAAGCTGATTGTTGCTGTGATGCATTTGCGTCTGATGCAGCCATATCAAGGTCAATATCGAGGCGGGAACGCTGCCGCAGAACATCCGGAGCAAAATCTGCCGGTCGACCGTGCCCTGCTTGCCATGCACCAATCCACCCACGATTTTCGTGATGGCCGCGAACCACAGATCCGTTCCCACGGCGATATTCGGGGCAACGCCGAAAATGAGGATCATCAGCGGTGTCATCAGCGATCCGCCGCCGACGCCGGTCAGGCCCACCAATACGCCCACGCCAAACCCGGCGGATGAATAGATCCAATTTATCGTCATGAGCGGTTTCCGATCATTCCGGTATTGCTCCCCATGGGACCGGACAGGCACTTGCCCGACCAATATCGTCGGACGTGTCCTGCCCTACGCTCGCCGGTACTCGAGGCGTTTCTCCGTTGCGCGACAGGTCGCTCGACACCAAGAGACGCTCGGCAAATTCGACCATC
>JBEKHK010000038.1:0-41941 GCA_050012315.1 Steroidobacteraceae bacterium | reverse complement strand
TGATGCCGATGATGCTCGCGAACGTCGGATTGAGCTGCCAACCCGTGGCATAGCGCGACGTATCCGCGGGTATCAGCGTCGCGCCCCCGACGGGGTAATTGTCCAAGAGGTGCAGCCCGACCTCCTCGGACTTGTCTTCGGACCAGTACGTCGTGAGCCGGAAGTTCACCGCCTCCGACGGGTCGAACTCCAGCTGACCGCGTAGAGCGAGCTTGTCCTTGTCGCCCAAGCGGTCTCCGTTCAGGCGGTTGTACTGCCAGCCGCCGCCCTGTTCCGTCCCATACGACAGCCGGCCGGTCAGGCCGTCGAGGATGCTTCCCGAGACGAAGCCCTCGCTGCTGAATGCATTGAACGAGCCGTATTCGAGCGTCGTCCCGGCATGCGTGTCTGCGGTCGGCCGATTGGTGATGAAGTTGATCTCGCCGCCGGTGGTGTTGCGCCCGTACAAGGTTCCCTGAGGTCCGTAGAGCACCTCGACCCGGTCGATATCGAAGAGCAGTCCCTGGGTCTGGATCGGCAACGCAAGCGCGACGTCATCGATGCTGACGCCCACGGGGGACGCGTTGTTCGAGGTGTAATCGATGAAGCCCACGCCTCGCAGGCGGAACTGCGGCTGGCTCGAGCCGAAGGCGGGCTCCACCTGAAGGCTCGGCACGGCGTTTTGCAGATCGTTGATATAGGTGACGGATTTCGCCGCGAGCCTGTCGCCCTGCAGCACCGAGATCGCGATGCCGACGTTCTGGACCGACTCTTCCCGCCGCTGCGCGGTGACCACGATTTCGTCCAGGCCGCTCGAGCCCGTCGTCGCGCTCGGGTCGGCCGCAGGCTCGGCGAAGCCCGGCGACGCCGCCCACAACCAGAACGCGCCGGTGGCTGCCGCCAGCGCGAGCACCCGTACCTTCATCCACTTCTCCCTCTTGCAAACGGTTAAACAGGCGCAAGAAACGCCTCATGAGCGGGCTATGATGCCCGCCGAGGTTTTCCAATCAAACGAATATTAGTGAAGCACCCGATGCGAATTGGTTATTGCGGCGCAAACGCCGGACACGCCAGGAGATCGACCCCATGAACGCCACCGCGTCCCCGACCACTTCCACCCACGTGGTCTGCGGTCACTGCGATTCCGTCGTCCGCCTGCCGGGCGAGCGCCTGGGCGAATCCCCCCGGTGTCCCAAATGCCATCACGCGCTGTTCGAGGGGAAGCCCGTCAATCTCACCGAGGCCGCCTTCGACCAGCATATTTCGCGCAACGACCTGCCGGTCGTGGTCGATTTCTGGGCGCCATGGTGTGGTCCCTGCATCGCCATGGCGCCGCACTTCGAAGCAGCCGCGCGCGAACTCGAACCGAAGTATCGGTTCGCGAAGTTGAATACCCAGGATGAGCCGGCGCCGGCCACTCGCTTCAACATCCGCAGCATCCCGACGTTGATCGTGTTCCGGGGCGGCAAGGAGGTCGCGCGCCAATCGGGCGCGATGAACTCAGCGCAGCTCGCTCGCTGGCTGAGTTCCGCGGCGCTTTGATCCTCCCATCATCGCCAGCGCGATCGCGGTGACGACACACGATGCGGATAAGTAGATCCCCACGCTGCCGACCCCGTAACTGTCCGCGAGCCGCTTCGCGAGGTAAGGCGCGAGCGATGCGCCCAGGATGCCGGCAAGGTTGAAGGTGAGAGAGCTGCCGGTATAGCGTACGTGCACCGGAAAAAGCGACGCGAGCACGCTCGACAGCGGTCCGTAGGTGAACCCGATCAGCGTAAAGCCGAGCACCAGGAAGGCGCATACCTTGGTGCGATCCGGGACGCCGAACAGGGGTTCGAAAGTGAATCCAAAAGCCAGGATCGCGAGCGTCGCAATCATCAGCATCGCTCGTCCGCCGATGCGGTCCGCCAGCGCCGCCGAGATCGGGATGGTCAACCCGAAGAACATCACACCGAACATTTGCAGAGTCAGATAATCGCCGCGCGGGATCTTGAGCGAATCGGTCGCCCAGGTGAGCGCGAACACCGTCATCAGATAGAACACCAGGAAGGTCGTGACCGTGCCGAGCGTGCCGAGCACGAGCTCGCGCGTATGCCGCGTGATGACGGTCATGAACGGCACCCGCACTTGCTCTCCTTGAGCGAGCACGCGCTGAAACTCCGGCGTCTCGACCAGTTGCAGACGCACGTAAAGCCCCACCGCCACCAGCGCCGCGCTCGCGAGGAACGGCAGGCGCCAGCCCCAAGCGAGGAGTTGCGCGCTGGACAGATGCGTGCTGATCCCGAAGTACGCGCCGCTCGAGCACAAGAACCCCAGCGGCGCACCCAGTTGAGGAAAGCTTCCATACCAGGCGAGCTTACCCGGCGGCGCATTTTCGGTGGCCAGCAGCACTGCTCCGCCCCATTCCCCGCCGAGTCCCAGGCCCTGGCCGAATCTGCAGAGCGCGAGCAGCGCGGGAGCCCACACGCCGATCGATGCATACGTCGGCAGCAGGCCGATCAGCACGGTCGATACCCCCATGGTGAGCAGCGCCGTCACCAAGGTGGTCTTGCGTCCGATCCGATCGCCGAAATGGCCGAACAGCGCCGAGCCGATCGGACGCGCGATGAAGGCGAGCGCAAACGTCGCCAGCGATTGAAGGGTTGCGCTCGTCGGATCCTGCTTGGGGAAAAACAGCGTCGGGAACACCAGCACCGCGGCCATGGCGTAGATGTAGAAGTCGAAGAACTCGATGGTCGTCCCGACCATGCTGGCGATGAGGATACGGCGGGCCGGCCGGCCCACCCGGGAGGTTGTCACTTTTTATTGGGTCCGTTGGGCGGATGATCCTGCTGGGGGTTTCTAGCCTACCATCCGCTCCCTCAGCCGAAAGATTGACGAATCATTAACGGGTGGCCATGTTCGAGCAAGGAAGAATTTGCGCGGCGGCACCCGCGCCTCGGCCCTCGACCGCCCGTCGGCCGAACTACCGCCTCGACCTGCTGGGAATCGAGGGCGCCGCCCTGCCGCCGCCCCCCGGGTGTCCGCCCAGCGCGGGATGCCCGCCGCCATGCGCGACGCCCCCGCGCGGCGGCCCTACGCGGTAGCGACCGCCCCAACCCCCGTAGTCGTAGCAACACGGCTCGTAGTACCCGCCGACATAGCCGTCGCCGCCGGCATACCCGTCATACCCACCCACCGCGCATGCAGCCACGACCGCAAGCGATGCACCGGCGATGAGCACGCTCTTCCAACGCGGAGGTTTGAATCTCATTTCAGCTCCGCTTCGTCTTTGGTGTACTGGTCCGACCATTCCATGAGCCCGACCGGCGCGCCCGTGGGGTCGGCAACCACGACGACCTGGCCTCCGTGCCGGTCCGGATGAGCCTCGACGAGAACGCGGCCGCCGAGCGCAACGGCCTGAGCGGCCGAGCGGCTGGCGTCCGCGACCCGGACGAAGTTGATCCAATGCGGATGATGATGGCCGGGCGGCAGCGTATGAATGCCGGCGCGCGCGTAGTCGTCGGAGGCGAGGATGATGTGCTGCGCACCGTCATCGCTCGGCAGATCGAACAGTTCGTAACCAAAAACCACCCTGTAGAATGCCGCGCTTCGGCTCGGATCGTCGGTCAGCAAGGAGCTCCAGATCCACTCGCCCGGCGCCGCGAGATAGTCCGCGCTGTCGCCGCTGCTCGAGGCGAGCACCGCGAACACCGCGCCCTCCGGATCGGTAAAGACGGCCTGGGCACCGCGCCCCGCATAGGTTTTCGGCGGAGCGAGACTCTTCGCGCCATGCGCAAGCGCCTCCGTGCGGGCCTCCTCGACACTGCGTACCGCGATGAAGGTGAGCCATGCCGGTTGTCGATGCTCCCCGGCCGGAATGGGCTTTTGGAATATTCCCGCGATCGGGTGGCCGCCGAGCGTCGCCACGGCGTAAATGGAGTTGCCGACGCGGATATCCTGGAACGTCCAGCCGAAGAGTCCGCCGTAGAACCGTTCGGCCCCGGCCAGATCCGGCGTGACCAGGTCGGCCCAAATCACCTTCCCGGGGTGATGCTCCGCGCTCGGCGAGTCGGTGATGGGCGGAAGCTGGAACAGCGCCGCCGCCGTCGCGCCGTTCGCCATCAGGAGGGCGCATGCAAACCCGGCGGTCAGCGCCGCGAGGCCGCGCGCTGCGCACCGCCGCCGCATCTCGAACAGGACATTCATCGATGATCTCTCCAACGGAGTTCTTCTTAGGTAGCGCGGGCGGCCAGTCTCACCCAACCGCGGCATCCTCCGCCGCCGCGGCGCCGGGGTCTATACGCCCGCCGGCGCAGCCGCTGTCGGAACCCACCTACAGGGACCGGACTTTCATCGAGCGCGCGGCTGGCATTTTCCGTCGGCCGGATGCAGTCTAGGACGTCATGAACATCCATCCCAAAGACTACCGTGTGCGCGAAGGCGGCGAAGTCAACCTCGATAAATGGCCCACTCGAACGGCGCGAGTGTACGCGGACGACGACGACTATCAGTCGATGCTCGAAGATCGCGTCAAGAAGTTGAGCGCACAGCAGGAGCTGCTGTACGCCTCAGGCCGCTACGCCGTGTTGTTGATTTTCCAGGCCATGGATGCCGCGGGAAAGGACGGCGTGATCGCGCACGTCATGTCCGGAGTCAATCCGCAGGGATGCCAGGTGTTCAGCTTCAAGCATCCGAGCGCCAACGAGCTCAAGCACGATTTTCTCTGGCGCACCACGCTCAATTTGCCGGAGCGGGGCAAGATCGGCATTTTCAATCGCTCTTACTATGAAGAAGTGCTGATCGCGCGCGTGCACCCGGAGATTCTGCACGCCGAGAACCTGCCGGACGGCGACGACAAGTCCGTCTGGGAGAAGCGCTACCGATCGATCCTGGGGCACGAGCGTCATCTCGACAGCAATGGCACCCGCGTCGTCAAATTCTTTCTGCACCTGTCCAAGGAGGAACAGCGAAAGCGCTTCCTCGCGCGCATCGATGCGCCCGACAAGAACTGGAAGTTCAGCGAATCGGACATCGAGGAACGCAAATACTGGAAGCAATACATGAAGGCGTACGAGAAGTGCCTCGGCGCCACCAGCACGCGCCACGCGCCGTGGTATGTCGTGCCGGCTGACGACAAGCAAAACTGCAGGTTGATCGTTTCCCGCATCGTGCTCGAGACCATCGCCGATCTGAACCTTTCCTATCCCCTCTCGACTCCGGCCCGCCGCAGGGAATTACTGAGGCTGCGCAAGCAGCTGGCGAAGTGACGCCGTGATCATCCGAGCGCCGGCGGTCCGATCAGCGTCGTGATGGCGGCCGTGGTGAGCAGTATCAGCGCCGCGAGCGCCATTTCCGCGTGGATCGTGCGGCGCAGACTGGGGGCGGCGGCGAGATCCCCGGCCTTGAGCCGCGGCGTAAGCTTCAATTTGTTGATTGCCGCCAAGCTCAAGAGAGCCGCGACGAACGCAAGCTTCAAGCACATCGCCGCGCCGTAGGGACTGCTCCACAACGCGGAAGCATGGCCCAAGAATCGCGACAGCACGAACAGCCCCGCGATCACGAGAATGCCGACCGCCGCGACCGCGCCCGCCCCGAAGCGCTCCGCCGCCCGCCCCGCGCGGCGCGGATCACCGTCTCGCGCGAGGACCGACAGCGGCCACAGCGCACCCATCCAAAAGGCCACGCCTGCCAGATGCAGCGCGACCGAGGCTTGCGTCCAGAAGGAGCCCGTCGCGTGTGCATGCCCCACCCAAGCGAACGACGTGGCGGCGCAGACCCCGCCCAACGCCGCGAGCGCCATGGAAGGACGGGCCGGCATCGCCGCGCGCACGGCGAGCAGTAATCCGGCGATGCGCATGATCACCGCGCTGTCCTCCCCGGAGCGCCACACCATGTGGATCAGTTTCGAATCGATCATCCCGCTCGCATCGCCCGTCATCGATCCGGCGGTCACCGCGATGCGCAGCGCGCTCGCGGCCACGGCGGCGGCGACGCACATCTCGATACGGCGGCCGATCTTGCGCCGCTCGCCGTCCTCCAATATCGAGCCGGTGTAGCAAAGAAAGAACGCTCCGCCTGCGGCCGCGAAGGTGGCCGCATAAAGCGCCGCCTTCACGATCACGGCGAGGACGTCCCAGACGCCGATGTCCATCGCTTGCGGACGCTACGGCTTGATCACGAACGAGAATGTGCCCTTCACCACATGTCCATCGTCCACGGTCAAGGCGCTCCACCGGACCTGATAAGTTCCGGGCGCGAGCGCCGGCAGCGGCACGGCGACGTGCGCTGCGGAGGCCCCGCTGTCGTAAGGCACGGAGATTTCCTTTCCGGCGGCGGAAAGCTTCAGCACGCCGAGCTGCACGTTCTCGTTGAAATCGAGGATGAGAACCTTGGGCGCGGCGGCGAGCACCGCGCCGGCCGCCGGCGCGGTGCTCAGCAACTTCGCATGCGCCGACACCATGAGCGGGAAAAGCAGGACTGCCGCCGCAGGCCCGGTGCGCTTGATCATGACCAACTCCTTTGCAAAGGGACGCAGCTCTCAAGCCTAGCCGAGAATCGGCGGCAATGGGTGTATTGTCGAGCCGCTGGTGGTATGTTTTCGGGCACGCCATGCGACTCCCACGCACTCTCTCGTTGATCCTGGTTCTGATGCTCGCGGCGGCCCTGCCGCTGCGCGGCTACGCGGCCATGGCGCAATGCGAGGGATCCTTACCCGCCGGCGTCCACGCCGGACATGCCGCGCATTGCAACGACGGCACCGGACCGCCTCACACGGGCGGCTGCAGTGACTGCTGTTGCGCGGCGGCGGCCTCCTCGCCTCCTCGCTGGTCCCTGCCCCAGGCGTCTGCCTCCAAGATCGCCGTACCATCGATCTGGGCCCCTCCTTCCCTCGTCCCGCATCGCCTCGACCGCCCGCCGCGCCCAAGCCTCTGACTCGAGGGGCGCGAGGCGTACGCCTTAGCGCCTACACCCCGATGAGGCAATCGCCGTTTACGGCATCGGCCGCACACGGCAGCGAGGTCTGTCATGAACATCTTGACGAAGTACGTCCCGCATTGCTGCGTTCTCTGCCTGGGTGCGCTCGCGCTCTCGGGCTGTACGCAGTTCTCCCGCGATGGTGGTTTCGGGCCGGTCGCCCGCGCGGCCGATGAGCGCATCGGAAAGGAGGTGCGCTGGACGCGCACACCCGAGGAGCGGTCGAAATCCGCGCGGCAAATCGCGGAGCTCCTGGCGCGGCCGTTGTCGGTGGAGGATGCGGTGCAGGTCGCGCTCCTCGGAAACGGAGCGCTGCAAGCCGCGTTCGAGGAACTCTGCATCTCGGAAGCCGACCTGGTGCAGTCCGGACGGCTGCCCAATCCCAGCTTCACGTTCCGTCACGCGGCCTCCGGGGGCATTTACGACATCGAGGAAACGTTGAGCATCAACGTCATCTCGCTGCTGGCGGCTCCGTACCTGCACCGGGCCGAGGAGCGGCGCTTTCGGGAAGTGCAGAACGCGGTGACGCTCGATATCGTTCAATTGGCCGAGCGCACGCGCGAGGCCTATTACGTCGCACTTGCCGCCACCCAATCCGTACGCTACCGGGAGCAAGTCCAGGCGGCGGCCGAGGCCGGCGCGGAGCTCGCCCGCCGCATGCGCGCGGCGGGAAATTGGAATCGTCTCGACGAGGCGCGCGAGCGCGGCTTCTACGACGACGCATCCTTGGAGGTGGAGCGCGCCCGGCTCGCCGAATCGCTGGCGCACGAGAATCTGGCTCAATTGCTCGCGCTCGGAGCGGGATCCGGGAGTTTCCGGCTCGCCGATCGTCTGCCGGACCTCCCTGCGTCCGTCGAGGCGGCGCCCGACGTCGAGAAGACGGCCCTCGACGGGCGCATCGACTTGGCGATGATGCGCGCAGGGCTCGAGGCGTTGTCGGCGAATCTTCATCTCACCCGGGCGACTCGCGTCGTCAACGTGCTCGATGCGGGGCCGACCCGCGTGCGGCAGGGTCCGAGCTCCGACCCGTACGAGACCGGTTACCAGGTGAGTCTGGAGATACCGATTTTCGATACCGGGGCGGCGCGTGTGAGGAAGGCCGAGGCGATCTACGCAAGAGCCGTGGAGCAGTTCCGCCAAGCCGCCATCGATGCCCGGGCCGAGGTGCGCAGGGCTTATGCGCGATACCGCGCGGCGCACGAGATCGCCGCGCGCGAGCGCGACGAGATCCTTCCGCTGCGGCAATCGATCGCGCGCGAGGATCTCAAGCGCTACGACGCATCGCAGATCGGCGTTTTCGACCTGCTCGCCGATGCCCGCGCCGAAAGCACCGGCGTCGACGACTTCATTCAGAGCCTGCGCGATTTCTGGATCGCCAAGTCGGCGCTCGATACGGCGCTGATCGGACTGCCCCCACGCAACGACGAGGCGAGGTAATTCCATGGTTACTCGACGGCACTTATTCGGCGGCATGGGCGCCGCCATCGCATCCGCCGCAGTCGGCCGGGCGGCGCTCGCCGCCCTGCCGGAGATCGTCTCCAGCGACCGCGCCGGCATGCAGAAACCGCTCATGCCGCCCGACGGCAGGCCCTACCGGCCGGTCGCGACGCTGAATGGCTGGACGCTGCCCTGGCGGATGCGCGACGGCGTCAAGGAATTTCACCTCGTGGCCGAGCCCGTCGTACGCGAAATCGCGCCCGGCATGAAGGCGAACCTCTGGGGCTACAATGGACAGTCACCGGGCCCGACCATCGAGGTGGTCGAGGGCGACCGCGTGCGCATCTTCGTCACCAACCGCCTCTCCGAGGCGACCAGCATCCACTGGCACGGCCAACGGCTGCCGAACGGCATGGATGGCGTGTCCGGCCTCAATCAGCCCTCGATCAAGCCCGGCCAGACCTTCGTTTACGAATTCCGTGCGCAACGGGCCGGCACGTTCATGTACCACCCGCACGCCGACGAGACCACGCAAATGGCCATGGGCATGATGGGATTTTGGGTCACACATCCCACCGACCCCGGATCGATGGCGGTGGACCGGGACTATGTCTTCCTGCTGAACGCCTACGACATCAGCCCCGGCAGCGCCACACCCAAAGTCAGCACCATGCTCGATTTCAATCTCTGGACCTTCAACAGCCGAGCCTACCCGGGCATCGACCCCATGGTCGCGCGGGTCGGCGAGCGCGTGCGCATCCGCGTCGGCAACCTGACCATGACCAACCATCCCATTCACCTGCACGGCCACGAGTTCGAGGTGGCGGGCACCGGTGGCGGATGGATCCCGCGAACGGCGCGATGGCCCGAGGTCACCACCGATATCGCCGTCGGCCAGATGCGCGCCATCGAATTCATCGCGGCCGCGCCCGGCGACTGGGCCTTTCACTGCCACAAGAGCCACCACACCATGAACGCCATGGGCCATGGCGTGCCGAACACGCTGGGCGTGGACCAGTCGGACCTCGCGCAGAAGATCTCCGCCCTCGTGCCCGATTACATGAGCGCGGACACCGGCGGCTCCATGGCCGACATGGGGATGTCCATGCCGCTGCCTGACAATACGTTGCCGATGATGACCGGGGACGGGCCGTACGGAAACATCGAGATGGGCGGCATGTTCACGGTGGTCAAGATCCGCGAGAACCTGGCGCGCGGCGATTACCGCGATCCGGGTTGGTACCATCCGCCCAAGGGGAGCGTTGCCTATCTGTGGGAGGGCAAGCCGCCGGCGGTTGCGCGCTGACATGCGGAGGCGCCGTCATTGCTCCTCGAACGGATAGAACTGTGACGCCGGCGTCGAGCGGATGAAATCTCCGACGATCGTCGCGACCGGCGTCGACTTCGCATTCGTGGCGCTGCGCGTCAGCGGCAGCGCCCGGCGAAACGCCGACCAAGCCGCGGTGGCAGTCGCCCCGAACGCGCGACGGGGGTCCTGCCGCTTGCGCGCGTCCAGCCAGAGACTCCCCTCGAGCAAGTCGTACCCCAGAAGATCGAAGGTCGTGGCGACCGCCTGCCGGGCGCGCTGCACCTTGATGCGCGTCTGGGCCTGCAGATCCTCGACCGTCGCGACGAGGGCGCTGCCCGAGGGCGCGATCGGGCTCATCAGACTCTGCACTTCCTGCTCCAGGTCCACGGACGCGTACTCGGTGAAGCCGCGGTCCGCCTCCGGCAGAACCTCCGCGAGGCTCGCGCCGGTGAAGAACGGGTTGCGGAACCGCTCCACGCGCAGCATCACCGCGATGTCCATGTTGCCCAGCGCGATCACGAAATCCTCGATCTGATTGGCCATGGGATACGGGTCCCAATTCGCATTGGACACGATATAGCCATGCTGGCCGTGGCTGTGCGGGCCCCCTTTCACGTAGAAGCGCATCAGCTGCGGCGTCGCGAGCTCCCATGAATCCTGCGGGCTCAATCCGACGGCCACCGCGGGATTGTGGTCCGAGGAGTTCGCCTGCAGCAGCACCGCGTTCTTGAGCGAGCCCCAAGACTCCCACGCCGACCCCTGGCGAATGGAGGAAGCGCGCAGGCTTTCCGGATCTTGGATGACGCGGTGGGCATCGTTGTCGAATAGATAGCTGCCCTTCAACATGTCGAGAATCCGCGCGGCATGCCGGTTGAGCCAGGGTTCGGGACGATCCCGTTGCACGGCCAGGCTCAACGGCGTGATGCTCGAGTTCATCCCGTTCAAATCGACGGCATAAATGATGTCCGCCCATTCGAGCGCCGCGCGCGCGTCGTACACCAGGAGCGCCGCCTGACCCGTCGCGTACGCGTTGCTGCTCGTCAGAGCATTGTCGTCGGCCGCGAACGGCTGGATGGGCGACAGCCCGGCGCGCTCGAGCGCCTGTGCCGCGCTCATGCGCACGCCCTCGAGATAGGCATCCCCCGCCCCTACCATCGCGGCACCGACGTTGCCGAGCGGCGTGAGATCCCCCTCGCCAAGGGTGCCGCGGGACTGCACCACGGGCGTGATGCGCTTGTTCAAGAAATCCAGAAGCATTTGCGCGAGTTGCGGGCTCGGCGCGTTATAGGTCATCGCATTGGCGCGCACCACCATCATGGCGCGGACGATCTCCTCGTCGCTCACCTCGGGACCCGTCCCCCATAGTGCGCCCTCGCGAAACGCCGCCAACTGCGTCTTCTCGATCAGCGCGCGATTCTTGGGCGACATCGGATCGCCGTCGAACATGACGGTTTCGCGTTGCTCTCCGGCTCCGCGATTGAACCAATAGACCGGCACCCCCTCCGCGGCGGCCTCGAGCAACAGCCCATAGTTCTCCGCCTCGCGCCGGCGCGCCTCGGCGCCGAGCTCGACCTTCGCTCCGTGCCGCGCGACCGCGACGATCTCGTCGATGCTCAAATCCCGGCCGGTCAGCGTGATCGTCCGATCGCTTGATGTCGGCACGATCGGCGTATACGCGGAGGCGGCCGAGGCCACGCCCGCCGTCACGACCGACGCGGCGCAGAGCGAGGCAATCCCGGTGAGGCGGATGAATTGCACACGCATTGACATCGATCTCCGTTGGCCGATTAATAAACGCATGACGCACTATGCCAGCTCGTCCACTCCGGCGGTGTTCCTGTGGGCGTGCTTCATACTCGCCGTCACCCCGGGGCCGGCCGTGATCTACCTCGTCACCCGCACCTTGAGCCAAGGGCGGGCCGCCGGTCTGTCCTCGATCGGCGGCGTGGTGCTCGGCAATCTCGGCAACGCCGTCGCCGCATCGCTCGGGCTCGCGATGATTTTCGCGCTATCGGCGCGCGCCTTCACGCTCGTCAAGCTGTTGGGCGCGGGCTACCTCGTCTACCTCGGCGTGAGGGAGCTGCGGCACTCGGTCGGCGGGCGGCCTCGCGCCGCGCCTGAAGTGCGCACCGGCGCGCGCCGCCGCGCCTTTCGCGACGGCTTCTGGGTCGCGCTCTTCAACCCGAAAACCGCCTTGTTCTTCACCGCGTTCCTGCCCCAATTCATTGATCGGCGGGGCTCGCCGCTCGTGCAAAGCCTGGGTCTCGCGGCTGCGTTCATCCTGATGGCCGCGTGCACGGACACCCTGTACGTGCTGGCCGCCGGCACGTTCGGAGCCCGCCTGGTCAGATTCGAAGGACGCGGCGTCGGCCGCTACCTGACGGGACTCTCGTTCATCGCCCTCGGCGTCTTCGTGGCGTGTACCGGAAACCGCGCCGCCGACTGATCTTCGATCAACCCGAGCGCGGCGTCCGCCCGCAATCGCGCAAACGATCGGTGCCGTAGACGAAGAGGAAATTGCCGGCGATGGCGACGGCGAACAGCGCCAGCGACGCCGGCAGGATCTCGACCACCTTGTGCAATCCCAGCCAGTCCATGGGCGCATCGAGCCAGTGCAGCAGCCTCCCCAACCGGCTGCCGCCGTCGTCCTGAATGTGCAGGTGGTCCAGCACGGAGTGAATTCCGTCGGCGAGACTGATGTGCGTCCACTCGCCCTCCTTGAACCACCGGTAGGATTGCATGCCGACGAGCGCGAGGAAGGCCGCGAAGCACCCATAGCCCACGACGCCGCCGAGCACGCTGACGATGCGCCAGGTATTTGCGCGGGCGGTCACGGCGCGGTCCCCAAGGCCGCGGGACAACCCTTGACCTCCAGGCGCACGATGCGCCCCGAGTCGGTTTGCAAGTCCGAGGGCTTCAGCACGCTGTCCGTCGGCTTCAGATCGATGTCGATCCAGTACACGTCGCCGGTACGCTTGCGGTCGGCAATACCGGGATTGAATCCCAGGGCCTGCGCTTGCGAAATGCGCGACTGAGCGCGCTTCGAGTCGCTGAACAGTCCGAGGGACAATACCGACCCATCGTTGGGGCCCGGCATTTCCAATGCATCGTCGATGCCTCCCGCCTTGAGTTTCGCTTGCATCTGATCGCCGCTCCGGGAGGGCGTGATCGGCAGATAAACCCATACTCCCGCCCACACCTCGCCTTCGGCCACTCGCTGCCTCGGGTCATAGCCGCCGCCGCGCAGCATACTGGCCGCGTGGGCGGCTTCAGCCACGTCCCGGAAGGGGCCGACACTGATGCAACGCTTCACATCGGTCAACAATCCGCCGGACGCATCCGGCGAGGACGGCGGGGCGGAGGAAGGTGTGGCGGAGGCATCCGCGCCCCCGCCCGCACCGGCGATTCCGCCGCCGCTCGCCGGCGCGGCGTCCGCGCCCGCCCGCGGCACGCCGGCGGGCGACTCGGAGGCCAGTTTCAAGCTGGCGGCCGGCGCCGCATCGGCGGCCGATGAGGTATCGCGGGCGCCGATTCCCCGTGCCCATAGAAAATACCCGGCATTCGCCAGCGCAAGGCACACCACGATGCTCTTTAGCGCAGTCACGCGTCACCTTCATTCAAGCGCAGACTCACCTCGCCGGACACCAGCCGTTGCAACCTCCCCCCCACCTCGAGCAGCAGCGCGCCCTCGTTATCCACGCCGCGCGCCGTCCCCTCGACGCAACCCTCGCCCGCCAGCACCCGGGCAGCCCGCCCGGCGAGCGCATCGAGCCTCAGCCACTCCTCGCGAAAGGCTGCGAACCCGGTTCGTTCGAACTCGTCCAGCATACTCAAAAGCGCCTCCAAGAGCGCCGCCGCCAAGGCATTACGGGACACCTCCCCCGGGCACGCATCGGACACCGTGGCGATGCGCACGCCTGCGGCCTCGATGGCTCGCCGCTGGTCGGTCGACAATGACACATTGAGCCCGATGCCGATCACGGCGTGAGCCGGACCGCCGGCTTCCGCGCGAAGCTCGACCAGGACGCCGCCGATCTTCCGATCGCCCAGCCAGATGTCGTTCGGCCATTTCAGGCGTACACGCTTCGCGCCGATCCGGCCCAATGCCCGCGCAATCGCCACGCCCACGGCGAGACTCAAGCTCGGTTTCACCGTCGCGGCGTCGACGAAGGACCAGCCGACCGACAAGGCGAGACTCCCGCCGAAGGGGGAGATCCACGGCCGGCCTCGCCGGCCGCGCCCCGCGCGCTGCAGCTCGCTCGAGCAGACATTCGCGCGTTTCGGAGGGGGCGGCGCGAGTTCGAGGAGGCGGGTGTTGGTGGAATCCACCTCGAACAGTACGTCCAGGCGATGGATCGCGGACCGCATCTCTCCACTGAGGCTCGCGCGGATCCGCTCGGCATCCAATAATTCCACCGGGGTGGGCAATCGATAGCCTTGCCCCGCGATCGCGCCGATGTCGACCCCTGCCTCCCGTGCGCTCTCCACGAGCCTGCCGAGCTCTTCCCCGTTCACCCCGAGCGCTTGCGCCAGCTGCGCGCCCGAGCGTGTCGCGCCGTCCGCCAGCAGCGTCAGCAGGGCACGCGGGTCTAGGCGGTTCGGGAGCGAAACAGCCATAGTTTCTGCACGCGATGCTCCGTTCCGGAAACCATGCGTGCGATGTTGGCCCGATGGGTGAACACCACGAAAAGCTCGATGGCCACGCAAAACGCGAGGAGCGGAGCGTTCGCCGGCTCGGTCGCGTACACGAAAGCGACGAGCGCCGCCCCCGCGATGATGCTGGCGAGGCCGACATATCCGGTGAGCACGAGAACCGCGAGCCAGGCGATGGACACCGGGATGAGAAGCCGCGGCTCGAGGGCTCCGATGACTCCCATCATGGTCGCGACCCCCTTGCCGCCGCGAAACGAGAACCACACGGGATACACGTGCCCCACGATCACGCCGAGCGCGCATGCCAGAGTGAGCCACTCTCGCGATACCGCAGGGTCCGGCGGAGGCCAGGGCGCAATGGGCAGATAGAGCACGGCGAGAACTCCCTTGCCGGCATCGATCAACAGCACGGCCAGCCCGAACAGCTTGCCTTGCGTGCGCAACGCATTGGTGGCGCCCGCGTTGCCGCTGCCCAGGCGGCGGATGTCGACGCCTCGAAGGCGCCCCAGGATCAAGCTGCCGAGGAGCGCCCCCAGAAGATACGCCAGTGAGAATTTGACGCCGAGTTCCAGCATGGAGCGAATTATGACACCAGATGCTACACCCGGCGGGGAAGGTGAATTTCCGCCAGCATGCAGCGGACGCCGCCTCCGCCGTAGCGCTCGATCACGGGAATGTCCGCTGCCACGATCCGGCCGTGCCTTTCGAGCGCGCGGCGCTGCGCCGGATCGAGACTGCGCCATGCGGTCGTCGACAGCGCGATCGCGTTCGAGCCCGCAGGCGCCAGCTCCAGCAGGTTGCCCGCGAACGCCTGCATCTGCGCGAACGTGATATCGACGATCTCGCGGCGGCCGGACTCGAGCGTCGAATGAACGGCCTCGCGCCGGCTCGGGTCGGTGATCGACTCTGCGCACACCACGGCGAATCCGGTGCCGACGGACATCATTACATTGGTGTGATATATGGACCTGCCCGCGCCATCCACCGACTCGAAGGTCACCAGATCGTAGTCGAGTTGCTGGGCGAAATCGCCCAGGGCATCGAGATCGGTGCGCGCGGAGATATTTGCGTAGGCGATGTGGCGCACGCGGTCGAGCACGAGGCTCCCCGTGCCCTCGAGATACTGGCCTCGATTCTCCCGATGGCTGAGGTCCACCGTTCGCGCCGTGCGAAAGCCGGCGGCGGCGACCATCTCGCCGATCAGCTCCTCGCGGCGCTCGGCGCGGCGGTTCAGCGCCAGCATCGGATACAGCACCACCGTGCCATCGGCGTGAAAGCTGACCCAGTTGTTCGGGAATATCGCGTCCGGCTTCACCGGCTCCTGCGTATCGTCAGCGACCATCACCGCGACTCCGGTCCGCTCGAGAGCGTCGGCGAGCCGGTCGAATTCTTGCAGGGCGAGCCTTTGGATCTCCGAGGCGCCGTGGTCCGAAGGCCCATGCGACGCGCCTTCCGGGCGGTGCTGAAAGGCGTTGCTGCCGGCCGTTTGTGGATTGAACCCAAAGTTCGCCGGCCGAATCATCAGCACGGCCGCCGCGCTTTGGGCTTCGGCGGCGGGTTCGGGCGCTTGGGGGGGCACGGAGTTGGCCATCGCGTTAAACTATCCCAATCCGCCGTACGGTCAATGCCCGTGGAGAGCGATGCGCTCGCTCATCCGCCGCGACCGGGGGCTTTTTTCGATGAAGGGAGTGGCTATATTGCGATTTGCGATCGCCGGCGCATGCCTCGTGCTCACCATGACCGCCGTCGGAGCATCCAGCGCGGCGGCGCCGGGGGCGGGCAAACGCGCCCCCGGGCCCCCGGGGGCGAGCCCCGAGGCGACATATCCGTTCAGTTTCGACGTGCTGCTTGCCGATGCCAAGCGGCTTGCAGCGAAGCCGTACGCTCCGCGAAGCAACGCCCTGCCCGCGGACCTGGACAAGCTCAGCCCGGAGCAATACCACGCCATCCTTTTCGACCGCAACGCCGCGATCTGGCGCCAGGAAGGGTTGCCGTTTCGCCTCGAGCTGTTGCGCGCGGGCTTCAATCAACGCTCGACCCCCGTCTCGGTATCCACGGTCGAGGCGGGAATGGCGCAGGATTTGATCGCAACGCCCGCGATGTTCGCCATGGGGCCGGTTGCGCAGCATGCCGGCGGCCAGGTATCGCTGCCGCTGTCCGGATTTCGGCTCGTCGGTCACATCAACTCGAAGAAGGTGTGGGACGAGTTTCTGGTGTTCCAGGGGGCGAGCTACTTTCGCGCAGTGGCGAAAAATCTCCTGTACGGTTTGTCCGCGCGGGGGTTGGCCATCAATACGGCCGAGGGCGCGGGTGAGGAGTTCCCCGCGTTCACGCATTTCTGGATCGAGCGCCCGACGCCGCGTGCCGCCTCCATCACGATCTACGCGCTGCTCGAGAGCGACTCCACCACGGGCGCGTACCGCTTTACCGTTACCCCGGGCGTGGAGACCGTCATGGACGTCGAGTTCACCCTGTTTCCACGCACGGACACGCGCGTCGTGGGCATCGCGCCGCTCACCTCCATGTTCTTGTTCGACGAGACCAATCGAGGGCGCCTCGACGACTACCGGCCCGAGGTTCACGATTCGGACGGATTGCAGATCACCTCGGACAGCGGCGAGCATATTTTCCGCCAGCTG
Source organism: Steroidobacteraceae bacterium (assembly GCA_050012315.1). Taxonomy (GTDB): domain Bacteria; phylum Pseudomonadota; class Gammaproteobacteria; order Steroidobacterales; family Steroidobacteraceae; genus Bog-1198. The sequence continues at coordinate 24,967 of JBEKHK010000038.1, read as the reverse complement.
GCCAATCCCACCAAACTCCAGGTATCGACCTTCACCACGCACCCGCCGCAGGGGTTCGGTCTGGTGCAGCGCTCGCGCGATCAGAGCGATTTCCAGGATTTCGACAACTTGTACGAGCGGCGCCCAAGCGCGTGGGTCGAGCCCAAGGGCGACTGGGGGCCGGGCGCGGTGGAACTGGTCGAAATCCCGTCGGGACGGGAAAGCAACGACAACATCGTCGCCTTCTGGCGGCCCGCGCAGGGACTCCAGGCCGGGCACCCCTTGAGCCTCGCCTATAAGCTCACCTGGCTCGCGGTGCCCGCGCTTCCGAAAGGACTGGGGGAAGTCGTCGCCACCCGCTCGGGCGCGAGCCTCGACGGCAAGCGCCGCGTCTTCATCCTGGACATCGTCGGCGCCGGGGAAAAGACCGAAGGACTGAGAGTCGATCTCGGCGCCTCGGCGGGCAAGATTTCCAACGTCGCGCTCATATCCAACAGCGCCCTGCACGGTCTGCGCGCGAGCTTCGAAGTCGACCCGAACAGTGCCGACCTGATCGAGTTGCGCCTGCGGATCCTGCGCGACGATCGCCCGGTCACCGAGACTTGGCTGTACCGATGGACCTCCAACTGAACTCTGCGGTACGTCTGGCGCCTGCCGAGTCTTCGGGCGGAATGCCGCCGGAGGCGCGGCTCAGCATGCCCTCACAGGATCTGCGTTTCTCCCAGCCTCAGATCGATCCTCCGCACGCGACCGCCGCCGTGATATATGCACGCATCATTCTCGCGACCATCAGCGTGGGCGTCACGGTCTACGGTGTATATCAGATGCTCCAGGTGGTGCGCTTCGCCAGCATGACGCTGTTGCAGGGCCTCATGATCTTCTTCTTCGCGGTGTCGCTCGCGTGGATCGCGTTCGCGGCGGGATCGGTGATCGCCGGTGCATCCAAGCGCCGCGATCCGGCATTCAACCCCGCGGTGGGCACCGGCGGCACTCTCACCGCGCTGATCATGCCGATCTACAACGAGGATCCGACGCGCACCACCGCGGCGCTCCAGGCGATGGCGGAGGCGCTCGGCCAGATGCAGGCCAATGGGGCGTTCGAGATCGTCGTCTTGTCCGACTCGACGAATGCGGATGCCTGGATCCGGGAGACCGTGGCGATCGACGGGCTGCGCCGCTCGCTCGCCTCCGTGATGCCGGTGTGGTACCGCCGCCGCTGGCGCAACGTCGCGCGCAAATCCGGCAATGTCGAGGACTTCGTGACGCGCTGGGGCGGACGCTACGACCATATGATCGTGCTCGACGCCGACAGCCTCATCGATGCGGCGACGCTTGCGCGGCTCGTGCAGATGATGCAGGCGGATCCGTCGTTGGGCATTCTTCAGACATCGCCTCAACTGATCGGCGCACGCACCTTCTTCGGCCGCCTGCAGCAATTCGCCGCCTGCGCCTATGGTCCGGTGATCTCGCGCGGCCTGGCGGCATGGTCGGGCGACAGCGGCAACTATTGGGGCCACAACGCCATCATCCGCGTGCGCGCGTTCGCGGGCTGCTGCGGATTGCCGGAGCTCGAGGGGCGCAAGCCTTTTGGAGGGCACGTCCTGTCGCATGATTTCGTGGAAGCCGCGCTCATGCGGCGCGCCGGCTGGAAGGTGCGCATGGCGACGGACTGCGGCGGCTCCTGGGAGGAATCGCCTCCCTCGCTCATCGACGTGGCCATCCGCGACCGGCGCTGGGCGCAGGGCAATCTTCAGCACATGAAAATCATCGGTGCATCGGGTTTGAGCTTCGCGAGCCGGCTGCATCTCGGCATCGGCATCATGAGCTACCTATCCTCTCCGCTATGGCTGCTGATGCTCGGCATCGGATTCGCGCTCGCCGTCCAGTCGCACCTGATCCGCCCGGAATACTTCAATCACGACTTCCAGATGTTTCCGACCTGGCCTCGGTTCAACGTGGAACTCATGATGGATTTGTTCTGGTTCAGCATGCTGGTGCTGCTGATTCCGAAGGTGCTCGGGCTGATCCGTGCGCTGACCACGACGAGGCTGCGGCGCGGAGGCGGCGGCGTCATCGGCGTCGGCGCAAGCTTCCTGTTCGAGATCATCCTCTCCGCGCTATACGCGCCCGTGATGATGATGTTGCAGAGCCGGCATGTTTTCGAGGTATTCCTCGGACGCGACTCCGGCTGGAATCCCCAGCGGCGCGACGGCGGCGGCACGAGCTGGGGCGATGCCTGGCACTTCCATAAGCGCGATATGCTGCTCGCCGCCATGAGCGGCGTGATTTTCTGGTTCCTGTCGCCCGCATTGCTCGCTTGGGTGTCGCCCGCGCTGCTCGGACTGCTGCTGTCGGTGCCGCTGTCGCGCGCGAGCGGCAGCCAATGGCTCGGCATGGCTCTTTCCAAGGTCGCATTGCTTCGCACGCCGGAGGAGGTGGATCTTCCGGCACTCGCCGCTCGGCGCGCCGAATTGATCGCCAAGGCGCACCTCCTTCCCGACGACGGGCTCAAGTTCCTGGCGCGAAATCGGGAAGCGCGATTGGCGCACATCGACGGAAATCTTCCGCGTCCCGTCGATCCGCCCGGGCGCCCCGACCCCAACGCGTTCACCGCGCAGCAGAAGCTCATCGACGCCCGCTCGCTCGAGGAGGCGCTGGGATGGCTGACGGGCGTGGAGCGGGTCGAGATCGCCGGCAGCGCCCGCCTTCTCAATCAGCTCGCCCAATTGCCGGACGCGCAGCCCCCCACTTTGTTGATCTGAAAGGACTTCACTCACATGACCGATCGTCGCTCGGTATTGAAATTGGCGTTGGGGTTCGCAGGCGGACGGATTCTCCGCGGTTCGGATGTGCACGCCGCGCAGCAGGCCGGTCCGGCGCCGGCGGCCGGTGCCCAGGCATTCGACTTCGCCTGGCTCAAAGGTCAGGCGCACTGGCTCGCCAGCAACGCTTACCAGCCGTCGAAAGACGTTCTGCCGGCCGCGATGGGAAAGCTCGGGTACGATCAATATCAGTCCATCCGATTCCGCGGCGATCATGCGCTCTGGGCGGATGCGGGACTCGCCTTCCGGGTGCAATTCTTCCACGTGGGCCGCAATTTCACCGAGCCCGTGCACATGTACGAAGTGGTCGACGGTCAAGCCCGCGAAATCGTCTACGACCCCGCGATGTTCGAGTGGGACAAGAGCGGAGTCGACCCTGCTCTCATGAAGGACCGCGCCGGTTTTGCCGGATTCCGCCTGCAATTCGTCACCGATTGGCGGGACGATGTGGCGGCGTTCCTCGGCGCGAGCTACTTCCGCGCGGTCGGCAGCGACACGCGGCAATACGGCCTGTCGGCGCGCGCTCTAGCTGTCGATACCGCGTTCCCGCGGCCCGAGGAATTCCCGCGCTTCACCTCGTTCTGGTTCGAGCGACCCGCGAAGGATTCCGGAACGCTGACGCTCTACGCGCTGCTCGACTCGCCGAGCATCGCGGGGGCGCTGCGTTTTCAGATAACGCCGGGCGGCACGCAGATCATGAACATCGATACCGCATATTATCCGCGCAAGCCGATCGAGCGGCTCGGGATCGCGCCGCTCACCAGCATGTTTTTCTACGGCGAGAACGACCGGCGCGCGGCGAACGATTGGCGGCCGGAGATTCACGACTCCGACGGGCTGTCCATGTGGACCGGCGCGGGTGAATGGATCTGGCGGCCGCTGGTCAACCCGGCTCAGCTGCATCTCAATTCCTACTTCGACGACAATCCGCGCGGCTTCGGGCTGCTGCAGCGGGACCGCAACTTCGACCACTACCAGGACGACGGCGTGTATTACGATCGGCGGCCGAGTTTATGGGTCGAGCCCAAGGCCGGCGCCGGCGGCGGTTGGGGCAAGGGCGCGGTGCAGCTGGTCGAGATCCCGACCGTGGACGAGACCTTCGACAATGTCGTCGCGTTCTGGAATCCGATCGACAAGCCCAAGCCTGGCCAGGAGTTGCTGTTCGGCTACCGCCTGTATTGGGGCACCAAGATGCCCTACTCGTCGCCTCTCGGGCAGACGATCGCTACGCGCACGGGAATCGGCGGCACCGTCGGCGTGAAGCGCCAATACTACTCCTGGCATTTCGCCGTCGACTTCGCCGGGGGTGAGCTCGGCGCGTTGCCGAAGGATTCTCCGGTGGAGGCCGTCATCACGACATCGCGCGGCGCCACCGAGCACGTGACGGCGCACTACGTGCCGGAGTTCAACGGCTACCGGGCCCTCTTCGACGTAAGACCGGCCGACGACTCCGTCGAGCCCATCGATCTGCGTCTTTACCTGCGCATCGAGGGCCGGCCGCTGACCGAGACCTGGATCTACCAATGGTCGCCGCCCTCCTTGAAGGAACGCAAGCTCGCCATTCAGTGAATTACTTGGGCCGAAGGCTGAGAGACTTGAGCCGTTGCGTATCGCCGGTGGCGCGCCGCAGATCGGCCTCGCGCCTGAGGAAGGGCTGCGCCGCGCGCGGATCGAGAATGGCGAGGCGATACTCCTGCAGTTGCTGCTTCAAGAGCGGCAGCAAGGCGCGCTGCGAAGCGGCTTCGCCCGGCTCTGCGATCAAGCTGCAGCAATACAGATCGAAATATTCGGCATACAGCTCCTCGTAACGCTGCATCGGATCGAGGAACGCGGGATCCCGCACCACCTCGCTGCCGAGGTGGCTGGTGCAGATGAAACTGCACGCCTTGCGCAGGTACGCGCCGTGCTCGGAGATGAGCGCCGCCTCGTAGCTTCGGCCCGGACGAAAGTGCGCGATGACGCGTTGCCGCCGTTTACCGCGCACCGAATGCTGCCGCAAATATTGAAACAGCGCCTTGCCATGCAGCAAGCGAAACGTCGTCTGCTTGAGTTCCTCGACCTGAGCGCGCGCGCCGCAGTCGGCGAGCCTGCGCATCAGATAGGCGTGCTCACGCTCCCAGTGCCCCCAGGCATTCGGGTTTTCGAGAATTCGCCGCGCGATTAATTGCTCACCGGCATCCGTGCTGGTGAGCGCCGCCTGCACGCGGTCAGTGGATTCACGCATGAGACGCGCATGACTGATCGGGGGATGCAACATAACGCCCCTCCTGCGGGCACACTCTGGTAAATGGGGCAGGGAGTCAACGCGTTGCCAAGCGGAGACAGCCGGCGGTGCTGGCTCGGGCCGTGGAATTTATTGCGCCGCGATTTTTTTGCGGGGCGCTGCTAGGTGGGTGCTGCGGCGCATCGGCCGCTCCGCAGGCTCAATAGCTGCGGGACAGCAGCCAATGCGCCAGCGAGCGCAGCGGGGCAGCTCGCTCGCCGAACGGAACCAGCGCCTCGAGCGCCTGGTTGTGAAGCAGATGCACGCGCTCCTGAGAGGCTTCGATGCCGATGACCGAAGGATGAGTCGGCTTCGCGTGCTCGCGGTCGGCGCCGGTGGCTTTGCCGAGCGTCGATACGTCGCCCAGCACATCGAGCAGGTCGTCCTGAATTTGAAACGCCAAGCCGATCGCCGCTGCGAAGCGGCTGAGCGCCTCGTACTTCGCCGCAGGTAGATCTGGCGCGCACGCCGCCGCCATCAGGACGCTCGCGCTGATCACGGCGCCGGTCTTGCGGGCGTGCATATCCTCGACCGCGGCGACATCGAGCTTCTTGCCTTGAACCTCGAGATCGATCGCCTGCCCGCCGGCCATGCCGAAGGTGCCGCTCGCCTCGCTCAACATGTCGATCAAGCGCAGCCGCACGGCCGCAGAGTGCGGCAGTGCCGCATCGCGGGCGAGCAACTGAAAGGCCAGGGGCTGAAGCGCATCGCCGACCAGCACCGCGGTCGCCTCGTCATAGGCTTTGTGGCAGGTCGGACGGCCGCGCCGCAAATCGTCGTCGTCCATGGCGGGCAGATCGTCATGCACCAGCGAGTACACGTGGATCAGCTCGATGGCGCAAGCGACCGCTTCCACCTGATCCTCGGTAAGCCCGAGGGTGAGCGCCGTCGCGAAGGTGAGGGCCGGGCGTACGCGCTTGCCGCCGCCGAGCACGCTGTAGCGCATGGCCTCGTGCAGGCGTACGGGAACGGCGGTCGCCGCGGGCAACCGCCGGTCGAGAGCGAGTTCCATGCGGATACGCCAGATCTCGAGTTGTTTTGCGAAGGCCTCGCTATCCTCGGCGGGATACGGGGCCGGTACGCGACGATCGGCTGCGTTGCTCACACACGCGACATCCGCTTGATTTCGGACACGGAAACCGTGGCGACGGTGCCGGGCCGCGCGCCCTCCGCATAATCGAAGGGCAATTCGGGGGCCATCGGACCGGTGACGCGGGGGCCCTTCAGCGCGGCCAGCATCGCCTTCACCGGGTGACTGAAGGCGTCATTCACCGCCGTTCCCTCGAATCCGCAATGCGCCATGCAATTATCGCAGCGCGGGTTCTTGCCAACGCCATATTTTTCCCATTCGGTATCCTCGATGAGGGAGCGATAGCTCGGCGCATACCCCTCATCGGTCAACAAATAGCACGGCCGCTGCCAACCGAACACGTTGTAGGTCGGATTGCTCCAGGGGGTGCACTGATAGGTCTGGTTGCCCGCCAGGAAATCGAGGAACAGCCCCGAGTGATTGAACGTCCACCCCTTGCCGGAGGGCCGGCGGCGGCGCTTGAAGATCTCGCGGAACAGTTGCTTGCTCGCATGGCGGCCGAGAAACACGTCTTGCCGCGGCGCGTGATGATAGCTGTACCCCGGAGACACCGTGATGCCTTCGATGCCGAGCCCCATGGCGGTGTCGAAAAACTCCGCCACGTGCTCGGGATTCTCGCCGTTGAACAGCGTGCAATTGATGGTGACTCGAAAACCCTTCTCGCGCGCGAGCTTGATCGCCGCAACGGCCTTGTCGAACACACCCTCCTGGCAAACCGACTCGTCGTGACGCTCACGGTTGCCGTCCAGGTGGATGGAAAACGTCAGGTAGGGCGAGGGCCGATATTCGTCGATGTGCTTGGCGAGCAAAATGGCATTCGTGCAGAGATAGACGAATTTCTTGCGCTCGACGATGCCCGCGACGATTTGTGGCATTTCCTTGTGGATCAGCGGCTCGCCGCCCGGAATGGACACCATGGGAGCGCCGCATTCGTCCACGGCCTTCAATGCGTCCTCGAGGCTCACGCGCTTTTGTAGAATTTCCTTCGGGTAGTCGATCTTGCCGCAGCCTGCGCACGCCAGGTTGCACTGGAACAAGGGCTCCAGCATAAGGACAAGGGGGTATCGCTTGTCGCCGCGGAGCTTCCGTCCGGCGATGTATTTTGCAACCCGATACATTTGCAGAAGAGGTATGGCCATGCGCTATGTTACCGCGGCTTGGAGGATTTGGGTCAGGTTGATGTTTCGGACGAAATCTGAGAATGGATCATCTGACATCCCGATTGGCCCGGTCCGAAATTAAGATTGGCTCATCAAGCGCGAAACGCGAGCACGTCTGACCGATGATCTCGCCATATCCGGGCCCATTCCAGCATGAACCAAGGTGTGTATTTCGACCTGTCGGCACTCGACATGTCCCTGTGTAGGACATCGGGTGCGATCCAGCGCCAATCGGCGATCTCCTCGGTGTTGATCTTGGGGGCGGCGTCCGCGCGGCCGATGAACACCGAGCAAAGCTCGTGCTCGGCGCCCGTGGCGTCGAATTGCGCGTGGTATTGGAACTTGAACAGGAACCGGAGGCCGCAGCGGATCCCGAGCTCCTCCCACAGGCGTCGCCGCGTAGCGACATCCATGCTCTCCGCGCGCCGCGGATGGCTGCAGCAGCTATTGGACCAGTACAGGGGCCAGAGGCGCTTTTTGGCCGAGCGTTGCTGGACCAAGAGCTCCCCACGGTCGTTGAAGATCAGCAGCGAGAAGGCTCGATGCAGAACCCCGCGGCCCTGGTGGCACAAGGATTTGCTCAAATGGCCGAGCCGGCGGTCCTCCTCGTCCACGAGAATGAGCGCGTCCGGATCTGCCATAATGTCCCTATCATCAATTCGGTTCGCGGGTCTAGCTTCGTCCATTTCGATAGCCTCAACGGATCGGCGCCCTCGCCGACGGTCATCGACGGATCATAGCGTCTTGCGGAATGACCGCGCCAGCCTGCGGCTGAACTCGCGGCCCGGCGGCGGCGTACGCCGAAATCGCTTATTTGGAGTAGTTACTCAGTGATCTTCAGCCCCCATGCATGGATGTCCTGGCTCGGTACCGCGCTTGCCGCCACCGTCGCCACTTACACTGTCGTGGCCGCCTATGCGGTGCGTACGCGGCTCAGGCCCTATCGCCTCGCCTCGCCGCCGTGGAAAGCCGCGCCGGTGACGATATTGAAGCCGCTATGCGGCGCGGAGCATGAGCTCTACGAATGCCTGCGCTCGTTCTGCGACCAGGAGTACCCGCGCTTCCAAATCGTCTTCGGCGTATCCGATCCGGATGACCCCGCGATCGCCGTGGTCGCGCGCCTCAAGCGCGAGTTTCCGAACATCGACATCGATCTTGCGGTGGATCGCCGCCAGCACGGGACCAGCCGCAAGGTCAGCAATCTCATCAACATGATGCCCTTCGCGCGTCACGAGCTTCTGGTGATTTCGGACAGCGACGTTCGGGTCGACCGCGATTACCTCGCGCGCATCGTTGCCCCGCTCGCCGATCCAGAGGTCGGCGTAGTCACCTGTCCCTACCTCGGCAGACCTCGCAAGGGCCTCTGGTCGCTGCTCGGATCCTTGTTCATCAACGACTGGTTCACTCCGTCGGTCCGCGTCGCCGCCATGTTCGGTTCCCGGGCGTTCGCATTCGGCGCGACCATCTCGATTCGGCGCCAGGTACTCCGGCGTATCGGCGGCTTCGCCGCGATCGCGAACCAGCTGGCTGATGACTACCGGTTGGGTGAGTTGACGCGCGCGTTGGGCTTGCGAACGGTGCTGTCCGATGTGGTGGTCGAAACCTGCGTGGACGAGCCCACCTTGAGCGAGCTGGTGCATCACGAGTTGCGCTGGCTGCGCACCATCCGCATCGTGCGGCCCGTCGGCTACAGTCTCTCGTTCGTGACTTTCGGCGTTCCGGTGGCTGCGGTCGCGTGCTTGCTCGCGGGATGCGCTCTGCCGGCGGTCACCCTGCTGGCCGTCACCGCGCTCGCCAGGATCATCCTGCATCTTCGGGTGCGCGGCACGGATTTTCCACCGGCGCATCAGCTCTTGGTGCTGCCGATCCGGGATACGCTCAGTCTGGCGCTGTGGATCTGGGGCTTCGCCACGCGCCGCGTTCAATGGCGCGACGACAGCTTCGAAGTCGCCCGTGACGGGTCTGCGGACCCGGTAGTGAGAGATGCCGCTTGAGACGTTTGATCGTCACCGCGGATGACTTCGGCGCGGCGCGCGAGGTCAATGAGGCCGTCGAGACCGCGCATCGCGCCGGCATCCTCACCGCGGCGAGCCTCATGGTGTCCGGAGCCGCGGCGGCCGATGCGGTCGCACGCGCGCGCCTCATGCCGCAGCTTCGCGTCGGACTGCATCTCGTGCTGGTGGAGGGGCGCCCGACGCTTCCCGTGCGGCAGGTGTCCAGGCTGGTCGGCGCCGACGGCTGCTTCCGTTCCGACATGGCCGCCCTCGGGACCGCCATTTCCTTCAGCCGGCGGACCCGCAGTCAGCTCGCCGCCGAGATCACCGCGCAGTTCGAGGCGTTTGGCGCCACCGGGCTCGCGCTCGACCACTGCAATGCGCATAAGCATTTTCATTTACACCCGGTGATCGGCCGGATGCTCGCCTCCATTGGCCGCCGTTTCGGCGTACGCGCCGCACGCGTTCCGCGCGAACCGCTCGCGGTGCTGCGCAAGATCGAGCCCTCGACCTCGCGCGCTCCCTCGCTGGTCACCGCCCCGTTTGCGCGGCTCCTGCAACGGCGCCTCCGGGCAGCCGGCCTCGCGACCCCGGACCAGGTGTTCGGCCTGCACTGGTCCGGCCGGATGACCCGCGCGCGGCTGGCCGGGCTGATCGAGCATCTGCCCGAGGGGCTCACCGAGATCTACCTCCACCCCGCCACCGGCGCCTACGCCGGCTCGGCGCCGGGATACCGGTACCGGGAGGAGTTGGAGGCTCTCACGGCGCCCGAGATCGTGCGCGCCTGCCGCGACGGCACGCTGAGGCTCGGTGGTTTCGCGGATCTTTGCGACTCGTTGTCCGGTGATCCGGCGCCTGCGGCCGGCGGCGCGCGCCACATCCTTCGGCGCCGGGAGTCGATTCCATGAACTCGCCCTCCTCGGCCTTTACGGCCGGCGTACGCCAGCATTTCCCCGCGGGTCCGATTCGCGTCGGCACCGATGCCCACAGGATCCTGTTCTGCGGAACACTGCTCGACACCTTCAATCCCTACAAGCCGGCGGTGATCGATTGGCCCGCGCTCGATGCGGACGCCCGCCAGCGCCTGGTCACGCTGCCTATTTGGGACATCGCGGTCCAGACCGAGGGCCGTGCGCGGCTCAACGTCGCCTCCTACGCCGACAAGGTTTCCGATCCCTTGCTGCGCCGGGCCATCGAGCTCAATGCATTCGAGGAGGGCCGTCACAAGCACGTGCTCTCCAATCTGGTGCAGGCGTACGGCATCGAACTCGCGCCCGAGCCGGAATATCCGGCCCCACGCGACCCGGAATGGGCGTTCATGGTGACCGGATACAGCGAATGCATCGACAGCTTCTTCGCGTTCGGCCTGTTTGCCGCCGCCAAGCGCTCGGGATTCTTTCCCGAGGAGTTGGTCGACACCTTCGAACCGGTGATCCAAGAGGAAGGCCGCCACATTCTGTTCTTCGTCAACTGGGCGGCTTGGCACCGGCGCACCATGCCTTTCTGGCGGAGGCCGATTTTCGAGATCAAGGTCGTCGCCGTCTGGATCTACCTCATCTGGGAGCGAATCGGGATCGCCCGCAACGTCGGCGGCGGCGCCGAGGACAACAACTTCACGCTGACCGCTTCGAAGTCCGTACACGATGACATCGACGCGGCCGATCTCATAGCGACCTGCCTGTCGGAGAATGAGCGGCGGATGAGCCTGTACGATCGGCGCTTGCTGCGGCCTCGCCTGGTCCCGGCGCTCGCTCGCTGGGCACTGCGGCTCATGCGCCCAGGCCGGGCCGCCCGCTCGCCGTGAAGCTGCGCATCGTCCTGGTCGCGGCGCTGGGCCTCTGCCTCGCCGCGTATCTGGTGCTGCACATCGGATTCACGGCTGTGCTGTCCGCCGCCGGCGCGGTCGGCTGGGGAGGGTTCGGGCTGCTGTGCCTCTATGCCCTGGCGCTGTTTCCGCTCCTGGGGGCGTCGTGGGCGCTGCTGCTTCCCGGCGCCCGAGGCGGCATCTGGGTCTTCGTCTGGGCGCGCATGGTCCGGGAAGCGGCCGCGGACGTGCTGCCTTTCTCTCAAGTCGGAGGCATCGTCCTCGGCGCGCGCACCGCGATTCGCCATGGCATCGCCGGGCCCGAAGCCTTCGCATCCACGATTGTCGATGTGACGAGCGAGGCGCTCGCCCAGATAGCCTTTGTCGCGCTCGGCTTTGCGATTCTGAGCGCCGGGACTCCCCCCTCCTCGTCGAGCGCCGCGCTCAGCAAGGCGTTCGCGGTGGGATTGGTGCTCGCGGTCCTGGCGGGCGTGGTGCTCGTCTTTCTGCAGCGCTACGGCCATCGAGTGACGGGGCGGCTGGCCGCCCGGCTCGTTCCCCGCGCTGCCGCTTCCGCCGAGGCCGTCGCCGATACGCTCGATGTCATCTATCGCTCGCGGCCGCGCATCGCCCTGTCCTCCGCCATGCATCTGCTCGGATGGCTCGCCAGCGGAGCCGGAACCTGGATCGCATTCAGGCTCATCGGCGTTCGGGTCGGGCTGCCGTCGGTGATCGCCATCGAGAGCCTGGTCGGAGCGGCCAAGAGTGCCGCCGCGCTCGTTCCGAACGCGCTCGGTGTCCAGGAGGCGAGCTACGCCGCCCTCGCGCCGCTGTTCGGGATCGGACCCGAGTTCGGGCTTGCGGTGTCGCTCCTGCGGCGCGCTCGCGACATCGCCATCGGCGCGCCGGTCTTGCTGATCTCGCAGGCCGAGGCAGGCCGCCGCGCGCTCGGCGGCGCCTAGATCCGGCGCCTATCCCTAGGACAGCAGGCCCTGCTCGCGAAACCAATGCACGGCATCCGCGAAGGCCTCGGCCGGCGGACGCCAGGTATACCCCAGCTCGCGCTGCGCCTTTGCACTGGAAAAGAACATGCGTTTGCGCGACATCCGCAGGCCCTCCAGAGTGAGACGGCCGCTGCGCCCGGAGATTTTCGCCATCCCTTCCGCCAAATAGGCCAGCGGCAGCACCAGCCCGTAGGGCAAGCGGATCCGCGGCGGCTTGCGTCCCACCATGCGGGCGATCTCACCCAGAATCTGCTCGAGCGTCATGTCCTGGCCGCCGAGGATGTATCGCTCGCCGGTCCGGCCGCGCCGTAGCGCCAACAGATGCCCCGCGGCCACGTCATCGACATGCACGATGTTGAGGCCGGTGTCGACGTAGGCGGGCATGCGGCCGGCGGCCGCATCGAGCACCACTTGACCGGTCGGCGTGGGCTTGACGTCGCCGGGGCCGATGGGAGTCGATGGGTTGACGATGACCAGCGACAGGCCGTCGCGCGCCGCCTCCAGCGCCGCCTGCTCGGCGAGAAACTTGGATCGCTTGTAGTGGCCGATCATCGCCTCGAGCGCGACCGGGGTGCGTTCATCGCCGGGAGTGCCATCCGCCGGTATGCCGATGGTCGCGACGCTCGAGGTATAAACCACCCGGCCCACGCCCGCCTGACGGGCCGCCGCCAGGATGTTGCGCGTGCCATCGACGTTGGCGCGGTACAGCTGCGAGGGGTCCGGAGCCCCGAGTCGATAATCGGCAGCCACGTGAAATACCGCCGCGCAATCGGCGACCGCGCGATCGAGCGATGGCCGCTCGGTGAGGTCGCCGACTGCGAGCTCCACCGGTAACTCGCGCAGATTGCTTCGATTTGAGCCTGCGCGCACCAGAGCGCGCACCTCCCATCCGCCGGCCAGCAACGCCCGTGCGACCGCCGCGCCGACGAAGCCCGTGCCGCCCGTGACCAGCGCCCTCACGCGCGGTTCTCCGGCGGCGCCAGCCGGCCGAGTTGCGCCACCGCACGGAGCGAGCGGATGGCGGCGCGATAGCGGCGCGCCAGACGCAGCAGGGGAAGGATATCCCCGGGTGATCGAGCCAGTCCGACGAGCAGCCGAGCGATGCGCACTTGCCCGGATTCGCCGGCGACCGCCACCGAACCGGGGATCCCATCGTGCGCGGTATCGACGATCACGCGTACCGCCATGAAGGGCATATGGCTCGCCGCGGCCACCTCCGCGACGGCGGAACTCTCCATGTCGACGGCAACCGCACCGCTCGCCCGATGGAGTTCCGCCTTGGCGGCAACGCCGGTGAGGGCGTGCAGGCTGGTGACCAGGACGCCCGCGGCAACCGGCCGATAGGGCGCGATCGACGCCGCCAGGGTTTCGCGCCAGGAAGCCGAGGTCTCGAAACGCATGCCGTCCGGTGCGACCACCTCGCGCGGAAGGCAGATCCCGCCGGCGTCGAGATCCGGATCGAGGCCTCCCGCCATGCCCCAGCTGACGAGAGCCGTGGCGCCCGCTTCGACCAGCCTGCGGGCGGCCGTGCCGGCCGCGGCGCATCCCATCCCGCTGACCGCGCGGAGCGTCCCGCCGGCGAGGATATCGACTCCCCGCCGGCTCTCTACCGCAGGGCCCAGCACACGCGCCTCTCGATCGAGCGCCGCGACGACGCCCGCCCCATTCAATGAGTGGTTCCGGCTCGAGTCAGCGTTCGGTAGGCGGCGAGCGCCCACAGCGGGAAGTATCCGCAATAGCCGTGATACTTGAGATAGAACACCCGCGGGAACCCCGGAGCCGTAAAAGTGGGATCGCTCCATAGGCCGTCGGGCTGCTGCGTCCGCAGCAGATGATTGACGCCGCGCCGCACCGCTTCCGATTCCGCCTCGCCCGCTGCGAGCAACCCGAGGAGCGCCCACGCCGTGTGGTAGGGCGTGCTGGGCGCCCTGCCGGCCTGCGGATTGTTGTAGCCGTCGTTGCTCTCGCCCCAGCCGCCGTCAGGGTTTTGCCGGCCGTTCAACCAGCCGACCGCGCGACGCACGGCAGGATCGTCGGCCGGAATCCCGGCCTGCGAGAGGGCGGTGAGCACGGACCAAGTGCCGTAGACGTAATTGGTCCCCCAGCGGCCGAACCATGAACCGTCCGGCTCCTGTTCCGCGCGAAGATAGGCGAGCCCGCGTTGCAGGGCCGGCTGGTCCTGCGGACGGCCGATGCGCGCGAGTACCGTGACCACCCTGGCGCTCACGTCGCTGGTCGGCGGATCGAGCAAAGCGCCGTGATCGGCGAACGGAATCTTGTTCAGGTAGTACGAGGTGTTGTCGGCATCGAACGCGGCGAAACCGCCGTTCTTGCTTTGCATCCCCACCAGCCAGTCGAGCGCCCGGGAAATGTTCTCCGCGTAATCGGCGGCATTCGGGGCCTGATGCATGGACCAGGCGACCACCGCGGTGTCATCGAGATCCGGGTAGTAATCGTTCGCGAACTGAAACGCCCAGCCCCCGCCTTTGAGATTCGGCCGATCGACCTGCCAGTCGCCCGGCTCATCGAGAATCTGTTCGCCCTGCAGCCAATCGAGTGCCCGCGCCGCGGCCTTGGCGGATGGTGCGCATCCCGCCTCCTGCATGGCGAGGCTGGTGAGCGCGGTATCCCATACGGGCGACACGCAGGGCTGGCAATAGGCGCTCGAAGGCCCCACGACCAGGAGCTTCTGCAATGCCCGCTTCGCGGTCACTCGCCGCGGGTCGTCCGCCGGATAGCCCAGAATGGTCATGACCTCGAGCGCGTTCACCATCGCCGGAAAGATCGCTCCGAGTCCGTCTTCTCCGTTCAGGCGCTCGAGCATCCACTGCTCCGCAGCGCGCGTGGCGCGCTCCCGCATCGCTTTCGGAATGAAAGGGTCGATGCGGCGGCTCAGCCGATCGACGACCAGCAGCACTTTGCCCAGCCAGCCCCCCTTGCGCGCGTCGCGGAAATAGTCGCGCTCGAGCTCGGGCGGCGTGGTGAATAGCTCGCGAATGTTCACGTTTCTCGGGTTCTTGGCGAGGGGCTTCCTCGTGCACAAGATGAACAGCGGCACCATCACCGTGCGGGACCAATACGACACTTTGTCGAGATGGAAGAAGAACCACTTCGGCAGCAGCATGATCTCGACGGGAATGTAAGGCACGCCTCGCCAGGGAATCTGTCCGAACAACGCGAGAGCGATGCGCGTGAACACGTTCGATCGCGCGGCGCCGCCGCGCTCGAGTATCGCGGTGCGGGCCCGCACCATGTGCGGAGCCTTCATGTCGTCGCCGGCCAGCTTCAGCGCGTAGTAGGCCTTGACGGTGCAGCTCATGTTGAACTCGCCGCCGTGATACAGCGGCCAGCCCCCGGCCGGCTGCTGATGAGCGCGCAAGTACGCAGCGATCTTGGACTGGAGCTCGGCGTCGATCTCGTCCAGGAAGTGCATCATCATGATGTACTCGGCGGGAATCGTGCAGTCCGCCTCGAGTTCGAACAGCCAGTACCCGGCGGCGCTCTGCCTGGCCGTCATGGCATCGCGCGCCTGCGCAATGCCCCGATCCAGGAGAGTCGAGACGGTCTTGGCAAGCGAGAGCGACACTACGTCGGCGCGTGCTCGCGCCTCGGTCTCCGCCGACACCGGCTTCTGCGCGATGCGGTTCATGAGCCCGAGTTCCCGTAGGAGCGGCGGCGCAGCGGCTCGGGCTCGGCGGACGCCTCGGACCGCAGGGGGTAGGCGCGGCGTATTTCCGCCAGCCGCGCGAGCGGCAGACCGCGGGCGGCTGTCGAGAACAGGCGCCTGAGCATCCAATCGTTACGTATGGAAAGGTCAGTCAAAATTCGTGTCATGGTCACCGCCCGGCGCGAAATTTTGACCTGGGAACCGGCCGTAAAACCAGGATTTTTATGAATTTTTCGCAATGTAAGCACCGCAAGCCCTACGGCCCATAAGCAAAAACGACGAATCCCCGTCTCTTCCCCGGGGATCAACAAGGTGTAATCCAGGGCGTTGCGCAGGTGAGCGTGCGCCACGCCGATGAGTTCGTTCATTCCCGCATCGAAGCCCGGATTCGCGGGTGTGGCGCTGAGCTGCGCCAAATCGACATTGTAGGAACCAAACACGTCCTGCGGTAGCCAGCAGGCGCCGCGGCTCCGGTCTTCCCAGACGTCCTTCAGAATGTTGGTCATTTGCAGACCCTGGGCGAAGGACACCGCAAGACCTTGCAGCTCGGCTCGATTCCGGGCGGCGCCCGCGGAGTACTCGCAAAACAGCTCCGTGAGCATCTCGCCGACCACGCCCGCCACATAGTAGCAATACTCGTCCAGATCGGCGGCCCGGGGCAGCCCGCGTACGCTCGCGGTGGATTGAAAACGCGGCATCCCATAGCACATGAGATCCACGCAGCGCTGGATGGCGGATCGCTGCGGGACGCTGAGAGACGCCGTGACGTTCAAGACGCGGACCATGTTGACGATGAGGTCGCGTTCCGTCGGCAGCGTGCGGTTCGACAGGCGGGCCTCCACCTCGGACGCGAGCAGCGCCGCGTTTCCCCGCCCGGCGACGACTGCCTTGAAGCGCTCCAGAAAGACCAGCGTCTCCTCCGGAGGCACGGCGGGCTCGTCCTCGATGGTGTCGGCAATGCGACATAGCAAATAAGCGTTGGTCACCGCCACCCGCAGCGATTGCGGGAGCTGGGGAATCGTCAGCGCGAAGGTGCGCGATACGTGCGGGAGAATCCGATCTTGGTAATTTTCATCTGAAATGCCGGAATCCATACGAGCAGTCTCTCGGAAAGTCAGGAGGAAAACACCCAGGGCCGCGGTGTGGCGCAAAGTACCCAAGTGCTGCAGGACGACTACCCATTACCCACATACAACTATAGCGGGCCTGCCCGCACTGCGGCAACGTCGCCATGCGACGGTGGCAATTGTGCCACAAATGACAGAGGTCATTGCCCGCGGCGGGTCGGCGCAGTATAAACTGGCCCAAATGATCCTGCCACCGAACACCTATCCTCTGCTCGAATCCATCCACTTGCCGGCGGACCTGCGCCGGCTGCCCCAGTCGAAGCTCAACGCGCTGGCGGACGAGCTGCGCCAGTTCTTGATTCAGAGCGTGAGCACGCGCGGCGGGCATTTCGCCGCCGGTCTCGGCACCGTCGAGCTCACCGTCGCGCTGCATTACATTTTCAACACTCCCGACGACCGTCTGGTGTGGGACGTAGGTCATCAAGCCTACCCGCACAAAGTCCTCACGGGACGCCGCGAGCTTCTGCACACGATCAAGCAGCACCAAGGTCTCGCGCCCTTCCCGACGAGAAGCGAGAGCGAGTACGACACCTTTGGAGTCGGACACTCGAGCACCTCCATCAGCGCGGCGCTCGGCATGGCCATCGCGGCCGCCAAGCGAGGCGAGGATCGCCGCGCGGTGGCCATCATCGGCGACGGTGCTCTCACGGCGGGAATGGCCTTCGAGGCGCTGAATCACGCGGGATCTGCGCCCGCGGATCTTTTGATCATCCTGAACGACAACGACATGTCGATCTCCGAGAACGTAGGCGCGCTATCCAATTATCTGGCTCGCGCGTTGTCGGGACGCATGTATGCGCATCTGCGCGAGAGCGGCAAGAAGGTGCTGCGGCAGATGCCCACGGTATGGGAGCTCGCCCGGCGCTCGGAAGAGCATCTGAAGGGCATGGTGTTGCCCGGCACCCTGTTCGAGGAGATGGGCTTCAATTACATCGGGCCGGTCGACGGGCACGACCTGAACACGCTGGTCACCACGCTCGGCAACGTCAAGAAGCTCCGCGGCCCGCAATTTCTCCACGTGGTCACCCGCAAGGGCAAAGGCTACGCCCCGGCAGAAGCGGACCCCATCAAGTGGCATGGCCCCGGTCCCTTCGATCCGGTCAGCGGCAAGATTTTCAAGGAAGCGAGTTCCGGCCCGAGCTACTCGCAGATCTTCGGGCAGTGGCTCTGCGACATGGCCGAGCGCGATCCGAAGATCATCGCCATTACTCCGGCCATGCGCGAGGGGTCCGGCCTGGTCGAGTACTCGAAGCGGTTCCCGGATCGCTATTTCGACGTGGCGATCGCCGAACAGCACGCGGTGACCTTCGCGGCCGGGCTGGCCTGCGAGGGATTCAAGCCCGTCGTCGCCATTTATTCGACGTTCCTGCAGCGCGCCTACGACCAGTTGATCCACGACGTGGCGCTGCAAAACCTTCCCGTGGTGTTCGCTCTGGATCGGGCAGGCCTCGTCGGAAGCGACGGTGCGACGCATCAGGGCGCTTACGATCTGAGCTTCCTGCGCTGCATCCCCAACATGGTGATCATGACGCCGGCCGACGAGAACGAATGCCGTCAGATGCTGTTCACGGGTACGACTCTCTCCTCGCCCTCGGCCGTGCGCTACCCGCGTGGCACGGGCTCCGGGGTGGCCGCAGTCGCCGAAATGAGCGCGATTCCCGTCGGCAAGGCACAACTGCGGCGCGAGGGGCGCGGCGGCCTTGCCATTCTGGCGTTCGGCACCTTGTTCGATTCGGCCCGTCGGATCGCCGAGCGGCTCGACGCGACGCTCGTGAACATGCGGTTCGTCAAGCCGCTCGATCAGGACCTCATCGTCGACGTTGCGGCGCGTCACCGTGCGATCGTGACCATCGAGGAAAACGCCATCATGGGCGGGGCCGGCTCCGCGGTAAGCGAAGTCCTGGCGGCACATGGGGTATCATTGCCGGTATTGCATCTGGGTATTCCGGACCGGTTCATCGAGCATGGCTCGCGTGAGACCTGCTTGGCGGCCGCGGGCCTCGATCTTGCCGGTCTGACGGCGAGCGTCGAGACCTGGTGGGCGTCGCAGAACCAGGAAAGAGTGCGTTCGGTTCGCAGCATCTGAGCCGCCGCCTCCCTCGCGGGACGCCACCCGGCTTGGTACTAAACGTATACGTATAGAGAGAGCGTCATGAGAACATTGTTCCTGCATCCGCCTTCATTCGACGGCTTCGACGGCGGGGCTGGTGCGCGCTATCAAGCGAGGCGCGAGATCCGATCGTTTTGGTTCCCGACCTGGCTCGCACAGCCGGCGGCGCTAGTACCGGGCAGCAAACTGATCGACGCGCCCGCCGACGGCACACCGATCGAGGATGTGCTTGCGCAGGCCGGCGACTACGATCTCATCGTCATGCACACGAGCGCCCCCTCCTTCTTGAAGGATGCTCGGGTTGCCGAGCTTCTCAAGAGCCGCAATCCCAAGCTCAAGATCGGCATGGTCGGCGCACAGGTCGCCGTCGACCCCGCGGGCTCCCTGGCGGCGTCCGCCGCCATCGATTTCGTCGCGCGCGAGGAATTCGACTACACCTGCAAGGATGTCGCCGACGGATTGCCCCTGGAATCCATCACAGGATTGAGCTTCCGCCGCGAGGACGGCAGCATTCAGCACAATGCCGCGCGCGCCATGATCGAGAACATGGATGAGCTGCCCTGGGTCGCGCCGATCTACAAGCGCGATCTCAAGATCGAGAATTACTTCATCGGCTATCTGAAGCATCCGTACGTGTCCGTCTACACGGGCCGCGGCTGCCGCTCGAAGTGCACGTTCTGCCTCTGGCCGCAGACGGTGGGCGGTCATCGCTATCGCGTTCGCAGTCCGCAGAACGTGGTGGATGAGGTGCGCTGGATCAAGGAGAACATGCCCGAGGTGAAGGAGATTTTCTTCGACGACGATACGTTCACTGATTTTAGGCCGCGCGCCGAAGAGATCGCCCGCGGACTGGGAAAGCTCGGCGTGACCTGGTCGTGCAACGCCAAGGCCAACGTGCCGTATCAGACCCTCAAGATCATGAAGGAAAACGGACTGCGGCTGTTGCTCGTCGGCTACGAGTCGGGCAACGATCAGATCCTGCACAACATCCGCAAGGGCCTGCGCACCGACATTGCCCGGCGCTTCACCGAGGATTGCCGCAAGCTCGGCATCGTCATCCACGGCACGTTCATCCTCGGACTTCCGGGCGAGACTCGGGAGACCATCCGGGAAACGATTCAGTACGCGGTGGACATCAACCCGCACACCATCCAGGTCTCCTTGGCAGCGCCCTACCCGGGCACCGAGCTCTACAGCCAGGCGGTCGCGAACGGTTGGCTGACGGACACCCAGAACTCGAGCCTCGTGAATACCCAAGGCGTGCAGCTCTCGCCCTTGAGCTATCCGAACCTCGGCGCCGAGGAAATCTATGCGGCGGTGGAGACCTTCTACCGGCGCTTCTATTTCCGGCCGCGCAAGATCGTCGAGCTCACGGCGGAGATGATGCGAAGCTGGGAAATGACCAAGCGGCGGCTGCGCGAGGGCGTGGAGTTTTTCCGCTTCTTGAACGCGCGCGCCGCGTAAAGCACAGCGCGCCGCTCACGCTCTGAAGCGGTATTCCGTTCCGGGCTTGCGCTCGGTGCGGAGAAATTGGCGCGCATCTCCCGCTGCGCGCTTCTCCCGCCGAGGGATGCGGTACATAATCTCGCCTTCCTCGCCCGACAAGGTTCGCCGTATCCCTACCCTCTTCACTTTATTTCGTCTCTGGACGTTACGCCGAGCAGCGAATATTCATGCGGTCGCGACCGACCGCTCCTTGATCGGGCTTGGGGCCGCCTCGATGGGGTTCTGGGTGGCGCTCGATCGCTGGCGCGCGGGGCCGGACGCCGTATTCGAACCGCTCGAGGCTCCGCTCGTCGCGGTATATCTCGTGCTCGTGCTGGTGGCCGCCTACCTGGCGTCGCGCGCCTCGCGCCCTCGTCTCGAGTTCCGCAGCGCCTTGTTCGTGGTGTTGGCATTCCTGCCGATCGTGATCGCCGCCGGTTTCTCGATAGACCTGCGCCTCGCAGGGCAGGCCGCGAGCGCGGCCTGGATCCTGCTGGCGCTTTACGGGATCGTCTATGGCATGCGCGCGATGCGCGCGCTGACCGGGGCTTGGCAAGGAACTGCCGCGGTGGCAGTCCTGCTATTGCTGGGGGTGTTTTCGACGGGCTATCGGGCCGCGGACCTCAAGCCCTCGATTTGGTCGGCCGCGCCCGGCGAGCAAGAGGCGGACGCAGAGCTGGCGCCCGCCGACGCCGAGTCCCTGCTGTTCGATCAGCGCGAGGCGATCGACGAGGCGGTGGATGGAATGGCCGCGAACGTGGGACCGAAGCCGGCGGTATTTTTCATAGGGTTTGCGGGTGTCGGCGAGCAGCGGGTATTCGCGGAAGAGATCAAGCTTGCCGCACAGGTGGTGGGCGCTCGATTCGACGCCGCCGACCGGGAACTGTTACTGATCAACGACCGCCGGGACTTCGACACGTACCCCTTGGCCACGCTCAGCGGCCTGCAATACGCGTTGAGCGCGGTGGCCCAGAAGATGGATCCGGACCGCGACATATTGTTTCTCGCGCTTTCCTCGCACGGATCGCCCGACCCGCTGCTGGCGGTCTCGAATGCAGGCCTGCCGCTCGCGCAGGTGAGCGCCGAGGATTTGGAGGGCGCCCTGCGCGATTCCGGCATCAAGCGCCGCATCATCGTGATATCGGCGTGCTACGCGGGCGGGTTTCTTCCGCCTCTCGAGAACCCGGATACCATCGTGATCGCGGCCGCGGCGGCGGATAAGACGTCCTTCGGATGCTCCGACGATCGCGATCTCACCTACTTCGGCGAGGCGTTCTACCGCGATGCCTTGCCGAACGCGGCCTCTTTGGAGGACGCGTTCACGCGCGCCAAATCGGCCATTGCCGCGCGCGAAAAGACGGAAAACGAGATCCCATCGGATCCGCAGGCTTTTTTCGGGAGCGAACTGCGGACCGTGCTGGAGAAGAGCCCCATGCACGCCGGCGCGCACGGCGGCGTCATTGTGCGGGTGCAACCGGCGCGCGGTGCCTATATGATCTCGGCCAGGAACCCGCAAGGGGACTAGGACTCCGGAGTTCGGCATAGCCCCCTCAGCCGACCAATACAGGATTCCATTCCTGGTCGGCGTGGTCGGCCACCGGGACCTGCGCCCCGAAGAAACCGCGGCGATTCGCGTCGCGGTGCTGAATCTGATGCGGCGCCTGCGCGATGATCACCCGTGGGTGCCGCTGCGCCTGATCTGCTCCATGGCTGCGGGAGCCGATTTGCTGGTGGCCGAAGTGGCTGCCGAATTGGGCATTCTCGTCACCGCCCTGCTGCCCTACGCGCGGCGCCTGTGCCGCGACGACCTCGACACGGAGGAGGACAAGGCCCGATTCGATCGGCTCTGCGATTCGGGCGACGTGGTGGAACTCGAGCTTCCCGCGGATGCGCATCCAGGCGATGTCGAGCGCGAGGGCGAACTCCGCGATCGCCAGTTGCAGCGCGCCGGCTCCATCATCGCGCGCTACAGCGGCCTGATGATCGCCATCTGGAACGGCGAGATCACCAGTCACCGGGCCGGAACGGCGCGGGCCATCCAATTTCGCCGTCAGGGCGTCATGCCGACCGATGATCTCGTGGTCTCGCCTCGCGATGTCTTGCTCTCGCCGCAGGACGATGATCTGAATTTCGAGATCAGATGCGGCCGCCTGTCGCAGCGGCGCCCCGCCGGAGTGAGCATTCTGGGCTTCACCGGCACCGATGCTCACGGCGGGGAGCGGTATCCCCGGCACATGCGGACCACGCTGGAGCGGCTCGCGGAACTCAACCGCGACATGGAACAGTTTGCCGACGCCATCGCCGAAAACGGCCGGCGGCTGTCGCAGCCGAGTCCGGGTCCGCTGCCGGAAACGCTGCAATATCTCGATCGGCTGTTCACGGCGGCTGATTGGATGGGCGGCCACTACCGCCGCTGCTTCACCTCGGCGCTCAAGGCGCGTTACGGACTCTGGGCGCTCATGGCATTGCTGTTGATCACTTTCAAGAAGGAGTCTCACGGCCCGGCGGCAATGGCCTGCATCATCGGCGTGCTGGCGGTATTCCTCTGCGGGACGGTGCTGGCGCACTGGGCGCACCGGCGTTCATGGCATCGTAAATACCTCGATTACCGCGCGTTGGCGGAGGCGCTCCGAGTGGACTTCTATTGGGAGGTCGCCGGCGTGCGCAAGGAATACGACGGCGAGTTCGCGCACGAAAGCTTTCTGCAGAAGCAGGACGTGGAGCTCCAATGGATTCGCAACGCCATGCGCGCCGTCAGCCTGCAGCTGGCAATCCGGCCCTGCGGCGATTTCAACAGCGGTTTCCCTTTCGTCTACGCGAACTGGATCGGCGATGATCATCCGACCAGCCGAACCGGCCAAATGTCGTACTATCGCGAGAGGCTGACGACGCTGAAGCGCGGGATGCGGGTCTCCGAGCGCATCGACCGGGCATTGCTGCTGTGCGGTCTGGTCCTTGCAGTGACGTTCGCCGCCGACGTGGCGCTCGGCGCACGCGCATTTCTGCCGCAGCATGTCCGCAACGCCATGTTGTGGGGCCTCGCGCTCGTTCCGGTCTACGCGGCGATTTTCGAGATCTACCTGAATGAAAAGGCCGATCGGGCGCTGATCCGGCAGTACCGCTACATGTCGTCTCTGTTCGGTTTCGCCGCCGGCGAGCTACGCGCCGCCGCCACTATCGAAAGGAAGCTGCTGATTCTGCGATCGCTCGGACACGCCTGCCTCGCCGAGCACGCGCAATGGATTCTCGCGCATAGAGACAAGCGCATTCAGGGCATGCGCTGGTAGCGGCGTAGCGCCCGATACACCGTAGTTCCCCGGTGAATGCGGTGCCGCAGCGTGACCCGCCCTCGAGGCGGGGCCTACACTCGAAGCGCTGCAAACCGCAAGACGGCAAGAACATTCAAGAAGGCCGCGATGAAGGGATGATGCGCGTAAAAAATCCCGATCAACAATCACGATAAGGAGCTAGTCATGACCACGATGGTGATGCGGAACACGGCTCTCGCGCTGGTGGTGAGCGCCCCGAGCTGCCTATGGGGTGTGGCCAACGCGGACGATGAAGGCGACGTGCAGGCGGCGTGCGCCGCTCTTCCTTCCCAGGCACAACTGCACGCGGCGCTCTCGTCGGCCCGCGCCCAAACGAACGGAGGATTCAATCTCGACATGTGGGGCACGGTGGTAAATCGCGATGGCATCGTATGCGCGGTCGCCTTCACGGGCGCCGAGCGCGGCTCGCAATGGCCGGGAAGCCGTGTAATCTCGGCCCAGAAGGCGAACACGGCCAACGCATTCAGCCTCCCGCAGCTGTCGCTGTCGACCGCGAATCTGTTCAGCGCCGTGCAACCCGGCGGCAGCTTGTTCGGGCTTCAGGCCAGCAATCCGGTGAGCACGCAGGTGGCGTACCGCGGCGAGTCCAGCCGCTATGGAACGGCCGATGACCCGATGACCGGCGGCAAGATCGGTGGAGTCAACGTATTCGGCGGTGGTCTCGCGCTCTACAACGCGAAGCACGACCTCATCGGCGCGGTCGGCGTGAGCGGCGATTCTTCCTGCGCCGACCACAACATTGCCTGGCGGACGCGGCATTCCCTGGTACTCGATTACGTGCCGGCCGGAGTCAGCGGCGATCCGTCACGTCCCGACAATATCGTGTACGACATCACGCCCGCCGCGGGACTGGATCTCGGGGTCAGCGCGAGCGGATGGGGCCACGCGTTCTGCAGCGCTGCGGCGAAGACCATTGCGGCCTCACTGCCGGCGGTCAGATAGCGGCGGGTCAGCTCGAACCCGAGGCAATAAAAAACCCCCAGCGGCTTTCACCGTTGGGGGTTTTGATTTAAGAGCCTGGCAGTGACCTACTTTCGCATTGACAAAGCCAACACTAGCATCGGCGCGGAGCGTTTTCACTTCCGAGTTCGAAAAGGGATCGGGTGGTTCCCACTCGCTATGGCCGCCAGGCA
>JBEKHK010000037.1:0-44709 GCA_050012315.1 Steroidobacteraceae bacterium | reverse complement strand
TAGAGCGATGTATTGCTTGTAAATTAATTATTCGTGTATATACTCGGTCCCCGGACTAACCCGACTACGGAGTTTTATCATGGCAGCGAAAGCAAAGAAGGCGAAGAAGAAGGCAGCTAAGAAAAAGGCCGCTAAGAAGAAATAGGCCTTCGTAAATAATCAACTGTGCCCGCGTAAGCGGGCACAGTTGTTTCTGGGGTACGCGAAAAAATGAATTCACCTGGACTGTCAGCCACCGAGAAGAAGCGCCGTGCGGCGGAGGCCGCGGTGTCCTACGTCACGGACGGCATGCTGCTCGGCGTAGGAACGGGATCCACCGTGGGCGAGTTCATCGAGGTGCTGAAAGCCCGCAAAAAAAGGCTCCAAGGCGCTGTCTCGAGCTCGCGGCAGACTTCCGAACGTCTGCGGTCGGCGGGCATCGCGGAACTCGATCTGAACGCCGTCGGCGAACTCGCTCTCTACATCGACGGAGCCGACGAAGCGACTCGCAGCGGCATGCTGATCAAGGGCGGAGGCGCGGCGCTCACCCGCGAGAAGATCGTCGCGGCGGCATCCCGGCGGTTCGTGTGCATCATCGACGACAGCAAGCTGGTCGATGAGCTCGGCGCCTTTCCGCTGCCGGTCGAGGTGATACCCATGGCTCGCTCCTACGTCGCGCGCGAACTCGCCAAGCTGGGCGGTGAACCCGTCTGGCGCGAGGGCGTCCTGACCGACAACGGCAATGCGATCCTGGATGTTCGTCGGCTGACACTGACCGACCCCAAGGCGATGGAGGACGCCATCAACGGCATCGCCGGCGTGGTGACCGTGGGCTTATTCGCTCACCGGGGGGCCGACGTGCTCCTGGTGGCGGGCAACGGCGGCATCGAGACGCTCACGCCGCAGCAAGACCGTTCGCCCTAGATCTCCAACCGAGTGCCGATCTCGATGACCCGGCCCGACGGCAATCCGTAGTAGTCGGCAATCACCTGGGCGCTGCGCGCCATCTGCATGAACGCCCGCCGCCGCAGCGGCGGCAGATCGGAGCGCTGTCCCGGCAAGAGCTCCTCGCGGCTCAGGAAATAGGTGGTGCGCTCCGGCTCGAATTTGATGCCGAATTCTTCCGCATCCCGGAGAATCTCGACGATATCGGGCTTCTCCATGAACCCGAACTGGGCGACGACCCGCACGATCCCCTCGCACACGGGGGTCACCGTCAAACGCTGCGCCTCGAGGATGCGCGGTTGTTCCCGCGTGACCACCGTGAGCAGCACGACCTGCTGATGGATGACGCGGTTGAACTTGATGTTGTTCAGGAGCGCCCGCGGCACGCCCGACGCCTTGGCGTCCAGGAAAATCGCCGTTCCCGGAACGCGCACCGGCGGGTCGCGCTTCAAGTCGTCCAAGAAGTCGCGGACCGGCTTTTGCTCCCTGAGTAGACGCGCCATCACCGCGGCCCGTCCGCTCGCCCAGGTCTGCATCAGCCAGTAGATGATGAGGCCGGACGACAGCGGCAGCCAGCCGCCGTCCTGAAGCTTGGTCAAGTTGGAGAGCAGGAACGCCAGGTCGATGACGAACAGCAGCGAGAGTCCCGCGCGCAGCCACCGGCTCTTCTTCCCGGTCCGCGACTTGATCAGGCTCAAGATGAGCGGCGTGACGATGGTCATCGCGCCGGACACCGCCAAGCCGTAGGCGCCCGCGAGTGCGGCGGAGCTGCCGAACCCCAACACGAGACCAAGGGTCGCCAGCATCATGATCCAGTTCATGGTCGGCACATAGACCTGCCCGGCGTTCTCGGCGGAGGAATGCTCGATCCGCACGCGCGGGAACAGGCCGAGGCTCACCGCCTGCGTGGTCACGGAGAACACACCCGAAATCACCGCTTGCGAGGCAATGACGGTCGCCGCCGTCGCAATGAGCACGAGGGGCAGGAGCGACCATTGCGGCGCCATGAGATAAAACGGATTCGAAATCGCGGTCGGATTCTCGATGAGAAGCGCGCCCTGGCCGAAGTAGTTCAAGACCAGCGCAGGCATCACGATCAACACCCAGCTCAAGCGGATCGGCGTTTTGCCGAAATGCCCCATGTCGGCATATAGCGCTTCGCCGCCGGTCACGGTGAGAAACACGCCGGCGAGCACCGCGAGCGCGCTGATCTGATGTTGCCCGATCAATTGCAGCGCATACACGGGAGAGACCGCGACCAGCACGCGCGGCTCGCGCACGATCCAGCTCACGCCCAAAACAGCCAGGATGGCGAACCACCCGAGCATCACCGGTCCGAATACCTTGCCGACCGATCCGGTGCCGTGCCTCTGGATCAGGAACAGGCCCACCAGCACGACGATGGTGATCGGCAGTATGGGTATCTGTGCATCCGGCGCCGCGACGTGCAGACCCTCCACGGCGCTCAGCACCGAGATGGCGGGCGTGATGGCGCCGTCGGAAAAGAACAGCGCGGCGCCCAGAATGCCGAGCATTCCGTAAATCCGCTTGCGCGGACTGGCGCGCTCGGTATTGACGACCAAGGCGGTCAGCGCCAGTACGCCGCCCTCGCCCTTGTTGTCGACGTTCAAGACCACCGCCACGTACTTGAGCAGGATGACGAGGACGAGGGCCCAGAAGACGAGCGACAGCACGCCGAAGATGTGCTCGGGGGTGACTTGGATGTTCGGCCCCGTGAAGCATGCGGACAGCGCATACAGCGGACTCGTACCGATGTCGCCGAACACGACGCCGAGTGCTGCCAGCGCCAGAGGCGCGATGCGTCCACTCGAATTGCGCTCGCCAGACATGGTTATCCGCGGTTGAAAGGGCCCACCGGAGTGGGCCCTTGTTTGGCTGGGGGACTAGGATTCGAACCTAGGTAAACGGTGTCAGAGACCGTTGTCCTACCGCTAGACGATCCCCCAAATCCGATCGATCGTGTACCGGAAGGCTGCAGGCATGCGGATCAGCGCTTGGAGAATTGGGTTCCGCGCCGGGCCTTACGCCGGCCGACCTTCTTGCGCTCGACCTCGCGTGCGTCGCGAGTGACGAATCCCGCCTTGCGCAACGGAGAGCGCAGGGTCTCGTCGTAGGACATCAAGGCGCGCGTGATGCCGTGACGGATCGCACCCGCCTGGCCGGTGATTCCGCCGCCCTCGACGTGCGCATCCACATCGAATTTGCCTTCCAGCTGAACCGCGCCGAAAGGTTGCTGCACGATCATGCGACCCGTCTCGCGGCCGAAGAACTCTTCGAGCGACCGGCCGTTGACCGAGACCTTGCCGGTGCCCTTGCTGAGGTAGACCCGGGCGCTCGAGGTCTTGCGGCGGCCGGTGCCGTAGAAAGTGTTGTTTCTGGCGGAGCTTAATGCCATGGCTTGATTTCCTGACTCTTAGAGCGCGAGCGCTTTGGGCTGCTGGGCTTGATGGGGATGGGCGTTGCCGCCGAATACGTGGAGCTTTTTGTACATGCGGCGGCCGAGCGGGCCCTTGGGCAGCATGCCCTTCACCGCGAATTCCACGGCGCGTTCCGGATGCTCCTTGAGGAGTTTGCCGAGCGCGATGCTCTTCAGATTACCGACGTAGCCGGTGTGCTGGTGATACCACTTGTCGGTGAGCTTGGCGCCCGTGACCCGTACCGTACCGGCATTGATGACGACGATGTGGTCGCCCAGATCCTGATGCGGCGCATAGTTGGGCTTGTGCTTGCCCTTCAAGCGGTGAGCAATCTGGGACGCCAGACGACCTAGGGTTTTGCCCGATGCGTCGACCACATACCAGTCGCCGCGGGTTTCTTCAGGCTTGGAAAATACAGTTTGCATGGAAATTACTCGACTCGCGCCCCAGACGAAAGGCGCGAAAGTGTACAGAACCCTACGCTCGGATACCAGCCCGGCGTACCGGGGGTTGCCTATAATATAATGTGTGCATGGGTACCCGCACCTTTAGCTTCGCCGACCGCCTGATCGGAGAAATAGACAAGGCAATCAATGTGTTATGCAGCCCTGCCCACTCGGCACGCCCCCTCCCGGGCTCGCCGGGGGCTGAATGGGCGCCGGACGAGGCCGATCGCCGGGAGTCGTGCCGGCTCATGCGCGTGAACCATGCCGGCGAGGTGGCTGCCCAAGCGCTCTATCGCGGGCAGGCGTTGACGGCCCGGAACGAGGCCAACGCCGAGACCATGCGCCAGGCGGCCGACGAGGAAGCCGATCACCTGGCCTGGTGCGAGATCAGAATCAAGGAATTGAAGGGGCGCACCAGCGTATTGAACCCCCTCTGGTATGCCGGCTCCTTCCTCATCGGCGCGGCGGCGGGGCTCTCCGGGGAGCGCACCGGCTTAGGGTTCATCACCGAGACCGAGCGCCAGGTCGAGTCGCACCTTCGCGGCCACCTGGACCGTTTGCCCGCCGCGGATCTGCAAAGCCGGGCCATCATCGAGCAAATGACTCACGACGAGATACGGCATGGAGCCAAAGCCGCCTCGCTGGGGGGGCGCGAGCCGCCGATTTGGATCCAAGGAGCGATGCATCTCGCCTCCAGAGTCATGACCGGCGGCTCTCGGTGGGCGTAGGGCAAATGCCCCGAGTGCTTGCGATTCCGGGACTTATGTAATAAAAGATGCGCCAGAACAGGCGTTTTCAAGACCTCAGCTTTTCGGGAGAGACCATGGAAGAAGTGGCAAAGGCCTTAAGCGATATCCCCGCGATCAATCGTTTCTTGAGCTACTGCCGTATCCGGACAGTCCCTTCCAAGACCGTCATCATCCATGCGGGCGATCTGCCGGACATCCTCTACTACATCATCTCGGGCTCGGTCGAGGTCATGATCGAGGATGAGGACGGCAACGAAATGGTGCTCGCCTATTTGAACAAAGGGCAATTCTTCGGCGAGATGGGATTGTTCTACGAGCAGCCGACCCGCAGCGCCTGGGTTCGCACGAGGCAGCAATCCGAGCTCGCCGAAATGACCTATCCTCGATTCCGGCAAATCGCCGCCGAAAGCCCGGGCTTGATTTTCGAGTTGGCGACGCAGCTAGCCACGCGCCTCGATCGCACCAACCGCAAGCTGGGCGATCTTGCGTTCGTCGATGTCACGGGCCGCGTGGCGCACGCCATCATGGACCTCTGCGGCGAGCCGGATGCCATGACGCATCCGGAAGGCATGCAGATCAAGGTCAGCCGCCAAGAACTCTCGCGGTTGGTCGGATGTTCCCGCGAGATGGCCGGACGAGTGCTGAAGGTGCTGGAAGAGCAAGGGCTGCTGCGCGCCACCGGCAAAACCATCGTCGTATTCAACGCCCGCCCCAAGGTGAAGACGCGTCCGCTCGTCGTCCCGGTCAAGGCCGGCGCCGGCACGGCCCCCGGCAAGGGACCACGCGCCGAGCAGCATGACGAGGACGACGACGACGAGGACGACGACGAATAACCCAGTGCGCGCGCTAACGCGCGCGCACCTTCGCTAACGCGCCGCGCGTTTGCCGCGCTCGATCTCTGCGCGCAGCGCCGCGATGGTCGCGGCGTAATCCGGGTGTCCGAAGATCGCCGAACCCGACACGAACGTATCGGCGCCCGCCCGGGCGATCTCTGCGGCGTTCTCCACCTTGACTCCGCCGTCGATCTCCAGACGAATGTCGCGCCCCGTCGCATCGATGCGGCGGCGCGCCTCGGCCAGCTTGCCGAGGGCTTCGGGAATGAACTTCTGGCCCCCGAAACCGGGATTGACCGACATGATGAGCACCAGATCGATCTTGTCGATCACATAATCCAGCCAATTGAGCGGGGTCGCGGGATTGAACACCAATCCCGGTGAGCATCCCGCGTCGCGGATGTGCTGAATGGTGCGATCCACGTGCAGCGTCGCCTCGGGATGGAAGCTGATTCTCGTCGCCCCCGCCTTGGCGAAATCCGCCACCAACGCGTCCACCGGCGAGACCATCAAATGAACGTCGATGGTCGCCTTGATTCCCGCCTTGCGCAACGCCTCGCACACCAGCGGGCCCACGGTGAGATTCGGGACGTAGTGATTGTCCATGACATCGAAGTGAATCCAATCCGCGCCGGCGGCCAGCACGGCGTTCACTTCCTCGCCCAGCCGGGCGAAATCAGCGGACAGAATCGAGGGCGAGATGATCGTAGCCATGCGCCACTCTATCAACGCATGCCGCGCGCCGCACGCAGTGCCTCATACGCTTCTTGGATGCGCTGCGTCTTTTCCTTCGCCCACTCCGCCATCGACTCGGGCAGCCCGTTCGCCACCAGCTTGTCCGGATGATGCCGGCTCATTTGTCGGCGGTAGGCCTTGGTGACCTCCTGATCGCTTGCCTGTGGGCTCACGTCGAGCTCGGCATAGCACTCGGACAGCGGCCGCTCCGGCGATGCGGAGGCAGGCCGGCCGCCGTAGCTCGAATACCCCCGGCTGCGCGCGCGCACACCCGCTTCCATCCTCGCAAATTCGAGCCCCGACAAGCCGAGTCGCCCGGCCGCGCGCATCAGGATGGTGCGCGCGGGCGGGGAGATGCCGTTGCCGGCGAGCGCGGCGCGCAGCTGCAATTCGATGAAGGCGGACTTGAGGTCGTGGCGCATACCGCAGGCCTCGCGCAATTGTTCGACCCCGAAATTCGCATCGTAGGAAGCGGATTTGCCGGTCCGGAAGCAATCGATGGCGGCGGCGATCTCGCCCGGCCCGAGCCTGAGCTCCTGCATCAGCCGCCGCGCCGCATCAATCTCAGCTTCGGATACCCGCCCGTCTGATTTGGCCACGTGCCCCATGAGCTCGAATGTGGTTCGAAAGAACACTTCGGAGACCGAGCCGCTCGCGGCCGAGCCGGGGGAGACGACCCGGAAGACGCCGCTCTGATCGAACATCTGCCCGATGATGGCCCCGACCACCGCTCCCCAGATGCTCCTGGAGATCAAGAGGCCCGCCAACGCGCCGATGAAAGTTCCTGTCCACGCCATTTGACCTATCCGTTTCGCCCCGCCACAATCGCCGGCCTTCCAATCCACAATGGTAGCAGTCCGGACGCATGGAACCGTTGTCGCAATCGCCGCCGTTATTCGAGAGTCGAATCCGCAGCTTGAAGAAGATCCACCAGGGAAAGGTGCGCGACATCTACGATGTCGATGCGGACCATCTGCTCATCGTCACCACCGATCGGCTATCGGCCTTCGACGTGGTGCTGCCGGATCCCATACCCCACAAAGGTGAAGTGCTCACGCGGATCTCCACCTTCTGGTTCGAGAAGACTCGGCACATCGTGACGAATCAGTTGACGAGCCTTCGGGTCGAGCAGGTGGTTTCCGACCGCGACGAGCGCGCATCCCTCAGCGGCCGCTCGATGGTGGTAAAGAAGCTGAACGCGCTGCCGGTCGAGGCCGTCGCCCGGGGATACCTCATCGGCTCGGGCTACAAGGATTACCAAGCGCGGGGCTCCGTGTGCGGCATCCCGCTGCCCCCGGGCCTCAAGATGGCGGAGGCGCTGCCGGAGCCCATCTTCACGCCCGCATCGAAGGCGCCTGCGGGCCAGCACGACGAGAACGTCGACTTCGATGCCGTCGTCAGGACCGTCGGCCGGGAGTATGCCGAAAGCATCCGCCGAATCACGCTCGCGCTCTATGCCTTCGCCGCCGCGCACGCGCGCTCGCGCAACATCATCATCGCGGACACCAAGTTTGAGTTCGGCACCGACAAGGCCGGCAATCTGATCTTGATCGACGAGGTGCTGACGCCGGATTCGTCGCGCTTCTGGCCGATTGCCTCGTATAAGCCCGGGATCAGCCCGCCGAGCTTCGACAAGCAGTTCGTGCGCGACTATCTAGAATCGCTCCACTGGAACAAGAAGCCGCCGGCGCCGCATCTGCCGCCGGACATCATCGCGCGCACCAGCGACAACTATCGCAACGCGCTCGAGTTGCTGACGGCCTGACGGCAAGTCGCGGCATGGCCACGGCGCTGGACCGCCTCCAAGAGGGAATCTTCCACAAGTCGCGGAGCATGCAGCCCCCCTGGGGACCGGTGCTGCGCGCGCTGCGCTTCCCGGTGGCCATCGCCCGGGATTGGGCGGCGGGCGAGATCAGCGTGCGGGCGATGAGCCTCGCGTACACCACGCTTCTCTCGCTGGTCCCGTTGCTGGTGTTCGCTTTGGCCGTCCTGAAGGGCATTGGCGCGCGCATCGATCTGCACTTCATCCTCAAGGAGTTCTTCCGGCCGCTCGGCGCGGCGGAGAGTCAGCTCACGGACAGCGTGCTGCAATTCGTCTCGAACATGCGCGGCGATGTCCTGGGCTCGATCGGCCTGATATTCCTGTCGTATACGGGCATCAGCACGATCCAGAAGATCGAGGCGAGCGTGAACTTCGTGTGGCGAGTCGACCGGCCCCGTAGCTGGGCGCGCCGCTTCATCGAGTACCTGGGCATCATGATCGTCGGACCGATCCTGCTGGCGGTCGCGCTCGGCCTCTTGAGCTCCGCGCTGCATAGCTCGCTGGCCCTGTGGCTCGCCTCGAACGCGCATCTGGGCTGGCTCATGCATGGAATCGGCCGGCTGCTGCCCTACGCCCTCATCACCGTCGTGTTCACCTTCATGTACGCCTATATTCCGAACACCCGCGTGGAGTTTCGGCCGGCGCTGATTGGCGGAATCACCGCGGGCATCATCTGGGCGGTGGTCGGGCAGGTGTTCACAGCGTTCATTCTCTACTCCTCGCAGATGATGGCGGTCTACACCGGCTTCGCCATCGTCCTTACCACGCTCGTCTGGGTCTATTTGAGCTGGCTCATCCTCCTGATCGGCGCCGATTTCGCCTTCTACGTGCAGTTTCCGCAGTATCTGCCGCATGGCCGCGAATCGATCCACCTCTCAGGCAGCGTGCGCGAGCAGCTTGCCCTGTCGGTGATGTACCTGATCGCGCGCGACCACGCCCAGGGAGGCACGCATTGGAACGCCAAGCGCCTCATCGCCGAGCTCGACTTGCCCGGCGTCTCGCTGGCGCCGGTGGTCGCCAGTCTCGAGAAAGCAGGGCTCATCGTCTCCACGGAATCCGAAAGCTTCCGGCCGGGCCGCGACCCGAAGGACATCCGGATCGCCTCGATCCTCGAGGCGGTGCGCGCCCCGGAGAGCGGACACTTGGTTCCCGCGGGCCGCGCCGCGGCCCCCGCCGCTCGAGTGATGAGGGAGGTCGACGCGGCGCTCGTCGACAGCCTCGGCGACCGGTCGCTGCAGGAGTTGATAGGCACCCATTGAGGCGCGGGAGGCCGCGGCCTCCGTGCAGCCGCAGCCTCTGCGCGGCTGCAGCCTCCGTGAAGCCGGGCCGCTACTCACCGGCGATGGTCATCTCCTTGAGCAGAACCGATCCCACCCGGATGCCGCCGCGCGCATCCACATCGTCGCCGGCGGCGACGATGTCCTTGAGCATGTCGCGCAGATTCCCCGCAATGGTGATCTCGGCCACCGGATATTCGATCCTGCCGCGCTCCACCCAGAAGCCCGCCGCACCCCGCGAATAATCGCCGGTCACTCCGTTCACGCCTTGGCCCATGAGTTCCGTGACGAGCAGCCCCTCGCCCAATTGCTCGAGCATCGCGGCGCTGCCGCCCGGCGTAGTCGGGGCGACCACGAGGTTGTGCGCGCCGCCCGCGTTGCCGGTGGTCTTCAGTCCCAGACGCCGCGCCGAATAGCTGGATAGGATGTAGCCGGTGAGCACGCCGTCGCTGACGAGCTCGCGATCACGCGTCGCCACGCCTTCTTCGTCGAACGGCGCGCTGCCCATGGCCTTGGGAATATGCGGGTGTTCCGCGATCGAAAAGCCTTTCGGAAAAACTGCTTGGCCGGCCGCGTTCAGGAGGAACGAGGACTGGCGATACTGGCTGCTGCCGCGAATCGCGGCGGTGAAATGACCGATGAGGCTGCGCGCCATCTCGGGCACGAACAATATCGGCGCGCGCCGCGTAGTGAGCTTGCGCGGGCTCAGGCGCGCGATGGTGCGCCGCGCACTCTCCCGCCCGATCGCCTCCCCATCCTGAAGGTCCCGCCAGTCGCGCGAGGTCGAATACCAATAATCCCGCTGCATGTCCTCGCCGGTGCCCGCCAAGACCACGCAGCTCACGGTGTGCGAGGTGGTCGGATAGCCTCCCACGAATCCATGGGTGTTCCCGTAGACGTGCAGGCCTTGGTGGGTATTGACCGACGCACCCTCGGAATTGTTGATGCGCTTATCGAACTTCAGGGCGGCCGCCTCGCACGACTTGGCGATTTCGATGGCGCGCTCCGCGCTCAAATCCCAGGGGTGATCGAGATCCAAGTCCGGCTGCGAGTCCGCCATGAGCGCTGCATCGGCGAGCCCCGCGTAGGCGTCCTCGGCGGTAAATCGCGCGATGCTGCAGGCCTTCGCGACCGTGGCCTCCACGGCCGGCGGGGAGAAATCGGCGGTGCTCGCCGATCCCTTGCGCTGGCCGAAATACACCGTAATGCCCATGCTGCGGTCGCGCTGGTGCTCGAGGGTCTCCACCTCTCCCAGCCGCACGCCGACCGACAGGCCGGTGTTCTGGCTGACCGCGGCCTCCGCCTGGGAGGCGCCGCGCGAGCGGGCCTCTCCGAGCGCGCGCTCGATGATCGATTTGAGGTCTTCCTGGCTGGGACGTAAAGAATGCGCGGGCGCAACGGCCATCATGATCTCCGGCACGATCCAAAGGGGTGCGCCCTATTCTACTCCGGGTCGGATTCTGTCGGCCGAATCCAGACCGTACCTCAAGGGTGGTAGCATGGGGCGCATGCCTATGGAGCAAGAACCCCAAAATTCCGGCGAGACCGAGTCCGGACGCCCCAGCAAGAGCGCTCTCAAGCGCGAAGCCTCGTCCCTGCAGGAATTGGGCGTGAAGCTGTCCGCTCTGCCGGATCAGGAGATCAAGGAGCTGGACTTGCCGGACAATTTGTTCGTGGCTCTGTGCGATTTGAAGCGCCTGCCGTCCCACGGAGCGCAGGTCCGGCAGCGTCAATATATCGGCAAATTGATGCGCAACATCGATCCGGAACCGGTGCTCGCGAAGCTGGCCGAGAAGAAGCTCCGCCACGATTCGGAAATCAGGCGCTTTCAGAAGATCGAGCGTTGGCGCGATCGGCTGCTGTCCGATCCCGCCGGTGCCGTTCCGGAGCTGCTGCAGGAGTATCCGACGGCGGACCGAGCGGCGCTCATGAGGCTCTTGCAGAAGGCAGAGCGCGAACGCCAGGAACAGCGCTCCCCGGCCGGCGCACGGGAACTTTTCGCCTTTCTGAGAGAGTTGCTCGGATAGGCTGGTAAACTAGCCGGATGAAGGTCCGTGTCGGAATCATCATGGGGTCGTCGTCCGACTGGGAGACGATGCAGGGGGCGGCCGATACCCTCGACTCGCTGAACATTCCCCATGAAGTGCGGGTGATCTCCGCGCATCGCACTCCGGATCTGCTGTTCGAATACGCCGGTTCCGCACGAGAGCGAGGGCTCAAAGCCATCATTGCCGGAGCCGGAGGGGCCGCGCACCTGCCGGGCATGACCGCGGCTAAAACCTCGGTTCCCGTGCTGGGCGTGCCCGTGCAGACCAAGACATTGGGCGGCATCGATTCGCTCCTGTCGATCGCGCAGATGCCGAGCGGCATTCCGGTCGCGACTTTCGCCATTGGCGCCGCCGGAGCCCGCAACGCCGCGCTGTTCGCGGCGGCGCTGCTCGCCAATGAATTTGCCGAGGTTCGCGTGGCTCTGGATACGTTCCGTGCCGCACAGACGGCGGCGGTGCTCAACAAACCCGATCCGCGCCAGTCTTGAAGCCCTTGAACGTCGGCATCGTGGGTGCGGGACAGCTGGGGCGCATGATGGCGCTCGCCGGATATCCGTTGGGGATCCGCTGCTCCTTCCTGGACAAAAGCGCCGACGCACCGGCGGCCCAGGTTGCGCCGATTCTCACCGGCGGCCTCGAGGACCCGGTGCTGCTCGAACGGCTCGCCTCGAAGAGCGACGTGCTCACATTCGACTGGGAGAACATCTCGGGCAGGGCGCTGGCTCCGCTCGAATCGCTCACCAAGGTTCGTCCGCCGCGCGCGGCGCTGGAGATATCCCAGGATCGCCTGCACGAGAAGGCGCTGTTCAAGCGCCTCAAGATCCCCGTGGCCGAACACGCCGCGGTGGATTCGCGGCAGGATCTCGCCGAGACCGCGGAGAAGCTCGGCATCCCCGGGGTGCTGAAAACCCGGCGCATGGGATACGACGGCAAGGGGCAATTCGTGATTGGGCGTTCCGAGGACTTCGACGCCGCGTGGGCGGCTATCGGCGCGCCGGGCTTGATCTACGAGAAGTTCCAGAGCTTCTCCATGGAACTGTCCATCGTGGCCGCCAGATCTCCCGCGGGCGACATCGTCTATTACCCGCTGTCGGCGAACACCCACGGCGGCGGAATTCTTCGATTCGGGACCGCGCCCTATGCGAATCGAGCACTCGAGCGTACGGCGAGAATCTACATGAAGCGCGTCCTCTCCGCGCTCGAGTACACGGGCGTGCTCGCGATCGAATTCTTCGTGGTCAAGGGACGGTTGATCGCCAACGAAATGGCGCCGCGAGTTCACAATTCCGGCCATTGGACCATCGAGGGCTGCATCACCAGCCAATTCGAGAACCATCTTCGCGCCATCTGCGGCTTGCCGCTCGGCAGTACGCGGCCGCTGGGCCACACCGCCATGATCAACTTTCTGGGCGAGATGCCGGACCGGGAACGGCTCCTGGGCATCGAGGGACTGGGGTTCCATGACTACGGAAAGGAGCCGCGGCCGGGCCGAAAACTGGGCCATTGCACCATACTCAAGGCCACGGCGCGGGAGCGCGATCGCGCGCTCGCGGATGCATTAAAATCGATCGAGTGGTCCTGAGCTGCGTTCCTGCTCCGCCCCGTGGAAATTCCTGCACGGCATGACGCGATGTACTTAGAACTCTTCAAACTGCATGAACTACCCTTCCGCCTGAGCCCGGACCCGCAGTTCCTTTACCTGAGCAAGCAGCACGCCCGCGCCAAGGCGTACATGGAGTCGACGATCTGGTTCACCGACGGCTTCGTGATCATCACGGGAGAGATCGGCGCCGGCAAAACCACCTTGATCGAGACGTTCCTGCGCGAGCTCCAGCCGGACGTGGTGGTCGCCCAGATCAATCAGACGCAGCTCTCGCCGACCGCCTTCCTGCAGACGGTTCTGGTGCAGTTCGGCTTCACACCGTACGACATGAAGAAGCCCGAGGTGCTGGCGACGCTCAATCAGTTCCTGACGGAACAGCACCTCGCCGGGCGCAAAGTCCTTCTGATCATCGACGAGGCGCAGAACTTGAGCTATCGGGTCCTGGAGGAGATCCGCATGTTGTCCGGCATCGAGACCACCAAGGAGAAGGTGCTGCGCATCATCTTGGCGGGACAGCCGGAACTCAACGACAAGCTCAATTCCAAGGACCTGATCCAACTCGTGCAACGCGTGCGTCTGCGGTTCCATCTCACGGCGTTGACCGCGGCCGAAACCGCCGCGTATATCGATCATCGGCTCGAAGTGGCGGGCTCGCAGGGCCGGCGGATCTTCGCCGACGACACGTACGGGCTGATCTACAAATACACGGGCGGCGTGCCGCGCCTCGTCAACACGCTCTGCGACACGAGCATGCTGTCCGCCTTCGGCCGGGACAGCGAGTCGGTCGGCGCCGAGGACGTGGAGGCTGCCGTCAAGGAACTGCAGTGGTCCGAGTTCGCCTCGCACACCAACCGGATGCACATCCGCTCGATGGAGGCGCTGCAATCGGCGCAGCCCGCGCACCCCGAGCACCCCGCTCAGCAGCCCGAGGCCGGACCTCCCGTCGGACGGATTCTGCTCGCGAGCGGCGGCAAGACGGTGCTGGAGCGCGAGCTTCGGCCGGGGCGGCTGGTCATCGGCAGGACGCCCGACAACGATCTGCAGATCGACAGCAAATTCATCAGCCGGCATCACTGTCAGATCGTGACTCAATCCCACTCTTGCTTGATTGAGGACCTGAACAGCACGAACGGCATCTACGTGAAATCGAAGCGGGTCCGCCGCCACAATTTGAACGACGGCGACGTGGTTCTCGTGGGCCAGCACGAAATCATGTACATCGATGAGCGTGCCCCGCCTCGAATCCGGCACGCCGCCGCCGATGCCGGCGCCGCCCCCAACGTGCAGGAGGTCCGGGAAGAGGACGACGAATGAGGACTACTGCGGGCCGGGCCGCCACCCTCGCAGCGTCGACGGGAGGTCGATGGTCTCGCCGTTGTATTCCCGGCTCTGCGCACGGTAATCCTGGCGGTGCAGGAAGATCGTGAGCGCGGCGACTGCCGCGACGATGCCGATGACGAATGCAATGGCGGACCGCGCGCCGATCGGATCCAGGTACGCGATCAGCCAGGCGGCCGCGGCGATTGCCACGTAGATCAGCGGCAAGGTTTCATAAACGGGACGAGATAGGCGCATGGTTGTAACCCCTGCGCGCATGTTAAGACCGCGCCGGCGCGAAATCCGGGGCTATTTGACTTAAGCACCCACGAAATATGACGGCAGGTCCAGGCGAACCTACCGCCGGCCGGTCTCCGTCAGTCCTTGCCCACCAGCATCTCGGACACCTTCGACAACCATGACGAGCGCCAGCCTTCCACTTTGAGCTGCTCGTTCTTCGGCTTCGGTTGCCGTCGCGCCTCGGACAGAAGATCCTTCGGCAAATTGATCTGAAAAGTTCCCGTCATTGATTTGTCGACCATGCAAGCTCGCTCCGGCAAGAGTTGAAAAACGCGGTCAGCCTATCGACTGCGGGGCGACGCGGGATGCGACGCGCTGCACGCTATTGAATGACGTTGGCGAGACTCGCGGAAAGACGTCGCTGCGAAGCGACGGGAATATTGCGCGAGGTTTGCCATAATGGACGCCCGCTTGACATCTTCCCGTTCGAATGACGAAATCAGATCACCGTCTTGGTTTGCTGTACGTCGGCTGCGCCGCAGCCGCATGGAGCTTCGGAGGCCTGCTCACCCGCCTGATCAGGGCGGACAGCTGGACCATGAT
This sequence comes from Steroidobacteraceae bacterium, assembly GCA_050012315.1. Lineage (GTDB taxonomy): Bacteria > Pseudomonadota > Gammaproteobacteria > Steroidobacterales > Steroidobacteraceae > Bog-1198. The sequence goes on along the minus strand of JBEKHK010000037.1, from coordinate 29,674 downwards.
CACCTGGCGCGGCTTGTTCGGCGCCGCGGGGCTCGCGGCGGTGATGCTCGTGCAGCGCGACCGTGGAGCACTGCGCTCGCTCGCGGCCATGGGATGGTTGGGCTGGCTGTTCGTTGCGCAGTCGGCCGCGGGCATGATTTTTTATCTGGCCGCGCTTCGCAACACGTCGGTCGCAAACGTGGCGGTGATCTATGCGACTGCGCCCTTCATGACGGCCGCTCTCGGCTGGGCGATGATGCGCGAGCGGCCGACCACGAGCGCGCTCGGCGCGAGCGCCGCGGCGCTGGCCGGTGTCGCGGTGATGGTGGGATTCGGCGCGCGCGGAGGTTGGGCGGGCGATCTGCTCGCATTGGGCATGACGCTCTCGATGGCGGTCGCGACGGTGGTGGCGCGGTTCTCGAAGGATCTGCCGATAGTGCCGACGGCCTGCCTGTCCGCGCTGCTCAGCGCCGTTCTGGCTTGGCCGCTCGGCGCCCCCGCCGGGGTGTCGGGCCGCGACCTCGGCTTGATCGCCCTGTTCGGAATCCTCAATTTCGGCATCGGGGTTCCCCTGTTCGCCGCGGGTGCGCGCCTGTTGCCGGCGATCGAGACCGCGCTCTTGGGCTCCGTGGAAGCGCCCCTGGCCCCGCTCTGGGTCGGGCTGGCGATCGGGGAAATGCCCGGCAGAAGCACCTTCATCGGCGGCTCCATCGTTTTCGCGGCGGTCGCGGTTCATCTGACCGTCACCCAAGCGAAAGCCGTCACCCGAACGCAGGCTGTCACCCAAGCGCGAGTGCGCGACTCGCGCGCATCTGTGATTGCGGTCAACGATGACGCAGGGTCGCGATTGTAAGCTTTTGACACACCCTTCGAGTGAGTGCTCACCCCCATGAATGATTTGCGCCGTATTGCGCGCGCATCCGCGCGCGCAGCGACCTTGTGCGCGGCCGCTCTCCTGGCCGCTGCCTGCCACGATGTCGTCAACAGCGGTGGGTCGGCGGCATTCTCGGTCGGCGGCGTCGTCACCGGACTCGTGCCTGGCGCGAGCGTCGAACTCGCGAACAGCGACGGGGATAGCGCCACAGTTTCCGTGAACGGCATCTTTGCCTTCGCCGCCGCCCTGCCCAACGGCTCGACCTACGGCATCACCGTGTTCCAGCAGCCGGCAGACGAGAACTGCGTGGTCGGCAACGGCAGCGGCACCATCATGGGCGCAAGCATCGCCAGCGTATCGGTCGTCTGCACCCCGGAGGTGTATGCCGTCGGCGGGACCGTTGGCGGACTGCTTCCCGGCAGAAGCCTCGTGCTCGAGGACGATGGCGGCAACGGCACGACGGTTTCCGCCAATGGAGCCTTTACCTTTTCGACCGGGGTGCCCAGCGGCTCGAATTATGCCGTCACGGTGCGGACGCAGCCGGACGGGCAGAGCTGCGCGATCAGCGGCGGCACCGGCACCATGGGCGCGGGACCGGTTCTCGGTATCTCCGTCGCCTGCTCGGACAACACTTACAACGTCGCCGTCACTGTATCCGGCCTCAACGCAGCCGGCCTGATCTTGCAGAACAATGGCGGCGACCCGCTCTCGATCTCTCGAAACGGCAGCGCCAACTTCGACACGCCGATCGCGAGCGGCTCGGCCTATGACATCACAGTGTCGAGCCAGCCCACCGGCGAGGTATGCAGCGTTGCGAATGCAAGCGGAACCGTGACCGACGCCAATGTCTCCCTGGCGGTCGATTGCGTTCCGAACCTGTATTCCATCGGCGGCAGCTTGAGCGGTCTCTATGCCGGCCGGAGCCTGGTCGTGCAGAACAACGGCTCCAACAGCACCACGCTCTCCGCGAACGGCAGCTTCGCCTTCTCGACGCCGATTGCGAGCGGCTCGGGCTACTCGGTCACGGTGCTCACTCAGCCGGCGGGACAGACGTGCTCGCTGACCCACGGCAGCGGCACGGTGTCGGGCGCCGCGGTCGCCAACGTCGCGATCAGCTGCTCGGACAATACCTATAACGTCGGCTTCACGGTCAGAGGCCTCCTGAGCACCGGATTGATTTTGGAGGACAACGGCGCCGACCCCTTCACCGTGTCGAGCAATGGCGTCTTCAACTTCGATACGCCGCTGCAGACGGGATCGGCTTATTCGGTCACGATCCTGACGCAACCCGCGAGCGAGACCTGCGCGATCACCGACGGCAGCGGAACCATCGTCGCGGCGAGCATCACGGAGGTTCTCGTCACCTGCACCGGCGCATGGGCCTGGATGGGCGGACCGAGCGTTGACGGCCAGCCTGGAGCGTATGGAACGCAGGGCAACCCCTCGCCGAACAACATGCCCGGGGCGCGTTCCGAAGCAGCCACATTCACCGACGCGTCAGGCAATTTCTGGCTGTTCGGCGGCGTTGGCTGGGATTCCGCCGGCACGTTCCCCGGCGATCTTAATGACCTGTGGACCTACGATCCCGGGTCCGGCGTCTGGACCTGGATCAGTGGCTCGAACGTCAACGGCGCCAGCGGAAACTACGGCGGTCTCGGCCCCCCCCCCGCGACCGGCGTCCCGGGCGCTCGCGCCCAGCCGGGCGCCTGGACGGATCGCTTCGGTAATTTTTGGGTGTTCGGCGGCCATGGCTATGACTCGGGCGGCAATCCCGGTGTGCTCAACGACCTCTGGAGGTTCAGTCCGGGAATCGGGGCGTGGACCTGGGTGAGCGGCGCCAATACCGTGGATCAGTACGGGACGTATGGCACGTCAGGGGTGGGTTTGGCAGGCAACGTGCCGGGCGCCCGCACCGGCGCCGTATCCTGGACCGATTCGGCCGGCAATTTATGGCTGTTCGGCGGGCAAGGCTATGCCGCGTCCGCTTTCGGCTATCTCAATGATCTGTGGACATTCAACCCGGGGACCGGCATCTGGACCTGGGTGAGCGGCTCGAAACTAAGCAACCAAGCCGGCACCTATGGCGCGCAGGGCAAGGCCGCGATCGGCAACGCGCCGGGCGGCCGGACGAGCGCCAGCACCTGGGTGGACTCGCTCGGCAACCTGTGGCTGTTCGGCGGAATCGGCGTCGACTCGGCCAGCAATTTCGGTTATCTCAACGACCTGTGGGAATTCAACCCCACCGCCGGCACGTGGACGTGGGTCGCCGGTTCCGCGACCAGCAACGGCAACTCGAATTACGGACAGCAGGGGATTCCTGCGGCGTCCAACCTGCCGGGGGGACGCGATGTCGCCACGGCCTGGGTCGATTCGAGCGGCAATTTCTGGCTCTTCGGCGGCGACGGGCTCGATTCGTCCAACACTTTGCCGGCTGGCAACCTCGGCGATCTATGGGAATTCAGCCCGGCGACCGGCCTATGGACATGGATCGACGGCTCGAACGTCGCCGGTGATCCCGGAATCTACGGTGCCCCGGGCGTCGGGACATTCGGGAACGCACCGGGCGCCCGCCAGGCAGCGGCTCCTTGGGTCGACTCCAGCGGCAATCTATGGCTCCTGGGCGGATTGGGCGTCGACTCGAACGACAACTCCGGAGACCTCGACGATTTGTGGAAATACACGCCCTAGCCGCGCGCCCAGGGGCGGGGCCTGTGGGTAAGGGACTCGAGGCCCCGCCGGTCATTTCCAGCCGTGTCTTTTCGGCAGATCATCGTCGATGGAGTAGTAGTCGGCTTTATCGCCGACGAAGATATGCTCCATCAGCTTGATGCCGGTCGGTGCATCGAGCGTGCCCGCGGTGATGGCGGTCCTGCCCTCTCCCTCCGGCTTCCAGAATAGATTGCTGCCGCAGACCTGGCAAAACCCGCGCTCGGCGGCGGCCGACGATCGATACCAGCGCAAAGTTCGGGAGGAGATCAGGACGAGATCCTCGGAGGCCGCACTGGTCATCGCGGCATGATGACCGCTGGTGCGGCGGCACTGCGTGCAGTGACACGCGATGGCATCGCGCAACTCCCCGCGAATCCGATAGCGCACGCCCCCGCACAGGCATCCGCCCGAGTGTGTGGCCTCCTTGGCCGAGGCCGTATCCCCTGATCTCATCTTCGCTCCTCGGCTGATGTCGAGATCCCGTGCGTTGGAGTATAACCGCGCCATCCAGATCGGCGCGCGTCGCGATCCGGCTGTCAACGCGATTGCGGTAACCGCGTTGTTTCGTGTAAATAACTCGAGTGCGAAACATCAATGGCTCATGGGGTCCCACGCTGCGCCGGCGCTCCGGCGGTCCTGACTCGGGGCGTGGCCGCGCTGGCGCTTCTCTCGCTGGTTCTTCTCGCCGATGCGTCCCGAGCCATGACTCCGATCACTGAGTGGCATTCGGCCGAGATTCACGGCCATCGTATGTTCTATGCCACGCGCGGCAGCGGTCCGACGCTGGTATTCCTGCACGGCGGCGGCGACTCGGGCGAGCACTCTTTCGTGCGTCAGCTCGATGTCTTCTCGGAACAGCACCACATCGTGGCGCCCGACCAAGTCGGCCAGGGACGCACGCCCGATGTGCCGGGACCGTTGAGCTACACGGCGATGATGCAGGATACGGCGGCGCTGCTTCAGCAACTCAAGCTCAAGCATGTCGATGTCGTGGGATTCAGCGACGGCGGAATTCTCGGGCTGATGTTGGCGGTCCGTCACCCCGATTTGGTGCGGCGGCTGGTGATCAGCGGGGTGAATATTTCTCCGGAAGGCCTGGTCACCGAGAATCTGGAAGGGCTGCGCGCCGACGATACCCCGACGCCGAAGACCATCGATGAGAAGCTGGGTCACCTCTGGGCAACGTCGCCCACGGCGGATGAGCTCAGCCTTGCTTTGCTCGCGCAGATCAAGCAACCGGTTCTCTTGGTGTCGGGCGACCACGATGTGATTACGCTCGAGCACACTCTGCAGATTTTTCACGCGTTGCCGAATTCCGAGCTTTGCGTGTTGCCGGGAACGGATCACGGCACGTTCTCGAGCCGGCCGGAATGGCTGAACCCGATCATCGGCGCGTTTCTCGCGCGTCCGCAGGAGGCGGTGGCGACGGTGCGCTGAGGCCGCCTCCGGCGCGGCCTTACAATCCCTCCGCCGCCTGATACCGGGCGTCATACACTTTGAAGCCCGCGCGCCGATAGACGGGCAGCGCCGCCGGATGATCCCACGTGTCGGTATGCAGCCAGATCCTCTTCGCGCCCGCCGCCCACTCGCCGCACAGTGCCGTGGACAACAGCCACGGCCCGAGTCCGCGGCCCTGCGCCTCGGGCACCAGGCCGAAATGCTTGAGTTCGATCTCGGGAAACGCCTGTCGCTCGAACTCGCAGAATCCGAGCGCCGGCCCCGGCCGCGAACCGCCGTCCACCTCTCCCGCCCGCAACACATAGATGTGCAGCGATCCGCCGGCGAGGAGTGATTCGAGTTCGCCGCCCGGCATCTTGAGCCGCGTATCCCAGCGTAACGGCTCGCCGACGCGCCGATAGAGATCGAGGTAGTCGGCGCCGGTCATCTCTTCGAGACACAACCGCTCCGGGCCGCTTCGGGAGGCGGCGCGGGCGGGCGCTTCGCGAAGCTCGAGATAGGTAACCCAGACCTGTTGGGGAGCCGCCGGCGGGGAGAGGTCCATGAGGGCGAATCGTAGCCGTCTACGGCTTTCTCTCCACTACCTTCTTCGCGAGTTCTGCGAGCGCCGCCAGATCCATCTCCTCCGCCGGAACCTCGATCACATCCTCCGACGGCGGCTTGGCGGCCGGCGCCGGCCTCGTGCCGGCGGGCGCCGGAGAAGGCCGCGAAGCAGTCGACGTGCTTGCGGGCGCGCTCGGGCTCGGCGCTCCCACGCTCGGCATCGCCTTGGCGGCGGGCGGCCTCGCGGCCCGGAGCCCCGGTGCCGGACGAGCCAGGCCCGCGTCTCCCGCGCCGCGCAGTGCGGTCGCCGTGGGCGGCCGCACCCAGTCCGTGACCTGGTCCATCCACCGCTGATAGCGCTCGTAGGTCCACATGCCCTCTTCGCCGCCCGACTGGAGCACAGTGGCGATCTGACTGAAGTTTCCTCCCCGAATCGTTCCCTTGGCGCCCGATGTCGGCAGCAGAATCTCGCATCGAGGCACACGCAGCCGATACGCCCCGAGAAAATCCAGGCGCTGACAGCACACCGCCACCAGGCAGTCCGCGAGCTGCGCGCGTACGCTCGGCTGAATGTCGGACGGGAACGACATGCACAAGCGCGAAAGCGCCTCGGCGCAATTCGCCGAGTGCATGGTCGCGAGCACGAGATGTCCGGTCTCGGCGGCGTTCAAGGTCAGGCGCATCACCTCGGGCGTGCGCATTTCGCTGATGACCAGCACGTCCGGGTTCTCGCGCAAGGCATCGACGATGCCCTGCTCGAAGCTCGGCGAATGGGTGGGTATCTCGCGCTGCCGGATGAACGACTGCCGGTTGGAGAACAGGTATTCGATCGGGCTTTCGAGGGTAATGATGTTGCGTGCCCGGCTTGCGTTGATCTCTTCGAGCAGAGCCGCGAGAGTGGTCGACTTGCCCGAGCCGGTCGGCCCGGAAATGATGATCAGGCCGCTCGAGGGCTCGATGAGCTTGCGTAGATCCTTGTGCAAGTTGCAACTGCGCAAATCCTTGACGCTCGGAGTCAACAGCCGGATGGCGAGGCCGAGTCCGCGCACCGTCTGGAAGAAGTTCGCCCGCAACCGGATGCCTCCGACGGACTCGGAGACATCGGCGGAGCCGCGATCGACGAAATCCGGCCAGCGCTCGGCGCCCAACAGCTCGCGCGCCACTTGCATGAGCGTCGCGCCGGAAACGACGCCGCCCACCGTCTGCAGGTCGCCGCGAATTCGCGCGACTATCGGCGTGTCCGCCTCGAGGTGCAGATCGCTGGCGCCGAGCGAGTAGGCTTGCTCAATCCATTCTTCGAATTGCATGAGAGGTGTTCCTGGTGAGGGTTCCTCGCGACGCTTGCTTCTCGCGAGGCTAGTGCTGCTTGCGCTTCGCCTCGAACTCGTCTCCGGGCAGCCAGCTCACCGTCTGCGGCGCCGTCAGTTCCTGCCATGCCAGCGCGAAGCCGAACTTGGAGAGTTCCGAATTGCTGGCGAAATCCATGTCCGGCGAGTATTCGTCGCTCGGCTGATGGTAGCGGTGGGCGGTATAGTCCTCGTGCTGCGCCTTGCCCCACTCGGGCGTATGCCCGCGGAACTTGGTCGAGGCATTGATCGAGAACGAGGGCACGCCCACGCGCGCCAGGCTGAAGTGATCCGAGCGGTAGTAGTGTCCGGCACCCAGCTCGGCATCCGGCTGAATCTCGTAGCCGAACGCCCGCGCCGTCTTCTGCACCACCGGATAAAACGTGGTGCGCTCCGCGCCGGTTACGTTGACGCTCTCCGGAATGCCGAGCGGCGAAATCGCGTCGTAGTTGAGATCGAGTGCGATCCGTGAAGCAGGAATGGGCAGATGCTTGCCGAGATATTCGGAGCCGAGCAGTCCCTTCTCCTCCGCCGTCACCGAAGCGAACAAAACCGGATGCGGCGGCCGCGCCGCGGAGCTGGAAAAGGCGCGCGCGAGCTCCAGCAACATGCCGCAGCCCGTCCCATTGTCGACGAATCCGTTATAGATCTTGTCGCCGGGAAGCTTCGGATCGATGCCCAGATGATCGTAATGCGCCGTGTACATCACCGCTTGATCGGGCGGGCCGGGATCCGTGCCCGGGAGCATCGCGACGACGTTGTAGGAGACGAACTTGCGCACATGACTCTCGATGTGAGCCTTGAACCGCACCGGCAGTTCCCGTGCCTTGAACTTGCGCGTGCCGGCGAGCGCGACCATATCGTCGAGCTTGAGTCCCGATTCGGCAAATATCCGGCGCGCCACGCCCCATTGAATCCAGGCGGCGGCTTCGAGCTTCGGATCCTTGTCGTCGGCGAGGTACACCTGCTCGTTGCTCCAGGAGCTCTGCACCACGTTCCAGCCGTAGCTCGCGAGGTCCGTGCGATGGATGATGAGTGCGCCGATCGCTCCCTTGCGGGCGGCCTCCTCGAACTTGTAAGTCCAGCGCCCGTAATAGGTCATGGTCGCGGCGGCGAAGAACTTGGGGTCCTTCGACGGAGGCTCGTTGACGATGACGAGGATCACCTTGCCCTTGACGTCCACTCCCTTGAAATCGTCCCAGCGATATTCCGGCGCCTCGATGCCGTAGCCGGCGAACACGACGGGCGCGTCGATGTCGATGGTTTCCGTTTGAGTTTGATTGCTTACCACGTAGTCCGCGCCGCGCGCGAGATCCGCGGCCGCGCCATGCGCGGGAACCAGGGAGGCCGTCGTTCCATCGAGCGTCTGTACGCCGGTGAAATCGACTCGCTGCAGATAGCCGCCGCCATCGCCGGCAGGCTTCAGGCCATAGAGCGCGAATTGGGTGGCGATGTAGTGTGCGGCGATATCGCCGCCGCGCGTACCCGTACCTCGCCCCTCCAGAAGATCATCGGCCAGGAATTGAACGTGGGCGCGAATCCGGTCGGGACTGATCCCCTGCATCGCCGCGGCCACGTCCGGTGAAAGGCCCAGCTGAGCCGCGGGATCGGGGGCCGCCGGCGAGCCGGACGCCAATGCGCAGGACAGCCCGACCGCGGCTGCGCTCCACTGCCAAAGCCTCATGCGACTTCCCCGCTAGCCCGTCCCGCCCACGGTCAGCGCGTCGATGCGCAGCGTCGGCTGCCCGACTCCCACCGGCACCGATTGGCCCTCCTTGCCGCAGGTACCGACACCGGTATCGAGCCGCATATCGTTGCCCACCATGCTGACGCGGGTGAGTACGTCGGGACCGTTGCCGATCAGAGTCGCACCCTTGACCGGCGCGCCGATCTTGCCGTTCTCGATCAGGTAGGCCTCGCTCGCGGAGAATACGAACTTGCCCGAGGTGATATCGACCTGGCCGCCGCCGAAGTTCACCGCATACAGACCCTTCTTGACCGAGGCGATGATCTCCTCGGGCGGGCGCGAGCCCGCGCGCATGTAGGTATTGGTCATGCGCGGCAGCGTCATGTGCGCGAACGATTCGCGCCGTCCATTGCCGGTGGCCGGCATGCCCATCAATCGTGCATTGAGCTTGTCCTGGATATAGCCCTTGAGCACGCCCTTCTCGATGAGCACGGTGCACTGCGTCGGTGTGCCCTCGTCATCGACGTTCAACGAGCCGCGCCGGCGATCGAGCGTGCCGTCGTCGACGACCGTGATCTCATCCGCCGCGACCTTTTGGCCGATGCGGTTGCTGAAGGCCGACGTGCCCTTGCGGTTGAAATCGCCCTCGAGTCCATGGCCGATGGCTTCGTGCAGCAGAATGCCCGGCCAGCCCGAGCCGAGCACCACCGGCATGGAGCCGGCCGGCGCCGCCACGGCCTCGAGATTGACGAGAGCTTGGCGTACCGCCTCACGGCCGTGCCCGAGCGGCCCATCGCCGCGCAGCAGCTCGTCGAGCCCGTAGCGTCCGCCGCCGCCGCTGTAGCCCTGCTCGCGGCGGCCGTTTTGCTCGACGATGACGGACACGTTGACGCGCACCAGGGGGCGCACGTCGGCGGTCAGCGTCCCATCGCTGGAGGCGATCAAGATCACTTCATGCACGGCGGCCAGCGAGGCCATGACCTGCTTCACTCGCGGGTCGATGCGGCGCGTCTCGCGGTCGATGCGCATCAGCCATTCGACCTTGTCCTCGTCGCGCACGGCCTCGAGAGGATCGATCGGCAAGTACAGCCGATGCGTGAGAGGCCGCTGCCAGGCGCGGACGGCGTTGGCGCCGCCGCTTCTCGCGATGGCGCGCGCGGCGTCCGAGGCCTCGACCAGTGCGGGCAACAGCACCTCGTCGGTGTAGGCAAAGCCCGTCTTCTCGCCGCTGATGGCGCGCACGCCCACGCCCTGCTCGATGCTGTGCGATCCTTCTTTGACGATACCGTCCTCGAGCGACCAGGACTCCTCGCGGGAGAGCTGAAAGTAGAGATCGGCGTAGTCGACGCCGCGGCTCATCACCGTGCCGAGCACGGACGACAGCCGGTTCTCGTCGAGCCCCGAGGGGGTGAGGATCATCCTCTCCGCCACGTCGAACATGGGGGCGGCGCTCATGCCGGCACCGCCTCGTCGGCGCCTAGGCCGAGCCTCCGGTTCTCCAGCGCCGGGAAACGCGCGCGCGTTTCCGCCTGTTTCGCAAGATCGAATTCCGCTGTAATCACGCCCTCACCCTTGGTCAAGCGCGTCAGCACCTGGCCCCAGTAGTCGACGATCAATGTATCGCCATAAGTCTCGCGCCCGCTGGTATGCGTGCCGCTTTGCGCCGGCGCCACCACGTAGCACAGATTCTCGATTGCACGCGCCCGCAGCAGTATCTCCCAGTGCGCGCGGCCGGTGGGCACGGTGAACGCCGCCGGCATTGCAAGCCACTCCGCCCCGCGCGCGACCAATTCACGGTAGAGCTCGGGGAAGCGCATGTCATAACACACCGTCATACCGAGCCGCCCCGCCGGCGTGTCCGCCAGCACGATCGCATCGCCCGGCATCACATGCCGCGATTCCAGGTACTGCTCGTTGCGCCCCGGAATCGAGACATCGAACAAGTGGATCTTGTCGTAGCGGGCAACCCGCTTGCCGTCGGCATCGATCAAGAGCGACGTATTCGTCACGCGCTTTGCATCATCGCCCTTGATCACCGTGCTGCCCCCGAGGATCCACAGCTTCAGCGCGCGCGCCGTTTCGCTCAGAAATCTCTGCACCGGTCCGTCGCCGTCGGCCTCCGCCACTTGCAGCTTGTCGGCATCGCGCAGCCCGAGGAAGGAGAAGTTCTCGGGCAAACATGCGACCTCCGCGCCGCGCTCCTTTGCTTCGCGCAGCAGTCTGCCCGCGGCGGCGAGATTGTCCTCGACCACGTGGCCCGAAGTCATTTGAATCGCGGCTACCGTACTCATCAGCTACTGCGTCTCCTTGGATGCGCCCTGGGGCGCGCCTTTGGCCGCCTCCTTGGGCGTCTCCGCGGAGGCCTCCGCACTCTTGATCCTTTCGACCACCGGGTTGTCCCAGCTGCCGGTAATTCGATAATACCCCCGCACCAGCCCCTTCAGCGGTTGTTTGAAGACCTGCGTAAACAGCAGCACGGCCCCCCCCACCACCGGCCCCGCCGCGAAGGCCGCCAGGGGCAGAGTGCTGCTCACGTTGCCGGTCACCACCGCAATTTGGTCGTAATCGTGATTTTTCAAGCCGATCCGGCCAATCAGGCCGATTTCCGCCGCCGGCCCCTTCACGAGCACGTTCTCCGTATGGGCGCTGCCGTCGTAGAGATCGAAATCGCCCCGTGCGGTGTCGAAAGCAAAGCCCTTATCGGTGAGATCGCTGAAATCCAAGGCCAAGCGGCGCGGCAATTCGGCGAGGCTCGCAAGTCCGAGAACTCGGCCGGCACCCGGTTTCAACCCGACGATCTGACCCTTGTCGAGCGCCACCTGCACATGACCCCTCGCCCCCGCGAGCACCTCGCCGCTCGGGCCTCCGGGCCACTGCATGTCGAATTCCACGTGCCCGCTCTTGGCCTCGAGGACCGAGGCAAAACCCAGCTCCTTCAGCGTGTTGCCGACATCGGTGCTGGTGATCGTGCCTTGAATGTGGCTCGTGCCGCCCTCCCCGCCCCGCCACTCTCCCGTCACGTTGGCGTTCCAGGTCGCGTTGGTCGCCGTCAATTGCTTCAGGTCGACGCCATCGTCCCGCTTTTGCAGCGTCGCCCGGACGTCCCCGAATTGCCGGTCATCCCAGACGAGTTCCGCGGCATGGAATTCGATCGAGGGCAAGCCTCGCGGATCGAGTTTCTGACCCGAGGGGGCGCCCTGATCGCCGTCGCCCGGGTGAGCATCGCCCGGACGATCGTCGCCCGAAGGCTCCTCCGGGCCCTCGGTGAATTTCAGGCGCTCGAACTGAAGGTCCCACGGCGCCGCAGGGTTCTGTGCCCCCGGCAGCGAGATGGAACCGACGACGTTGGGACCGTCGGTCTGGATGCGCCAGGCGCCGTTGGCCTCCGAGATCGCGACCGAGACGTCGCTGAACGACAACCCCAGATAATCGATCTTACCGACACCGAATTTCGCAGCGCGCAAATAGGCGGTCAACGGCTTCGGCGCCTTACCGGCCCCGCCGCCGGCAGCCGCCGGGGCGCCCATCAGCTTGAGCCACCCGGCAAGGTCCAGCTCTCCGATGTTGCCTCCCACGTTGACTATTTGAGTGTCGCTGAACACCGGGTCGCCCTCCCCGAAACTGACGGCCGCATGCCCGAGTTTCAGTCCGCTTGCATCCGAATCGAGCATGGCGGCACCGCGCAGCACCGAGCCCAAACTCACGCGGACCTCCTCGCCGCCGCTCGCGGGCCACTGGATGGCGACGGTGGTCGGCATCGTTGCCGGAGCAGGCTTCGCCAAGGGGGCGGGTAGTTTCAGCTCTAGGCCGACCAGGCTCGAACTGACGTACAGCGTCCGCTCGCGCGCCGGGTCGGGTGCCATACGCAGCACGGCACGATAGTCAGTCTGCCCGCCCACCGCGATGTTCGCGGGCAGCGACAACGCGGCGCGTAACGCCTCGCCCGTCACGCTGCCGTGAAAATCCAGGTGAGTGCGGGTGGCTTGCCGGTTGCGGGGAGCTCGAGCCGTCATCTGCACGACGCCGCCGAGCGCCCGGCCGCGAACATCCGCGTGCACCACCTGATCACCGTCGACGTCCGCGCCGCCGGTCAGCTCGGTCGCGGCCAGCGTCGAGCCCGTGCGATTCAAGGACACGCCGTCCAGATCGACGTGCACGCGCACTCGCCGCTGATCGAAGTTGAGGAAGGGAAAGAACAGATCGATGCCGGCTTTCAGCGGTCCCCGCGCCTCGATGTTCGAGAACGCGTGCTCCGCCATGGGATCGAGCGGCGTGGCGGCCAGATAATGCACCGCAGCCGAGGCATCGCCGTGCGCGGCCGCTTGAACCTCCAGCTCGCCGTTCCTGAAGTCCGCGAAGCGCGCCTGCGCCGAATCCACCTTGAGATCCGCGGCATCCGCGCTCACCACCTTCACATCCATGCCTTGGTTGCGAAACTCCGCCTGCGCGGCGAGGTTCTCGATCCTCGGCCAGTCCTCGCGATAGTCCAAGGTCAAATGGTCGACGCGAAAGCGGATCAGGAACAGTCCTCCGCCTTCTCGAAACGGGAACCGGCGCACCGGACCGTCGAAGATCGCATCGCCGTGCGAGACGTGTCCTGCGATGAACGCGCGGTTGAGCCATTGCAACGCGTCGGGCTGCAGCAGCTCGCGGGGAAAGTAGAGGTGGGCGTCTCCCACATTGCCGTTATCGATGCTGTCGGCCATGGTCAGCACCGGGGAGCTGCCGTCGCTCGGCTGACGCCAGGCCGCCTTGCCGTGCAGCGTCGCATCGCGCGTGTGCAGCTCGAGATCCGAGGTCGCGAGGAGCAGTTCTTCCGGCGTGCGCCTCCAATAGAGCGAGGTCTTGAGCAGCGGCATGTCGATGGGCTGCGGAAACTGATTGGGCCAGTTGAACACGGCTGTCTTGGTGTCGAGAATCAGGTGGCCCGCCAGTTCGTTCCCGGCGACCTCTCCCGATAGGCCGCGAAAACCCGGAGCATGTCCCAGCGGCGCGAAGCCGACCGCGCGGAAGCTGGCGCGCGCGTCGAATCGCCAGGGATCGTCAGTCGACTGCCGCCGCAGCGCGAGGTGCATGTCCATCCATTCGCCGGTGGGCGCAAGCTCGTGCAGCCGGTCCCGAATCTCCTTTTGCGGCATCAGCCCGACCAGCGGCAAGAGCGCCTCGGCACGCAGATAGTTTGCCTTCGCGCTGAGTTCCAGCATGCCGGACTCGTTGTCCCTCCAGCTCACGTCGAACTCCGAGTTCGGGTCGCGGCGCCCGTCGCGCTGAACGCGAACGCGTCGGCCGAGCAGCGTCCAGCGGTCGCCCGCATGAGTGAGGGACAGCGCGGCGCTCACTTCGTCCATTCGGGTATTCGCGCCGTCGGACAGCTTGGTCACCACGTCTTGCGCAGCGAAGTCGAGATCCATGCGCTCGAGCATGGCGCCGCGGCCGTGTGCCGCCGTTTGGAAGGCGCCGGCTCCGGCATCGAGCCGCTCCAGGTATTCCGGCAGCAGGCGGCGCCAGCCGGGAAACGACACGCCGTCGGCATTCGCCGCCGCCGTCCATTGCAGTGCATCGAGATGGCCGGATCCTTGCAGAGTTCCCGTGAAACTCAGCCTGCCGCCCAGAACCGGCGGCAGACTCGCCGAAAGGCTCGCTTCGAAAAGGTGATAGACGCGGGTGAGATCCATATCCACCGCACGCAGTTCGAGTAGCGGCAGTTCCGGATCCCAATGCCGCAACGTGACGGAGCCCCGCCGTATGACCAGGGCTCCGGCCGGCAAGTCGTTGAGCGTCAGCGCCGACACCGGGGAACCTTCGCCGCCCAGCACGATTTCGGATGCGAGCGCGAACTTGGAGGGGCCCAGGCGATCGACGACGATGTCCGGGGAGTCGAGCTCGACCCGCAAAGCGAACAGCTTGCCGTTTTGCAGCAACTGCCAGACATCGACGCCCACCCGGCCGCCGGCCGCTCGGGCGAGCACGCGCCGATCGTCGCGCGAGCGAAGCTCCAGCCGGCGAAAGGTTAACTCGGGACCGTACCACCGCAACGCCGGCGATACGCCCCCGAACGCGATGTGGTATCCGGTCTGGCGGTATACCCACGCCTTGATTTGAGCCTGATATCTGGGAGCGCGATCGAGCGCGAGCTTCATCCCCAGCAGCACGCAGCCGATCAGTGTCGCGAGCCCCGCTGCCGTGAACAGCAGTACCTTGGCGATTTTGCGCGGAGCCATTACATCAACACGACGTCGTATTGGTCGACGCCGTAAAGAGCCTCCGTTTGCAGGCGGATGGGCACGCCGGTGACCAGTTCCAACTCGCCGAGCGCGGAGGATTCCTCATCGAGCAGCCGCTCGATCACGTCCTGATGCGCCAGGACCATCAGCTGGCGACATTCGAATTGACGGGCTTGGCGGACGATCTCACGAAATACCTCGTAGCAGACGGTCTCGGCCGTTTTCACGAAGCCCCGCCCTTCGCAACTCGGACAAGGCTGGCACAGCAGATGTTCCAGGCTCTCGCGGGTTCTTTTTCGCGTCATCTCCACCAGTCCCAGAGGGGATACGGAGGAGATGTTGGTCTTCACGTGATCGTCGCCGAGCGCCCTTTCGAGTGCCTGGAGCGTTTGGCGGCGGTGCTCGGGCTCCTCCATGTCGATAAAATCGATGATGATGATGCCGCCGAGATTGCGCAGCCGCAGCTGGCGCGCGATCGTCACCGCCGCCTCCAGGTTGGTGCGGAAAATCGTTTCCTCCAGATTACGATGCCCGACGAACGCGCCCGTGTTGACGTCGATCGTGGTCATGGACTCGGTCTGGTCGATGATCAGATGGCCGCCGGACTTCAACGAGACCTTTCGATCGAGCGCCTTCTGAATCTCCTCCTCGACGTGATGCAGTTCGAATACCGGCCGCTTCTCCGCGTAAAGCTCGATTCGCTCGAGCATTTCCGGAACGAACGAGGCTGCGAAGTCCTGCATTTCCCGATGCGCGCTCGGCTGATCGATGAGCACCCGGTCCACGTCGGGCCGCAGCATGTCGCGAAGCACCCGCAGGTGCAGCGGCAGGTCGGCGTGCACGAGATTCCCCGCGCTGGTGCGCAACCCCTTCTGGCGGACGAACTCCCAGAGCTTGCGCAGGTACACCATGTCGGCCCTCAAGGCCTCCGCGGGCGCATCTTCCGCGGCGGTGCGCACGATGTATCCCGCGCTCTCCTGCGGCTCGATGCCGTCCAGAACCGCGGCTCGCAGCCGCTCGCGTTCGCCCTCATGCTCGATCCGCGCCGACACCCCGACGCCGCGCCCTTGCGGCATGTACACGAGAAACCTCGACGGCAGGGTGATGTACGTGGTGAGCCGCGCGCCCTTCGTTCCCAGCGGATCCTTGACGACCTGCACCAGGATTTCGTGCCCTTCGGCCACCAAGGTGCGGATATTCTCCGTGCGCGGCGCCTCGATGCCCGTGCCTGCGTGCCGCGGATCGAAGATATCGGAGGCATGCAGGAAGGCGGTGCGCTCCATGCCGATCTCGATGAAGGCCGCCTGCATGCCCGGGAGCACCCGCGACACCCGCCCCTTGTATATGTTGCTGATGAGGCCGCGGCGGCTCGAGCGCTCGAGATACACTTCCTGCAGCACCCCGTTTTCGACTACCGCTGCGCGCGCCTCGTGCGTGCTGGCATTGATCAGGATCTCGGTGCTCATGGGCCGCCGCTCACCGCCATCCATCGCGGCACGCCCGCCGCCTCCAGCAGCACGGCCGTCTCGAACAGCGGCAGCCCCATGACCCCGGAGAAGCTGCCGCGCAATTGCGCGACGAACACGGCTCCGAGGCCCTGAATCGCGTACCCGCCCGCCTTGTCGTTGGGTTCGCCCGTGTCCCAGTAATCGCTCGCCTCGGCGCAGCTGATATCGCGAAAAGTGACCTCGCTGCGGCTCACGCAAGAGCGCGTGCTCCCGCCGGCGGCCACTGCGATCGAGGTCAACACCTCGTGGGTCCGGCCCGACAACAGCCGCAGCATGCGCAACGCATCGTCCCGCCCCGTGGGTTTGCCCAAGATCTCGCGGTCGACGACCACGGCAGTGTCCGCTGCGAGCACGGGCCGCGGGTGGGCGCCGGCGGCTCGGCTCCGGGCCAGGCCCGCGTCGGCCTTTGCGGCGGCCAGTCGGGATACATAGGCAAGCGGCTCTTCACCGTGCCCGATGGACTCGTCTACCGTGACGCTAAGTACCTGAAAAGGCACCCCTATTTGCTGAAGCAGCTGCCGCCGCCGGGGTGAACCGGAGGCGAGATACACGAAGTCCACGCTCATCCGTCAAGAATACCTTGGGCACGCTGTGCGCAGGGGAGGCGTTATGCGCGGTGGTAGGGGTGGCCGCCCAACAGACTCATGGCCCGATAGATCTGCTCGGCGACCACGATCCTCACCAGGGCATGGGGCAACGTGAGCGGCGACAACGACCACCTCCGGTCGGCGCGCTTCAGGCACTCGGGCGCGAGTCCGTCGGGTCCGCCGATCAGAAGCGCCAGGGGTTTGCCGTCGCGCAACCGTTCGGCGAGCCAGCTGCTGAGCTTCTCGGTGCTCATGGGAGTGCCCTGCACCTCCAGCGCGACGACATAATCCTTCGCCGAGACCGCCGCCAGCATGCGTTCGCCTTCGCGGGCGACGGCGCGTTCGGGATTCTCGCCGGCGCGCCGGGTGGCGACGGGAATCTCCTCGAGTTCGAGCACCAGCGGCGCGCGCAAGCGCTTCTGATACTCCCGGAATCCTGTATTGACCCACTCCGGCAGCCTGGTTCCCGCCGCGAGCAATCGGCACTTCATGCGCGCTCCGCCGCCATCGCGGCGAATCTCAGGCGCGGACGGCGCGCTTCGCCGTCATGTCCCACAGCTTCTCCAACCCGTAGAACTCGCGCACGCGGGGCAACATGACGTGCACGATGTACTCGTGCAGATCGATCAGTACCCAGTCGCCGTCCTGCTGTCCCTCGACCCCGTGCGGCCGAAAGCCCGCCTCCTTGGTCTTCTCCACCACGCGCTGCGCCACCGAGCGCACGTGGCGGTCCGAGGTGCCGCTCGCGATCACCATGTAATCCGAAATGTCGGTGAGCCCGCGGACATCCAGCACCTTCACTTCGAGCGCCTTCATGTCGTCGAGCGCGTCGAGCACCACACTCCTGAGAGAGCGCTTGGCGGCCGGCTTGGTGACGGAAGGCTTGGCGGCAGAACGCTTGGCGGCGAGCTTCACGGCGGATTTGCCGGGGGCCGGCATGGGGGAGACGCCGCCGGCGGTGCGCTTGGCCTTCGCGGCGCGTACCTTCGGCGCGCGCGGCGGCTGTTTCTTCTGCGAGGCTCTCGGTTTCGGGGGCTTTTTCTCGATTGGCACTAGGGTGTCCGTGATTTGGCGTAACAGCGGGTATCGAGGATCAGTGTACGCACTGAATCGGGCATGAGGAAGCGCGGGTCGCGTCCCATGGCAATGAGCTGGCGCACTTCCGTGGAAGAAATTTCAAGTTGCGTGACGGCATGGATGTAGATGCATCCCGCGCGCTGCTCATGCAGATCGCCGATTCGGCCCGTGCCGCGATCCACCAGCAGCTCTCCCAGCGGTCCCATGCCCGGTGCCCGCCAACCGGGCCGATGCGCCACCACCAGGTGGGCAAGCTGCAGAAGCTCTCGCCATTGATGCCATTTGGGCAGACTCAGGAACGCGTCCATCCCGACGATCAGGCAGAGACTGCGGTCCGGATACTCGTGGCGCAACTCTCCCAGAGTCTCGACGGAATAGGAGGGGCCCTCCTTGCGCACTTCACGATCGTCGACGACGAAGCCGGGTTGATCGGCGGTCGCGAGCTGGACCATTTTGAGACGCAGCTGCGCATCGGCCAGGGGTTGATCGCGGTGCGGCGGATTGCCCGCGGGCAGGAAGCGAATTTCCTTGAGGCGCAGCGCCTGCTGCAATTCGAAGGCGGTACGCAAGTGCGCGTAGTGGATCGGATCGAAAGTGCCGCCGAATATTCCCATCGGGTTCATACGGCTACCCTGCCTGATTCTCGGGTCGCTTGCAAAGCGCCGGCCATGCCCATGGTCAGAGAAACGATCGCGGACCACGAATCGCCGGGCGCGATGCCCTTGATGGTGCGGTCCACGATGGCTGCTTCCCGCAGTAACGCCGCCAGCGGCATGTGGTTCGCCCGGCGCAGCGCTCGCGGCGAAGGCTTTGCCGCCTGACTCCAGCCGCCGCTGCCGCCATGCCCGCCCATGCGATCGCGCTCGCGCGCCTGCCAGAGCCCGCGCAGCTCGCGCACCAACGCCCAGAGTATCAGCGTCGGCTCCGCCCCTTCGCCGCGCAGCCCCGTCAGCACGCGGAGCGCGCGCGCCGCATCACCCGCCGCCGCGGCCTCCGCCAACTGGAACACGTCGTAGCGCGCGCTGTCGCCGACGGTGCGCATGACCAGGGACTCGGTGATCGCGCCGCCGTCCGCGAGCAGCGCCAGAATCTCGAGTTCCTGCTTGGCCGCGAGCAGATTGCCCTCGACGCGCTCGACGATGAGCCGCGCCGCGGGCGCCTCCAGCGCAAGGCCGAGCGATGCCGCGCGCCGCCCGAGCCACCCCGGCAGGGACTCGGCCGACACCGGCCACACCGGAATCCATGCGCCGTTCTTCTCGACGGCGCGCACCCAGGGAGCCTCGCTGGTCTTGCGGTCGAGTTTGTCGGTGACGATCAGCGTCAACACGTCCGGTGGCGGCGCGGCCGCGATATCGAGCAGCACTTGCGCTCCCTTATCCGGCTTGCCGCTCGGCATGCGCAGCTCGAACAAGCGGCGCTCCGCGAACAAGGAGAGCGCTTGAGTCGAATGGCGCAGCTCGTCCCACGAGAATCCACGCTCGATGAAGAATACCGTTCGGTCCGCATAGCCCGCCGCCTTTGCCGCGGCACGGATCGCGTCCGCACATTCGCCGACCGCGAGCGGCTCGTCGCCGGAAACGAGATAGACGTGCGCCAGGCCGCGCTGGAGCGCGCCGGACAATTGATCGGGACTGAGCCTCACGGGGTGCATGCGAGGCGGCTGCGGACCGCCTCATATTCCTCGGCCATTCGATCGACCAACGCCTGCACCGGCAGAACCTCGCGGATGCCGCTCACGCTTTGACCGGCACTCCAGATATCCCTCCACGCCTTGAGCTCCGTATCCCCTCCGGTGCCGAAATTCATCTTGGCCTTGTCTGCCTGCGGGAGATTCTCCGGATCCAAGCCCGTTTTGACGACGCTCGCGCGCAAGTAATTGCCAAGCACGCCGCTGAAGAGCGATGTGTACACGATATCCTCGGCGCGGCTCTCGATCAGCATGCTCTTGTAGGCTTCGCTCGCGTTGGCTTCCTCGGTGGCGATGAACCGGGTGCCGAGATACGCGAGATCCGCTCCGAGTGCCTGCGCGGCCAGCACGTCCGCGCCGGTGCTCATCGCTCCCGACAAAATGATCGTGCCCGGATAGGCCGAACGGATTTGCTTCACCAACGCGAAGGGACTCAACACGCCCGCATGACCGCCGGCGCCGGCGCACACGGCGATGATGCCATCGACGCCCTGCGCAGCCGCTTTCTCGGCATGGCGCAGATTGATCACGTCGTGGAACACGAGGCCGCCGTAGGAATGCACCGCCTGTACGACCTCCGCGGGGGGCCGCAAACTGGTGATCACGATGGGAACTCGGTGCTTCACGCACAGCCTTACGTCATGCTCGAGACGATCGTTGCTCGCATGCACGATCTGATTGACGGCGAATGGAGCGATCTTGGCCGTCGGATCGGCCCGCCGGTACCCCTCCAGGGTCTCGGTGATCTCGGTGAGCCAGTCGTCGAGCTGCGCGGCCGGTCTCGCGTTCAGCGCCGGAAACGAACCGATCACCCCTGCCCGGCACTGCGCGAGCACGAGCTTGGGCGTCGAGACGATGAACATGGGCGCGCCGATCACCGGCAGGCGCAAGCAACCTTCCAAAGCGCGGGGAATGGGCATCTTTTATCGATTCCGGAGAGCGCGGCCAACGTGGGCGCCGATGGCATTATGGCGTACTCCGCCGTGCCGCCGCACATCGAATTGAAAGGCCCCTATCGCCGCCGGCCGATGCTTGCCAGCGGGATCTTGATGTCCCCGCCGCCCGGACGGGCGGAGGCTGGTGCTCCCGCGGCGGGAGAGCTTTCGCTGCCGCAGTCGCCGCAGCCGCCGCAACCCCCCGATGACTTGGCCGCCGCCGCGTCCATCCGCGCGGCGAGGCCGCGGAGCCCGAGCCAGGCGGGCGCGCGCCCCGCCCAGCCGGCTGCTCGCGCAAGCGCACGCCGCCGCCAGGCGCGCGGCCCCAGCGCGAACAACGCGTAAACGGCGCTCGCCAGGAGGGCGGCGGCAACCAACAGGTTATCGAGAACGTGACTCACGCGCGCTACCCAAGATGCGACAGTGCCGTCGCCACGCGGAAGGTGATGAAGGAGCCGAGATAGGCCAGTGCGAACAGATACGCCGCCATGATGATGGGATAGCGCCACGAATTGGTCTCGCGCTTGACCGTTGCCAGCGTGGACAGGCATTGGGGCGCAAACACGTACCAGGCCAGCAGCGAGAGGGCCGTCGGCAGACTCCAGGAGTGGCTGATCAAGGGCGTCAACGCGCCGCTTACGTCCTCGCCCGTGGCCGACAAGGCGTATACCGTGCCGAGCGCACCGACCGCCACTTCCCGCGCCGCCAGGCCGGGCACCAGCGCGATCGAGATCTGCCAATTGAAGCCGATGGGCTTGAAGATCACTGCGAGCCACGATCCCAAATATCCCGCAATGCTGTACTGAATCGCGGGCCCGGTGGCGCCGGGCGGAGGCGCCGGGAAGGAGCTCAGCGCCCAGAGGATCACCATCAGCGACAAGATGATGGTGCCCACGCGGCTCAAGAAAATCTCCACCCGCTGCCACAAGCCGATGGCGAGGTTGCGCAGGCTCGGCCAATGGTAGGTGGGAAGCTCGAGCATCAGCGCCTGAAAACGCGAGGCCGCGCCCGCGCGCTTCAGCACGTACGCGACCCCCATGGCGCCGGCAACGCCCGCGATGTACAGCACGAACAGCACCAATCCCTGCAGCTGCAATCCGCCCCAGAGCGTGCGCCGGGGGATGAATGCCCCGATGATCAACGCATAGACGGGCAGGCGCGCCGAGCACGTCATCAAGGGCGCGATCATGATGGTCGCCAGGCGATCGCGCGGGTTCTGAATGGTGCGCGTCGCCATGATCCCGGGTATGGCGCAGGCAAAACTGGAGAGCAGCGGGATGAACGCGCGGCCCGACAATCCGACGCTTCCCATGAGCCGGTCGAGCAAGAACGCCGCGCGCGGCAGATAGCCGGAGTCCTCGAGCAACAAAATGAAGAAGAACAAGATGATGATCTGCGGCAGGAACACGAATACGCTGCCGACTCCCGCCAGCACCCCGTCCACCAGCAAGCCCTTCAAGAGGCTCTCCGGCATCGCCTGCCCGATCCAAGCCGCGAACGCGCCGACGCCGGCCTTGATCGCATCCATCGGCACTTGCGCCCAGGCGAATACGGCTTGAAATACGAGGAAGAGAATCGCCGCGAGGATCACCGGTCCGAGCACCGGGTGCAGCACGATGGCATCCAGCTTGTCGCTGAAGGTCACGCCGTCGATACGATCGCCGCCGACTGCTCCCAGAATTCGCCGCACTTCCGCTTGATCCTGCTCGATGTCGGCGGAGGTGGGTGTGCGCCATTCGAAGGCGCCTGCGGTCCGGGCCGGAATCGCGGCCGAATCCAGCATCTCGATCAGCGGCTTCGCGCCCGAGGCCTTGACGCCCACCGTTTCGACCACCGGGACGCCGAGCTCGCGCGCAAGCCGCTCGGCATCGATGACGATGCCTTTGCGGCGGGCGATGTCCGTCATGTTGAGCGCGACCACCATGGGTAGGCCCAGTCGCCTGAGGCTCAGCACCAGCCGCAGATTCTGACGAAGGTTGGTGGCGTCGGTGACGCAGACGACGAAATCGGGGGCGCTCTCGCCGGCCCGGCGGCCGAGCAGCACGTCGGCGGTGACCTGTTCATCCGGGGTCAGCGGGTCGAGGCTGTAGGCCCCGGGAAGATCGAGAATTCTGACGCGCGAGCCGGACGGCGTGAGCAGCGCGCCCTCTTTGCGTTCGACGGTGACGCCTGCGTAATTCGCAACTTTCTGACGGCTGCCGGTCAGAACGTTGAACAGCGCAGTCTTGCCGCAGTTGGGGTTACCTACCAGCGCAACCAGGGGAATTGGATGCGCACCGGACAAGGCGCCCATGAGGCTATGCCGCCGGCGTCTGCTCCGGACACACGCGGATACAGGCGGCCTCGAACAGCCGCAGCGCAAAGGTGCCCGTGCCGACCCGAACCGCAAGCGGCTCGCGTGACAGAAGTCCGCGTGCGACCACGCGAACCGCTTCGCCGGGCAGGAAGCCGAGTTCGGCCAGCCGGCGTTCCAACTCCTGCGGAGCCGCTCCCTCGGCGGGCACGACCGAGACCACCCGCGCCCTCGCGCCGGTCTTCAAATCGGTCAGCTTCATGCCGGCGGCGCTCAGGGCGGCGCCCCGTGTCCGCTGCGCCTCGTGCGCGCGCTGCTTGGCCCCCGGCGGTTGATACTTCAAGTGCATGTGGCGAGTGTATATGAGAATCGTTCCCATTACTATTCGCCTTCGGGACGGCTCGCTGGTCGTGAGCCCGCGTGCGCCGAGCAGCCCGTCCGGGGCAACGAAACGGGTGTAACTCTTTGAAAATTATAATAAGATGCATCGTGGAACCGTACCCGCGAGCGCTCGGATTCCAGCAGCGCGCCGCGTTCCTGATACGCTTGGGGTCCCAGATATTCAGAGGCATATGAAATGCCTACGATTTTTGAAAAAATCATTGCGGGAGAACTGCCCGCGGACATCGTTTACCGGGATTCGCGCGTGGTCGCGTTCAGGGACATTCGCCCGGCCGCCCCCGTGCACATCTTGATCGTCCCATTGAAGCCCATCCCGACAACGGATGACATCGAGGACGATGACGAATCCTTGATAGGCCACATGGTCATCGTCGCGCGCGATTTGGCCC
The DNA here is from genome assembly GCA_050012315.1 of Steroidobacteraceae bacterium. GTDB lineage: Bacteria > Pseudomonadota > Gammaproteobacteria > Steroidobacterales > Steroidobacteraceae > Bog-1198. Next base: position 5,976 of record JBEKHK010000037.1, on the reverse strand, counting down.
GTCAGCGTGGAGTCGCGAAAAGCGGCTACCGGCTCATCATCAATTGCAATCCGGACAGCGGCCAAGAGGTGTACCACTTGCACCTTCATCTGCTGGGCGGAAGACCGCTCGGCCCATTGGTACAACGCAGCTAATCGACACGCAGAGGAATCGGCCATGAAGCAGGCATCATGAAGAAGAAAAAGGCGACGCCGCAGCGGACGGCGAAAAAGCCCTCCTATCAATCCAAGCCGCGGACCGTGAGCAGCGCCGCCAAGCTCGCGACCCGCGCCGCTTCCGCCTCGCGCAGTGCATCGAAGTCCGTTTCCACGGCTCCTCCGAAGCGCGAGCTCTACCCGGCGATCGAGCCGCTCAAGCACGGGTATCTTCGCGTATCGGACGTCCATGAGATTTATTACGAAGAATGCGGCAACCCGGCCGGCAAGCCTGCCATCTTCCTGCACGGCGGCCCCGGTGCGGGATCGGACAAGCGGGCTCGCCAGTTCTTCGATCCGCACCACTATCGCATCATCGTGTTCGATCAGCGTGGCTGCGGGCGAAGCCGGCCCAGCGCCAGCCTGATCGAGAACACCACCTGGCATCTGGTCGCCGACATCGAGCGGCTGCGCAAGCATTTGGGTATCGAGCGCTGGCTGGTGTTCGGCGGTTCCTGGGGCAGTACCTTGGCCCTGGCCTACGCCGAGGCGAACCCCGAGCGGGTCAGTGAACTCGTGCTGCGGGGCATCTTCATGCTGCGCTATAGCGAGATTCGGTGGTTCTACCAGCACGGCGCCTCGGAGATCTTTCCCGATTACTGGGAGGCGTACCGCGACGCGATTCCGCCGGACGAGCGCGATGACTTCTTGCGTGCTTATCATCAACGCCTCACCGGCAACGATCAGCGAGCCGCGCTCGCGGCGGCGCGCGCCTGGTCGGTCTGGGAAGCGTCCACCAGCTTCCTGCACAGCAATCTCGACAACATCCGCCGTTGGGGCGAGGACCAATTCGCGCTCGCCGTAGCCCGCATCGAGTGCCACTACTTCGTGAATCGGGGATTCTTGCGCAGCGAATCGCAGCTCATCGACGATGTTCCGCGCATTCGCCACATTCCCGCCACCATCGTGCAGGGACGCTACGACGTCGTCTGTCCGGCGACGAGCGCATGGGATCTGCACAAAGCCTGGCCCGAGGCCGAGTTCCGCATCGTCCCCGACGCCGGTCACTCCGCGTTCGAGCCCGGCAATATTCATGAGCTGGTGACCGCGACGGACCGATACCGGAGCCGGTGAACCTGCCACGAGTTCTCACGCGCCGGATCTTCGCGGCAGCGGCGCTGGTTGCCGCGGCTCACCTGTTGCCGGCGCCAACGCAGGCCGCCACACGGCTCTTGCGTTTCCCCGACGTATGGCACGACCGCGTGGTCTTTACCTATGCCGGCGACTTGTGGACGGTCAGCACGCGGGGCGGCACGGCAGCGCGCCTCACCTCGAATCCGGGAATGGAGCTTTTCGCCAAGTTCTCACCCGATGGCCGTCAACTCGCTTTCACCGGGCAGTATGGCGGCGACGAGCAGGTGTACGTCATGCCCTCGACCGGGGGTGCACCCCGTCAGTTGACCTACTACCCCACCCCGGGACCGCTTCCGGAGCGCTGGGGATACGACAATCAAGTGTACGGCTGGACGCCCGACGGCAAGGCCGTTCTATTTCGCTCGACGCGCGACGGCCACGATCGAGTCGACTGCAAGCTGTACACGGTGCCGGCCACCGGCGGCGGCGCCACGGCATTGCCCATGCCCATGTCGGGCGCCGGGCATTTCTCTCCCGACGGCCGCCGAATCGTCTATTCGCCGCTATGGAGGGATTTCCGCAGCGAGAAGCGCTATCAAGGCGGCTGGGCCAACGATCTCTATATATTCGATCTCGAGCACCCAGCGCTTCAGCGAGTGACCGACAATCCGCGCACCGACCGCGATCCGATGTGGATCGGCTCCGCGGTGTATTTCAATTCCGATCGGAGCGGCGTGTTCAATCTATACCGCTACGACTTGGCTACGCGGCAAACCACGCAGATCACCCGTTACACGGACTGGGACGTGCGCTGGCCGAGCGCGGACGCCGAGGGTCAAATCGTCTACGAGCTGGACGGCGCACTCCATATATTCGACACGCGAAACAACCAGGATCGAGCGCTCGATATCCAAGTACCGACGGACGATACGACGTCACGGGCACAAATGGTCAACGCCGCCGACAACATCGAGGGCATCACGCTCAGCCCGGTCGGGGGCCGGGTCGCCATCGTGGCGCGGGGCGATGTGTTCACCGTTCCCGTGGAACACGGCGTCACTCGCAATCTGACTCATACCTCCACCGCTCACGAGCGCGAGGCCGCCTGGTCCCGTGATGGGCAGCGCCTCGCGTTCGTGTCCGATGCGAGTGGCGAAGAGGAGCTGTACGTGGAGGCGCAGGACGGCAGCGGACCGCCCGAGGCGGTGACCGCAGGCGCAGGGTCGCGTTACTACTCGCCGCGCTGGTCGGGCGACGGTAAACACATCGCAATCGCGGATCAGACCGGCCGGCTCTACGTCGTCGATCTTGCCTCCAAACGCCGAATCGAAGTGGCGAAGGATCCGCTCGATCTCGCCCTCGACTACCAATGGTCGCCCGACGGCCGGTTCCTGAGCTACACGCTCAATGAGACCAACGATTTCTCCTCCGTCTTCATCTGGTCGGCGGCCGACGGGATATCGAGGCGCGTGACCCCCGAGTTTTTCAATGCCCAGTCCCCGGCTTGGGCTCCGAACGGCGAGCTGCTGTATTTTTTGAGCGCGCGCGAATATGCGCCGCTGATCAGCACCGTGGAGTTCGAATTCGCCACCGATCGGCAGACCGGAATTTTCGCCGTCGCGCTCCGCCCGGGCGTGAAGAACCCGTTCGGGGTGCGCAACGACGAGCCCGGCGATGGAGACAAGGCTGAAAGCAAGGACGATACGAGCAATGACGATGCGGGCAAGAACGGTCCCGGCAAGGACGACAAGGGCTCGAGCAAGGAGCGGCGCTCCGCTCACACCGGCGAGGCGAAAACCGCGCCCATGACCATCGATTTCAACGGCATCGTGGGACGCGTGATCCGCGTACCCGTGGATGCCGACAACCTGAGCGACCTGCGCGCGGGGGACGACACGCTCCTCTATCAGCGCAACGGCGCCTTCTATTACGGGCGCGACTCGGGCGTGAAGACCAGCGTCATCTCGTATTCGATCAAGGGCCGCGAGGCCAAGACCGTCGCCGAGGACGTGACGTCGTGGTCCGCCACGGCGGACGGCAAACACGTGCTGGCGCGGCTCGCTTCGAAGGAGCTCAAGTACTACGATGTCGGGGACAGCGACGACCCGACGAGCGTATCGGTCGCCGGCCTCATGACCACTCGTGTGCCGGCCGAGGAATGGCACGAGATCTTCAGGGAGGTGTGGCGGCGGTACCGCGACTACTTCTACGTGGCCAACATGCATGGCTACGATTGGCTCGCCCTACGCAAGAAATATGCGCCTCTCGTCGATCAAGTCGGTCACCGGGCGGACCTCAACTACGTCATCTCCCAAATGATCTCGGAGCTGACCGTTCAGCATGCCTATATCGAGGGCGGAGACCTCGGACTTCCCAAACGGCCGTTCGTCGCCCTTCCCGGCGCACGGTTCGAGCTCGACCCGCAATCGGGGCGCTACCGTATCGCCAAGATCTATGCGGGCGAAAACGAGGAGGAGCGTTATCGATCGCCGCTGACCGAGGTGGGAATCGATGCGCACGTGGGCGATTACGTGCTCGCCATCAATGGGCGCGAGCTCCGCGCGGGCACCGATCCCTACGAGCTGCTCGTGGCGCCGCCGGACCAACCGGTGGAGTGGCGGATATCCGCTGCTCCGGAAGGCAAACCGGTGCGCACCATCCGCTACCTGCCGATCGCGAGCGAGGCCGACCTGCGCTATCTCGAATGGGTGTCGGCCAACCGGGCGCGCGTCGATCGGCTGAGCGATAACCGCATCGGCTACATTGACATCCCCGACATGGAGAGTGCGGGCATCCGCGAATTCATCAAATGGTGGTTCCCCCAGGTCCGCAAGGAGGCTCTGGTGGTGGATGAGAGGGACAATGGCGGCGGCAATATCTCGGAAATGCTCATCGAGCGGCTGGCGCGATCCCTGCATGGAATGAATTTCTCGCGCAATCACGATACACCGGGCACCTATCCCCGCGTGGTGCAGCCCGGCCCGAAGGTCGCGCTGATCAACGAGGCCACGGGCTCGGACGGTGATATCTTCGCGAACGCCTTTCGTCAATGGAAGATCGGGGCCTTGATCGGCAAGCGAACCTGGGGCGGAGCGGTCGGCATCGCCGATCACGGCCCGTTGCTCGACGGCGGGACCGTATATGTGCCAGAGTTCGGCACTACCGACGCCGACGGCCGATGGATCATCGAGGGTCATGGCGTCGATCCGGACATCGTGGTGGAGGAGGATCCCGTGGAGGTCTTGCATGGCCATGATCCGCAGCTCGAACGAGGCGTTGCCGAGTTGATGAAGCTGTTGCCGGCGCAGCCCTCCGGATTGCCGTCGCGGCCGGCCGCGCCCGTGAAGACGGAGACTCACTGATCATGTCCGAGCTGGCGACGCTCTGCCTCGCCCGGAGCGAGGAGGCCGAAGAGATCGCGCAAATGTCGCGCGACTCGATCGAGGGCGGCCTCACCTGGTCGTGGACGCCCGCGCGCGTGCGCCGCTCCATCATGAGCCGCGACTGCAGCGTGGTCGTCGCCCGGCGCGACGGCCGCGTCGCGGCGTTCGCCATCATGTATTTCGGGGACGATGTCGCCCATCTGAATTTGCTCGCGGTCGCCGCGGACAACCGCCGCCAGGGGATCGGCCGCCGGTTGATGCACTGGCTGTCGACGACCGCCATTGAAGCGGGGGTATTCCGCATCGACCTCGAATTGCGCGCGAACAACGCGGTCGCGCGCTCGTTCTACGAACGCCTGGGCTTCGAGGCTCTGAACGTGGTTCAGGGATACTATCAAGGGGTCGAGCCGGCTCTTCGGATGACGAAGCGGCTCGGCCCGTGACGGAGCCCGCCCAGTGACTGCAAAAGCTCCCCGTCGGCTTTTCGGAACCACGCGCCGCGAGGTACCGCTCGTCGGCCAGGGATCGTGGCGATCCGACGAATCGTCCACCGCCGATGCCGTCGCAGCCCTGCGCCGCGGGCTCGACCTGGGCATGACCCACATCGACACCGCCGAGATGTACGGTTCGGGCGCGGCCGAGCGCATCATCGGCAAGGCCATTCAAGGCCGCCGCGACGAAGTGTTCCTCGTGTCCAAGGTATTGCCGAGCAATGCCTCCAAGCGCGGCACCATCGCGGCGTGCGAGCAATCCCTGGCGCGGCTGGGGACGGACCGGCTCGATTGTTATCTCCTGCACTGGCGCGGGAGCTACCCGCTCGAGGAGACGGTCGCCGCGTTCGACGCGCTGATGGCGCGCGGCAACATCCTCTCCTGGGGAGTCAGTAACTTCGATGTGGACGATTTGGCAGAAATTGCCGCGATAGCCGGCGCCGGTCACCCGGTCTGCAATCAGGTGCTCTACCACCTGGAGGAACGTGCGATCGAACATGGCGTTCTACCTTGGTGCCGCCAGCACGGCACGGCGGTCGTTGCGTACACCCCCTTCGGTCAAAGCAACGCGCCGTTCGATCCAAAGGACCGCTCCGGCCGCGTATTGAGCGAGATCGCCTCGGCCCGCGGAGTCACCGCCCGACAGGTGGCGCTCGCGTTCCTGCTGCGCCACCCCAATGCCTTCGTCATCCCGAAGGCGGCCAGCATCGCGCACGTCGAGGACAATGCCGCCGCCGCGAATCTCGTGCTGAACCCTGCCGAGATTGCCCGCATCGATGCGGCCTTTCCCGCGGGCAAACCTCGGCGGTTACCGATGATTTGACGCCGCGCCGG
>JBEKHK010000036.1:0-52745 GCA_050012315.1 Steroidobacteraceae bacterium | reverse complement strand
GTTCGTTGAGATCGCCGCTGTTCGTTGAGATCGCCGCTGTTCGTTGAGCCTCGCTGATCGCCGATTCGATGTCCTGCGTCCAGTCGGAAAAAAGCGCGGCCAGCCGTGCGCAGATCACGGGGCACTGATTGGCAAGCTCGGCGCTGAAATCGCCGAGCAAGCAGCCCCCCTCGTAGTTCATTCCGATGTAAAGGTCGCTCATCGCTTCGAAATGGCGTCGCAGACGTTCCAACGTCGGGATGGACTTGTCTTCCAAGCCAAGGTGCCGCGGGCCGGTTTCCCCATAGCGCCGTACGAGCTCTGCGCCGAGTGCCTCCTTGCTCTCGAAATAGGTATAGAACGAACCTTTCGGGAGGCCGGCCGAGGCCGTGATTTCCTGAATGCCGCTGCCGTTATAGCCTTTTCTAAGGACAGTCCGCAGTCCTGCGGCCATGATTTGCTCGCGAGCGCTGGGGGTCGTCACGGAACCTACCTGTCCTTACGTCGCTCGTTGATGTCCAGCACTGTGACCGCGCCCGGTGTTGACCTCATATGGCATGCTCCTCGGCGGGTCGCGTCGGCCCCGCTTTCAAGAGTATGATCGAATACAGGTCCCCCTCTGTATAGAACTGGCGTGCTGGCAATTGAATGCCGCCGCTACGACGGAGCAGCATCTTTCACGGCGTGCCTCCTCATGTAAAAAAAGCGTGAGAGAACGAGCGGCTGTCTCACATGCTATGTGCTGTAGAGGCGGCCTTATTGGCGGAACGCGGCAATTATTGTCATTTTGTGCGCGAGAAATGGAGCTTGATCCGCTAATGGAAGTCCGATCGCCGGCTCTAAGCTTTTCGGCTGACGTATTCCCAGACTTTGGAGATCACGACTGATCCTTCGCCGACGGCGGACGCAACACGCTTTACCGACCCTGCGCGCACATCACCGACTGCGAAGACGCCCGGCATCGAGGTGGCGAAAGGGGAGGCCGAGGGACCAACGCCCGCTCCAGTGATCACAAATCCCTTCTCGTCGAGGCGCACCAGGCCGGAAAGCCACTCCGTGTTGGGCGAGGCGCCGACCATGATGAATAGCGCGTTCGTATTGATGAGGCGCGTCGTATTCGACTTGGCGTGACGGATGGTCAGTGCCTCCAGTTGTTCCGTGCCATGCAAAGCCGTCACTTCGGAATCGAACTCGATCGAGATCTTGGGATCTGCCTCGAGGCGGCTCGCAAGATAATAGGACATCGACGCGGCCAGGGACGACCCGCGTACGAGCACGTGGACGCACCGCATCGATCGGCTGAGAAACATGGCCGCCTGTCCGGCGGAGTTTCCCCCGCCAATAATGACTGCCTCCATTCCCCTGCAGTAACGCGCCTCGATCTCGGTCGCAGCATAATAAATGCCCGCGCCTTCCAATTGTTCAAGGCGGTCGATCGGCAGCCGGCGGTATTGCACGCCGGTCGCGACCACCACCGCCTTGCCGCGGACGCGCTGGCCGCTGTCGAAGGTGGCGCAGAAGCTCTCATCCTCGAGCCGCTCCAGTCGTACGACGCGCCGTGGCATTGCGAAGCGGGCCCCGAATTTCATTGCCTGCACCTCGCCGCGCCAGACTAGGTCAGCACCGGAAATACCGGTCGGAAACCCCATGTAGTTCTCGATCCGGCTCGAGGTGCCGGCCTGGCCGCCGATTGCAGTGTCTTCGACAATCAACGCGCTCAAACCTTCGGCCCCTGCATAGACCGCGGCGGCAACCCCGGCCGGTCCACAGCCAACGATAATCACATCGAACGCTTCGTCGTCCCGGTAGTCCAGATTCAGGCCAAGGAGCCGCGCGACCTTCTCCGGCGTGGGGTCGGCCACGACGACGCCAGCACCGAATATGACCGCAGGGCGATCCGCGGCAATCGGGCATCTTGCGGCGATCGCTTGTGCCTCCGGGCTTCCCAGCGCCAAGGAGGTGTAGGGAATACGGTTGCGGCTGGCGAATGCGGCGATCCGGCGTACGTCGCGGTCCTCTTCTTCTCCGATCAGCTGCAGGCTGCCGTCTCTCTCTTCGATCTGTCGTCGTCGTCGCGCCGCAAAAACCGTGATGATGATATCGGACATCTCAGGGATCCTGGACATCAATGTCCGCATCGCCTCACGCGGCACTTCAATGACACGGGTATCGCGAACGGTGCGTAGCGACATTGACCATGCGCCGCCGTATAGGAACGAAATTTCTCCCATGAACTGCGCCGGACCGAGCGTGAAGGGCAGATGGCGTTCGTTGGTATAGGGATTGACTACCTCAATCTCCCCGTCCTCGATATAGATGAATCGATGTGCGGGCTCACCGGGCCGTGCCAGAAACACTCCCGCCGAATAGGTCACAACCTTGCCGGCGGCACGCAATGCCTCGACGTGCGAGGCCGCGAGCGGCGTGCGCTGCATTTGGCGCAAATCGTTGCCAATCGTTTCCATGTCTTAGGCCACCGGGTTTGCCGAGCAACATGACAATAGTCTCAAATTTGCATTCTCCTGGCCCCCTATATAGACTTACTACTATGGGTAACGTAGCTCGCGATCCGCGCATGTCCCTGCAGACGCTTCGGGTGCTGGAGGTATTTCTCGAGAATCCCACGGCACAACTCTCCGGCGCCGACGTGCACGAGCGCTGCGGTCTCGCCTCAGGCACCTTGTACCCAATTTTGCTACGACTGGAAGCCGCAGGTTGGTTCACCAGTCAATGGGAGTCCATCGACCCCTCGAGCGCCGGCCGCCCGCGCCGTCGGCTCTATCGCTTGACGTACACCGGCCTCAAACGTGCCGGCGAAGTCTTCGCAAGCTTCGGTAGAGGTGTCTTCACATGAACGAGCACGATGCAAGACCCGAGTCATCCGCGGCGATATCCTCCGAAACAGGCGCGGTTTGCCCGGAGAGACTGACTCATTGGATGATTCGTCGTGCCGCGCGGAGCGCTCCAGAAGCGCTCTCGAGTCGGCTGGAGGAAGAGTGGCTTGCCGACCTGGGGGCACGCCCATCAGCTTGGTCACGTGCGCGCTTTGCGATCGGTTGCTGCTGGGCCACCAAAGTGATCGCACTGGAGCACGCGGGAGCGACAACTGCGCTAGCCGGGGATGCCCCAGGGGCGAAAGTTGCAATTCCCTTGCTGCACGACAAGTTCCGTCCCCTCTCACGCCGCTCCGCCACCCTGGCGCTCGTCGTCGGCCTGCATATCGCGCTCTTGTATGGCCTGATGGTGGGGCTGAATTTCAACATCAAGAAATTGCTGACGGCACCCCTGCAGAACCTGAGCCTGCCGCAAGCGCACCCAAATGTATCGCCACCGCCGGTCCCTGCACCGACGTTCACGCGACACATCTGGTTCGACCCGGAGATTCTCAAGTTTCCGCCGACCGAACGCCCCCAGGAAAACCCGCCCCAGGTTGGGGAACCGCCGAGCGACCCGCCGCCGATCGGCCCTGAGACACCTCCTCATGTGATGACCCGTGTTCAAGGCGGCCCGGGAAGCGGATTCCCCAACCCGGATGACTTCTACCCCTCAGCCGCGAGACGCCTCGAGGAACAGGGACTCGCGGTCGTGCGCGTCTGCGTCGATGCGAATGGGCGCCTCACGTCTGATCCCACTACCATCCAAGGCTCCGGCAGCGACAGGCTCGATGCGGGGGCTTTGCAACTCGCCAAAGCCGGCTCCGGGCACTATCGGGCCAGCACCGAAGATGGGCGACCGCTCAACGCTTGCTTCCCGCTTCGCGTGCGGTTTCAGCTGAGGAATTGAGGCTCGAGTAAACGCATGGTCAGCGGGCCATGGTTCTTTTATCGCGGGCCGGATCTTCTGTGAAAGGTCTCATCGATGAGCCGTAGCGCATCGGCGCCGTCCCATTCTCTCGCGCCATAGATTTTCTGGAGCACGCGACCGTCGGCGTCGACAAGAACCGTCAGCGGCAGCCGCGATGCGCCCAGCATGTTTTCCATCTCGAGATCATGGTCGATGAAATGGTTGATGGTCGCGTTCGTGCCTTTCAAAAGGCTCTTCGCCTTATCCGCATAATCGTCAGTCGAGATGCCGATGATCGCGAAATATTGCGCTTGCCACGCGAGCCGCTCCAAGGAGGCCATTTCCTGCTTGCAGGGTCCGCACCAACTCGCCCACACGTTGATCAGCAGCGGCCTGCCGCGAAAGGAATTTAAGTGCCGGGTCGGACCATTGAGTCCCTGAAGAGTAGCGTCCCGTAGTTTCGCCCCGATCGGCACCTCTCCGGGAGTATTCGCGGCAGATGGATTCACCACAGCGAGGCAGAACAAGAAAGCGCAGAGACAGCGTTCGATCACAGTTTTGCCCCCGCAGGCGCGATCACCAGGTAAGTTCAAGCGGCACGTGGCGGGGTTCGCTTGCGACCCGCTCGAGCCAGGCGCCGACCGCGGGATAGGCAGTAAGATCGAATCCGCCGTCCGCCGCGCAATGTGTATATCCGTAGAGCGCGATGTCCGCGATCGAGTAGCGGCCGCCGGCAAACCAGTCGTGCCGCGTGAGGTGAGTCTCCATCACACCGAGCGCGGCGTTGCCCTTTGCATGCCACTCTGGGATTAGGTGCCGCCTCTTTTCGAGCTGCTCTTTCGGCGCAAATGAGAGCCAGAAGCGGGCGACCGCGATATACGGTTCGTGACTGTATTGCTCGAAGAACATCCATTGCAACACCTCGGCGCGGCCCCATCGGTCGGCGGGCAACAGGGACGTCTCCTCGCTCAGATACCAGAGAATCGCGTCCGACTCCGCCAGCGTGCGTCCATCCTCGAACTCGAGTAGCGGTACGCGGCCGTTGGGATTCTTGGAGAGAAACTCCGGCTTGCGCGTGAATCCATCGAGCAGCCCGTAATCCTTGAGCGTGAGCTCCACGCCGAGCTGCCGCGCGGCGAGCCGCACTTTGTAGCAATTGCCGGACACCTGCATCTGATGAAGCACGGGCATGTAAGGTCTCCTCCGATTGTCGGGGAGAGTATGACCGGCGGGCGGCCCGGCCGTCGAGCCTCGGAGCGGCCTATTCAAACGAATGCCGTTTAGCTTCTCTTAATGCACAGTCAAGGATTCCATTTGTTGTGCGTTGGCCGTCGGTGCAACCTGAGCGCCGTTCGGTCAATTCAATCAATGGAGAAGGCTCATGGACAACGAAACCCTCGCCGTACGGCTCGCGCAGGCGCTGTTGGCTGTCGGCGTCACCACCACGTCGGTTCTAGTTTTTCAGTTGGCGATGCTGGCAAGCTAGCCCGCAATGCGCCCGTTATCGGCTGAGATTGCTGCGCTGGTCGCGGGATCAGAGTTCCCGCGATCGGCGGCGGCTTCGAGGCGTGAGTTGAGACCTCACCATGAAGCAAGACGGACGGAACGCTACTTCGGATTGCGATGGGATTTACCTCGCGGTGACCGGGATCGGCTTTCGGCCGACAGGCGTCCGCCTCGGGACGGACTGCGCGCGACCCGGGGATCGCATCCTGGTCAGCGGCCCGATCGGCGATCACGGAGCCGCGGTCATGCTGGCCCGCCAAGAATTCGGCTTGCGCGGGGATCTCGAATCGGATGCCGCGAGCGTGCTTCCCCAGGCGCAGGCTCTGATGACCGTGGCGGGCTTGCGATTCATGCGTGATCCCACACGCGGCGGCCTCGCGACGGTCGCGCACGAGCTCGCGCGCGCGACTCAGCTAACCGTGCGTCTGTCGGAGGCGCAAATTCCGGTCAATGACGCCGTGCAATCGGTGTGTGAACTGCTCGGGTTCGATCCTCTGTATTTGGCGTGCGAGGGCCGACTCCTCGCAGTCGTCGCACCGGAGTCCGCGGAGCAGGCGCTGGCAGCTCTTCGGGCGGTCGCGCCACGCGCCGCGCTGATCGGCGAGATCGACCACGGCTCGGCCCAGGTCATCTTGCGGACCGCGTTTGGCGGCGAGCGCTCGCTCGATGAGCTCGAGGACGGACCCACTTCCGCGCATCTGCTGACCTGCGCAGTCAGGCTATGTTCTACTTGACGGAGTAAGCGATCGTGAGGCCGATCGTCCGCGGCCTCGATACCAAGGCTTGATAGTACTTGCCCCACTGGACCGGGTCCGTATAGGAATTGATTCCGAGCTGATTGGTCAGATTGTCGACATAGAGGGTCGTTGTCCAATGCGAGCGCGTGTAGCTCGTGCGCGCACCGACCATGGTGTAGCCAGCCACGGTTGGTATCGTTGCCGACAATGCCGGTATCTGAGCGCTCTGATAGTGGGCATTCACCGCGAAGCGCAAGTCCCCGTCCGCAACTTCCACATGCCCATATTCGAGCGCCACTGCCGCAGTACTCTTCGGCGTGCCCGGCAGGGCAGACCCAATGGCGGGCGGCGGAACCGACAAGCCGCTGATCGCCACCGGGTTCAACGACGTGAGCTTCGTCTCATCGTACGTATAATCAAGCTGTGCGGCCAGGTGGTCGGTCAAGACGGCGTATAATTCCGTCTCGAGACCCCGGCTAAACGCGTCGCCGATGTTGATCGCACCGGGCAGGGCGAGCGGGGTCAGGAATGCGCTTTGCTGCACGTTGTGCCATTGGATATCGTATATCGCCGCCGAGTAGCGGTAGCGATTTTGCAGAGTTCCCTTCACTCCGATCTCGTAATTGTCCGCAGTGTCCGGCGAGACTTTGAAGAGGCCGGGATTCGTCACATAGCCCACGGCCGCCTCGTTCGGCGGCAGCGCGTTCACGGCCCCCCGGCGAAACCCTTGCGACCAGGTCGCGTAAGCAAGATTGGTACGATCAATTTGATAGGCGACGTTCACTTTCCAGAGCGCTTTGCGCCATGAGTCGCTCATCGTCTCGTTGGCGACGTAGCCAGGCCCGTCGAATAGAAGTCCAGTCTGCTGCGACTGCGATACTGTCTGCTTGAACAGGCGCGTTCCGCCGGTTGCGCTCCAGTCCGGAGCAAAATGCCAGGTGAATTCCCCGAACGCCGCCAGGTCCGTATAAGTCGTTTGGAAGTCGCCGATGTACGCCTGATCCTGGTTGATCGGTATGCCGTCGATGTAGCTGGGCGGCGATCCCGGGGTGTAAGCGGTCTCACCGATTCCGCACTGCGAAGGCGTGACGCCGTTGCCGGCGCCATACACCGGTGCGCAGGCATTGAAATAATCAAGATACCCCGGATAGTAATCGTGCTCTTGAATCGCGGTCCGCTCGTTTTTGTAGAACAGGCCGCCGACCCAGTCATAAGACCCGCCGGTCTTTGACGCGAGCCGGATCTCCTGCGCCCAAGGCCTATCGTCGTAGCCCTGATGTCCGACGACCAGCGCGCGCGGATTCGCGCCGTAAAGTGCGGGATAAAACGAGAAGTTGTCGTACAACGATGTCACGTCACCGACGGCGGCACTTTTGTGCTCGGCCCACGAAGTGTTCGATGTCAGGGTGGCAAACCCGAGCTCGTCCTCCATGGTCAGCGCGACGAGGTCGACATAATCGTCGTTCGTCGCCGGGATGTAATCCGTCGATGACAGGGAATTCACACCATAGTACGGTGCGGAATAGGGGTACCCGTCCGCCGCGGACAATTGGTAGTAGTACGACAGCTGCGCGTGGAAGTCATCGTTGGGCTTCCACAATGCGGCGGCCCGCGCCGTGCGGTAGCTGTAGGAATTGACGCCGTCTGCCGAGTAGGTCTTCGGCGGACTCAATAGGTTGCCTGGCTGCGCGGCGATGGGCTCACCCGCAGAGTTCAATTCGTACAGATTCGGCTGATTGATGAACCCCGCCTCCTCCGTGTAGCTCGCATTCAGCCGAAAGGCGAACGTATCGGTGATCGGCAGATTCAGCATGCCGCTCTCGTCGTAATTGAGCGTGTGCGTATGCGAGGTGCTGCTCACTCCCGATTCCACTCTCGCATCGAACGCTTGAGGATCCGGGGCATTTTGCACGTAGCGGATCGTACCGCCGAGAGAGCCCGATCCGTACAGCGTACCTTGGGGGCCGCGCAGGACTTCGACGCGGTCGAGATCCTGCAATCGCAGATTGAAGAACAGCGGCGTGTCATCGACATAGGTCGCCACCGCCGGCACGATAGGGGAGGACTGTATGAATTCGCCGGATGTCGAATCGCTGTTCAAGCCGCGGATGATCAACGTGGAGCCGTTGACACCGCCAAATGGCCCCTTATCGGTCACATTGATGCCCGCCAGGGATCGTGCCAAATCGGCGACATCGGCAATTCCCGCCTGCTCCAGCGTCTTGCCGGTTATCGCCGTAATGCTCGCAGGCACATCCTGCGCCGACACCGACCGGCGCGTCGCGGTAACGATGATCTCCTGCAATGTGTTGTCGTCCGCGGCCGCCGCCCAGGTTCCGTACAAGGCCGTGAGGACGCCTATCGTCAGGGGAGTGATTCTCCGCAGCTTTCGCAGCATGCGCCGCGATTCAGCCGCGCGTGGCCGTGTCGCACGATGTGTGCCAACCATTCGTCTTGCTCCCATGAAGTGGCTTCTGTCGGCGTTTGCAGCTTCGCGGATAATCTTCATCCGCCAGTGCGGTTGCGGCCGACTTTTGGCGGTGGTTGTCCGTGTGGCGTCCCCCAACTAGGTTAATCCGATTAACCTATTCACAAATGTAGCAATGGGTCGGCGGAAATGTCAATCCGCCGCAGGGATCTCCGGGTCACCGTTTAGGCGATCGGGGCCGGGGCCGCCGGCCGGGCAAACGCGCGATGGGCTCCGCTTCGCTTTGACTGCCGTGCAGTCGCGCGAGATGCCTGGCGGCAATGTCCCAGAGCCAGCGCTTTGCCGCCCGCACTTCAGCAGAGCTCGGCCGCCGAAGCAGCAATGCGTCGTCCGGAAATGCCAGCCGGATGAGAATAGAGGCCTTCACCAGACGATAGAAATCCGACGCGTTGACGGCGCGAAACTCGCCTCCCTTGATTCCGGTCTTTAGAATCTCGCGAAGCCGCGCGTGCATGGCGGCGAGGGGCCCGCGGACGAAATTTTCCTTGAAAGAGCCTCCCGCCGCGCGATTGACGTATTCCATACCGCCGCCCGGAGTGGCGAAGTCGACGAGTGCCAGCCGTACATACGCCGGGTGCGCCATCAAGAGTTCCACCAGGCCATCCAGCGCAGCGTGCAACGCGGCCACTGGGGCCAACCAGGGTCGAAGCTCAAATTGGGTGGAGAGCAACGTGATGAATCGCCGCGAAACCTCGATCAGAACGTCGTCGCGACTCTTGTAGTGCTTGTAAATGGCCGGCACTTGCACCCCGAGAGGGGCGGCAATGTCCCGCAGCGTGAAGCCATACACGCCTTTGACGGCGATCAGGCGCTCGGCCTCGTCGAGGATTCTCTCCCGGGTGGTTGCAGGCCGGTTTCTGGCGGCGATGGTCCTCGGCATCGATGGTACTCCGCAGTTTCAGTGCGGAACTGTGGCAGAGTCGGGCGCGCGCCACAACTGGCGGATGGCTTGCAAGCGTGGGGCGGGGTGGTTTAGCGTTAGTTGTCGGTTAATCGAATTAACCAGTCATACCAGATCGGTCGAGCGGCATTTAAGCTATGAGCATCGAACACAAATCCATCGACCACATCGCCGAGCACGAACGGCACGGTAAAGTCATCGACCAGGTGCCGTTCTGGTTTCTGGGCAATTTCCACTTTTTCACGATTGCAATCGGGTTCGTCGGCCCGAGCATGGGCCTGAGCTTTGGGCTCACCTCGCTTGCCGGCGCTCTCGGAATCCTATTCGGCACGCTGTTCGTAGCCTTCCATGCCTCCCAAGGCGCGGAACTCGGGCTACCCCAGATGATCCAGTCCCGGGCACAGTTCGGCTACCGCGGCGTGGTCGTCGTGCTGATCGGAACGCTCTTCACGTTCATAGGATTTAACGTTGCGGACTCGGTGCTGATCGCGCGCGGACTGGATGGGATGCTCGGCTGGAACGAAACCACCGTCACGTGGATCGCTGCAGTGATCGCGACCGGCATTGCGGTGTATGGGCATGACTGGCTGCACCGGATCTTTCGTTGGTGCTTCTGGGTTTGCCTGCCTCTGTATACGCTGCTCACGCTGGCGATCATCACCGGGCGGGTGCCGGCGACGCATCCGGCGGTCGGCGGGTTTACCTGGGTCGCCTTCATTGGGCAGTTCGCCGCGAGTGCTGCGTACAACATCACGTACGCGCCCTCCGTATCCGACTATTCGCGTTACCTGCCTCGCAGCACACGACCCCATCACATCATCGCCGCTGTATTCATAGGCGCCACATCCGCCGCGATCTGGCTCATTTCGCTCGGCGCTTGGCTTGCGACGCGGCTTCGTGCGGCCGACGGCCTCGTGGCGCTTCACGATGCCGGCAATGCCGTTTTTTCGGGCTTCGGTGTGATGATGGCGCTCGCTTCGGTTACGGCGCTCTTGGCGACGATGGGGCTCAATGCTTATAGCGGCATGCTGACGGTGATGACCGCACTCAATTCCTTGTTCACCGTACAGCCGACCCCGCGGCTCCGAATCGTGTCGATCCTGCTGGTCGCCGTCGCCTGGGTGACCATGACGTTCGCCATCACAGCGAACGCGATCTCGCTGCTGTTCGCGACCTTGACGATCATGCTCTATCTGCTGGTGCCTTGGACGTCGGTCAATCTGGTGGACTACTTCTTAGTGCGCCGCGGTCATTATGCAATCACCCATTTGTTCATGCCGCACGGCATCTACGGCGCGTGGGGTATTCGTGGGCTGGCCGCGTATGTTCTCGGATTCATTGCGACACTGCCGTTCTTCGTCTTGCCGGACGTCTACACCGGGCCGGCCGCGAGAATGCTCGGGGGCGTCGACGTGGGATGGTTGGTTGGTCTCATTGTCTCGGGAGTCACTTACCTGCTGCTGGCGCGCACGTTGAATCTATCGGGGGAGGCTGCCGCAATCGTGGAAAGTGAGAGCGCCTTGAAGGAGTTGCATTCACCGCAGAAATGACAGCCCGGAGCCATTCGGGCCACGAGATCCGGGGCTCAAGCCATGGTGTCGATGATGCTGCCGAGCCCGCTGGTCGAAGTGCTCGAGGAACTCGAACTCGAGCCACCGCCGAGATCCGCGATTGAGCTGTCGATAAACGATGAAATAATCGATTGTGCCGATGCGGCGCTCGTGGAGGCCGCCGCGCCAGTTGTGGCGCCGGAGGAACTCGAAGTGCTGCCCGTCAGGGCGCTTATCAGATTCTGAAATGCTGAACTCAGGCTCGAGGTGACGCTGCTCGACGCGCCCGAATTGCCGTCCAAGCTGCTGATCAATTCGCTTTCACCCGTCTCGGTCGCGAGACTCGTCAGTGCCGCCACCGTCGATGCCACGCTGGTCGAGGTGCTGCCGGCGCCTGCGCCTGCGCTGGCCGAGGTCGCCGCGGCCACGGTATTTTGCGCGGAGGCCGCGCTGGATGCGCTCAAGAGGCTGGACAGAGCCGAGGCTGAGCTGCTGCTGACGCTTCCAATTGACATAATTACCCCAATCGCGACCCTTTGAATCAGGGCTATCGGCCGACATTCGTAGAACTTGAGGAGGAATTTCCGATCAATCGGATTGCCGCACGCCGCACGCCGCACGCCGCACGCCGCACGCCGCAACCGGCCGAGTTGACCCGCCCATTACTCGATTGGAGTCAGGAATCCTATGCTCTGAAGGTAGCCTGCAAGGCCGACGATGGCCTCACTGTCGAGGCCGCCTGGCAGGTCCTTCAAGCGAAAGCTCTCGCGACTGCACATGGCATTGAGCACCGCCTCCAGTTGCGCGGGAAAGCTATATGTATTTCCCTCGAAGTCGAGCGTAAGCACCGCCGTATCGTTCCGCTCGTTGATGAGCCGCGAAAAGCGATATTGGTGGTGGGGTGGTGTTTTGAGCAGCGAGTTCACCGAAATTACAATCGCATCCGCACGAAAGCGCCCAGGCAAGCGCCGCCGCTGCTGATTGACATGGCGAACGATTGAATCGATTGCACGATCGAGATTGTTGTCCGTGAAGCGCCCGCTCGCCATGCGTTTCAGTTGTTCCTTCATTGCCGTTCGAAGCTCAACGCGGCTGGCGAAGCCGGGTGGCAATGATTTTCGAAACTCCTCCAATCGCACGCAGGACGGATCGAGCTCTTTCAAGACACCCGCCCAAGTGTAAACATGGATGCCGATCGTGACATGGGCGGAGTGACTTCGGGATGTGGTCGCGGCGTGGCCGTAGCCGCGAGGTAGATACAAGAGGTCCCCGGCCTGCAGCTCGATCTCCGCGAGCCGAGGTCCAGGTCTAAAGCTCTTGGGTTCGCAGGATTGACTTACATCCGGCAACTTGATGGTGGGCTCATAGACTCGCCACAGCTTCTTGCCGGCTATCTGCAACAACAAAATGTCATGCGTGTCGTTATGAGCTGGGAACCCGGCCGTTTGGCCGGCTGTTATGTAGACGTTTGTTTTGACACCGTGGTCGAGCTGCGCTTCCAAGCGCACACAAAGGTCGCCCAGGGGCCTCCAGCTGCGGTCCAATGAAGTCAGCGCGATGGTTGCGCCTTTGCCGTATTCCGCGGACAGCTTTTTGAGATTCAGTACTCCGGAGAAGGTTACCTGGCCCATTTTGACGTCTTCGCAATAGGCCTGTGGCGGGTAGAAAATGCCCTCCTTTGCCAGCATGATCGCCGGGTACCGCGCATCCGAGAAGGAGATGAAATCTTCCAGATTTTGATTAGTGAGCAGTCCCTCGTAGTACCCCGTGTCGCCGCGTTGCACCAATAGAAAGTTCTTTTCCCAATATGCTGATAGAAATGTATCCATCGGGATGGGACGCAGCAACGATGTCAGGCTATGGGTCGGCGTTTCCATCAATTTATTTTGCGCTCTGTGAGATTTCCTACAAGGAGGGCGGGTAAGTATGCTGAAGAACCACCTTCCCCGGAAACAATCACGAACATTCGGATTGCATCCGTAACGGCAGCGATATGCCACCGGGCTGTCCTCCTGGCCTTTGGAGTCCCCACGCGTGATCGTTACCAGGTCTATCAGGAACGTCGGCGCCTCGACCCGGAGTTGTGACCTGCTCCCGAAGCGGGCTTGCCATCGTTTGAGCTCCCTGAGAGGATAACCGCGGGAGTCGCGAAAGAACGGCCGGCCTCGAGCTTCGATCGCCCGGCAGACCAGAAGGGAGAAACCATGAGGCTGATTCGCACTTGTGTGGCGCTGCTCGGCTGCGCCCTGGGCGGCTGTGCAACCGTCAATCATATGGCGTTCGACAAGAACGCGAGCTCAGTCGATGTGTCCAAGAAAGCCGTCGTGCTGGTGGCGATCGAGGTCAAGCGCTCGGACGACAGTCGATTTCAGCCGGTCCCGTTCGTGGTGAACGTCGAGAAGCCAAACGCGCAAAACAAGCAGGACCGACAAAACTTCAAGGTGG
The DNA here is from genome assembly GCA_050012315.1 of Steroidobacteraceae bacterium. Classification (GTDB taxonomy): domain Bacteria; phylum Pseudomonadota; class Gammaproteobacteria; order Steroidobacterales; family Steroidobacteraceae; genus Bog-1198. The sequence continues at coordinate 39,356 of JBEKHK010000036.1, read as the reverse complement.
ACAAGAACGAGGACGCCTTCGTGAGCGAGGACGGACGCACGCTATTTCTCACCCGTATGGCGCTCGAGCCGGGGCAATACCAACTGGTTGCGGTGACTGGATTCGCTCGGGCCTTCCCGATCAGTGCCATATTCCAGGTTCCGCTGGTCACCGATTTCAATTTGCAGCCGGGCTCGATCACTTACCTAGGCCGGGTCTCGGCCTCGCTCCGCGCTCGTAAGTCCGGGGAGTTTCGTGCCGGTCCGCTCTTGCCACTCATCGACCAGTCGGTGGCGGGAATGTCGACCTCCACCTGGGACGTCACTATCGAGAACCGCGCCGACGTGGATGTGCCGCTGTACCACAAGACCTTCAAGGCGTTGACCTCCGTCTCCATTGCGACCGCACCGCTCCCGCCCTTCGATCGGGCCGCCGCTCAGCGCTGGTGGGACCACGATTCAGCGCAGGAAAAGGAGAAGAATAACCCCGCAGAAGCGGCGGCGCCCGCGTCCTCCGAAGCTCCCTCCGGGGGCGCCCAGCCCTGAGGAGGCGTGGGCGTGATCTACGCTTTTAAAGTAATTGGCCCACCTCGTCGAACGCGGGAGACCCACGAGCCAACGAAATACAATCGTTCTGACGGATTACAATATTTTTGAGCCTCAAACGTCTACCAAGGTATGGAGTCTTTGACGCGCCGGCCGGACATGGCTGACAACGACCTGACGGCCATCGTCGTGCGTGAGCGCTCGAGGCTCGGCGAATTTCATTCGCCGGCGGGTGCGCGATCAGATCGACGCAGAAGACATTTTGCAAGACGTTCTATATGGCCTTGTCGAGGCGTTTCGTCTTCCGATCTCGATCGAGCATGTCAGCGGGTGGCTTTTCCAAGTCGCCCGCAGCCGCATCGTCGACCGCTTCCGACGAAAGAAAGAGGAGCAAATCCCCGAGGCCCCGGGCGGGGATGAGGCACACGACAGTCAGCTAGACCTTCTCCTGCCGGCGGTAGACGCGGGTCCGGAGGCCGAATACGCGAGATCCGCCTTGCTGGGTGAGCTGCAGGATGCCCTCGACGAGCTGCCAGACAATCAGCGAGCAGTGTTTGTAGCGCATGAGCTCGAAGGCAGGACGTTCAAGGAGCTGAGTCTGGAAAGCGGACTCAGCGTGAACACGTTGCTGGCCCGCAAGCGCTACGCAATTATTTTTTTGCGGTCGCGTCTGCGCGCCGCGTATGACGAACTCGATCTTTGAGGAGTGCGAAATGCGAATTAAAGTATTTGTCCTGAGCCGGGCGGTTTTGCTTCTGTCGGCAGTTCCTCTTTTTGCCTTTTTCGTCATGCTGCTCTGGAACTCCGTGGCTACCGGCGCTTTCACGGGTGCCCGCCCCATAGACTATGTACATGCGCTCGGCCTCTTGGTCTTGAGTCGAATCCTATTCGGCGGCTTCCGGGGAGCTCCCGGTTGGCATCGACGTCGCCAGTGGGAGAAATGGCAAGCTATGACGCCCGAAGAGCGCGAGTCGTTCCGAGGACGAATGGGCTGCACCCGGCATACGAACACCCGGGAATGAGCTCTTCGAACCCGGCACCGGCCGGCATGGAAGCAGGCGGAAGGCGCTTCCCTTCGGCTCCCTAAGACCCGTCATTGGGTCGCCGGCGCGACCTTTTCCCCGACTTGGCGCTCGCTTCGCTAGAATCAACAGCCACAAGCGAGGCGGGGAAGAGCAATGCACAATTATGTCGATTGGCTTTTCTCATCGCCAAATTTCATGCCGCACGGCATGTGCTATCTCTGGCAGCCCGAGACGTTGTGGCTGAATGTAGCCTCCGATGGCTTGATTGCCGCGGCCTATTACGCGATTCCTATTTCGCTTTATTACCTGGTCCATGAACGCCGTAAGGAGATTCCTTTCCCGGGAATCATTCTCATGTTCGCCGCGTTCATCGTTCTATGCGGGACGACGCACCTCATGGAAATTTGGACAGTCTGGCGTCCGGACTATCGTCTTGCCGGCGCGATCAAGGGAGTCACCGGCCTTGTCTCCCTAGCCACGATGTTTGCACTATTCAAGGTGATACCGCACGCGATGCAATTGCGCAGCCCCGCGCAGCTGCAGCGAGAAGTGGAGGCGCGTACCGCCCAGCTTGCCAATCTCAATGAGGAGTTGCGCGCCCAAGTCGATGCCCGTGATCGGGCGGAAGCTCAATTGCAAGATCGCGATCAGCGCAAGGATGAATTCCTCGCGACGCTCGCCCATGAGCTTCGCAATCCTCTTGCGCCGATCCGACACGCGGTGAAGATACTCGGGGAGGCAGAGGCCACTGCCGAACAACAACGCTGGGGGCGGGAGGTTATCGATCGGCAGGCCCATCGCATGGCACTCCTGCTCGATGATCTGCTCGAGGTCTCGCGCATCACGCGGGGCCAACTGGTTCTGAAGAAGCAGCGCGTGACTGTATCTGCTCTGATCACCGCCGCGGTCGAAACCGTGCGTCCCCTGATGGAGTCCAAGGAGCTGCTGCTGACGGTAAGCCAACCTGCTGAGCGCATCGACCTCGATGCCGATCCGCTGCGGCTATCGCAAGCGCTTTCGAATCTGCTGACGAACGCTGCGAAGTTCACGCCGCGCGGCGGCCAAATCGATCTGGCTGTCACCAAACCATCGACAGGGATCGTCATTGCGGTGCGTGACACCGGCATAGGGTTCGAGCCCAACCTCGCCCCGCATCTCTTCGATATGTTCACCCAAGCGCATGCCTCGGCGGAAGGCACTGAAGGTGGATTGGGTATCGGTCTGTCTCTGGTCAAAGGCCTGATACAACTGCACGGAGGCAGTGTGAGTGCTGAGAGCGGCGGAAAGGGGCTCGGAGCTGAGTTCAAAATCACGCTTCCCGGTTCGCTGATTCTCGCCACTTCAACGCCGGCCGCTGAAATCTCGATTGATTCTGGAGCGCCGAATCGCCGGGCGCGGATCCTGATAGCCGATGACAACCGCGACGCGGCCGACAGCTTGGGGATGCTATTGGAGCTCGCGGGGCACGACGTGAAGGTCGCCCATTCTGGAAGTGCCGCCCTCGCCTGGGGCGGGAGCTTCAGGCCTGACGTCGTCATACTCGATATCGGAATGCCGGACATGAGCGGCTACGACGTGGTGCGCTCTGCCCGCCAGGAGTCCTGGGGAAAGTCTGCGTACTTTATTGCATTGACAGGATGGGGACAGGCCGCCGACAAGGAGCGGGCGGCGGCGGCGGGCTTTGATCGTCATCTCACTAAGCCCATAGATGCGGATTTCCTCGGCGCGCTCCTCGATGCTGCGCTTCTCGAAAAGCCCACCCCTCCCATGAACTCGGTCTAGAGGCGTTGCTGCATCGCAGTGTTGCAGCAGGCGATGCTATTGGGTGAGCGCGCGGCGCGGCCGCATGCAATGGCAAGCGCGGGGGAGCGTACGGAGCATTGGCTCAATGTCACCTCATCATTTCCCGATTCGGGGTGTTCGCGAGAGAAATCAATCATTTATAAATGTTTCCGGTCCGCGCCTCTGGGCGCGTGCGGGCGCGACTTTCAGCGGCTTTATTGCGGCGCGCCGGACTAGGCGACCATCCGCGACCGCGCCGCAGGCAACTCGCCACTCTGAGAGGTGGCCCTACGCTTTGGCTTCATATGACCGATATCCTTAGAAGGGCGGCACCGCAATGTCACGAGCTTCAATAGCATCTCGACAAAGTGGCCGCGCGGCGGTGTGCAGGAGTCCATACGCGTCACCGCGATTGGACTAGCAACGGCGAACGACGCACAATCGTTGCAGCCGCGGACATGCAGGAAGCGCCAGGCAATCCATTACTGGCGCGTTGTCGAGGCGGGTCGGTGAGATGGAAGCAGGGAATGCGTTTAGTCACAAACACATGTGTTCGCGTTCACGATCACCTGCGTGCGATTGGTCAGTTGTCGTAGGTGATTATGCAGGCCGCGAATCCTTCGGAGAGCATCGCGCACGGCGGCGGCCTTGCGGCGCCCGATTACCGCAAGCTAATCGAATCCGCACCCGACCTCTATCTCATCCTGTCGCCGGACTTCACCATAGTCGCGGCGAGCGATAACTATCTGCGTGCCACGATGACTCGGCGCCAAGATGTTCTGGGGCGCCCAGTATTCGATATTTTCCCGGACAATCCCCACGACACTACGGCCGATGGTGTGCACAATGTGCGCGCCTCGCTCGAGCGAGTCCTGCGGAATCGCGTCGCCGACGCGATGCCCGTGCAGAAGTACGACATCCAACGGCCCGTGTCCGCGGGAGGCGGATTCGAAGAGCGCTTTTGGAGCCCCGTCAATACGCCGGTACTCGATGACGCCGGTGAGGTGATCAACATCATCCATCGCGTCGAAGACGTGACTGAGTCGATACGGCTCAGACAACGGGGTATCGAGCAAGAGGCGGCTAACGAGCTACTTCAAAGACGCGCCCGCCAGGATGAGGGGAGGTTTCGGGAGTTGCTCGAAGCAGCACCGGATCCGATCGTCATCGTCGATCGCAGCGGCCGGGTTCAGCTGGTCAATTCACAGGTCGAGAGGCTGTTCGGCTATTCGCGGGCGGAATTGCTCCATCAACACGTCGAGATGCTCATGCCGGCGCGGTTTCGCCAAAGGCATGCGGGGCACCGTGACAGCTATTTCTGCAATCCGTGTGTGCGCCCCATGGGGGCCGGACTGGAGCTCTACGGCCGCCGCAAAGACGGCAGCGAATTTCCGGTGGAAATCAGTCTCAGCGTGCTCAAGACCGCGGATGGCACCCTGGTATCGAGCGCGATTCGCGACATTACCGATCGCAAGCGCATCGAAGATGAACTTAGAGAGAAGAACCTCCAGCTGCAAAGTGCCAATCGTGCCAAGGATCTCTTTCTCGCGAGCATGAGCCACGAAATACGCACGCCCATGAACGGCATCATCGGTACGCTCGACGTGCTGAATCAAAGCAGCCTCGTCGGTCCGCAGGTGGAACTGGTCAACCTGATTCGAGAATCGGCCGACTCGCTGCTCACGATCATCGACGACATCTTGGACTTTTCGAAGATCGAGGCGGGTCGATTGGAACTTGAGCGACTCCCGATGCCGGTGGCCGACGTGGTGGAGAAAAGTTGCAATTTGGTCAATCACCTGGCCCAACGCAAGGGCGGAACCCTCACGGTGTTTGTGGATCCGATCATACCCGCGATGGTCGTGGGGGATGCCGCGCGTCTGCGCCAGATCCTCATCAATCTCATCAGCAATGCCATCAAATTCTCGAGCGGTCGCGAACAGCCGGGGCGGGTGTCGGTGCGTGCGGTGCTGGCGGATCGTTTACCAGGCAAAGCGGTGATTGAGTTTCGAGTGACAGACAACGGCGTGGGGATGGATGAGGCCACTTTGGCAAAGGTCTTCACATTGTTCACGCAGGCCGACCCATCGACCACCCGGAAGTACGGCGGCTCGGGTTTGGGGCTCGTCATCTGCAAGCAATTGGCGCGCCTGATGGGTGGGACGATCGCCGTTGAGACGACGGCGGAGCTGGGCTCCACGTTTTCGGTGCGCCTGCCCTTCGATCTTGCGTCCGATTCGGCCAATGTGGCCTCGAGCGTATCCGAGATCCGTGATCTGAGTTGTCTCGTCATCGGCAGTCACTCAGGCCTCGCCGACGATCTGGCGGCTTACCTCGAGGCGGATGCCGGCTCGGTGCTCCGAGTGCCCAATCCGGCGGCCGCGCGCGCGAAGACACGCGACTCCGCACCTGAACTGGCGGTTTGGGTCGTCGATGCCGGTGAAAAAGTGCCGGCTTTGGATGAACTGAAGGCCGCCGCTCAGATCCGTCATGGCCACCACCTGCCGGTGGTGTTGGTGGTTATCGGGCGCGGCCAGCGGCATAGCCTCGGCGCCGAAACCGACGGCATCGTCATGATCGACGGCAATGCGCTCAATCGTCGTGCGTTGATCAAGGCCGTTGCGATAGCGGCCGGACGCGCATCCGCGAAGACGGAGGCTTCAACCGACCCGGATAGAGAAACCAAAGCTCGCACGCCGTCGCGTGATGAGGCTATACAGCAGCGCAGGTTGATATTGGTGGCTGAAGATAACGAAATCAATCAGCAGGTCATTCGTGAACAGCTGGATCTGCTCGGTTACGCGGCGGACGTTGCGGGTACAGGTCGCGATGCCCTGAAGCGCTACCAGAGCGGCGACTATTCACTGCTGTTGACGGATCTGCACATGCCGATAATGGACGGTTACGAGCTCACATCGAAAATCCGCACAATCGAAAGCGGCCACGCCCGCATCCCCATCATTGCACTGACCGCAAATGCATTAAAAAGGGAAGCGGAGCGCTGTCTTGCCGCCGGCATGGACGGCTACTTGAGCAAGCCCGCGCCGCTTGCCGCGCTGGCCGCTACGCTCGCGAAGTGGCTCCCGGCCACCGAATGTACGGCGGATCGGACGGATGCGTCAGCACCGGTTCAAGTGAGCATTCTCGAAGCGTTGGTCGGAACCGATCCACGGCTCATACATGATTTTCTGCAAGTGTTTTCGGTGAGCGCCGGCCGAGCGGCCGCGGAGCTCACCCTCGCCTACGAAGAGGGACACGCAGCCGCCGCGGCTCATATCGCGCACAAGCTCAAGTCGTCAGCCCGCGCCGTCGGAGCCTTGAAATTAGGTGAAATTTGCGCCGCGATCGAGGCCGCAGGGACAGCAGGCAATCCGCAACAGTTGGCAGAGCTAATGCCCGGATTTTCGACTGAAGTGTCGCTGGTCGCGAGCTATCTTCACGCGCTGCGTGCCCGATGACGCATTCGAACGGGCCACCCGAGGCAACCGTGACAACTCTGGATCCTTCAGCCGCAAACATTGTTCTAGTGGATGACGATCCCATGATGCTCAATCTCCTGAGCATCATGCTGTCACAACTCGGTTACACGCGCGTGGTGGCATGCAACTCCGGTCAACAGGCGCTGGAGGTGGTTGCGGGCGGAGATCAGGTGGTTGACCTGATCCTTCTGGATATCCACATGCCCGGGATGGATGGCATCGAATTCATCCGATACCTGACGGAATGCCGGTACGGCGGCAGCGTTATTCTGGTCAGCGGCGAAAATAGCCGTATTCTCGAAAGCGTTGGGAAACTGCTCGAGGTGCACCACGTGACCACCTTGGGCCACTTGCAAAAGCCGGTCAAGCCGCACGAGTTGGCCAAGTTGATCAGCGGGCTCAAGCCCAACATCGGCCACAGCGGCCTCAAGCGCGCGAGCCAGCATTCATACAGTGGGGAGCAACTTCGCGCCGCCATTTCTCGCGGGGAGTTGGTCAACTACTATCAGCCGCAGGTGTCAATCGCGACCGGTGAAATCGTGGGCGTCGAGAGCCTGGTACGATGGCAGCATCCAGTGGACGGACTGATACCGCCTGATCAATTTCTCGGATTGGCCGAGGAGCATGGACTTCTCACGGAAGTGACGGGGACGGTCCTCGTCGAATCCATGAAACAGGCCAAGATCTGGTGGCAGGAGGGGTATCCCTTGCATGTCGCGGTCAACGTATCGATGGATGACCTGGCCTCGCTTGATTTTCCAGACGTTGCCGAAGCCCTCGCGGCCAAGGTCGGCATCGAGCCTCACATAGTGACTCTCGAAGTGACCGAGGGGCAAGTAATGGGTCGACTGAGCACCGTGCTCGATGTGCTCAGTCGACTGTCACTCAAGCGCTTCCGTCTGTCGATCGACGATTTCGGCACCGGTCACTCGTCCTTGGCGCAGTTGCGTGATCTGCCGTTCAATGAGCTCAAGGTCGACCGTGGCTTCGTACATGGTGCATCCGTTGATGGGACACGACGGGCGATCTGCAGTGCAAGTCTGCGCATGGCGCACCAGTTGCAAATGCAGGTCGTCGGAGAAGGGATCGAGAATCGGGAAGACTGGAACTTCCTGGTTAAAATGGGGTGTGACATAGGCCAGGGCTACTTCATTGCGAGGCCCATGCCCGCGTCGGACATCGCGGATTGTGTCCGCGGCTGGCGTTCACGGGGGCGCGCCAAGAGTCTCCTGACAGCCTGATCGCGCTAACCCCGGGACTGGTTTGTCGATGCCGACCGATATCCGAAAGACTGGATCACCAACGGCAATGAGCTTGTGAGAAGGCTGAATCAAGTCGCGAAACCGCCATGCTAAGGTGGTGTTCCTATTGTCAGCATTTTCTGGGGGAGATTCCGGATTATCACACCCTGTCCGTCACCCACGGAGTGTGCGCCGATTGCGAGACCGAGGCCTTCGAATTCACGGAGTCCGATTTCAAGCTCGCCGACTCCTTGCGGAATATTCAACATCAACTCCACGAGGCCGGACGACGCAACGACCTGCGCGCGGCGGAGCGTATTATTGAAAACGCCGCGACAGTCAACATCCGGCCTGTCGACATTCTAATTGGGATTATCGCGCCCATGCTGTATCGGGTCGGTGAGGAATGGAAGCGAGGTATGCTCAGTGTTGCCGAGGAGCATCGTTTCACTTCGTACTGCAATGATATATTCGACTCGGTCGCTGCCCAGGTAAGGGACAAACGGTACGATTGCGCCGATGTTTCCAGAGACCCGGAAGTCCTCTTGATGAACGCTCCGGGCAACAAGCATACCCTGGCAATACGCATCCTCACCGTGTGGTTGTGGAACAAGGGATTGCGGGCGCGCATGCTTGAACCGTCTCCCACGCTGGACGAACTCAGCGCGCTGGTCGTCAGTGCTCGGCCCAAGCTGATTCTCGTCTCAATGGCCCTCGCCGAGCAATGCGTGGGCGTAACCACCATTGCCGAGCGCATCGCGAAGCTCTCCGTCCCGTGTCGCCCGAGAGTCATCGTGGGCGGGTACGCGGTAAAGCTTGGTCTCGTCTCGGCGATCTATGGTGCCGAGCTCATGGGCGACATCAGCTTGCTCTAGCGCGAGGGCTCGGCGGCGTGAGGACCCTCGTTCGCGCAATTGAACGGCTCGCGGCGGGCGGCCGCGCGTCACTTCAGAGGTTCCCAAGGGGACTGAAAACTTAACGCGGGCGGGTGTTAAGAAATCCCAATTTGGAAAGGAAATCAAAAGACGGCTCCTTGCGCGACTCAACGCGCCGCCCCGGCCTTATGATCAATTCGAATATGACATTTAGCGAATTGCGGAGGCCGTTATGAGTTACCTGTTGGCGTTTCTAGGCTTCATCGGTGTGGCCGTCATCTTGGCGGCGAGTCCATTGATGATCCGACTTGTCGTGTATCTTTTCGCCGGCGGCAAAAGTGACGGTCCGCCAGCCAGAGCCGCTAGCCCGCAGGTCATCGAGCGTTCGGAGGTACGTGATGAACTTCAGCGACTAACGGCTTCGCTCGAGACGGACCGTCGCGGCGTCGGCCGCATCAAGGGCTAGCCCGCGGCGCCCGCCGATCAGGACTAATGCGAAGCCGGGCTCGTCTGCTTCGGCACCGCAGCATAGAAGCGGCCGTCACTCTACTGCATTGCACCACAGGACATCGTCGCTAGCACGGGCCGTGTCACCGCCAAGGGTTCAGGGATCGACGCGTGGCCGACTACTGCTTCCTCAGAAAGTCCCGTACCAGCGTCTCGGCCTTACGTGTCGAGACGCCGGCCAGGCTTTCGCCGAAGGCTCCGTGGATCGCACCCGAGCGCCATCCGTCGAACACGACCGGGTTGATATAGGATTTTCGGCACACCGTGGGCGTATTGCGCAGCTCCGAGGCTACCTGTTTGACGACGCCGACGATCGCCCGCTTCAGGGCGCTCTCGCTCGCCTCCGGATCCCTGGGAGTTCGAGCCAGCAACACCAGCGCCCGAAGAGTGGCGCCCCAGGTCCGGAAGTCCTTGGCCGTGAAATCATCGCCCATCGCTTCGCGCAGATAGTCGTTGACCTGACCGGAATCGACCGGACAGCGGCTGCCGTCGTCGGCGACGTACTGGAACAGATGCTGGCCGGGCAGGTCCTGACAGCGCTGGACGATGCGCACGATGCGCTTGTCGTCGATGGCAATCTCGTGTTGAACACCGCCCTTGCCTCGAAAATTGAGGACCGCGCGTCCGTCGCGCACGAAAGTCACGTGCCGGTTGCGCAGTGTCGTCAGTCCGAAACTCTTGTTGTCGCGCGCATACTCCACATTGCCGATGCGAGCGCGGGTGACATCGAGCAGCGCCGCCACGGCCGCAAGGACCTTTTCACGCGGCAAACCGGGGAGCGCCAAATCTCGAGTGAGCTTGCGACGCAGCTTCGGCAGCGCCTCGCCGAAGGCGATCATACGGTCGAACTTCGCGTTGTCGCGCGCTTGCCGCCAGTGCGGATGGTAGCGATACTGCTTGCGGCCGCGTGCGTCCTGGCCGGTGGCCTGCAGGTGGCCCCGCGGGTTCACGCAGATCCAGACATTCTTGTAGGCGGGCGGCACCGCGAGACTCACGATTCGCTTCAACTCATTGGCAGAAGTCAGCCGGCGATTCTCGGGCGTCAGGTAGTAGAAGCCCTTGCCGCCGCGCATGCGACGTATGCCGGGCTCACTGCACGAGACGTAGCGCAGCCCCGCCTCAACTGCCATTTGCGCCGCCTCGGCTGTCATGGCTGTTGCGTTGTCGATCGCCGTTGCGGCTCGGTACGTCATGGGGCTGATTCTTAACGCGCCGAAGCGGCTCGTGCTATCGACTTTCGCCGATATACACGTAGGAAACCGCGATTATGCGAGGTAGCGCACGCGCCAACTGTACGGTTCCACAGTGGTCATTTGACAGTGGCGAGACCGGGGTTAAATTCAAGCAAGCCATCGAACTTGAGCCGCACGGCGAGGCCGCGCCGAGACTCGCCAGACGCCCGCGGGCCGTCCGCCGGATCAGGTGTCCCTTGAATAACCGGAACGTACGCTAGCGCAGCGCACATTCGCGGAAGTCGACCTTACCGACGTCAGAAGGTGAAGGTGGCCCTGACATAGTAAAACCCGCCATCGATGCCGATCGGCGAGAAGGACGGGTACTGCTGCACTCCCAGATTGTCGCCGTACGCGAGGTTATCGTAATGCGACCGCAGCACGCCGTTGAGCTTGTCCGGATAGCGATTGAAGAGATTGAGCGCGCCAAGGTCCATCTTCAAATAGCTGGTGAATTGGAATCCGAGATCGAGGTTGGTGATCGCGGTTACGCCCGTCTCCGTTCGATAATATTCCAGAGTATTGAGCGGATTGTCGCCGTCGTCGTTCTCCCACTCGGAGGCGGGTCCGTAGATCTTTTCCATTAAATTAATCGACGCCTTGCCCAGTGTCCACAGGGCGCCGAGATTGGCCACGTATTTGGGGCTCGCCGTGGTGATATCGGACAGAGCCGTGGCGTTGTACAAGGTCAAACCGACCAATTGGGCGGGGGTGCCCGGAACTCTCGTGACGACGGTTTGGTTGAACTCCGCGCCAACCGACCAATCGATGTGGCCGACGGCGTAATCGGTCGGGAAATCGAACACCAAGTCCGCGCCGTGCGTTCGGGTATCGATGCCGTTGGCGAAGGTCGCGACGCCGGTCGTGCCGGATTGCACGACATCAGGATCGAGACTGTTGCCGTTCGCGGCAATGGCGGCATTGACGGCGGCCGCCGACGGCTGCGGAACGCCGTTGAGCGTGCCCACCAACACCCCGGTGGGCACAATGCGATTGGTGATGGTGATTTGGTAGATATCCAGCGTTCCGATGACGCCGGGAGTCGGCCGCCACACCGCGCCCAGGCTGAGGTTGACGGAATGCTCGGCCTGCAGGCCGTTGCCCAGGCCGAGCAATTTGCCGCCCGGTGAATTCGGCGGCAACTGCACCGTCGCGGTATTCGAAGTCACGTTGGTCGCCGAGTAGTACTCCTCAGCCAGGGTGGGCGCGCGAAAGCCGTTGCTGGCCGTGCCGCGGACGGCAATCTGTGGGCTGAAATCGTAGCGTGCCGTGAGCTTGCCCACGGTTGCACTGCCAAAATCGCTGTAGTGCTCGTAGCGGGCGGCCGCATCGACTCGCAGTGGGTCGATGGGCTTGGCGGCGAAATCTATGTAAACCGCTTCATTGCGCCGGTCGTGATCGCCGGCATCGGTGGGTGTGAAGCCGGGGTAGGATTGAGCGCCGCCGTCGATGTAGGAGAGCGGAACGCCCGCGCCGATGCCGTAAGTGTCGCGGCGGTATTCGGCGCCATAGGCGACGTTCAGAGGTCCGGCCATCCCCACATCGAAGTTGCGATTGATGTCGAGCGTCGATGTCCATTGCGTCGTCTGCAAATAGCCGTCATAGAAATTCGACGGCTGCGGGATGCCATTTTGCCCATAGACAGCACTGTTTATGGTGTTCAAGGTATAGATGTCGGGTCTATCTGCGCCATAGGTGCTGCTCAAATCCCAATTCCACTGCGCGATCACGCCTTTGAAGCCGGCCGTGGCGGAGTAATCAGTCTCGTGCGTGGACTCCTGCGGGTCGAAGCCGTAGGGGAACGGATAGGTCGTCACACCGGTGGTGGGATCGGTATACGAGACCTTGCTCGGCGTGCGGTAATTCTGGTACGCCGCGGCTCGCTTGTCGCCGTAAGTGCCGAAGGCGTAAAACTCCTGGCCGTTGCCGAAGTCGAATCCGGCGTTCCCGGAGAAAATCTTGAGTGTGTAGGCGGCGTCGCCCTCCTGGCCGTTCAGGTAGGGATAACCGGGTGCGTTGATCACGTTATCGTTGGGATACGTGCCGGAATCAGCCGCGTTGATCACCCGAGGGTCGATCGCGCCGCGATTACTGTCGCCGTGATGATGCACCTCGGCGGTCAGATTGACGTAGCTATTCTCCATCGGCGCGAAACCTGCGTTGGCCGAGACGTCCCCGGTATTGCCGCCGCCGTCCATGTAGTTGCCGTAGGTTCCCGAGACGTTGCCGCCCGACGAGTTTTTCTTGAGGATGATATTTATGACGCCCGCGATGGCATCGGTGCCGTATTGCGCCGCGGCGCCATCCGTCAGCACCTCAATGTGATCGATGGAGTCGAGCGGAATGAAATTCCAATCAACACCGGCGCAACCTTGGTACGGATCACCCGGATCTATCTCGATGTTCGCCGTGCCATGCCGGCGCTTACCGTTGACCAGCACCAGCACATCGTTGCAGCTCAAGCCGCGCAATTTCGCCTGCAAGGTCTCGCCGGCGAGGTCGTTGCCGAAGGCCTGCATCACGAAGGACGGCACGATCTGTGCGAGCGCGGTCAACAAATCCGGACTGCCGCCGACGGACCTCAGTGCATCGCCGCTGACGACCTGGATGGGGGCGGGGCTGTCGGCCGCCCGGAGGCCGGACTCACGTGTACCGGTGACGATGATTTGGTCGAGTGGATCCGACAGCACAGAAGGCGTCGAATTGCCGGCCACAGTCTGCGCGAGAGCAGTTCCCGAATTCAACAACAATAACAGCACACCAATCGGAATTATCCTGCATGACATCATAATTGTTGACCTATTAATTTTGTTCGTTGGTTACTTGGCCGCTACACATCCCGACATCCCGCTTCTTCGATCGTCTCTCCTCCCTGGAAACGTCGTCGCTATATCCCGTAGAATATAGCGAATGCGGAAAAAAAGCGCATAATTTGTGAAGGCAATGCGGATATTTTGCGTGGCGCACCCGGCAGAGGAGGGGCACCGGGATTCGGAATTCAATCGAGCGACAATTATCTGACTTCTTTGATTGTGCGCTGCCGCTATCGGGCGGCTCGGTGAAATTCTACTGCATCCGATAGGGATGCCCGCGGCGATGTCGATTAGAGACAACGACGCGAGTCAGTGAATTCGGTTTTGCAACGGGAGCATACCTGCAACAGAATTCATATGTACTCCCTTCGCTGTGATGCGGTAAGGAGGAATTCCGAGGCTTCCCGCTCATCGACTACGCCTGCGTATCCCCTGATGGTTCTACGCTAGCGTATCAAGACGACTAAGGTATCAAGACGACGCGAAAGCGCGCCTTGCCGCTCATCATGTGTTGATACGCATCGGCTGCTTTCGCCAAGGGAAAGGTCTCGATCATTGGGCGCACGTTCGACTGCACGCTGAATCTCAGCGTGTCTTCGGAGTCCAGCGCAGTACCTGACGGCCAACCGGCGATGGAGCGCCTCGCGCCGATGAGCAGGAAGGGCGGAACCTCGATCGGCTCACCGCTCGCGCCCACCACCAGGAGTTTGCCGTCGATGCCCAATCCCGCGATGACGGCACTCATGCTCTTGGCGTCGGTGACGGTGGCCAGGATCACTTTGGCGCCGCCGAGCTTGGTCAGTTCTTCGGCCGCGTTCTGCGCGGTGCTGTCTATGTAGAGGTGGGCGCCGAGCTTCTTCGCCAAAGGCCCCTTGTCGGCACCGCGCGCAATCGCCACTGTTCTAAATCCCATCTTGGCGGCGAACTGCACGCCTAAGTGACCCAGGCCCCCGATGCCGAGAACGGCGACGAGATCACCGGGACCGGCGCCGCTGTGCCTCAGCGCATTGAAGGTCGTGATGCCCGCGCAGAGCAGGGGCGCCGCATCATCGGATTTAAAATCGTCCGGGACGGCGGCGAGCGCCTCGAACGGCGCGATCATGTACTCGGCATAACCGCCGTCATAGGAGATGCCGGGAATCTGTCCGTAGCTACAGGTGATGAAATCGCCGCGACGACAGGAGCGGCAATGCCCGCAATGGCCTCCGTGCCAGCCCACGCCGACCCGCATGCCTTTTTTCCAATCGGGTACATCGGCCCCCAATGCATCGATGATGCCCACCACCTCGTGACCGGGTACGCGCGGATACTGAATGCCGGGAAAGGCACCGGTCACGGTGAACATGTCGCTGTGGCATACACCGCAGGCTTGCACCTTGACGCGCACTTGGCGCGGCTTAGGTTCCGGGATGTCGCGCTCGACGACTTCGAGATGCGCATTCGGCTTGGACACCTGAACGACTTTCATTCGGGGCATGGGGTTTTCCTCTTCGGAGTGAGACATTATCTTACCTCCAAGGCGGCGCACGCCGCTGTAGGTCATCGCCGCCTGCCGGGATGCGGCGTCTCGGGGCTGCTGCGATCGCACCGCAACGGAGCAGGTTGTCATGCAGCAGCAGATATCGATCGCGCACGCCGTCGACGTCCTGGGCGCGAACCCGCGGGAGCACCGATCGCGCCTGCCGGTTCATTCTTCGCAGGGAAAAGCGCGGCAAACTCGTGATTCCGTGACCCAAATCCGCACTTTTTGCGGTAATTGCGTATTCGGCTTCGGCGCGACGTTTGCTATGGTTTACGCCCATCGCGGAAAGGAACCCGAACTGATGCATACGGAAGGAAAGCGGCCGCTACAGATCGGTGATCGGGTCGAATTGATCAACTCCACAATTTGCGCGAGCGGCGTAATTACTGAGGTTTTGGGCCCGGATTACGTGAGGGTAAAGTGGGGCGGTTCTCCTGGATCGACCACTCACCGCCGCCATTCTCTCGAGTTGGACCGCCAAGCCGACGCCACCGAGCGAATGATCGGTGCGTGACACAAGGAGGAGCTATCCGTGGCCTACGAGATTTTTTGCACTGAAGTTCCCGTGCCCTCAGGTAAATATCGCGATCGTTGTCAGATAGTGACTTCTGATTCGCTGGGCGCCGCCATAAGGGCGGCTTGCAAGCTCATTACCGATGGTGTCATCGTTTGGAAGCTAAAGGGATCGGACGGCTTCACGATGGAGCGCAATGATATCGAAATCGAGCGCTTGAGACGCCTGGGCAGTTCCCCGCCTCCCGATCCCGGCCAGAAGCGAGACGTGAGAGAGGAATCCTCGGGAGCCGCGATCTGCGAGACCTGCTCCGTGGGATTGCGCTAGGTGCGGCGGTCCTCCGGACCGCCGCAATCGACGCAAGATGACCGGGCATTAGCCCGAGATGTTGCTCCTTGCTTGTGCGATCGCTGCGTCCACCTGAGGCTGCGCAGACTCGACGGCCTCATGCACACAGGTGCCGTCGTCATCCTCAAACGGATCGGCCTGAGCGCACGCCTTGCGTGCCGCGTCGCGCACACTGTAATTGAGCATTAGCGCGCCGTAATGTGTCGCCAATGCGGCGGGGTCGGCCTGAACGGTCGCTTTACTCGTCACCTCCTGGATGAATGCGCCGGTCGCCGGGTCGCGTTCGACGTCCTTCGCGGTCGGGGCCGAAACCGTTATCGCGTCAAGCTGAACCGGATTGAGCGGGTCGGAATCCGCGGCATACGCCCGAGCGCCGCCGAGGGCGATCGCCCCCGCAGCGAAGGCGATAGGCAGGATGCGGCCGAGAATGTTCATGCGAATCGAAGTCAAATGAGTCATGTTGCAATCTCCTTTAGGTCAAGCACGGCACTCTTGCCGTCGCTACCTGGAGAGCTTGCGCGGGCCATTGAGAGGGTTAATTTCAAATTGCCCGGGCCGAGTTTCAATTGTTACGGCCACTCAATACGAGGCTTTTTCGAAACATCCGCGCTGACCACGGACGGTTAAACGTCGCTCGTTCGCAACAGCGTAAAAATACGCCAACTCTGCCGAGACGCGTCGGCGCCGCAGGCAGCCTTTAACGTCGGAGAATCACGGTGAGGCCCACTGTTCGCGGGCGGACACTGATGTATCGGTACGCCGGACTTGCCAACAATTCGCCGCCGGCGCCGTAGGCGTTGTTCTGATGGTTGTAGTTCACGATTGGGTGAGCATCGGTCAGATTATCCACGAATAGAGATAGGCCCCAGTCGCCTACAGTGGTGCCGGCCCGCAGCGAGGCGAAAGCCTGCCGCCCCATCGGGAAGGCCGTCGGATCATAGGAGGACGTGCGCGGATCGAGGGCAGCATCCGCCCACTTGTCCCCGGCCAGGTACTCGTAGTCCCCGCTCACGAAAGACTCGTGTGCGAACGCGCGGAATTTGTATTGCACGCCGATGGTCGCGGAGTAGGGCGGAATCGAGTAGCCCTGGCCGATGGCGTTTGGTCCGGCGACCGCGTCGCCCGCGGCCACGATCGGCAACGGCGGGTGCGGCCCGGTGATGACCGAACCGCTCGGGTACGCGTTCGTGGTGTAGCGCGCGTCCGTGAAACCAAAGCTCGAGTCGATGGAGAGCGCGGTGGTCAGCTGGAAATCCGCTTGCAGATCGAACCCCTTCGAGACGGCGTCGCCGAGGTTGTCAGTCCATTCGATCTGGCAGATCGGCGGTATGACATTGCCCTGAATGTTGTTCCACTTGATGTAGTAGACGCTGCTCGCCAGGCGAACGCGATTATCGATGTTGTTCTTCGCGCCGACCTCGAAGCTCTGCACCGAATCGGACTTGTAGGTGTACGGCGCGTGCTTGATGCCCATATTGAGGAAGTCCTCGGTGCACCCCACGGCGAGATTCTGGTAGGTCGGGTCGTAGGGGATCGATGCGTTACCGCCGCCGCTGCGAAAGCCCTTCGCATAGGTAAAGTAGTACATGTCATTCGGGGTGGCCTGCCATTGGATCCCGGCTTTGGGCGTGACCGGGGTCTCGCTGCTCGACTGCGTACCCGGCCGGAAACCGCCGTTCGTGGGCCCGCCCGACAGGCTCTCGATGGTGTACGCGGTACTCTAGACGCGCACCCCGGCCGTCAGCGTCAGGCTATCCGTCAGCTTGAAATTGCCTTCTCCGAATCCCGCGAGCTGGCGGTCGTAGCTCACCATTTGGTCGAAATACGCATCTCCCATCGGCAGATAGGAGGTGCCGTTCGCGTTCAGGGCGGTGCCAAAGTAGGTGGCGATGGGCATCCCGAGAAGCTGATTGAAGAACTCATCCGCCATCGGGTCATGGACTTGCTCGAGGCTGAACTGACGATCAAGAGAGTAGAACACTCCCACCGTCCACGCCAAGCGAGCAGTCGGATCGGTCGACTGCAGCCGGGCCCGATTATCTCGACAGCCGCCATCCTCCCCGAGGAGGGGGCCGGTGCATCTGGGGAATTGGGATCCGGGGAATTTTGGACCGCAAGCGCTTCTATTTATATGTCGCGCAACCGCCACATCCCGACCGAATTGCATTTATTGTAATTGATCGGTCGTTCATTTATTCTCGGATCGCGATTCCGCGGCCATAGGGAAACAGGAGATGATCATCAAGCAACGTGTGGCCCTGGTGACGGGCGGTGGCCGAGGTATCGGCCGTGAAGTGGCACTGCTGCTGTCCGCAGCCGGAGCTCGCGTGATGGTCGTATCGCGCAACGTGGAGGAGCTGTCCGCCGTGGGGCTCGAGTATGTCACCGCCGACCTCGGCACTCCCGAGGGTTGCGCACTGGCCGTGACCGAAACCGAGCGGCGCTTGGGGCCGGTCGACCTTCTGGTTGTGAACCACGGTATCGGTTCAGCTCATGAGCGGTTGGTATGGGAGCAGGATCCCGGAGTGTGGCGCGAAACGATGCGCATCAACCTCGACGGTCCGTTCGAGCTCGCGCGACTCACGGTAGGGGGGATGTGCAAGCGCGGCTTCGGCCGGCTCGTGTTCACCAGCTCGACCGCCGGCGAGAAGGCGGAAAGAAGCGGCAGCGCCTATAGCGCATCAAAGCACGGGGTGATCGGACTTGCACGGGCGGTCGCCCAGGATGCCGGACCGTTTGGAGTCACATCCAACGCCGTTCTGCCCGGTTGGGTGCGTACCGCAATGGCCGAGAAGTCGGCGCGAACGGAGGCCGAGCGACGCGGCGTCAGCGTCGAGCAAGTGTGGGAAGAGCGCGCGGCGATCTACCCGCAGAAGCGCGTATTGGAGCCGCGCGAGGTCGCGCAGGTGATCGCATTCCTCTGCAGCGATGCTGCCGGGGGAGTGAACGGAGAAGCGATCACCGTGGCTCTGGGCGGCATCTGGTAAGGGTACGAAGCGACGCGAGCGCGATACCGTCTATGTCGAGGCGCTCGATGAATCCAGCCGTAACGAACCACGCGCGAGCAGCGCTTCTTGCGGCGCTCCTGTTTGGTGCAAGCGCCCTGACGGCCTGCAGCGGCCAAACCGGCACAGGAGCGACCGACAAGACCCTCAACGTCTACAACTGGGCGGGCTACATCGCTCCGGACACAGTCGCGAAATTCGAACGTGAGACAGGTATTCAGGTTCACTACAGCACTTACGAATCGAATGAAATAAGCGAAACCAAGCTGCTGACGGGGCACAGTAATTACGATGTCGTAACGTCCGCGGACGCCTTCTTCGAGCGCGAACTTCACGCCGGCGCTTTTCGTAAGCTGGACAAGACGGCGCTGCCGAACAGCGTCAACCTAGATCCCGAGATCCTTCAAAAGCTCGCCGTGCACGATCCTGGCAATTTGTACGCCGTGCCATATTTATGGACCCAGGCCGGTCTGGGCTACAACGTCGACAAGGTTCGCGAGCGCCTGGGCTCGGCTGAACCCGACAGTTGGTCGTTGCTCTTTGATCCAAAAAACGCGGCCAAGCTCAAGGACTGCGGCATCATGATCGTCGACTCCCCGGAGGACGTGCTGCCTTCCGTGCTGATTTATCTCGGCAAGGATCCCAACAGTCACGATCCCGCCGACTGGACGGCGGCGGCGGACGTCCTGATGCAAATCCGGCCGTTCGTGCGTTCGATCGAGGCCGAGGGAATCATTGGAGACCTCGCCAACGGCAGTCTGTGCCTGGGCTTGACGTGGGGTGGCGAGGTCACACAGGCCCGCTACCGCGCGCTCGAAACCCACGATGGGGTGAAAATCCGCTATTTCGTGCCGCGCGAGGGCGCCGTTGCCGGCCTCGACATGCTTGCCATACCGGCAGACGCTCCGCACCCCGCCAACGCCCACATATGGTTGAACTACCTGATGCGACCTGAGGTGATGGCCGAGATCAGCAATGCGCTGAAATATCCCAACGGAAATAAGGCTTCGCTGCCGCTCGTTCAGGAAGCGATCAAGGACGACCCGGCGATTTATCCCGACGCCCGGACGCGCAACAAACTCTTCATCGAAAAGATGCAATCTCCTGAGGTGAAGCGCCTAATGACGCGCCTCTGGACGCGGTTTCGCACGGGTCAATGAGCCGCCCCCTGCACCGTAGGAGTGCGAATCTGCACCCAGAAAGAGCAGGCAATGACGGCGCCCGCCGGCTCGTAGAACAGTCGCACTTCCTTCGACGAGAATGCTATATACACACCCCGGGATAAGCTAATAAGGCAACGCGTGATTAGTGCGGCCGTCCATGTCTGCTCCTTGGTCGAATTCGTTGCGGCGTCTGTGGTCATGAGTCGATGAACGCGGCACCTGATCCAGTCGGTACTCTTGATGAAGCACTTGCGCACGCGGCGCGGTTGTTTGATTCCAGACCCCATCTTGCGGCGGAGCAGGCTCAGGAGATTCTCAAGGCGGTGCCGGGCGAACCAACGGCGACGCTGTTGCTCGGTCGGGCCAAGCTCAGGCTCGACGCCGTCGAGGAAGCGCTGCCGCTACTGCAGTCGCTGGCTGTGACGGGGCCTGGTTTCGCTATCGGCCAGTGTGAACTCGGTTTGACTCTGCGCAGGCTCGGGCGCAGCGGCGAAGCACTCGCTTCCCTTCGACGCGCCGTGGCGCTCCGGCCGACCCTTGCGCCCGCATGGCTGGCCCTCGCTGAGATCTACACCGATGTGGGCGACGTGCATAGCGCCGATCTTGCCTATGGGCATCACATCAAATGCGCCACCCGCGACCCTCGCATGCGCGCCGCCGGCGCGGCGCTATACGACAATCGGCTGCCCGAAGCCGAATCCCTGTTGCGGGCGCAGATACGCGAGCAGCCCGCGGATGTCGCGGCGCTGCGAATGCTCGCCGAAGTGGCCGCTCGTCTGCGCCGCTATGGGGACGCCGAAGTGCTGCTGCGCCACTGCGTCACGCTTGCGCCAGGCTTCATCCCCGCCCGGCAAAATCTCGCACTGGTGTTGCATCGTCAGAACAAGCCCGCGGAGGCGCTCGCCGCAATCGACTACTGTCTGTCGGTCCAGCCGGGGCAGATCAGCCATCGTAACCTCAAGGCGGCAATCCTCGGGACAGTCGGGGAGTACGAGGCCTCCCTGCAACTCTACCGGGAAGTATTGAACGAGTATCCGAATCAGGCGAAGGTCTGGATGAGCTTTGGACACGCATTGAAAACCGCCGGGCGCGACGAGGAGGGCATCGAGGCCTATCGCCGCAGCATCGAACTCCTGCCACAGTTGGGGGAGGCATACTGGAGCCTCGCCAACCTGAAAACCTTTCGGTTCACACCACCGGATATCAGCGCAATGGGCGCTGCGCTGAAAGCGGCGGATTTGGATCCACACGAGCGGTTCCACTTCCACTTCGGGCTCGGCAAGGCGCTCGAGGACGACGGGGAGTTCGAGCGGTCCTTCCAGCACTACGCCGAGGGCAACCGGTTGCGCCGCCTCGAGCTTCGCTATGACGCGGATGATCATCACGACAGATTGGCGCGCTCCCATGATCTTTTTACCACCCAATTTCTTCGCGAGCGCTCCGGACTAGGCTGCCCCGCACCGGATCCGATTTTCATCGTCGGGCTGCCGCGTTCGGGATCGACGCTCCTCGAGCAAATCCTCGCCAGCCACTCGCAGGTGGAGGGCACGATGGAACTGCCCGACCTCATGGCGATTGCGCGCCGCCTCACAGCCGGGGCGGAGGATGCGGACGGCGCAAATTACCCAGGTGTGCTGGCCACGCTCACCGCCGACCAATGGCGCGGCATCGGCGAAGAGTACCTCGAGCGCACGCGCATCTACCGCAAGCTCGGAACGCCATTTTTCATCGACAAGATGCCCAACAATTTCGCGCACCTCGGGCTGATCCTCGTGGCGCTGCCGAACGCGAAGATCATCGATGCGCGGCGCCATCCGCTGGCCTGCTGCTGGTCCGGTTTCAAGCAGCATTTCGCGATGGGACAGCACTTCAGCTACAGCCTCACGGACATCGGTCGGTATTATCGGGACTATGTGGCGCTGATGGCGCATTTCGACCGGGTGGCACCCGGACGCGTTCACCGCGTCCATTACGAGCAGATGGTGGCTGACACCGAGGCGCAGGTGCGGGCGCTCCTCGACTATTGCGGCCTGCCGTTCGAGGCGAACTGCCTGCGTTTCTACGAGAATTCCCGCGCCGTGCGCACTGCGAGCGCCCAGCAAGTACGCCGACCGATTTTTCGTGATGGCGTGGACCAGTGGCGCAATTTCGAGCCGTGGCTATCGCCGCTCAAGGAGGCGATCGGCCCGGAGCTGAGCGCGTATCCCGACGTTCATGCGAGGAGACTATCGCCGTGATGCATTATTCGCCTACATCTGTCCAAACCGACGCAATCAACAAGGCGGGTAGGGGCCGAGGATCTGCCGTGCCTGCGGCATGGGCAGCCGTCAGCGCGGAAATTGTCGAGCACTTCGACGATCCGGTTCTTCCCAAACTCCTCGCCCGCGCGTTGAGCACGCTGATCGAGTTCGAATACAGCGTCGTGTTCGTCTACCGCGGCAAGGCCAATCCGATCCACCTGCATGACACGTTTCCCGACCCCCAGGCGCGGGCCGGGGTCCTCAACTACGTCAAGAACACCTACGTATTAAACCCGCTTTACAACGCGTATCAACGTGGCCTGAAGACCGGCGTCTACCGGCTGCGCGAATTGGCCGCGGAGGGTTCGATCCGCGAGAAGTCGTTTCGCAACTACCGGATTAGTGCCACGGCCTCGGAGGAAATCGGATACCTCACCGATGGCTGGCCGGCCGGCCGAGAGGAGCTTTGCATCGCGATGGAATTGCCCGGCGGCGAGTGCGCGGAAATCACGCTGTCGCGCGAAGCTTCTCAGGGCGGCTTCGCGGACGAGGACATCGCCAGCTTATCGCCGGTAATTCCGTTTCTTGCGGCGGCGATCCGACGCCATTGGCGCCACGCCCGTTTGATGCACCTGGCGAATGTCCCGGATACGCGGGCCGACGATGCCGTGCGGGTCTTCGGGCGGAACAGCCTCAGTCCTCGGGAGCGGGAGCTCGCGCATCTGCTGTTGCGCGGCCATTCGACCGCTTCCGTGGGCCTGCGGCTCGGGATCTCGCCCACGACGGTCAAAACTCATCGCAAGAACCTGTATTCCAAGCTGGGAATCGCGACCCAGGCCGAATTTTTCTCATTGTTCCTGAATTCGCTCGGGGAGGGCGCCCGCACCGAATAGATCCTCCTCCGGGAGGATGGTGGCAGCCGTGCCAATCCGGCATAAGAGGTGGCAAGGATATAGCAACCTCAGGTTTCAAAACGATGAAGCACCTATTCGCCGCGTTCCTGCTGCTGGTCGCAGCGCCGCTTTCTGCACAGGTGGTGGCGATCCGCGCAGGCGCCGTCATCGACCCCGCGCACGGAACCAGCGCCAAGAACCAGGTCATCCTGGTCGAGAACGGCAAGATCACGGCCATCGGCGCAGGTCTCGCCATTCCGTCCGGCGCCCAGGTCGTCGACCTCTCGAAGCAATGGGTCACTCCCGGTCTGATTGACGCACATACACATATGACGCTCACGGAGCTGCAAAATGTGCCGTTCGAGACGTTCTATCTGAATGAAAGCACGACCTTCCGCGGGCTGCGTGGCCTGCACAACGTCATGCAGGCGCTGCAGCAGGGGTTCACCGCCATACGAGACGTTGGGAACAGCGCCGAATACGCGATGAGCGATGTCCGCCGCGCCATCGATGCCGGTTGGTTTCCCGGCCCCACGATCATCGATTCCGGAAAAATCATCGCCCCTTTCGGCGGTCAGTCGTCCGGCATTCCGGCGCGCCAGGGTCCGATCTGGCAGTACGAGTATATCGACGCTGACGGACCTGCCGAAGTCCGTAAGGCCGTTCGCACCAACATCTATTATGGAGCCGGAGTCATCAAGCTCGTCTCCGACAACAGCGCCTATCACTACTCGGTCGAGGAAATCAGCGCAGCAGTCGACGAGGCGCACCGCGCCGGCCTTCCGGTCGCCGTGCACGTGTATAACTCATCGGAAGCGGCCGACAACGCCATCGCAGCCGGTGTCGATTCCATCGAGCATGGCTTCAGGCTCACCGATGCGCAACTCAAGCGCATGAAGGAGAAGGGCATTTTCCTGGTCGGCACGGACGTCCCGCGGGCGCAGCTCGATATCTATGGCGAAAGCGACGGCCTGCCGCCGCCGGCGGTGCTCGCGCCGATGATCATCGACCGGCTGAAGCGGGCTCATCAAATCGGGGTGCGCATGGCTTTCGGTACCGATACGACCATCGACGTGCCCGGGCGCACGCGAGCCGACCTGATGCTCGATTATCTCGCGGTATGGCGTGCAGCCGGCATTCCGCCGGCCGATATCTTGCGCGCCATGACCGTCGATGCGGCCGAACTCCTGCGTATCAACAAGGCCCGCGGCAACATTGCCGTCGGATTGAGCGCAGACCTGGTCGCAATGCCCGCGAACCCCCTCGATGACATCGAGAATCTGCGCCAGATCGATTTCGTCATGAAGGACGGCCACATCGTCCGACACCCGTAGGCTGAATCGATTACATCCGTCCTCCTCCGGGAGGATGGTGGGTATTGACGCATGGAGGCATAACACAGCGAGTAACAACACGAGCATGAGGTCCGACGTGGCAGCTTTTCCGATCGAGCGGGTTCGAAGTCAATTTCCAGCTTTAGATAGTCCCGCAGTCTTTCTCGACAATCCCGCCGGAACCCAAGTGCCTCGCCCCGTCATCGACGCGGTGAGCGCCGCGATGATCGCCGCCGCCAGCAACACCGGCGGCTATTTTCAGGCTTCCGTGGAGGCCGACGGCATCGTGGAAGGCGCCCACAATTCCATGGCGGAGTTGCTCGGCGGCGGGTCGGGACGGGAGATCGTCATTGGTCAATCGATGACCATGCTCACCTTCCAGATTTCGCGCTCGCTCGGCCGGGAATGGAGCGCCGGCGATGAGATCATCGTGACCCGCATGGATCACGAGGGCAACGTCTCCCCGTGGCTGAAGCTCGCCGAGGAGCGCGGTCTGACCGTTCGCTGGCTGCCCGTCAATCGCGATACCTGGCGGATCGAACTCGAGGATCTTCGGCCGTTGTTGTCCGACAAGACGCGTCTGCTCGCGTTGAACTACGCGAGCAACATGACCGGTTCCATCAATCCGGTGGCCGAGTTGACGGCGCTCGCCAAGGATGCCGGCGCGCTGGTCTACGTGGATGCCGTGCAGTTCGCGCCGCACAGGCTCGTCGACGTGGCGGCCCTTGGCTGCGATTATCTCGCCTGCTCATCCTATAAGTTCTTCGGACCTCACCTGGGCATCCTTTGGGGCCGGGAGAGGCTTCTCTCGAATCTGTACCCCTACGCGGTACGCTGCGGCTCGCAAGAACCGCCCGGACGACACGAGATCGGCACGTCGCAAACGGAGCTCTTCGCCGGTTTGGCCGCCGCGGTCGATTATTGGGTGTGGCTCGGCGAGCAGACCGGTGCCAGCGGCACGCGGCGCCAAAAAATCGCGCGGGCGTACCAGGCGGCGGAAGACTACGAAAACTCGCTGACGCAGCGATTGATCCAGGGGGTCCTGGCGATACCGGAGGTTCAAATACGGGGCCTTTCCAAGCCCGGTTCGCTCAAGGATCGCGTGCCCACCGTGTCGATCAACCATCCCCGCCATCGCCCCTCGGCACTCGCGCAGGCGCTCGCACGCGAGGGGATCAACGTATGGTCCGGCCACAACTATGCGTTCGAGCTCTCGAAGTTTCTGGGCCTCGATGAAGAAGGGGTGTTGCGTATCGGGCTCGCTCACTACAACACCGCGGCGGAAGTCGATCGAATCGTGCAATCGTTGGGGGCGCTGCTGAAATAGCGCGCTCGAGGTTCGTCGCCCGGGCGCACCTTGGACGCTCGGGGACCTTGGCAGATAAAAGAGGGATGATTCATGACGAGA
Organism: Steroidobacteraceae bacterium; assembly: GCA_050012315.1. Lineage (GTDB taxonomy): Bacteria > Pseudomonadota > Gammaproteobacteria > Steroidobacterales > Steroidobacteraceae > Bog-1198. Next base: position 13,451 of record JBEKHK010000036.1, on the reverse strand, counting down.
AGTAAACAGCGAAAGATCCGCCACGAGCAGCAGCCCGACGCGGCGCACGCGCGCTCCCGGCGATATTCCTTCGCCGCGAAAGCTTTGCCGTTGGCATCGGCGATCATCGCCTGCCTGAACACGGCCCAGGCACAGGATGCGACGGCTTCGGCGTCCCCGGCGCCTTCGGGCACGCTCGAGGATATCGTCGTGACGGCGCAGAAGCGCACCGAGAATCTGCAGAACGTGCCGCTCAGCATCACGGCATTGGGCACGCAGCAGCTCGAACAGCTGAACGTGCAGAACTTTGACGATTACGTGCAGTACCTGCCGAGCGTGAGCATCCGGTCGACGGGGCCGGGGCAGGAAAAGATCTACATGCGCGGAGTCTCGAGCGGCGGCGACGGGGTTCATGACGGGACCGTGCCGAGCGTCGGCGTCTATCTGGACGAGCAGCCGGTCACGACCATCCAGGGCGTGCTTCCAATCCATGTCTACGACATCCAGCGCGTCGAAGCGCTCGCGGGACCGCAAGGGACGCTCTACGGCGCGAGCTCCGAAGCGGGAACCCTGCGCATCATCACGAACAAGCCGGAATTCGACCAGCTGACGGGAGCCTACGACGTTCAGGCCAATGACGTGACCCACGGCGACCCAGGCTACACGACCGAAGGTTTCATCAACATCCCCCTCGGTTCGTCGGCAGCGATCCGCCTGGTTGGCTGGTACGAAAAGGATGGCGGCTACATCAACAACGTGCCGGGCTCGATGACTTATCCGGGGAGTGCGACCGCACCTTCGTTTACCCTCAGCAACACACCGACCCCGGGCAACCCCGCTCCGAATACGACGTACACCGGCACGGCGAAGAACGCCTACAACGACGTGGAGACGGCCGGCGGACGCGCCGCATTGAAGGTCGCACTGGGCGATAACTGGACGGTGACCCCGACGCTCCAGGGGCAGACCCTGTCCTCCGACGGCATTCCCGCGATGGAGATGACCAAAGCCGTGCCGGGATACCCGGGACTGTACCCGGACCTCGGGCCTCTCGAAGTGCAGCATTACAATCCGGAAACTCAGACGGACGACTGGACCCAGGCGACTCTCACCGTCGAGGGCCACGTCAGCAACTTCGATGTGACCTACGCGGGCGGCTTCGTACATCGTAACTCCATCGAGCATTCCGATTACGCCGACTATTCGCTCGCCTACGAGATCAATTACTACGGACCCAAGTACTTCAAGGACAATGCGGGCAACCCCATCCTCCCGGCGCAGCAGATCACGGACACCGATGGCTACAAGATGGAGAGCCATGAGCTGCGGGTCTCGACCCCGGTGGACGTTCCGGTGCATGCCACCTTCGGCGCCTTCACGGAGCTCCAGACCGACGCCTACATCCAAAACTATCAAATCGCAGACCTCAGCACCGCCCAAAGCGTGAGCGGCTGGCAGAACACTTGGTATTTGACCGATCAGCGCGAGGCCCGACGCGACTACGCGGGCTTCGGTGAAGTGACCTGGGACGTCACGTCCCACCTCAGCCTGCTCGGCGGGCTTCGCTACTACGAATACGACAACTCGTCCCAGGGATTCTCGGGCTTTTGGTTTTCGGAGGCCAAGTGCGCGACGCCGACGGTCATCGATCCCTACAGCGGTGGTCCCTGCCAGAACCGCTTTTCCGTCGCCACCGGGAGCGGTGTGACGCCGAAGTACACCGTCACCTACAAGTTCGACGATCAACGCTTGATCTATGCGACCGCCTCGAAGGGATTCCGCCCAGGCGGCACCAACACGAACGGACCCCAGTACCAGTCCGACACCTTGCAGAACTACGAGGTAGGCTGGAAAACCAGCTGGCTGGGCAACACGCTGCGTGTCAACGGCGCGATCTTCCAGGAGGATTGGAACAACTTCCAGTTCACCTTCCCGGGCCAGTACGGCATCCTCGAAACTCAAAACGCCGGCGGGGCGCGCATCCGCGGTATCGAGAGCTCGATCGACTGGGCGGCGAGCAGCGCCCTGACCTTTGGCGGGGGCTTTTCGTACCTGGACGCGGTCCTGACGGTGCCCTACTGTTCGTACCTCAGTCCGAGCGGGGCCGTTCAGTCCTCCACGTGCTACAACTACGCGAGCGGTACCCCGGTCGCGGAAGCGTATGGGGCGCCGGTCGGGCAGCAGCTGCCCAACACGCCGAAGTTCAAGGGCAATCTCACGACGCGCTACACCCTCGAGCCGATCGGCGAATGGCTGCCGCACATCCAAGGCTCGTTGGTGTACCAGACCGCTGTCTGGGCGGATCTGCGCACCGTGCAGCGCGACGAGCTCGGCCAGCAACCCGCCTACGCGCTGGTCGACGCCAGCTTCGGTGCGGAGAAGAACGGCCTGTCGCTCGAGTTTTTCATCAACAACGCCTTCAACCGGCTGGCCGAGAACTATCGCTATGCCGAATGCACCGCAACTGTATGCGGTGCGGAGGCCGTTTATGCCAACGTCTACAAGCCGCGCCTGTTCGGGGTGAAATTTGCCCAGAAATTCTAGGATCTCCTCGTTCGCCGCGACCTACGGCGCGGTCCTGAGTCTGGGTGCATCGGTCTGCTTCGCCGCGGCGGCGGAGCAGCCGGTGCTGCGGGACATCGCCGGCGCTCCCGATCCGGCACAGCTCCAGGCCACGGTGCAGGCATTGGTCGGCTTCGGCACGCGCCATACGCTGTCGGATACCACCTCGCCGAAGCGCGGCATCGGCGCCGCGCGCCGCTGGGCGCAATCGCGGTTCGAGCAGATCAGCCGCGATTGCGGCGGGTGCTTGACGGTCGTCACGCCGTCGAAGGTGGTGAGCGGCGAGGGGGTGCCCAAGACGGCCGAGATCGTCGATGTGGTCGCGATCCAAAAGGGCAGCACCGATCCCGATCGGGTCATCGTGTTGACCGGGCATATCGATTCACGCGTCAGCGACTTGATGAATGCGACCGCCGATGCGCCGGGTGCGGACGACGATGCCTCGGGCGTCGCCGCGGTGATTGAGGCCGCCCGCGTCCTGAGCCGCCACCAGTTTGCCGCGACCATCGTCTACGGCGTGCTGTCGGGCGAGGAGCAGGATCTGTACGGCGGCCAGGTGCTCGCCGAGTATGCCAAGGCGAAGGGCTGGCGGGTCGAGGCGGATCTCAACAACGATATCGTGGGCGCCAGCCGCGGGCAGAACGGGCTCGTGAACAACACCCGAGTGCGACTGTTTTCCGAAGGCACCCGCGATACCGAAACCGCCGAGGAGGCTCGGCAGCGGCGTTTCGAGGGTGGCGAGGACGATTCGGCCTCGCGCAACGTCGCGCGCTACGTGAAAGCGGTCGCGGAAAGCTACATGTCCAATTGGACCGTGGCGCTGGTGTATCGCCTCGACCGCTTCGGGCGCGGCGGTGATCATTCGGCATTCAACGCCCTGGGAATGCCGGCAGTGCGCTTCACGGAGAATGCCGAGAACTATCGACACCAGCACCAGGACCTGCGCACCGAGCACGGCGTGGAGTACGGCGACACCCTCGCGAATCTCGATTTTGGCTATCTCGCCAAGGTCACCGCCACCAATGCGCTCGCCGCGGCGTCGATGGCCTCGGCGCCGCCGCCGCCCGTGAACGTCAAGATCGAGGGCGCGGTGACGCCGGACACCCGGCTCACGTGGACGGGATCGCGCGGTTCGCCGGCGGCCGGATATCGCATTTATTGGCGCGACACGACCGAGGCGGCCTGGACGCATTCGCGCGACGCCGGGAAGGGCGAGGCGCTAACGCTCGCCAATGTCGCGATCGACGATTTCGTCTTCGGCGTTGCCAGCACTTCCGCGGATGGTTTCGAAAGTCCCGTGGTGTTTCCGGGCGGCGCAGGTGCATTCTGGGGGCGATGAACGCCTGGAGACGCCGAGTGGCCGAGCCCGCGTTGAACCGCATTACGTAAGACAAGCTAAGGAGAAATCAGACGATGCCAAGCCTGACATGCCGGCTGCTCGGCGGCGTTTTCGCCTCCTCGATGTTCATCACCGCCTGGGCGGCACCCCCCGTGAGCGTCGACGTCGATGCCCGCGAGGCGCCACGCGGCATCGAGCACGTTCACCTCGTCCTGCCGGTCAAGCCCGGCAAGCTGACGTTGCTGTATCCGAAGTGGCTCCCCGGCGAGCATGCGCCCGATGGCCCCATCGGCGGCTTGTCGGGACTGAAGTTCTCGAGCCACGGGCAGTCCATCGCCTGGCAGCGCGACGCCGACAACATGTACGCCTTCCATCTCACCGTCCCATCGGGGTCGAGCACGCTCGACGTGGAGTTCGAAGTGGATGCGGTTCGCGATGCGACCAATACCAACGCGGACCGGACCACCACCGAGTCGATTGGCTTGATCCTGTGGAACGAATTGGTTCTGTATCCCGCCGGGGTGCAGTCCGACGATCTTCGATATCAGGCGCGCCTGCGACTGCCCGCCGGCTGGAGTTTTGGAACAGCGCTGCCGCCGTTGAACACCGTCGGCGATACCACGCAGTTTGCCGAGGTGTCGCTCACCACCTTGATCGATTCGCCGGTGCTGTCCGGACGTCATTTCAAAACCCTTTCCCTGGGAGGCACCCCGGCTGTCTACTTGCACCTGGCGGCCGATAGCGAGGCGGCGCTCGATATTTCGGCGGCCTCCACGGCGCAGCTTCGCAAGCTGGTCGAACAAGCCAAGGCGCTGTTCGGCGCCACGCACTACAACGAGTATCACTTCCTGTGGACCCTGAGCGATCAAATCGGATTCGAAGGCATCGAACACCATCAATCGAGCGACAATCGCACCAGCGAGCGCTCCCTGATCGACGAAGAATTGCGCCGCAGCGCCTCGGTCGAGGGATTGCTGCCTCACGAGTACGTGCATTCCTGGAACGGCAAGTATCGGCGCCCCGCAGGTCTAGCCACCGGCAACTACGATGCGCCCATGCACGGCGACATGCTGTGGGCCTACGAGGGCCTTACCGAGTATCTCGGTATGGTGCTGAGCGCGCGCAGCGGTCTCGCCTCCCTCGACGATGCCCGCGATCAGTGGGCCAATGCCGCCGCCTGGCTGCAGACGAGCAAGGGCCGTGAGTGGCGTCCCCTCGCCGACACCGCGGTCGCGGCGCAGCTGGGCTATTACCAAGCGGAGGGCTGGCGTGCGAGAACCCGCTCCACGGACTTCTATGCCGAATCCGCCATGCTTTGGCTGGAAGCGGACGCGTTGATCCGCACGAACACTCACGGAGCGAAGAGTCTGGATGACTTTTGCCGGCTGTTCTATGGCCCGACCACCGCTCCGAAGGTGGTTCCCTACGATTTTAATGATCTCGTCAAGGCGCTCAATACCGTCATGCCCTACGACTGGCGCGAGTTCTGGACCGTGCGGCTCAATCGCGTGCGCTCGGAAGCGCCGCTCGAGGGGCTCGCCGCGAGCGGTTGGCATCTGACATTCACGGCGGAGCCCACGGCCGTCGAGAAGGGCGAAGACGCCCTTCGCAGAAGCACCAATCTGTCTTACTCGCTCGGCTTCGTGCTCAAGGACGAAGGGGCGGTCATTTCCACCGTGGTGCCCGGCACGCCCGCCGATGAGGCGGGGCTGGCGCCTGGCTCGAGTTTGGTTGCCGTCGATGACCGCAAATATTCGAAAGAGGTGCTCGCCGATGCACTCAAGGCCGGCGGCACCGAGCCGCGCGTCATCCGATTGTTGATCCAGAAGGACGACACGTTCAAGACGGTGGAGTTGCATTACGCCGGCCATGAACGCCATCCGCACCTCGAGCGCGATGCCAGCGTTCCCGACTTGTTGACGGCGATCTTGAGTCCACGCACCTAAAACCGCCCTGGTGGGCGGCCCGCGCGAGTAGGCCGCCCCCACTCAACGCCCTGATCCAAGGAGTCCCGATGCGCCGAGTACTACTGTCCGTGTGCTTATCCATCAGCGTGACGCCGGCCCTGCAAGCCGCCGATTACACGCTGCTCGCGACTCCGCGGACCGTGGAATGGGGTTACTACGACAGTGCGGCGAAGCCCGCTCTCACGGTTCACTCGGGCGATACGGTACGAATCCAGTCGCTCTCGACCTGCGGATCGCGCAAGGAAATGATGAGTCACGGCGTCAAGGCGGAGGAGATTCCGCCGTACACCGACCCGATCGACCAGGCGGAGCCGAAGGATACCGGAGGAGGGCACATTCTCACCGGACCCGTGGCGATCGCCGAGGCCGAGCCCGGCGATGTGCTCGAGGTGCAGATCCTGAAAGTCGACATCGATGTCGACTTCGCCTGCAACACGTTCGCTCTCGGCTATGGGTTCTTGCCCATGGAGTACCCTTACGAGCGCACCAAGATAATTCCGCTCGACCGCAAGCGGATGATCGGGCACTTCGCGCCGGGCATCGAACTGCCGCTGCGGCCCTTCTTCGGCAGCATGGGCGTCGCGCCGGCCGAGGGCAAGCTCGACAGCGCCCCGCCGTTCGCTCACGCGGGCAACATGGACAACAAGGATCTCGTCGCGGGCACGACGCTGTACATTCCGGTGGCGGCGAAGGGCGCCTTGTTCGAGGCCGGCGATGGGCATGCGGGCCAGGGCAACGGTGAAGTCGACATCGAGGCCCTCGAGACCTATCTCTCCGGCACCTTTCGATTCATCGTGCACAAGAACCAGCATCTGGTGTGGCCGCGTGCCGAGACGCCCGACTATTACATTTCCATGGGATTCAGCAAGGATCTGAAGGAAGCCGCCGAGCATGCGGTGCGCGACATGATCGATTTCCTCGTGGAGGAGAAGCATCTGAACCGCGATGAAGCCTACATGCTCTCGAGCGTCGCAGTGGTTCCAGCCGACCCTCGTGGCCCTGTTCCAAATTTTCTGATTCGTGCCCATGCCGCCCGGCGGACGGCTCCAACACCTATGAAATAGGGGTCTTCGGATGAATTATTGGCGCTTCTCTAGTGCCGCCGCCGCGGCGATCTTCACGTACATGACGCTATCCCCTGGCCTGGAGGCCGGCGTTACGGATGCGCCGGTCAAGGATTTCACCGCCGTCCGCGGCGATCGGACGGCCGGTTGGCTTCCCCAAACTCGCTCCGAAGTGCTGGCACGCAACGGCGTCGTCGCCACCAGTCAGCCCTTGGCGGCCCAGGCAGGCTTGCAAATCCTCAGGCAGGGCGGAAACGCGTTCGACGCCGCCGTTGCCACCGCCGCGGTCTTGAATCTGGTCGAGCCGGTAAGCGCCGGTGTCGGCGGAGACGTCTTTGTCCTCGCGTGGGTGGCGAAGGAGAAGAAGCTCATCGCCTTGAATGCCAGCGGTCGCGCACCCTCGGGCGCCACACCTCAACATCTCGCGGAGCGCGGCTATAAAGATCATATGCCGCTGCATGGAATAGAATCGGTAACGGTTCCGGGGGCGGTCGACGGCTGGGACGCGCTGCTCAAGCGCGCCGGCACCATGACGTTCAAGGAGACGCTGGAGCCGGCGGCGACTCTCGCGGAGCAGGGATTCGGCGTCACGGAACGCATCCATGATGATTGGATCGATGGTGTGGCAGCCTTGGCCAACGATCCCGATTCGGTAAAGACCTACCTGGTAAATGGACGGCCGCCGCAAACTTACGATCTGTTCCGCAATCCGGACCTCGCGCGCACCTTTCGACTGCTGCAGACGCAGGGCAGGGACGCCTTCTACAAAGGCGAGATCGCAAAGGCAATCGTGGCCAAGTCGCATGCGCTCGGCGGTACCATGACCCTGGAAGACCTGGCGAACACGCGTGCTACCTGGGAAACGCCGCTCAGCACCAGTTACCACGGCTACGACGTCTACGAGATGCCGCCGAGCACCCAAGGATTTGCGGTGCTCGAGATGCTGAACATCCTGGAGGTCTGTGCGCCGAAGCTTGGCATGAACCTCGCGGCGCTGGGCCCACGCTCCCCGGCCTACTGGCATTTGCTCGTAGAAGCAAAAAAGCTCGCGTATACCGATCTATATGCTTTCAACGCGGATCCGGGCTTCGTGAGCGTACCGGTCGCGCGGCTGATTTCCAAAGCATATGCCGCCGGGCTCTGCAGCCGTATCGACCCGCATAAAGCCAGCACGCCGGAGCCCAAAGGAGATCCCGTGGGCGGGACGGTCTACCTGACGGTTGCGGACCGTTGGGGCAACATGGTGTCGTTCATCTATAGTATCTACGACACTTTCGGCGCGGGAGTCACCGTGCCGGGCTATGGCTTCGTGCTCAACAACCGCGGCGCGCTGTTTTCACTCGATCCGAAGAGCCCCAATATAATTGCCCCGCACAAGCGCCCATTTCATACGCTGCTGCCGGGGTTCCTGATGAAGGACGGTCAACCGGTCATGGCTTTCGGACTGATGGGGGGCAGCCAACAGGCCCAGGGGCATGTCCAAGTGCTGGTCGACATGATCGATCTGGGCGCCAATCCTCAGGCGGCCAGCGATGCCGCGCGCTTCACCCACGGACAAGCGACCAACGAGCTGGACCTGGAATCGAATTTATACGATTTGGTCGGAGCTCCCCTCAAGGCCATGGGTCATCAAGTCAAGTCCGCCAACGGCGGGGACATGGGAGGATTTCAGGCGATCTGGTTCCATCCTTATGGCGCGCCGGGCGCCCCATCCGGTACAGCCTCCGCGGATCAACCTGTATGGGGTGTCTACCGGGCCGCTTCCGATCACCGGAAGGACGGCGAGGCGGTGGGCTGGTAACTGGATGGCACTCTTGAAAACGCTCACGCGGATATGTGTTTCTGCATGAACACACTCAGTGGGTCGTCGGTGTAATCGCCAAACGGTCCTCGCCGCTCATAGCCGGCCGAGGCATACAGAGCCAGCGCTTCATGTTGGTAGGGTCCGGTTTCGAGCTTGAGCAACGTACAGCCAGAGCCGATTGCCTGTGACTCGAGTAGCGCCAGAAGTTTCTTGGCGACGCCTTGCCCTCGGCCGCGAGGACTGACATACATGCGTTTGATTTCGCCAAATTCAGGGCAGAGGACCACCGCCCCACAGCCAATTGCTTGCCCCGTTTTATCCCTCGCGACAGCAAACACGACATTGGGTTGCTTCAACGAAGCCAGGTCCAGGTAGTGCCTGCTCTCTGCTGGATACAGGGTGTCCTGGTAAGCGTCCAGCTCGGCAATGAGGGCGATCACTTCAGGCTGATCGGGTGATTCGAGGGCGATGATCATGGCTGAAGTGGGACGATTACACGCGAAGTTCGGCGTTGAGAGTGGTGCATTTGGCGACTTACCTACCGAGCCGTCTCCGTTGAATTCTCCTGCCCGAGCGCGTCGCGCCTGATCTTTTCAATGGACTGAGTATATTTTTGGGCCATCGCCTCAACGGTTTCGCCAGAGCGTTCGAGCGCGTCCCGCGCGGCACCGAGTTCCCCCAATCGCACCCGCTGGATCACGTAGGCGTTCACGCGGCTCAATGCGTCACAGGACCAAAGCTTGTCATTGTCAGACGGCGATTGCAGCATGATTGCCTGCATCAAAGCATGCTGCTCTAACACGAATTGCCTTACACGCTCACTCGGCCATCCCGCACGTTCTCCGATGGTCTTTCCAATCCCCAGATCCAGGAGATTGGTGCCCTTCGTAATCAGGAGTTCCGCCAAGGCATCGCACTGCCGTCGTACCGTGCTGTCTTGCATGACGTTACTTGAACAGTGCTGACTCGCGATACTGTAGTGAGGCAATCCAGTGGCTGTCTCGACACCGATGACTTCGGTGGCGAGATAGGATCGTTCCAACGGCGTCACGTCCCGCGGTAACTCCGGTTCGGCAAAAGCGAGCACCGAGTCGCTGTAGGCGTCGATTTTATGGGCTGTTGCGGCATGACTGAATGCGTCCGCTTCCGCAGCGTCGTCGTGGCTTGCTCGAGCTTTGCCGGCGAGCAACAACCACGGCACAGCATTATCGGGGTCCATTCGTGCCCATTGCTGTAAAGATAACAGTCGGCAAGCGCTATCTGCGTCGGTGACGGCGGAACTGCCGCACATAGAAAGTGCCATGGCATAGACAGCAGGATCTCCGGTACCCGCTGCAAGCTGAACCGCCTCATTGCGCGTTTGCTCCGCGAACGGACGCAGCGAGCCGCTGCCGGTGATTTTGCCTTCCAGCAAAAGTCCCGCCATTCTGGCGCGCAGATCACCGCTGTTTTGCAAAGCCGACAACCAACGCATTCCGGCCCCTCTCGTGAATGCGCCGACTTGCTGAAAGACGGCGTCGGCGTCGCTCTTGTCCATCTGTACGCGACCGTAACCGCAGACCTCCACCGTATCGGTGCTATTAGCCCTTGGCGATGGAATAACGGCATGCTGCGCACCTACAGGACGGCTCGCGGCCGGCATGCTGGTAGGAGACTCCATCGGCGCGATGGCCCTAGGATGTCGGCCCCGGACCAGCAAAAGAGCGCCTACCGCAATCACAAGGATCGATAAAATCAGGAGCACGGCCCGGGCTTGCGAGGTCAAAAGTGGCGAATGATCCTTGTTTGTCATTAATCTGGACCTGAAGGTTGCCGCACCCACTGCCTCTTAGCGGATGTTACTGACTTGGGGCCTGTGGCTGTTGGTGGATTGCCGTAGGGTAGGGTAGCGTGGCGTTAGCCCTTGGAGGTGTGAGATGACAAACGGCGAACAAAAGATGCTTTGGCGCGGATTCGCTGGCTTCTTCGCGGTTGCCGCTCGATAGCGGCCCGTGGAGCGCATCGACGAGTTCTGCACCCAACTTGCCGTAAGTTGTACTAATCTCGACCCGATCTGACAGTTACCCGGTTCTCCGGTTTATTTTTGTCAGTTCAAGTTTAGAGACTTCTCCCGACAAATTGTCTTGCCGTCCTCGAACGTCGCCATCGGCGTGCGACCACAGCACATTTTCCCTTGATGCGTTCGGTCATGGTTATACGAGTCGATCCACACGTCAAGATCCTGCTGCAGGACCTCCATCGTTGTGTAGATCTTTTTTCGGAAGGCTATCTGATAAAACTCATTCAAGATTGTCTTGTGGAAGCGTTCGCAGATCCCGTTGGTCTGGGGTGACTGCGCCTTGGTGCGAGTGTGATCGATATCGTTCACCGCTAGATACAGCTGGAACTCGTGTTGCTCGACCTTTCCGCAATACTCGGTGCCGCGATCGGTCAGCACGCGCATGAGCTGCACGCCCTGGGCCTCGTAGAACGGCAGCACCCGATCATTCAGCAAGTCTGCCGCGGTGAGCGGTGTTTTGGTCGTGTACAGCTTCGCGAATGCCACCTTGGCGTACGTATCCACAAAGGTCTGCTGATAAATCCGACCCACGCCCTTCATGTTACCGACGTAGAAGGTGTCTTGGGATCCAAGATAGCCGGGATGAGCGGTCTCGATCTCCCCGCATTCCATCTGCTCCTCGCGTTTTCGCTCCAGCGCCGCCACCTGCGCCTCGGTCAGCACAATGCCTTCCTCGGCAACCTTCTTCTCGAGCGCCGCCAGCCGAAGGCGGAAGGTCTGAAGTCCTGTCCGCAGCCAAACCGAGCGAACCCCGGTCGGACTGACCACGATGTTGCGTTTACGCAGCTCGTTGGAGACACGTACCTGGCCGGCAGCCGGGTTCTCGACCGCAAACTCCAATATGGCGCGCTCAATCGACTCATCCATGCGGTTCTTCAGATTGGCGCGCCGGCGATCCTTGTGCAACAGCGCTTCCATGCCGCCAGTCTCTTTGGCCTCTTTAACCCGGTAAAACGTATCCCGAGAAACACCCATGACACGGCAGGCTTGGGAGACGTTCTGCAATTCTTCAGCTAAATTAAGCAGACCCATCTTGTGCTTGATGATGCTCTGATTTACAAGACTCATGCGAGGTTACTCCTAGTGTGTTCAATGATTGCCTGGTAACAACCATCGAACCGGGTAACCTCGCTCTTTGCAAGAGCGGTGTCAGATCAAGTCGAAACTAATACACGTAAGTGGAGTAGGGGCCCTTTTCACCGGCCGCGCGAACAACAAGCGGACAAATTGCGTATGGCCGTCGCCACCCGTCTCGGAAGCTTTATTTTGACGCCAGGTTTCTGCTTTCCTTTTGATGCTGCCCCCCCATCGTGTGCACCTGCTTGTACATCGGCGACCATGCAGCGAGAAATAGGCGCTTGCCGCCTACATATGCACTGTTGATAAAATTCCGACGCACCATGACGAATCGATCTACCTGCTTTGTCACTCCGATGATTTCGACGAAGTTTTCCATGTGGGCGCTGGTGGGCGCGCCATTTACATCGAAAACTAGACCGCGTCTTTTCGCATACGCCACTGCATCGAGAAAGAGGTAACGAGTAGCTCCTCGGCACCCATTGGGTAACGGACATCCGTGCGGCGGGCGATGATAGCTCAGCATCCATCCAAATACCCGCGTTCGGTCTTCCGCGGTCGCCACTGCTGCATGGTAAACATACTCACCATCGCCGTTGACGCTCTTCGAGCGGGCAGCTCGAATGCGAGTTTGTCCTCTCCTGAGGCCCTCCGAAAGCAAATCCGTGGCGATCGATATGTCCGCCCGAAGCGCGCGACCGCGCCATTCGAGATTCGACGCATAAAATCGAGTGAAAAACTCGGGTCCCACGTCGACGATATCGAGGTGCTTCATTGCTTGATTGATGGGGTTTTTGTGCCGCCTGACCACGCGTTTAAAAACGTCGGAAGCGTCGGGCGGCTCGCGAAAGTTTCGCTCGATTTCGAAGGCGAAGTGCGCCTTCTCAAATATGCTTACATACAGGCTGGCATTCGGGTCATCGGAATCGAACATGTATCTCATCGAAACATGGGGTGGTATTCCCTTCACCAATTCATCCACGACTCTGATCCGGTCGACTTCGCTCAAACGCGCATCAGCTATAATTGGTCCCGTGAGATTGCTCCAGGGAATAGCGCCCACGCGAACACCTAGACGCGATTTCAGCAGATAGGGCAACGTGCCGACCACCTGCTTTTCGCGAACGACGGTGTTTTCACGATAGCCCGGTGTTCTCGCGACCACCGAGCGCCACCATTCCTGTTGAAAAACGGGCAGTTGCGATTCACTAGCGCTTTTTCGTGAAGGGACGTTGTCGGCAATACCGTGCATTTCGCTATCCGCCTTCGATCGTGCAGCGAGTTTTGTTCGCTGCTCGATCATATGGAGAGCCAAAACTTGGTAAACCTGCTGCGTATGTCGGCCATTCGCTGCGCTTCTTATAAGCTGCGACTAAAGCGCTTGGAGATCAATCCCACGGGATCAGCGGCTGCGTACCCGCGTGCGAGCCTGCGGACCTGGCGAGTCGTGAGTCCGAGTCGTTCAGCTGTGACTCTAGTGCTTTGCCGCATTCGCAGTCTCCAGCCCCGGGAAAGGGAGGCAGAAACTACTCGTGGGCAGCGCTAAAGGGGACATTTGGACTTGGCTAGAAGCGGACATTTTAAAATAGCCCTCACAAGC
>JBEKHK010000035.1:0-48681 GCA_050012315.1 Steroidobacteraceae bacterium | reverse complement strand
ACCGGCCACGTCAACGCCGCCAACCTCACCGTCGTGCAGGACGGTCCGACCGGCGGTGCGACGGCCGGCGCCATCGATCTCGGTGAAACCAATCTCACCAACAATCTGTCGATCAGCGCGAATACCGCCACCAACGTCACCAACACCTTGGGCAGCAGCGGCGAGGCGGGCGAGGTCATCGTGCGCGGCACCGCCACCATCAGCGTGGGCACGGGCAACGTGACCATCAATGGACCGGACACCGATTTCACCATCATCGGCTTGACCGCCGGCAACGTGCTGCTGAATAACTCCACGGCGGTGGAGTTCGCCGCGACCGACTTATCAGGCACCTTGACCGAGACCGCCATCGGACCGATCGCCTCCACCGGCTCGGTGCAGGTGACCGGGCTCACGACCCTGACGGCGAACAACGGCGGCTTCGGCTACGGCGATCCGTTCATCAACCTCTCGAACTCCGCCAATCATTTCGCCGGCGGCCTGGTGCTCGATGTGCCGAGCACCGGCTACACCGGCACCGGCGGCTATGCCATTATCCGCGACTCGGGCACCCTCACCGTCGATCAATCGACTACCGCAAGCTCGCTCGCCGTCACCGCGGGCGGCGCGGTGACACTCGGCGCCACCGGTCCGACCAGCGCCGGCACGTCCATCTCGGTCTCGACCTCGACCGGCAATATCACCACCACCGACGCCATCACGGCCGCCAGCTCGGTGACTTATACGACCTCGAACGGTGCCGTGACCACCAACTCGACCACCGCAAGCGACCTGTACGTGACCGCCACCGGTGCCGTCTCGCTCGGCACGAGCTCCATCAGCCAGGATCTCACCGTCAGCACGAACGCGTCCATCAGCGATATCGGCGTGACCTCCGTCGGCAGGCAAACCACGCTCACGGCCGGTGCCGCCAACAGCATTACGCTCGGCAGCAACACGGCCCCGGACTCCTTTGATTACATGCGCATCGTGTCCGCGGACAATGTGTCCCTGATCACGGCGAACGGTGTCGATTTCGGCAATTGGAACTCATCCGGCGGTTGGACCAGCACCATTTCCGGCAATCTCAGCATCACCTCGGGTGGAAACATTCAGCAGGTCGGACAGGGGAGCACAAGCGCCTACTCCGCGATCTCGGTCGCCGGCACGACGACGTTCACGGCGAACGGGAGTTCGCAAATCGAACTCTTATTGGGGTCGACCAATCCGTTCAACGCGTCAGGTCAAGCCAATCTGTTCACCGGCGGCGTCACCCTGGCGAGCTACCCTGGCAATAGCAGTACCGGCTTCAACTTCGTCGAGATCCGCGATACCAATCCGGCTGCGGTCGTCTTGGCGGGCCTCACCTCGGTGGGCACGTTGAACGATGTATACCTGGAATACAACGACGCCACGTCGATCACCCTGCCCGGGATGACGATCACCCAATACCTCGATGTGTACGGCCCGAGCGTCGCCAATACGGCCACAACGCCGTCGAACATCATCTCCCAGAGTGGCCCCATCGTGGTGGGCAGCTACACCATCATGGCGGCGGCCTCGACCGGTGATATCGTCTTGAACAATGCGTTGAACAATTTCTATTCGTTCGGCATTGCCAATACCGGCGCGCGCAACCTGACCATCGTCAACAACGGCCCCATTGAGCTGTACGCTGACGGGCAGTACAACGAGGGCATCACGGGCAATCTCAGCGTCACCGCCAACGGCGCGATCATCGACATGGGCAACAACTGGACCGTGAGCGGCACCGCGTACCTGAACGCCGGCGCGACCAACAACATCACCTTTACCCAAGACGACACCTGGGGGGGCGCCGTCTCGCTCATCGGCGACAACGTCACCTTCAATCCACAGACCAATCTCATTCTCGGCAACTCGACCATCGCGGGCACGCTGTCCATCACCGATCGCACTTCAGCGCCGGCATCACGCTCGCACAGCCCAACAACGTCTTCGGACCACTTGCCATCGCGAACTCCGGCGCGATCAACATCGCGGAGAACAGCGCCATCTCCCAGGCCTCGGCTTGGACCGACTATAACAGCGGCATCGATGCCGTAACGCTCACCACGACGAACAGCCAGGCCATCACGCTCACCCAGCCGAGCGCCTACATGGGCAACCTCACGATCACGCAGGCTAACGCCTCGGCGACGTCCCCCGGCGCGGTGACGGTCACCAGCACTGCGGACACCGCCGGCATCACCCAGGGGAGCGGCGCGGCGAATGCCTGGACCACCTACGGCACGACCACGCTCAATTCCGGCGCCTATTCGATCAACCTCAACAACCCGAACAACGTGCTCGGTCCGCTGCAGGTGAGCGGCGCCACGGGCTCCTATCTCACCGTGCCCTCGAGCGTCACGATCTACGCCAAGGGCACCGCGACCACCACCGCCATCACCGATGTGGGGGGCACCGGCGCCTGGGACGTGGGCTCGAGCGGCACCGCAGGCTCGGGCGTGGTGAAACTCGTGGCCTATGACACGACCGGCACCGTGCCGGGCGGCGGCAACATCGTCCTCGACAACACCGGCAACGTGCTCGGCAGTCTCTACCTCAAGGCGACCGACGCCACCATCACCGAGAATGCGAGCATCACCGATGGAGCTCTCCTGTCCAACTGGGACGGCGCCGGCACCGGCGCCGGCGATTCCGGCTGGTCGGTGAGCGGTGCGGCCGATCTCATCGTCAACAATCCGAGCGGCAAATCCATCACCCTCGCCAATACCACCAACCTGATCGGCCCCATCGGCATCACCACCACGGGCACCGCCGGCACGCTCACCTCGGTGCTGATCACCGACAACGAGAACATCGCTCAATCCTCGATCTGGAACATCGGGGCGGCGCCGATCACGCTGAACGCGACCTCGCACGCGATCAACCTGTCGAGCTACGGCAACGTGCTCGGCGCGATCTCGATCTCCACCGCAAACGGCACGCCGACCTCGGTGGCCATCACGGAGAACAACCCGATCACCCAGGGCGCCACCGCCTGGTCGCTGACCGGGGTGCCGGTCACCCTGGTCGCGCAGAACAACAATTCCATCACCCTGACGGACACCGGCAACGTGATGGGCAACCTCGCCATCACCGGCGGCGCGGTGAGCATCACGGAAAACGCGCCCATCACCCAGGCGACAACGGCCGGCGGCGCGTGGACCACCACGGGCGTGACGACTCTCGACGTCTCGGCGAGTGCCGGCTCGGGCATCACGCTCACCAATTCGGCGAACGTGCTCGGTCCCCTCGCCATCACCGGTACGCCCAACTCCGTCAGCATCACCGAGAACGCCCCCATCACGCAGGCGTCGGCGTGGGTGGAGCCGGGCACACCGTTCATCCTGAACTCCGAAACCTACGACACGACGCTGTCGCAGGCCAACAACCAGCTCGGCGCGTTGACGATCACGGCGCAGGACGCCACCGTCACCGAGTCGAACACGGCCGGCATCACCCAGGGCGGCGCCTGGACCGTGCCCGGCACCACGACGCTCACCGCGGGCGCCGGCAATCCGATCAATTTGAACAACAGCGCGACCTCGACCTTCGGCACGGTCGGCATCGTATCGGCGTCGGACGCCGACATCACGGCCGCAGGCCCCATCAATTTCGCGGCGTCGACCATTGCCGCGGGCGGCACGCTCACCGTCTCGGCCGGCGGCGCGATCACCCAGTCCGGGGCGATCAGCGCCCCGTCGCTGCGCCTGATCGGCACGGGCAACGCCACGCTCACCGACACGGACAATGCGGTCGACACGCTGTCCGCGGGCTTCTCGGGCGGCGACCTCACCTTCACCAACGGCGGCAGCTTCGCCGTGGGCGTGATCGGCGGCACCACCGGCATCACCATCGGCGATGCCAATGTCACGCTGACTTCGGTCAGCGGCACGGTCACCGGCCTCGCAAACGTGAATGCGAGCAGCGCCTCGCTCACCGTCACCACCGGAACCGCCCTCTCGCTGCCCCAGTTGAGCATCGCGGGCCCGCAGACCTACACGGCGGGCGGCGCCGGGATCACGCTCACGACCAATCTGACCAGCACCGCCGCCGGGGCCATTACTTTCAACAGCCCGGTGACGCTCGGATCCGACTTGACCGTCCAGACCACGAACTCGCCGATCATTTTCAACAGCACGCTCGCCGGCGCGAATTACCAGCTCGACGTCAATGCCGGCACGGGCTCGGCGACCTTCGTCGGGACCGTGTCCGGGCTCGGTTCGACCAGCAGCGCCTCCCCCGCTCTCACCTTGACCTCGGACGGCGCCACCTTCGACACCACGGTCTCCGCCAACAACGGCCTCGCGGTCACGGGTCCCGTGACCTTCAGCGATACCGTCACGCTCGGCGACGGTGAGGCCCCCACGATCTTCGGCGGCCTCGTCACCCTGGGCAAGTCCGGCGGCATGAACCTGTCGGGCTATAACAACATGACCTTCAACGGCGGCGTGCTGCTCGAGCAGGGTCCCGCGACGATCGATTCGAACAACTCGGCCTTGACGTTCCAGACCGGCGGCACCGTATCGGGCGCGTTCGGACTGACGCTCGACTCCGGCACCGGCGCCCTCAATGGGCTCAATTACATGGGCACGAACCTGACCAGCCTCACGGTCACCGCGCTCAATCCGACCATTCCCTCGAGCGGAATCTCGATTGCCGGCCCTCAGACCTATACCGCGACCGGCAGCAGCAACATCACGCTCCTGGGCAACGTCACCAGCACCAGTCCCGGCACCGGAGCCGGGGCCATCACCTTCAACAGCCCGGTGAGCGTCGGCGCCTCGTTGACCATCGCGAGCGCGAACTCGCCCGTGGTGTTCGCGAGCACCGTCGATGGCAACAGCAACGTGAGCGCCACCAGCAACTTGACGGTGAACGCGGGCAGCGGCACCACCACGTTCACCGGCGCCGTCGGCCAGGTGACGCCGCTCGGCAACGGCACCGGCGCGGCCATCGTGCTGCAGGGATCGGGCGCCACGACGTTCGACAGCACCGTGCAGGCGCGCTCGGGGATGACGGCGGCAGGACCTGTCAGCTTCGACGGCAACGTCACCCTCGCCGACGGCGACACCGGCTCCAGCTTCAACGGCCTCGTCACCAGCGGCGGCAGCACGGGCAATACCTTGAGCGGCTACGCCGGCATGGCCTTCAACGGCGGCTTGACGGTCGCCGGCGGCCCGGTCATCGTGCTCTCCAACGGCAGCACCATCAGCTTCGGCGGCCCGGTCGGCGGCGCGGAAAACCTCACGCTCAACGCCCTCGCGGGCGGCGCGGGGACCGTCACCGGATTGAGCGAGATCGGGTCGAGTTCGAACCTGACCGCACTCAACGTGACGGGCGAGACCCTGAGCCTGCCGAGCAGCGGGCTCGCGGTCGCCGGACCCATGACCTTTACCGCCCCGGGCGGCATCACCGTCAACGGCAACGTGGGCTCGAGCGCCGATCCGGCGAGCGGCGCGATCACGTTCATGAGCCCGGTCACCCTCGCGACCGGTCCCGTCGCGATCAGCGACGCGAATGCCGCGGTCACCTTTAACGGCACGGTGGACGGAGCCGAGCCGCTCAGCATCAATGCCGGCAGCGGCGCGGTCGCATTCAACGGAGCGGTCGGCGCCGGCACGGCGCTCGCGAGCCTTGCCGTCAACGGCAGCGGGCCCGTGACCCTCGATACCGCGACCATCACCACCACCGGCGCGCAAACCTACGCCGCGCCGGTCACGCTCGCCGTCAACTCGACGCTCACGGGCGCTAATGTGCAGTTCGAGGGCAGCCTGAACGGTCCCTACGCGCTGGTCGTGAACGACTCCGGCACCACGACGTTCGGCGGTGTCACCCAGCTCGCGAGCCTCACCAGCACGGCGGCCAACGGCATCGACCTGAACACCTCGTCCATCACCACCACGGGCGCGCAAAGCTACGGCGGCGCCGTGGCGCTCGGCGCGAACGCGGCCTTGACGGGCGCCGGCATCAGCGTCAATGGCACGGTCGACGGCGCGTACGCCCTCACCGCCAACGCCACCAGCGGTACGTTGAGCTTGAACGGCGTGGTCGGCGGCAACACCGCCTTGACCTCGCTCACCGGCAACGGCAATGCGATTGTCGCCTCGGGCGTCACCACCTCCGGGACTCAGTCCTACAGCGCCAACAACGTCAGCTTGAGCGGCAATTACGGCACGAGCGGCAGCGACGTGACGGTGACCGGCCCCACCACGCTCACCGGCGATGTGAATATCGCCACCACCGGCGGCAATATCGCGTTCTCGGGCGCCACCAGCACGGTGAACGGTGCTTACAGCCTCACGCTCACCGCCGGCGCCGGCAACGTGGTGCTCGGCGCCGCGGTCGGCAGCGTCACGCCGCTCACCGCCGTCATCGACTCGGGCTACGACCTGACCCTCCCCGACATCACGACCGTCGGTGACCTGAATCAGAGCTACACCGCGCTCGACAACATCACCCTGAGCCAGAGCCGCACGCTCGATGCTCCGGTGAGCTTCACCGCCGATTCCGACGGCAACGGCCAAGGCTCGTTCATCCTCGAGAACGGCGTCTCCCTCACCGCGGCGAACAACAATCTGTCCATCACGGCGGCCGACATCTCGCTCGGCACCTCGAGCACGCTGTCCTCCGGCAGCGGCCTCATGAGCATCACCGCGACCGACGGACGCAATATCTACCTCGGGGGACCGGCCGGTCCCATCGCAGGCCAGATGACCATCACGGGCGCGGAGCTCTCCCTCATGAGCACCTCCGGCGGCTTGAATCTCGATACCACCGGCTCGGGCTCGATCTACGTCAACGGCATCACGGCGGCACAGAGTCAAAACGTCACCGGCGCGCTCACCTTGAACGCTCAAGGCTCGGGCAGCGTCAATTTCATCTCATCGCCGTCGACGTTCCACGCGATCACCGCGGATGCGCCGGGCGGCGTCACGAATGTCGGGGTCGATCTGACCGCGGCCAACGCGCCGATCCAGTTCCTCACGCCGGTATCGGTCTCCGGCGCCTCGACCATCAACAGCGGCGGCGGCAACATCACCTTCGTCGGCTCCTTGGCGGTCGCCAACAACCTCACCTTGGATACCGGCAACGGCATTTTGACCTTCAGCGGCCCGGTCGGCAGCACCCAGACGTTGACGCTCAACTTGGGCGGCGGATCCGTGAGCGGCTTGGGCGAGCTGCAAGATACGCTCACCGGCCTCACGGTCAACGCGACCTCCGGCATCATCCTGCCTGCGTTCACCATCAACGGCCCGCAGGTGTACAACACCGCGACCGCGACCCTCACCGGGAATCTGGGCGGCATCGGCATTGCGTTCAACACGCCGGTCACCGTGGTGCCGGGCTCGGGCAATTCGATCACGCTGAACTCGGGCACCGGCTCGCTCACGTTCGCGGATTCGGCGCAGTTCAACGCCACCAACATGACCTTGACGGGCGATGCGATCGCCCTCGGCGGTCCGGTCACCGGCTCCGGCAGCCTGACCCTGCAGCCCTACACGCCGAGCCTCAATGTCACGGTGGGCGGCAGCGGCTCGGCTCCGCCGGGGCTTGATTTGAACGCCGCCGAGCTCGCCGAGCTGCCGATCGGCACGCTCGCGAGCCTCACCATCGGCTCGGCTGCGGGCACCGGCACGCTCAACGTCGCGGGCACGCTCAACGTTCCCGGCACGCCGCTCACCTTGAACGGCGGCGGCGGTATCGCCCAAAGCGGCGGCGCCGTGATCTCGGGTCCGCTGACGCTGTACGCAGCGGGCAACCCCATCACTCTCACGAACGGATCCAACGCCTTCGGCGCGGTGGGAATCGACGGCACGCCATCCGCGCTCAGCCTGACCAACACACTCGACATCGATCAGCTCGGCTCGGCCGGATGGGCGTTGGGCGCTGCGCCCATCACGCTGAATGCGGGAACACACAACATCACGCTCAACAATGCCGGCAATACCTTCGGCACGCTGGTACTGAACGGCGACAATGTCCAGGTCACCGAGGCGGCCGGCGCGGACATCGGCGCTTCCACGGTCACCGGAAATCTCACCGTGACGGCGGCCGGCGGCATCAACTTCTCGGGCGCCCTTGCGGCGACGGGCAACGTCTCGCTGACCTCGAGCGGCGAAGTGACGCAATCGGCGCCGCTCACCATCGGCGGCAGCCTCGCAGTGACCACCACCGTCAATGCGGGCGACGTGACGCTGAGCAACACCGGCGACACGGTCATCGGCAACACCCTGGTCGGCGGCAACTACACCTTGACCGCGGGCGGCTCGGTCTCGCAGGCGGCGGGTACCAGCTATCAGGTCGCCGGCAGTCTCACCATCTCAGGCTCCGACATCGTGCTCGGCGGAGCGGGCAACATCGCCGGCGCCACCACGCTCTCCGGCTCGACGACCAGCACCGACGAGATCGCCCAGGCCGGCGTGATCACCCTCGAGAGCGCCACCTACGCGGGCAATCTCACGGTCATCAGCGAGAGTGCGAGCCGCTCCATCTCGAGCGCGCCCGTGAGCGGCAACGCCATCTTGCTGAACAACGCCGGCAACTCCATCACGGGAAGCATCTCCGTGAGCGCGAGCCCGCCGACGGTGACGACGAGCGGATCCGACGTGCAGACGGGCATCAATCAGGCCGCCGGCACCTCGATCTCGGTGTCCGGCGTGGCCAGCTTCACGGCACAAGCCTCGAGCGTCGCCAACAGCGGCAACATCACCCTCACCAACGCCGGCGACAGCTTCGGGACACTCGTGCTGAGCGGCAGCACCATCAACGTCGCGAACACCGCCGCGGGCCCGACGACGCTCGCGAGCGCGCTCGCCACCGGGAGCCTCACGCTTGCAGCGGCCGGCGGCGTCTCGCAAACCGGCACGATCAGCACCCCGGCGCTCTCGATCACCGCCGACGGCAACGTGGCGCTGAACAATGCGGCGAACCAGGTGGCCACCCTGTCGGTCACTTCGGGCGGCAATCCCATCAGCTTCGTCAATAGTACAGATCTATCGATCGCCGGTATCGATGCCGGCGGCTCCGCCGTCAATCTGACGGCCGGCGGCTCCGGAGGCCTCACCCAGACCGGAGCGGTGCAGAACGTGAGCACCCTCGAGGCCGACGCGGGCGGCGCGATCGTGCTCACGAACGCCGACAACTCCATCGCCACCTTGAACACCTCGACGGCAGGTACCGGCCTTCAGATCTACAATACCGGCGCGCTCGGCGTTGCCGGTATCGTCAGCACGACCACCGGCGACCTGAGCGTCCGCACCACCGGGAATCTGACCCTCGGCGCCGCCGGCCAGCTCGAGGCCCTGGCGGGCAATGTCGTCGCCTCCACCGAGGGCGCGGGTAATTTCATCAACGATTCGGCCGCCGCGGGCTCCGCGCTCGTGGTCGGCAGCGGCGATCGCTGGCTGGTCTACAGCGACACGCCGGACCTCGTCGCCGGTCCGCACACGGTCAAGGGCGGGCTGACATCGAATTTCCGCTATTACGGCGATTCGACCTACTCGACCTACGCGCCAAACGCGGTGACTCAGAGCGGCAACGGCTTCATCTATGACTACGCCACCCCGACGCTGACCGTCACCGCCGCCGTCGCCGGCACCCCGACGCAGGTGTACGGCAGCACCCCGACCGCGAGCATGGGCTACACCGTCAGCGGCTTCGTGGACAGCGAGGACAATGCCGCCAACGTGATTAGCGGCGGCACGGCGACGTATAGCACCGCACTCGCCAATACGATGAACGCGGGCGTCTACGACATCACCTATACCGGCGGGCTGACTTCGAGCAACTACACTCTCACTCCCGGGGCCACGGGAGCCGCTTACACGGTGACCCCGGCCGTCCTGAGCTATGTTGCCGCCCCGGCCTCCCGCGGCTACGGCGCGGCAAACCCCACTCTGACCGGCACCGTCAGCGGCTTCGTACTCGGGCAGAACACCTCGATATTGACCGGCACGGCCACCTGGACCAGCCCGGCGACCGCCTCGAGCAACGCCGGCCAATACGCGATCGACGGCAGCGGGTACAGCGCCGGAAGCAACTACACCTTTGCGCAGGCGGCGGGCAACGCCACGGCGCTCACCGTCACGCCGGCGGCCCTTACCGTCACCGCCAACAACGAAACCACGACCTACAACGGCACGGGCTTCAGCGGCGGCAACGGCGTGACCTACAGCGGCTTCGTCAACGGTCAAGGCTACGGCAACCTCGGCGGCACGCTCACCTACGGCGGCGACTCCCAAGGCGCGCGCAATGCCGGCAGCTACGCGATCACTCCGGGCGGACTGACCGACGGCAATTACACCATCACGTACGTGAACGGCACGCTGACCATCGGCAAGGCGGACCTCACGCTGACCACGAGCAACGTGACCAAGACCTACGACGGTGCGCTGGATGCGGCCGGCAGCGCCGTGGCGACCGACGGCACGCAGCTCTTCGGCACCGACAGCGTGAGCGGCGGCACCTTCGCCTTCACCAACGCGAACGCCGGCACCGGCGACAAGACCGTCACGGTCGGCGGCGTGACCGTGAACGACGGCAACGGCGGCGGCAACTACAGCGTCAGCTACGTCCCCAATACCACCAGTACGATCGATCCGGCCAGCATCACGGTCGGCACCAGCAACGTCACCAAGACCTATGACGGCACGCTGGCGGCGAACGGCGCGGCGACCGTGGTCTCGGGCACGCTGTATTCCAACGTGAGCAACGGCGGCGCGCAGGATACCTTGAGCGGCGGCACCTTCGCCTTCACCAACGCGAACGCCGGCACCGGCGACAAGACCGTCACCGCCGGCGGCGTGACCGTGAGCGACGGCAACGGCGGCGGCAACTACGTCGTGACTTACGTCGACAACACCACCAGCACCATCAATCCGGCGTCGCTGACCTTCGTCGGCACCGTTGCCGATAAAACCTACGACGCCACCACCGCCGCGACGCTGTCCGGATACACGCTCACCGGGCTCATCGGCGATCAGACGCTGGATGCGACCGTGGGCGCCGCGAACTTCGCAGACCCGAATGCCGGCGCCGGCAAATCGGTGGCCATCAGCGGCATCACGCTCGGCAACGGCACGAACGGCGGCCTCGCTTCCAACTACGTGGTGAACCCGACCGCCACCGCCACCGCCACCATCGACCCGAAGGTGCTGACGGCGAACGCCACGGTGGCGAACAAGGTCTATGACGGCACCACCACCACGACGCTCGAGAGCTACGGGCTCTCCGGCTTCGTCGGCAACCAGACGGTCACCGGCGTCGGCGGCACGGCGACCTTCGCCAGCAAAAACGTCGGCAATGACCTGCCCGTCACCATCACCGGCATCGTCCTGGTGAACGGCACCAACGGCGGCCTCGCCAGCAACTATGTGGTATCGCCGAACGCCACGAGCAATGCCGACATCACGCCGGCCACGCTGCAAGTCGCGGGCGTGGTCGCCCTCAACAAGGTGTATGACGGCACCACGACGGCGGACCTCGACACGCAGGACGCCGTGCTCACGGGCGTCATTGCAGGCGACAACGTGCAGGTCGGCACCATCTCCGGAAATTTCCTCACCAAGAACGTGGGCAACAATTTGGCGATCACCACCAGCGGCTTCGTGCTGACCGGCACCGACGCGATGGACTACGTCCTCGTCCAGCCGACGGGACTCACCGCGAGCATCACACCGCGCGCGCTCACCGTCACGGCTACCGGGGTCAGCAAGGTCTACGACGGCAACGAGTCAGCGACCGTCGCCCTCAGCGACAACGCCGTCGCGGGCGATGCATTGACCGTCACGTCCACCAACGCCTTCCTCGATCCGAACGCCGGCACCGGCAAGTACATCAGTGTGTCCAACATCACGATCAGCGGCGCGGATGCCGAAGACTACATCGCGAACAGCAGCACCTCCGCCTATGCGAACATCACTCCGGCGACGCTCACGGTGAGCGCCACGGGCGTCAACAAGGTGTACGACGACAACACGGCCGCCACCGTGACGCTGACCGATCATCCGCTCGCCGGCGGGGTCGTGGATGTGAGCTACTCTGGCGCCTCCTTCGCCGGCAAGAACGTCGGCAACGGCCAGACGGTCACGGTGAACGGCATTACCTTGAGCGGCGCGGACGCGCAGGATTACGTGGTGAACTCCACGGCGACCACCACGGCCGATATCACCCCGGCGACGCTCACGGTCAGCGCCATCGGCGGCTCGAAGCCTTACGACGGCACGACCGTGGCGCCGGTGACTCTGACCGACAACGTGTATCCCGGAGACCAGATCGTACTCACCCAGGGTGCCGCCAACTTTGCCAACGCCGGCGTCGGCAACGGCAAGCTCATCACCGTCAGCGGCATCGAGATCGCCGGAGGCGCCCAGGCAAGCGACTACGTGCTGGGCAATACCACGGCGACCGCCACGGGCAACATCACGGGCGCCACCACGGGCACCGGCGGCAGCGGCGGCACCGGCGGCGGCGGCAGCGGCGGCACCACCGTCGCCGGAGTGAGCACGTTGTTGCTCCCGCCGGCGCCGACGCAGCCGCTCAACCCCTCCACCACGACGCCGCCGGCCTCCACGCTCGACCTCACGCTTCCGTCCGGTTTCGGGGGCGCAACGGGGAGCGGCCCGAGTACGGCGGAAGGCGCGAGCAACGCGACCGGCAGAGCCGGTGCGAACGGCTCGAGTACCGGCAACGGCCTGAACGGCCAGAGCAGCGCGGAGGGCCAAGGCGTGGCAATCGGCGAGGCCGGCGCCGGTGGCCAGGGCGACGTGAACGCGTCCTCCGCCGCCGCAGATCCGCAGGCGGCGGACCTGGTCACGGTGTCTCTGGTGCAGTCAGCAACGAACCAGCACTCGGGTCAGGTCGATGTATCCGTGCCCGGGTCCGTGGTCGCATCCGGCGCGGGCTTCTCCTTCGCCCTGCCGGCGGAAATACGTGACGCGGCGCAAACCGGGGAGGTGCGCGTAACGCTGAAGAACGGCAAGGGCCTGCCCGCGTGGCTGCGGTATCACGCCAAGACGAAGACGTTTGCCGCGAGCGCAGCGCCCGCGGGCGCTCTGCCGGTGGAGATGCTGGTGCGGAACAACGCGATGTCCTGGAACGTGGAGATTACGGAGGACAGGCAGCGCTGAGAGGCAAAAACTTCAAGGCGAGGCCGACACCTCGAGGGGGCGGGCGGGAAGTGAAATGCGGATGCGCGTCCCGCCCCCCGGCTCCGAATGGATCTCGATATCGCCGCCGAGGATCTGGACACGCTCCTTCATGCCGAGCAGACCCAGACGGCCGAGATTGGCGGCCTGGTCGAGAGCTTTTGCCACCTCAAACCCGACCCCGTCATCGCGGATTGCGAGCTCCAATCTGTCATCGGTTTGGTTCAACTCGATCCAGGCGTGCTGCGCCCGAGCATGCCGTATGACGTTGGTTAGAGCCTCCTGAACTGCACGGAAGCAGGCAATCGCCAGATCGCTGCGTACATCATTCAACTCTCCCACGACCTGAGTCACCATGCCGGTGCGCTCCTCGTGCTGTTTCGCAAGCCACCTCAAGGTCGGCACCAAGCCCGCGGACTCGAGCATCGTCGGGCGTAGCTCGAGCACCAGGCTGCGCAATTGGGCGCCGGCATCCTGTATGAGCGCAACGCACTCTTCGAGGCGCGAACGCGCGGCATCGCCCGCAAGGCCTTTCGCCGCCTGCAAATGCAATGTGATGCCGGCCAACAGCTGTCCGAATTCGTCATGTAACTCTCGAGACAGGCGGCGGCGCTCATCCTCCTGGACTGCCAACAAACGCCGGGAGAAATGCTGCAACCGGTCGGTGGATTCGCGCAGCGCACTCTCGGCGCGCACTCGCTCGGTGACATCCTCGTTGATGACGACGCTCCCGACGATCAGCCCGTCGGCGTCGCGGATCGGCGCCGCTGAGTTCTGGATGGTCTTCCGCTGGCCATCGAAGGTCTCGATATCGATCAACTCGTTCAAACTCGTCTTGCCCTCGCGCAGCGCCCGTACCGAGGCCCACTCGCTCGGCGCAATGTGCCGGCCCGAGTCATGCCAGGAGGCCGTGCTTCGTACCCATCGTTCGCGGCCCATGATGATCATGCCGCCCCAAATGAGTTCCGCGGCCGCGTTGGCGAGAACGATGTCCCCGAACCGGTCGGTCACCAGAACGCCTACAGGAAGCGTGGCAAGCACCAAGCGCAGAAGCTCTTGCCTCTCCTGGACCGCCTCGCCTGCCCGCTTGCGGTCGCTGAGGTTGAGATTGGTATCATCGCCCGCCAATGTCGCGCCCTCCTCGGCCCGTCACTACTGCCCTCGACACGGAACACCCGGGCAAAGGGAATCCAAGCGGCGGCGGCGCCAGCCGCTTTGTCGACTCCGGATTCGAGAGATCGGAAAAGACCATCCGTCTGAGCTCCGGCATGACCTCGCCGGATTCGGCTGGGGCGCCGCAGCGCGCGATGCTCCGGATCGGAGCAGCGCCGCAGCGTGCGACGCTCCGGACCGGAGCATCGCGATACATCGATGGATGATGGCATTTTCCACGAAAGATCGTCAACAACATGAAGGCTCGAGTCGCGCCTACGTGGTACTAGACCCGCGCGCGGCTATCGCTCATTGCATCTGGAATCAACGTCGCGCGCGGCGACATCGCTCGGAATTGTGGCGGGCTCAAAAAGTCACAGTGGATTGGAACGATCAACTGCTCAAGAGCCTCATCTGGCTGGCCGAGGCACTCCTCTTCAGCTCGATGGGAGCGTTCTTCGCAATCTTCGCGCTGGCCCGGCTGACCGGCTGGGGGCGACAGATCCGGCGCATCTGCGGGGACTACTTCGATCCACGGCGCAGCGCACTGCCGTTGGCCTGGCTCGCGGCGATCGTCCTCATGACGCTGTTCTCGGTGCGCCTCAGCATCCTGCTCTCGTTCTGGTACAACGGCTTTTACACCGCGATGCAGCGACTCGATGGGCAGGCGTTCCGCTTCATGCTGTTCGTGTTCGCAACTCTCGCTACGGTCTATGTCGCGCAGGCGCTGCTGAGCTCCTACCTGCGCCAAGCTTTCCTCATCCGCTGGCGCATCTGGCTGACGAACCGGCTGATGGAGCGCTGGCTCACGCGGCAGCGCTACTACCGCAGCCAGTACCTACCCGACCGCATCGACAATCCGGATCAACGCATTCAGCAGGATGTGGAGAGCTTTGTCGGCAGCTCCTTGAGTCTTTCGATGGGGCTTTTGAACTCCGTCGTGTCACTCGTCTCCTTCAGCATCATCCTCTGGAGCTTGTCCGGCACGCTGAGATTGTTCGGTTGGACGATCCCGCGGGCGATGGTGTTCATCGTGTACCTCTACGTCATCGTCTCGACCATATTCGCGGTGCGCATCGGTCGTCCGCTAATACGCCTCAATTTTCTCAACGAGCAATTCAGCGCCAGCTTTCGCTATGCGCTCATTCGCCTCCGAGAATATGGGGAGAGCATCGCGTTCTATCAGGGCGAGGCCGTGGAGCGTGACACGCTGCTCGCACGCTTCGGCCACGTGATCCAGAATATGTGGGCCACCCTGTTCCGATCGCTGAAGTTTCAGGGCTTCAACTTTGCGGTCAGCCAGGCCGCGGTGGTCTTTCCTTTCATCGTTCAGGCGCCCCGCCTGCTCGCCAGGCAAATCACGCTCGGCGATGTGATGCAGACCGCGCAGTCTTTCGGACAGGTGCAAGACGCCTTGTCGTTCTTCCGCACCTCTTACGACGACTTCGCCGGCTATCGAGCCGTGATCGATCGACTCACGGGCTTTCTCGACCTGACGGAGGCGGCCGACCAGCTCCCCCGCGTACGCACGGAGCCCGTTGCGGAGGGAGTTTCCCTGAGGGACTTGACCGTCCGCACGCCGGCCCACCTGCCCGTGGCCACGCATTTGAGCATCGAGCTGCGGGCTGGCTCGTCACTGCTCATCCGCGGCCCCTCCGGGGTCGGCAAGACGACCTTATTGAGGGCGATCGCGGGACTCTGGCCCTACGTCGAGGGCACGGTGGTTCGACCACCCGGGCCTCGATGCCTGTTTCTGCCCCAGAAACCTTACCTGCCGCTGGGTACGCTGCGCTCGTCGTTGTACTACCCTGCCCGTCCTCCGTGGAGCGACGAGCGAGCCGCCGCGATACTGCGTCAGTGCCATTTGGGGCATTTGATCGATCGCCTCGACCACGAAGATGACTGGACCCGAATTCTGTCCCTGGGAGAGCAACAGCGGCTGGCGATCGGCCGCGTGCTGCTCAATCAGCCCGCGCTCATGTTCCTCGACGAAGCCAGCTCCGCGCTCGACGAAGGACTCGAGCATGCGATGTACCGGCTGTTGCTCGAATCTTTGCCGCGCGCGACGCTCATCTCGGTCGGCCATCGAAGCAGCTTGCTCACCTTCCATACCGAGGTGCTCGATCTCATGGGTGAGGGCTGGTGGCGCCTGCGCGATCAGCCCGTCGGCGTCGCGAATCGTCGCCGCTGAGTTCTGGATGGCCTCCCGCCCGTTTGCGGTCGGTGCACGTGGGCGAGCACGAGCCCAGCCGAGCCGAAGCCGCTACGCGTACAATCGGTTGCGGGACACCACCGGAGAAACCGCACCCGTGCTCGATCTACAGCCCACACTCGCGGGCACACACATGACGCTGCGGCCGCTGGCGGCGCACGACTTCGACGAGCTGTTCGCCGCCGCATCGGACCCTCTGGTCTGGGCCCAGCACCCGGATCCAGGCCGCGGCACGCGGGAGGGCTTTCCGGCGTTCTTCGATGGTGCACTGAAGTCAAAAGGCTGCCTGGTCGCGGTCGATGCCGCGCAGCGCTCGGTCATCGGCTGTTCCCGCTACAGCAACTACGCACCGGCCGAAAGAATCACGATCGGGTACACGTTCCTCGCCAGGAGCCATTGGGGTGGCGCGGCGAATGCCGAAATGAAACGGCTGATGCTCGGGCACGCCTTCACGGATGTGCAGGAGGTGCTGTTCACGATCGCCGAGCGCAATCTGCGCTCACGCCGCGCGGTGGAAAAGCTCGGCGCCGAGCTTGCGGGAGCCGAGGATACGCCGCGGTGGGGACAGATACATGTCATCTACCGGCTGACGCCCGAGCTCTGGGCGCGGGGTGCCGTGCCGGAGTACGGGCCCACAAACCTACGATAGCTTCAGCGATTTGACGACTCACGCCGGTCTCGAAAGGGCCATGCCGATCGCCCGTCCGTTGACGATCAAGGCGCCGATCAGCGAGGCCGCGGCGGCGGCCAGGGCGCCGTACGCGTTCACGCCCAGCGCACAAATCAGCACGACCGCCACGGCGCCGGATCCGACAGCGACGCCGATCCGCCGCGCATTCCACTCCACCACCGCGTGCCGCACCGCCGGACGACCGACCCCATTTGCCCACTGCACTCCCAGAAGAAGCGCATACACCGTCAGCTGCGAATCGTAAGGCCTCCCGTAGAGCGCCAAGGTTGCCGGCGCCGACACCAAGAGCGGCACCACGAACGCCGAGCTGTAGACCAACGCCGCAGCGAGTTGCCTGAGCAGCAGGCGCGGCGGCGCCTGGAGCGGCTGCGTAGCCATCAAGGTTTCGCGACAGCCTGTCAGGTTCAATGCCGGCAGAAAGAAATCCACGATCAGTGCCGTGCGCGCAGCCACGGCATATTGCGCCATCTGCACCGGCGGCGCCCAGACGGCCAGGACGCATAGAGGTCCCCACAGCAGCAACCCGCGCGCAAGGCCGATCAATTCCCGCGAGTCCACCCCTTGCAGTGCTTCACGGCAAATCGGCCGGGAGCCCTCGCCTCGCGCGACCGGGAAGGCGCGCCAGGCGAGCGCCGCCGCTGCCCCCGCAGATACGAGGCTCCCCAGCAGGAACGCCCAGGAGTAAAGCGCGAGCGAGGCGTCGGAAGGTGCGAGCACCACCGCAAGAAGCATGGAGAGGTTCACGGCGTAGGCGGCCACGACGATGCCGATCGTCCGATTGGCCGCCCGCAGCGCCTCGCCCAAGAGGCTCGACAGGCTGACGCAGGGGACGGCGAGCACGAAGGGCAGATAGGTTTGCAACAGGGTTTGCAGCTGCGGCGCCTGGATATCCAGATCGGCCGTCACGACCAAGAGAACTGCGCATAGGAGGCTGGACCGCAGCAGCATCCGCCGCGCGAGCTGCATCAGCAGTACTCCATTGGGAATACCGGTGGTGGTGGCGCGCCGCCCGATGATGTGCTGCGCCAGGTAGATCTCGTACTTGCCGCGCAAGAGCGTGCTCAAGCCCAGGGCGATCACGAAGCCGCGAAAATAGACCCCCGCCTCCTCCGGTGTCAAAGCACGTACCACCGCCCAAGTCGCGAGAATCTGAAGCGCCGCGCCTAAAAGGCGCAGCAACAGCTCCCCGATCCAGGCGTCGGTGGTGGAACGCTCGCCCCCGGCTGCTGCAGTCTCCGCCATGGCAGTTCCCCTGTTGCGCACTAGACATTACACCGACGCGGGCTAAGGCCCAAGGGTCGTCTGGGCGGCCGCAGGGCTCTCCCGGAGTCCTCCACCCAGGGCTTTGTACAGTGTCACGAGGTTTTGCAGCCGCATGAGCCGCACGGTTTGCAGCTGCAGCTGAGCGCCATAGAGCGTGCGCTGCGCATCGAGCGCGCTCAGATAGCTGTCGACGCCGCCGCGGTAGCGCATGTCGGCGAGCCGATAGGCGGCGGCCGAGGCCGTCACGAGAGCTTGCTGAGCCGCGAGCTGCTCATCGAGCGTGCTGCGGGCGACCAGCGCATCGGCGACCTCGCGGAAGGCGCTCTGAATCGCCTTCTCGTACTGCGCGACCGCGGTATCGCGAGCGAGCTTGGTCGCCTGCAGGTTGGCGACGTTGGCGCCGCCCGCGAAGATCGGGACACTGATCTGCGGGGAGAAGGTCCAGACACGCGAAGCGCCCTTGAACAAGCCTGACAGCTGCGTGCTTTCGGTTCCGAAGTTGCCGGTGAGTTCGATGGCGGGCAGAAACGCCGCACGCGCCGCGCCGATCTGTGCGTTGGCGGCCATCAGCTGGTGCTCGGCGGCGAGTACATCGGGCCGGCGCACCAGCACATCGGACGGGATGCCCTCCGCGAGCTCGGCTACCAGGTTTCCGCGGTCCAGGCCGCCGGAAGCGTCGATACCGTCCGGAATCGGCGCGCCCAGCAAGAGCTGCAGCGCATCGCGGTCCTGAGCCAGCTGCCGGTTGTACTGGGCGAGGTTCGCGCGTGCCGTGTCGACCGTGCTCTCGGCCTGGCGCAGCGCGAGCTCCGTGGTCGTACCGCGGCTGAACATCTTCTGCGTGAGCGCGTAGGAGTCCTCCTGGCTCTTCAACGTGTCACGGGTGATGTCGAGCAGGGTCTGATCGGCGAGCACCGTGAGGTAGGCGGTCGCGACTTCCGCCACCAGGGTGAGCTGCACACTGCGCCTCGTTTCGCCCGAGCTGAAGTACTGCTGCAGGGCTGCATGGCTCAAGCTGCGGATGCGGCCGAAAAGATCCAGCTCGTAATTCGTGAAGCCGACTCCGACGTCATACGTGCGGTAGGTAATCCCGCTCGGCAGAGCTTGGCCGCCAAAGGCCGCGGCGGCGGTGGGAAATTCGGACTCCAGCACACCGGTGGGGATTCGCTGCACCTGCTCGACGGCGCTCGCGTCGACGGTTGGAAACAGCTGGGCGTGCTGGATGCGGTATTGCGCCTGCGCGCTTTGCACATTCAGAGCCGCGACGCGCAGGTCGCGATTGTTGCCGAGCGCCAGCGCGATCAGCTGCTGAAGCTGCGGATCGGGAAAGAACTCGCGCCAGCCGATGTCGGCGGCGGCCGTGCCGGCCGCTGTGCCGCTTGGGAGCGCCGGCACCGGCGGGGGCGGGCGATGATAATGCGGCTCGAAGGTACAGGCACCGAAAAGAGTGGCCGCCGCGGCGGCGAGGAAACAGGTGCTTCTGCAAGCCATCCTCAGCTCTCCGAAGCCGGCCGCGGGGACTGCGGTGGCCGCGCGCGCTCCTCGTGCCTGCGGCGACCGCCGAACATCGAGCGGACGCTCACGAAGAACACTGGTACGAAGAACACGGCAAGCACCGTGGCCGTCAGCATGCCGCCGATCACGCCGGTGCCGATGGCGATGCGCCCGCCGGCGCCGGCCCCGGTCGCGATCGCGAGCGGCAGAACGCCCAGGATGAAGGCCATCGAGGTCATGAGGATCGGCCGCAGGCGCTGGCGGGCCGCCGCGACCGTCGCCTCGATCACATGCATGCCGCGCTCGTGGTTTTCCAACGCGAATTCCACGATCAGAATCGCGTTCTTGGCCGAAAGCCCGACGGTGGTGAGCAGGCCCACCTGGAAGAAGACGTCGTTGCCGAGTCCGCGCCAGAGCGTGGCGGTGATGGTACCGATGATGCCGAGCGGCACCACCAGCATCACCGAGAAAGGGATTGACCAGCTCTCGTACAGCGCCGCGAGACACAGAAACACGACGACGAGCGAGATGGCGTACAGCGCGGGCGCTTGCGAGCCCGAGCGCACCTCCTCGAAGGAGAGGCCGGTCCACTCGTAGCTCACGCCCCTGGGCAGCTTCGTCACCGCCGCCTCCATCGCGGCAAGCGCTTCCCCGGTGCTCCTGCCGGGTGCAGGGGCGCCCAGGAATTCCAGCGCAGGTGTGCCGTTATAGCGCTCCAGCTTGGGCGAGCCCACGATCCAATGCGCCGAGGCGAAGGTCGAGAAGGGCACCATTTGGCCCGCGCCGTTGCGCACGTACCAGAGTCCCAAGTCCTGCGGCAGCATGCGCGAGTCGGTATCGCCCTGCAGGAACACCCGCTTCACGCGGTTGCGGTCGACGAACTGGTTGACATACGCCGAGCCCCAGCCGGCGCCGAGGGCATCGTTGATGTTGCCGATCGCAAGGCCGAGTGCGCTCGCCTTTTCCCAGTCGATGTCGAGCTGGTACTGCGGCTCATCATCGAGTCCGTTCGGCCGTATCATGCCGATCGCCGGGTCCTTGCTCGCCAACCCCAGTAGCTGACCGCGCGCTTGCATCAGCTCCGCATGGCCGACGTTGCCGCGATCCTCCAGCTCGAAGTCGAATCCCGTGGCGTTCCCGAGCTCGAGCGCGGCCGGCGGTGCGAACGCGACCACGAACGCTCCCCGGATCTGGTGGAAGCGCCGGTTGGCGCGCTCCGCCAGGGCAAACACGGAGTTCCTCTTCCCCGGGCGCTCCGACCATTCCTTCAGGCGGATGAATACCAGGCCGGCGTTCTGCCCTTGGCCGCCGAAGCTGTAGCCGTTGACGGTGAACACGCCGCTCACGAGATCTTTCTCATCCTTGAGGAAGTAGTCACGCGCCTCATTGAGGGCCCGCTGCGTGAGCTCACTCGCCGCGCCCGGCGGCGCCGCCACCTGGACGAACAAAATGCCCTGATCCTCATCCGGCAGGAAGGATCTCGGCACGCGCACGAACAGCAGGCCCATTGCCACCACGATGACCCCATACACCAGGAGATAGCGCCGGGTGCGCCCCGTGACATGAGTGACCCCGCGCTCGTAGCCGCGATTCATCCGGTTGAAGCCGCGATTGAACCAGCCGAAGAACCCGCGCTCGCGCTCGTGGGCCTCCGCGACCCGCGGCTTGAGGAGCGTCGCGCACAGTGAAGGCGTGAAGACCAGCGCCACCATCACCGACAGCGTCATGGCCGAGACGATGGTGATGGAGAACTGACGATAGATGACACCCGTGGAGCCGCCGAAGAAGGCCATGGGCAGGAACACCGCCGATAGCACCAGGGCGATGCCGACCAGGGCGCCCGTGATCTCGCCCATCGAGCGTCGCGTTGCATCCCTCGGTGAGAGCTTCTCCTCCTCCATCACGCGCTCGACGTTCTCCACGACGACGATCGCATCGTCCACCAAGAGGCCGATGGCGAGCACCATGCCGAACATGGTCAGCGTGTTGATCGAGAATCCCGCGGCGGCGAGTATGGCGAAGGTGCCCAACAGCACCACCGGGACGGCGATGGTCGGGATCAGCGTGGCCCGGAGGTTCTGCAGGAACAGGTACATCACCAGAAACACCAGCACGATCGCCTCGAACAGCGTCTTCACGACCTCATCGATGGAGACGCGCACGAACGGCGTGGTGTCATAGGGATAAATGAGCTTCAGGCCAGGCGGGAAAAATGGCGCGAGCTTGTCCATGGTCGCGCGCACCGCGTTGGCGGTCTCCAGGGCGTTCGCGCCTGTGGCGAGCTTCACCGCCAGGCCCGCCGCCGGCCTGCCGTTGTACTCGGTGTAGATCGAATAGCTCTCGGCGCCGAGGCCGATGCGGGCGACGTCCCGGAGCCGCACCTGCGAGCCGTCGGTGTTCACCTTGAGCAGCACGCGGCCGAACGCCTCCGCACTGGTGAGGCGCTCGGGACCGATGATGGTGGCGTGGAGGCGCTGTCCCCTCACGGCGGGAAGCCCTCCCAGCTCACCGGAAGGAACCTGCAGGTTCTGCACCTGCAGCGCGTTATTGACGTCCGTCGGTGTCAGCCCATAGTTGTTGAGCTTCGCCGGATCCAGCCAGATGCGCATCGCGTACTGGGTGCCGAACAGCTGATAGTCACCGACCCCGGGTGTGCGGCTCACGGGATCCTGTACGTAAGAGGCGATGTAGTCGCTCACGTCCTCGCTGCTCATCGAGCCATCGGTCGAGTAGAAGCCGATCACGAGCAGGAAATTGCGGGTGGCCTTGGTGACGCGCAGCCCCTCCTCTTGCACTTCGAGCGGTAGGAGCGGGGTGGCGAGTTGCAGCTTGTTCTGCACTTGCACCTGGGCGATGTCGGGATTCGTGCCCTGCTCGAAATAGAGCGTGATGGTCATGTTCCCCGTGGCATCGCTTTCGGAGCCGAAATAGAGCAGGTGATCGATGCCGCTCATCTGCTGCTCGATGACCTGCGTGACGGTGCTTTGCACGGTGTCGGCCGAGGCGCCGGGATAGGTCACCTGGATGGCGATGGCAGGCGGGGCGATGCTCGGATACTGCGCGATGGGCAGCGTCGTGATGGCCAGGGCGCCCATCAGCATGATGACGATGGCGAGTACCCAGGCAAAGACCGGGCGATCGATGAAGAAGTTGACCATGGCCGGCGCCTACTTTGCGGCAGCCTGAACGTTCGCGGCTTGCGGCTGCGCCGTCTTCTCATCCGGCGCCCGGTACTCCTCGGGCACCACCTTGGCGCCGGGCTTCGCCGACTGGATCCCCTCGACGATGACGCGGTCCCCGGGCCTGAGCCCCGACGTCACCAGCCATTGATCGCCGATCGCGCGATCGGTCTTGAGCGTGCGCAGTTCGACGACATTGTCGGGACCCACCACGAGTGCATTGGGCTCCCCCTTCTGATCGTGGCTGACGCCCTGCTGCGGTGCCAGCACGGCACCTTGACGCACGCCCTCGTGGATCTCTTCGCGCACGAACATGCCCGGCAGCAGAAGACGCTCGGGATTGGGCATCAGCGCACGCAGCGTGACCGAGCCCGTGCCCTCATCCACCGTCACCTCCGAAAACTCCAGTGTCCCGGGGTGGGCGTACTCGCTCCCATCTTCCAGCCGGACCCGCACCTGGGCCTGTCCCGCCTCGTTTTGCTGGAGCAGTCCCGCGGCGGCCTCCTTTTTCAAGCGCAGCAGAACCGTGGTTGGTTGGGTTACGTCCACGTACACCGGATCGAGCTGTTGGACGGTGGCGAGCGCGGTGGTTTGATTGGCGGTGACCAGCGCGCCTTCCGTGATCAACGAGCGGCCGATGCGGCCCGTGATCGGCGACAACACTCTGGTGTAGATCAGATTGATGCGTGCCGTTTCCACCGCCGCCTGCGCCTGCAGGTGCGAGGCCACGGCATTGTCGTTATCCTGCTTGCTGACTGCATTCGCTTCAGCCAGCGGCTGGTAGCGTTCCGCGAGCGCCCGCGCGGAGGCATTGGCTGCGACGGCGCTGTCGTAACTCGCCTGGTAGGGCGCCGGGTCGATCTGGTAGAGCTGCTGCCCTGCCTTGACATCGCTGCCCTCGACGAACAGCCGCTTCAAAATGATGCCGTTGACCTGCGGTCGCACGTCGGCGGTACGGTAGCCCGCCACGCGTCCGGGAAGCTCGGTGGTGATCGGCACCGCCTGAGATTGCACGGTGACGACCGAAACTTTCGGCGGTGGCGGGACAGGCGGCGCAGTTTTATGCCCACACGCGGTGAGCGGCACCAGGCCTAAGGCGACGAGCCGCACCGCCACCCCTGCGGCGAGGCGACCGCCTCGGTGCTGGGGCCCCCAGGGATGTCGGAAAGTTCTGACATCAGGCTTCGCCGCAGCCATAGGCAGCCTCCCTAGAAGACCATGATCGCCATCGTCCCCCCTCTATGATGCCACCCGCTGGCCAGAGAATCGATATCGGTCTCCTTACCGTTGAAACCTGCGATTGGCGCTCGTTCCCGGACCCCAGCGCCCTGGCGCGAGCCGGATGCCACCGCAGTGCCACCGCAGTGCCGCTGTCAGAATTTGCCCGAATCCCGCCACAGAACTGCCCGAAGCGGCTCGCACACTGATGTCCGTGGGCGGCAATACGAGGGTGGCGGCATGTCTACGGTGGATTTCGAGATCTGGCTCAATCACTTCGAGCACCATGCTCGGCATCCGTGCTGCGTGCCACACGGCCTTTCCGATCTTCTAATGCCCGATGAGCGGCGTCTCATCGCAAGCTCGATTGCGACGTTTCAGCTCGGGGAACGGTCTGAGGGACGCACGCTCCTGCAGGCTGCGCAACGCTTCGCGCACGGACGCGATATCCGCGCGCTCGTGCGGATCACTGAGCTATTCATCCGCGAGGAGCAGCGCCACGCGGCGCTGCTCCAGGCCTTCATGGAGGATCATCGTATCGCGCTCAAGAGGACCGACTGGACCGATCGGGTGTTTCGTCTCATACGCCGACTCGCGGGCCTGGAACTCTATCTATATGTACTCATCAGCGCCGAGCTGATCGGGATCGCGTACTACCGAGCACTCGAAGCGGCCACGGATTGTCAGCGCCTGACGGTGCTCTGCCGTGTCCTCGTGTCCGACGAGCTCGCTCACGTTGGATTCGAATCGCAGCTGCTTCTCGCGCTGCGAGCGGAGCGGGCCGCCCCGGTGCAGACCCTGATGCGCTTGGCTCATCGAGCATTCTTCGCGGGCACTGCCGGCGTCGTGTGGTTGACGCACCGTGCGGTGTTGCGCCAGGGGGGATACGGCGCGCGAAGTTTCCTGCGCGCCTGTCTATCGCAGTACGCCTTCTACTTGGGGCCGGTGAACGTGACGCTCGCGCCCACATCGGTCCGCTGAAGCTGCACCATGTATTCTTTGAGCCCTTCGCCGGCGATGAGTCAGCCGCGCAGCTTGTTCGCGATCTCCGCAATCTTGCGACCCTGGTAGCGCGCCCCGACCAACTCGTTCGCGCTCGGCATGCGCGAGCCATCGCTGCCGGTGATCGTCGTGGCACCATAGGGAGACCCACCGGTAATCTCGTCGAGGGTCATCTGACCCGCATGGCCGTAGTCGAGACCGACGACCACCATGCCGAAGTGCAAGAGATTGGTGATGATCGAGAACAGCGTCGTTTCCTGCCCACCATGTTGCGTGGCGGTCGAGGTGAATGCCCCGCCGACCTTTCCGTGCAAGGCTCCGCGCGCCCAAAGGCCACCGGCTTGGTCCAGGAAATTGGCCATTTGCGACGACAGTCGCCCGAATCTCGTGCCCGAGCCGATAATGATTGCGTCGTAATCGGCCAGGTCCTCGACGTTCGCGACTGGCGCGGCCTGATCGATCTTGAAGCGCGAGTTGCGCGCAACATTCTCGGGTACCAGTTCGGGAACGCGTTTGATATCGACCTGCGCACCGACTTCCGCGGCCCCTTCGGCGACGGCCGATGCCATGGCTTCGAGATGGCCGTATGACGAATAATAGAGCACCAGAACTTTCGACATGGTTTTCTCCTCTCACAAATTGGCATGCGCCTGCAGCGCCTGTCTTTCCCGGCCTTGCGGATATTTGTGCCGGTTTTGCATGCTGGCGGGGTCCGCACAGAACTCAGTTTGCTGTGGAGCGCACGCGTAAGTCTCTGGCGCAATTCATAAAACAGTGAACGAAAAAGGACGACGCCGGCGGCAGGCCAGCGCGAAATAACGGCAATCCTGGGTTTCTGCGGACCAGCGGCCTGCCGCCGTACTACTGCGCCGCAAAAAAAGGGGGGTGCCCAAAAGCCCGTCAAAATCGCCGATAATGATCCGGCAACCTGCCATCGAGGCAGCGCGAACCGGTGATGCTCGACGGTCGATAAAGGGCAGATTGTCATGGATGGACATAGGAAGGGTGCAGAGCTTGCGGAAACCGAGCGGGCTCGGCTGCTTGCGCTCAAGTCCTACGACGTTCTCGATACTCCGGCCGAGGAAGTGTTCAACGAATTGGCGCGCCTTGCGGCATCCATCGTCGGAGTCCCCGTCGGGCTCGTCAGCTTCGTGGATGGCAATCGTCAGTGGTTCAAGGCGAAGCTTGGATTGGACGTGAGCGAGACGCCGCGCGATGTCGCGTTTTGCGCCCACGCAATTGGAGACGTCGAAGTCTTCGTCGTTCCGGACGCGCTGAAGGACGAGCGGTTCGCCGATAACCCGCTGGTCACGGGCGCACCCCACATCCGATTCTACGCGGGAGCTCCCTTGATCACGCCCGATGGGCAGGCGCTCGGTACGCTTTGCGTCATCGATTATGTGCCCCGTGAGCTCACCGCCGAGCAGAGCGACTCGCTACGAATCCTCAGCCGCCATGTAATGACCCAGCTCGAGCTGCGCAAGCGGCTCGCGGCGTTCACGCGCGGGAACGCGGTACGCCAACAGGCGCTCGCGGCGCTTCGCCATGCGCTCGATGCCTCCGAGTTCATTCTGCATTATCAACCGCAGGTCGATATGCGCAGCGGCCGGATCACGGCGCTCGAGGCCCTCATCCGCTGGAACCGGCCCGGGCACGAGCTGATCGGCCCCGCGGAGTTCGTGCCGCTGATGGAGGAGTCCGGTTTGATCATCGAGGTGGGCCGCTGGGTGCTCGCTCAGGCGGCTGCAGATTACCGTGGCTGGTTGCAGCAGGGATGGCCGGTACCCCGCATCTCCGTGAACGTCTCTCCCATGCAGCTGCGGCATCCGGAGTTCATCGCGGACCTCCGGCGCGTCATCGAGGTCCGCGATCAGCCGCGCGCGGAGCTCGATATCGACATCACGGAATGCGTGCTGATGGACAACACCGCGGAGGTGATTGAGAAGCTGCAGGGCATCCGCCGAATGTCCGTACGAGTCGCCCTCGACGACTTCGGCAGCGGCTACTCCTCGCTGC
The DNA here is from genome assembly GCA_050012315.1 of Steroidobacteraceae bacterium. Classification (GTDB taxonomy): domain Bacteria; phylum Pseudomonadota; class Gammaproteobacteria; order Steroidobacterales; family Steroidobacteraceae; genus Bog-1198. Next base: position 21,303 of record JBEKHK010000035.1, on the reverse strand, counting down.
GATATCTCGCCCGTCTGCCCATCCACACCCTCAAAATAGACCGTTCGTTCATCCACGCGATGACTGAAAACCCCGATGACATGGCAATCGTCTCCAGCCTCATCACGCTCGGACATGCGCTGAACCTCAAAGTAGTGGCCGAGAGTGTCGAGACCGAAGAGCAGCGCAAGCTATTGCGGCTCCTGCTCTGCGACGAAATGCAGGGCTATCTGTACAGCAGGCCGCTCGCCAAGGCCGATATCGAGAGTCTGCTGCGGAACTCGGCGTAGGGCGATCCGGAGAATTTCGCCCCGCCGGTCTCGTTGGTTCAGGGCCTATTCCGCCGGCGTTCGCGGCTCACCACTACACCGTCCTGTTGGCCTTGCTTCGCTCATGAAGCACGCCGACGATGTTGACGTTTGAAGAGCAATGTTCCTTGAAGATGTCGGAAATTTGGGCCGCATTGAGGCCGGTTGCGGTTGCAATTTTCTTGAAGGCTTCCTGGACGGCTTGCTTGACCTCCACGGAGTCGACCTTTTCAACATTGCACATCACTTCTTCCACTGGAAGGTTGGTCAGTTTCGTTACCGACGAGAAAGCATCTTCGACAATGGCGGCGAGCTTGCCTAAATCGGCTTGTTCACCGGCCGGTTCAATAGCGGGATCAGAAGCTGTTCTCGCTTTGGTTTTGTTTTCCCAAAGGACGCGTCTGGCGGGCAGCAATCCTTGCGCACGCGCAGCTTCGGCGTCCGAATGGCACTCGACGATGATCACCCACTGTCCAAGACCGATGGCATTGGCCACTTCCTCTTCGACATTGAGAGGCACGTCGACTGCGTTTGCGCCGGCGCCCATCAAACCGCCGACCAGCGAGCCCATGCCAAGTGCCGACATGGCCCCGAGCATCGGCCCCGCCACCAGCACTCCGACGCCACCCGTCAGTGCAATGCCGGCGACGAGCGCCAATCCAGGAACTGCTCCCAATGCCCCACCCACCAAAGCACCTTTGGCGGTTTTATGCGCCTCCCATTCCTGTCCGATCTTTTCCTGCCAGTGTTCCTGCTCTCGCCCGAGCAAACTAATCCGGTCATCCGTAAAACCCTCGCTCTTCAATAGATGAAGGGCGTCCGCCACGTCGGCGAATTTCGGATAAATTCCGATGATCTTATAAATCGGGTGCCGCTCAGCATCACTATCCTTGGTTCGAGAGCTGCTGAGATGCTTTTGAATGGTGCCTTTTGCTTCCAGCGTTTCATCGCCTACGAGCGTGCCGGCAGCTTCTTTGATGCTGCCTTTTGCCGCTTTGAAACGATCGCCCACTGCGTCAGTGTTGCTGTTCATTACATACCCCCGATGGGAGAGACCGGCAGGCGGCCGGCCGCCGCGACGGCCCGCCCGGCCATTGCGTCCGTCGACGACGCTTGGTCATCAACGGAGCGTTCCAAGGCTTTTATACTGCGGGGTCGGGCGCTTCATTGCGGGATAATCTCCAGCGCAGGCGTCGGCCAAAAGCCTCAGTCTCCGTCGGCGACTCCCTGACAATGGCCGGCAGCGCGGTGAGCCAAGAAAGCCCCCCATGCCCCGATTCCCGCAGCTTTCTCCCGCGAAGCCGCAAAGTGTTACCTATGTGCCCGGAATGCTGTGTAAACTCCGCCTCCAGAAGGGCATTTCCCGCCAATGCGTGGGACATGCATCAATGATCCTTCGAGAGGGCGCAATCTGCGAACGCGTCCGTGTGCTCCGGCGTGTAATCGCTGAAGATCAGCGCCGGCGTTGAGACATCCGCAACGAACCGAGACCATTCTGCCGCATCCGTCACGAATCTATGTCGATTGAAGAGTCCGCCCCCTCGCCCCCCGCAGCCTCCGATACTGCCAATCGCCTGGCGCAGCTGGCGGAGCGCGTCAACTACCTGATCGCCCTGCTGGACCTCAAGGGCCGGGGATCGCTGCTGATCGGCGGCCTGCTGGCGGTGGCGTGGATCAGTTCCGGCATCTACAAGGTGCAACCGGACGAGCAAGGCGTCGTGCTGCGCTTTGGCCGCTGGCTCGATACCACGGAGCCGGGGCTTCATTACCATCTCCCCTACCCCATCGACACGGTTCTGTTGCCCAAGGTCACCCAAGTCAACCAATTACAGCTGGGTGGCGGCAACGTTCCTGCCTCCGCCGCCAACTCGCGCGACAAGCAGATGCTGACCGGCGATGAGAACATCGTGGAAGCCGATTGCACCGTGTTTTGGAGAATCAAGGATGCGCGGCACTTTTTATTCAAAATCAACAGGTCCGAGTTCTCCGTGAAGATTGCCGCCGAAAGCGCGCTACGGGAAATCATCAGTCGCACGCCCATCCAGGCAGCGATGTCCGACAAGCGCGCGCAAATCACCGATGAAACCCGCGAGCTGCTGCAGCGACTTCTGGATCAAGAGAACGCCGGCATCCTGATCACCCAAGTGCAGCTGGAGCGTGTCGACCCGCCGTCGCAGGTCATCGACGCATTCAACGACGTGCAACGTGCCCGTGCAGATCAGGAGCGCGCGCGCAATGAGGCCGAGGCGTACGCCAATGACGTGCTGCCGCGCGCACGCGCCGACGCCGACCGCATTACGCAGGAGGCGAATGCCTACAAGGCCCAGGTGATCAACCTGGCTCAGGGCGAATCCAACCATTTTCTGTCGATTTACAAGAGCTATGCGGAATCCAAGGAGGTGACCGCCTGGCGTCTTTATTTGGAAAGCATGGATCAGGTGCTCAAGAAGGCCTCCAAGGTGATCATCGACTCGTCCGGCAAGGGCATGAGCGGGGTGGTTCCGTATATGCCGCTGCCCGACAAGGACGGGCCGGTGAAGAAGACCGGCGCGGCGAAAGATGCCACCCAGAAGGAGGGCCAACCATGAAGCTCAACATGCGCTGGCTTGCGGCCGGAGGCGCACTCGTCGGCCTGTACATCATTTGTTCGTCGTTCTACGTGCTCAGCGAAACCCAGTTGGCGCTGATCATCCGCCTCGGCGCCCCCACGGGAGTGATCAGCCAGCCGGGACTCAAATTCAAGATTCCGTTCATCGATTCGCTGGTATTTTACGACGGGCGCCCGCAGACACTCCTGCCGCCCACCGAACAGGTGATACTCGGCGACCAGAAGCGCCTCGAAGTGGACACCTACGCACACTATCGCATCAGCGATCCGCTGCGTTTCTATCAAGCGGTGCGCACGTTGGAGCAGGCCGATGCCGAACTGACGCAGATGATCAGCTCCTCGCTGCGCCGCGAGCTGGGACAGGTGCAGTTGCCTTCCCTGCTGTCGGTGCAGCGCCAGCAGATAGTCGCGAGAATCGAGAAAGATGTCGCCGAGAAGGCCACTGCGCTCGGCATACAGGTCACCGAAGTGCGGCTGCATCGCGCCGACCTACCGGCCGAAACCAGCCAGGCCATCTATGATCGGATGACATCCGAGCGCCAGCGCGAGGCCAAGGAACTGCGCGCACAGGGCTTCGAGTGGGCGCAGCAGATCCAGGTCAAGGCCGACAGCGAACGTACCGTGCTCCTGTCCGAGGCGCAGCGCCAGGCCAACATCACACGCGGCGAGGCGGATGCCGAGGCCAATCAGATTCTGTCGGCGGCCTTCAGCAAGGACCCACAGTTCTATAAGCTGTATCGCTCGCTGCAGACCTACCGGCAATCGTTGGCAGACACACAACCCACGCTAATATTGACCCCGGATGCCGCCTTCCTCAAGCAATTCACCGTCGGCCCCGCTGGAGCGGCCAGCGGCAAATAGGTTGTGCGCACTGCCGACCTTTCGCGGCACGCCTAAGGTGACGCCGCTCCAGCGCTTGCCGCGCCTGCTCGCCGTCATCGGGCCCGGGCTCATCGTCATGCTGGCCGATATCGAGGCCGGCAGCGTGATCACCTTGGCGCAGAGCGGCGCACAGTGGGGTTACCGCCTCCTGTTCATGCAGATTTTGCTCATCCCGCTGATGTTCATGGCGCAGGAACTGACGGTGCGGCTTGGCTTGTGCACCGGCAAGGGCTATGCAGAGCTGATCAAGCAGCAATACGGGCAAACGGTCGCACTGGCCGCCACTGCGGTTCTGCTGCTCAGTTGCTTCGGTGCGTTGATCACGGAGATGAGCGGCCTGGTGGGCGCCGGGAGCCTGTTCGGCATTCCGCCCTGGCAAACGCTGACGCTCCTGGTGACGTTGATTATCGGCATGGTGGTCAGCGGTTCCTACAAGGTGATCGAGCGGATGGCCGTCGCCATCGGGCTCTTCACCGTGGCATTCGTCGTGATGGCGGTCAAGGCGCATCCGGATGCGGGAGAGATCGCGCAAGAGATATGGCGCCTCCCCTTTGGCGACCACGACTATCTGTACCTGGTGGCCGCAAACCTTGGAACGAGCATCATGCCGTGGACGATCTTCTACCAGCAATCGGCGCTCATCAATAAGGGACTGAATAGCGGTCAGCTGCGGGCCGCACGGATCGAAACGATGCTCGGTGCGATCCTCTGCCAGACATTGTCCGCCGCCGTGCTGATCGCCTCGGCCTCCTCATTGGGCGCTCACCACCGCGGCAAGGGGCTCGACAACATCGCCCAGATCGGCGAGGCCTTCGGCACCCTGATCGGCCCGACCTGGGGTAAAGCCGTGTTCGCGATTGGCCTATCCGGCGGCGCATTGGTGGCCACCATCGTGGTGTGCTTGAGTGCCGCCTGGGCGATGGGAGAATCGATGGGCGTCAGGCATTCGCTCGAACAGCATCCGCTCGACGCCCCTTGGTTCTACGGACCGTTCGCGGCGCTGCTGATCGCCGGCGCATTGCTCGTCGGTTCCGGCGTCAACTTGATCCATCTGTCGATTGCCGTCGCCGTGCTCAACGCCCTATTGCTGCCCTCCGTCTTGTTGCTGCTGTTTCTGCTGGCGCGCCGAGCGCTGCCGGAGGAGCATCGCCTCAAGGGATTCTACGCACTGCTGGTCGGTGCCGGGCTCGGCCTGACCGCTGCGCTCGGTCTATATGCCGGAATAATCGGCTCGCTGGGATGATCCAAAGGCAGCCGCATGACGTTTGATTCCACGTTTCACGGCGTCAGCCTGATCTTTCAGGTGTTCCTGCTCGATCTGATCCTCTCCGGCGACAACGCCGTCGTGATTGCCTTATCCTGCCGCGCGCTGCCGCCCCGGCAACTGAATCAAGCCCTGCTGCTCGCAACCGGCGCCGCGATCGGGCTGCGCGTATTGCTCACCACGGTGGTGAGCATGCTGCTGAAAGTGCCGATGCTCAAGCTGATCGGCGCCGTACTGCTCATCGTGATCGGGATTCGTCTGCTGATCGAGGAGGAACGCGGCGCAAGAGCCGCGCAGCAGGAACCATCATCCGGTCTGTGGGGCGCCGTGATGACCGTGATCCTCGCCGATGTGGTGATGAGTCTGGACAACGTGGTGGCGCTCTCCGCCGTCACGCAAGGCAACCTGCTCTATCTGGTGATTGGTCTCGTTCTCAGCGTGCTGCTGCTGATGTTCAGCAGCAAGCTGATGATTAACCTGCTGCACCGGTATCCCATCCTCATTCCGGCTGCCGGTGCCTTGCTCGGGTACATTGCCGGAGATATCGCGGTGTCCGATCCGGCCATCGCGGATTGGGTGAATACCCAATCACCGGCTCTCACGGGGCTCGTGCCGCTGCTGTGTGCGGTGCTCGTGGTGGCGGAAAGCCGCATCATCGAGCGCCGGCGTCATGAGCTGCCCCGCCCGGCCTTTCTCAATACCTCGACCAGGCGGATGCCCCCGGCCGCTGCCTTGATATCGGTCGACGCCGGCACAGCGGCTATCTCCGCTCAGCCGGTGGGCGCCGCCGGCGTGGCGGCTATTTCCGCCCGCCCGGCCGATCCTGGCACGACGGCTTTCTCCGCTCACCCGGCCGACGCCGGCGCGGCGGCTATCTCCGCCCGCCCGACCGACGCCGGCGTGGCGGCTATTTCCGCCCGCCCGACCGACGCCGGCACGGCAGCTGTCTCCGCTCACCCGGCCAACATCGCGGCGCGCGCACAAAGCCCATCGGAGAATCGAACTGAGCGGCCGCCCGAACAAGCGCCCGATTCGATCGCGGCGCCGATGGAGCAGCCGGAAAATGTCCCGCCCGCGAATCGTTTCGGCATCGCGAAATTGATTGGGAACCCGTTCATTCAGATTACCGTGAGCACGGTGCTTGCCCTGTGCTGCATCGTATTGTTGCCGAGAGCGGTGGATATCATCATTCTGATCGGCATCATCGCGCTCATGCTGTTCAAGATTTTTTGAGGCCCGAATGTCCCGCAGGCTCCCCGCCGCCCAAGCCGGAACGAGCGGCACTGCGGCGCAATGCGGCAGATTTACTTCGGGAAATGCTCGGCCAAGAAAGCCTCGCCGCGTTCGAGTATGAAATACCGGAACGCCTCTGCGGGAGGCGAAAGCGTCTTGGCGAGATTGTTGACCACGTGCCAGCGGCGCATCACCGGCAGGTCTTCGGTGTCCGGGGTGGCAATCAGGTGATGATTCAATTCGAGGCCGAGCGTGTGCAGGGACAGCAGCGACACGCCCATGCCGGCCATGACCGCCTGCTTGATCGCTTCGTTGCTCGACATTTGCATCGCCACACGAAGAGTCGTCTGGTGCGCGTGCATGTACTCATCGAGCGCCGCACGAGTGCCGGATCCGGGTTCGCGAACGATGAATGCCTCCTCGGAAAGCGCGCGTGCAGGTACGACCTCCATGCGCGTGAACGGGTGATCTGTCGCCGTCACCAATACGTGCGGATGCATTGCAAAGGGTTCGGCGCGGGTGGGCCAATCCTTGGGCGGCCTTCCCATGACGGCGAGCTCGATATCCCCCTGCTGCATCAGCGAGACGATCTCTTCCCGATTGTCGGCGACCTGCAGGCGAATCTCGATCCCCGGATGCTCTTGCCGAAACTGCGCCAGCATGCGAGGCAGGAAATACTTGGCCGTGCTGACCATCCCGACATCGAGTTGGCCGGTCTTCAAGCCGCGGAAACGGGCCACCAAATCCTCGGCATCGCGCATCGCAGCAAGCACACGCCGCGCATGCCCCAGCACGTACTCCCCGACCATGGTGAGCGACACCTGCCGGCTGGTGCGATCAAACAGCGGAAACCCGACTTCCGCTTCGAGCTCGTTGATCTGCATCGATACCGCGGGGGCAGTGAGCTTCAGCTCTTCCGCCGCCCGGATGAAACTCAAATGGCGGGCGACCGAGGCAAAGACCCGCAGCTGACGTAGGGTGGCGTTCTTCATAAAGAAATCCTTAACTTCGAAGGGACTCTATCGGACTATATATGAACGATCAACTCGCTCATGGTCGCCGGCCCCGATGCGGCCCCTAGGCGGGTGCGGCGGATGCCCCGAGCGCCGCATCCGCCGCGAGATGCGATACTGTCCGCGCAGCACTCAGGAGCCTTGCAGGAGCATGTCCCACTTACCGCCAAGCGATGCCAGCCGCGGGGCCTCGCCTACGCCGACTCCCAAACTCGCGACCCGGGCACTGCGGCTGTATCGCTGGATACTCGACGCCATCGTCACGGCGCTCGTTGTCATCATGATATTGACGCTGCTCGGCGCCCTGGTGGGACTTATCCTGGACTTCGCCACCGCGGCCGGCTTGTTCCGCTCGGCGCTGGCCGACCACAAGCTGGCGCACGGGGTGATCTACGCGAGCGACCGGGAACTGGTGATCGACGTACTGTCCGTTTTCGTGCTGATAGAGCTCTTCCGCACCTTCACCGACTACTTGGAGTTCCACCGCGTCCGCCTGCGGGTGCTTTCCGAGGTCGGCATCGCCTTCATCCTGCGCGAGATCTTTATCGGTCTATACGACCATACCTTCGACTGGCAGCAGCTCCTCGCGCTCGCGGCCCTGCTCGCGGTGTTGGTCTCCGCCCGGATTGCCTCCGTTCGGTTTCCATCGCCAGGCGAATCGAGCGAATAGCGGCTTCGGCCGCGGCCAGCCGAGCGGCGCGATCCGCCGAGAAGTGATTTTGGAGTTACGCTCAGCCGCATGGATAAACTAATGAAGCTTCGCAAAACTGCCGTTTGGGGTTTCGCATTGACGGTCGCGTCAACATGAACCGCCGGCAGCGCCGCTGGCTGCTCACGCTCGCAACCTTCGCCGCGGTGATGCTTCTCTTCGCCGTTGCACTGTCCACGCCGCCGGTCGCGTCCTGGCTGCATCGCTTCGACCGCCAGCCGCTCTACGGCCGAGAACTCGGCGAACCGGGCTGGCCGGCGGCGTTTGATCTACGGGACGTACGAGGCCGGGAGCGCACCCCAGCGGACTTGCGGGGCCGCGTCGCCCTCGTGACGTTCGGCTACACCCACTGCCCCGACAGCTGCCCGACGACACTCACACGGCTGGCCGAGGTGCGGAAGCTGCTCGGCAAGGATGCGGACAAAGTGCAGGTTGTGTTCATCACCATCGATCCCGAGCGCGACAGCGCGCTGCTGCTCGGCGATTACGTCGGGGCTTTCGATGCCAGCTTCTGGGCGCTGCGGGGAAGCGCATCACAGACCGATGCGGCGGCGCGTGCGTTTCACGCTGAATATCGTTTGTCCCACGAGGGTCGGGAAGTACGCGTCGAGCACACCGTCGACGTCTTTTTAGTCGATCCTCGGGGCCGGATCCGCGATGTTTTGCCTCCCTACCTCGAGGCGAAGCAAGTGGCTCATGACGTGCACGCCGAGCTGCAGGCGAGTCTTTGATGGCTGGCGGGGATGGCTCGGGGCGCGATCCGCTTCGAACACCCCGCCCCATGATCGCCCTTAGAGCACTTTGGTACCGATCCACATCATCGCGACAAACACGATTATTATCGTCAACACAATCGTCGAATCATGCAGCTTGCCCAACATCAGCATCCTCCCGGTGCGCGTCCTCATGACCTAATACCCAGTACAAAAAAAATCGTCCGGCACTGCCGCGACGATCCGTCAACTTTACCGGAACAGCCGGCCGAGAGCCACCCAAACGCCCGGGAGCACCCACCGGGTTCGCACACTACGGAGAGATGATATGAGATGAAGGACGACGCTCGCTCAGCGCTGTCGAAGCAAGCGGCTTGTGACGTGCACGACGAGAGGGAGCGAGTCTTTGATGGCCCGCCGGTTCCCGCCCGATAATCAGCCTAGACCGACGTGCCGACCCACATCAGCGCGACAAACAAGACTAACATCGTCAACACAATCGCCGAGTCTTGATTGAGCTTGCCCACGATCAGGATCCTCCCGGTGCGGCGCCCGTATGACATACTATTCAGCAATCGTCTGTTTGACCTATCGTCCTGCTCTGCTGTGACCAAGAAATTTTACAGGAATAGCCCGCCCAGAACCACCCGAGAGCTCGGGAACCATCGGGTTCGCGGCCCCTCGCATCCTGCATCGCAAACCGCGACCTGGCTACGGAGAATGAGATGAAAGACGACGTCCGATCGGTGCTGTCGCAGGATATCAACCTCTACCGGCAGAAAATCGCATTCTATAAGTCTCTGAATTTATTTGAAGCGGCGCACTATGCCGACAAGCTGGCGGAGAACATCGAACTCGCCCTGACCACCATGCCCAAGGACGGTGATCCGGAGATCGCTTGAGGCGCGTGACCCCGCACCCCGCTCGGAAGAGCTTCAACTGGCGCGGCTGCCTGATCGAGTCGGCCATCGCCATCGCGGCTCTCAACATCATCGCCGCCGTCGCCTGGTACTTCATCCTGAGGCATCTGAATCGCTGACGCGGCTGGTGGTCGACCCCCGCCGCCGGGCGCGGGGCTGCGCGGCGGCTCGGCGCCGATTCGCTTAGGAACCCTCAGGAACCCAGCGAGGCGGCGAGCCATTCGGAGGCATGTTTCTTGGCTTCGGCGGCGAAAAATGCCGCGAAATCCGGCTCCGGCGTTTTATGCTCCCCGGCACTTTCGGCCTCGACGATCCTGCGGAACGACGCCGACTGGAGGAATTGCTCGACTTGCGGCAAGTCCTCCGCATAGCGTCGGGCAAGGGCATCGAGTTGCGGGCCGCGCAGCCGGCTGAATGATTGGTACGCCGCATCCATGGCGCGATCGGCATTTTCGGGCCCGTACATCGCGCGAATAAACACGAGGGGAAACCATAATCCCAGAATGCGCCGGCGCGCATCGAGATTCTCCACCGAAGGGCTGCCCCCGACCGTAGTCTTCTCCAGGTTGACCTCGATGCTCAGATCGATCAACGCGCCCTGCAAATCGAGGAAACGGCGTCCCGCCGGGGAACGGAAGAAGGCCAGCGCGGCGTCGAGATCCTCGTGAACGACTCCGTCGCTCATGGCGCGCACCGCGCTCTGTACGATGGCGTTCTCGGATTCCGAAAACTGCGTCGCCGCATCAGCATGCAGATTTCGCCCGATCAAGGCACTCACGTACTGCCACCGGGGATGCGCGCTATTCCAGGTGGGATCCTTCGGCGCGACATTCGCGGTCAGATAGGGGATGGCGGCGTCGACGTGCTTGATGTCGGCCCCATAGCCGAGATCGGCCACCAGTTCTTGGATCTTTTGAGGTCGACTCGACGAGGCGATGGCAGGCGAGTTCGGGGCCGATGGCGGCGTGGCGGGCGCTGCCTGGGCGAACGACCCCAGCCATGCGGCGGCAACCAGGAGCACCACACGGGTGGTTGAGAACCGGCGAGCCGGTCGCAGCGTCTTTTCTCTGAACATAACCGCTTATCTTACACCCGCTTCGGCGCAATGACGCTTTGACCATGGCCGGTGAGCGAAGGCCGCGGAGCGCGTGGGAATTCGCTCCGGCCATCCGATCGTTAAAAAATACCTAACATAGTAGTAACAAGTACTGAATGTACCTGAACGATCAATCGCCTTACAGTGCAGGTCACGTTTACGAACGAGGACTCGAACATGGCGGAAACCACTCAAAAATCGGGCGAAGGGGTCATCAAGGACGCCAAGAAGCGCTACAGCGCGGGTGTCCTCAAATATCGGCAGATGGGGTACTGGGACGCGGATTACGTCCCCAAGGATACCGATGTCCTGTGCCTGTTCCGGATCACGCCGCAGGAAGGCGTGGACCCGATCGAGGCCGCCGCGGCGGTCGCGGGGGAATCGAGCACCGCGACCTGGACCGTGGTATGGACCGACCGGCTCACCGCCTGCGACGGCTACCGCGCCAAGGCCTACAAGGTGGAGCCCGTGCCGAACACCCCCGGCCAGTACTTCGCCTGGGTCGCGTACGACATCATCCTGTTCGAGGAGGGTTCCATCGCCAACATGACGGCGAGCCTGATCGGCAACGTATTCAGCTTCAAACCCTTGAAGGCCGCGCGGCTGGAAGACATCCGCGTTCCGGTGGCCTACGTGAAAACCTTCAAGGGGCCGCCCTGCGGCCTCGTGGTCGAGCGCGAGCGGCTCGACAAGTTCGGGCGGCCGCTCTTGGGCGCGACGACCAAGCCCAAACTCGGTCTGTCCGGGCGCAATTACGGGCGGGTGGTCTACGAAGGACTGAAGGGCGGCCTGGACTTCATGAAGGATGACGAGAACATCAACTCGCAGCCGTTCATGCATTGGCGCGACCGTTACCTGAACGTGATGGACGCGGTCAACAAGGCGAGCGCCGCGACCGGGGAGGTGAAGGGTTCGTACCTGAACATCACCGCCGCGACCATGGAGGACATGTACGAGCGTGCCGAATTCGCCAAGGAATTGGGTTCGGTCATCGTCATGGTCGACCTGGTGGTTGGCTGGACGGGCATCCAGAGCATGGCGAACTGGTGCCGCAAGAACGACATGATCCTGCACATGCACCGTGCCGGGCACGGTACCTACACGCGGCAGAAGAACCACGGCATCAGTTTCAGGGTGATCGCCAAGTGGCTGCGCCTCGCCGGCGTCGACCATCTGCACACCGGCACGGCCGTCGGCAAGCTCGAGGGCGACCCGATGACGGTGCAGGGCTACTACAACGTATGCCGCGACAGCTATACCAAACAGGATCTGCCGCGCGGCTTGTTCTTCGATCAGGACTGGGCGGATCTGCGCAAGGTGATGCCCGTGGCTTCGGGCGGCATCCATGCGGGCCAGATGCATCTGCTGCTGGATCTGTTCGGCGACGATGTGGTGCTGCAGTTCGGCGGCGGCACCATCGGACATCCGGCGGGCATCCAAGCCGGCGCGGTGGCCAATCGCGTCGCGCTCGAATCCATGGTCAAGGCACGCAACGAGGGTCGCGACATCCGCAACGAAGGTCCGCAGATCCTGCGCCAGGCCGCCAAGTCCTGCAGCCCGCTGCAGCAGGCGCTCGACACCTGGGGCGAGATCAGCTTCAACTACACCTCCACCGATACCTCGGATTTTGCCGTGACGCCGGGAGTCGCGGCCTGATGCCGCGCGCCCCCACCACAAGGAGCACACGATCATGATGACCAATCCTGTCGGCCGCATTACGCAGGGCTGTTTCAGCTATCTGCCGGATCTCACCGACGCCGAAATCAAACTGCAAGTCGACTATGGGCTGAACAAGGGCTACGCCTGGAGCGTCGAATACACGGACGACCCGCATCCGCGCAACACCTACTGGGAAATGTTCGGTCTGCCCATGTTCGATCTGAAGGATGCTGCCGGCGTGATCACGGAGCTCAATGGCTGCCGCAAGACCTTTCCGCAGCACTACATCCGGCTGATGGCGTTCGATTCGACGCGCGGCGTCGAAAGCATTGCCATGAGCTTCATCGTCAATCGGCCGTCGAAAGAGCCGGGCTTTGGTCTCGCGCGCCAGGAGGTGGATGGCCGCAGCATGCACTACACGGTGCACAGCTATGCCACCGACAAGCCCGAAAGCGAGCGCTACGTCGAATAGGACTTGGTGCGAGACCAGCAAATCGCACGACGATCGACAACCCGTTGCGCCACCGTGCTGGTCGGTGGCGCAACGATATGGATGGCGCCGCAACGGATGGCGCCCTGGCAGGCCCAACATGTATCGCATCGCCCCTTCCATTCTGTCCGCGAATTTCGCCCGTCTCGGCGATGAGGTCACCTCGGTCATCGCCGCCGGTGCGGACTGGATTCACTTCGATGTGATGGACAATCACTATGTCCCCAACCTGACCATCGGGCCGATGGTCGCCAAGGCGATCAAGCCGTATTGCGTGCGCGCCGACGGCGCCAAGGTGCCGCTCGATGTGCACCTCATGGTGCAACCGGTGGACGCCCTGGCCGGCGCGTTTGCCGAGGCCGGGGCCGATCTCATCAGCTTCCATCCGGAAGCCTCGGCGCATATCGACCGCACGCTGCAACTCATCAAATCGGCCGGCTGCGGCGCGGGGCTCGTATTCAATCCGGCCACCTCGCTGGAAGCGCTGGACTACGTGCTCGACAAGGTCGACCTGATCCTGATCATGAGCGTCAATCCCGGCTTCGGCGGGCAGAGCTTCATCGAGTCGGCGCTGCGCAAGGTGGAACGCGCGCGCGGGTTGATCGAGGCCGGCGGCCGCGAGATCCGGCTGGAAGTGGATGGCGGCATCAAGACGGACAACATCCGCCGTGTGGCCGAAGCCGGCGCCGACACGTTCGTCGCGGGCAGCGCGATCTTCAGCCAACCCGACTACCGCAAGGTCGTCGATGCCATGCGCACGGAATTGAAGCGCGCGTCGCCGACGCCGAAGGCGGCCTGATGGCATCGCCTACCTACAATATTCCGGGACAGACGAGTACGCGCGGCACCGACGACCCCGCGGCTGGCGCCGCCGCCGCGTTGGATGTGGCCGCCGGCACCGGCGAGCCCCAGCCGCGCACGGTCGCCGCGGTCCTCGCGCGCACTCACGCCGGCGATGTGCTCGATGAGCTCGATAGGGATCTGGTGGGTCTCGCGCCGGTCAAAAGCCGCATCCGCGATATCGCGGCGCTGCTGGTCATCGACAAGCTGCGCATGAATCTCGGACTGCAGGCGCAGGCGCCCTCGCTCCACATGAGTTTCACAGGCAACCCCGGCACCGGCAAGACCACCGTCGCCATGCGCATGGCCGAGATCCTGCACCGCTTGGGTTACGTGCGAAAGGGCCACCTGGTCGCCGTCACGCGCGACGATCTGGTCGGTCAGTACATCGGGCACACGGCACCGAAGACCAAGGAGGTGCTGAAGCGGGCCATGGGCGGCGTGCTGTTCATCGATGAGGCCTACTATCTGTACCGCCCGGAGAACGAGCGCGATTACGGCCAGGAAGCGATCGAAATCCTGCTGCAGGTGATGGAGAACCAGCGCGAGGATTTGGTGGTGATTCTGGCCGGTTACAAGGATCGGATGGACACCTTCTTCCGCTCCAATCCCGGCTTGAGCTCGCGCATCGCGCACCATCTGGATTTTCCGGACTACGAGATCGGGGATCTCTTGTCGATCGCGGACAAGATGCTGGCAGCGCAAAATTATCATTTCGGGGCGGGTTCGCGCCAAGCCTTCACCGAGTACCTTGCGGCCCGCATCGAGCAGCCGCATTTCGCCAATGCCCGCAGCGTCCGTAACGCCCTCGATCGCGCGCGGCTGCGTCAGGCGAGCCGGCTGTTCGCCGACCGCGACCGGGAATTCACGCCCGAGGATTTGACCACGCTGGCCGAATCGGATATCCGGGCGAGCCGCGTTTTTGCGCTCGCCGCTCACTCACCGCCGGCCGAGCCCGGCGCCAAGGAGTAAATCATGCATCTGGGACGCACCACGCTGTCGAAGTTTCTGATCCAGCAATTGACCGAAATCGAGGGTGCCAGCGACTTGGGTGCCCTCTTGGTCGATGTCGCCGCGGCCGTCAAGGCGATCTCGGCCATGACCGCCAAAGGGGCGTTAGGCGACTACCTCGGCAAGATCGGCACCACCAATGTGCAGGGCGAGACGCAGCAGAAGCTCGACGTGCTCGCCGATGAGGTGATCATCAAGAGCTGCGAGTGGGGCGGGCTGGTGGCCGGCATGGTCTCCGAGGAGCTCGAGCAGCCCCACGCGATACCGGCCGAATTCGCGCGCGGCCGCTACCTGCTGATATTCGATCCGCTCGACGGATCGTCCAACACGGACGTGAACGTCTCGGTCGGCACGATCTTCTCGGTGCTGCGGCATGACAAGCCCGAGGCGCCGGCCACCGCCGATTATCTGCAGCCGGGGCGGCGGCAGGTCGCGGCCGGTTATGCCCTGTACGGCCCGGCGACGATGTTCGTGGTCACCGTCGGCAAGGGCACCCATGGCTTTACGCTGGATCGCGAGATCGGCAACTTCATCCTGACGCATCCGAACATGCAGATTCCCGCCGATACCAGCGAATTCGCCATCAACACCAGCAATGCGCGCTTCTGGGAGCCGCCCGTGCATCGCTACGTGACCGAGTGCCAGGCCGGCAAGACCGGCGATCGCGGCCGCGATTTCAACATGCGCTGGATCGCCTCCATGGTGGCCGAAGTGCACCGCATCCTGATCCGCGGCGGCGTGTTCATGTATCCGAAGGACACCAAGGATCCACGCAAGCCGGGGCGGCTGCGGCTGATGTATGAAGCCAATCCGATCGCAATGCTGGTGGAGCAGGCGGGCGGCCTGGCAACGACCGGGAACGAGCGCGTGCTCGATCTGATGCCGACCGATTTGCATCAGCGCGTGCCGCTGATTTTGGGGTCGCGCAAGGAAGTGGAGCGGATCGAGCGCTATCACGGCGAATACGCCAAGGGAATCGACCGCCCGTACGTCTCGCCGTTGTTCAACGAGCGCTCGATGTTCAGGCCCGACGCGTGAGGAGCTTGCGCTCGGCAGCGAGACTTTGGATTTGTTGAATCAACAGACAGATTGAATGGGGAAAGAACATGTCCGTCAAACATCCGATTATCGCGGTGACCGGTTCATCCGGAGCCGGCACCACGACAGTGATGAAGGCCTTCGATCACATCTTCCGGCGCGAGCAAATCAAGGCCCAGGTGATCGAAGGTGATTCGTTTCACTCCTTCAACCGGGTCGAGATGCGCGAGCGCGTGCGGGCGGCGGACATGGGCAAGGGTCCGCCCATCAGTCATTTCGGACCGGAGTCGAATCTGTTGGCCGAGCTCGCCGACACCATGGCGACCTACGGCGCCACCGGCCGCGGGAAGGTGCGCCGCTACATCCACGATGCCGCCGAAGGCAAGGAGCTCGGCGGAGAGCCCGGCACCTTCACGGACTGGCAGCCCATGACGGAGCACAGCGATCTGCTCTTCTACGAAGGACTGCATGGCGGCTACAGGTACGGCGAGGTGGACGTCGCCCAGCACGTGGACCTGCTGGTCGGCGTGGTGCCGATCATCAACCTGGAGTGGATTCAGAAACTGCATCGTGACCACAACATGCGCGGCTATAGCCAGGAGGCCGTGGTCGAGACCATTTTGCGGCGCATGCCGGACTATGTGAAGTACATCTGTCCGCAATTCAGCTGCACGCACGTCAACTTCCAGCGCGTGCCCACCGTGGATACCAGCAATCCGTTCATCGCGCGGGACATCCCCTCGGCGGATGAATCGATCGCCGTGATCCGCTTCGCCAATCCCAAAGGCATCGACTTCCCCTATCTGCTGTCGATGCTGCACCACTCCTGGATGAGCCGCCCGAACACCATCGTCGTGCCGGGCGGCAAGATGGGGCTCGCGATGCAGTGCATCTTTACGCCGATGATCCTCAGGCTGATGGATCGGAAGCGGCGCGCCGCGTAGGCCTCGTTCGAACGGATCACACGGAGAATTTGCCCCCGCCATGAATGCCCAAGTCGATGTTCCCGCCGCCCAGCGCCGCCAGCTGGCCAATGTCCTGCGCATGCTCGCGGTCGACGCCGTGGAAGCTGCGAAGAGCGGTCATCCCGGTCTGCCGATGGGCATGGCCGAGATCTCCGAGGTGCTCTGGCGCCAATTCCTGAAGCACAATCCCGCCGATCCGCACTGGCCGGACCGCGACCGCTTCGTGCTCTCCAACGGCCACGGCTCGATGCTCTTGTACGCGCTGCTGCACCTGACCGGCTATGACCTGCCGATGCAGGAGTTGCGCCGCTTCCGTCAGCTGCACAGCAAGACCCCCGGTCACCCGGAAGTGGGGGTGACCCCGGGCGTCGAGACCACGACCGGCCCGCTCGGACAGGGTCTCGCCAACGCCGTCGGCATGGCACTCGCGGAGAAACTGCTGGCCATCGAGTTCAATCGTCCGGGCCACGAGGTGGTGGATCATCGGACCTGGGTCTACGTGGGCGACGGGTGCCTGATGGAAGGCATCAGCCACGAGGTGTGCTCGCTCGCGGGCACGCTCGGCCTGTCCAAGCTGATCGTGGTGTACGACGACAATGGCATCAGCATCGACGGCCACGTGGAGCATTGGTTTGCCGACGACACGCCGCGTCGCTTCGAGGCCTATGGATGGCGCGTCATCCGCGACGTGGACGGCCACGATGCGGTGGCCATCGAGGCCGCGCTCAACGAGGCCTCGGGCGCCGGCGCGCGGCCGACGCTGGTGTGCTGCAAGACGATCATCGGCAAAGGCAGTCCCCACAAGGCCGGCACGCACGATGTGCACGGCGCGGCGCTCGGAGCCGCCGAGGTCGCCGCGACTCGCGAGGCGCTCGGATGGAACTCGCCGCCATTCGAAGTGCCGGCGGAGATTCGAGCGGCATGGGATGCGACGGCGGCCGGCGCGCGGCGCCAGGCGGAGTGGCAGCGCCGGTATTCGGCCTACGCGGCGGCGTTTCCGGAGCTGGCGGCCGAATTCGACCGGCGGGTGGCGCGCAGCGCGCTGCCGGCCGACTGGGCCCAAGCCACGCAGGCGGCACTGGCCCAGGTGGTCGGGAAGGCGGAGACCATTGCTTCGCGCAAGGCCTCGCAGAATGCGATCGACGCGCTGCAGCCGCTGCTGCCCGAGCTGCTCGGCGGCTCGGCCGATCTCACCGGCTCGAACCTCACCGACGGCAAGCGGAGTGTGCCGGTGCGCCGCGGCAGAGGCGGCAACTACATCAACTACGGTGTGCGTGAATTCGGCATGAGCGCCGCGATGAATGGCGTGGCCCTGCATGGCGGATTCATTCCCTACGGCGGCACGTTCCTGACCTTCTCCGACTACAGCCGCAACGCCGTGCGCATGTCGGCGTTGATGCAGCTGCGCGTCATCTACGTGTTCAGCCACGACAGCATCGGCTTGGGCGAGGATGGTCCGACGCATCAGCCGATCGAACACGTCTCGACGCTGCGCATGATTCCGAACAACGCGCTGTGGCGACCCTGCGATTCCGTGGAAACCATGGTGAGCTGGCTCGCCGCCATCGAACGGCGCGACGGTCCGACCTGTCTGATCCTGTCGCGGCAGAACCTGCCGTATTGCGAGCGTTCGGCGGAACAGATCCGCGACATCCGCAAAGGCGGCTACGTGCTCGCCGAGGCGGCCGCGGGCTCGAGCGGCGCGGCGATCACGCTGCTCGCCACCGGCTCGGAGGTGGCGCTCGCCATGCAGGCGCGCACCGCGCTCGAAGGCGCCGGCATCCCGACGCGCGTGGTATCGATGCCGAGTTGCGGCGATTTCGACCGACAGAGCGCCGAGTATCGTGCCGCCGTTCTGCCGCGCCATATCCCGGTGCTCGCCATCGAGGCGGGAGTGTCGAATTTCTGGCGTGCCTACACCGGATTCTCGGGCGACGTGGTGGGCATCGACCGCTTTGGCGAATCGGCGCCCGGCCCGCAGGCGTACGAAGCGCTCGGCCTCACGACGCAGGCGGTGGTGGCGCGTGCGCGCGCGCTGCTCGCACGCAGCGCGTTGGCGGTCGCGTGATGGGAAGCGTTTTGGCGGTGTTGTTCGACCTCGATGGGACGTTGCTCGATACCGCGGACGGCCTCGCCGCCGCGCTCAATCGGGCACTCGATGAGCGGCAGCTCGGGCCGCTGCCGACGGCGGAAGTGCGGATGCTGATCGGTCGCGGCGGTCCGGAGCTCGTGCGCCGCGCCTGCGCGCAACTGGGGCTGGCCGATGCGGACGCTCAAGCGGCAGTCCTGCAGCGCTTCTACCTGCACTATGCGGAGGTCTGCCGCAACGGCGTCGAGCCGCCCGCGTATCCCGGCGCCAACGAGTCGCTCGGCGCGCTCCGCCGCGGGCGTCATCGCCTCGGCGTCGTGACCAACAAGCAGCAGCAGATGTCGGTGGATCTCTTGTCGCGTGCGGGCATGCTCGAGGCGCTCGACGTGGTCGTCGGCGGCGACAGCTGCGCGCGGCGCAAGCCCGATCCCGAACCGCTGTATTTTGCCTGCGAGCGGCTCGGCGTCCCGGCCGCGCAAACGCTGATGGTCGGCGACTCGCGCAACGATGTGACCGCGGCGCGCGCGGCCGGCATGCGCGTGGTGTGCGTCACCTACGGCTATAACGAGGGGCATGATCCGCGCACCCTCGAGTGCGATGCCCTGGTCGACTCGCTGGCCGAGGTGCCGGCGCTGCTGGCCAAACTTTGAACCTTGGAATCAGGAGTCTCCCATGTCGCTCATCTCCCTCCGTCAGTTGCTGGATCATGCCGCCGAGCAGAGCTATGGCGTGCCGGCGTTCAACGTCAACAATCTCGAACAGATACAGGCCATCATGGAGGCGGCCCAGGAGACCAACAGTCCGGTGATCCTGCAGGCCTCGGCCGGCGCCCGCAAGTACGCGGGCGAAGCCTATCTTCGGCACATGGTGCTGGCCGCGGTGGAAACGCATCCGGACATTCCGGTCGTGCTGCACCAGGATCACGGAGCGACGCCGTCTGTCTGCGTGCAGTCTCTGCGATCGGGATTCACCAGCGTCATGATGGACGGGTCGCTGCGCGAGGATGCGAAGACGCCCGCGAGCTACGAATACAACGTCGACGTGACGCGCCGCGTCTGCGAGACCTCGCATGCGGTGGGTGTCTCGGTCGAAGGCGAACTCGGCTGCTTGGGATCGCTCGAGACCGGCGAGGCCGGCGAAGAAGACGGTGTGGGCGCCGCGGGCAAGCTGACGCACGACATGATGCTCACCGACCCGGTGCAGGCGAAGGATTTCGTGGCCAAGACCGGCGTTGACGCGCTCGCGATCGCAATCGGCACCAGTCACGGCGCGTACAAGTTCACGCGACAACCCACCGGCGATATTCTCGCGATGGACCGCATTGCCGCGATTCACGCTGCGTTGCCCAACACGCACCTGGTGATGCATGGCTCCTCGAGCGTGCCGCAGGAGTGGCTGGCCATCATTCGCCGGTACGGCGGCGACATCAAGGAGACCTACGGCGTCCCGGTGGAGGAAATCCAGCGCGGCATCCGTACCGGAGTGCGCAAGATCAACATCGATACCGACATCCGCCTCGCCATGACCGGCGCCATGCGCCAGGCATTCGCCCAGGACCCGAGCGAGTTCGATCCGCGCAAGCCCATCACTGCCGCGCGCAAGGCGGCGCGCGGAGTGTGCAAGGCGCGTTTCGAGGCATTTGGGTGCGCCGGGCAGGCGGCCAAGATCCGTCCGCTTCCTCTGGAGGCGATGGCGACGCGCTACCAGTGATCCGAATTGCGATGCCGGACCTCGGCTTACGCGCGATTCTGTGGGACGTTGACGGGACGCTGGCGGAGACCGAGCGCGACGGCCACCGGATCGCCTTCAACCAGGCCTTCGAGACGTTGGGTGTGCCGTGGCGCTGGGACGAACGGCGCTACGGCGAGCTGCTCGAGGTCGCCGGGGGACGCGAGCGATTGCTGCACGACATGCAGCGCCAGCCTAAGGCGCCGCGCGAGTCTGCGGAACGCGAGGCGCTGGCGGCGCGCCTGCACGCGCTCAAGAACGAATGCTACGCCCGGATCGTCGCGAGCGGCGCGCTGCCGCTGCGCCCGGGTGTCGTTCCGCTCATGGACGATTGCGCGCGCGAGGGAGTGCGCATGGGTATCGTGACCACGACCAGCCGCGTCAATGTCGGCGCATTGCTCGCCCCGCATCTGGGAGCCGGTTGGGAGTCGGCATTCGCGGTGATCGTGACCGCACAAGAGGCACCCATCAAGAAACCGGACCCGCAAGCCTACAACCAAGCCCTGGAACGGCTCGAGCTGCCGCCCGC
This sequence comes from Steroidobacteraceae bacterium, assembly GCA_050012315.1. Taxonomy (GTDB): domain Bacteria; phylum Pseudomonadota; class Gammaproteobacteria; order Steroidobacterales; family Steroidobacteraceae; genus Bog-1198. Next base: position 229 of record JBEKHK010000035.1, on the reverse strand, counting down.
CTCGGCGCTGGCGATCGAGGACTCGCCCGCGGGCGTCGCCGCGGCGCGTGCGGCCGGCGTGCCCGTCCTCGTCACCCGCAGCGTCTATTTCGCAGCACGGCCGGTTCCGGGCGCGCTGGCGGTGGGAGCCTCGCTCGCGCACCGTGCCGGATGGCAAGCGCCGCCGGCCGGCGGGGGCGCGACGCCGGATCGAGTCGACTTGGCGCTGATCCGGCAATGGCATGCCGAG
>JBEKHK010000034.1:0-48092 GCA_050012315.1 Steroidobacteraceae bacterium | reverse complement strand
TCACGCCTTGACGATGGACCAGCAGGACCAATTGCTGCGGGCCGCGGGGAAGCCCGTACCACGCCCACGCGCGGCCGCTCAGCCCGCGCCGCCGAAGAGCTGACAGCGGCGCGCGCGCCGCGGCCTGATCAGCTTTTCTGCTTCGCGGCCGCCGCCCGCACTTCCTTGAGCTGCTCCCAACGGGGCGCGTACTTCAGTGCCTCGTCGTATTTCTCGAGCGCGTCTTCGGGTTTGCCTTGTTTTGCGAGCACATCTCCCCATGCCTTGAGCGGGTCGGCCCAATGGCGACCGCGCCGGCTCGCTTCGGCATATTTCATTGCCGCACCCGCGAGGTCGCCTTTTTCCAGCAGCAGGTTGCCCCAGTCGAAGTAGGCGCGGGGAATGGAGGGTGCCTCGCGAACCGCCGCGGCCAGCGCCGTCTCGGCGCCGGCGAAATTCCGACGCAGCTCCGCAACCTGACCCTGGGCAAGATGGCTGTCGTAGGCGTCCGCCGGCATCGCCGCGAGCACGGCATCGGCTTCGGCATTGCGTGCAACCCGTGCGTAGGCCTCGGCCAACAGCGGATTCAGCTTGATCGTGAGCTGCTCGCGCGAACGCTCCGTCAGCTTGTCGAGAAGTGGCCTGGCCCGCTCGAGGTCGCCGATCACGGAATTCCAGTCGTTACTTTCTGCGGCGAGCTCGGCCTTGAGCAGCAGGTTCTGCGCCGCACTGAATCCGGCCTCTGCCGGCGGCAACAGCGCGAGTGCGCCGGCGGCTGCGCCCACATCGTGCAGGTGAATCAGGGCATCGATCTTCGACATCCATACATTCAATGCGGTGCGCTCGGTCATGAGCGCACTCGACACCTCATCGGCGCTCACCATCATGCCCTCATAGTCGCCCAGCGCCGCATCGCGATCTAACGCTGCGCGGGCACGTATTCGAGCTCTTCCGCTCCTCGACAAGGTCTCATCGGCGCCACTGTCTTCCGCGGCAATGACGGCCCGGGATTCTGCGAGCCCAGCCTCATCGTGCCCGAGCGCGAAATCGTCGTCGGCCATGGTCAGCCGCGAGAGATAAAAGTCGGGATCCAGATCAAGCACCTGCTGGTCCAGGGCGAGTGCTGCGCGGTTCGAATCCGACGCGATCGCGAGTCCATGCAACGCCCAAATCCGTTCGATCCGTGGCCCCGACAGCGCGAGCTGCCGAAACACGGTCGCCGCAGCCTCGGCATTTCCGGTCGAATAGAGCCAAAAGCCGTATCGATAGGGCTGCGTCTTGGCGTACATCCGGGTGGCAGCGTCCTGCACCAGCGCCTTCAGGTTGGTCTGCGGCCCCACGGCTTCGACGGCATATTCGTCACCGACCCTGATGCTCACGGAAACCTCGTCCGCCGAGCGGGTCACCTCGCTTTCGATGTGGGTGATGTGGCCGAGATGCTCGTGGAGCAAGCGGGAGAGCTCGCCCACCGAGATGCCGGTCTCGGGAATTTGCAGCTTGATGTCCGTGCCCCAGCTGTTCGCGTAGGAGTTTGCCGCCCGCGCCGGGCTGCTTGATTCATTGATCTCGGCGAACCGATCCAGAATCTCCTTGGCGACGACCTGCCCGGTAAAGCCCCGTTCCGCGAGATCGGCAGGTACCGAGGCGGCGTCGATGACGGTGCTGCGGTCGGTGAATGCACTCCACAATGCCGTCGCACATCCGGCGATGGCGGCCCCAATGATCAGGGCTATCAGAAGTTGCAGAGCGATGCGCAGACGGTCCATCAGGCGCTTGCGCTTGGCGGCCGCGATCGCCAGCCGACGCTCCTCGTCGAAGTGCCTGACCTGCAGCTTGACCAGCTTTCGCTGCTCATCGAGATAGGCGCCGATTTTGCGGCTCAGCTCCGGGTCATGGCGCGCTTGCTCGATCGCGGCTGCCATGGCCAGAGGATCGGCAGCGCCCGAGGGGCTCTGCGGTTCGCCGCTCTCGCCGCCCAGGTCCAAGAGGCCCTCGATGTCTCCCGCTTCGGCCACCCCAGCCCTCCCTGATCGAGCGTCAGGCATGTTCGCGGATCGCACCGCCATTGGCAACGGAAGATCGCCGCACCGCACCAACGCCGGCTTCTGCAAACCTGTGGGCGAGTCGAGGTTCAGTGCTCTCGCGGTAAGCCGATAAGAGTGGCACCGGGGGAGCATCGCCCCCAGTCATATTCAATGTCCTGGAGGCCAGGTGCCCGATTTAATGCATTGTATCTACGCCAGCGCGGCAACGCGTCCGTTCGAAACGGCTGAGCTGACGGCATTGCTGCAAGAGGCGCGCAAGCACAATGATGCGGCCGGCCTCACCGGGATGCTGCTTTATACCGAGGGCAGCTTCTTTCAGGTGCTGGAAGGAGTTCCCGAGGCGGTCGAGGCGCTCTACGCCAGGATCGAACTGGACCAGCGCCACGACCAAGTGACCAAAATCGTAGCCGAAGCGATTCCGGGCAGATCCTTTGCAGATTGGACCATGGGATTCTCACAGGTCTCCCGCGAGGAACTCGCGCTGATCTCCGGTACCAACGACTTTTTTAGTGGCGCGAGCTGTTTCCTCGGGCTCGACTCCGGCCGCGCCAAGAAATTGCTCTCCGCTTTTAGCGAAGGACGATGGCGCAAGACTCTGGCGGGAGCGCAGACGGCGCCTGTATGAGCAATGCCATGCGAGCGCCGGCGAGGGGCGCCGGCCAAGCGCACCCAACGGCCTGCGCCGGTTTGGCTCCCGCCTTTTCGTACGCGTTCCAACCCATTGTCGATACCGTGGAGCGGGAAGTATTTTCGTATGAAGCCCTGATCCGCGGTCCCGCCAATGAACCGGCATTGCGGGTATTGGAACAGGTGCCGAGTGACCTCAAACACCCCTTCGACCAAGACAGCCGGATCCAGGCCATCGCGCTTGCGGCACGGCTTGGATTGAAGTGCCACCTCAACCTCAATTTCCTGCCCAGGAGCCTCGAACTCTGCGCGGACGCCATCGGCACCACCTGCAAGGCGGCCGCCGACAATTTCCTGCCGCTCAATCGCCTCATCCTGGAAGTGACCGAAGGCGAGGTCATCGACGACCATACGCATTTTGCGGCGCTGCTCAACGAGTATCGGGGAATGGGCATCAAGCTTGCCATCGATGATTTCGGCGCGGGCTACTCGGGCTTGAATCTCCTTGCCGAGTTCCAGCCCGATCAAGTGAAGATCGACATGCATCTCGTGCGGGGCATCGAAAGACACGGACCGCGTCAAGCCATCGTTCGCGGCATAGCGCAGGTCTGCGGGGATTTGGGCATCGACGTCATTGCCGAAGGTGTTGAGACGCTGCAGGAGTTCCGCTGGTTCGAAGACCATGGTATTCGGCTCTTTCAGGGATATTTCTTCGCAAAGCCCGGGTTTGAGGATTTTCCTCCCGCCTTCTACCCCGAGAGCGCGATCAAGAAAAAATAGCGGAACAACCGACCGCCGTTCGATCCCACGAGTTCCCGGTTCAACGGCGCGAAGTTGCCGCCACTCGCGCCTTCGGGACTAAGGGAGCCGATTGTCAATAGCTTGCGCCGTGGCATATTCTCCACGCCGTTCATGTCGTCGGTCGATTTGCCGACGGAAACGGGGATATGCACTTGGGAACGCTCTCGGAAATTCCAGGCGGTGGGTCGGCGGCCGTGTTCGTCAAGGCGGGACAGGCGGTGAGGCTCGTGAACACGCCGGGCACCCAGACCGTGGACACCTGGTGTATCGCGGCCCGCGACCCGACCGAATACCTCTCCGTCGAGCACACGCGCCGGATGCTAGCGCGCTTATTCCCGAGACCGGGCGATTCGCTCTATAGCAACCGGCGCAAGGTGTTGTTGACGATCGAGCGCGATACGTCCGATTGCAACCACGACATGCTCGTCGCCTGTTGCGATCATTGGCTGTACGCCTTCTATGGATGCGCGCCAGGCCACCGCAACTGTCGGGATAATTTCTTTGAGGCGCTGGCGCGGCTCGACGTTCGCCCCGAGGCCGTCCCGAATCCAATCAATTTCTGGATGAACGTGTCCGTTGAAGGCAACGAACGAATCGATCTGCGCGAGCCGGCGAGCCGTCCCGGTGACTTCTTGGTGTTGCGTGCCCAGCTGGACTGCCTGGTCGTATTTTCGGCGTGCCCCATGGACATTACACCGGTGAACGGCGCCGGCGGTACGCCACGCGCCGTGCACTACGAACTCCTGGAGTAACTCACCGCCGCCGTACCGGCGCGAGCGTCGACCCCTGCGTACGCCCGGCTCGTCACGGTCAGCAGGACTGCGTAGTCGAGTTCGGTGAATACGAATGGTGCGGTACCGCGATTGACCCGATGCTGCGCACCAAGCTTCACTCAGGGCCAAGATTATGAAACCGGGTTCAGTTGTGTTGATCGTTGCCTCCGTCCTCGCCGCTCTGGCCGCTCAAAGTGCGGTTGCCGACGAAGGCCCGTTCGAAGTGCGGATCCGCGCCATCTATCTGGATCCCGCCAACAAGTCCGATGCCATCCCCGCGCTCGCCGTGCCGGAGGATGCGATTCACATCAATTCGAAAACGCTGCCCGAAATCGATTTCGAATACTTCTTTACGCCGGTTTGGTCGAGCGAGTTGATCTTGACCTACCCGCAATCGCAGACCGTCACCGTCGAGAAGAGCGCATTGGGCGGCCCGGTCGACATCGGCACCTTCAAACACCTGCCGCCTATTTTGACGGGGAAATACAACTTCAATCCCACCGGCGATTTCCGGCCGTATCTGGGGGTGGGTGTCAATTTCACGCTGCTGTCGGATGTCAGGCTCGCCGTTCCGGGAGTGGGGGCGCTGGAACTGAGCCGGACCAGCGTCGGTCCCGCCGCACAGGGCGGCTTTGACTACAGGCTGGCCGAGCACTGGTTCGCGAACGTCGATGTTAAATGGGCCATGCTGCGGGCCGACGTGAAGTTGGACTCCGCCAAGGTCTCGCGAGTCGACGTGGACCCCCTGCTGTTCGGAGTCGGTGTGGGCTACCGCTTCTAGTCCAACGGCCGCTATCCAGCCATACCCAAGACGTGCGATCGCGCGGCACGTCTGCCAGGCGGCAACCCCTGAGGCGCGGCAAGCTGCCATGAGTGCGGGGCAGACCGGTTGCAGTTGACCCGATGCTGGCAACGCGGCTACCGTATTCAAAATAAAATGCAGGCGCTGCGCTGGGATGGGCTCCAGCAGCCCGGCATTCATGGAAGAACGCATACAACAATAGAGAAAGACCGATGAATAAATCGAATGGGCTGCTCCTCTGTGCCTGCTCCGCGTTGATGTTCTGGTCCGGTGGCGTGTCGGCGCAGAGCGGCGCGAAGAAGCCGGTCAACAGCCAGACGGATCTGCCGCGCTTCTCCTATCCGCTGAGCCAGCCCGCGAGTGAGTTCGTCGCCGCTGATGAGGCCGTGTTCAGGGCGTTCACGCAGCGCGTGCTGGCCGATGTGAATGCAACCCTCAATGGCTACGACATCAAGGATCGGGCGACGCTGCGCACCGAGCTGCACCTGAAGCTCACGGCGCAGGTTCTGCTCGCGGACAACGACGCGGCGTTGGTGACGCTGGCGAGTCTGCGCGACTACCAGGACAAGGCCGACCTGCGTCTAACCACGGGGCTGGCCGAGGAGGCCGTCATCAAGGCGCGCAAGCAGAGCGGCGCAGCGAGCGGCCCGGCGTATCAACAGGCGGTCGCGCGGATCTATTCGAAGGAGGTCAACGCGCTCGACTGGTCGGTCGTCGGGGACGCCGTCCGCGAGACCGAGTCCTCCCTGGAAATACGGACTCCAGGGTTGGTGATCGCCTCGCTCAAGCACGATGTGGATCCCGTAGTCCAGCAGGCCGCATCCGTCGGCAACGAAGATGCCGCGGCAATTCTGCGTAGCCGGCAGTACCTTCAGGTGATCCAGCCCGTGCAGGCTCAGCTGACCACGATCCTCAAGAGCTATGTTGCCGCGCATAATGTCGAGAAGCCCGACATCTGGGCGGCGCGCGAAGTCACGTTGTCGGCGGCGCAAAAGTTGACGCCGGTCCGGGTCGGCATCTGGGACTCGGGCGTGGACACCGCGCTGTTTCCGAATCAGCTCTTCACAGATCCGCATCCCGGCGCGCACAGTGCGCACGGTCTGGCCTTTGACCTGCAGGGCAAGGTCATCAACGCAGACCTGCAGCCGCAGGATCCGGAGCAGAAGCAGGCGTTCCCGCGCATGGTCGAGTTGTTCCAGGGATTTGACGATGTGCAATACCAGGTCGATTCCCCGGAAGCGGCCGCGGTGCGCCACTGGGTCTCTGCGACGCCCCCGGAGCAGCTGTCGGGCGAACTCAAGCAGCTGCAATTCGCCGCCCAGTACTCGCACGGCACGCACGTCGCGGGCATAGCCGCCCGGGGCAACCCTGCGGTGCGCCTCGTCGTCGCCGGTTTCGATGATTCGCTGCCCGAGTTCACGTTCGCGCCGACCGTCGAGTGGGCCCGCACGTTTGCCGCGGATTTCAGGATGCTCGGCGAGTACTTTCGGGCCCACCACGTGCGCGTGGTCAACATGAGCTGGTCGGACTCGGTCGCCGAGTTCGAGCAGTGGCTGTCCAAGACGAGTCCGCAAGCCGATCCGGCCACACGCAAGGCGACGGCGGCCGCGATCTACCAGGTGTGGCGCGACGGCATCGAGGAGGCGATTCGCAGCGCCCCCGATACGCTTTTTGTGGCTGCGGCGGGAAACTCCGACAGCAACGCCGGCTTCGACGGCGGCGTGCCCGCGTCCCTCCGGGCGCCGAACATGATGACCGTCGGCGCCGTCAATCAGGCCGGCGATGCGGCGACCTTCACCAGTTACGGCGATGCCGTCGTTGTTTACGCCGACGGCTACCGCGTCCCGAGCGTCGTGCCGGGCGGCCGCCAGATGCGCTTTTCCGGGACGTCGATGGCCTCGCCCAATGTCGTGAACCTGGCGGCCAAGCTGTTTGCGCTCGATCCGACGCTGACCCCGGCACGCGTCATCGATCTAATCGAGGGCGGGTGCGACCTCTCGGCGGACGGCCGACTGCACGTGATCAATCCCAAGAAGACGGTGGCACTCCTGCATTCTGCACACTGAGGCCTGGGCTGCGAAGACCGGCCCGTTCCTGGCGCCGCTCTGACGATCTAAATGGTCGTGCGGTGGTAGGAGGCGCTGCGAATTAACTCCAACGCAGCCTTTGCGGCCGCTTCCTGGCCGTCGTTGGTCAATATCGTGAACGCGAACGGCGCCCCGTCGATGTTGACCAATCCCTGAGTCAAATATTTCCATTCACCCGGCGCGGGCGCCCGGTCCGTCGCGAAGATGTAGAAGCCGTGAACGTGGGGCCCGGACAGGTCCTGAACTGGAATCGTGGTCTCAACCGAGTGGGACAACAGGTTCCTGGCGGCGGATGCAACGATCGCGCGCAGTTGGGGATCTTCGGCCATTGCCGTACCCATTGGCGTGCCGGACAGGGGTGTAATCAGCACATTGAAGGATGCGCCCTGACGCGGGGTCAACCAGACGCCCGGCGGCATGCCTTTCTGAGGCGAGTCGAATTTCTCGTTCCAGGCGGCTGGGATCGCCAACCAAAGCTCGTCGCCTCCCGGCAGAACGACGTGGCTCGCCGCTGCCCCTACCGATGGCGGCAACGATGCCGCGAGAAGTACCAGCGCGGGCCAGCGGCGAATCCGAATCGTCATGGTCCACTCCTTGGAAATCCATGGCCATTGGACATCAGGTGGGTCATGCCGCGCAAGCGCCGGAGTATCGAGCGGCAAGGCTTGTTACCCATACACGGCTGGGCAAGAAAAGTTGCGGCGCGAGGGCATCATGCAGATGAGCGCCTTGTCTCCCCTCGGCGCAATCCGCGTCTCGCGCCAAGTCATCGGCGCTACTCCATGTGCTCGATGTCTTTGGGCATTTGCACCCAGGAGTGCATGCGCTCCTCATAGACGGAGACGGTGGGGTCCGGGAACGACGGCTCAGCGAATGCGCCGACGGGGATGGCAATGTGCTCCTCGCGGCCTTCGGTCACGTAGTGGACCGTCGCACCGCAGGTTGGGCAGAAGCTGAATGTGGTCCGGCTCCCCGCATCGCCGACACGAACGTACTGCTTCGAAGCTCCGCTAATGGTTACCGAGCTCGCAGGGAAGCGCGCCTGGGCGCCAAAGACGCTACCCGTCCTGCGTTGGCAGGCGAGGCAATGGCAAACGGAGACACGCTCTGGGTCGGCAGCAGTGATTGCCGAGAGTTGACCGCAAGAGCAAGAGGCAGTGCGCACCGGCATTGATGGCGTCCGACCTGGTGAAGATCCAATCAAGGTAGCCTATGCCAGAACATGCCCGAAATCTTCCCCTCCGGAGGGAGAGGCGAGATGTGCCATTGTGTGTAGCCGCGGCCAACCCCGGCACGGGGCGCAGCCATTGACATGCAGAGTCGTTTCTTTGAAGCTTGCCCGCAAAGCTGATCGCCTGTCAGTCTAAAGCCGTCACGTCGGTTGCACGCGAAGTCGAAATTCCCGGGTGTGCGGAATGCGCGCTAACCAGGAGGCAATATGACCCTGCGTCTCTTCACCAAGTCCTGGTTCGTCGCCGGCATTGCCGGGGCGGCCCTCGCCGCTTTCCTCGTCCGCGCGGGCGTGCCCGCGGATCCGCAGCTGCAAAAGGCCATCGCCCGTGGGGCCGACGCTTTTGCGCATGAGAAGTTTGGCGGTAGCGGGCGCGTCTGCGAGTCCTGCCATCTCGGAGGCGGGCTGCCGGCAGGCCGCCGACCCGACGGCGTGGCCATACCGAGCTTGGCCAACGCCGCCGCCGTCTTTCCGCGCATCTCCGGTGACGAGGGCCACAGCCTCATTACGTTGTCGGATCAGGTTCGAGCCTGCGTGGCCGGCGCCATCCGTGGAACGCCGCCGGCTTATGGCAGCGACGAGCTCAATTCGCTCGTTGCCTATGTAACCTCGCTTTCGCAAGGCAAGGCGATAGAGATGGGTGGGAGTCCCAGATAGTACGGCTGCTTTGTGGGTGTGCATTCAGGGCATGCCTTCAATGCTTTGTCGATGGAAAAGTGGTGTACCCATCGGCCTCGTCGAAAGTCACGGAACCGTGCGTCGGCGGGCTTTTCAGCTGGGTCCGTACTAAACGACATGTCGCTGCAGCCCTTCGACCAGCGCATCGAAGGTGGCTCGACAGCGCGGGCTGTTGCGCAGGTCTTCGTGCATGGTGATCCAGGTTTCCATGCTCAAAGAGAACTGCTTAGGGAGCAACCACACGAGGGAATCATCGCGACGCGCAATGGCTGTTTGACAGATTCCAATCCCGGCACCTGCTCTGATGAGCGCTAGGTGTGCCAGGTCGCTGTCCGTCCGCATTGCAAAAGCCTCGCGCCTCCAGCCGCTCAATGCCTTGGCGGCGTTACGAACGAACGCAGTCGGTTGGTCATAGCCGATGAGCGCGTGCCGTTCGAGATCCGCGATGGTGCGGGGCATGCCGTATCGATCCAGATACCTCTGATGTGCGTGCAGCCCCAACTTGATCCGGCCAATGCGCCGCGCCACCAGCAATGCCTGTCGCGGACGCACCATCCGTACCGCAATATCCGCTTCCCTGCGCAGCAGATCCTGCATCCGGTTGGTGAGTACGAGTTCGACCGTGAGTTCCGGGTGTTGGTCCCGCAGGGTGGCAATAATGGGTGGTAGGACTTCCACACCGATGACGTCGCTGGCGGTCACCCGCACGGTACCGCGGACTCCCGTGCCCTGGCTCGTTGCGGCGCGCTCAAGCGAGGCGGCCGTGCTCCGCATCGATTCGGCAAAGCCTCTCAGCGACTGCGCCGCCTCGGTTGGCATCAGCCCGATTTGCGAGCGGGTGAAGAGTGCAAGGCGCAATGATTTTTCCAGCGCCGCCACGTGGCGCCCGACGGTCGGCTGCGTCAGGCCGAGTGCGCGTGCGGCGCCCGACAGAGACCCTTCGTCAAGAACGCCGAGAAACGAGCGATAAAGCTCCCAGCTGATGTCCGAGGCCATACAGAAATGTATAGCAGGTGGTGCCGTTTAGGCAATTCCTTAGGTACGACACAAAGTCCAGAATCTCGCCATCGGAAACTACGTGGAGAGTGAAATGACAGGCAAGACCTCGGTTCTGGTGTTGGGTGCAACCGGTGGGATCGGCGGCGAAGTGGCGCGTCAACTGCGGGACGCCGGATGGGATGTCCGCGCGCTACAACGGCGAGCGTCGCATCCCGTAGAGCAGCGGGACGGGCTGACGTGGATTCGGGGTGACGCCCTAAACGCCCCGGATGTCATGGCGGCCGCGAACGGCTGCTCGGTCATCGTGCACGCGGTCAACCCTCCGGGCTACCGAGGATGGTCGCAACTTGTGCTGCCGATGCTGGACAACACCATCGCAGCCGCCACCGCAGTGGGCGCCACCATTGTGCTGCCCGGCACGATCTACAATTTCGGCCCGGGCGCCTTTCCGGTGCTTACCGAGGAATCTCCCCAGCATCCCGTTACTCGCAAAGGTGCCATCCGGGTCGAAATGGAAAGCCGCTTGCTTGCGGCCAGCCACACCGGTGCGCGGGTTCTGATCGTGCGGGCCGGCGATTTTTTCGGCCCAAAGGCGGGGAACAGCTGGTTCTCCCAGGGGTTGGTCAAGCCGGGGAAACCGGTCACGGCAGTGAGCTATCCCGGCCGGCGCGGTGTGGGGCACCAGTGGTCGTACCTTCCCGATGTCGCCCATTCGATAGTAGAACTACTCGCCCGCCGTGATTCCCTCGGACCGTTCGCTACGTTCCACATGGCCGGCCATTGGGATGAAGACGGCTCGCAGATGGTCGAGGCGATCCAGCGAGTGGTTGCACGGCGGACCGGGAGGAAGCCACGGGTCAGCGCCTTCCCATGGTGGCTGCTGACGCTGGCGTCGCCTTTCGTCGCGACGTTCCGCGAGATGCGCGAGATGCGCTACCTATGGCGGGAACCGGTACGAATGGACAATGCACGGTTGGTAACCGCTCTCGGGCAAGAGCCCCACACTCCGCTCGATGAGGCGGTCGAGGCTACTCTGGTCGGGTTGGAGCATTCCGCCGCGTCCGTAAACGCGCAAGCCCCCAGCGCTCGCAAAACGCTGCTCAATGTGACCAGAGCATGAAAGGACAAATCAAATCGTGGATGACTTGGATCCTCGTCAGGATTCAGATTGTCACGGCGAGCCTCGATCCCCAGGTACTGCAGTGGCCGGGCGGAAGTCTTATCGCACCCTTTCTCTGGCTTTACGGAACGCCACGGTTGCTTTGGTTGATCGGCACAGGTGACGCCGCCCCGATAGCCGGATAGTGTTCGCCGCCCGAAAGCTACCTGTCGCGAGTTGCTTAACAGGGTAGACCCTCTGCGGCGTGCCGCCAGCCTGCGCTTTCAGGTACGAGAACTGCGAATCGCTCGAGCCGATTGTTATGTGCCTGCCACCTTTGCAGTTGCGGCGATCTTGTCGATCACTGCCACTGCCTCCTTGAGGCCGGCTCCGGTTTGCGCTCTAAATGCCTTTATGGCCTCGATGCGTTGTTGCGGATCTGCAGCGAGGCTCATTACGTGGCTCGATGGAGCGACCTGCGCAGTGGGATCAATGCCTAAGTGGGTTAGCAGAAGGTGCAATCTTCTCTCCAGTTCTTGAATGCGGCGCGTGTGCCGAGACCCAAGGCCATTCGAGATCAATAGACAAGCCAACAACACGTATTCTGGAATCGTCATGAGCACAGCTCCCCCTTAGACCAATCGGTTTCTGTCGTAGACCGCACACGCGCATGACGATGAGTTTGAGCGACGCGCGGCTGCGCCGACATCAATCGAAGCTGACTTATCCAGATCATCGACTCCCCCCTGGGCTCACATCCCCAGTGCCCGTGCGCAAACGCATCAGCCTAGCCCACTCACCGGAACGGCTAGCTCCCATTATGGGTACTTTTCGACAACGTCCTCAGCTTCAACTTGCCGTGCGTGGCCTCGTGCTTGGCCTTAAATGCTTTGAGAATCCGCTTTCGAAGTGCAACCACAGTTCTCGGGTATTCGTCGCCGGCGTGAAGTGAACTAGGCGTGTATGCCACGACCACCGCGAGAGCAGTTTGAAGCGACTCGATGCTGTTATCCCAGAGCGACGGAGTCATGTACTTGGCAAGATAAAGACCGGCTGTCTTTTGCGTGAGCCTTTTCCAATTCTCAAGATCGCCGAGCGGAATGGTTGCGATGGACTTTCGCTTGCAATGCTTCTGCGTGAACTTGGCGAGTTGGACTTCTGGTGGATCGAACATGATGTCATTCCTCCGTAACAGGATTGCGACAAGTGGCGAGGCGGGCAAGCTTCGCGCGGTGGAAATGAACAGCGGCTGACGACGCATGAGTTGCCGCCGATCGAAGCTGTTTTATCCGCATCATCGACTTCCCTCCGCGGCTCATCGAAGCTGCGGCTCGTGATTGCCCGCACCGCCTGTTAGGCAGTGCCTTCGTGGATGCGAACATCAGAAATCCAATTCCTCTGTCTGCGCAGGAGACGCGACTGCCGATCCTCACCCTCGAAATCGGCAGCTTGCCGGTGCAAACTGGCCAAGTCGAAGTGTTCAAATGTGTTGACGTTTACGACAGCGTAAAGTCGATCATCTATCTCACTCGTGACAATCGGCACTGCACCGCAGCGGCTACAAACGTGAAATATCGCGGTCTTCGTTCCAAATGAATACTTCGAAACGATGTCGGTCTGTTGCAAAGCAATCGAAAGCTTTGCGTATGGATTGGAAGTCCAAACCCCTCCATGCTTGACGCAAAATGTACAGCTGCACGCGCGAGCGACGACGTCGGAGGGAGCGCCGGGCCAGTCGAGCGCAAAGGCTATATTTCCGCAATGACATCTGCCGTCGATGATCATGGGGCCTTCGTAGGACTCGATTGCCCAACTACCAGTTGGGTGACAGAAACGTCGTGATGAAACGCGATGAATGGGTCCAAATCATGCTCATGCACTCCCTGCGTTTTGGCCGGACTCGCCCAACGTAGCTGTTAGTCTACCGCAGCTCGCGAACGGCAGCCTTGCGGCGCGCATGTCGGCCCTTTCCGCTCAGCTCTTTAGCCGTTCCAACATGTGTTCGACGACCGGCCCCGGCCGCTTCGCGGGCGCTTTGAAGTACGCCATCCCCGCAGACAAGAAGCGGTATCGCCAATCGGAATTCGATGATTGGGCATAACTGTCGAATACGGCTTCCGAGAATTTGTAGTCGTGAGGTTCATCCGCCTGATAAACGAGATGATGTCGGGCGCTTGCGATCAGTGCTTCTGCATCACCGCCGGTCTGGAGGTAACTCAAGGATTTGCGCGCAGCGTGCAAACGGCGTCCCGCGGAGACTTCCGCGAAAATCTCGTCGATCGCGTCGACGGCCGTGCTTTCAAGCGCAAGCGGCTGCAGCGCTTCAAGGCGGATATCAGGCGGAGACGTATTCACCAGCTTGCGGAACATCGCCATGAATGCTGCGCCCTGCAGCAAGGCCAGCTGCTGTGTCTGTTCGTCGCCGCAGACCCGGTAGGCGTAGTACAACGCGTTCGCGGTGGTCTGTGCATGTAGCGTCAAAATACCAGTCTCGTGCATCAGCAATTCGGCGGCCGTATCGAATAGGACCTGCCAAATGGCCTCCGGCGAAAGGCCTTGCCTGAGCAATGCGATGACCATTGTGCCCGATTCGTACTCCGATACCCGATATAGGGCCGCATGGAGTTCCGCGCGCGCGCCGGGATCATTTCGCCCTTGCTTCCAGTTCCGCGGGATCTCACGCAATCGCTGCAGGTTTCGCCGCCAAGGCTGATCAGGCGGAAGATCGTGGCGGGCCGGATTGGGATCACGATCGCTGTTTTGCAGGGCCGCCACCGTGGAGCGCAATATGGGTCCGGCCTGTGCGCTACCGAGAAGTTCGATGAGATAGTGGGCGTTGCCGACGGTCGTGGCCTTGTGACCGATCGCTCGAAGGTCGCGCGCGCCATATCGAAATAGCAGCGACAAGATCTCTTCGGGGGGGCTCAGTTGCAAGTAATCTACGATTGCTGCATCGGCGGCATCGCGATCCCAATTGTCCAATGCCCTGATCATGGCTCGTCGGGCCGCCTGCGCGCTGCCGGCGGAGGCGGCGGACCTCGGTGGCATGCGCCACCCGTCGATGCCGCGCTCTTCAGCTTGCGTCTCTTTGAAATAATCCGCAGCCCAAGCGATGGGCAGCCATTTGTCCGAAGACGAGAGGTGTTGAGTGGTCAAATGGATGGACCGCAACACCATGACCGAATGATATTTGTATCCCACGTCCGGGTAGGGCTGAACATTACGTACGGCAGCCAGGGCCAACGCCGAAAGCAGGTCCTCGTAGCGAAGACCCCCGCGTATCAGTCGAACGAGTTCGTGCGGGATCAGCTCTCGCGGCGAGTCTTCCAATAATTGGAGGAGCCCCGCGACGGCTGAATCGGTCGCGCCAACTCCAAGCCGGCTGGTCAGGCTCAAACCAGCGGCACCAGCCGCATGAATGAACGTTCGTCGGTTCATGGTGAGGACGATCGGACCTCCACCCGTCACTGTACGCCAATTCGATTGCCCGGCCGAAGCGATCGAATCATTCGATCTAGCCGCGGGGGCGTGAGGTCCGTCTTCGCGAAGGCATTATCGAGAGGTTTTATGCGAGGGCGCAACGAACCATCAAGGCGGTTGATTTTGCGGCAAGCCTCTCCAGGCGATGCGCAGAGTCGCGAATACGAAAAGCAAAAATGCCACCTGGAGAATGAGGCTGATGTCATCCCCAAAGCCATGATGGACCATCTGAGCGCTGTCCAACACCGGCGGAGAAAACTCAGAGCGGTGATATGCCACCCAACTGTTATTTAGAACATCCGTGGCAATAATTGCGGCGCAAAGAACAAGCCCGGCGCGGGGCCGAACAAACAAAAGAATGGCGGCAGCGGGGTCCAAGAATACCAGCGAGGCCCAGTACAACCGGACGCCGACTGGATAGCCCAGGGGCGCAAGGCCGTCTAGCAAGACTCCGAACCGCCAATCAACCAGCACATGGGCGACCGTCGCAAGAGCAAGGCAGGTCGCATAAGTGCTGCGGAGGATGATGGAACGCTTTGACATCGTGGACCTCAGCCGAATTAGAGTACAGTTTGAAACAGCATGGAGGAATTCGGATTTTGTGATTTGTCCAAAGAACTGAGGGTAGCGCTATGCACCGTTCCCGCCTCTGCGCCATTCTGATCGACTGCAAGGCGACCCCCATAGCGGAAGCCGGCGGCTTCTGGAGTCGGGCGCTTCCTCAGGACACCGTCCTGGAGACGCCAAACAAAAGGAGGGCGATGTATCGTTCGAACAGCCCCGGCTTCCTGCAAAACAGGTTGCGCATGGGCCCTCGCTCGCAGCTCCAGCGCGTATTGGTTCGTGTCGAATGTGAATGACGCCTCGCGGTTTGTAACAAATACAAGCGCCGCGCTCGGGCCGAGAGCCGCGCCCAGAGCGAGCGCTGCCATTGAAAGCCGTACCACATTCAGAATGCTCATTCGGCTCTGGATCCGTCCGATTCACGCAGCCGCGGCGATATCCGTCGCACCCCAGGTCTCACTACCGAGACATACCTGTCGGAACGAGGTTCATTCCGCGGGCTGTCGATCGGCTGCGAAAGTCGGCAGCGAACCTCGGCAGCGCCGAGTCCTCGCTGCAGGGCCCGCTCGATCCGTGAACTTTTCCGCACACGGCAAGCTCTTACTTGAAGGCGACATTCGCCGTCGCCAGTCGGCCCGAGGGTATTTCATGGAACGTCCTACCTCTTCGCGGACCGTCGGGGTGACCGCGCTGCTGATGCTCGCCGGGTGTAACTCGGGCATGAACAGCGGCTCGACGCCCGCGCCCTCGACACCCGGAACCTCCACGCCGCAGCGTGGGCAGCTGCTCACCAATCCCCCGGCCCTGGTCGCCACCTTCGGCACCTCGGATGTACTCGGACTGCTGGGGCTCGACGCGCTCGGGCAGGAGCTGCTGACGCTCGCGGCTTACTCGCCGATCTGCACCGTGAATGTCTACCGGTTGAACTACGAGACCATTGGGGCGAAGTCCGAGCTCACCACCTCCACCGGCGCGCTCATGGTGCCGAGCGGCTTGGCCTCGGACTGTCAGGGTCCGCGTCCGATGGTCGAGTACGCCCACGGCACCTCACCGTTGAAGGACTACGACATGGCGCAGCTGTCGGGCTCCAACGCCAGCAGCGAGGGACTCATCCTCGCGGCCCTCTTCGCGGCCGAGGGTTACATTGTCGTCGCACCGAACTATGCGGGCTACGACTCCTCGACGCTCGGCTACCATCCGTACCTGGTCGGTGCGCAGCAAGCGGCCGAGATGATGGATGTGCTCACCGCCGCGCGCAGCGCGCTGCCGGTCGCGCTCGCGCCCACGGCCACCGACAATCACAAGCTCTTCGTCACCGGCTATTCGCAGGGGGGCTACGTGGCGATGGCCGCGACCCGCGCGATGCAAGCGGCGGGCGAGACCGTGACCGCCTCGGCGCCGATGTCCGGGCCCTACGCGCTCGCCGCATTCGGCGATGCCATCTTCCTCGGGGAAGTGAACCTGAGTGCTACGGAGAACGTGGCGCTGCTCGCGAATGGGTATCAGAATGCCTACGGCAATCTCTATTCGGCGCCGACCGATGTTTTCGCCGCGCCCTATGCCAGCGACATCGCCGGCCTGCTGCCGAGCACCATGCCCATCAGCGCCATCTATTCCGAGGGCCTGCTGCCGAGTAACGCGCTGTTCGCGAGCACGCCGCCCGCTCCGCAGTACGCCTCGATGACGCCGGCGACCACGCCGTCCGACCTCGCCACCGTGTTCGCAGGGGGTTTTGCGAGCGCCGATTACCTCATCCTCAACAGCTACCGCCTCGCTTATCTGCAAGACGAGCAGTCCAATCCCGACGGCGGATTTCCGGCGACGACCACGGGGCTGACCGCCGCCTCACCCCAAAATACGCTGCGCCAAGATCTGAAGACGAACGATCTGCGCAACTGGACGCCGACCATGCCGACGCTGCTGTGTGCCGGCGATGAAGATCCCGATGTCTTCTTCTTCAACACCCAGCTGATGCAGGGGTATTGGTCGAAGAATGCGCCGACCGCGCCCGCCACCATCGTGGACCTCGCCGCCGCGCCGACGGCGAACGATCCCTATGTGGATGAGAAAGACGCCTTCAATGCCGCGGTCACGGCCGTGGAGGTGGCCGCCATCGCCGGCGGCGCCACCGACGGCGGACATGCCGCGGTGCTCGCGGCCTACCACGCACAGCTCGTGCCGCCCTTCTGCCTGGCCGCCGCGAAGTCCTTCTTCGACGGTCAGGGTGGCTGATCCGCGCGTATGGCGCGAGCCCTTACGGCAGTTCGTGCAGCGTCGTATTGAATAAGAAGCGGCTGCTGAATTCGGTCGCCGCGCCGGCCTTCTTTCCGGCCACCGGCTGCAAGCGCGCCGACAGGGGCTTGTGCCACTTCCACGCGAGCGATGCGACGTCACCGAATATTCGCGCCAGTTGCTCGGCGCTGATGTCGCCGGGATAGGGGATGGTGTCCAGGCCCGTGCCGCATACCGCGGAATAGGCGAGCAATGAATCCGTGGTGATGCTGCCTTCGGCCCAACGTCGCGCCAAGACCTTATCCTCCATGACCGGCACCATCAGGCCCGAATACCCGACCTGTTTGACGGGAACCGCCTTGACCGCGGTGGTGATGATCAGCGCCGCCGTCATGGTCCCGCTCGAGCCGAATTTCGCACCGGTGTAGGTTTCGATCGCGGCACCGATGGATACGTCACCGAGCGGGGCCGGCGTGGGATCGACTCCCATGAAGGTCCACCCGGTCGAGGCGGCGGCCTCGGTCCCGACCGATTCCGCGACTTTGGCGTGAACCGTCAACTGCCGGGTGAGCTGCGCTATCGAGCCATTGAAGTCGCCATGCGTGCGCGCGAACACCTCTTGAACGACGTTCGCGCCTTCGAAACCGGTCGAGAACTGCTTGCCGGCCCCGGTGTGGTAGGTGCCCGGGTAGAACGGTCCGTAGGGCTTCAGCATGGCGGTCGCCGTGAAATTGAAATTCCCCTGGCTGTGCGGACTATGGCCGGTCACATAACGCACCAGTGCCGCGCTTTCACGGATGACGTTCCAATGAATGCCATCCTCATCGGCAATGATGCTGTTCCCCTGAAGATGGGGCAGTGTGGAAAGAGCTCGTTCGAGCAGACGCATGGCGTGCGGGTTGTCCGAGTCGCGCATCATGGCGGGCCCGACGCTCGGAATGAAATTCTCCTTGGCGGACAGGTCGTCGATGGCTTTCAACAGCCGGAGTGCATCATCATCGGAGAGTCCGGCGACCAGCTCTCCGAGCGGTTGAGTCACGATGCGAAGGGTCTCGGTCTGGTATCCGCGCCGCGTAAAATCCCCTTCGACCGTGTGCAAGACGGTGAGCGCCTCGGCGATCTGCCGGTCGAAGGCCGCGGGGTCGAGCCGGACGAACGCCGTGATCGCCCGCACGTTCGGCTTCGTATAGCTCTGCGCGTGCGCCGTCGCGGCCAACAAGCTCAGCACGAACGCCCCGAGGAGGCGTACTCGACGGTGGTTCACTCTACTCTCCCTGTGGATCTGCCGGGTCGGCCGGACCATCTTACAGACAAGAAGTATTCGCCCAGGGGAGAACCGCCGAGTTCATGCTGCCGCCGGCTGCGCCGCGTTGATGCTCGAGCGCGTGAAGATGCCGATGGCGGCGACGACCCCGGTCAGCAGCAAGGCCATGCCGAGCACCTCCGGCAGGGAGGGCCAGCGGCGGTGGACCAGCAGCCCCAGAATGGTCGCGGAGGTGGGCTCTATCGTGATCAATTGAGCGGCCAAGGCGAGCGGCAACCGCTGGGACGCAAAGGTCCACGCCAGCGCGCCGAAGAGGTTCGAGAATATCGCCAAGCCGGCTCCCCATAGGAGCAACGGGGCGGCCGTATCCCAACCAAGACCCAGCCGCGGAATTTCGAAAACTCCCATCGATAGCCCGACCGGTAAAAACGCCAGCATGGCGACACTGGCTCCGGCCACGATCAACGTGCCCCATACGCCGGCATCGAGGTGTGGCCGGGTTTCGAGGGCGCTTTGATTGAGCAGCCCGAACACCGTCCAGAAAATCACCGCGAGCAGCGCGAGGGCAATGCCCAGCAACAAGGATTGGGCTTGGGGGGTGCCCGATTGCGTGAAGCTGCTGCCGTTGACGAGCACGAGTCCGACCGTGGCGAGCGCGAGAGGCAGCATCAATGATCGCCACGACACGGTGCGTCGGCGGAGATTGCCCGCGATGACCAACACCACCGGGACCAAGCCCAGGAAAGCCGGCGCCACGACCGGTCCCGCGTAAATGGCCGAGCCCATGATGGCGAGGAAATAACACGCATATCCAATCAGTCCGAGCGAACCGGCCACCCACCAGTCATTGAAGGTCAGCAGGCGAACGACGGCCCTCTTTCGCCACAGCAGGCCGGCGCTCAGAAGGCCTGCAAACACGAACTCGACCAGGGCAAAGTCGAAGGGCGAGTATTTCCCGATGACGAAGGGGACTATGTAGCCGAGGGACCACGAGATCGCGGCAAGAACGGCGGCGGTTATGCCGGCCAACATCGAACGGTTCATATGCACACCAGCCTGAGATCGCCGGCACCGAATTCATCGCTGGGCGCTCCATGATATTACAAACTCCAGGAAAATCCGCATTTCGGCGGGTGGATGTGTCTCGACGGCTACGAGGCGTATGGAGGCAAACGTTCCTCCGGCTTGTCGGGAAACCAATCGAGCAAACGACCCTGCGAGACCTTGCATTGCGGCATTCGGTAATGCCGACCGTCGAGCGTGCCTCCGACGCCAGAATGGTGACCTCAGTCACACTTGCCATATTCCGTTTTGCGTGACCGCTCGCGCGTGCGTTCCTGTCCGCTCATAAGCTTCAGTTCAATGCTAGCCGTCAAGCCACACGGAATCCACGGTACCGAGAACGAGCGGTCGGAGCCGAGCGCCCGCGACCTTGCGCAGGTGCTCGACCATTGCGGCGAAGCCGTGATCATCAAGGACTTGAACGCGGTGGTCACCTACTGGAACCGGGAAGCGGACTCTTTGTACGGCTTTTCCGCGGAGCAGGCCATCGGTCAGCCGTTGCGCAAGCTCCATGCTGCCGAGCTCTCCGAGGCCGACTATGCCTCTCTGCTCGAGCGCGTTCGCGCGGGACGTCCCACTTCATCGACCGCCGAGCGGCGCAAGAAGAACGGCGACATCATCCGTGTCGCGCTGAAGACGAGGCCGTTGCTGGACGAGCGAGGCGCGTTGGTCGGCGAGATCACGATCGCGCGGGACGTCACTGCATACCGTCAGACCGAAGAAGCTTTGCGGAGGGCGGAGCGAGAGTTGCGTCTGCGGGGCCAGGACCCTTTACCGCAGTTTGCCGCGCCAGCGAGCCGAACACCGCCGATTCCCATTCGCGCGTCACTGGGCAACGCGCCGCTCAACGAAATTCTCGTGGGACTGGCGTTGCTCGTGTCCTCCTGCCTGAGCTTCTTATTCACCCGAGCCCCGGGAGGCTTTGCGCTTTTCTGGCCGGGCAGTGCAATAGCCGCCGCCCTCTTGATCCGCTTGCCGAGCATTCGATGGCTCAGTGCCGCGGTCTCGGTGTCGGCAGCGCTGTTGGCTATGAATGTGGTTGCGGCCCATAGGCCCTGGTCCCTAGCCGCGTTGTTGACGGGAGTCACCCTGACGGAGATCGCCATGATGGTGGCGGTGTTTCGCGCCTGGCGATTTCCGTATCCCCATATCTCGGTCAGCCAGGCCGTCATCATGGCTGCGATCTTTGGCATTGCGATCCCTGGGGTTTCCGCGCTCGGTGGGGGGCCGATCCTGCATTCGCGCTTTGCGATGCCTCTCTTGGAGGGCACCCTCCTATGGTGGTCAACCCACGCCATCGGTGCCTGTCTCCTGGGTCCTCCGATCATCTTGTTCAGCGTCAAGGGGTTCAAGCGCCTGCTGCAAGGAAGACTGCTTGCCGTCAATGCAGTGATGCTGCTCGTGTGCCTGGTCGGCTGCTACGTGACGATTCGCTACGTCAGATTCCCCTTCGTGTCCATTGGACTGCTGCTCTTGCTGGCGGCCTTTCGCATGGGTGGCTTGGGCGCCTCGCTGATGAGCCTGTGTTTCGGACTCGAGATTGCGACTCTCTGGATGTTCGGGATCCGGCCCATCGGCCTTGACCCCAGCGCATCCACCAGCGGTTCTTTGATTGGATTCCCGGTGATTGCACTGCTCGCCACCGTGTTGACGCCGGTCGCGGTGGGCTTGGGAAGCGATGCGCGTCGCGCAGCCGCCCGGGCGTTGCGGACCAGTGAGCGGCGTTTTCGCGAGTCGATGGAGCATTCCCCGATCGGGATGCTGCTATCCGATCTCAATGGCAAGTGGACCCACACCAATATTTCACTGCAGAAGATGCTCGGCTACACCGCGGAGGAGTTCCGAGCATTCCCGCCCGGAGGGCCTTCCAAGGATGAGGATTGGATCGAAAGCAAAGCACGCAGCAAGCCTCTCCTCTCCGGGGAGGTTGATTCCTACGATATCGTGCGCAGGTTTCGGCACAAGGATGGGCACTGGGTGTGGACGCACGTGGCCGTCTCGATGCTGCGCGATGACGAGGGTTTGCCGATCCATCTGATTGCGCAGATCGAAAGCCTCGAAGCGCGGCGACGCGCGGAGGAAAGGCTTGCCGAAGAGAGCGAGCGATTGAGGATTACGCTCAAGTCCATCGACGATGCCGTCATCACGACCGATGCGCAAACGCGCATTACCTATCTCAATGCCGCGGCGGAGTCGCTATTGCGCTTGGATATGCAAGCGATTGCGGGCCGCCGCGTCGACGAGGTGATCCATCTCGTGGATCCGCAATCGGCCAAGGCGGCCGTGAATTTGCTGGGCCAAAGCGCCCTGCATGGAACGGTGCTTCGGCGCGAGCAACCCTGCTTGCTGCATCGACCCGACGGGGCCGTGTGTTACGTGACGGACGTCGTGTCTCCCGTGTTGGATGCGAGCGGTTTGCTGAGCGGCATGGTCATCGTGTTCCGTGATGTCACGCTCGAGGTCGATCGCACCCGCGATTTGCATCACCGCGCGATGCATGATCCGCTCACCGGGCTCAATAATCGGGCCGAGTTCGAGGAGCGGCTTCGCGACGTGTTCGGCAAGGCCCGTATCTTGGACCACTCCGCAGCCATCATCGCGATCGACCTGGATCGGTTCAAGGCCGTGAATGATGCCGCCGGACATGCCGCCGGAGATGCCGTGCTGCGCAAGGTTGCCGCGGCGTGCCGGCTCACGGTGCGCTCGTCGGATTTGGTCGCGAGAGTGGGGGGCGACGAGTTTGCCATCATTATCGACAATTGCGCCGAGACGCGCGCGCGATGCATCGGCCAACAACTATGGCAGGCACTCAATCCATTGGAGTTTGAGTGGGAAGGATCGCGCTACTCCATCGGCGCGAGCGTCGGTCTGGCCATGAATAGAAGGGACCTGGCCGATGAGAAGGCGTGGTTGGCGAGCGCCGATAAGGCCTGCTATGACGCCAAGCGGGACGGACGCGGCCTGCTGCGAGTCGCCCCGGTTGCGCAAGGCGAGGAGTCGGCCCGCAAACAAAAATAGGGGGATGCCAACCCCCCCCTAGGCTGCCGCGCCACGCTGCGGGTCTTTCAGGGCAGGCCGTGGGCTCCTCGCCTGCCGATTCCCGGCTTTGCGGTGCGCGACCCGACCTCGGCTACCACATGCCGCCGAGCGCCACGGTGATCGCCTCGCCGTTCACACCGCCGGCAGCGTCGCTGCAGAGGAACGCGATCACCTGCGCGACCTCGATCGGCTCGAGCACCCGCTTCTGCGGATAGATCTCGGCGCGCTCGCGCCACACCTGCTCGACGCTGACGTTGCGCCGTTCGGCTTCCGTTTTCGCAGAGCGCTCGGCCATGGCCGTTCGCACCCAGCCGGGCAACACGGCGTTGGAGGTGACGCCGAAGGGACCCGCGTCCTGGGCGACCGCGCGTGCGAGCCCGATCACGCCATGCTTGGAGGCGGTGTAGGCGCTGCCGGAGCGTTCCGCCTTCTCACCGGCGGTCGAGCTGGTGAATACCAGCCGTCCGAAGCCGCGCTTGCACATGCCGCCCGTGGTCAGCCGCGCGAGCTCGAACGGGCCGTCCAAGTTGATGCGCAGCGTCTCGCGCCAGACCGCCGGATCCTGCTCCCACACCAGCCGCTCGTGGGCCGAGCCGATGCCATGATTCACTACCAGCACGTCGACCGGCCCGAGGCGCCGCTCGGTTTCGGCCACCGCCAGGGCGCAGCCCTCGGTCGTGCCGAGATCGGCCGCGACGTAATCGAGGCCGACGGATGCGAGTTCCGTCGCGCTGCGCGAAGCGATCATCACGCGCGCTCCCGCTGCCGCGAGCAGCAACGCCGCCTCGCGCCCGATTCCCCGCCCGCCGCCCGTGACCAACGCCACACGTCCGTTCATCTCTGTAGCTCCTGTAAACGAGTTCGGGCGCAAATATAACCGAGGAAGGGGCGCCGCATCAGCGTTTCGGTCGATGAGCGGCCGCGCAAAGCGCCCGCGCGAAGCGCGCGCGCGGTCTCCCATCCCGGACGCGGTACTATGTCGGCGTGAGCCGCGAGATAGGCGAGTAACGGTTGCGTGACACTTCAGTCGTCCTCGGGCGAGGGCTCACGCTCGCCATGGCGCTCGCCACCGGCGTCGCGGTGGCGAACATCTATTACAACCAGCCGATGCTCGGCATCATCCACCGTGCATTTCCCGGCTCGGCCATCCCCGGATTGATTCCGACCGCCACGCAGATCGGATATGCCGCGGGGATTTTGCTGCTGCTGCCCCTCGGCGATCTCATGGATCGCCGGCGGCTCATCGTCGGGCAGTTCCTCGTGCTCGCTCTGGCGTTGGTGCTGGCCGCGTGGGCGCCGACCGCGGCCGGGCTCCTGGCCGCATCGGTGGTGGTGGGGGTCGGGTCCGCCGTTGCGCAACAGATCGTGCCCTTCGCCGCGTCCCTCGCGGCACCCGAGTCGCGCGGCCGCGCCATCGGCGCGGTGATGAGCGGGCTGCTGTGCGGCATCTTGTTGAGCCGGACCCTGGCGGGGTTCGTGGCGGCGCAGTGGGGTTGGCGGGAAATGTTCGGGCTGAGCGTACCGCTCGCCCTGTCGACGGCGGTCCTGATGGCGATGGCGTTGCCTCGAGGGCAGCCGTCGGCGCGTGTCGGCTATGCCGAGGCGCTGCGGTCCCTGGCGCATCTGTGGCGACACGAGCCCCGCCTCAGAATCGCGACCTTGGCGCAGGCGGGATTGTTCGCCTCCTTTTCGGTGTTCTGGACCATTCTCGCGCTGCATCTGGAGGGTCCGCCGTTTCATCGCGGCCCCGATGTCGCCGGCCTGTTCGGAATCCTGGGGGCCGCCGGCGTGTTTGCGGCCCCGCTCGCCGGCAGGATCGCGGATCGCCGCGGGCCGCAGCTCACCATCTGGATCGGCGCGGCCGCCGTGCTCGCGTCCTGGGCGATCTTCGGGCTCATCGATACGCTGGGCGGGCTGGTGATCGGCGTCGTCTTGCTGGATTTTGGGGTGCAGAGCGCGCTCGTGTCCCATCAGCACGTGATCTATGCGCTTCGCCCGGAAGCCAGGAGCCGTCTCAATACGGTGTTCGTGACCGGCATGTTCTTGGGCGGAGCGATCGGCTCCGCCGTGGCCATCGTCGCGTGGCGGCTCGGCGGCTGGAGCGCAGTCACCCTCTGGGGTGCGGCGACGGCGATTTTTGTGATCGCGCTGCGCTGGATCAACCGCCTATAATTGGTGCATGCCGCAAACTCCCAGTCGCAACGTCATCTTCGATTTCGGCGGTGTCCTGATTCGCTGGCAGCCGCAGGAGATCATCGATCGGTTTTACCAGGACGAGGAGCTTCGCGGCAGGCTCCGGGACGAGGTGTTCCAGCATCCCGACTGGCTGGAGATGGACCGGGGCACGCTCGAGGAGGCCGACGCGGCGGAGCGCTTCGCGGCGCGCATGCAACGCCCGGCCGCCGAGATGCGGGATCTGCTGCAGCGGGTGAAGGAGTCCCTGGTCCCGATGGAGCCGACGCTCGAGCTCGTGAACGGCTTGGTGAAGCAAGGCATTGCGGTCTACGGGCTGTCGAACATGTCGAGCTCGACGTTCGCGCATCTCGAGGATCGGCATGAGTTCTGGGAGGTGTTTCGCGGCATCGTCATCTCGGCCCATATCAAGCTGGTGAAGCCCGACCCGCGCATCTTCGAGCACATCTCGACCGCCTACGGACTCGCGCCCGCCGAGACCGCGTTCATCGACGACCTGAAGCCGAACGTCGAGGCCGCTTCCCGGTGCGGATTCCGCGGCATTCAATTCCAGAGCGCGGCGCAGTGCCGCGGCGAGCTCGAGGCGTGGCTCGGAACGGGGAGGGCCGCATGAGCCGCCGCAGCCTCGCCCACGGCGCGCTCGCCGCCCGCGGTGCGCTCGCCACCCGCGGTGCGCTCGCCACCCGCGGTGTGCTCGCCGCCTGCGCCCTGGCGGTGCTCGCGCTCGGCCTGTCGCTCGAGACCGGCCTCGCCCGCGCCGCTGCGCCTCAGCAAAAATTCCAGGCGCCCGGTTACTACCGGATGATGCTCGGCGATTTCGAAATCACCGCGCTCTCCGACGGCACGTTTCCCCTGAAGGTGAACGAAGTGATCACGGGCATTGCGCCGCAGGAGCTCGACGCCGCGCTCGCGCGTTCCTTCTTGAGCAACACCGTGGAGGAATCCGTGAACGGGTTTCTCGTCAACACGGGGTCGAAGCTGGTGCTGATCGACACGGGCGCCGGCGTCTATTTCGGGCCCACGGTGGGCAAGCTCCTCGCGAGCCTGAAGGCGTCCGGCTACCGGCCGGATCAGGTGGATGAGATCTACATCACCCACATGCACGGCGATCACATCGGCGGCCTGATCCTCGACGGCAAGGCCGCGTTCCCCCATGCGGTGGTGCGCGCCAGCCAGACAGAGGCGGACTATTGGCTCAGCAAGGCGAACCGGGACGCGGCGCCGCAGGACGAGAAAGAAGGCTTCGATGCGGCGATCAAGGCGCTTCAGCCCTACGTCGCGGCGGGACGGTTCAAGCCCTTCAGCGGCGATGTGACCCTGGTCCCTGGGATCCGAGCCGTGGCCGCGCCCGGGCACACGCCGGGTCACACCGTGTATCTGGCGCAGAGCAAGGGACAGACCCTGGTCTTCTGGGGCGACACCATGCACGTCGCCGCCGTGCAGTTTTCGGACCCGTCAGCGACCGACAAATACGACGTGGATCCTGCGGCCGGTGCCGCGCAGCGCAAAAAGATCTTCGCGGACGTGGCGGAGCACCGCTACTGGGTGGCGGGCGCGCATTTGTCGTTCCCCGGCCTCGGACATTTGCGCTCCTCGGGCGCGGGCTACATCTACGTGCACGCGAACTACACCTCGATGCAGGGCGTGGGCGGGGAGTAGCGCGGGGCCGCGGCCGCGCCGACGGGATCGTTACGAGACCGTTCGGGCGCGCAGGATGTCGGCGAGATTTACGGTCGCCTGCATCTCGTGCAGGACGGCGTGCCAGCGGTCTACGCCCGTGCACAGCTTGCCGATGGCTTCGGCCGACATCTGCCAGCCGCGATAAAGACCATCGACGCCGCCGGTGATCAGCGACTCGCCGAGCTGCAGCTGCTCGAGCGCCTTGTCGAACCAGGTTTTGTCGGGGGATTGGTGCATGGAAGTCAGCTTATGTCCATTTAACAGTGTCTGCAATTGTCGCCCTATCACGACAGGTCATTCACGTCAATGACCACGCGCCCGCGGATTTTTCCTTGAAGGATTTGCGCCGCGATGCGCGGAACCTGGGTGAGCGGCGCGCGCTCGGTCATGGCATCGAGTTTGTCGAGCGGCAGATCCTTCTGTAGCCGGCGCCAGGCCTGGAGGCGCCGCGGAATCGGACACATGACGGAGTCGATGCCGAGCAAGTTCACGCCGCGGAGAATGAAGGGAATGACGGTGTGGTCCAATTTGTTGCCGCCGGCGAGGCCCACCGCGGCGACCGAGCGGCCGTAGCGCATTTGAGCGAGCACCCGGGCCAGGGTATTGCCGCCGACCGAGTCGATGCATCCCGCCCAGCGCTCACCCTCGAGCGGACGCTTGGCCGTGTCGGCGAAGGGCGAACGGTCGATCACGGCGGCGGCGCCCAAGGCCTCGAGGTACTCGCGCGCTTCCGCGCGGCCGGTGGATGCCACCACTTGAAATCCCAGTTTGGCGAGAATGGCGACCGCGATCGAGCCGACGCCGCCCGCCGCGCCCGTGATCAGCACTTCGCCGGCGCTCGGGCTGAGGCCGTGGGCCTCGAGCGCGATGACCGCCAGCATCGCGGTCAAGCCGGCGGTGCCGATGGCCATCGCCTGACGCGTGGTGAGACCGGTGGGGAGCGGCACCAGCCAATCGCCGTTGACCGAGGCCTTTTGCGAGTAGCCGCCCCATTGAACTTCGCCGACCCGCCAGCCGGTGAGCACCACCGCATCGCCGGGTTTGTGCGCGGGATGGGCGCTCTCGATCACGGTGCCGGCAAAATCGACGCCGGGCACGTGCGGATAGCGCTTCACCAGTCCGCCCTGGCCGGTGACGACCAAGCCGTCCTTGTAATTGACCGAGGAATACTCCACCGCCACACGGACATTGCCCGCCGGCAGGCTGGCCTCGTCGACGGATTGCAAGGAGGAGCTGATGGTGCCGCCGTTCGAATCGACTACGAGTGCTTTGAACATATCCGTCAATGGACCACGAGACGGCCATGAAATTCAAGTTGATTGCGGATCGAGGGTCGATGGTGCAGCCTTGCCGCCATGCAGGTGCTCGAAGCCTTGGAGCGCGCACGCGCGCTGGTTCGCCAAGCGGAGGATGAGGCCGCGAAGCAGGCCTACCTCGACGTGCTGCGTCGGGACCCGACGAATTTTTTTGCGCTCAACGAGCTCGGCACGCTCGCGCTCGCCGGCGGATTCCGCTCCGCGGCGCGCACCGCCTATAGCCAAGCGATCGCGCACCACCCGGACAACAAGATCGCGCGGGTGAACCTCGCCAACGTGCTGCGCGAGGACAATGACCCGGGCGGCGCGAGGATCCACTACGAGGCGGCGCTCGCCGTCGATCCCGATTTGCACGAGGCGCATCAGGGAATGGCGTGGGTGCTGACCGAGCTCGGACTCGACGGCGCGGAGGAACACCGGGAGCGCGGATTTTCGGGGCATGCCCTGGTGACCATGCCCTATCGGGGCACAGGCGCGGGGGTGCCCATCCTGCTCTTGGTGTCCGCGCGCGGCGGCAACATCCCGACCCGGCTTTGGATCGATGATCGGCGCTTCACGATTCATGCGCTGTACACCGACTATGTCGACCCCGCCGCCGTCGAGCTCCCGCCGCACACCCTGGTGGTGAACGCCATCGGCGATGCGGATCTCTGCCCCGAGGCGCTCGACCGCGCGGAACGGCTGTTGAGCCGGAGCACGGCGCCGGTCATCAATCATCCGGCGCGCGTGCGGCCGACCGGACGCGCCGAGAATGCGAAACGCCTCGCCGCCATCCCCGGAGTCATCGCGCCGCGCGTCGATCGGGTGCCTCGCAGCGAGCTGGCGAGCCTCGAGTATCCGCTGCTGCTGCGAAGCCCCGGCTTTCACACCGGCCGGCACTTCGTCTACGTGCCAAGCCGCGCCGCAGTGGCCGAGGCGGCGGCCGCGCTCGCCGGGGAGGAGCTGCTCGCGATCCAATACCTCGATGCGCGCGGCGCCGACGGTATGGCGCGAAAGTATCGGGTGATGCTCATCGCGGGCCGCCTGTACCCGCTGCATCTGGCGATATCCTCGGACTGGAAAGTGCATTACTTCACCGCCGACATGGCGCGAAGCGAGGTGTTTCGCGACGAGGAGCGGCGCTTCCTGCGCGACATGCCGGGCGCGCTCGGCCCGCGGGCGATGGAGGCACTCGCGCGCGTCGCGGCGGTGCTCGGCCTCGAGTACGCGGGCGTCGATTTCGCGCTGTCCGCCGACGGCTCGGTGCTGCTGTTCGAGGCCAACGCCACCATGGTGGTGTTTCCGCCGGGGCCCGATCCCCTATGGGATTATCGGCGCGCGGCCATCGAGACGGCACTGCAGGCCTCGAGGCGGATGCTGGAAGCGGTTAGCGGGGCAGCGGTTAGCCCGGGCAGCAGTTAGCCCGGGCAGCGGTTAGCGGGGCAGCAGCATGCACAGCGCCGCGGCGCCCATGACGGCGGTCGCGATCCACCCCAGGATCACGAGCGGCCGGCTCGCGGTGAACGCCCCCATCAGCGATTTGTTGGAGGCGAGCAGAATCACCACCGCCATCAGCGGCACCGCGACCACCCCGTTGATGACCGCGCTCCAGAACAGCGCCTTCATCGGGCTGATGGGCGAATACTGGATCACCAGGCCCGCGAGCACGCTGATCGCGATCACGCCGTAGAAGCCGCGCGCGTCCCGCGCGCGGCGGCCCAAGCCTGTGTGCCATCCCATGGCCTCGGAGAGCGCATAGCCTCCGGATCCCGCCAGCACCGGCACGCCGAGCAGACCCACGCCCAGAATTCCGCAGGCGAAAAGCAAGAACGCGAAGTCTCCCGCGAGCGGGCGCAGCGCACCGGCCGCCTGCGCGGCGCTGTTGATGTCGGTGATGCCGGCGACGTGCAGGGTCACCGCCGTGGCGAGGATGATGAAATACGCCGCGAGATCGGAAAAAAACATGCCGGACCAGGTATCCCAGAGGATGCGGCTGCGCTCGCGGGGCGCCGAGGCGGGATCCTGCACCAGGGCGGCGCTCCGCTGCAGCTCCATATCCTCGACTTCCTCCGAGGCCTGCCAGAAGAACAGGTACGGGCTGATGGTGGTGCCGAACACGCCGACGATCATGGCAGCGGCGGCGGCATTCGGCGTGAACCTCGGCAGGACGGTGCGTAGCGCCACCTCGCGCCACGGCACGTGAACCACGAACAGCACGGCCGCGTAGGCGAGCAGCGACAGCGTCAGCCATTTGAGGATCGAGACGTAGCGGCGGTACGGAATGTAGATCTGCAGCACCAGCGTGACGAGGACGAAGAACGCCGTCATGAGGTGACGGTTCACATGCGTCACGAGCTCCGCGACCTCGCCCATTGCGGCCACGTCCGCCGCGATATTCAGCGTGTTCGCGATCAAGAGCGCGAGCACGACGCCTTGGAGAATCGCCGGCGGGAACGC
Organism: Steroidobacteraceae bacterium; assembly: GCA_050012315.1. Classification (GTDB taxonomy): domain Bacteria; phylum Pseudomonadota; class Gammaproteobacteria; order Steroidobacterales; family Steroidobacteraceae; genus Bog-1198. The sequence goes on along the minus strand of JBEKHK010000034.1, from coordinate 17,705 downwards.
CGCTTTGATGTTCGCCGCGAGCCCCCGGCCGGTGGTGCGCCCGATGAGCGCGCACATCGACTGGATGGCGGACATGAGCGGGTAGGCGAGCGGCATGGTCCAGAGCATGTCGAGGCCGAACTGGGCGCCGGCCTGGGAATAGGTGGCGATGCCGCTCGGATCGTCGTCGGCCGCTCCGGTGATGAGGCCGGGGCCGATGCGCGCGAGCGGATGGCGTCGAATGCGATCCCAGAGGCCGGCGCCGCTCTGCGGCGCGCCTGCGGTGACGGCCTCGGGTATGTCGCTCATGGGGTCAGCATATTATGGTGTTGGGATTACGCCAGATTTGTTTTACATTTCACCCCATGCCCACCATCGGCGAGTTTCGACTGCTGGCCGCCGACGAGCCGTCCCCCGTTCTCGAGGAGCGCCGGCACGGTAGCTCGAATTTCGTCATCGTGGTCGATCATGCCGGCGCGCGGATTCCTCGCGGCTTGGAGAAGTTGGGATTGCCGGAGTCCGAATTGCTCCGGCACATCGCCTGGGACATCGGCGCGCTCGCGCTCGCGCGGGGCGTGTCCGAGGCGCTCGATGCCCCGCTGATCGCGCAGAATTATTCGCGCCTGGTGATCGATTGCAACCGCGATCCCGGAGCGCCGACCTCCATCCCGCAGATCAGCGAGTGGGTGGTGGTCCCGGGGAATCTGGACCGAAGCGCCGCGGAGCTCGCCGCCCGCCGCGCGCAGATCTTCGATCCGTATCATGCCCGCATCACGGCGCTTCTGGACGAGCGTCAGGCGGCCGGACGGCCCACCATCCTGGTGGCCCAGCACACCATGACGGACGTGTTCAAGAACGTGCGCCGCGAGATGCATGGGGCGGTGCTCTACAACCGGGACCGGCGCTTCGCGGGGCTGGTGCTCGAGATGCTTCGGCGCGAGGCGGCGCTGAGCTTCGCGGACAACCAGCCGTACTTCGTCAGCGATGAGACCGATTACACCATCCCGATCCACGGCGAGCGGCGCGGCCTCCCCCACGTGGAGATCGAGATCCGCCAGGATCTGGTGCGCGAGCAGGCCGGTCAGGCCGAGTGGGCGAAGCGGGTCGCCGGGGCGCTGCGGGCCGCCGAAGCGGCCTTCTGGTAATTAGAGGCCTAGTTCCGGTAGCGCAGCAGCGCGCTGCCCGTGATGCGGTCGCCGGGCTTCATCCCCGGCGGGCAGCCGCCGAGGTAATGCTGATCCTGCACCACGTGCTCGTCCGTCTTGCCCTTGTAGGCCGGCGAATACGTGGCATAGGACTCGGAGTGCGTCGAGGTCATGCTCTCGTAGGTGTAGGTCCCCTTGGACACGATCAGGGTGCCGTCGAAATTGCAGCTCGACGAGGAGGCGAAGTGGCCGCCGCCCAGGTCGTCGAACGAGGTGGTGCAGCCCTTGGCATTCTTCTCGAGCGCATCCATGGCGTTGTCATAGGCGTGATTGCGGCAGATCTGGTACTTGAAGTCGGTGCGCTTCTCGCCGGGATTCTGGATGCTCTGGCCGCTGATTTCCCACAGCCCCTCTTTCAACGGCGGCGGGTCGGCCGCTCGGGCGATCGATAGGAGCACGATCGCCAAGCAGGCCGGCAGGAGCGCTTTTTTAGCCAGGTTCATGTGCATAGGATAGCAGGCGGCCCAAAAGGGAATAAAATCCCGCTGCCGCCAGTCTACTCATCCGGCAAACGATAGTGGGGCACCGTGACACTCGTATCGGGTCGCATCCATGGATGACAAGCGGGCTCGATTCGACGCGCAGGTCATGCCGCATCTGGACGCCGCGCATCGGTTTGCCCGATGGCTGACCCGTTCGCCGAACGACGCGGACGATGTCGTACAGGAAGCGATCCTGAGGGCTTATCGCGGCTTCGAAGGCTTGCGCGGGTCCGATGTGAAAGCGTGGCTCCTCGCCATCGTCAAGAACTGCCATCGCACGATGGCGGCCCAGGAGCGAGGGCGGGCCTATGTTCCCTTGCCGCAGGAGTCCGACGTACGAGATGGGCATGCCATGGTCGCAACCACTGCCGGTCCCGAGACCACATCGATGCGCCGCGACGAGGCGCGCACGCTGGCGCGATTGCTGGCGGCGCTGCCGGAGGAGCATCGGGAGGTGTTGATCCTGCGCGAAATCGAGGAGCTCGGCTATCGTGAGATCGCCGCGGTGGCCGACATTCCGATCGGCACGGTGATGTCGCGGCTGGCGCGGGCGCGCGCCGCGCTGAAGGAGCGCTGGTCGGCGGAAATGCAGGGAGAGCCCCTTGCCGTGCGCTGAGACCCAGTTGCGGCTCGAGGCGTATTTCGACGGCGAGCTCGACGCGATCTCGGCCGCCGACATGGAGCGCCATATCGGCGAGTGCGCGCAGTGCCGGGCGGAGCTCGAGGATCTCGAGAAGCTGCGCCGCTCGTTGCGGCGCGATCTGGGCTTCGACCGCGCCTCCCCCGAGTTGCACGCGAGGGTCGCCGCCGCGCTCGATCGCGAAGCGGCGCCCGAGCGCCGGCAGGCGCGCGGCGGCGGCCGCGCGCGGATGGCGGCCCCGGGCTTCTGGCGCGGGGTTATCGCGGGCATGGGCGGGCTCGCCGCCGCCGCGAGTGCGATGTTCTTTTTGGGGTCGCCGGTCGCGGTCAATCCGCTGTTCAACGATCTCGTCAACGCGCATGTCCGCTCTTTGATGCCGGCGCATCTCATCGATGTCGAATCGACCGACCGGCACACCGTGAAGCCCTGGTTCGCGGGGCATGCCGACGTGTCGCCCGCGGTGTTCGATTTCACCGACCAGGGCTACCGCCTGGTCGGCGGGCGCGCCGATTATTTCGATCGGCAGCGCGCCGCGGTCGTGGTCTATCAGCACGGCGCGCACATCATCAACGTCTTCAGCTGGGCGGATGAGCACGAATCGCTGCCGCGCGACACCACGCGCAGCGGCTGGCATCTCGCGTTCTGGCGCACGGGGAACCTGAATTATTGCGCGGTATCCGATGCCGGCTGGGAGGAGCTCGCGAAGCTCGAGTCGCTCATCAAGGAGGCGGGCGCCGACAGCCGCCGCCCCGCCCCTGACGCACGCTAGGAGGCGGGTGGCGCGCTGCGAGTGGGGGCCGTGCGCTACGAGCGGGGCCGCGCTAGGAGTGGGGCCGCGCTAGGAGGCGGGGCCGCGCTAGGAGTGGGGCCGCGCTAGGAGGCGGGGCCGCGCTAGGAGGCGGGTAGGTCGATGCGCGCTTCCGAGGCCGGCCGTTGGCCGCGCAGCGTCGCCGCCACGCGCTCGCAGGCGGCCATGACGCGGAGCACGTTCTCGCCCGCGACCTTGGCCACGTCGGCGTCCGACCAGCCGCGCCGCATGAGTTCTTCGAGCAGCGCCGGATAGCCGTCGACACCGCTGAGGCCGCGCGGACCCTCGGGGATGCCGTCGAAGTCGGAGCCGAGGCCGACGTGATCCACTCCCGCGACCGCGCGAATGTGGTCGATGTGATCGGCGACCTGGGCGAGTGTGGTCACGGGTTTCGGATGATCGCGTTCCCATTGGGCGAGTGCGGCCTTGGCGCGCTCCGGCTGGCCGATGTACAGGCCGCCATAGGGAGGGCTCGAGTAGCGCGCGAGCTCCGCCGCGCGATCGGCGTCCCATTGATTGCGCGCAGCCGACACATAACCCGGATTGAAATTCACCATCACCACGCCGCCGTTCGCCGCCACCTGCCGGAGGATGTCGTCCGGAACGTCGCGCGGATGATCGACCAGCGCGCGCGCGGAGGAATGCGAGAAGATCACCGGTGCGGCCGTCACCGCCAGCGCCGCGCGCATGGTGTCGGGCGACACGTGGCTCAGATCGACCAGCATGCCGAGGCGATTCATCTCGCGCACCACCTCTTGTCCGAAGCCGGTGAGGCCGTGATGAACGGGGGCGTCGGTGGCGGCGTCCGCCCAGCGCGTATCGAGCACGTGGGTGAGCGTCATGTAGCGCGCGCCGAGGTCGTACATCTGGCGCAGCACCGCGAGCGACTCATTGATTTGATGGCCGCCCTCGATGCCGATCAACGAGGCGATTTTGCCGGCCTGGTGAATTCTGCGCACATCGGCGGCGGTGTAGGCGATCTCGAACACGGCGGGATATTTCGCCGCGATGCGCTTGACCAGATCGATCTGCTCGATCGTGGTCTGTACCGCCTCGGGTCCCTTGATCTCGACCGGCACCCATACCGACCAGAATTGGCCGCCGACCAGCCCGGCGCGCAGCCGCGGAATGTCCGTCATGAGCGGCGGGGCGTCATCGGGCGTCGGCAGGCGGGAGGTGTCCGATGCCAGGTCGATATCCGCCAGCCGGCCTTTGAAGCGCTCGCGGATTTCCCAGGGCAAATCGTTATGGCCGTCGATGAGCGGCGTTTGCTTCAGCACCCGCACGACGCGCGCGTGGTAGTCGGTGTCGGGCGCGGCGGCGGCCACGGGGGTGAACGGCGGAACGGCGAGCAAGGCGACCGCCGCGAGCGCACCCCAAGCGCTGCCGGCCGCGCGCAGATGTCGAATAAGGCCTCCCTCTGTCATCCCGAACGCTACTCCAGCGCTCGCATTATGTCCAACGCGGAGAGTCGTTGCGCGCGCAGCGGGCGAGCGCATTGTTTTGACATAACTTCGAAACGCGCCGAGTGTAGCATCGGCGATGCATTATTAACTTGCGGCTTACCATAAACCTGTGCTCAAGTTTGGACACTGACCGATCGTCTCTGATCGGTGCAACGATAACTACGAAGGGGTGAATCCAAATACCTGCCGGCTCAGCCGGCTTCGGCGCCACGTCGGGCAATGACAGCCCGGCCCGCGCTCATCAAAACACTTTGTCATGAGGGATAACTCGTGTTGCGCAAATCAAAGTCTCGATTGATATGGAGCGGCGTCCTGGCCGCTGCAATCGCCTGTGGAGGAACGGCGAGCGCGGCGGGCACAACGACGGTTACAGGGAACGTGGCGGGATGGGTCAAGAACGCGACGCTGAAGGGCTCGGCCCCCGCGGCCACGACGATCACCGTGTCGGTGAACATGGCGCTGAACAATCTCGCGGGCCTCAAGAGCTTCGTCACGGAGGTCTCGAATCCGAAGGGACGCGAGTACGGCCAATACCTGAGCACGGAGCAGTTCGCGGCGCGCTACGCGCCGGCGGCGGCCGATGTCGCCGCGGTCGAGAAACTGCTCGGGCAGGCCGGCATGAAGAACGTGACGGTGGGCCCGCACGGCGTGTACGTGTCGGCGACGGCGACGGTCGCGCAGCTGCGCACCGCCTTCGGCGTGAGCCAGAACCTGTACACCTACCAGGGCCGGACGCTGCGTGCCAACAAGGAAGCGCCGACGATTCCCGCCGCGCTGGCCGGCAAGATCCTCTACATCGGCGGCCTCGACGACACCACGCTGCTGCGCAAGCCCTTCCACCGATCGGAGACGCAGGGTGCGCTGGTCGCGCCCGCGAGCGCCTCGGCCGCCTCGCCGAGCGCGACGGCGGTGACGCCGCCGCCGGTGGCCGCCGGCAACGGCTCGCCGTATTGCAACCACAGCTTCGGCTCGGGAGCGCTGGTGGCGACGCTCAGCACGCCCGCGGACGTGTACGGCGCCTCGCTGCCGTGGCTCGGATGCGGCTACTCGGCGGCGCAGGTGCGCTCCGCCTACGGTTTCGACCAGGTGAGCTATGACGGCAAGGGCGTCACGGTGGCGATCATCGACGCCTATGCGTCGCCCACGATTCTGAACGACATCAACGACTACTCGGCCGCGAACTCCCTGCCGAAGCTCACGAACGGCGTGAACTTCACGCAGATCATTCCCGAGGGCATCTACAGCGTCTCGCCCTCGGAGACCTGCGGCCCCTACGGCTGGTGGGAAGAGGAATCGCTCGACGTATCGGCGGTCCACAGCGGCGCGCCGGGTGCGAAGATCGTCTACGTGGGCTCGGTCGATTGCGAAACATCGCTCGACATCGCCTTCTTCAACACCGTCTACAACCATGTGGCGGATGTGGTCACCGACAGCTGGGGCGACGGCGGCGAGTCCATCGCTCCCGGCGATCAGCAAAGCTTCGACCAAGCCGCGCTGGCCGGCGCGGCGCAGGGCATCACCATCCTGTTCAGCTCGGGCGACGATGGCGATCTCGACGCGCTCAACGGTGTCGCTTCCGGTTCGTGGCCGGCGACCAGCGCCTGGGTGACGGGCGTGGGCGGCACCTCGCTCTTCATCAAGGGTTCGGCGGGCGACAAGTCCGAGTACGGCTGGGGCAACTATCGCGCGCTGCTCGACGATGTGACCATCAAGAGCGCGAAGTCGGTAACCACCTCCGGGGTCGAGACCACGAGCGCCTACGGCTATACGTTCGACAATTACGCGTTCTATGCGGGCTCGGGCGGCGGTATCAGTCTGCTCGAAGCGCAGCCGGCGTATCAGGCCAAGGCGGTGCCGGCGGATCTCGCGACCTCGCTCAATCTCGCGAGCGGCTATGTCGAGACACTGCCCAACCCGCAGCGCGTGAGCCCGGATGTCGCCATGCTCGGCGATCCGTACACCGGCTTCATCTACGGTGAGACCTACACCATCGCCGGCAATGCCATCGCGGATGCAGGCTGTACGCCGAGCACCAAGACGACCGAGTTCTGCCAGACCTCGATCGGCGGCACGAGCGTCGCCTCTCCCTGGATGGCCGGCGTGATCGCGGTGCTGAACTCCAAGCGCATCGCCACCGGCGAGCCGTTGGTGGGTTTCGCGAATCCGCTGCTCTACGATGTCGGCAGCGAGAACACCGGCAGCGCGTTCAAGGATGCCATCAACCAGATCATCGCGCCGACCGAACCGGTCGCGATGCTGCGCGGCTACCGGGCGGCTCCGACCGAGCTGCGGGTCGTCACGGTGAGCTCGGTGCCGTTCCTGATCATCACCGCCCCGTACGCCCTCGAGGTCTGCGGTCTGCCGCTCTGTCTCGGCATCAACGATGTGTGGAACTACACCTCGCTGTCGTCCGCGGCCGTCCCGCCGACGCCGGCGGGGTACAACGATGTGACGGGGTTGGGCGTCCCCTGGGTGCCCAGGCTCATCAACGAAGAATAGAAGAAAAAGAGGAATAACAAGAAGAACCATCGAGAACCTTTGACCTGACCGGGCGTCCCGTGCGATGAGCGCGGGACGCCCTTTTTATTGGGCGAGCCTTTTATTGGGCGAGCCGCTCTCGCGGGTCCCCGAGTTCTTGCCGGCGCGCCGTAGGCGGGCGCCGACGGCGTCGGCCGACAGCCGGCGGCGGCGAGCGCGCCTTGCTGCTCCCTCGCTCGGTCTCTAGGGTGAGCCTCACCTAGCCAGGCCCGAAGGACCTCGAGGAGATCGCCATGAAAATCGGCCTACTTGCCCTCGCTCCCGTTGCCCTCGCCCCCGTTGCCCTCGCGAGCTCGCTCGCGTTCGCGGACGACAGCATGGGTCGGGTCACACCGACCGACCATCAGCGCCTGAGGGAGTGCGTGGAGCACCAGATGAGCAACCCCAGCGTCACCGTCTCCAAGGCGGAGGCGAAGCGCTACTGCAAGGATCAGTTGAAACGCCAGAAGGCGACCGGCGCCTCGCCCGAGCCGCAGCCGGCCGCCCCGCCGGCCCCCGCGGACTCGCCGGCGCCGCCCCTGCCGCCGCCCGGGTAGGACGATCCCTCAGCGGGCGGCCGGCACGCTAAATTTCCTCCATCCGGCCGCCCGCTCGGCTAGAATGCGCCGCCCATTCAGGCGCTCTTGATCCATGCTGTCCACTTCCAATGTTGCCGTGCAGTTCGGCGCCAAGCCGCTGTTCGAGCAAGTCACCGTCAAGTTCACCGACGGCAACCGATACGGCCTCATCGGGGCCAACGGCTGCGGCAAATCCACGCTCATGAAAGTGCTCGGCGGCGATCTCGACGCGAGCGCGGGCGATGTGGTGCTGCAGGCCGGCATGCGTCTCGGGAAATTGAATCAGAACCAATTCGGCTACGAGGATCAGCGCGTTCTCGACGTGGTGATGCAGGGTCATGCCGAGCTCTGGAAGGCGATGACCGAGCGCGACCGCATCTACGCGGATCCGAAGGCGAGCGACGCCGACTACATGCGCGCGGCGGAGCTCGAGGCGGTGTTCGCGGAGTACGGCGGTTACGACGCGGAGGCTCGCGCCGGCGCCATTCTCACCGATGCCGGCATCGATGCGTCGCGCCACACGGGACCGATGCGCGAAGTGCCGCCGGGCTTGAAGCTGCGCGTGCTGCTCGCGCAGGCGCTGTTCTCCCAGCCCGATGTGCTGCTGCTCGATGAGCCGACCAACAACCTCGACATCCATTCGATCCGCTGGCTGGAAGGCGCGCTCAACAACTACGACGCCACCATGGTCATCATCAGCCACGACCGGCATTTCCTGAACCAGGTGTGCACGCACGTCGCGGACCTCGATTACCAGCAGCTCAAGATCTATCCCGGCAACTACGACGATTTCATGCTCGCCTCGGTGCAGGCGCGGGCCCGGGTCGAAGCCTCGAACGCCAAGGCGCGGGACAAGATCTCGGATCTGCAGGAATTCGTGCGCCGCTTCTCCGCCAATGCCTCCAAGGCGCGGCAGGCCACCTCGCGCAAGAAGCAGCTCGAGAAGATCAAGCTCGAGGAGATCCGCCCCTCGTCGCGTCAAAATCCGTACATTCGCTTCGAACAGGCGAAAAAGCTGTATCGCTCGGCGTTCACCGTCGACAAGATCTCCTTCCGCTATCCCGGGCAGGACGCCGACGTGTTCACGAACGTAAGCTTCAACATCGAGGCCGGCGAGCGCGTCGCCATCATCGGACCGAACGGCGTCGGCAAGACCACCTTGATGCGGGTGCTCGCGGGTGAGCTCACGCCCACCGCGGGGCGCATCGTCTGGGTCGAGAACGCGCAGATCGGCTACATGCCGCAGGATCCGCAGGCCGAATTCGAGCCGCCGTGCGACCTGTTTACGTGGATGTCGCAGTTCACCGGCAAGGCGGACGACGACCAGATCGTGCGGGCGACGCTCGGGCGGCTGTTGTTTTCCGGCGAGGAAACCAAGAAATCCGTGAGTGTGCTCTCGGGCGGCGAGAAGGGCCGGATGATCTACGGCAAGCTCATGCTGTCGAGGCCCAATGTGCTGTTGATGGACGAGCCCACCAATCACATGGACATGGAAACCATCGAGTCGCTGCAGATCGGGCTCGAGCACTTCGCCGGCACGCTCATGTTCGTCTCGCACGATCGCGAGTTCGTGGGCGGTCTCGCCACCCGCATCATCGAGTTGAAGCCGGATGCCGGCATCACCGATTTCCGCGGCACCTACGACGAATACCTGAAGGCGCAGGGCGTCGAGCCGTAGCGCCGCCGCGCGCGGCCCGCCCGCGTCCGCCGGCCTGCCGCGTCCGCCGCCCTGCCGCGTCCGCCCGGGCCCGCGTCCGTCCGCTCAGCCGGTGCCGGTGGTGCCGAACGGCAGCCGGCCGAGCAGCTCGGCGGCGCCGTTCCAGAGCACCTGGATGCCGATGCAGAAGAGCAGGAACGCCGACAGCCGCACGATGATGGTGGTGCCGGTGGCGCCGATGAAATCCGCAATGCGCGCCGAATTCCGATAGAGCGCGTACACCAAGAGCGCGAGCAGCAGCGTGGCGCAGAGCGTCTCCACGAAAAACAGCCCGATCAGCGCGGGGTGAATCGCCGGCGGCCGGCCCGCGCCGATCGAGATCGCGACCGAGATCGTGCCGGGCCCGGTGGTCAGGGGCATGGTGAGCGGGTAGAAGGCGAGACGGCTCGGCGGGGTGTCGAACGAGCGCGGATAGGTGGGCGCTTCGCTGCGGCGCTGTTCGGTGGCGTCGGGCTCGTTGAGCATGCGCCAGCCCGACATGGCCACGATGATGCCACCCGCGACGCGCAGCACCGGAATCGAGATGCCGAAGAAGCTGAGCACGTAGGCGCCGACGTAGAGCGACAGCGAGACGATGCAGAACGCGTAGATCGACACCCAGCGCGAGACCAGGGCGCGCATCTTCGCATCCATCCCCTGGGTTGCTCCGAAGAAGATGAAGGCGCCGGAGAGGGGGTTGACGATCGAGAACAGCGCGCCGAAGGCGAGCAGGAACGTGGTCAAGTGAGCAGCACCGATCCCGGCCGCTGCTCGCGTCCATGCCGTGGCAGGTCATGGGGCTGGGCGGTTTCCATGATGCGCTCGAGAATCTCCGGTATTTCGAACACCGCCTCATTGCGGATGTGCGCAATGCTAGCGCGAAATTCGTCGAGGCGATGGATTATCTCCATGGCGCCGTCGCGCACGAACTTGAAGGATTCGAGCACGATGCCCGCCTGGTGCTCGCGCACCCAGTCGGTGTTGTAGCGCTCCTGGGGCATGGTCCAGGGGTTGCGCACCACGACCACCGGCAAGCCCTGCTGAACGGCCTCGCTGATGCTGCCGGGACCCGGCTTGCCGATGAAGAAGTCCGCGAGCTGCATGAAGTAGCGCATCTGGGGGGTGAAGCCCACCACCAGGCGCGGCGCCGTCGCGGGCTTGGCGCGCAGCCGCTGCGCCAGCACCTGGTTATGTCCGCACATTAAAATGAGCTGGATGTCGTCGAGCCGCTTGGAGATGCCCGCCATCGCGCGCGAGCCATGGCCGCCGAACATCACGAGACCGGTGGGCCGATCCGGATCGAGGCCGAGCTTCTGGAGTTCGGTGCGCCGGTCGATGGAGGAGGGGGCGTAGAAATCGGGCCGGATGATCATGCCCGAGACGCGGTGCACCCGATCCTCGCCATAGCCCAGGGAGTGCGCCTGGGCCGCGGCCCGGGGCGTGCCGCAAATGAAATGCTGCGCTTGGCGGGGCTCGATCCAGAAGTGCGGCGGGTAGTCCGCGAAGTCGGTGAGGATGGTGACGTAGGGGGCGCGCGGCCGGGCCGCCATGACCCCCTCGTACATGGGCCGATTGAAGTTCGGGATGAGCGAGACCACGAGGTCCGGCTTGGTGCGCCGCCAGTGGCGCTTCAGCCGGTTCGCCACGGAGCGGTGGCTCAGGCGGATCAAGGCCTGCAGGAGCTTCAATTCCTGGGCGAGACCCACGCTCCAACCGCGCGCGAGGCGGGTATTGTAGATGTCCTCCCAATCCATCCCGGTGGTCTTCTTGAACACATCCTTCGGGTCCAGGATGCTCATGAGATTGACCTGACGCACCTCCCAGGGCCGGCCCTGCTGGCGGATCACCGCCTCGAGCGCCGTGGCCGCGGCCCGATGGCCGCCGCCCGCGTTGAAATAGACCAAATCGATCGTCTTCACAGAGGCTTCACAGTCCGCATCCGGCCATTCTGGCCACCTTAAGTGAACATCCCGTGAAACGGCATCGCCTCGGCGCGCTCGCTGACCGATTCCGGAAATGCTAGAGTTTTAAGTTCCGATTACCCGCAAGGCAGACGAGGCGACCATGAACGCGAGTCTCAAGTCCGTATCCACGATCACGGAGGCCGAGCGGCAAGCCCGCATCGATCTCGCGGCCTGCTACCGGCTGGCGGATCACTTCGGCTTGAACGAGGGCATCGACAATCACATGACCATGCTCGTGCCGGGTCATGCGGACCGCTTCCTGCTCGCACCGTTCGGCTTGCACTGGTCGGAGGTCAAGGCGAGCGACTTCATGGTGATCGACTTCAACGGCCAGATGCTCTGCGGCCGGGGACCCATCGAGGACACCGCGCTCTACATCCACCTGCCCGTGCATCGGCTCTCGGCCAAGGCACGCTGCGTGCTCCACACGCACATGCCGTACGCCACCGCGATGACCATGCTCGAGAATCCGCGCCTGGAGATGGCGGTACAGAGTGCGCTCGGATTCTACGAGGACGTGGCCTACGATCCGAACTACAACGGCCTGGCCTTCGACCACACCGAGGGCGAGCGGCTCGCGAGCGTGCTCGGGACCAAGTCGGTGCTGATGATGGGCAATCATGGCGCGCTGGTGGTGGGCGAGACCATTCCGCAGGCGTTCGAGCGGCTGTATTTCCTGGAGCGCGCCTGCCAGGCGCAGGTGCTCGCGCTCTCGACCGGCCGGGCCTTGAAGCCGCTGCCGGACAAAGTCGTGAAGTCCACCGTGGCGCAGTTCTCCTCGGGCGGCACGGTCGGCGGCCGCGATCGCGCGGAGCTGCATTTCGAGGCCCTGAAGCGCCTGCTCGACCGCCAACACGCGGATTACGCGAGCTGAATCCGCTCATTACGCCGGGAGCGGACGGCGCGGTGCCGGAGACGGCACCGGACGGGCGGCCGTTGACCCGGCCGCTCTATGTGGTGCTGCTGTTGTCGGCGGTGCTGCTCATCAATTACGTCGATCGCGGCGCCCTCGGCACCGCCGGGCCGCTGATCCAGCACGACCTGCACCTGACGAACGGGCAATACGGCCTGCTGTTCTCGGCATTCTTCTGGATTTACGCGATCATCCAGATTCCCGTCGGCGCGCTCGCCGAGCGCTATGGCGCGCATCGCGTGCTGACCGCGGGCCTGGTGTTGTGGGCGACGGCGACCGCGTTCACCGGCATCACCTCGAGCTTCTCGATGCTGATCGCGCTGCGCATGATGCTCGGTCTCGGTGAGAGCGTCGGCTTTCCCACGGTCTCGAAGCTGCTCGCGGCCGTGGTTCCCGTGAAGGGTCTCGGCATGGCGAACGGCATCGTCGCCTTCGGCTATCTCATCGGTCCCGGGGTCGGCGTGTTCCTCGCGGGCCTTCTGATCGATTACGTCGGCTGGCGCGGCACGTTCCTGGTGTTCGGCGTGTGCTCGCTGTTCTGGCTCATCCCCTGGCTCACGGTGCGGCTGCCGAAGCTTGCGACCCAGCGGGCCGACCCGAGCACGCCGACGCTCGGCATGGTGTTGAGCCAGCGCGGGCTCTGGGGCACGAGCCTCGGGCTGTTCTCGAGCAACTACATGTGGTACTTCATCCTGAGCTGGCTGCCGGGCTACCTGGTGAAGGAGCGCGGCTTCTCCATGCACAACATGGAGCACATGGCGACCGCGGGGTACCTGGTCAACGGCCTCAGCGCGTTCATCATCGGCTGGGCCGTCGACCGCTACATCGCGCGCGGCGGCTCGGCCAACTTCGCCTACAAGCTCATCATGTGCATCGCGCACGTGGGCTCGGTCCCCTGCATGCTCGCCATGGGACTCGGCACCCAGTCCATGGCGATCGCCGGCATGTTCGGCTTTCAGGTCATGATGGGCGCCTCCTCGCCCGGCATGTACGCCATGTCGCAGATTCTCGCGGGGCCGAAGGCCTCCGGCCGCTGGGTGGGGATCCAAAATTCCTTGGGGAATTTCCCGGGCATGATCTCGCCCTGGGTCACCGGCCTGATCGTCGATCGCACCGGGCATTTCGCGCTCGCCTTCGTCGCGGCCGCCGTCATGAGCATGCTCGGCCTCGTCGGCTGGATCGGCATGGTGCCGAAGCTCGCGCCGCTCAAATGGGGCACGCCGCGCGGGGTCGCGCCGCCCGCGAAAGAGGCCGCCGACCTGGTGTAGCGCGCCACGGTTCAGCCCGGCGCCGCTACCAGTCCGGGTTCGGGAGCTCGGCGAACACTTCCTGCAGGGCGAACCCCCAGCGCTCGCGGATCATGCGGAAGTACGGGTGCTCGAAATCGATGCTGATGTGCGCTCCCAACTTGAACTCGTCGCGGCGGATGATGGCGAGATCCAAGGGCGGCCCCACCGTCAAGTTCGAGCGGATGGTCGAGTCCATGGACACGAGCGCGCACTTCGCCGCCTGGGCGAGGCTCGAGCTGCGCGAGATCACCCGATCGATGATGGGCTTGCCGTATTTCGACTCGCCGATCTGAAAGTACGGCGTGTCGGTGGACGATTCGATGAAGTTGCCCGCGGAATAGATGTGAAACAGCCGCGGCTCCTCGCCCATGATCTGGCCGCCCAGAATGAACGTGCCGTTGAAATCGTGGCCGTGGTCCTTCAAGTGGCTGGCATCGCGCTCGTAGATCTCGCGCAGCGCATCGCCCACGACGCGCGCGGCGCTGAACATGTTCTCCGTCCGATAGATCTTGGGCGAGCCGTCGCCCTCGTGGGATGCTTCGTGCAGCAGATTGACGACGGCCTGGGTGATGGCGAGATTGCCCGCCGACATGAGCACGAGAACCCGGTCGTTTCTCCGCTGGAAGGTCGACATCTTGCGGAACGTATTGATCTGATCGACACCGGCGTTGGTCCGAGAATCGGACAGCATCACGAGACCGGTGTCGACGAGGAGGCCGACACAGTACGTCATGGCCCAAATTCTACTCTACTGCTGCTGTTGTTGGGCCGACTCCGCCACCAGCACGTTCGCCTCCATCTTCTCGCCTCCGCCGCCGTGCCGCACGCCGCGCACCGGCGCGGCATCCAAGTAATCGCGGCCCACCGCGAGGCGGCAGTAGGTGCGAATCGCGGGGCACTGGTGCGTCACGTCCAAGCTCTGCCAGCCGAGCTCGGCGCCGAGCCAGACATCGACCCACGCATGGCTGGCGGCGTCGCTCGAGTCGCCGGTGTACACATAGCCGCTCACGTAGCGCGCGGGCATGCCCAGCGCTCGCGCCGAGGCGATGTACACGTGGGCGTGGTCCTGGCACACGCCTTCGCCGTTCTCGAGCGCGGTCGCGGCGGTGTCCTGCACGTCGCTCATGCCCGGCTTGTAGCGCACCGCGCGCACCACCGCCTCCGCCAAGGCCTCCGCGCGGGCCCGAGGGCTCGATGCCGGCGCGACGGCCTCGTGCGCGAAGCTCTTGATCTCCGCGTTCTGCGCGGTCAGTGCCGTGGGTGCGAGATAGGCGAGCGGCGACAGCGGCCCGTCGTCCTGCCGGCCCTCGGTGTCGGCGGTTTCGACGATGCCCCGCACCATGATCTGAATCTCGCGGTGCGGCTGCTCGATGGTGAGGAGGTGCGCGATGTTGCCGTGCGCATCGATCTGCTCGAGCCTGCGGCCCGGCGCCGTGATGGTCCAGATGATCGCCCGCTGCCCGGCATCGCGCCGCGGCGTGAGGTGCAAACTCTGCACGCTGTACTTCACCGGCCGCTCGTAGCGGTAGCGAGTCAGGTGGCGGATATGAAGCTGCATGCGTCTTAAGCCTCTGCCGGGGGCACCAGGAAGTCCGAGGCCACGCGATCGCCCAGATCGCGCAGCCGGGTCAGGAATTGCTCCAGAAAGTGCGGCAGGCCCACCTCGATGATGGCCTCCATGCGCGTGAAATGCAGAATAGCGTGTAATTCGCCGGCGCGCCGCTCGGTTTCCTTCGACTCCTCGTTCGAGACCGAGCGCAGGTTCTGGTAGACCTCCTTGCAGCAGCGCGTGAGCGAGCGCGGCATGTCGTCGCGCAGGATCAGGAGCTGCGCCACCTTGTAGGGGGTGATCACGTCGCGGTACACGCGGCGGTACACCTCGAAGGCGGAGAGCGCCCGGAGCAGCACGCTCCACTGGTAGGGATCGGGCACCACCGCCGCATCCGCCCCCGGCTCGAGGTCGTTCTGATGCGCGGTGAGGATGCGCGCGGTCGAATCCGCGCGCTCGATGAAGGTGCCGATGCGGGTGAAGTGAAACGCCTCGTCGCGCAGCATGGTGCCGACGGTGACCCCGCGGGTGAGGTGCGAGCGCTCCTTGACCCACTCGACGAAATGCCCGATGTCCGTGCGCGGCGTGCTGCGCGCCATGAAGGAGCGCGCGTCGAGCCAGGTGGAGTTGAGCGTCTCCCAGAGCTCGGAGGTGAGCGAGCCCCGCACCGCACGCGCGTTTTCGCGGGCCGCGCGCAGGCAGTTGACGATGCTGCCGGCGTGGTCGCGGTCCAGGCTCAGGAACTCGAACACCGCCTGCGGCACGATGGCCTCGTGGCGCTCGCGATAGGCCTCCTCGATGTGCAGCGCCGTCATGGCCGCACTCAGCGACTGGGCCATGTTGTCCCCGGCCTGCGGCAGCAGCGACATGCGGTAATGCGCATCCACCAGCCGCGCCAGGCTCTCCGCCCGCTCGACGTAGCGCGACATCCAGTAAAGGTGATCGGCGGTGCGGCTCAGCATGCGCTCTCCAGCACCCAGGTGTCCTTCGTGCCGCCGCCCTGGGAGGAGTTCACGACCAGCGACCCCTCGCGCAGCGCCACCCGCGTGAGGCCGCCGGGAACGATGGTGACCTCGCGGCCGGAGAGCACGAAGGGGCGCAGGTCGATGTGCCGGGGCTTCAACCCCTGCGCGGCGAAGGTCGGGCAGGTCGAGAGCGCCAAGGTCGGTTGTGCGATGTAGCGCTCGGGGGCGGCCACGATCTGGCGCCGGAACGCCTCGATCTCCGCCGCCGTCGCCGCCGGCCCGATGAGCATGCCGTAGCCGCCGGCGCCGTGGACTTCCTTGACCACGAGCTCGGGCAGATGCTCGAGCACGTACTTGAGGTCCTCGGGCCGGCGCAGCATCCAGGTGTGCACGTTGCCGATCATGGGCGACTGGCCGAGGTAGAAGCGGATCATGTCCGGCACGTAGGGGTAGATGGACTTGTCGTCGGCGACGCCCGTGCCGATGGCATTCGCGATGGTGATGCGTCCCTCCCGATACGCGGCGAGCAATCCCGGCACCCCGAGCATGGAGTCCGGCCGAAACACCAGCGGATCGAGGAAGTCATCGTCGATGCGGCGGTAGATGACATCGACCCGTTGCGCGCCCTGGGTGGTGCGCATGTACACCGCCTCGTCGCGCACGAACAGGTCCTGCCCTTCGACCAGCTCGACGCCCATCTGTTGCGCGAGGAAGGCGTGCTCGAAATAGGCGCTGTTGTGGGCGCCGGCGGTCAACAGCACCACGGTGGGATCGGCGACACCGGTCGGGGCGACGCTGCGCAGGTTTTCGAGCAGCACCTCGGGATAGCGCTCGATGGGGGCGATGCGGTACTCGGAGAAGAGCTCGGGGAACAGCCGCATCATCATCTTGCGGTTCTCGAGCATGTAGGAGACGCCCGAGGGCACGCGCAGATTGTCCTCGAGCACCCGGAACTCGCCGGCATCGTCGCGGATGATGTCGATGCCCGCGATGTGCGCGTAGATGCCGCCGGGGACGTCGATGCCCTGCATTTCCGGGCGGTACTGGGAATTGCAGAGCACCTGCTCGGGGGGAATGATGCCGGCCTTCAGGATCTGCTGGTCATGGTAGATGTCGTGGATGAAGGCGTTGAGGGCGCGGACGCGCTGCTTGAGGCCGTTCTCGAGACGAACCCACTCCTCGGCCGGAAGCACCCGGGGCACGATGTCGAAAGGGATCAGCCGTTCGGCGCCTTCTTCCTGGCCGTAGACCGCGAACGTGATACCGACGCGGTGGAAGAGGGCGTCCGCCTCGGCGCGCTTCTGCGCCAGGCGCTCGGCGGGCTGAGTCTTCAGCCACTCGGCGTAACGCCGGTAGTGGGAGCGCGCCGCACCACTGTCCGGATACATTTCATTATAGGCGGTATTGACCAGATAGACCCCCGGTTAGGGCACTGAGCGAATTCCATGCCAAGTGTCAGGTTCCCCTCAATCATGGACTTACGTAGATCGAGCCGCAATCGCGCACCGGCGCAGCGCAGCGTCGCGCCCCCGAACGGTGCGAGCGCGGCGCCGATGCCGGGATCACCGGGAAAACGTGTGGTGAAGTCCGCCACAAGCGTGCGAGGCGGGGGACGCCGACGCGCTGGGCCGCGAGTTCCGAGAGACGCAAGTGG
>JBEKHK010000033.1:0-50251 GCA_050012315.1 Steroidobacteraceae bacterium | reverse complement strand
CTGGGCCGCCCCGGAAATGAGCAAGGGCTCCGCCGGACACAAGATGCCGACGGTGAGCGGGCTCGCGGACCTGCAGGCGGAGGCCCATAAAGAGGCCTTCGAGCAAGGGCTGGCCGAAGGACGCGAGGCGGGCCGGGCGCAGGTACGCGCCCAGGTCGAGAAGCTCGAGGGCATGTTCTACGATCTCGCCAAGCCGTTCGAAGAGCTGGACGCCGAGGTGGAGCGCGAGCTGTTGACGCTCGCCATGACGCTCGCCCGGCAGATCGTGCGGCGCGAATTGAAAACCGATCCCACCCAGATCATCGGCATCGTGCGCGAGGCCATCTCCGCTCTGCCGGTCGCGGCACGCGAGGTACGGGTTCACCTGCATCCCGAAGATGCCGCGGTCGTGCGCCAGAACCTCGCGCCGACGGAGAGCGAGCGGGCCTGGCAATTGGTGGAAGATCCCGTGATGGCGCGCGGCGGCTGCCAGATCACCACGTCCACGTCCCGTGTCGACGCACGGCTCGAGACCCGCCTCGGCGCGATATTGAGCGAACTCATGGGAACGGAGCGCCTTGGGGCGGGCTCCCGAGGGAGCGGCACATGAGCGCGGTGAGTGCGGGGCGGGCGTCCGCCTCCAAGCGCTGGGCGGAAACTCTCCAGCGGGTGAGCGAACGCATGGCGAATGGGTCGGAATTCGTGGTCGAGGGCACGCTCAGCCGAATGGTCGGCATGACTCTGGAGGCCGTGGGCTGCGAGGCCGCCGTGGGCGGGCGCTGTCTCGTCGACACCGCCGAGGGAAAGCAGATCGAGGCGGAGGTGGTCGGTTTCTCGGGCGACAAACTGTTCCTGATGCCCACCGGCGACATCCGCGGCATCATGCCGGGCGCCCGGGTCATCCCGACGCGGAGCGTGAGCACGGTAGCGGTGGGAAACGAGCTCTTGGGCCGCGTTCTCGACGGCGCTGGCCGCCCGCTCGACGGCATGGGCGAACTGCGCTGCACCGATCAGGCGTCCTTGACCGGCGAGCCCATGAATCCTCTCCTGCGGCGCGCGATTCGCGACCCGCTGGATGTCGGCGTGCGCTCGATCAACTCGCTGCTCTCCGTAGGCGGCGGACAACGTATCGGCCTGTTTGCGGGATCCGGTGTCGGCAAGTCGGTGCTGCTCGGCATGATGACGCGCTACACCAAGGCGGACGTAACCGTGGTGGGCCTGATCGGCGAACGCGGCCGCGAGGTGCAGGACTTCGTCAGCAATACCCTGGGTCCCGACGGCATGCGCCGCGCCGTGGTGGTCGCGACGCCGGCGGACACTCCGCCGCTCATGCGGATGCACGGCGCGTGGCTGGCGCACGCCATCGCCGAGTATTTCCGCGATCGCGGAAAGAAAGTGCTGCTGCTGTTCGACTCACTGACCCGCTTTGCGCAGGCGCAGCGCGAGATCGCACTCGCCATCGGCGAGCCTCCCGCCACCAAGGGCTATCCGCCCTCGGTGTTCGCGCGGCTGCCGCAATTGGTCGAGCGCGCGGGCAACAGCGACAGCGGGGTCGGCTCGATCACCGCGTTCTACACCGTGCTCGCCGAAGGCGACGATCAGAACGACCCGATCGCGGACGCCGCACGCGCCATCCTCGACGGGCACATCGTGCTGTCGCGGCGGCTGGCGGAAAGCGGTTTGTATCCGGCGATCGACATCGAGGCGTCGATCAGCCGCGCCATGCACCAGATCGCGACCCGCGAACAGCTCGACCTCGCATCGCGGTTCAAGCAGGTCTACTCGACCTACCAGCAGAACCGGGATTTGATCACCGTGGGCGCTTATCGGCGCGGCGCCGATCCGAGGGTGGACTTGGCGGTCGAGCAATGGCCGAAGATTCAGGAATTCCTCCGGCAGGACATGTACCAGCCGGTGACGACCGAGCGCAGCTACGCGGACCTCAAGCAACTCGTGACGCAGTTCTCGGCGCCGCAGGCGGCGCCGGGCAGATAGTACGAAAGTTATGACGAAATCCAAGCGATTCGAGCCCATTCAAGAGATTGCCTCCAATTCGGCCGATGCCCTGAGCCGCCCCATGGCGGACGCCGCGCGCAAGGTGGCGGACCTCGAAAAGCAGCTCGTGCAGCTGAAAACCTACCGCGACGAGTACGTGCGCAACTCGGCCGTCGCCGGCGGCGCGATGGATGCGGTGAAACTCCAGAACTACCGCTCGTTCCTCGACCGCTTGGGCGATGCCATGCGCCAGCACGTCAAGAATCTCGACGCCGCGCGCGCCGACTACGAGCGTCGCCGGCTGCAATGGAGCGAGAAGCGCATCGAAGCGGAATCGCTCGGGCGCGCCGTCGAGCGATTCCGTGCCGAGGAGCAGCGCGCCGCCGACCGGCGCGACCAGCACGAGCTCGACGATGCCGCGATCCGCATGTCGCTCGCAGCCCGCGTCGAGTCCGGGAACCGCTGAACGTGGGGCCGGCGGAAGTCTCGTCTGCGCTGTTCGCGCTGCACAACGGCGCGCGCTACAGAACGCCGATCGATCTGCAACTCACGCCCGATCCGGGCGCACGCTACCTGGTGGTGGGAGGCTGTCTCGCCGAACCCATGCCGCAGGTGGGTTCGCTCATCGATAAAGCCTACCGAGGCGATTTCCTGCTGCTCAACAACTTCGACGCACTTCCCGAGATCTCCGCCGAGGATGCGTCGCAGTACGACTTCCAGATCGCGCACATTCCGCTCAGAACCGTGCTGGGCACCGCCTATTTTCGGCTCGAGGATAGCTTGGCGGCGCACGAGGAGTTCTTGCGGGAGACCGAGGATTGCGTGGCGCGCTATCTCTCGAACGCCATGCGGCTCAACTCCGAGAGGAAGCTGCTGACGTTCGTGATGGGGTTTCCGGTGCCTCAGCAGCACCAGCGCGGACGATTTCAAGCACGCTACGACCTGCGAAACATCATGCACTTCGTCGAGCGGCTCAACATGTTCATCGCCTCCGAGATCGCGAAGCGGGAGAACGCCTACTTCGTCGACGTCGATCAAATATCGGCGGGCGTCGGCAAGCAGCACTGCCAGGACGACGGCGTCTGGTCGTTCACGCATGGAACCACCTTGAGCGACGGCGACCACGATCACGATCTCGGCAGGCTTCATCCGCCGGAGCCGATGCAAAAGCATTATTCGGCGAAATGGCTCGAGTTCTTCGAGGCGCTGATGCGCGAGATATTCGCCATGTACCGAACCGTCGGGAAGCGCGATACCGTCAAACTCGTGGCCGTCGATCTCGACGACACGCTATGGCGCGGCGTGGCGGCGGACGGGACCCTCGGCATCCTGGAAGGTTGGCCGATGGGCTTCATGGAAGCGCTGCTGATACTGAAGAAGCGCGGCATCCTGCTCGCCATCGTCAGCAAGAACGACGAGCAATTCATCCTCGGTAACTGGGACAGGATCGTCCAGGGCCACCTTCGCCTCTCGGACTTCGCCGCGCGCAGGATCAATTTCCGCACCAAGGCGGAGAACCTAGCCGAGATTCTGGCCGAGCTCAACCTGCGTCCGCAGAACACCGTGATGATCGACGACAATGCGGTGGAGCGAGCCGCGATTCAGGCGGGATTGCCCGGAATACGCGTGCTCGGGGCCCATCCCTATTACTTGAAACGCACGCTGCTGTGGTCGGCCGAGACGCAGCAGCGGTCGCTTACGTGGGAATCCGGGCTCAGGACCGAGATGGTGCAGGCGCAGGTGATGCGGGAGGTGGTCCGCAAGGCGCTGCCCCACGCGGAGTTCCTGAGCTCGCTCGAATTGCGCGCCACCGTCGCGCCTGTACGATCGGTCGGGAGCCTGCACATGAACCGCGCCCTGGAGCTTCTCAACAAGACCAATCAATTCAACACCACCGGCGAGCGCCACACGTTGGAACAATGCCACCGGCGATTCGAGCGCGGCGAGGAGATGCACGTGATGATCGCGGAGGATCGGTTCACGAAGTACGGGCTGATCGCGGCCGCCTGGATGGCGCGAGACTGCATCGATCAGATGGTGATGAGCTGCCGCGCGCTCGGCTTGGGGCTCGAGGATGCCTTTCTGGCATACCTGCTCGACGGGAAACATGAGACCATATTCGGCAGATTACTGCCTACCGAGGGCAACATGGCTTGCCGTCCGATTTACAGCCGCAACGGCTTCGCTCCGGTCGATGGGGATCCGAATCTGTGGCGCCGCGCGGCCGCGCCCCCGCTACGCCGCCCGGAGCATGTCGCTCTCGCAGTCGCCGATGGAGGATGAATCCGGCGATCCGGCATCGTCGGCACCCGTGAGCGTGCCGTATAGCGCACTCGAGCCGGATATTCTGCGGGCGGTCATCGAGTCCTTCGTACTGCGCGAGGGTACCGATTACGGCGAACGCGAGCTGCCGCTCGATGAGAAGTTCGCGCGAGTTTTACGCCTCCTCGAGCGCGGCGAGGCGCGGATCGTATTCGATCCGGAAACCCAAACGGTGGATATCGTCACGTGAATAGCACCGTCATCGCGGGGCATCCGGCGATCTTCGATGCCGAGGGGCGCCTTGCCCCCTGGACTTCCTGGAACCGGGCCCTGGATCTGGAAATGGCCTTCTATCGTCAATGCCCGTGGGACCGCGGCTATCCGCGCTTCGCCTATGTCACCTTCCTGGATGCCGACTGGACGCCGAGCGCGGACCGCACGGACAGCATTCCGTCCACGCAGATCGGCATGGGCATTCTTTCCTATCTCAAATACGCGGAGCTGCGCGGCGAGCGCGACGGCAAATCCTTGTCGATCGCTCGCGGCATGGGCGAGTACCTCGTGGACGAGGCGCTGACTCCGAAGAGCGGCAAGTATCCCTCGTTCACGCGCTCCACCGGCAAGCGGGATTGCTTCCCGCTGCCCGAGGACGCCGGCTCGCAAGCCGACCGGCCGTTCGAGATCGAGCCGGACAAGGGCGGCATCGCGGGGTATGCGCTCGCGTTGCTGGCAGAGGCCACCGGTGAGCGCAAGTATCTCGACCAGGCGCTGCAGAACGCGCGCGTGCTCGCCGCCAATCAGCGGGAGGGCGACGCCTTCCACTCGCCGTGGCCGTTTCGCGCGGACTTTCGAACCGGCGAGGGGCGAGGGGCGGTGTCCGGCAACACCGCGTACGTGCTGCGTCTGTACGATGCGTTGATTGCGCGCGGATTCGGCGAGTTCTCGGCATCGCGCGCGACGCTGTGGAGCTGGATCACGGGCTACCAGCTGCCGAGCGCGCTCAGCGATGGATCGCTGTTCGCGCAGTTCTTCGAGGATCACGACACGCCGAGCAACCGCACGGCCTGGGCGCCGCTCAATCTCGCGCGCTACCTGCTCGAGAAAAAGGAGTCCTTGCACCGCGATTGGCGCACCGACTGCGACGCGCTCATCGATTTCGTCCGCCGCACGTTCACGCACAGCGAGTTCGGAGTCACCGTCTGCCACGAACAGGACGAGGACAAACAGGCGTGGGGCGGCGTGGTGTCGACGTATGGCGCCGTGCTCGCGATGTACGCCCGGGCGATCGGCTCCGCGGCGCTCGAGCGCGAGGCGCAAGCCGCGCTCACGTTTGCGCTTTACGCCGTCGACACGGAAGGCCGGCCGCGCGACATCTTCGTCAAGGCCGAGCCGGGCGGATGGCAGGAAGATGCGCACACCGATGTGATCCACAACGTGGTGGATGCGCTGCGCATCTACCCCGAATGGGGGGACTGAGGGTGCGGGCAGAGTCAGCCGGCTGGTAAAAATTGCATCCGCGGGCGCCCCGGGGCCGTAATTACCTCGAATCGCCGATATGGGTTACTGTGCCCCTGGGATGTGATACCGGATGTCGATCTGCAATGGAACCAGACATAAACGAGCCGCCGCGTGAGCGCACGGCCCTCGACAAGCTGCTGAAGGACATAGCGCTCGGCAGCCGTCAGGCGTTCGAGAAACTGTACCGTGATTCATCCCCGCAGCTTTTCGCCATTTGTTTGAGAATCGTGTCGCAGCGCGCGGAAGCGGAAGATGTGTTGCAGGAAGTGTTTGCGACGGTGTGGCGCAAAGCCGCGCAATACGACGTGGAGCGGGCAGGCGCGATGTCCTGGCTGGCGATGATTGCCCGCAACAAGGCGATCGACCGTATACGGAGTCAGCCGCAGGCCCGTAAATCCGAGCCGCTCGACATGGCCGAGGACATCGCCGATCCGAGCGCCTCGCCTCAACTGGATGCCCAGGCGTCCGCCGAACGTCAGAGGCTCGAGGAGTGCCTGAAGCGGCTCGATACGCGGCGCCGCTCGCTGATCCGCGCGGCGTTCTTCGACGGCTCGACCTATGAAGAGTTGGCTGCGCGCATCGGCTCCCCGCTCGGTACGGTGAAAAGCTGGATCCGGCGCGGCCTCATGCAATTGCGCGAGTGTCTGGAACAATGAGCACTCCTGCGGACGGTCTCGACGATCTGGGCGGCCAAGAGCCGCCGCCGGACGATCTGCTCGCGGCAGAGTACGTGCTTGGGGTGCTCGATGCGGCCCCCCGGCTTGCGGCACAAGCACGCATCGTCTCCGACCCTGCGTTCGCCCGTTTGGTGTCCGATTGGGAGCATCGATTCGCGCTGCTCGCCCTCGAATTGCGGCCGGCCGAAGTACCGAGCCGCGTCTGGACGAGAGTCCAGGAGCGCCTGGGCTGGTCGCCGGCGGCACCGGCGGCCGATTCCGGGGCGTCGCGCAGCCTGTATTTCTGGCGGCTCGCCGCCGGCCTCGCGGCAACCGCCGCACTGGCGCTGCTCGCGGTCGTTTTAGTGCCCCGGTGGAGCGCGCCCAAGCAATCCGAAGCGCAGCTCGCCAGGGCGGTGACCACGCTTCAACGCGACGATGGAACGCCCGGATGGCTCGCGACCGTTGATGTGCGCCGCGGAACGGTGCTCATGGTGCCGGTGCCGAGCACTCCGGATGCCAAGGGCCGCGCCGCGGAACTCTGGCTGATTCCGCCCGGCCAAGCGCCGCGCTCTCTGGGAGCGGTCTCCATCACTCGAGCGTACACGGTCGAGGTGCCGGCGACACTGCGCCCCGACTTGACCGGCAACGCGGTGCTTGCGATCACCCTGGAGCCCGCGGCCGGAATTCCACATGCCGCGCCGACCGGCCCCATCATCGCCAAAGGCCCGATTCACTTGTAGCGGCGTTCACGAAGACACCGCAGAGGCGCGCTCGCCCTCGTCCTTGCGGCCGAGGCTGAACCAATCGATGTTTCGGGTCAGCACCATCACGGCCGTCAGCAGGCCGAACACCAGGAGCGATCCCATGAGTAGTGAATAGTCGTCCGCGCTCAGCAACCCATAGAGCAGTCCATACAGCGCCGCCAATGCGGCCGCGAAGCCGGCTCCGCGGCCAGTACCCTTGAGCACGTGAGCGATGTAATAGCCGAGCAGCGCCACGCATGCCGACGAGGACAGCAGGTAAGCCGGGCCAAAGCCGATATGCTCCGACAAGGACAGGAGCAACAGATAGAACACCGCAAGCGCGGTCCCGACCAGACCGTACTGCACCGGATGTACCGCGAGTCTCGCTAGAAGCTCGAACAGAAAGAAACCCGCAAAGGTGAGAAAAATGAACAACAAGGCGTATTTGATGGCGCGATCGGTCTTCAAGTACTGATCCACGGGGTCGACGAAACTCACACCGAGGTGCCGGCCATTGAACTCGGCGCACGAGCCTTCGGACGCGCACTTGCGAAGTGATTCATCCAGGTTGGTCGAGAAGAATGACGTAGTCCATCGGGCATCGAAACCCTTGGCGTCGATATCGTGCCGGGTCGGGAGATACTCGCCCGTGAATCCGGGGTGCGGCCAATTGGACCGGAGCGACACTTCAGTATCCCGGCCGACCGGGATCAGGTGAAATTCGCTCGTTCCCGCGACGGTCATTTGCACGTCGAACTGCAGATGCATCGCGTCGGCGCCGGCAGCACCGGGTAGGAGCGCATAGAATCCCCGGCCGAGCAGCGTCGAGGGGCTTCCGGGCAGCACCTGCAGCGCTACTCCGTTTCCGATCACTTTGGGCGTGCTTTCGATGCCCCGGATGTCGCTGAGTGTCAGCGCGATCGAAGGAGCGCCGAAGCGGTAGGAGGCCAGATCCTCCGTGATACCGAAGTGAGCCGGCAGATCGAACCGGCCGGCGAGGCGCAAGTCCGCGTGATACAAGCGCGCCTCGTAGATACCCCGTGCGCGACGCTCCGTGCGCAGCGCACCGTCGATGCGCAAGCTTTCGGGCAGGAAATAAAGTTTTCCCTCCACCTGACGTTCTTCGATGTACTGTCTTCCGGTGCCGGCCTCCTCTTTGTTGTCGCGGACGGTTTTTTCGTAAGGCACGACGACAATCGGTCCGGTGAGTTCCTGTGCCATGCTCGAGCTTCGTGCGATGTCCTGAACCACTCCATCGCGCCGTTGCTGCCTCTCGGTGACGATGGATCGAATGTAGAAAAGCCCGGCCAGCAGTAAAGCCATCAGACAACAGATGGCAAATAGCTTGAGGGCGAGATTGCGCTCCATGATTCTTCCTGTGCCTCGCGAGGTTGATCGAGAGACAAGGATTGCGGCGCATTCGGGCCGGCCGGCGGCGCAAGCATGGCATTCCGGTGGCAGACCTGCGACGAATCAGGGCGCGAGCTCAGCCTTTGCGCAGCACCGCCGTCAGCGTGATTTCCGGAACGCTCGCGAGGGCTTTGGATAACGGGCAGTCCGCCTTGGCCTGGGCGGCGATTTTTTGAAACGTCGCCTCGTCGATTCCGGGCACGGTGGCTTCGAGGGTCAGAGCGATGTGATCGATGGAAAAACCCGGTCCCTTCTTGACCAGGCGAACCGCGGCTTTGGTGTCGACGCTCTTGGTGTCGAAACCCGCCGCATCGCTGGCGAACGAAAACGCCATGGTGAAGCAGGCGGCATGCGCGGCACCCAACAGCTCCTCTGGATTGGTGCCCTTCTTATCATCTTCGAATCGGCTCGCGAACCCGTACGGATAGTTCTGTAGCGCGGCAGTTTCGGTGCTGATCCTGCCGACGCCATTTTTACCTCGGCCTTCCCAATGTACCTTGGCGATTTTGTCAGCCATGAGTGCTTCCTCGCGTGAATGGTGAACCGGGCCTGAGAGGCTACTACGGCCGGCCGCCGTCCGCAGCGGCCGCCGCCGTACGCCCGTGTAGGAATTTAGGCAGTGGCGACGGCGATTGGCACGTCAATTGCTAAATCCAGGCATGAACTCGACAATCATCGCCTTCAAGGCCCCTGTGGTCTCGACTGCCCACGCCCCCGCGCCGACCGACAACGCGTCTCAAAACGGTGCCCAATCGGCCGATTCCACGAAGAATACCGGCGGCGCCGCGGATTTTGCGGGCACCCTAAGTCAAGTCCACGGTAAGCCGAGCAAGAAGAGCGAACCAGCCAAGCCCCCCTCGGACGCGGCCGGCGGCGGATCTTTGCCGGCGGACGGCAGCACGTCGCCGCTTGCGGCCCCGGCGGCCACGGCCACGGCCACGGCGGCGGCGGCAGCAGCGGCGGCGGCGGCAGCGACCGCCGCAGCGGCAGCCGCAGCCCCGGCGGTCCCGGCGGCTCAGCCGGCCACGACTTCTCCCGCGGGCAGCGCGGCACCCGTGTCGGCCCTCGCCGGGGCAGCGAGCGGCGGTGCAACCGCAGCGCTGATCGGGCCCACGAGCGGGCCGCTGGGCGGCGTGACGGAGTCGGACGGTAGCGGCGGCGCGCCCGCGGACGAGTCGGTACCCGTTGGCGGGGAGGTTCCCGGCGCGGCCGAGGCGGCTGCTTCGCCGGAATCCGGAACGTCCGCCGCGAACGGCAGTGCCGCCGCCTCCGGGAGTACGGGCGCTGCGGCAGGAACCCTTCCAGACGCGGCGAAATCAGCAGCCGCGGCCGCCGTCATCTCACTGCCGAGCGCCGCGGCCGGCGGCACCGGCCAGCTCGCCGGCAGCTCGAATGCGGTGCGCGCTACGCCCGTTGTGAGCGGTACCGGCGCTGCGGCGGCGCCAGGGTCAGTTGCGGCCACTTCGGCGGGCACGTCCCGGACCGCGGCGAGTCCCGCCCCCGCATCTGCCGGTACTCGGGCGTCGGCCCCCGGGGGCGTGAATCCCGCCGCGTTCGCGAACGCGCTTCGATCCGGCGAGGACGATCAGGACGACAGTGCGAATGGCGTCGGCGAAGCCGGGAACGCCTCCGGCACGGCCCAAGGCACCCAGACCATCGGCCAAGCCCAAATCAATCTCGCGCTCGCCGAGGGCTCGGATGCCACCGGCGCAACCGCCTCCGCGCTGCAGGCCGCGAACGCCGCCGTCGCGGCGCCGCCGGCCGCGGTGCAAGCGCCGGCGATGCCGAGCGCGATCACCGCGCCCGTCGTGGGCGGCCCGGCTTCGGCGCCGGCTTCGACCAGCGTCCCGGCGTCGACGGCGCTACTCTCAGCATCCGACTCCGCCGGACTCGCGAGCGACGGCTCCCACGCCCACGGAGGAGCGGGCGACGCCGGCGTCGGGCTCGGCGGCAGCGGTGGCGACGGTGCCGCTGCGCTTCAGCAGCTGAGCTCCGCCGCGGCATCCAACTCGGCCGATTCCGCCCCCGCCGCCACACTGAGTGTGCACGCTCCGGTCGATAGCACGGATTTCCCGCAGGGCGTGGCGGACCGCGTGTCTTTCGCGGTCGACAACAACTGGAGCAGCGCCAAGCTTCAGGTCAATCCTCCGCAGCTCGGACCGATCGATCTGCAGATCTCGGTTCAAGGCGATCACGCCCAGGTCATGATGAGCACGCACAGCGCGGTGACCCGCGAGGCCTTGGAATCGAGTCTGCCGAAGCTGAAGGAGATGCTGAATTCGCAGGGCTTCACGCAGGTCAGCGTCGATATTTCGCAGCGCTCGTTTCAGGACCGTTCGGCCTTCAACCAGCAGCCCTACACGTGGGCGAAGTCGGCCTCCGGCACTCCGTCTACGCCGGCTGCCGCTCCCGTGTCCGCCCCATCGGGCACGGCGGTTCGCAATTCGCTCGGGGGGCTGGATGCCTACGCTTAGGTGCCCGTGCGGGTGGTTCCCGCGGCCGCGCCCAACGGCAGGCGATCGATGCCGCCCCGCGCCAAGTGGTATTTGAGGGCCGGCGTGGTGATCACGGTGCTGACGATGGCCATGATCACGAGCATCGTAAAGACCTTCGGCGGTATCACGCCGAGATCCAATCCCACGTTGACCACGATGAGCTCCATCAGTGCCCTCGTATTCATCATGTAGCCGATCATCGACGATTCGGCATGGTTGAAGCGTGAGCGCCGCGCCGCCCAATAGGCGGCGGCGAATTTACTGATGTTGGCCGCGGCGACCACCGCCAGGCACCAGCCCCAATCGGCGACCCCCAAGCTCCCGATGGAGGTCCGCAGGCCGGTATAGGTAAAGAAGATCGGCAAGAAGAACACGGTCACGAAGCCGCCGACACGCTCCCGCCACGCCTCGACCAGCTCCGGCTCGTCGTACAGGATCACCCCCATCATGAAGCCGCCGAATATGGCGAAGATGCCGATCTGATAGGTGATCATAGCGCCGAGAAAGGCGACGCAGAGCAAGCCGCCCAACAGGTTCGCGGACATCTTCCCGCCGCGCGGATTCGAGCGGCGCACCGCGCGCTTCAACAGCGGTCTCACCCATTTCGCGCTGATCAGCGCGAACGCAGCGACCATGAGGACCTTGAACGCGAGCATGCGCGGATCGAAGTTGCTGACCGTCAGGGCGGTGATGAAGGCCAGCAGCAGCCATCCGACCACGTCGTTGGCGGCGGCGGAGGCGATGGCGATGACGCCGAGCTTCGTGCGCGTCAGGTCGAGCTCGATCATGATCCGGCCGAGAATCGGCAGGGCGGTGATCGAGAAGGCGGTCGCAACGAACAGCGCCGAGTCGACGCGCGCCTCAGGCGGGGCTACGGATGATGTCATCCAAAATCCCAACGCGAAGCCGCACGCGAACGGGAGGGCGAGGCATGCCGCGGAGACGCGCAGCACCGCGGTCCGATTGGGGCGTTCGATGAGATGCCCGAAATCGAATTCCATCCCGATTTGAAACAACAGCAGAATGAGTCCCAGGCCCGAGAGGACCTGCAGCGGCTCAGGCGGCGCGGAGTGGAATACGGCGTCGAAGGCGCGCGGCGCGATCCAACCGAAGAGCGAGGGTCCGAGCAGGATGCCGACGATGATTTCGCCGACGGCGGTGGATTGGCCGCAGCGCTTGGCCATCGTCCCGCCGATGCGCCCCGCCAGGATGATGATGGCGAGTTCCAGGAGGGTGTAGAAGAGCAACAGCTCCGTCTTGTGCGGACCCGCGAGTGACGGCGGGTTCATGCGGTCAGGCCAAGCCGCCGCTGATGGAGATGATCTGCCCGGTGATGTAGCCGGCCTCCGACGAGGCCAGATAGTCCACCAAGCTGGCCACTTCCTGGGCGGTTCCGGCCCGTTTCATCGGTACGAGCTTGGCGATCGCGGTTGCGTCGAACACCGAATCGCTCATGTCGCTGGAGATGATTCCCGGGGCGACCGCGTTCACCGTGATGCCGCGGCTCGCGACTTCGAGACTGAGCGACTTGGTCGCCGCGTTCAGCGCGCCCTTGGCCGCGGCGTAATTGACCTGCCCGCGGTTGCCGATGAGGGCCGTCACGGACGACAGGGTGATGACGCGACCCCAGCGCGTCCGGATCATCGGCAACATGAGAGGCTGAGTCACGTTGTAGAAGCCGTTGACCGACACATCGATCACGCGCCGCCATTGATCCGCGCTCATCCCGGGGAAGGCGGCATCGTCATGAACCCCCGCGCCATTGACCAGAATCTGTATGGGGGCCTCATCGACCAGTCTTTCGAGGACGGCGCGCGCCGCGTCTGCGTCGGTCACGTCGAATGCCACGGCCCGTGCTTGTCCGCCCGCGTCGATGATTTCGCGCGCCACCGCCTGCGCCTGGTCGAGCCTGCGATTCGCGTGCACGTGCACGAAGTGTCCGGCGGCTCCGAGGCGGCGGCAGATCGCGGCGCCCAGAGTGCCGCTGCCGCCCGTGACCAAGGCCCATTTGGGCGCGCCGCTCATCGTCTCGGGCCGTCCGGCGCGATGCGGCCCACGTCGAGCACCACGGCTGCCCGCCCGCTGATCAGCCGCGACGCGGAGGATCGCAGCTCGAATTCGTACAGAGCCGTACTTTGGTCGCCCATGATGCGCACCGCCTGGCAGAGCAAATCCGATTCCACGTCATCGAGACGCAGAGCCCACATGCGGACGCCGCGAATGCTGGCGAGAAGCCCGGCGCGAGGTCTGTCCGCAGCACCTTCCGCCAGGAGCGCACCATGAACGGCCATCGCCTGCGCCGCCAATTCTATACCGCAGGCGATTCCGAGCCTGCCGTGCGCTCGCAACGGGTGATCGGCGGCGCGATGGCCGCCGCTCGAACAGACGATGCGATCCGCGCTCCAATCGACCACTTCGTCGATGAGGCACATGCGGCCCTGGTGCGGTATGTGCCGCTCGATCCACGCGCGGTCGATCGCTAGCGGCACGGCGCGACGCCCACGGCGAGGTGGCACACGTCCAGATATTCGAGGATGACACGTCCCTGCTCGCGGAGCGCGAGCTGTCTCATCAGCGGCAGCGAGCGAGCGGCCGGGATGGCGCGGCGGAGCGCCTCCAACCGCGAATCGTGCAGGGTGTCGGCGGGCCCGTCGTCGAGCGCGACCTCGACGCGCGCCGACGACCGTTCGTCGCAGCCCGGCGTCAGAACCATCGCGATTCCGAATGCATCCGGCACCGGCCGCTTGGCGTGCAATGGATCGGGATACTCGGTGTCGTAGGCGACCAACAGTACGGGCTCCCGATCCACGCTCACTTGCGTGACGGCCTCCAGGAGTCCCGCGCAGAAACTGGCGTCGAATGCGCATAGCACGGTCGAGGCCAAGGTCGCGCCGGTCGCGATGCTCCAGTAGCCGGCGGAGGCATTGTGAACCGAGTTGGAGAAACGGGTCGGCGAGATCTCGCGCGGATCGGCGGCCAGCGATTGACAGATTTCGTGACAGTTGTGTCCGTCTCCCCCGGAGGAGGAGAAGACGCTGCGCAGATGCTGGGACGCGATGCCGGCTTGCGCCACGGCCTCGGAGGCAATCGCGAGCGAGAGTCTGACCACGCGGCCGGTCCGGCGCCGCTCGGTCGACTGCAGCAGCGAGGGTGTGGGCAGTACAGTGGGTTCCGGCGCGTAATGGCGAGTTCCGGTGAGCACCGCCGCGGCGTCCGGCCAACCGGAGAGCCCCGGACCGAGGACGCCGACGCCTTGGATGAACGCCTCCAGGATCATCCAGCCCGTCCGAGAATGAGACTGCAGTTGCTGCCGCCGAACCCGAAGGAGTTGCTTTGCACTCGCGCTATCGGACCGACGCGCTTGGCTTTGAGATAGTTGGCGGTCAGCGTCGGGTCGACATTCGCCGTATTCACACCCGCCGGCATCAAGCCGTGGCGCAGCGCCAGCGCGGCGATCACGGCCTCCAGCGCACCCGCGGCTCCGAGCGTATGGCCGGTCGCACCTTTGGTCGAGCTGCACGGCGTCGTCGCGCCAAACACGCTGGTGACGGCCTGACTCTCGGCGCGATCGTTGCTCGGCGTGCCCGTGCCGTGCAGGTTGATGTAGTCGATGTCGCCCGGCTCGAGATGCGCGTCCGACAAGGCGAGCTGCATGGCGCGCCGCGCGCCGTGTCCCTCCGGATGAGGCGCGGACATATGGTACGCATCGTTCGATTCACCCACTCCGAGGAGCAAAACATCGTCCGAGGCCGCCTCATCCGATAACCGCTCGAGCAAGGCGAATGCCGCGGCCTCGCCGATCGAGATGCCGTCGCGCGCCGTATCGAAGGGCCGGCAAGGCGCGGGCGAGCACAATTGCAGCGAGTGAAAGCCGTAGAGTGTCGTCAGGCACAGCGAGTCCACGCCGCCGATCACGGCCGCATCGATCAGATCCGACCCGAGCATGCGCTGCGCCGTCGCGAACACCTTGGCGCTCGAGGCGCAGGCACAGGACACCGCCGCCGCCGGTCCGTCGAGCCGAAATCGCCTGCGCACGTAATCGGCCACCGAGAAGGAATTATGCGTAGCGCCGTAGTCGAAGTCGGGCGGCAATTCGCCGGATACCGGATCACGCCGCCGATAGGCGAGTTCCGTTTGCAAGATGCCCGACGTGCTGGTGCCCATGAAGACTCCGACGCGCCGCGAGCCCCAGCGGCTCGCCGCTTTCGCGACCGCTTCATCGAAGCCGTCCAGCCGCAAGGCGAGCTCGGCCAATCGGTTGTTCCGGCAATCGAATCGACCGAGCTCGGGCGGCAGCGGCTGAGTGTCGACTCCGGCCACCTCGCCCACGTGCGTGTCGAGGATCACCGTCTCGAAGCGGCATGGCTCGAGACCGCTGCGCTCCTCGATCAAGGCACCGAGCGTTTGTTCGAGGCCGCGGCCGATGCAACTGGCGGCCGTGAAGGTCTTGATGATCAGTGGGCTCATCGGGCCGCGCTCCTCACGAGAATGCCGCGCGCAGGGTGGTCGGTATGAGTTTCCGGCCGTGCAGCGTCTCGAGCAGCCGCGGAAGCACCTCGACGATCACCGGCGTCCCCAATCGTCCTCGAGCGGCGTGGCCATCGTGCAGGAGCAGTATGTCGCCCGCTCCGAGCGAGCGGGTCAGCCGCCGATAGACTTGATCGGAATCGCCATTGACGGTGTCGAAGCCGCGGCGCGTCCAGGTCGCGAGCTTGAGCTGCAGGCGAGCGAGCACCGGATCGAGAAACGGATTGCGCAGACCCGCCGGGGCACGAAAAAAACGCGGGCTTTCACCGGTGACGCGCGCGATGCTCTGCTGCGCCTCGACGATTTCCCGTTCGATCCGGCGCGGACCCATGAGCGAGAAGCTGTGGCGATGATGTTGACTGTGGTTCTCGATGGTATGTCCCAGGCGTACGATTTCGCGCGCGAGTTCCGGGTGGCGCGCCACCCGCTCGCCCACGCAGAAGAAGCTCGCCCGCGCGCGATACACCCCGAGCACCGAGAGCACTTGCGGAGTCACCTCCGGGTCCGGGCCGTCATCGATGGTGATGGCGACCTCCCCCCGATCCACGCTAGCGCCGGGCAGACGGGTCAGATTCGGGCCGAGCCAGCGGCTCTTCGGCCAGAGGCCCGCGCCGGTCAACACCGCATGGTCGAGCGCCACTGCCCCCAGCATCCACGGCCAGAGCGGCGGACGCACGAACGTCGCCGCGGCAGCGGCAGCGTGCAATGCGGCGGAGGCGTAGAGGAGGGGCGACGGGGCCCAGCGATGCGGGTTGTCGGTCGGTCGGCTCATAGAATATTCGACGTCAAAAAATGCTCCCACAACGCGAACCAGGTGCCCCAATCATGGCCACCCGCCGCCACATGCACCATACCGGGCGGAAGAGCCTCGGCCATCAGGGCGTGACCTCGCGCAAAGCGGTCTTCGCGGCCGTAACCCAAATACACGGCTTTCCCCTCCGTCCCCAACTTCCCGCGCCGGTCGCGAATGAAGCGCCATATTCGACGTTCCTCATCGGACTCCGCAAGCGGCCCAGCATTCCAGGCCTCGAGGCCCGGCGCCGCGGCGATCTCGGCGATCAGTTGCCGGCTGCCGAGATACGGTGCGAGCAGGCAAAGCCCGTCGCATCCGCCCGGCCGGGTGGCCGCGTAGTCCAATGCGAAAAACCCGCCGAGAGATATGCCCGCGAGCCAGATCGAGCGGCAACCGGCAGCGCGAGCCGGCGCCACCACCTCGTGCGCCAGCTGCTCCATCACGCTGCGGTCCTCGACATGCTCGAGCTCGATCCGCAGGAACTGCAGGTCGACTGCGAGATGCCGGGCCCGCGCGGCGACATCGAACCCCGCCTTCACGAAATCCTCAGGCTCCTGGAAGGCGCCCGGAAGCCAGATCATGCGGACGGGGGCCACGGCGCCTTGCCGTGCAGCGCAAATTATACTATCCATGCGCAGTCCGCGGCGTCAGCAGCGCCGCGAATATCAGCGCGAGGAGCGCTCCCGGCGCGACGGTCGTGCCGAGCGCCTCCAGCACGGGAACGCCCGAGAAGGAGAGCAGCCCGAAGCCGGCGACCGTGCAGGCGTTGGCGATGCAAAGCGACACCAGCGTCGAGGCCGATTTCTCGCCGTCGATGCGTTGGGAGTCGAAGAACAGGGCGTAATTCGAGCCTATGGCGACGATGAGCAGCATCCCGACGAGATGCAAAATCGTCAATCGAACCTGAAACAGCACCAACGCCGAGGCGACGGTGAGGACGGCGAGCACGAGCGGTGCGAGCACGAGCGCTGGGCGGACGGCCGATCGCAGGGCAATCACGAGAAGCG
The DNA here is from genome assembly GCA_050012315.1 of Steroidobacteraceae bacterium. Lineage (GTDB taxonomy): Bacteria > Pseudomonadota > Gammaproteobacteria > Steroidobacterales > Steroidobacteraceae > Bog-1198. The sequence goes on along the minus strand of JBEKHK010000033.1, from coordinate 32,863 downwards.
CGACGATCGCGACGAAGCCGGCCAAGGACAGGCGCATGGCCTCGCGCAAGTAGTCCGAGTAAAGCGCGTCCGATTCCTGCTTGAGATCGAGAACCTGGGCGCCCGAATGCGCCTCGGCAAGCGCGCGTCTCACCGGAGCGAGATCGATGCCCGGCCGGGAAGCGTCGGCGGCATGAAGCGGCAAAAGCGCGCTCCAACCGCCGGCTTGGCGCATCGTCAACGCCTCGAGACCCGCGGCCATGGAGGTCCCCTCGAGGTCGGCGGCGCTCATCAGCGGCCCGCCGCGAGCGGTCTCGACATCGCTCTCGAACGGAGCCAATTGGCGCGCATCGAGCGGCAGACCTTGGGCGGCCTGGCCGAGATTTCGGGCAAGCACTGCCGGGTCCGGCAAACTGGCGCGCCGTGCCGCTTGAGTGGCAAGGCTCGGCAGATACATCGCGGGACTGTCGAAGCCGCCGATGATCTTCCGGGCGATCAGCGGCTCGAGCGCTTGCGCAGCGAGCTCAGCCCCGCGCAGCGCCGAGTCCAGACTCGCGCCCGGTACGACGACGAGATCCAGCGAATCAGGGGCACCCAAGTCGTTTCGAAGCTGAGCGTCCAGGCGCAGCTCGGCGGCAGGGATCGGACTCAAGCTCGACAGTTCGCGGTTCCACAGCGTGTGACGGGCGAGAAACAGCACTGCGCCCGACACGACCGCCAGACAGAGCGCCATGATCCACGGGACGGCTGCGCGGGTTTCGCGAATCGCGCGCAGGCGACGGGCGATCCGCTCTCCCGCGGGCGTCAGATCGCGCACCTGGAAATTGCGCGGCAATACAACGGGCAGCACGAAACGCGTCACCGCCGCGGCGGCGACGAGGCCGCTCACCGAATAGGCGCCCAGCTGCGCGAGTCCCGGAAATCCCGACGGCAGGAGCGATGCGAAGCCGCATACCGAGGTGAGCATGCCCAATCTCATGGTGGGCCACAGCCGCCGTTCCCAACGCTCAGTCGCGCCGCCGGCGGATTGGATGAAAAAGTAAATCGAATAATCCACCGCCTCGCCGATCAACGTGATGCCGAACCCCAGCGTGATGCCGTGCACGACGCCGAAGCCAAGCGCCACCGCAGCCACCCCGACGAGGGCGCCGGTGGCCACCGGAAGAAGGCCCAGGATGAGAGCGGACGGCGAGCGGTACACCGCCAGCAGAATGATGACGACGAGCGCGCTGCTGGCGATGGAGAGCCGCACCACCGCGCGCTCGATTTTCGCGCGCGAGGCCACGGCGAACACTCCGGGACCGCTCATGACGAGTTCGACGTGTCGCGCCGACGGCGTGTGAATCTCGCCAACCGCGCGGCCGAACGCGGCGCGCAGCGCGGCCAACGCATGCTGCTGCGCATCAGTGTCGGCGCCCGGCGCGGCGGTCTGCGCGATGAGCAGTGTGCGCGCACCGTCCGCCGATACCCACACGCCGTTGTTCGGCCGCGGCGCCTTGGTGCGGGACAGCTGATCGATCACCGCGAGCATCTCTCCGGTCGGATCCCGGACCACCAGCGGCTGAAGCGCGAGCCCCTCGGGCGATGCCAGATCGGCGACGGTATCCTGCATCGATTCCTTGAGCCCGCCCGGAGCAAAATGCTCCGGGGTGATCGCGGCGCTCAGCAGGTAACGATGCGCGAACAGGAATTCGCGGTCGCGATCCGCGGTGACCTCTTCGCCATTGCCGGTGGCCGAGAACTCGCGGTCGCTTCGCAGCGTCCGCGCGAGCGCCACGGAGAGCTTGGCGCGAGTGTCGGCGTCGCCTCCCTCGAGCGCGATCAGGATGAGGCGCGAGCCGGGTCCGTCGCGCAGTTGATCCACGAGCAGTTTCTGCGCGGGCGTCGGATGGGCCGGCAGGAAGGCGGAAAGATCGGCGACATAGCGAGCATCGAGCGCGACCCACGCCGCCAACGTGAGGCAGCAGAGCCATACGCCGACGGCCCACACCTTGCGCGCGCTCATGGCGCCCGGTGATCGCGCAAGGTCATGAGCGAGCGGTCGCCGTTGGCCTCGAGAATCTCGACTTTGAGCAGAGCATCGCGCGAGCCCTCGATGCGGACCTGCGAGACCATCTTCGAGACCTTGGAATCGCGCGGGGAGAGGGTCAGCGTCCAGCGTTCGACGCTGCCCGCAAAATCGACGTTGAAGACGCGCTCCAAGGCGGGCAAATCACCGGCGAGAGTTGCGCGCAGGCTTTCGATGAACGGCAGCATGGACGGATAGGCCGCGAGGTCGAGCACGTGGATGTGGCCCTTGCGCTCGATGGTGAGCTCCTCGCCATCGAGCACCAACCTCTCGGGCCGCGGTTCGACCGTGCGTTTCTCCAGCCGGTTGGGCGCGTCGTAGACCATCACCCCATACGACTCGACCGGACGCTTCAGCACCGAGAGAAAATGCTGCTCGACGAAGTCCACCTCGCCGTGCCGGCGAGCCGCGAGCAAGCGCATGAGTTCCGGCAGATCTCCGGAGGCTGCGTAGACGGCGGACAGCGCCAGCAGGGCGCAGAGTGCCAGGGTCCGCCTCCAGTGCCGCCTCATGAGCCGGTTTTGTCGGGTGGCGCGCGCCAGAAGTCGAAGAAGTTGAACCAATTGAAAGCGTCGGAGCGGCAATATCGGTCGAGAAGCCCGGCATAGCGTTCGATGGCTCGATGCACCTCTGCTTCGCGGTCCCGGGCCGAGATATTCGAGAAATCCGCAATCGGCTCGAAGACCACGTGGTAGCGGTTGCCTCCGCGATAGAGGCCCGCCATGAAGATGACCGGACGCCGTAGAATGGCGGCCGCCCGCATGGGCCCCGTGGGCAGCCACGCCTCTCGACCGAGCAGAGACACGCGGTGCACGGGCTCCTCGCCCAAGGTGCGATCGCCGAGCACGCCGACGAACGCGCCGCTGTCGAGCCGGTCGGCGATGCGCAGCATGGCGTCGATCTGACCGAGCGGAATGATGTCGGGTCTGGCGCGGTGTCCGATCGCCGCCAGCATGGCGTTGATCTTTCGCGCGTTGTCCTCGTACATTGCCATCGACACCTGGAGGCCCTGCCGGCGGCGCCCGATGCTCGCCATGACCTCGAAACTCCCCAAGTGAGCGCCCATCAAAAATGCGCCCCGGGCGGCCTGCAGTTGTGCCTGCATGAAAGCGTCGCCTTCGACGGTGCAGTCGAAGCGCTCGTATTGCTCGTTGACCAGGTAGACCCGGTCGTGAATGCAAGTGGCGAAGTACAGCACGTGCCTGAAGCGGTCGAGCACAGTCGCAGGCCGGCCCAGCGCGAGCCTCAAATAGCGACGTGAATGACGAAGTGCGCGCGGAGAGAACAAGAAGAAATAAGCGGCGATCCCGTAGAGCACGACGCGGGTCAGCCGGCGCCCCAGGCGCAGCGACAAATAGGCCATCAACCGGAGCAACCACTGGCTGCCGCGCTCTCGATAGCGTATCCACTCCGCAGGACGCCCTTGATCGGATTGCCGCTCTACCTGTTCCGCGATCCGCCGCGGCTCGAGGAAGCGCGAGGGATCGGCCGTCATCGAACTGCGCCGGCGAGTCGGGACAGCGTTCCGGCAAGGGCCGGACGATCCGCAACGCGCACCGCAAACCGCACCCCGCCGTCCGCGATTTCGGTGTGCTCGACCGTCAACGAGTCGCCGGGCCGCACGCTTTCCAGAAATTTCGCCGCGGTCAGCTGCCATTGGGTGAGATCGATGTCGAGGTTCATCTCGATGATACGCAGTGCTTCATCGAGCAGCACTGCGCCCGGCAGAATCGGCATTCCGGGAAAGTGCCCCGCGAACGCGGGGTGATCGGCGGCGATGCCGATCGGGTACGCATACTCGGGGTGCTCAGGAGTTGCCATGAGGCGAACGCTTCGTGGCGCCGGGTTCCTCGGCCTGCGCCAGTGCGTGCTGATCGGCCAACGCCTCGAGCGCCTGATGCGGCAGCTTGCCAGTCGCGTTTCTCGGCAGGCGGGCCACCAGGAGCAGCGGGCGAGGGAGAAATACCGGGTCGATGCGTAGACGAAGGCTCTGAAGGAGCGAAGCGGCGCTCAATGTCGGGGCAACCACTGCGGCCGCCAGGCGTGTGATGCCGGTGGCGCCGCCGCGATCGCCCTCGCGCAGGAAGAAGGCGCCATCGAGCACACCGGGGATGCCGTTCAACTGCGCGTTCAGGTAGCCGAAGGAGCTGCGCTTACCGGCGACGTTGACGAGATCCGCCGTGCGTCCGTGCAGGGTGAATTCCCGCTCGCCGGAGAGTTCGATGACGTCGCACAGGGGCGTCATCTGCTCGACGTGGCCGCCGTACGCGTAGGTTTGGCCGTTGTCCGCGCGCAACTTCACGCCGCGGAATAATCGGAACGCCTCCGTTTCGCCCGTGCGCCGGATCGCGATTTGGCCGGTTTCGGTGGATCCGTAGATCTCGAGCAACGGGGCGCCCGAGCGCGTTTCCGCGGCGCACGCCAGTTCGCGCGACAGCGGCGCGGTGGCGGAAACAAGGAGGTCGAGCGTCGGCCATTCCACCCCGGCGGCAAGGAGTGTGCGCAGGTGCACCGGAGTCGTCACCAGCACCCGCGGCCGCGGCGCCGCGGCGACGGCGGCAGCGATGTCCGCGGGATAGAAGGGGCGTTCGGCCGTGAACGAATTGGCGCTCTGCAGGGCGACCAGCACCGTGGACTCGAAGCCATACATATGCTGCGCCGGCACCGTTCCAATCAGAGTGAAGCTTCTGCCGTCCACGATACCCAGCTCGTGCGCTTCGGCGCGGACACAGCCGGCGAGCCTGCCCCAGGTCTTGCGATAAGGAAGCGGTGTGCCCGTCGATCCCGAGGTGAACACGATCGCCGCGAGTTGATCGTCGGGGATGCGCGGCACGCGAAACGCGCCGGAGTCCAAAGAGCTCGGTGCCGTCGCGTCCGGATAGTGGAACCGCGGGAGTTCGATGGCGCAGGCTTCGTCGTCCGTCAGACAGAAGGCATCGGGCGCCAGCTGAATCAGGTGCCTGATGACTTCGGGCGTGTGGGTCGAGGGCAACAGGCTGACGCGGCCGGTGGTCAAACTGGCCGCGAGCCCGACCGCGAAGCGATAGCGGTCCGCGCAGGCATTGAGGACATGGCGGCCGGGCGGCAGCGACTGCGCGAGACGCTCGGCCTCGGCGAGGAACTCAACCGCGCGCACGGCTCGCCCGCCGCGGTAAGCGACGATCGAGTCGGCCGAAGGATGAGACAGGAGCGCGGTCACGTCCATGGAATCATCGGCTCGACAGGAAGACCCGCACGGTTGCGAGTATTCCGCGCCGGTCGGTCTCCGGAAGCTTGCGCTGCCGAACCGCATATTCAGCCACGAACATCAGGGCGACCAGGGGCAGGGTGATGAAATTGACGAACATCGACCAGATCGCCAACGGGCCAAACAGGTACAGCGCGAGAATCGCCAGCGTCAGCGCAGCGAAGAAGACGGCCCACGCCGCCGTGACCTGGCGGGTGTAGCGCACCTCGCGGGGGGTCAGTGGCCCGTGCAGACGATCGGCCAGCCGAGTGCACAGGGCCGTGTCTTCGGGTGCGAGAGAGCGCGCGAATCCGAACGCCAGAAGGCCGTACATGGCGCATTCCTGTAGCAAATAAACCATAGAGAACTTCTTCTCGAGCTGCGGCCAACAATCATACAAGAGCAGAGCCGCGGCTACCGTCAGGGGTCCGGCGATCCAGGGCCGCGTGGAGCGCCACAGCAGACTCAAGCCGAGAAGGAGAGGCGGTGTCAGGGCGAGGGTGGCGCCCAAGGCTGCGATGCCGTGGGTGTTGCAATAGTGCGATAGCCCCGTGTAGGCCGCGAGCGTGGCAGAGGCCGCAGCGATCTGCAGCCAGCGCCCGACGCTCAGGATCACTTCGTTCTCTGGGTCGCGATGTAGCTAGCCAAGTGCCTCAACGACCGAAAAATATTGTGATTTTCCTGGCTGTCGGCCCGCAATTGAACGCCGTATTTCTTGGACACGATCAAGGCGACCTCCAGAATGTCGATGGAATCGAGCCCCAACCCCTCGCCATACAAGGCCGCGTCCGGATCGATGTCCTGGGGTGCCGTTTCCAGGTTCAACGCTTGCACGAAGAGGACAGCAATTTCACGCTGCAGATCGATATCGGCCGGCGTCGCCGATTGCTGAATGAGCGACGCTTTGTCGGGCATGAGGCTTGAGTCGATTTCTGTAAGAGTGCTTTGGTTTGGGGCATCCGGATGCCGCTCGGGGTCATTATATAGGTGCGGACGGGCGCGGCAACTCACGGCCGGCCGGGCAGCCGGCGACCCGCTGAGGCCCAGGCGGGCGCGGGGGACTTGCATTTCTTACAAGAACGGCGGCGATCGAGTGAAGCAAAGGTGCGGCGCACGGATCGATGGGAGTATGCTCGCCCGACGCATGGAGGCCCCCCATTCACCCCTGACCGACTACTACGGCGAGGAGCGAGACCGAGCCGACTGGGTGCGCAGCTTGTTCGACCGCACCGCCGGGGACTATGACCGGATCGAGCGTGCCATGGCCCTCGGCAGCGGCTCGTGGTACCGGCGGCGGGCCTTGGCGCGTGCGGGCCTGCGGCCCTCGATGCGGGTGTTGGACATCGGGACCGGCACCGGTCTCACGGCGCGCGAGGCCGTGCATCTGGTGGGGACGGCGGCGGAAGTGACCGGGGTCGATCCAAGCGCGGGCATGATGGAGCGCGCCAAGGTTCCGGTGGGGGTGCGTTTGCTTCGGGGCTCGGCGGAGGCGATTCCTTCCCCGGCCGCGTCCGCGGATTTTGTCTCGATGGGCTATGCGCTGCGGCATGTGGGCGATCTGTCGCTGGCCTTACGCGAGTTCCTGCGAGTCCTCGTTCCCGGCGGCCGGGTCTGCCTATTGGAGATCACGGCTCCCGAAGGCCGCCTGTCGCGTGTCGCGCTCAAGATCTACATGCGCGGCCTCGTGCCGCTGATGGCGCGCTGCATGGCGGCGCATCGCGACACGCCGGAGCTGATGCGCTATTACTGGGACACCATCGAGAGCTGTGCGCATCCGAGCCTCATCCTCGAGGCCATGCGCGAGGCCGGCTTCGTCGAGGTCTATCGCCACGTGGATCTCGGTATTTTTTCCGAATATTGCGGGAGCAAGCCGCTCTAAGCACGCGGATCGCGGCGCGCGCGGCGCGCGGCGAGCATCGGCAGCCGCAAGAGGAAGCCGATGAACAGGCGCAGGTGCATCCACGTCAGCAGCGCGTTGTCGCGCCAATAATTGAAATGGGAGACGCCGCCCTCGTCGGTGCGGAAGTAGCGCACCGGTGCGGGCACGTTGATCGCCGGTACGCCGCGCCAGGAGAGTCTTACGGCCGCTTCGGCATCGAAATCGAAGCGGCGCATCCAGGGCTGCCAGCGCATCACGCGAACCAGCGGGGCGATCGGATACACGCGAAAGCCGTAGAGCGAATCGCCGATGCCGGACCACAGCGTTTCGACGGTCACCCACCAGTTGCAGATTTCGCGGCCTCTCACGCGCAGCAGCGGCGCGCTCGAATCGAACACCGGGCGACCCAGCACCATGGCGTCCGGCTGCGCCTGCGAGACGCGCATGAACTCGCCGATGAGTTCGGCGGGATGCTGTCCATCCGAGTCCATGGTGAGCGCGTGGGTGAAACCGAACGATGCGGCCTGTTCGAGCCCGTGCAGCACGGCGGCGCCTTTGCCACGATTTTGCGGCAAAACAAACACGCGAAGTCCGGGTTCGGCCGCGGCCAGGGCCGAGAGCCGCGCGGCGGAATCATCGGTGCTCCCGTCCACCACGACCCAGACCGGGTTCCATCGGCCCAACGCCGCGCGTACGGTTTCGTACACCTTGGGTCCGGGGTTGTAGCTCGGGATGAGCACGAGGTGGGTAGTCGAGCGCTCGGCCATTTCAGTCGCTCTTCGACCGGCGGGACTGCAAGGACCCCTGGAGTTCGCGCCGAAAGTACTCCTCCAGCGCGGCGGTGAAGGTCACGGGATCCTGCGGCGGCTCGAACCGTTTGCCCAGCCGCACCTTGTATACGATGGGCAGATCGGGCCTCCGGAACAGCGGCCACCCCTTGCCCAGGAACGGCGAGTCGGTCTCGATGATCAAGGTTTGAACCGGTACGCCGGCGTGTTTGGCGATGAGTCCAACGCTGCCCACGAACGAATTGACGGGCAGGTGCGTCGTCCGAGTGCCCTCCGGGAACAGGAGCAACAAGCAACCGCGCTGCAAATGGGCCACGGACTCCTTGACGAGCTGCCGAGGGGATTCGTTGGGCACGTAACGCGCGAGCCGCGACCCCGCGCCGAGAAATGCGTTCCTGATGAGCTCGGCCTTCATCACGCAGACGACGTTCGGGTGCCGAGTGAGGATGAGCAGCGCGTCGATGAGCGAAGGATGGTTGGGGGCGAGGATCATCGGCGGGCCGCCGCGCAGCGCGTCGAGGGCCGAGAGGTCGAGGCGGTAGCTGCGGGTGATCGAGAGCGACCACGCATAGATCCGAAAGCCGTACATGATGCCGCGCCTGCCGATCTTGGTGCCGAGCTCACGGGGCAAAAGGAAGTACAGCGGAAGGGCGAACACCGACCAGCCGAGGCAGATGAGCCCGAGCAGCGCCAACGAGGTGTAGAGCGCGAAATATTCGTACGCGGTTTTGAGAAGACGCGGCATCGTGCGCGGTGACAGGGTCTGTTCGAGAGGCATCAGTCGGGCACGTCGATACGCTGCGACGAGGTTCGCAGAGGCCACGCTATGCCGAAACCCGCGGTCCAGTAATGATCGCGCTGGACCAGCGGACTGTCCTCGAATGCGGCGCCGGACAGGCTGTCGTAGCGCATGAAGGCGCCCACCCAGTATCTGGGGAAGCGCTTCGACAGCGCGGTGAGGAATTCGGTGCCCGCATAGCCGCCGGAGGCTTGATACTCGGGGCGCGACGGGGTCGCGTACTGCACCTGCACCGAGTAGAAATACGAGTTGTAGCGGCGGTTTGCGAACAAGGGGCCGGAAAAGAACCCCAGTTTCCAAGCGTCGTATCCCACATGGTCCAGCAAATCCAACGCGAAGCCGGGCGAGAATGTCCAGCCGATCGCTTCCGGCGGCGCTTCGATCGCAAAGGCCGAGCGGACGGGCATCCTCAGATCCCACTTCGCGCGCGCATCGTCGCTCTGCCAGAGATGAAAATCCAACGAGATGCCGCCCTCCACGGTCGGCCGAAGCTCGGGCATTCCGCTGCGGGTCCGGTCGTTGCCGACCGGAGTGGTCGCGTTGAAACTCAGCTTGAGCTCGACCCAGTCCTGATTGAAGAGCCGTGCGTGCACGCCGTCGCGATCGGTCTTGAGGAATGTGCCGTTGTAGAGCAGGTACGGCACGGGAACCGGATAAACGTGCGAACTGTTCGCGCCCCGATAATTGTCGTAGCCGAGCGCGCCGACGCCGAGGCCGACTTCCCACAGAGGTTCGTCGGCGGCGCGCCCCGGAGCCGGCGCGAACACGGCCGCACACAGCGTCCAAGCCGACAGCATTCGGGCCATCAGCCGCCGGTCGATGGCTCAGACTCGACGGGGCGCATGTTGAAAGCGCGGCGCCGCGCCGCGCGCCACGAACGGCCGAGATGCGCGAGCGAGATCGCGTAGTAGACCCCCTTGAACGCGCGCAGCGATCCCCAAATGGGCGTGCTCCCGTAGATGTCGCCCGCCAGCACCGACAAGAGCGCTTCCTTCATCCGCAGCACGTTGCGCGGTCCGAGGAACAAATCGCGCATGGCCGGATTGGTGACGCGGTAGATGAACCAGGAGAACTGCTTCGGACCGTGGCGGACCAGCCGATCGTACCGCTTCATCGCCTGCGCGGCGCGCCCGGGATGCTTCAGGCACCCGTCGATCGTCTCCGCGGCTGCCGCGGCGCTGGTCATGGCCAGCATGACGCCGGAGGAGAACACCGGATCGATGAAGGCATAGGCGTCGCCCACCAGCAGATAATTGGTCCCGTGCGTATGATCGCAGGTATAGGAGTAATTGCCCGTCGCCTCGACTTCGGTCGCGAGGGTCGCGTGCGCGAGCCGCTCCGCGAGGGGCGGACACAATGCGATGGTCGAGAGGAGAAACTCGCGCAGCTCCACCTGCCGGGTTTTCATGTAGCTCGGCCAGACCACGGCTCCGACGCTGGTATTGCCGTCGGAGAGCGGTATGAACCAAAGCCATCCGTGATCGAACCAGAAAATGCCGATGTTGCCCTCGCGCTTGCCGGGTTCACGGCGTGCGCCGGTGAAATGCGCGTACATGGCGGCGCTGTTGTGCTTCCTGTTACGCCGCTTTGCCTGGAGCCGATTGGCCATGAACGTGTCGCGGCCCGTCGCATCGACGAGGTACCGGGCCTCCCAGGTCTCGATACGGCCGTCGCCATGCAAGGCCTCGACCCGGGCGCGTCGACCGCCGTCCAGGAACTGAACCTCGCGGGCACGGCAGCCTTCGATGACGAGAGCGCCCGCCTCGGCGGCACGGCGAACGAGGATCTCGTCGAACGCCGAGCGCCTGACCTGATAGGCGAGGCTCAGGGATTTGTCCCAGGCGCTCGCGAATTCGAATTCCTGGTGCCGACCGTCCCAAGGCGAGGTGAACTCCGCGCCCCACTTCTCCATCCCGATGGCCCGGACCTTGTCCGCCACCCCCAGGCGATCGAATAGCGGCAGATTGGCCGGCAGCAGCGACTCGCCGATATGAAAGCGAGGGTGCCGCGCCTTCTCCAACAGGACCACCCGGTAGCCCTTCCCGGCGAGCAAAATCGCAGCCGTGGAGCCTGCCGGGCCGCCGCCCATCACCAAAACATCGCAGGCGCGCGGCCCCGCGTCCGGGCGGGCCTGCTCCTCGTCTCCCGGGAATTTATCCGGCGGGGAGGGTGTCAAAGCGGGGCCTCCGATGAACTAATGGGTGAATTGGGCGACTCCCTGAGTTTCAAGCTTATCGTGCCGACAAACACGGGTCCAACGTCTGTAAAATACCAGTCATGCATATTTTGATCGTCGAAGATGATGAAGTTGCGCGGGATTACTTGGCGAAAGCTCTGCGAGAGGTCGGGCACACCGTCGATGTGGCCGGGGACGGACTCAAGGGCCTGCACATGGCGTCCTCGATCGCGATCGACCTGGCCATCGTCGACCGCATGCTGCCCAAACTCGACGGCCTGGCGCTGGTACAGTCGCTGAGGGCGACCGGCCGCAAGCTTCCGGTGCTCATCTTGAGCGCGCTCGGGGAAGTCGATGACCGCATCACGGGCCTGCGCGCAGGCGGCGATGACTACCTGACGAAGCCGTACCACATGTCGGAGCTCATGGCGCGCGTCGATGCGCTCGCCCGGCGCGGGGAGAGCGGCAACACGGAGACCACCGCGAAATTGAAATTGGCCGATCTCGAGCTCGACCGCATGACCCGCCGGGTGACGCGCAACGGCAAGAAAATCGAGCTCACGGCGCGTGAGTTTCAACTGCTCGAGTTCATGATGCGTCATAGCGGCCAAGTCGTGACTCGGACCATGCTGCTCGAAGGCGTTTGGGACTACCATTTCGATCCGCAGACGAACGTGATCGACGTGCACATCAGCCGGCTGCGGCAGGCCATCGACAAAGATTTCGACAAGCCTCTGCTGCACACCGTGCGCGGCGCAGGCTACAGCCTGCGCGAAGACGAATAGTGGCCGCCTGGCGCCGCCGCGTGCTGAGCGCCGATCAGCGTTTTCTCGGTCTGCTCGACACCTCGCCGTTTCGAATCGCGATCGTCTATTCCATGGTGTTCGCGTGCGGAGCGGCGCTGCTCCTCGGCGTGGTGGATTTCGCCGTCTCGCGCATCGTCGACGGCAGTACCGACAACCTGATCGAGGCCGAAGTGCAGGGGCTGCGCGAACAGGTGCTCGTGCTGTCGCGAAGCGACTTCATCGAGCTGATCGAGCAGCGCTCGCAGGATCAGGACGTGCGCGGCGCGGTATACCTGATGGTCGATCCGCAGCTTCGCCCTGTTGCCGGCAACGTGCCCGCGTGGCCGAAAATCGGATCGAACGACGACAAGTGGATTCAATTCAAGGTGTCGGTGCCGTTCGGCGACGAGACCCGAGAGCACGAGATGCGCGCGCAGCGGTTCCGCTTGCCCGGAGGCTATCGCATGCTGGTGGGGCATGACGTGCAGGAGCGCCAGGACGTGAAGAACCTGATGATGCGCGGTTTGATCGCGGCCGTCGTGCTGACCCTGTTGCTCGGCCTCGGCGGCGGCTTTTGGATGGGGCGGCGCATTCTGGCGCAGGCCGGGGCCATCTCGGCGGTGGCGACACAGATCATGCGCGGTGACCTTTCGCAGCGCCTGCCGGTGCGCAATGCGGATGACGAAATAAACACCCTGGCACGGGAGATCAACAGCATGCTGGACAAGATCGAGCAACTCACGCTCGGCATGCGCACCGTTCTGGACAGCGCGGCGCACGATCTGCGCACGCCGCTCAACCGCCTGCAGGCTACCGCCGAGGGCGCGATCAGCGGACTCGTGCCCGGGTCCCCGGAACGCAAGGTGATCGAGCGGGTATCCACCGAGGTGGATCACATGCGCTCGACCCTCGATGCGCTGTTGCGGATCGCACTCGCGGAAACCGGTACGGTGGCTCGCGAACCCGTGAATCTCTCCGAACTGGTCGCGAGCATGGTCGAACTGTACGCGCCGGTGAGCGAGGAGCGGGGCATCCGGCTCGAAAGCTCGGTGGCGCCCGGAGCCGAAGTGCAGGGCAGCCGTCAGCTCCTGGCGCAGGCGCTCGCGAACCTGCTCGACAACGCCATCAAGTTCACGCCCGACGGCGGTCACATACGAGTGCTCCTGAGAGCGTTCGGCGGCACGCCCGAGGTCGTCGTGGAAGACGACGGACCCGGGATACCGGCGGACAAGCGCGAACTCGTCCTGGGGCGGCGTGTGCGGCTCGACGAGGCCCGCAAGGTGCCGGGCTCGGGGCTTGGATTGTCGCTGGTCGCCGCCGTCACCAAGCTGCACGGCGCACGCCTGATCCTGGACGACGCGGCGCCCGGATTGCGGGTGTCGCTCAAATTTTGAGGTAAATATTCGTATGACTGAACACGCGAGGGCGGGTGGATTCGCCGTATCGGCACTGCTATTCGTGGCGGCGACGATGCCGGCGGCCGCGGCGCCGGCATCCTCGGCGCTGCGTTCGGGTATCGATACCCAGTACGCGAGCCCGTCGATCCGGCCGCAGGACGACCTGTATCGGTATCTCAACGGCAAATGGCTCGACCAATTTCAGATTCCGGCCGATAAGGGCAGGTACGTGTCGTTTACGGCGGTCGACGACCGTACCCAAGATCAGTTGCACAGCATCGTGGACGAGCTTTCGCATCGGTCGGAGGCGACCGGCGATGAGGATGCGCGCAAGCTTGCCGACCTGTATGCGAGCTTCATGGACGAGTCCCGTCTCGAAAGCCTCGGCGCCGAGCCGCTCGAGCACACGTTCGCCGCCATCGATGGCTTGTCGTCGAAGGAGCAGATTGCGGCGCTGATATCGCGGTTCAATCGTACGGGGATCGGGGCGCCCTTCGATCTCAACGTGGACCCGGATCCGAAGGATTCCGCTCGATATGCCGTGCGCATCGTACAGAGCGGCCTCGGCCTGCCGGATCGGGACTACTACCTGAAGGACGATCCCAAGCTCAAGGCGATACGCGACAAGTACCTCGTCCATGTCGAGACCATGCTGCGCATGGCGGGCGATCAGGACGCGCATCGAAGCGCGGCGGAGATCTTGAACCTCGAGACGGCGCTCGCCGCAAAGCAATGGACACGGATCGAGAGCCGGGATCCCATCAAGACCTACAACAAGGTGGCGCTCGCGGACCTGCCCCAGCTGATGCCGGGCTTTGATTGGACGACGTACATCGAGGAGGGCCGGCTCGGCGGCAGGACCGACTATGCGATCGTTTCGCAGCCGACCTACCTCGCCGCCCTCGGCAAGCTGATCGCCGACACGCCGATCGAGTCCTGGCGAAACTACTTCAAATGGCGCGTGCTGTCGGAGGCGGCGCCCTATCTCTCGAGGGCGTTCGTGCAGGAGCGCTTCGCGTTCACCGGCACGGCGCTGCGGGATATTCCCGAGAACGAGCCGCGCTGGAAGCGCGGCGTGGCGCTCCTCGACGAATCCATGGGGGAAGCGCTCGGTAAGTTGTACGTACGCAAGTACTTCCCGCCCGAATACAAAGCGCGGATGCTCGCCCTGGTGAACAACGTGCTCGAGGCCTACACGCTCGACATCGATCGATTGGACTGGATGAGCGCCGAGACCAAGAAGGGTGCACGCGAAAAGCTCGCCAAGTTGTCCAAGAAGATCGGCTATCCCGACCACTGGCGCGATTACACCTCCCTCGAGATCTCTCGCGACGATCTTTGGGGCAATGTCATCCGCGCCTCGGAATTCGAGTATCGCCGCAACATCGACAAACTCGGCAAACCGGTCGACCGCAGCGAGTGGCTCATGACGCCGCAGACCGTCAATGCGTATTACAACCCGGTGATGAACGAGATCGTATTTCCGGCGGCCATTCTTCAACCTCCGTTCTTCGATGCGCGGGCGGATGATGCAGTCAATTACGGCGCGATCGGCGCGGTCATAGGGCACGAGATGAGCCACGGCTTCGATAATCGGGGCAGTCAGTACGACGCGGACGGTAATTTGAGGGACTGGTTCACGCCGGAGGATCACGCGAAATTCGCGGCGAAGACCAAGGCATTGGTCGCGCAATACGATGCCTACGAGGTGGTATCCGGATTTCACGTCAACGGCGAACTCACCTTGGGCGAGAACATCGCCGACAATTCCGGCCTCTCCATCGCCTACCAGGCGTATCACTTGTCGCTCCATAAGAAGCGTGCGCCGGTGATCGACGGCTTCACGGGAGATCAGCGCTTCTATCTCGGCTGGACCCAGGTCTGGCGCGGCAAGGTGCGGGAGGCCGAGGCCATCGAGAGGGTCAAAACGGATCCTCATTCGCCGCCCGCCATCCGGGGGGCCGTCCCGGTACGCAACCAAGCCGGCTTTTATCAGGCGTTCGGGGTCAAGCCGGGCGACAAGATGTATTTGCCGCCCGCGGACCGGGTAACGATCTGGTGACAGGGGAGCGTCAATTTACCGGCGGCCCGTGCGGTCCGACGCCCGCGGGCCGCCCGGCGCGGCGGCCCTCTCTCGGGGACGATTTCGTAACTCACTGAATTAAAATAATAAAAATATGTAGGGTGGCCATGGCATAGAACTTGCTCCGATGCTGATACGGCAATGACGCCGCAAAAGGATCAGCACATGGCCGACGCAGCCGACGAAGCAACCCCTCCACCTCCGCCCAAGAAATCCGGCGGCGTGCTGATGAATGCCATCGTGGCCTTCGTCATGTCCTTGCTCGCCGTCATCGCCGGCGGGTTCATCAACGCCAAGCTCCATCCCATGCCCGATTTGAAGCTCGGCAAGGACGGGACCATCACGGCCGTCGTGCCGGTGTCCGCGGCGGCGCATGGCGAGGAGGGCGGCGCCAAAGCAGCCGTCTACTACGCCATCGATCCGCCGCTGGTGGTCAATTTCGAGGATGGCTCGGTGGTGCGGTTCCTCCAGATCACCATGGAGATCATGGCGCACGACCAGAAGGCGATCGACAGCGTGCAAAAGAACATGCCGTTGATCCGCAACAACCTTTTGCTCCTCATGAGCAATCGTAACTATCAATCGCTGATGTCGCGCGAAGGCAAGGAGAAGCTGCGCGCCGAAGCGCTCGCCGAGGTCAAGGACGTGCAGAAGAAGCAGGGCGGCGAAGACGTCGACGATGTCCTGTTCACCAGCTTCGTGGTGCAGTGATGGCCTCGGAAGCAGCGCGCGCCGAGGAGCCCGTGCCGGATTCCGCGCCCGGCTCGAGCGATATTTCGGAGGAAGAAGTCTCGGCACTTCTCGAAAAGAGTCCGGCCGACGCGGTGCGGCCGTTCGATTTCGCCGCGCAGCGGATCAATCGCACGCAATTGCCGATGCTCCCGATCATCGGCAAGAGCTTCGCGGAGCGTGCACGAGTCGCGCTATCGGGCTTGCTCAGCCGGGACGCCAATGTCGAGTTTACCTCCGCCGACTGCAGCAAGGCCGCGGACCTGCAGGCGTCGCTCCCGACGCCGGGCGGCGTCGCCGTGGTGCGGTTGAAGCCACTGCCGGGATTTGCATTCGTCTCGGTGGAGCCCAAGCTCCTGCTCGCCCTGTTGGACGGCTTCTTCGGCGGGTCGGGCCGCGCCGCGGCCGAGGGGCACGCGGCCGTTGCGCCCGCCGCGCTGCGGTTTCTGTCATTGATGATCCGCACTCTGGCTCCCGACCTCACGGCCGCGTGGGCGCCGGTGACGCCGCTCGAGCTCGAGCTCGTGAAGCAGGAGGTGAACCCGAGACTCCTGCAACTCGGCGGTCCGCACGAGTCTTTGACCGTCATGCGATTCACCGTGGAATTCGCCGCGCAAAGCGGCCTCATCGATTTGCTGTTGCCCGACGCGCTGCTCGCTCCGATCCGCGAGACGCTTGCCTCGGACGGCGGGAAGCCCGTCCTGCGCAAGCAGGATCCCTGGGGGCCCGCGCTCGGTGTGGGACTGCAGGAGGCCGAACTCGAGCTTCGCGCCATTCTCGCGCAGGCGAAGATCAGCCTGGGCGAGCTCGTTCGCCTGACGCCCGGCGACATCATTCCCATCGAGCCGCCGCAAGACGTCACCTTGCTGGTGGGCGACGTTCCGCTGCACCGGGGCCGCTTCGGGGTCTCCCAGGGCCGCAACGCGCTCAAGATCATCCCCGGAGGTCCCGCATGAGTGTTCCCGATCCCAAGGCGCCGCCCGCGGCGCGCGCCCAATTCAACGACCTGGGCCCGAATGCCGCCGTCGGCGCGGGCCAGGAGATGAATCTCAATCTGATCCTGGACGTTGCCGTCACGCTGGCGCTGGAAGTGGGCCGCGCGCGGATGCCGGTGCGGGAGCTCCTGCAGCTCGCGCCCGGCGCAATCGTGGAACTCGACCGCCTGGCGAGCGAGCCTCTCGACGTGCTCGTGAATGGTGTGCGCATTGCGCGAGGCGAGGTCGTGGTCGTGAACGAGAAATTCGGGATCCGTCTTACGGACGTGGTGAGCCCGACGGAACGCATGGAGCAGGCTCGGTGACCAATCTCGCGACGCCCGCATCTCCCTTGTCCGTGGGCAGCGTCGCGCAGCTCACCCTGAGCCTCGCCGCGATCGTGGCCTTGATCTTCGCGATCAGCTGGATCGTGAAGCGGCTGAAGCTCGGGACTCCGCACAGCCGCGGCGACATCGGCGTCATCGACCAGCTCGCGCTCGGACCTCGCGAGCGGATCGTGCTGGTGCGCGTGGGCGATGCCCAGGTGCTGGTGGGCGTCAGCGCGGGGGGCGTCGTGGGATTGACGCCGCTCGCGAAGCCGATAACGGTGAGCGATTCATCCCGCTCCCCCGCGTTCGCCGATCGGCTGCGCGAGCTCATGAAGCGGCCCGGCGGTTCGCCGTGAGCTTGGGACGCCCGGCCCGCGCCGTTGTGATCACGCTCGCGCTGGCGGCGATTCCGGCCGGCGCCGCCATGGCGCAGGCGACGCTTCCGGCGCTCGCCATCAAGTCGGCCGCCGACGGCGTGCAGACCTACTCGCTCACCTTCCAAGTCCTGATCCTGATGACCGTGCTGACGCTGCTGCCGGCGATCCTGCTGGCGATGACCGCGTTCACCCGGATCATCATCGTGCTGTCGCTGCTTCGCCAGGCCCTCGGGTTGTCGACGACGCCGTCCAATCAGATCCTGCTCGGGCTCGCATTGTTTCTGACGTTCTTCGTCATGAGTTCGACCATCGATCAGGCGTATGCGGGGGGCATCAAGCCCTATCTGGACGGCCAGATGGCCGGAGAGGTCGCGATCGACCGCACCATTCAACCGCTCAAGAAATTCATGCTGGCGCAGACCCGCGAGAACGACCTGCAGCTCTTCACCAAGCTGTCGGGCAGGACGCAGTTCGCGAGCCCGGACGATGTGCCGTTGAGCGTCGTCGTGCCGACGTTCATGACCAGCGAGCTGAAGACCGCCTTCCAGATCGGCTTCATGGTGTTCATTCCGTTTCTGGTGATCGATTTCGTCGTCGCGAGCGTGCTCATGTCCATGGGCATGATGATGCTCTCGCCGACGCTCATATCGTTGCCGTTCAAGATCATGCTGTTCGTGGTGGTGGACGGCTGGACACTGTTGATCGGAACCCTGGCCGGGAGCTTTCATCGATGACGCCCGAGAATGTGATGGACCTCGCGCACTCGACGCTCACCGTCACCGCGATGATGGCGGCCCCGCTGCTCGTGACGGCGC
This sequence comes from Steroidobacteraceae bacterium, assembly GCA_050012315.1. GTDB lineage: Bacteria > Pseudomonadota > Gammaproteobacteria > Steroidobacterales > Steroidobacteraceae > Bog-1198. The sequence continues at coordinate 14,459 of JBEKHK010000033.1, read as the reverse complement.
TCATCACCGGACTCCTGATCGGCATGTTGCAGGCGGCGACGCAAATCAACGAGGCGACGCTGAGCTTCATTCCGAAGCTGCTGGTGCTGGTGCTCGCATTGTTCGTCAGCGGTCCCTGGATTCTGCGCGTGCTGATCGATTTCACGCGCGATCTGTACGCCAGCATTCCGAACATGATCGGCTGAGCGGAGCATACATGGCCGCCATTCAACCGATCATGATCGATGCCGCCGATGTGTCCCGCTGGGTGGCGCGCCTGTGGTGGCCCGTGCTCAGGATCGGCGGCTTCGTCTTGACGGCCCCGATCGCCAGCGAATCGACCATTCCCGCGCCGGTGAAGATCGCGCTTTCGATCGCGCTCGCGTTCATATTGTCGCCGCTCGCCCCGGTGCCGGCCGGCCTGTCGATCTTCTCGGGCGCCGGCGTCATGGCCGCCGCGCAAGAGATCCTGATCGGCGTCGCCATCGGCATGGTGGTGCAATTGACCTTCGAGGCGCTCACCTTCGCGGGTCAAAGCATTTCGATGTCCATGGGCCTCGGTTTTGCGACTTTGATCGACCCGCAGCACGGCGGCGATACGCCGGTGCTGGGCCAGTTTTTCATGATACTGGGCACGCTTGCCTACCTCGCGGTCGACGGACACCTGGTTTTGATCGGCGCATTGGCGACGAGTTTCAAGAGCTTGCCCATCGGCGGGGCCAACATCGACCAGCACCTGCTGTGGTCGATGGGCGCCTGGGGCGCCCGGATATTCGAGACGGGACTTCTGGTGGCGCTCCCCGCGGTCGTATCCTTGATCGTGGTGAATCTAGCCTTGGGCGTGGTCACGCGCGCCGCGCCGCAACTCAATCTCTTCGGGGTGGGATTCACCATCACGCTGATGTCCGGATTCCTCGTGCTGATCGTCGGCCTGGACGGCCTGATGACCGGTATTTCGAGTCTCATCCACAGCGCGCTCTCCGCCGCCGTCGATCTCGTCGGCTCGGCGCCGCAGCCGGTGCACTGATGGCGGAGGAAGCCGAACAGGGCGGCGAACGTACCGAAGAGCCGTCGCAACGCCGACTGCAGGAAGCGCGAGAGCGCGGCCAGGTGCCCCGTTCGCGCGAGCTCAACACGTTCGCGGCGATGATCGCCGGCAGCGTCACGCTCTCCGCCACGAGTTCCGGCCTTGCCGCCAAGATGGCGGCGCTCGTGCGCCGCTTCATGTCCATCGACGTGGCGCAGCTGGAGGATACGCAGGCGATGTTTACCTCCCTCCGCGAGGCGGCGACGCTCGCACTCTCCGCGGTTCTGCCCATCTTTGCGGCGCTGATGGTCGTGGTGATGCTCGCCGGAGTGGCGATGGGCGGTTGGAATTTCAGCCCCGTGGCGATGACCCCGGACTTCACGCGGATGAGTCCCTTGAGCGGATTCACGCGATTGTTCGGGCTGCGCGGCGCCTCCGAGCTCGGCAAGGCGCTGTTGAAATGCGCAGTGGTCGGGGGCGTGGCGGCGGGCATCGTGGCGTGGCTGTTCCCGCAAGCGCTCGCCCTGGGGCGCATGTCACCGAGCGCCGCGATCGGCCGGGGCGCCGGATTGATGAGTGTCGCGTTCGTCTGGCTGTGCGCATCGCTTGCGCTGATCGCCGCCGTCGACGTGCCGTTACAGCTGTTTCAGTTCAAGCGCATGCTGCGCATGACCCGGCAGGAGGTGCGCGACGAGGCGAAGGAGAGCGACGGCCGGCCGGAGACCAAGCAGAGGATCCGCCGACTGCAGCAGGCGATCGCGCGGCGGCGGATGATGCACAAGGTGCCGACGGCCGACGTGGTGATCGTCAACCCGACGCACTTTGCCGTTGCGTTGAAATACGATCCCCAGAACATGCGCGCCCCGCGGGTACTCGCGAAGGGCGTCGATCTCGTCGCGCAAAACATCCGGCGCATCGCCGAGGAACATCGGGTCCCCATATTCGAGTCGCCGAAGCTCGCCCGCGCGCTGTACCGATCCGTCGATCTCGATCAGGAGATTCCGGCGGGGCTGTATCTCGCCGTCGCACAGGTCCTCTCGTACGTCTTCAGGATCCGCACCCTGAATCCGACACTCGCCGCGCGCCTGGCGCGTCCCGAGCCCAAGCTGGGCGATGAGTACGCCGACGTATGAACGGCCGCGGACTGATGAACATGATGTCGGAGTTCGCGCGCAACGGCCTGGGAGTGCCGGTGCTGGTGATGGTCGTGCTCGCCATGATGGTGGTGCCGTTGCCGGCATTCCTGCTGGACGTGCTATTCACCTTCAACATCACGCTGTCGCTCGTCATTTTGCTTGCGGTGATCTACGTCCGCCGGGCGCTCGAGTTCGCGAGCTTTCCGACGGTGCTGCTCGGAGCGACGCTCCTTCGGCTCGGGCTCAACGTCGCCTCGACCCGGGTGGTGCTGATCAGGGGTCACACGGGCGCGCACGCGGCCGGCCACGTGATCGCGGCCTTCGGGCAATTCGTGGTGGGCGGCAATTACGCCGTGGGCATGGTGGTGTTCATCGTGTTGGTGATCATCAATTTCGTCGTCATCACCAAGGGCGCCGGCCGCATCGCCGAGGTGAGCGCGCGGTTCACCCTGGATGCAATGCCGGGCAGGCAAATGGCCATCGACGCCGATTTGAACGGCGGCCTCATCACCCAGGCCGACGCGATCGTGCGCAGGCAGGAGGTCCGCGAGGAAGCGGACTTCTACGGTGCGATGGACGGCGCCAGCAAGTTCGTACGCGGCGACGCCATCGCCGGGATATTGATCGTGTTCATCAACCTGTTCGGCGGCATCATCATCGGCGCCGCTCAGCACGGCATGTCGATCTCGGAGGCGGGCCGCACGTATGCGCTGCTCACCATCGGCGACGGCCTGGTGGCGCAGATCCCGGCGCTGCTCCTGTCTGTGGCGGTTGCAATCCTGGTGACGCGCGTGTCGAAGGCTCACGACATGAGCCAGCAGATCATGTCCCAGGTCCTCGGACAGCCTCGGGCTCTCGCCGTGACCGGCGGCATCCTCGGTCTGCTCGGAATCATTCCGGGCATGCCGAACCTCGTGTTCTTGATCATGGCGGCGGCCTGCGGCACGGGCGCCTATTTCATGAGCTCGCGCAAGGCGGCGGAAAAGGCCGCCGCCGCGGCCGCGCCGGCGAAGCCCCCGACGGTGCCGGCCGAGCAGCGCGAGCTGTCCTGGGACGATGTCGAGCCGGTCGATGCCGTCGGCCTCGAGGTCGGCTATCGCTTGATCCCGCTCGTGGATCGCGCGCAGGGCGGCGAGCTCATGGGGCGCATCAAGGGCGTTCGCAAGAAGCTGTCGGAGGAACTCGGATTTCTCGTGCAGCCCGTGCACATTCGAGACAATCTGGAGCTCGGCCCGAACTCTTACCGCATCACCATCTTGGGCGCGCCGGTGGGCGAGTCCGAGATATTTCCCGATCGGGAGCTCGCCATCAATCCCGGTCAGGTGTCGGGTACCCTGCAAGGCTCCGCGACCAAGGATCCCGCGTTCGGCCTCGATGCGCTCTGGATCGAGAAATCGCGCCGCGATCAGGCGCAGGCCCAGGGTTACACCGTGGTCGACGCGAGCAGCGTCATCGCCACGCACCTGAGCCACCTGCTGCAATCGCACGCGCAGGAACTCCTGGGCCATGAGGAGGTTCAGCAGCTGCTCAATCGGCTCGGCAAGAGCGCGCCCAAGCTGATCGAAGACCTCGTGCCGAAGCTGTTGCCGATGAGCGTGGTGGTCAAGGTGCTGCAGCTCCTGCTCCTGGAGCGGGTGCCGATCCGCAACTTGCGCACCATCTGCGAGACGTTGGCGGAACTCGCGCCGAAGACCCAGGATCCGGCAGCGCTGGTCGCCGCGGTGCGCGTCGCTCTCGGACGCAGCATCGTGCAGAACATCGGCGGGCTGCGCGAGGAGTTGCCGGTCATCACGCTGGATCCGTCGCTCGAGCAGGTTCTGCAAGATTCCATGTCGGGCGGGGGCGATTCGCCCGGATTCGAGCCGGGGCTCGCCGACAAGATTCAGCAGTCGCTGGTCGACCGTACGCGCCGGCAAGAGGCCGCCGGCGAGCCCGCGGTGCTGCTGGTCGCGCCGAAGATCCGGCCCTGGGTCGCCCGCCTGATGCGCTATTCGAGCCCGACGCTGTCGGTGCTCGCCTATAACGAGATTCCCGAGAGCCGCCGAATCCGTGTGGTTTCGGCGGTGGGACGCTAACCGTGGTCCCCGGGTCCTTTGAATTTGTTGCCTCATGGAGGTTGACGTGAAAATCAAGCGTTACATGGCCGCGAGCATGCGAGCGGCGCTCGATCAGGTGCGGCTCGAACAGGGTCCGGAGGCCGTGATCCTCTCGAGCCGCCGAATCGACGAGGGCGTCGAGGTCATCGCCGCGGTCGATTACGACGAGGCGCTGATCGCGGGCGCGGTGCGCGCCGCCTCCGCGAACGCGTCTACGGCAAGTGCGTCTACGGCAAGTGCGCCCATGGCGAGCGCCGTCTCGGCGGAAGCGGCTGTGACGAGTGCACCAGGCGCACCGCCTCCGGTATCGCGCAGCGCCGTCGCCGCCGCGCCGAGCCCGCGTGCCGCCGCGGCGAACCCGGCGCCGCCTGCGAAGGCCGGGCCCGCTCGGCGCGCTCCGTCCGTGGTGGCGCGCGAGCTGGCCGCGGTCGCAGTCCCGCAGGACTCACATCGCGGTTTCGCCACCGTGCAACGAGAGCTCAAGGACCTGCGCCACCTCTTGGAGAACGGCCTCGCGAACATTTCCTGGAACGACAAGCGAGTGCGCGAGCCCCTGAAGACACGCGTCCTCGAGGAGTTGTCGGCGATGGATATCGCGCCGGATGTCGCGGCGGCTCTGGCCGAGATGACGCCCTCGCGCACCGGCCTGAAAGACATCTCGAAGCTGCCGATGGCGCTGTTGCTGCGGCATCTGCCCGTGGTCGATCAGCTGAGCACGGTCAACGGCGGCGTTTTCGCCCTGGTGGGGCCCACGGGAGCGGGCAAGACCACGACCATCGCGAAGCTTGCCGCGCGCTGGAGCAAGAGCCATGGGAGCGACGGTCTTGCGCTGGTGAGCATCGATTCCTACCGCATCGGTGCGCGGGAGCAGCTGATGACCTACGCCCGCATTCTGGGCGCGAGCATGCACGCCCCCAATTCGGGGCGGGAGCTGGGCCGGGTGCTCGATCGGCTGAAATCGAAGCGCCTCGTGCTGATCGATACGGCCGGCATGGGGCCGAGAGATGTCCGGTTGAGCGAACAGCTCGAGGCGTTGCAGCTCGGGGCGGCCCGGGCGCAAGTGCTGCTCACGCTGCCGGCACCCGGCGAGGGTCACGCGTTGGAGCAGATCATTCGCGCCTTCGGCCCGGCATCCCCGGCTGCTTGCGTCATCACGAAAGTGGACGAGGCCGCGAGCCTGGGCGCGGTCATTTCGACCACGCTTCGCCACAAGCTCAAGATCGCCTATTTTTGCAACGGCCAACGCGTGCCGGAGGATCTGCACTCGGCCCATGCGCGGCGAGTGTGGCTGGTGCGGGCCGCGCACAAACTCATGGAGCATGCGCCGCTCAGGCGCGACGACGCCTATTACGCCCGCAACTTCGGACGAGCCCAAGCCCATGCGTGACATCCGACTCTCCAAGACTCAGGCCGAACAGCTCGAACAGCTCAATTCCTCGCGGCCGGTAAAGGTCATCGCGGTGACCGGCGGCAAGGGCGGGGTGGGCAAGACGACCGTCTCCACCAACCTTGCGGTGTCCATAGCGGCCCAGGGCCGGGATGTGATGTTGGTGGACGCGGACCTTGGACTCGCGAACGTGGACGTCGTCTTGGGCGTGCAGACGAGATTTCATCTCGGCCACGTGATCAACGGCGAGTGCGCTCTCGAGGATGCGATCGTGACCGGTCCTCATGGGCTGCAGATCGTACCGGCGTCCTCCGGCATCAAGCGCATGGCGAACCTCTCGCAGGCCGAGCACGCCGGAATCATCCGAGCGTTCAGCGAGCTGTATCACCAGGTCGAAGTCCTGGTCGTTGATACGGCCGCGGGGCTCAACGACAGCGTCATGACGTTCAGCCAGGCTGCTCATCACGTCCTGGTCGTGGTCTGCGATGAGCCGGCCTCCATCACGGACGCCTATGCGCTCATCAAGGTGCTGAGCCGGGAGCACGGGGTGCAGCGCTTCCAGATCCTGGCGAACCAGACCCGCCGATCGGGGGAGGGACCGGCCCTCTTCCAGAAAATCTCCCGGGTTTGTGACCGATTTCTCAATGTCGGCCTCGAGTTCGCCGGATCGGTACCGTTTGACGACTATCTGCGGCGTGCTGTGCAGCGGCAGACCGCCGTGGTCGATGCGTATCCGGCCTCAAATTCATCCGTGGCCCTCAAGAATCTCGCCCTGAAGGCCGATAAGTGGTCTGCGCCGCAAGGTGCGCGAGGTCACCTGGAGTTCTTCGTTGAACGCATGGTGGGGGCCCGGATCGGTCCTTCGGCGGTATTGCAATGAGAGCAAGCACACAGTATTCAAATACGCAGAAACGGAGTCCGAAGCCGCAGACGGGCGACGGGCTTCCGGTCGACCAGATTCCGCAGCAAGAGCTGGTGCTGAAACATGCGGATTTGGTCAAACGGATCGCCTACCACTTGGTGAGCCGCATGCCGCCGAATGTGGAGGTGGATGACCTGATTCAATCCGGGATGATCGGCCTGCTGGACGCGGCCAAGCATTATTCGGCCGACAAGGGCGCGAATTTCGAGACCTACGCGGGCATTCGCATCCGCGGGGCGATGCTCGATGAGGTGCGAAAGTCCGACTGGACCCCGCGCTCCGTGCACCGAAACATGCGCGAGATGGCGGAGGTGATCCGCAAGATCGAGAACGAAAAAGGCCAGGACGCGAGTCCGGTGGACATCGCGCAAGCGCTCGGCATCGGCATCGACGATTACCACAAGCTGGTGCAGGACGCGGCGAGTTGCCGGGTGTTCAGCTTCGATCAGATGAGCTCGAACGATGACGAGTCGAGTCCCGCGGATCATGCGCGCGACGAGGGGCCCGGCCCTTTCGACCACATCGAGGATGCGGGCTTTCGGACCGCGCTGGCCGCTGCCATCGGCGGACTGCCCGAGCGCGAGAGGCTCGTGCTGTCTCTGTATTACGACGAGGACATGAACTTGCGCGAAATCGGCGAAGTACTGGAAGTCTCCGAATCGCGGGTCTGCCAGATACACGGACAGGCCCTGGTGCGCCTGCGGGCCCGGCTGTCGGAGTGGCTTTCGCCCGATTAACTCATGGATATTCTGACCATCATCGGCGTCGTGCTCGGCCTCATCGCCATCATCGGCGGAGCCATCCTGAAGGGCTCGAGCGCCGGTGCGCTGGTCGGCAGCGCTGCATTCGTGATCGTGGTCCTGGGCACCATGGCCGCGAGCCTGATCCAGACGCCGATGTCCACCTTCATCCGGGCGTGGAGCATCGTCAAATGGGTGTTCATGCCGCCGGTCAACAATCCGAACGCGGTGATCGAGAAGATCGTCGAGTGGAGCAACATCGCCCGCAAGCAGGGTCTGCTCGGCCTCGAATCGGCGGTCGAACAGGAAAAGGACGCGTTCCTCAAAAAGGGCCTGCAGTCGCTGGTCGACGGCGGCGAGCCCGAGGCGATCCGTTCCAGCATGGAGATCGAGCTCGACACCATGGAGCACTTCGACACCCAGGCTGCCAAGGTATTCGAGGCCATGGGCGTGTACTCGCCGACGCTCGGCATCATCGGCGCCGTCATGGGGCTCATGGCCGTCATGCAGAACCTTGCCGATCCGTCGAAGCTGGGTCACGGCATCGCCGCCGCGTTCGTCGCCACCATCTATGGCATTGCCTTCGCGAACCTGCTGTTTCTGCCGATGGGCAACAAATTGAAATCGGTGATTCACGGGCAATCGCAGGTCCGGACAATGGTCATCGAGGGAATCATCGCGATCGCGCAGGGCGAGAACCCACGCAACATCGAATCGAAGCTTCAAGGCTACTTCCACCGTTGAGCCGCCCTCATGGCCCGCAAGAAAAAGCATGAAGAGCACGTAAACGCCGAGGCCTGGGCCATTCCCTACGGCGACCTCGTAACGCTGCTGTTCGCGCTTTTCACCGTCATGTACGCCATGTCGTCGGTGAACGAAGGGAAGTTCCGCGTGCTGTCGGACTCGCTGATCGCGGCGTTTCATGGCGCGCCGAAGAGCATTCAACCGGTGAACATCGGCGACAAGCAGCCGGGCAAGGGAGGAGAAAAGCCGTTGGTGGGCATACAGCCGACGGCTTTCATCAAGATCAGGGACCAGAAGGGCGGGGTCGACGCCGACCAGGCGCCGCGCGACCCGGACGCTGCGGAGGACGCGCAGGATCGAAACAAGGCTCCCGGCGCATTGATACGCATGGAGCGCCAGGTTCAGGATGCGATGCAGGCGCTGATCGATGCCAAGCTGGTCACGGTTCGCCGTGAGAGCATGTGGCTGGAAATCGAAATCAACACCGACATTCTGTTCCCAAGCGGCGCGGGCGACTTCTCGGCTCAGGCGGCGCCGGTGCTCGACAAGCTGGCCGATGTCCTGAAACCCTTCCCCAATCCCATCCGCGTCGAGGGCCACACCGACAACCGGCCGATCAAGACCGCCTCTTTCCCGTCGAACTGGGAGTTGTCGGCGGCGCGTGCCGCGAGCGTGGTCCACGAATTCACCAAGGCAGGCATCGATCCATTGAGGCTCGAGATCGTCGGCTTCGGCGAGTTTCATCCGCGTCAATCCAATGATACGGTGGAAGGGCGCAATGCGAACCGCCGGGTGGCGATCCTGGTCCTCGAGTCCGTCGCTCCCGGCGATCCGACCATGGTGAGATCGGAGCAGCAGCCCGCTGCGCCGGCGGGCTCGTCCGATGTCGCGATTGCAGATGCGAGCGGCGCGGAGAATCGGCTACTATGGCGCGTGCAGCCCGCCGAGTTGAGCAAGACGGTGTTGGTGAAGGATCCATCGAAGGCGGATGCGGTCAAGGACTCGGCGGTGGTGAGCGATTCACCCGCTGCGTCGAGTCCGCCCGGAGTGAAGGACGCGCCCACGACCCAATAAGCGAGGTCACCCATGAGCGAAGTTGATCGCCTGAGTAACTCGGGTGTTTATCCCGCCCTGCCGATCGCCGACAAACGCAGTCGCAAGGATGGCTCGAACCAACAGCCGCCCGCCGACAAGCGCCCAAGCGCAACCCCCACGGTCGCAGAGTCCCCAGACACCAAGTCGCCGCGGCCTCCGAAGTCCCTCATCGACGACTATGCTTAGCGTCGCGCGGCGGGAAAGGCGGGCGTAGCATGAAACGGCTGTCGGTCGCCTTGTTCGCCGCCCTGATCGCCGCGTTCGGCTCCGCGGCCGTCGCCGGTACCGCCTACACGCAAGGCGAAGTACATCTTCGAGCGGGGCCGAGCACCGACTATCCCACCGTCATGAGCATTCCTCCGAACAGCCTGTTGGCCGTCAACGGATGTCTCGACGATTTCACCTGGTGCGACGTGGACTGGGAAGGCAACCACGGCTGGGTCTACGGCAGCTATCTGTATTACGACTATCAGAACCGGCGGGTACCGGTACTCGACGTCGGTGCGGCGCTCGGGATCGGGGTCATCGCCTTCAATCTCGGCGACTACTGGGGCCGGTACTACGTCGGCCGCCCGTGGTATGCGCGACGCTCCTATTGGATCAATCGGCCGCCTCCCCCGCGCCGCCCGCCACCGCCGCGTCCGAGGCCTCCGTACGGGCCGGGCAGACCGCCGCACGGCGGCCCGGGCGGTCCGCCGCCTCCGGGACCGGGACGCCCGCCTCCGTCGAGACCGCCGCCGCGTCCGACGAGGCCCACTCCGGGTCCGCGGCCGGACCGGCCGACGAATCCGGGTAATCCGCCGGGACGGCCGGGCGGGCCGGGTAATTCCGGCCGGCCCGCGCAACCTTCGACGAGACCGGCCCCGCGGCCGTCGATCAAGCCTGCGCCGCGTCCCCCCTCGCCTCAGCCGGACAACAAGCCGGGCCAATAGAAGCGCATGCGCAAAGCCGCGTTCGAGGACTTCGTGCCGGCTGAGCTTGGCGCTAGGCATTAGCCCCGTGGCCTGTGGCGCCTCATCGGGCGAGACCTTCTGCCCGAACTGCCGCGGCGCGATGCAGCCGCTGGAGCTCGAACGCCACGATGACGGGAAGGTGCGGGTGGATGTGTGCTTCGGTTGCGCCGGCATCTGGTTCGATCACTTGGCGAGCGTGCAGCTGGCACCCGTCGCCGTCATCCGCCTGTTCAAGGAAATCTATGCGCACAAGGACGATGGGCGCCGGCCCAGGGCGGCCCAGCTTGAATGCCCGCGGTGCGAAGGGTTCCTGGTGCAGAGCTTCGACTTGGGCAAAGCCGGCCGATTTTCTTACTTCCGGTGCTCGGTCGGTGATGGGCGGTTCACGCCCTTTTCCCAGTTCCTACGGGAAAAGCAGTTCGTTCGGAGCCTGAATGCCGCCGAGCTGCAGCGGGTCCGCATGCAGGTGCGCCAGATCACTTGCGCCGTCCCGGACCGACACCCGAGGCGGTGGTGGATGCGATGCTCCTTGCAGATTCACCACGAGGGCAAAGCCGTCTCGCCCGTGTCCGGTCTGAGCGATCGCATGTTCATGGCCGGCATCGAGGCGCCCGGCAGCGGCACTTGGCGGGGCCTCGATCTGGTCGCGGCGGGCATCCATTCCATCGGCCACCTGTTCGACGCCTTGGACTAAAGGTATGGGGCGCTCGATTCGATCAGTGCGATTGCGCCTCGGGATCAGCATTCGAATAGCGCTTCCCGGCCGCCTCATTGGCCGAAGCGCTATCCACGACCGGCTTTTTCGGCGCTCGCCGTTCGGTCAACTTCGTCTCCGCCGCATTGATTTTCGCGTCGAGACCGCGCATCGCCGGTTCGAGCGCTTCGGCACGTCGATAGTCGCGAATTGCCTCCGGCAAGCGCCCTGCGCGCGCCAGCGCATCCGCGAGAGCAACGACCAGCGCGGGATCACCGGGATTCCAGCGAACCGCATCGGAGCAGGAGTCGAGATCTTTGCGCGCGCGGCAGAGCGCGGCGTAGCGCGTGCGCGCTGCTTCCGCAAAATGGTCGTCTGAAGCCGATGCGGCCTGCGCCGGCTGCACGCAGGCCGTGAATAGCAGCAGCAGCAGCAAGAGCGCGCCGATCACGGCTAGATGTCCCTGACCAGGCGGATGCCGACGCTGCTGGTGCGATAGTCGGCGGGAAAGTGATCCCGGTAATCTGCCCGCACATAGGACGGATTACTGAACCACGAACCCCCGCGAATCTCATGCAGCGAGCAATCGCCGTCGCGGCGTGCGGATCCGTCGATTGGAGCGCCGAGATAATTCGCGTACCAGCAATCCTCGGTCCATTGCAGGACGTTGCCCAACATGTCGTTGAGACCAAACGAGTTGGCTTTGAACGTGCCCACGGGCGCCGTGTATACATAGCCGTCGTCACAAGGGAATACCGCCCACCCGGGATAGTGGTGTGCCGCACTCGCGTCCGCCACATTCGCGTCCGCGCACGCATCCTGCCCGTCCGCCCTCCAGGGCTGTGGGGCCTCGTTGCCGGCACGGGCTGCGTATTCCCACTCCGAGGCGCTCGGCAGCCGGTAGCGATGCCCTGTCTTGGCCGATAGCCATTTCGCGTAGGCCTCGGCATCGTTCCACGAGACGCAGGTCACGGGATGCGTGCCTGTTTGTGCGAATCCCGGCCGTTCCCAGCTGTCGCCGGGACGCTGTTTCCACTCGCCGTCGTAGGTGTCGCAGCCTTGCATATCCCGCCCGGTTGCAGCCGCGAATTGTCCGAAATCCTCCAGCGTGACCGGGTTGGTCGACATGGCGATCGGGTGGCCTATCAACACCCAATGCAGCGGCTGGCCGAAAGCGGATCCGCCCACGGATCCTTGTTTGAAACGACCCGCGGGTAATACCGTCATCTCGGGACAGTCAGGGCAGTCGCGAATCACGGTGCCGGGAGCGGGAAGCGCCGCGGATGCCGCAGCCGCCGGCGGCGGAGGGGGTGATCGGTGCACCAACAGCCAGATGAATACGACGATAAGCACGGCCGCGGCACCCCAGCCGACGGCCCTGAGGGGTGCATCCGACCATGGGACTCCGCGGTGCAGCAGCGGGGACGGTGCTTTCGGCCGCGGCCGCGGCTGCGGTGATGGTGATGGTGGCGGCTCCGTCTGCGGATCAGTGTGCATCTGCGGATGCGGCGCTGGCGGTGGTACTGCCGCTGCCCGCGACTCGACGGATTTGAGGCGCGCCGCGCTGCGCTTGAGCTCGGCATCGAGGGCTGCCGCCTCTTCGCGGGCGGTCCTCAGTTCGGACCCGGCCGCCTCCGCGCGAGCACGCACCGCGCGCAATTCTGTCTCCAGCGCGGTCACGGAGCCCGTTGCGGCCTCGATCGCATTCTGCAAACTGGACTTTTCACTGACCAGGGAAGCAATCCGAGCGTCTCGTTCACCCAGCGCCCGCTGAGATCGATCGAGCGTCACGTTGCGCTCCGCCAGGGTGCGCTCGATGTCCCGTACCTTGCTCTGCTCGGCGCGCAGCGCGCTGCGGACTGCCTCCAAGTCGGCGGCGAGTGTATCGGCCCGTTCAGTGGCCGCCTCCGCGCGAGCACGCACCGCGTGCAATTCTGTCTCCAGCGCGGTCACGGCGCCCGTTGCGGCCTCGATCGCATTCTGCAAACCGGACTTTTCACTAACCAGGGAAGCAATCCGGGCGTCTCGTTCGTCCAGCGCCTGCCGAAATCGATCGAGCATCACGTCGCGCTCCGCCAGGGTGCGCTCGATGTCCCGTACCTTGCTCTGCTCGGCGCGCAGCGCGCTGCGGACAGCCTCCAAGTCCGCGGTGAGCCGATTGGCCTGCTCGGCGGCCGCCCACTCGGCTTCCCTGGCCTCCTCGTAAGAGCGGGTCAGCGCCTCGAGCGTGGCACTCTCGGAAGACGGGTAGGGCATCGACACGTCGGGCGACGCCGCAGGCGGCACCGAGGTGCTGCCCTCGGCGGCGGTCGAGGCCGGTGCCGCGCTTTCGGCCGCAGGAGCGGGCGGCGGATCGGGGTTCTGCTCGGCGTCGCGCCCGACGGCCTCAAGCAGCAGCGCCTCCATCTGCGCGTATTCGGGCAACGGCTCGATGGACGACCGGCGCTTCAGGACCGCCAAGAACTCTTTCGCAGATGCGCCGGAGGCGAGCAGCCGTCTGGTGCGCGCGAGCACGTCGGAGTAAGAGATTCCACCGGTCTCCAAGGCGCGCAGCACCTTGGTGAACATCGCGGCGGGAGGCGAATCTGGGGATTTCATCTATGCCAAAAGGGACCGGTCTTTATCTGTTCTGCTGAATTTCCAGCTTTGCAGCATAGCAAGCCCAAGTGCCAAGGAGGCGGGTCGGAGGTTGACTCTCTCTGCCGGGTCCGACCGGCGACTCATCCGCGCGTCCGTTTTCCGCCGATCTCCTCGGCGGCTCGCCGCAGGATCTCGGCGATGCGCTCCTGCTCCTCGGGCGAGCTGCTCCACTTCTCGGCCAGCGCCGCGTTGAGCTCCCGCCGGGCACGCATCAGAGGCTTCGAGCCGTGGCGTTCTTGCTCGTCGATGGCCTCTTCCACGCCGGCGTCGTCGGAGCGCATCGCGCGGCGCAGGCTTTCCATACGCTCACCGACACGCTCGAATTGGGCGAACAAGGCTTCGGCAGCGGCCCGGTGCTCCTCCAGGTGACGCCCGCCGGCCTCGGTGATGCGGTAGAGCTTGCGCGTCCCCTCCGTCTCGACCGTGGCATGCCCGATCTCCTCTAAATAGGTGAGCGCGGGGTAAACCATCCCGGGACTCGGGGCATAAAAGCCCTTGGAGCGCTCCTCCAGGGCCTTGATGATCTCGTAACCATGCCGTGGCTTGTCGGCGAGCAGCTTTAGAATCAAGAGCTGCAGATCGGCGGACGCCAGCTTCCGTCCCATGCCGAAACCCCGGCCGCCTAGTTCGCCGCCGTCCGCGAACCATCCGCCGAAGCGGCCTCTGCCGCCTCGGCCGCCGCGGTGCCGGCCAAAAAAATAGGACGAATGCTGATGGCAATGCATGAATCCTCCTTGGCGTTATCGTAAAACCTATCGTAAGATAGTCAATTATATCTTACGATAGATCCAATGCGGTAGCTTTGGAGGGGCGCGGCGGCGCCGCAGCAATCCCCGGAGGTAACGGCCGGCGCGATCGTCGAAGCCACATCGGCTCCGGCTCCGCCGAGATGCTCGTTTGACATTGACACGCGCGGGTGTGAGACGCAAAATACGCGGCTCATTTTGTGGAGGGGTACCCAAGCGGCCAACGGGGGCAGACTGTAAATCTGCTGGCTTATGCCTTCGTAGGTTCGAATCCTACCCCCTCCACCAAGAAGCGGGTTG
>JBEKHK010000032.1:0-50555 GCA_050012315.1 Steroidobacteraceae bacterium | reverse complement strand
CCGTCCTCCTTGGTGGCGACGAGGATGTGACGCGCCTTGTATTCGTTCTTGTCCATGGCGGCGACGGCGGTCTCGTACTCGGCGTGCAAATCGGCATCGGAGGGCTGCAGCGACTTGATGTATTTCTGTGACTCGGCATCCGCCAAGACGCGCGTGTGCAACAGATGCAGTTGCGCCACGGTATCCGGATCGTTCTGCAGTCCATCTTTTTCGGCCTGATCGGCGAGGAGTTGCATGTTGATCAAATCGTCGACGACCTGGCTCTTCTGATCCGCCGTCAGCTCCTGCTGCTTGCCTTGCAACAGATCCTTCACGAAGAGGTCATATTCGCGGTGCGAGATGGCCGATCCGTTGACCGTTGCCACCGGCGCGGGCTCGTTCGCCGCCGACTGCTGCGGTCCTGCCGCCTGCTGTGATTTGTTGCAAGCGGCCAGCGAGGCGAGGGCTACCACGGTCGATGCCGCGATGGCCGGCGTTCGGAGAAATGCTCTCATTTGGATCCTTTAGGCAATAAGCGACTTTGGCCGACATGGCCGACGCGCCCGGGGCCGGCAGTTTAAGATAATTCTCCCAACTTGGCCAAAAAATGAGCGATCTTTCAGGCGTTTGGGCCTAAAGCCGGGGCGGCGAGGCATCAATCGCCAGGGCGTGGATCTCACTTTCCATGAGATCGCCGACCGCCGCATAGATCATTCGATGCCGCGCCACCGCGGACGTGCCGCGAAAGGCCTCCGCGACGATCCGGATCCTAAAATGACTGGCCCCTTCGGCCGCTCCGGCGTGACCGGCGTGCAGATGGCTTTCATCCTCGACGACGAGCTCCAGCGGCCGGAACTCGGCGATCAGCCGTTGACGCAGGCGCTCTTCGCGGGTCGCGCGGTTCATGGCGGCGCGGCGTCCGACTGCGCGGGCTTTATTTTGCGGTTCAGCCATATCACTTGGGGGATCATGAACACCAGCATCGCCGCGGTAATCCCGAAGACCTTGAACTTTACCCATATCGCTTCGGAATAATTCTGCGCGATGTAGATGTTGGCGGCCGCGAGCGCCGCGAACCATGCCACCCACGCCAGGTTGATGATGAGCCAACTCCCTGCCGAGACCTCCAGCGGCTCGTTGAAGACGCCCTCGAGCATGCGCCGCGCCAGCGGCTGCCGCCCGATGATCGAGCTGCCGAGAAATGCGGCGGCCGTCAGCGCGAGCAGCACGGTCGGCTTCCATTGAATGAAGCGCTTGTCATGGAGCAAGAGAGTGGCGGTGCCGAGCACCAGCACCACGGCCACGGTCACGATGTGCATGGGCTTGAACCGTCCGGCGCGCATCCGATGCGCGAACAGGACCACTGTACAAACCAGCATCAGGGCGGCCGTAGCCCAGTAGATGCCGAAGAGCTGGAAAACCACGAAAAAAACGATCAGGGGCGACCATTCGAGGAGTTGGTTCATGCGCGTATCATACCTTTGACTCATGAGCATCTATCTGCAACTTCATCCGGTGTCTCCGCAGCAACGCTTCATTCGCCAGGCGGTCGACTGTCTGCGCGGCGGGGGCGTGATCGTCTACCCGACGGACTCGTGCTACGCGCTCGGCTGCCACATCGGCGACAAGGCGGCGCTCGAGCGCATCCGCGCCATACGCGAGACCGATCGCCATCACCACTTTACCTTGGTATGCCGGGATCTCGCGGAGGTGGGCAAGTATGCCGTGGTGGAGAATTGGCAGTATCGGTTGCTGCGCGCCCACACCCCAGGGCCGTACACCTTCTTGCTCAAAGCCTCGCGCGAGACGCCGCGTCGGCTGAAGCACGAGCGCCGCGGCACCATCGGACTTCGGGTGCCGGAGCATCCGGTGTCGCAAATGCTGCTCTCCGAACTGGGCGAACCGGTGATGAGCTCCACCTTGCTGCTGCCCGGCGAGAACCTGCCTCGAACCGACGCTCGGGAAATCTACGAGCATCTCGATCGGCGGGTGGACATGGTACTCGACGGCGGCAATTGCGGTCTCATCCCCACCTCGGTCATCGACCTCTCGGGCAACCGAGCCGAAGTGGTGCGGGTAGGACGCGGTGACGTGACCCCATTTGGCGGCGCGGTCCCCGTATAATGCCCGGCGATGCGGGCAAAGTTGCTCATATCGTTCCATAAATAACGAGTGTAACCGTTGGATTTATCTCACTTTCTTCGCAACATCTCGATTTATGCAATCCCCGTGCTTTTCGCGATCACCCTGCATGAAGTCGCCCATGGCTGGACCGCCAGGTACTTCGGCGATCGCACCGCCGAGCTGCTGGGGCGCCTGAGCTTGAATCCCCTGCGCCACCTGGACCCGGTCGGCACGGTGCTGGTGCCCGGCATTCTGCTGGCGCTCGGCGGCCCGCCGTTGGGATGGGCGAAGCCTGTCCCCGTGGCAACCCAGGCGTTGCGTAATCCGCGCCTCGCCACGGCGGCAGTGGCAGCCGCCGGCCCGGCGGCCAATCTCTTCATGGCGCTCATCTGGGCGTTGATCCTGGGATCCGTGGTGCGGCTGCGCGGCGATGAGACGCTCGTCGGTTGGACCGCCGAGATGGCGCAAGCGGGCATTCTCGTCAACTTCGTATTGGCGGTCTTCAATATGCTGCCCGTTCCTCCGCTCGACGGTGGACGTGTGCTGATGGCACTGTTGCCCCCGAGCGTGGGCGCGCGGATCGCGAAGATCGAGCCGGTGGGAATATTCATCGTGCTGGGTCTCTCCGTGCTCGGCCTGCTCGGCTGGTTGTTCGATCCAACCTACCGGGTGGCCGGGCGCGTCATCAACGTCATATTCAGCGTTCGGACATGAGCGGACCCATCCAAAATCGACGCGTGCTCTCCGGAATGCGGCCGACCGGCATGCTGCATCTCGGGAATTATCACGGCGCCCTCAAGAACTGGATCGAGCTTCAGTACCAGTACGAATGCTATTTCTTCATTGCCGACTGGCATGCGCTCACCACGGGCTATGAAGACACTTCGCGCCTCGAAGAGCACGTCTGGACGATGGCGGTCGACTGGCTGGCCGCGGGCTTGAACCCCGGCGTCGCGACGCTGTTCATTCAATCGCGGGTGCCCGAGCACGCCGAGCTGCACCTGCTCCTGTCCATGATCACTCCGCTCGGCTGGCTCGAGCGGGTTCCCTCCTACAAGGACCAGCAAACCCAGCTCTCGGACCGGGATCTGACCACCTACGGATTCCTCGGCTACCCGCTGCTTCAGTCCGCGGACATCCTGTTGTACAGCGCGCACTACGTTCCCGTGGGCGAGGACCAAATAGCGCACGTGGAAATCACCCGCGAGATCGCGCGGCGCTTCAACCACATCTACGGCCGCGAGCCGCAGTTTCAGGAGAAGGCCGAAAAGGCCATCAAAAGTCTCGGGACGCGCAATTCCGCGATGTATCGGGCGCTGCGCAAGGACTATCAAGAAAAGGGCGATGCCGAGGCCTTGTCCAAGGCGCGGGCGATGGTCGAGTCGAATGCGCGCCTCACCGTCGCCGACCGCGACCGGCTGTTCGGATATCTCGAAGGAAGCGGGATCGCGATTCTGCCCGAGCCCGAGGCTCTGCTCACCTCGACGCCAAAAGTGCCGGGCCTGGACGGGCGCAAGATGTCGAAGTCCTACAACAACACCATCGGATTGCGCGAGCCCGTCGACTCGGTCGCGAAGAAGCTGAAAGCCATGCAGACCGATCCGGCGCGCGTGCGGCGGACCGACCCGGGCAATCCCGACAAGTGCCCGGTGTGGGACCTGCACAAGGTGTATTCAAACGCCGACACTCAGGCATGGGTACAGCAGGGCTGCCGCACGGCGGGCATCGGATGCCTCGAATGCAAGGCGCCGCTCATCGACAAGATCGTCGAGGAAATCTCGGTCATCAGCAAGCGCGCGCAGGAGTTCGAGGAGAATCCCGAGCTGGTCCGAGGTATCATCGCGGAAGGCTGCGAACGCGCACGTGCAGCGGCGCGTGAGACCATGGATGCCGTGCGGCAGGCCATGGCCTTGAATTACCGTTGAAGCCTTCGGAGGCCCGATGAGACCAGACCTCACGCTCGTGCCGAATGCGGCCACCGCCGCGCCCGCCGCCGCGCCCGCCTCGCTTCAACAGCAGGCAGAGATGCCCTTTGCCGTCGTGGAAGGCCAGCCCATCACCGAGCTGCCCCGAGATCTGTACATCCCGCCGCAGGCGCTCGAAGTGTTCCTGGAGGCCTTCGAAGGTCCGCTCGATCTGCTCCTGTATCTGATCCGGCGGCAGAATCTCGACATACTCGATATTCCGATCGCGGAGATCACCCGCCAGTACACCCGCTATATCGAATTGATGCAGGTGCTGCAGCTCGAGCTGGCCGGCGAATATTTGCTCATGGCCGCCACGCTGGCCGAGGTCAAGTCGCGGATGCTCCTGCCGCGCGTGCACACCCAGGACGCGGAGGAAGCCGATCCGCGCGCGGAGCTCGTGCGACGCCTGCAGGAATACGAGCGCTTCAAGCGTGCGGCCGAAGGCATCGATCGCATCCCCCGGGTGGAGCGCGATACCTGGGTGGCTTCCGCAGATCTCGTCGATCGCAAAGTGGTGCGCATCCCCCCGCAGGTCACGCTGCAGGAAATGCTGCTCGCGTTCCAGGAGGTTTTGGCCCGCAGCGACATGTTCGCGCATCATCACGTCCAGCGCGAAGCGCTGTCGGTCCGCCAGCGCATGACCGATGTGCTGTCGAGCTTGAACGGCCACGCGTTCATGGATTTCGTGCGCTTGTTCAAGCCGGAGGAGGGCCGACGCGGCGTCACGGTCACCTTCGTCGCGATCCTCGAGCTCATCAAGGAGGGGCTGATCGACATCGTGCAGTCCGAGGCCTACGGACCCTTGCACGTGCGTCTCGGCAATCCGGCCAAGCGGCTGAAGCTCGTGACCGACGACGCGATGGATGCCGCCGCCAATGACGCCGTCGTGAATGACGCCGTCGTGAATGACGCCGCCGCGAATGATGCCGCCGCCAATGACGCTGTCGTGAATGATGCCGCCGCGAATGATGCCAACGTCGGCGAAGATCCTACGAGAGACCAATGAACGACCAATACGTACGTAATGTGATCGAAGCGGCCCTGTTGGCCTCAGGCCGGCCATTGACGACCGACGAGCTCGTGAGCCTGTTCGACGAGCGCGACGGCTCCGGCGTGGAAGCGGTGCAAGCGGCGCTGTCGGCGCTCGGCGCCGAATACGAAACGCGCGGCATCGAGATCGTGGAAGTCGCCAGCGGATTCAGGATCCAGGTACGACCTTCGGTCGCGCAACCCGTATCGCGCCTCTGGCAGGAGCGGCCGGCGAAATATTCGCGTGCGCTGTTGGAGACCTTGGCGCTGGTGGCGTACCGCCAGCCGATCACCCGCGGCGAGATCGAGCAGATCCGCGGCGTGGCGGTGAATCCGAACATCATCAAGACGCTGCTGGAGCGCAGTTGGATCCGGGTGATCGGGCATCGCGACGTGCCGGGGAAGCCCGAGCTCCTGGGCACGACCCGGGAGTTCCTGGATTATTTCAGCTTGAAACGGCTCGACGATCTGCCCACGCTCGCCCAGCTCAAGGAGCTGGAGGACCTGCGCGTGCAGTTGTCGCTGCCGGGAGCCGAGGCGGTAGTCGAAGCAACGGACGCCGCAGTCGAAGCAACGGCGGCGGCAGAGGGCGCAGCCGCTACGGACGATGGCGCGGTAGGCGCGGGGGATTCGCCGGAGGTTCAAGATTCCCCGGCGCCGAGCATGGATTCCGATTCGGCGCCGGAGGACGATGAACTCGATGCCGGCGAAGCGGAGCCGCGGGCCCGCGGGCTGGTCGCCCGCGGCGCCGGCGACGACGCCGACTGATGCGGCCGCGCCGGCCACGCGAGAGGCTGCCCGGACGAAAAGCCGGCAAATCCGAGACCGCGGATGAGTCGGTGCGCGTGCAGAAGCTGCTGTCCGCCGCCGGCATCGGCTCGCGGCGCGAAGTGGAGCGCTGGATTCGCGAAGGGCGCCTGCAGATCAACGGCGAAGTTCCGGAGCTGGGTGCGCGGCTCGCTGCGCGCGATCGCATCACGCTCGATGGGCGCCCGGTTCGATTGCGTGCCGCGCCGAAGGCCGCTGAATCGCACGTGCTGCTGTTTCACCGATCTCCCGGCAGCGCGCTCGATCTGAAGGCCGCCACGTCGCGGGCGGCCGAGCAGTGGAAGCAGTCGCGCGCCGCGGGGCGCTGGCTCGCCATCCAGCCCATGCCGCCGGTGGATGGGGGTCTCGAGATCCTCACCGACGATGGCTCCTGGGCGCATCGAGTGTCGCGTGGCGCGCATGCCCTCACGGTCGATTACGTGCTGCGCGTGCGCGGGCCGCTCACCGACGGATTGATGGAGGAATTCCGCGCAGCGACCGATATCGAGGGCGAGCCTCTCAGCATTCTCAAGGCCGACGCACAGTATGGAGAAGGCTTCAATCACTGGCTCAACGTCACGGTGCGCGCCACGCGTTCGGCTCTGGTGCGCCATTGGTGGGCCGCGCGCGGCATCATCGTCAGCCGGCTGATGCGCGTGCGATTCGGGCCCGTGCATCTGTCCAGGGACCTGCCGCGCGGCTATTCGCGCGTCATGACCCCGGGCGAGCGCAGTGCGCTGATGCACGAGATCGAGGCCGCACGCTCTTCGGCCGGGACGGCTGACGCGGCTGAGACGGCCGAGGACTCCGGCCGGCCGAGGATCGCGGAGCGGTAAAGCCCGCTCCTACTCGCTCCCTTTGGCCGGCGTGCCGCCTGATTTCGAGGGCTCGGTCGAGCTCAGCAGCTCGCTCAAGTATTGCTGCCAGACCGCGGCCCACGTGTGCGTGCCGTGCCCGTGGGTTTGATCGGAGGCGGGCAGCAGCACGAAGCGTGCATTCTTCAGCTTCTTGACCTCGCGTTCCGCTATTCCGAGCTCGGGGGGGTTGATGAAGTCGTCGGCCGAATTGATCCACATGACATGGGTCTGGATCCGATCGAGGCCGCCGGAAGGGTCGTAGTCGCGCGAGGCGTTGACCTGGTACAAGAGATCGTTCGCGTCGAGCTGGGGAAGCTGCCGATCCATGTACACCTTCAGAAAGTCGTCGGCCGCGTCGCGCGTGGGCAACGCGATGTGCATCTGGATGGGAGCGCTGCCTGCGATGAGCAAGTAACCGGCGGCCGCGCGCAGGGCCCCCATCGGCTCGGTCCGGTACTCGCCTTGCAGCCACTGCGGATCGGTCCGGATCGAGTCGATGATCAGATCGCGCCATAGCCGGTTGCGCCCCGCGATCTGCACCGGCAGACAGGCGAGCGGCATCGCGGCGTCCATGAAGGCCGGATAGTGTTCGGTCCACATCCAGGTGTGCATGCAGCCCATCGAGGTGCCGATCACGAGCCGCAGATGGTCGACGTGCAAACCCTGAGTCAGCAGCGCGTATTGGGCCGCAACCATGTCCTCGTAGGTATATTGCGGAAACCGCGCGTGCAGCCCGTCGCTCGGTTTGCTCGAGGCGCCATGGCCTATCCCGTCGGGCAGGATGATGTAGTAGCGATTGGCATCGAGCAGCTGATCCTTGCCGAACAGCACGCCGGCGAAGCGGTCCACGAGAAAGCTGTTGCCGCTGCCACCCGTGCCGTGCAGGATCAGCACCGCGTTGCCGATGCGGCCATGCTCGTCGCGCCGGGGCTTGCCGAGCGTGGTGTAGTGGATCCGCAGCTCCGGCAGCGCCTCGCCCGACGTGAAATGGAAATCGGGGATGACGTAATTGCCCTCGACGGGCTTGAGCGGCGCGTCGGCGGGGAGGGCGGCCGGCGCGAACGCGAGCCATGCGGCCGCGAGGCACGATGCTGCGGCCGAACGGGATGTGAACCTGAACATCGGGTCTCGCTCCTTTTGATTCATTGCGCGTGCAAGTACTGGCCGTCGATCTCGCGTCCTTGTGCGCTCAAAAGATACAGGAACGGATTCACGACCGACGCGGGGTTCGGCACGGTATTCGCATCCTCCGCGGGGTAGGCGGCGGCGCGCATGGTCGTGCGCATCCGGCCCGGATTGATGCTGTTGATGCGGATGTTCTTTTCGCCCTCGAGTTCCTGAGCCAGCATGCTGCGGACCGCCTCCAGGCCGGTCTTCGACACCGCATACGCCCCCCAAAAGGCGCGCGGATTGTGCACGACGCCGCTGCTCACGAAGATGACCGATGCATCGGCGGACCTGCGCAGGTTCGGCAGCAGCACTTGAGTGAGAATGAACGGGGCCGTCAAGTTGACGTGCATTACCCGGCACCAGGTGGGAACGTCGTATTGCTCCAGGGGAGTGCGGTCGCCGAGCAATGCGGCCGCGTGCACCAGTCCGTCCAGCTTGCCGAACTCCTTTTCGACGGTTTCCGCCAAACGGTCGTAGTCGACGGCCGTCGCGGCCGCGAGATCGAGCACCGCGATGGCGGGCTGCGGCGCGCCCAGGGCCTCGATCTCGTCGTAGAGTCGATCGAGCTTGGCGGCGCTTCTGCCGACCAGAATGACGTTCGCGCCGGCGCGCGCGCACGCGAGCGAAAGTGCGCGGCCGAAGCCGCCGCTCGCGCCGGTGATCATCACCGCGCGGCCGGCGAGCAGGTCGGGACCGGGTTCGAAGTGTTCGGGTAACGCCATCGTGTCCTTCATCGCTTGTCTGCGCGGCGCGCCGCACGGCGCGCCGTGGACCAAGCCCGATACAAATCCCCCGGCCGGAATGCGCCTTTCTCGCCGCCCCGCGAGTGCCTGACGCCGAGCGCCGCAAGAACCAGCAGATGCCGGAGCGGTGCACCCTCCGTCTCGGGCAGTCCGTCGGCGGCGGCGCGGAACAGCCGAGCCGCCCGTCCGCGCAACCCTTCCAAATACGCTTGCAGGCGCTCGGGGGGAGAGGACGCGGTCAGATCCGCATCTTCGATACCCGCCGAGAGCAATTCATCGACCGGGAATATTACACGGCCGCGAAGCGCCTCGCGCCGGTAATCGGCGGCCGATTCCTGAAGATACTGAGCCGCCCCCAATGCCGCAACGGCGCGTCGCACGGCCGGCTCCGACTCGCCCGTGAGCTGCCGCGCGAGATGCGCGGCGGCCATGAGAGGTGTTGCCCAGAGCGCGGCCCCATGCGGCTCGAGCTCGGCGCCGCGCTCGAGCGGAGCACCGGAGATTTGCGCGGCGGCCGCCTCGAGCGAAGCATTCAGCATCGAAAAATCCACCCGGCCGGCTCTCGGCAGCGCCGCGATGAAGCGCGTGATGGGATGAAGCGGCGCGCCACGCGCGAGCCGTGCGATTTCCTCCTGCCACCACGCGAGCTTGAGATTCGCGGCCTGCGTCTCGGTCGCCGGATCGATCAGCGCACGCCACTCTGCGCCCAACGCATACATGCCGATGAGCGGGTCGCGGGACTCGGGCGCGGCGAACAGCCAGCTCCAGTATCGAGGAGTCGCCGGCGGCACGGCGCGGCTGCCATACGGCTCTTCAAGGCGTATCGGAGGAGGTCCCATCGGCGGCGGACTCCGAAGATGCGGCGCCCGTGATTCGTGGCGTGCGCGTCAAGGCTTCGATCGGCTCGAGCGGCTCCAACACGCGATTCACGCGAAGGCCGAGCTCCGGAAAGCGCCGCGCCGCGGGAAGCACTTGCTGCTCGAGCGAGCCCACCGCCTTGTTGAACGCATCGACCCCGCCGCCGAGCGCCTTGCCGAGCCGTCCCAGATGCTCGCCGAATACGGCGAGCCGCTTGTAGATATCTTCGCCGAGACGGCGCACCTCCTCGGCATTCTCCGCGAGCGCGGTTTGCTTCCAGCCGTAGGCAACGGCCTTCAGCAGTGCGACGAGGCTGGTCGGCGTCGCCAACATGACGTTCTGCCGCAACGACTCGTCGATCAGCGCGGGATTCTCCTGAAGCGCCGCCGAGAGGAACTGATCTCCGGGAAGGAACAGCACCACGAAGTCCGGACTGTGCTCGAACTGCGCCCAGTAGCTCTTCGACGCCAGTTCCCGCACGCGCGCGGAGACGAGCTGTGCATGGCGCTTGAGCTCGCGCGCGCGCTCCTCCTCGGTTTGCGCTTCCACCGCCGCGAGATACGCCTCCAGCGGTGTCTTCACATCCACCACGATGTCGCGCCGCTCCGGCATGTGGACGATCATGTCGGGCCTGATGGCTCCGTCCTCGGTCAACAACCGGTGCTGCTCGGTGAAGTCCACGTGCGCGCTCATCCCGGACAATTCCACCAATCGCTTCAGCGTGATCTCGCCCCAACGTCCGCGCACATCCGGGCGCCGCAGGGCCGTCACCAGATTGCGGGTCTCGCGCGACAGCAGGCTCTGTCCGCTCGCCAGGCTTTCTATCTGGGTCTTGATGGTGGCGAAGGAATCGATGCGCTCGCGCTCGATGCTTTGAATCTGAGCTTCGGTGCGCGCCAACGTCTCGCGGATCGGCTGCACCAGCGATTCGATCGCCGCCTCGCGCTCTTTGAGGGTGGCGGCCGCGTCGGTCGCCTGGTGTGCGAGGCGCTCGCGCGCCAACTGCAGAAATACCTCGCTGTTGCTCTTCAGGCTGTCGCGGGCCAACTCGCCGAACACCCCCTGCAATTGCTCGCGCATCCGAGCAAGCGCCAGGTCGCGTTCGGCAGCGGCGCTCTCGTCCGATCGGATTCGGGTCCTCAGCATCTCGAGTTCCACCCGCAGCGGCTGTTCACGTCCCGCGCGCCAGAGAAGCGCGGCGAGAATCCCGACGATGCATCCGCCGATGCCGGAGGCGAGGAACGCGATCCAGGCGCCGTCACCGCTCATGCGCCCGTGCTGCCGCGTTCGAAGGAGCCGGGCTCGAGCCAGCCGAGCAGCTCGCCGGGTGCAGCGATGGCACCGTCGCCGCCCCAGGCGCGCCAATTCTCTCCCTCGGCCAGGTACCCATAGGTGGCCACCAGCGATCGCATCCCCGCCGCCCGCGCGGCCTGGACATCGCGCTCCGCGTCGCCGACATAGATGCAGGCCTCCGGCGCCGCGCCGGCGAGCTTCGCCGCGTGCAGCAGGGGCAGCGGATGCGGTTTGCGCTCGCTCAAGGAATCGCCGCTGATCACGCACGCGAACTGCCCGCGTAGCCCCAATTGCTTCAAGAGCGGCTCGGTGAGCCACCCCGGCTTGTTGGTGACGATGCCGAGCGCGAGACGCCGCGCGGCGAGCTCGGCGAGCACCGCCTCCATGCCGGGGAAGAGCCGGGTCCTTCCGCTGAGTTCCGCACTGTAGATCTCGAGGTAGCGGCGCTGCAAAGCGGCCAGCCGCTCCGCGTCGGCATCCGGGAAACCGAGGCGCACCAAGCGCCCCGAGCCGTGGCTCACCACGGCGCGCACCTCCTCGAAGGGGAGCGCGGCGAGGGCGCTTTCGCGTCGCAGAGCGTCCAGGGCGCCGACCATATCGGGCGCGGTATCGAGCAACGTCCCGTCGAGATCGAACAATACCGCGCGCAGGCCCATCTCAGGAGGGCCTGCGAAAGTGCGCGAGATAATTGACCTTGGTGTCCGACGACAGGCGGAACGCCCGGGTGATCGGGTTGTAGCCGATGCCCGCGAGGTCGCATAACTCGAGCCCCGCGGTCCGTCCCCAACGCGCGAGCTCGGACGGCCGGATGAATTTGAGATATTCGTGGGTTCCGCGCGGCAAAACTCGCGCGACGTATTCGGCTCCGAGAATCGCCACGGCGAAGGCCAGCGGATGACGGTTGAGCGTCGAGACCACGATATCGCCGCCCGGCCGCACGAGTTTCGCGAGAGCCGCAAGCGATGCAGCGGGGTCGGGCACATGCTCGAGCATTTCCATGCAGGTGGCAAGATCGAATTCACCGGGGCGCTGCTCCGCGAGCTCCTCTGCGGCCACCTCGCGGTATTCGACCGGGATGCCGGATTGCAGCGCGTGCAACTCCGCGACCTCGAGCACGGCACGCGCCCGATCCACACCGAGCACGCGAGCGCCGCGGCGGGCCATGGACTCCGACAGAATCCCGCCGCCGCAGCCCACGTCGACCACGGCCCGGCCGGCGAGAGGTGCTATCGCCTCGACGTATCGGAGGCGCACGGGATTCAGCTCGTGCAGCGGCCGGGACGGTCCCAGGGGGTCCCACCAGCGTCCGGCGAGTCCGGAGAATTTGGCGAGCTCCGCGGGATCGACATTGCCGGTGGGTGCGCTCATGGGCGAGTCTCCGTCATGTGGGTCGGCCGGGGGGGCGAATCCGTGGAGCACTGCGAGCCGAGCCGTGAGGCGAGCTCCTGCCAATCCAGACGCGTGAAGCGCCCGTCGACGAGCAGCTGGCGTCCGGCGACCCAAACATCGCTCACCAAATCGCGTCCCCCCGCGAAAACCAGCCGGCGCATCGGGTCGTCCAGCGGCTGCGTCGCCGGCCCCGCGAGATCGACGCAGCAGAGGTCCGCCCATTTGCCGGGCTCGAGGGTTCCGGTCTCGGACTCTAGCCCGAGCGCGGCGGCTCCGCCGCGGGTCGCCGCTGCGAGTACGCTTCCGGGACTCGTCTCGCGCGAGTGCAGCGCCATGAGCCTGATCTCGGACCACAGATCCTGGCCCGGGCCGCAGTATTCGCCATCGCTCCCGAGGCTCACGCGCAGCGGCGGGGCGCGCAGCGCGTCGATGGGCGGCACACCGTGGCCGCGCATCAGCCCCGAGGCCAGGCACAGCGTAACGGCGACGCCGGAGCGGCGCACCAGATCGAGATCGGCGGAATCGAGGTGCGTCATGTGCGCGGCGGTCAATGCAGGACTCAGCAACCCGAGAGCTTGAAAGCGCTGGAGCGGACGTTGGCCGCGCAGGCGAAGCGAGTCTTCCACGTCCTGCTGCGACTCCTGCAGCGAGACAAGAATGCCCGCGTCGAGCTCCGCGGCCAGTATCCCGAAGCGCTCGAGCGTCTCGTCGGCCAGCGAGCTCGCGTGGAGCGGCGCGAATCGGGTGGAAATCGACGGGTGATCCTTGTACTCGTCGTGGAGCTTCAGCGCCCGCGTCAGATATTCCGCGGGACTGTGCGCCCAGGCGCTCGAATGCTCGGCGACCGGCAAGCCGATGACGGCGCGCAGGCCCTGCGCGGCGGCCGTGGCCGCCACATCGCGTGGAAAATAGCCGGTGTCGCAGAAGCAAGTGATGCCCGCTCGCAGCATATTGGCGACGCAGAGGAGGGCGCCATCGGCCTGGAAGCCTTGCGCGGGCGAATCGCCGGGTAGCGGTGCGAGACGGGTGCGGGCGTTCACCAGACCCGGCATCGCAAGATGCGCCGGCCGCTCCAGTTCGACGCGCGGAGAATAGCGTTCGGCAGCCTCCCGGTGCGGCAGCACGTCGAGGATTCGGCCGTCGCGGATCACCAGCGTGTGAGCCTCGAGAAGCTCGCCTTCGCCGGTCATCGGGGCGACCCAGCGGGCCTTGATGTTCACATCGGAGGGGGTTCTCTGCATGGCGTCAAGTATATCGGCTAAACCCTGGCCGGGGCTTAAGACCTACGCGGATCTGTGCTAGAATTGCCGGATGTTGAGACCAGGTCTCGCCTCCCTTAAACCCTCTTAATCCGCAGCCCCCAAAGGCTCATTAAGGCTCATCCGGACTCTCGCACATGGCCGAGATCGCACGCGAAATTTTGCCCGTAAATCTCGAGGACGAGATGCGTAAGTCCTATTTGGATTACGCCATGAGCGTCATCGTGGGCCGGGCGCTTCCCGACGTTCGGGACGGGCTGAAGCCCGTCCATCGACGCGTGCTCTACGCCATGCGCGAGCTCGGCAACGACTGGAACCGCGCCTACAAGAAGTCGGCCCGCGTGGTCGGCGATGTGATCGGCAAGTACCATCCGCACGGCGACGCCTCGGTGTATGACGCCATCGTGCGCATGGCGCAGCCCTTCTCCATGCGTTATCTGCTGGTGGACGGCCAGGGCAATTTCGGCTCGGTCGACGGCGATCCGCCGGCGGCCATGCGCTACACCGAAGTACGCATGTCGCGCCTGGCCGGCGAGCTGCTCGCGGACATCGACAAGGAAACCGTCGACTTCATTCCGAACTACGACGAGTCGGAGAGCGAGCCCACGGTGCTGCCGGCGCGCGTGCCGAATCTGCTGGTCAACGGATCCTCGGGCATCGCCGTCGGCATGGCCACCAACATACCGCCGCACAACCTCGGGGAAATCGTCTCGGCGTGCATCGCGCTCATCGAGAAGCCCGATATCACGCTCGCCGAGCTCATGCAGATCGTGCCGGGACCCGATTTTCCGACTGCGGGCCTCATCAACGGCGCGCAGGAAATCGTCGCGGCCTACAAGACGGGCCGGGGCCGCCTGCACGTGCGCGCCCGCACCCATATCGAGGACGTCGGCAAGGGCGACCGGCAGGCCATCATCATCACCGAGCTTCCCTACCAGGTGAACAAGGCGAAGCTGATCGAGAGGATAGCGGACCTGGTGCGCGAGAAGCTCATCGAGGGCATCGCCTCGGACGGGCTGCGCGATGAGTCCGACAAGGACGGCATGCGCGTCGTCATCGAGTTGAAGCGCGGCGAGGTGCCGGAGATTTTGCTCAACAACCTGTTCGCGCAGACGCCCATGGAGCAGGTGTTCGGCATCAACATGGTGGCGCTCGTCGACGGGCAGCCGCGGCTGCTCAGCCTGAAGGAGATGCTCGAGGCCTTCCTGCGCCATCGGCGCGAGGTGGTGACCCGGCGCACCGTATACGATCTGCGCAAGGCCCGTGAGCGCGGCCACATCCTCGAGGGCCTGGCGATTGCGCTCGCGAACATCGACGAGATGATCGCGACCATCAAGGCCTCACCATCGCCGGCGGAGGCGAAGGTGGCGTTGGTGGCGAAGATTTGGTTGTCCGGAGCGGTGCCGGAGATGCTCGCGCGGGCGGGCGCCATCAATACGCGCCCCGACGGCGAGACATCGCCCCTGGGACTGGTCGCGGGAGGCTATCGTCTGACCGAGATTCAGGCGCAGGCCATACTCGACATGCGGCTCAATCGCCTGACCGGGCTGGAACAGGACAAGATCGTCGCGGAGTACCAGGAGCTTCTCACGCTGATCCGCGACTTGAGCGACATCCTGGCGCGACCGGAGAGGCTTCTTGCCGTGATTCGCGGCGAGCTCGAGAACATCCGCGACACCTTCGCGGACAAGCGCCGAACCGAGATCATCGTCAATCACGAAGATCTCACCATCGAGGATTTGATATCCCCGGAGGATGTGGTGGTGACGCTCTCGCATGGCGGCTACGCCAAGGCGCAGCCGGTGTCCGCCTACCAGGCGCAGCGGCGGGGCGGGCGCGGCAAGGCGGCCACGATCGTCAAGGACGAAGATTTCATCGACAATCTGTTCGTCGCGAATACGCATGACACGCTGCTCTGCTTCTCCGACCGCGGCAAGCTCTACTGGCTGAAGGTCTACCAGCTGCCTCAGGCGAGCCGAGGCTCGCGCGGCAAACCCATCGTGAATCTCCTGCCGCTGCAAGAGGGCGAGCGCATCAGCGCCATGCTCGCCATCAAGGAGTTCGAGGAAGGCAAGTTCGTGTTCATGGCGACCGGCATGGGCACGGTGAAGAAAACTTCGCTCGCGCTGTTCTCGCGCCCGCGCGCGAGCGGCATCATCGCGGTCGCCCTGGATCCGGGCGACAAGCTGGTGGGCGTCGCGATCACCGACGGCAGCAAGGATATTCTATTGTTCACGACGGGCGGCAAGGCGATCCGCTTCATCGAGGACGAAGTTCGCCCGATGGGCCGCGAGGCGGCCGGCGTGCGCGGGGTGAAGCTTGCGGACGAACAGACCGTCATCGCGCTGATCGTGGCCGATCAGGGCTACATCCTGACCGCTTCCGAGAACGGATTCGGCAAGCTCACGCCGCTCGAGGATTTTCCGACTCATGGTCGTGGCGGCCAGGGAGTCATCGCGCAGCAGGTTACCGATCGCAACGGCCGCATGGTCGGCGCACTTCAGGTCACCCTGGACGATGAGATCATGCTGATGAGCCAGAGCGGCACGCTGGTGCGCACGCCGGTCAAGGACATCTCGGTGGTGGGGCGCAATACCCAGGGCGTACGCCTCATCCGGCTGGAGGAGGGTGATCAGCTGTCAGGCCTCGAGCGCATCGCCGGCTTGGGCGCCGAGGCGCCCGAGGGCGATGCCGGGGGCGAGCCGGTCGAGGGTGATCCGTCCGACGGCGATGCGACGGGCGGCGGTTCCGACCTGCCGCCCGCCGAATCGTAACGGCGCTGCTCGGCGCGGCCTCCAGGATGCGGGCGTACAACTTCTCTCCGGGACCGGCCGTGCTGCCGCTCGAAGTATTGGAGCAGGCGCGCGCGGAGCTTTTGGATTGGAACGGCAGCGGCATGTCGGTGATGGAGGTGAGCCACCGCGGCAAGGCGTTCATGCGTGTCGCCGCCGAAGCCGAAGCGGATCTGCGCGAACTGATGGCGGTGCCGCGCGATTATAAGATCCTGTTCCTGCAGGGCGGCGCCACCGCGCAGTTCGCGATCATTGCGTTGAACCTCACGCGTCCCGAATCGGTCACCGACTACATCGACACCGGGCACTGGTCGAAGAAGGCGATCGCCGAGGCGCGGCGCTACTGCACGGTGCGCGTTGCCGCGGAGGCGGGGGGCGACGGAATGCGGGTGCCGGCGCAGAGCGAGCTCGATCTTTTTGGCGGCGCGACCTACGTGCATTACACGCCGAACGAGACCATCAGCGGCGTGGAGTTTCATTACGTACCGGAGGTGGGGAGCGTGCCGCTGATCGCCGACATGTCGTCCAACATCCTGTCCCGACCGATCGACGTATCCCGCTTCGCGCTGATCTACGCCGGAGCTCAAAAGAACATCGGGCCGTCGGGCCTGACCGTGGCGATCGTACGCGAGGACCAGCTCGGGCGCGCGCGTTCCGAGACCCCGTCGGTTTTCAATTACCAGGCGGTTGCGGACGACGGCTCCTTGCTGAATACGCCGCCGACGTTCGCCTGGTACATCGCGGGACTGGTGTTCAAATGGCTGAAGAAAAACGGCGGCGTCGCCGCGATGGGCGAAGCGAACGCCGCCAAGGCGCGCGCACTGTATGCGGCGATCGATGAATCTTCGTTCTACCGCAACAAGGTGGCGCGTGATGCGCGCTCCAGGATGAACGTGACCTTCACTCTGCATAAGCCCGAGCTCGAATCGAGATTTCTCGAGGAGGCGGCGCAAGCGGGATTGCATAATCTGAAGGGACATCGGGTGTTGGGCGGCATGCGCGCCAGCCTCTACAATGCGATGCCGCTCGACGGTGTCCGGGCGCTGATCGCCTTCATGCGCGAATTCGAGCGCAGGCACGGATGACGATGCGGGGAGTGGGATCGAATGGCCGAACTTAAGCGCAAGTCGCGTAGCCGCAAGGCCGGTGCCGCGGTCGCGGGAGCGGTGCCTGCGGGCGCCGCCGATCTCGGGAGCATCCGCGAGCGCATCGACGGCATCGATGCGCAAATCCATGCCCTCATCAATGACCGTGCGCGCCTGGCTCAACTCGTCGGCATCTCGAAATCGGCCAGCGGCAAGGCGGTCGATTTCTACCGGCCGGAGCGCGAGGCGGAGGTACTGCGCAAGGCCCTGGACCGGAACGAAGGGCCGCTGCGCGACGAGGAAATCGCGCGGCTGTTCCGCGAGATCATGTCGGCCTGTCTCGCTCAGCAAGAGCCGCTCAAAGTGGCGTTCCTGGGTCCGGAGGGGACGTTCACCCAAGCCGCCGTACTCAAGCATTTCGGCTCCTCGGTGCGCGCGCTGCCGCTGCCGGCGATCGACGAGGTGTTCCACGAGGTGGAAGGCGGCGTCGCGGATTTCGGCGTGGTTCCCATCGAGAACTCGAGCGAGGGCACGGTCAACCATACCCTGGACATGTTTCTCTCCTCCTCGCTCAAGATCTGCGGCGAGGTGGAGCTGCGCATTCATCATCACTTGATGGGACGCATGAGCGCGCTCGCCGACATACGGCGTATCTGCGCTCACCCGCAGGCGCTCGGGCAGTGCCGCGGCTGGCTGGAGGAGCATTTGCCCGACGTCGAGCGCATTGCCGAATCGAGCAATGCGGAGGGCGCGCGCCGCGCACGGGACGAGCGAGGCACCGCCGCCATCGCGAGCCGCGCGGCGGCCGAGATTTACGGGTTGAACCTGCTCGCGGACGAGATCGAAGATCGGCCCGACAACACCACCCGGTTCCTGGTGATCGGACGCAAGCTTTTCACCCGGAGCGGCGCGGATCGCACCACGCTGCTGGTGTCGGCGACCGGCACCGACGATGCGGGTGCGCTCTTCAGGCTGCTCAAGCCGTTCGCCGAGCATCGCGTCAATATGACGCGCATCGAATCGAGGCCCTCGCGCAAGCGCAAATGGGATTATGTGTTCTTCATCGACGTGGAGGGTCATGTGAGCGACCCGCCGCTCGCCAAGGCCCTCTCGTCGCTCGAAAAGTACGCCTCCCTGTTCAAGATTCTGGGTTCCTACCCGAGAGCGGTGCTCTGATGCAGACCGAGGCCGCCCCAGAGGCCCGCGCCCGGCAGCGCACCATTCACGCGCAGCCGGCCTCCGGCGTCGCCGGTTCGCTCTCCGTTCCCGGCGACAAATCCATTTCGCACCGCGCCATTCTGCTGTCGGGACTCGCCACCGGCACGAGCGAGGTGCGCGGCTTTCTCGCCAGCGAGGATTGCCTGGCGAGTCTCGCCGCCATGCGCGCCATGGGTGTCGCCATCGAACAGCCCGGCCCGACCTCCGTTCGAGTGCAAGGTGCGGGTCTGGGCGGACTCAAGGCGGCGGGGCATGACCTGGACATGGGCAACGCGGGCACGGCCATCCGCCTGTTCACGGGCCTTTTGTCGGCACAGCGTTTCGACTCGCGGCTGATCGGCGATGCCTCGCTGATGAGGCGCCCCATGGAGCGCGTCGCGAAGCCGCTGCGCGAGATGGGCGCCGATGTCCGGACGCGCGAGGGGACGCCGCCGGTTGAGATACGCGGCGGCCGACGGCTACGCGGTATCGATTACCGGATGACCGTGGCAAGCGCCCAGGTGAAGTCGGCGATTCTGCTGGCCGCTCTGTATGCCGAGGGGGCCACCACGGTGACCGCACCGGCGGTATGCCGCGATCACAGCGAGCGGATGCTGTTGAGCGCGGGCGTCAAGATCGTGACCGAGGGACTCACCACCCGGATCGAGCCTCCCGATCGCCTGGCGAGCCAGAGCCTGGATGTGCCGGGAGATTTCTCCTCGGCCGCCTTCTTCATGGTTGCGGGACTGCTCGGGGCGGGGGGCGATGGATTGGTGCTCGAGAACGTCGGGCTCAACCCCACCCGCACGGGATTGCTCGATATCCTGCGCGCCATGGGCGGCCGCATCGAGGTCGAGAATCCGCGCATGAGCGGGGCTGAGCCCGTCGGGGACTTGCGAGTCCACCGCTCGGTATTGCACGGCATCGCGGTGCCGGAGCCGCTCGTGCCCCTGGCCATCGACGAATTTCCGGTCCTATTCATCGCTGCCGCCTGCGCCGAAGGCGAAACCGTGGTCACCGGAGCGGAGGAATTGCGGGTCAAGGAAAGCGACCGCATCGCGGCCATGGGGGCCGGTTTCGCGGCGCTCGGCGTGGAGCACCGCGTCACCCCTGACGGCATGCGCATCCGGGGGCGCGGCGACGGCCCGGTCTTCAGCGCAGGCGAGGTGGACAGCCGCGGCGACCATCGGATCGCGATGGCCTTTACGGTGGCGAGCCTGCGCGCCGCGGGCCCGATCGCGGTGCGGGATACCGCCAATGTCGCGACCTCCTTCCCGGGTTTCGTCGAGCTGGCACGGTCGGCGGGCCTCGATGTCGTGGAATCGGCAGGGCGGGCGTGAGCGCGGTCCCGGTCATTACCATCGATGGACCCTCCGGCTCCGGCAAGGGCACCGTGAGCCGTGCGGTCGCCCGCGCTCTCGGCTGGGGACTCCTCGACAGCGGGGCTCTCTACCGGCTGGTGGCGCTTGCCGCCCAGCGGGCCGGGGTCGCTTTGGACGACGTCGCGGGCTTGAGCCGGCTGGCGGCACGATTTGACATACGCTTCGGCGCCGGCCCGCGGGACGAGGAAATCGTCTGGCTGGGCGGCGTGGAGGTAACCCGGGATATTCGCACCGAGGCGGCCGGCAACGACGCCTCCAGGGTTGCGGCGCTAGCCCCGGTGAGGGCGGCGCTGCTGGAGCGGCAGCGGGCGTTCGCCCGACCCCCGGGCTTGGTGGCCGACGGGCGGGATATGGGCACGGTGGTCTTCCCCGACGCACAGGTGAAGATTTTTCTCACCGCGAGTCTTGAAGAGCGCGCTCTGAGACGTCATAACCAGTTGAAAGAAAAGGGGGTTGCTGCTACCCTTGCCGCCCTTTCGCTGGAGATAGCGGAGCGTGACAAACGCGATATTTCGCGTTCCGCCTCGCCTCTTGTCGCAAGCGCCGACGCAGTCCTCTTGGATACGACGGGAATGCCCGTCAATGCGGTCGTCGAACGCGTTCTCGCCATCGCGCGCGGACGGTTGTCGGTGGACGGAATTTGAGGTTTTGGGTCGCGGCCGATCAAGGAACGATCGCTGCTGTTAATTGGTAACCCCTGATGCACGCGGGACCCGTGCCAGGGCAACGTATCGAGAACACATGACAGAAAGTTTTGCGGAACTGTTTGAACAGAGCATCGCCAGCCAGCGGATTCGTCCGGGCACCATTCTCAACGGCCTCATCGTCGAGGTCGGCCAAGATTACGTCATCGTCAACGTCGGGTTGAAGTCCGAAGCGGTCATTCCCTCGGATCAATTCAAGAATGAGAAGGGCGAGATCGAAGTCTCAGTCGGCGAAACCGTGGAGGTCGCGCTCGACAGCGTCGAGGACGGGTCGGGGGAGACCCGCCTGTCGCGGGAGAAAGCCAAGCGGGCGCGAACCTGGACTCGGCTCGAGAGCGCCTTCGAGAAACAGGAGGTGGTGATCGGCATCATCACCGGCCGCGTCAAGGGCGGCTTCACCGTCGAGATCGACAACGTGCGCGCGTTCCTGCCCGGCTCGCTGGTCGATGTGCGTCCGGTGCGCGATCCGTCGTATCTGGAAAACAAACCGCTCGAATTCAAGGTCATCAAGCTCGATCAAAAGCGCAACAACGTCGTCGTGTCGCGGCGTGCGGTGGTCGAGCAAGAGTACAGTGCGGAGCGTTCGGCGCTGCTCGACAATCTTCAGGAAGGGGCAGCCGTCAAGGGCGTGGTCAAGAACCTCACCGACTATGGCGCGTTCGTCGATTTGGGCGGTATCGATGGTCTCCTGCACATCACCGACATGGCCTGGAAGCGCGTCAAGCATCCTTCCGAGGTCGTCAAGGTCGGCGAGGAAATCGATGTCCGCATCCTGAAGTTCGATCGCGAGCGCCAGCGCGTCTCGTTGGGCTTGAAACAACTGGGCGCGGATCCCTGGCAGAACATCGCCCGCCGCTATCCGGCGAACACGCGCTTGTTCGGCAAGGTGACGAACATCGCCGACTACGGCTGCTTCGTGGAAATCGAAGAGGGCGTGGAAGGCTTGGTGCACGTGTCCGAGATGGATTGGACCAACAAGAACGTGAACCCCGCCAAGGTCGTGCACGTCGGTCAGGAAGTCGAGGTCATGGTGCTCGACATCGACGAAGAGCGCCGCCGCATCAGCTTGGGCGTCAAACAATGCAAGACCAATCCGTGGAAGGAGTTCGCCGAGAACTACAATCGCGGCGACAAGGTCTCCGGACAGATCAAATCGATCACCGACTTCGGCATTTTCATCGGGCTCGCCGGCGGCATCGACGGCCTGGTGCATCTCTCCGATATCTCCTGGGACATGCCGGGCGAAGAGGCGGTTCGCAGCTACCAGAAGGGTCAGCAAGTCGACGCCATGGTGCTGTCCATCGATCCGGAGCGCGAGCGCATCAGCTTGGGCGTCAAGCAACTCGCCAAGGATCCGTTCTCCGCTTACATCGCGGAGCACCCGAAAGGCAGCATCGTTCGCGGCGTCGTGCGTGAAGTGGATGCGAAGGGCGCCATCATCGATTTGGGCAATGGCGTAGACGGCCAGCTGCGCGCCTCCGAACTGTCGCGGGACCGGGTCGAGGATGCGCGGCTGTTGCTGAAAGTCGGCGAAGAAGTGGAGGCTAAGTTCACCAACGTGGATCGCAAGGGCCGCAGCATTTCGCTGTCGATCAAGGCCAAGGATATCCACGAAGAACAAGAGGCAATGCAGAACTACCGGACCGATTCCCCCACCGGGACGAGCCTGGGAGATCTGCTCAAAGAGCAGATCTCGGGCCAAGATTGACTACTGGAGGCTGCGCGCGGCGGCGGTTGAACCAACCGTCCGCCGGCGGTCCTTATGTCCAGCGAAGCTCATGGATCGATAATGACGAAATCGGAACTCATTGAGATCATTTCGGCAAAACAGAAGCATCTCCCGGCGAAGGATGTCGAGCTCGCTGTGAAGCAATTGCTGGAGATCATGAGCGATGCGTTGGCCACCGGGGAACGCATCGAGATCCGCGGATTCGGCAGCTTCTCGCTCCATTTTCGTCCGCCGCGGCAGGGACGCAACCCGAAGACCGGCGAGGCGGTCGCCCTCGCCGGCAAGCACGTGCCCCATTTCAAACCCGGCAAGGATCTGCGCGAGCGCGTCAACGACGGCGCCGATCAGCCGATTCGGGATTAGCGAGTCCCATACCCGTGGCCGCCAGTGCCTCAAGACCTTGAGCACGCGCCGGCTGCATGCCTGATCTTTCCTCATGGGCGTGGCCCACATGGGCGCTCGTAAGCGTCGCGGCGCTGGTGCTCGGGATCCTGGCCGGCCACTTCGGCTGGGGTAAACGCTGGGCGCGGCCCTTCGATAAATTGCACCCCGATTACCTCGCGGGACTGGATTTCCTGGTCTCAGAGCAGCCCGATCGCGCGCTCGACATGTTCTTGAAGTTGATGGATGCCGACCCCGACACCATCGAGACGCACTTTGCGCTCGGCGCCCTGTACCGGCGCCGAGGCGAGGTGGAGCGATCCATCCGCATCCATCAGAATCTTCTGGCGCGCGAGGCGCTGCCCAGCGCGCATCGTGAACAGGCATTGCTGGCGCTCGCGCAGGATTACCTGCGCGCGGGACTGCTCGATCGCGCGGAAGGGTTGCTGCATCAGGTCAGTGAAGTTCCCCGGCTTCGCGCCAGCGCGCTCGGTGCGCTCAGAGGAGTCTACGAGCGCCAGCACGAGTGGCAGCAGGCGCTCGATACCTACCGGCAGCTCGTGCGCGCGAAAGCCGCGCCTCCGCGCTCGGTAGCCGCTCATTATCTCTGCGAGCTTGCCGTCCTCGCAATCGAGCGCCGCGACATATCCGCTGCCAGAAATTTCCTACGCGAGGCGCGCCGCGAGGTTTCGTCGTTTCCGCGCGCCGCGCTGTTGCGCGCCCAGATCGCGGAACGGCAATCGCAGGATGAACTCGCGCTGCGGCTGCTGCGGCTTGCGCTCGATGAATCGCCCGCGCTGCTTCACGAGGAGCTGCCGCATCTGCTGAAGCTCGCGGGAGATCATCGGCGTGACGCGGAACTCGAGACGCTGGCGGCCACCGCGCGCTCGCGGGGCATCGGCGAGCTCAAGAGCCTGGTATTTGCGGCAATCGACGCGAATCTCGCATCGGCCGCACCGCTCTGTTCGGCGATGGAAATCGTGTTTGCGCAGGATGCGACGCTCGCCGCCATGCGGCGCTCCGCTGGCGGAGAGCTCGAGCGCGTCGCGAGGGAGCTCGGAGCGTTGCTCGCCCATGCCGAGCGGTATCGCTGCGTAGAGTGTGGATTCTCGGGACGCGGTTTCTACTGGCATTGTCCGGCTTGCCAATCGTGGGAGAGTTTCGAGTCCTACGCCATGATCAAACTGCGCTGAAAATCCGCTATGATCGGAAGTATGCCGATCAAATCCGTCAAAACCTGCGTATTTCCAGTGGCGGGACGCGGTACGCGTTTTCTGCCGGTCACCAAGGCGAGCCCGAAGGAGATGCTGCCGATCGTCGACAAGCCGCTGATCCAATATGCGGTCGACGAGGCGCTGTCGGCGGGCGCCGAGACGTTGGTGTTCATCACGGGAAGCTCGAAGCGCGCGATCGAAGATCATTTCGACACCAATCCGGAGCTCGAGGCGGTGCTGCAGCAGCAAGGCAAACAGGAGTTGCTCGAGTTGCTGAACGGCATCCTGCCGAGCTGGGCTTCGTGCGTGTACATCCGCCAACCGGCGCCGCTCGGCCTGGGCCACGCGGTGCTGTGCGCCCGACCGGTAGTCGGCGATTCGCCCTTCATGGTGCATCTGGCAGACGACCTGATCGATGCCAAGGTAGCCTGCCTGAAGCAAATGGTCGACGTTCACGCCACCTATGGCGGGAGCGTGCTCGGTGTGCAGAACGTTCCGAAACAAGACACGGATAAATACGGCATCGTCTCGCTGGAGAAATCCGTCGCGCCGCGCATCGGCAAGATGTCGCACATCGTCGAGAAGCCGAAACCCGACAAGGCGGCGTCCACCTTGGCGGTGGTCGGGCGCTACCTGTTGTCGCCCTCGCTGTTCGACGATCTCGCCAAAATTGGCAAGGGCGCGGGCGGTGAGATTCAGCTCACCGACGGCATTGCGCGCCTCATGAAGCGCGAGCCGGTCTATGCGTTCGAGTTCGAAGGCAAACGCTACGACTGCGGCAACAAGCTCGGCTATCTGCAGGCGACCGTCGAATACGGCCTCAAGCATCCGAGCCTCGGCACGGACTTTGCCGCCTACCTCAAGGAACTCGGCGCCAAGCTGTA
The DNA here is from genome assembly GCA_050012315.1 of Steroidobacteraceae bacterium. Classification (GTDB taxonomy): domain Bacteria; phylum Pseudomonadota; class Gammaproteobacteria; order Steroidobacterales; family Steroidobacteraceae; genus Bog-1198. Next base: position 25,712 of record JBEKHK010000032.1, on the reverse strand, counting down.
GGCAGCGGCCTTGCGCGGCAGGCCCGACGAAGGTCGGGCCTGCCGGACCACATGCAGACGGTGCCTAGCGAGATCGCTGCCGTTGACTGCGGGCTTGGCGCGAATCGGCATTCCAATGCCGCCGTTCGCCGCTGCGGGCGCCGTGCGAGCTGCCCCCGTGCGAGTTGCCGCCCTGCGGTGCCGCGCCCCGGGCGGACGATTGCCCCGGATGAGTTCGGCGCGAGCCGCCGTGGGATGCCGCATGGTTGCCTGCCGGCCGTTCGGATGCGGGGTGTGCGTCCGGGGCGGCTTCGAAGACCGGGGTCTGCAGGACCGGCACCGTGCGCTTCAACAACCGCTCGATGTCGCGCAGCAGTCCGTTCTCGTCCGCCGAGACCAGCGACACGGCCTGGCCCAACGCGCCGGCGCGGCCCGTTCGGCCGATGCGGTGAACATAATCCTCGGGCACGTTTGGGAGCTCGTAGTTGACCACTTGGGGCAGCTCCTTGATGTCGAGACCGCGTGCGGCGACCTCGGTGGCCACCAGCGCGGTGATCTGCCCGCGCTTGAACATGTCGAGCGCCTTCACGCGCGCGGCCTGGCTCTTGTTGCCGTGGATGGCGGCGGCTCGGATGCCGGCGCCCTCGATCTGCTGCGTGAGCCGATTTGCGCCGTGCTTGGTGCGCGTGAAGATGAGTACCTGGCGCCAGTCGCCCGCTCGAATCAGATGCACGAGAAGATGGCGCTTCTGATCCTTGGCAACCCGGTAGGCGCATTGTTCCACGAGCTCGATCGGGGCATTGCGGGGCGCCACCTGGATCGAGAGCGGATTGCTCAACAGCCGCTCGGCGAGTCCGCGGATATCCTCTGAGTACGTCGCCGAGAACAGCAAGTTCTGCCGTTTCGCCGGACACAACTTGATCACCCGCTTGATGTCGTGGATGAACCCCATATCGAGCATCCGATCGGCCTCGTCGAGGACCAGGACCGAGACGCCGGACAAGTCCACCGCGCGTTGCTGGGCCAGGTCGAGCAACCGTCCGGGCGTCGCCACGAGAATGTCGCAACCGCTTCTGAGCCCGCTGATCTGCGGGTTGATGTTCACGCCGCCGAACACCTGCATGACCCGGAGCGGCAAGTATTTCCCGTAATCGCGAGCACTTTGCGCGACCTGCGCCGCAAGCTCGCGGGTCGGGGCCAGCACCAGAGCGCGCGGCGCGCGGGTGGCATCGCCGGAGGCCAGCTTTTGCAGGATGGGGAGCACGAAGCCCGCGGTCTTGCCGGTGCCGGTTTGCGCGCCGGCCAGTACGTCGCGGCCCGCGAGTACCGCGGGGATGGCCTGAAGCTGGATGGGGGAGGGAGCGTCGTAACCTTTATCGGCAACGGCACGGAGTAATTCGGGCACGAGCCCGAGATCGGAAAATGACATCGTTATCCTTGAAATGAATTCGTGTGGGCTCGCACGACGGAGCTTTGGGCATCCGCAGCGGCCAGCAGCGAGGAGGGAATAAGTACGAGTGCGTCGAAGACGGACTGCGAGCCAGAGGCGGCACTGACCGGGCACCGGCCCTTGTTTGGCTGTGCGCATCATACCTGGAGAATGGGCGGGCGTCGAGCCGCGAATTTGCCGCCCCGGGAAGCCTCCCGTCCGGCCCGCGTCAGCACCTGCAGGACGGCGTGGCGCAGCAGCGCCGAGACGAGCATGATCGATAGGGCCGCGGCGGCGGGAGTTTTCATTGGGGGTCTGCTGAAGTGAGGACCACGCAAGACGGGCGCGTGCAGCGCCGGAATGTTGCCGGCAGAGTTCCGGGCAAGGACGAGATCGTGCAGTTTCTAGCCAGGGAGTTTCCCCAGAGCAAGTGCCGCGTGCTCGAGGTCGGCGACGGCGCAGCGACGGTTGCGCATGAGGTGGGCGTCGATGAGCTGCGTCCCGGCGGTACGGTATCCGGACCGGTGCTGATGACTGTTGCCGATGTCGGATTGTACGTCGCGCTGCTCGGCGAGATCGGCATCGTGCCGCTCGCTGTTACGACCAATCTGACCATCAATTTCCTGCGCAAGCCTCGAGCCGACAAGCGCATCATCGGAGTGTGCAAGCTCATCAAGGTGGGCAAGGTGCAAGCGGTCGGCGAGGTTCGCCTCTTCTCCGAAGGAGCGCCCGAGGTCGTGGCCCACGCGGTGGGAACGTATTCCATCCCGAAGTCGCGCGAGACTTGATACAGTTCAGCGATGCGTCCCGATGAGTACATGGACTTCGACGGCGTCGGTCTGGCTGAGCTCGTGCGCGGCGGCGATGTGACGGCGGCCGCGCTCGCCGAGGCTGCGATTGCGCGGATCGAATCGGTCGACAAGTCGATCAACGCCGTCGTGGAACGGGCTTACCCCGCCGCGCGCGAGGCGGCGCGCCACGCCGACTCGAATGCTCCGTTGTGCGGCGTCCCCTTCCTGGCCAAGGACATGAATATCGAGATCGCCGGCATGCAGCTCACGTATTCTTGCCGCTGGCTCGAGCACGTTCCTCCGGCCGCCGCCGACTCGCCGCTCGCGGCCCGCTGGCGGGCGGCCGGCCTGACTCTCCTCGGCCGAACGAATACCCCCGAATTCGCCGGCGAATTCGTCACCGAGCCTACTTGGCGCGGACCTACGCGCAACCCGTGGGATCTCGCCTTGAGTCCCGGCGGATCGAGCGGCGGCGCCGCGGCTGCAGTTGCCGCGGGCATGGTGCCCATCGCGCACGGAACCGATTCCGGGGGCTCGATCCGGGTACCGGCGGCGGTCTGCGGCCTGGTTGGATTGAAGCCGAGCCGAGGGTGGGTGCCGGTCGGGCCGAATCTCGATGAACTCGCGGGAGGGCTCGATTGCGAGCATGCGCTTACCCGCACAGTGCGGGACACGGCGATGATGCTCGACGCGACAGCGGGCCCCGAGAGTTTATCGCGTGTCCCCTTGAGAGCCTCGAACGGGGCGTTTACGCGAGCGGTTGCTGCGGCGGTGCCGCCGCTCAAGATCGCCGTCTTTCTGAATGCACCCGGAGGTGCAGTCCCGAACGAGCAGATCGGGGCGGCTGTGGAGGAACTCGCGGACTTTCTCGCAGCCTCGGGGCACACGCTGACCCGCGCCACCTTCCCCGGTTCCGCAGACGTGGGCCACCCGGCAGGGGTCGTCTGGCTGACCGCGATCGCCGAGGAGATCGATTTCTACACGCAGCGGTTGGGCCGGGCGCCGGCGCCCGATGAGCTCGAAGCCCTCACCCGGGCAGGGCTCGCGCTCGGCAAGCGGTGTACCGCGGTGGATTATCTGCGGGCGCGGCGCGCGCTCAGCCGCGCGACCCGCGAGATGGTGGAGACGTTCCGGGACTTCGACGTGCTGATGCTGCCGAGCACGGCGGACTTTCCTCCGCGCACCGGCCAGATCGACGGGCGCACGCCTGCCTTCGACCTCGACCGCTGGAATGCGGAGTCGTATGGCTTTGCGCCCTACACGGAGATATTCAACGTCACGGGCCAGCCGGCGATCTCGCTGCCGCTCGCGGTTTCCCGCGACGGCTTGCCGATCGGCATACAGTTCGCCGCTCCGCTGGGGGAGGATGCAAGGCTCATCTCGCTCGCTGCTTGGCTCGAGCGCGAGCGCCCTTGGAAGGATCGGCTGGCGTCGCTGCGGCGCCGATTTTCATAGCGCGTCCGCGAGCCTCCCCACGGCCATTCTTTCACGGCGGCGCGCCGTGAGGATCGCCTCGGTGTAGCCGTTCGGCTCCGTCCTGCCCTTGAAGATGAGATCGCATGCGGCCTGAAATGCGATATTCGCCTGCAGATCACGGCACATGGGCGCGTACGCGGGATCGCCCGCGTTTTGATGGTCGACCACTTCGGCCATCCGGCGCAGCGCGTCGAGCACCTGGTCTTTCGAGCACACCCGGTGCAACAGCCAGTTCGCGACGTGCTGGCTCGAGATGCGAAGCGTCGCTCGATCCTCCATCAGCGCCACGTTGTAGTAATCCGGGACCTTGGAGCAGCCGATGCCGAAGTCTATCCAACGCACCACGTAACCCAGGATGCTCTGGGCGTTATTGTTGAGCTCGGTCTGAATCTCGGCATCCGTCCATGAAGGGTGGGACACCAGCGGCGGGGTCAAAATGTCTCCGAGTGCGGCCGGAACGCGGTGCGCGAGCGCGGTCTGCACCTCGCACACGTTGACCTGGTGGTAGTGGAGCGCATGCAGGGTCGCGGCGGTGGGCGAGGGCACCCACGCCGTGTTCGCTCCCGCCATCGGATGCGCGATTTTGGCCTTGATCATGTCGCCCATCATATCCGGCATGGCCCACATGCCCTTGCCGATCTGGGCGCGTCCCGGCAGACCGCACGCGATGCCTACATCGACGTTTCGGCGCTCGTATGCATCGAGCCAGAGAGCTTTCTTGAGATCTCCCTTGCGAGGAACGGGCGCAGCTTCCATGGAGGTATGGATCTCGTCTCCGGTGCGATCCAAGAAGCCGGTGTTGACGAACACCAGGCGTTCGCGCACGGTGCGAATGCACTCGGCGAGGTTGACGGTGGTCCTGCGCTCCTCGTCCATCACGCCGATCTTCAGCGTGTGGCGCTGCAATCCCAAGAGGTCCTCCACCCCCGCAAACAGATCCGCGGCGAAGGCCGCTTCCTCCGGTCCATGCATCTTGGGTTTGACGATGTAGATCGAGCCGGTGCGCGAGTTCATGCGCGCGGCCGGGCCGATGAGATCATGAAGGGCGATCAGCGAGGTAACGGCGGCGTCGATGAAGGTCTCGGGAGTCAGCGCGCCATCGGCCGTGACGGCATCCGAAAGCATATGATGCCCGACGTTGCGCACCAGCATGAGGCTACGGCCTGGGAGCACGAGCTCGGATCCCGAAGGCGTGGTATAGCGGCGGTCCGGATTCATCTTTCTCGCCACCGCTTTGCCGCCCTTGTTGAAGCTGCAGTCGAGCGTGCCTCGCATCAACCCCAGCCAGTTGCGGTAGACGAGCACCTTGTCGGCCGCCGTGACCGCGGCCACCGAGTCTTCGCAATCCTGAATGGTCGTGATCGCCGATTCGAGCACGACGTCGCTCAGCCCCGCAGGATCGTCACGTCCGATGTGATGAGAACGGTCGATACGCAGCTCGACGTGCAGCCCGTGATGGGTGAGCAGTATCGCCGAAGGATTTGCGGGATCGCCTTGGTAGCCGGCGAGTTGCGCGGCATCGGCAAGCCCGACGGCGCCGCCGCCCGCCACCAGCGCGTCCAAGCCCCGGGCCGAAATGCGGTAGCCCCGCGAATCGCGGTGACTCGCATCGCGCAATGCGAAATGCCGGTCCAGAAAGTCCCGGGCATACCGAATCACACGGGCGCCGCGCGCCGGATCATAACCGCCGCCGAGCCGTTCGTCCGCCGCGCGAGGGATTGCGTCGGTTCCGTAGAGCGCGTCGTAGAGACTGGCCCAGCGCGCGTTCGCGGCATTCAACGCATACCGGGCGTTGTTGAGGGGTACCACCAGCTGAGGGCCGGCAATGGTCGCGATTTCGGCATCGACGTTCTCGGTCGATATCCTGAACGGGCCTTGCTCGGTCACCAGATAGCCGATATCGGCCAGAAATTCGCGGTAGCGGGCCCGGTCGAATGCGGCGCCCGGATTTTGGCGGTGCCATCCATCGATTTGCGATTGGAGCTTGTCTCTCTTGGCGAGAAGCTCGGCGTTGCGCGGACTCAGGCGCCGAACGAGCGCCGCAAACCCGCGCCAGAAGTTGCCGGCATCGACGCCTGTGCCGGGGATCGCTTCGTGATTGACGAAATCGTACAGATCTCGGGCGATTTCCAGGCCCTCGGCCCGGATCGTCTGTGGGACTTGGACGGATTCTGGCATGGACAGCTTCTGGATCTTCCGGCAATGAGACAGCGCTAGCGATGATATAATCATGAGACAACAATTGCGGGTACATTTTCGATGCCGGATAACGCTGGTCGGAGATGAGCTTACTCGTTCGAATCAACGTGGTTCTCGGGGCCGTCTCGCTGGCTGCCGCAGCGCTGGCGGCTTACGCGTGCTGGATCATCCTCGAGGGCAACGCGCGCCGCGAGGTGCTCGCCGAGGCGGGGCTGATGATGGACAGCGCCGCCGCCATCAGGTCGTATACGGCCGGCGAGATCCTGCCGCTGCTCGAAAAGCCGATGAGCGACACGTTCCTGCCGCAGGGAATCCCCTTCTATGCTGCCACGCAGAACTTCTTGAAGCTTCGCGAGCACCACCCGGAATACATGTACAAGGAAGCGGCGCTCAATCCGACCAATCCGCGCGACCGGGCCGCCGACTGGGAAGCCGATATTATCCAGCGCTTCCGAAACGAGGCGGGCATGACCGAAGTGGTCGGCGAGCGCGAGACGCCGATGGGAAGATCGCTGTATCTGGCGCGGCCCATACGCATTTCCGGCGAATGCGCCGAATGTCACGGCTCTCCCGAGGCGGCGCCGGCCAGCTTGGTCGCGCGTTACGGGCGCAGTAACGGCTTCGGGTGGCAGGACCACGAGATCGTGGGTGCGCAGGTCGTTTCGGTCCCTTTCACGGACGCCACGGCAAACGCCAAGCGTGCCTTTCACGCGTTTCTGATTGCGCTGGCGGCGACAATTGCCTCGATCTTGGTCGCGCTCAACGTGCTGCTCTACGCTCTGTTGGTGCGACCGGTGAGGCAAATCGCGCACAGCGCCGAACGTCTGAGCATGGGTGATCCGTCTGCGGCCGAGTTCCCGCCGCACGGCGCCGCGGAAATCGCCTCGCTGGTGCGCTCGTTCAACAGGATGCGCACCAGTCTCGACAAGGCGATGCGGCTTCTATCGCCGAAGGAACCGTGAGCGACATATTCATCAGCTACTCTCGGGTCGATCGTGCCTGCGCACATGAGCTGGTTGCGCTGCTCGAAGCGCAGGGGCTCAGGTGCTGGATCGCGCCGCGCGACATTTGCCCCTCCGCCGACTGGGCCGCGGAGATCATCGATGCGATCACGGCCGCGCGCGTCATGGTGCTGGTGTTCTCGGCGAGCAGCAACCAATCTCCGCAGGTTCGGCGCGAGGTCGAGCGTGCGGTTCACAAGGGAGTGAACGTGTTGCCGTTCCGAATCGACGATGTCGCGCCGTCCAAGAGTCTGGAGTTCTTCCTGAGTGCGCAGCACTGGATGGATGCATTTCCGCCGCCTCGCGAGCCGCACTACCACAAGCTGTCGAATTACTTACGGACCCAGCTCGCCGCGCCGGCGCCGTCCGCCGCGCCGTCAACGCCGCCGTCTGGCGTGGGGGCGACCATCGTGCCCGCCCGCGAAGCGGTTGCCGCGGGAGAAGGCGCGTTCAGTTCGCGGGATCTCGCGCACATCGAGGCCCAATTGGCGTCCTACATCGGCCCCTTGGCCAAATATCTGGTCAAGCGCGAAGCGCAGCGGTCGGCCGGGAGCGACGAGCTGATCGCGAGGTTATCGACCGAATTGGAGGCGGAATCGGACCGAGCCACGTTTGCGCAACGCTGCCGATCCCTCCGGAGCGCGCATTGAACCGAAGCCGGCTTCCCTGGATGGTGTGCGCGTATCTCGCGCTCTACGTGTTCGGTTATTTGTCGAAGCCCATTTACGGCGCTGCCGCCATCTGGCCGTCTCACGCCGTGAGCTTCGCGCTGTTGTCGCTGCTTCCGCTTCGCCGGTGGCCGCAGGCAACGCTCTTGCTGCTCTGCTGCCATCTCGTGGCAAATCCGCTCCTGCACCGGCTCGGCGATCTGTCGTTCGGCGACCCCATCGGATTGTTCGGTTTCGCATTCGCCAATGTGCTCACCGCGCTGGGTGCTGCCGGGCTCGCCCGCGGCTTCAGACTGTTTCACACCGAAGATCGGCACCAGTTGGTGGTTTCTCCGTTGTGGATCATCGCGCTCGTCGCCGGTGTCGCGCCGGGCTCCCTGGTCGGCGCCGCCACGCGGGCATACGTCATGGGCGCGCCGATCACGGCATCCGAATTCGGCGTTTGGGTGCTCGCCGCGGTACTCGCCATCGTAACCATCGGACCCGCGGTCTTCGGCATGGCGCTGGGATTCTCGGCGCAAGCGAAGGTCTCGGCGGCGAAACCATGGGAAGGCTGGGTGCTCTCCCTGGGGATGGGCGCCCTTTTTCTCTGGTTCGTGCTCGCGCCATGGCCTGCTGTCGACGTGTTGGTCGAGCCGATGTTGTTCACGATTCCTCTCGCATGGCTCGCACTGCGATTCTCGCAGCGGACGACGCGCCTCGCGGTCGCCGCCGTGGCGGCCGGGATCTCGGTCGTGGCCGCGCATCGCACCGGAGGCGATCTATCGCCGGCGAGCAGCCCGGCCTGGTCCGACGTCGTCATCTCGATCGATGTGTTTTTGCTGATCGGTTGCGGCGGGGCGCTGCTGGTCAACTACATGACGTTCAAGCAACGCGCGCTGCTGGAGCAGCTTGCTCACGAGCATGCGCACCTTCGCCAATACGCGCAGGCGCTAGACTCGGCCGAGGAGGCCGCGCGCCGTGCCACGGCGGCGGATCTGCACGATGGCATCGGCCAGGTGCTCGCGGGGCAGAGCATGACGCTTGCCGCCATGCGTGCCCACGCCCAGCAACCGAAGCTCGCGGCGCTGCTCGAGGAGGCTGTCGATGCGTCGCGGGAAGCGCAGGAGGGCCTCAGACTCATGATTCAGGATTTGAGCCCGCCCGAATTCGAGCATGCCTCCCTCGAGGATATGCTCAAGTGGCTGGCGGGGCTCTTCAAGACCCGCTTCGGGTTCGCAGTCTCGTATCGGGTGTCCGCCGACAGGGGACTCTGGCGCGACGACCTCGAACTCGTCTATCGATGTGTTCGAGAAATGCTGATGAACGCGTGCAAGCATTCGGGACGCCAGGCCGCGTCGGTAGAGGTGAAGGCCACGAGCGGTTGGGTGAACGTCACGGTGTCCGATGACGGCGTCGGATTCGACCCGCAGGGCACGGTGACGGTCTCGAGGGGTCGCTTTGGGCTCACCCAGCTACGCGAGCGAGCGCGCGCCGCCGGAGGAACGCTGAATATAGCGAGCGCCGTGGGTCGCGGCTGCCGGGTCACGGTGTGGTTGCCGATGTAGCCTGCGGCCGCTCAATAAAAAGCCCGGGCACGCGAGCGCGCCCGGGCTGGGAGCTCTAGGAGCCGTCAGGCTTGGAGCTTGCGGCGGGCGCCTAACACGAGCACCCCGCCCAACAGCAGCGTCAATGCGCTGGTGGCCGCCGTGGCATCGATTTCCGGAGCCGCCCGCACCACCAGAAATTCCTGGCTCGCATTCACGGGGTTCGGCGTATAGACGCTGACGTTGCTCGCGGCGTAGCCGCTCGCCGCGGCAGAGAGGGCCTCCTGTTCCAGCGCGCTCACGGATGTGCTGGTGGTTTGGCCGTCGAAGAGGTCCCAGATGGCGAAAGAATAGTTGATCTGGTTCGTCGCATTGCTCAAATTGGCAAGCAGGCCGTTCGCGAGCCATCCTGCGGCATTGTAGGCTTGCTGCGCCGTATACGTGGTCCCGCCGAACAGGACCGACGAGTTGAATTTTTCGTTGCCGTCGAGCGCGCTGGCCGCCGTCGTCGTGGCGCTCCAGGGCGTATTCAGGTACGACTCGGTATTGAAGTCATCGCAGATCATGTATCCGGAGTAAATGACGTTTGCGCCCTGACTGACCGTGCCCTGATACGGGCTCACATAGACGCCGTCGGCGACGGTTCCATTGCCCACGCCGGTCAGATCCAGCGTGTACTGCCCGAAGCTGGCCGGAGCGGCCGCCAACAGTCCTAGTCCGAGTAACACTTTCGCTCTGCGGTTCATCTCAACTACCTCTGGAAATATTCCAACGGGGCGGATTTTCGCCGTACTGCAACACGAATGCAAAGGCAACCGCGCCACTCATGAAGTGTTACGCAGTTCACATCGGGATAAGTTAAATGCCGCGGTCCTCTTCCGCTTTCCGGCAAGGCCGTACGGCTTCGCGGATGATTTCCGCCAATCGAATCGCCCCCGGGCCCGCGTAGTCCCGATCCGCGAAAACCAAGTAGAGATTGCCCCAGCGCTCCGTACCTTCGCGCAGCGGCAGCGCCTTGAGGGTGCCGCTGCCGAGCTCGCCGCGCACCAACTCTTCCGGATACCAAGCGAAACCGAGCCCCATCACGGCGGCATGAATGGAGGTGGCTTTGTGGCTCACGGTCCAGATCTGCTCGGCACCCAGCCAGGTGCCCCCGCGGCGCTGACTGCCGGTATCGCGGATCACCAAATGCCTATGCTTGCGCAGCTCCTGCAGCGTGAGCGCCCGCCCGAGCCGGTGCAGCGGATGATCCGGATGCGCGACCGGAATGAAGCGCACTCGCATCAGGAAATCGCCGACGAATCCGCGCGGCACTTCGGAGCAGATGGCGAGATCCACGCGACGCTCGAGGAGTGCTTCCTCGGTACCGCTCAGCACCGTCTCGTACAGCTCGAGGCGGGTTTCCGGCCGATCTTCGGCGAAGCGCGCAAAGCACTCGAGCAGGAGCCAGGTGGGAAAGATGATCTCGACGGCAACGCGCAACTCCGGCTCCCATCCCGCCGCAAGACTGCCGGCCGCGTTCTCCAGCGCGCCGGCCTCCTCCAGCAGCGATTTCGCGCGCCGATACAGCACCTCGCCGGTTGCGGTGAGGCGCGCCTTGCGGCCGATCACCTCGAAGATTTTCACGCCGAGGATCGACTCCATTTTCTGCACGGCGTAGGTGACGGCGGATTGGCTCTTGTGAAGCGCGGCCGCCGCCTGGGCATAGCCACCGGTGTCCACGACCGCCAGGAGGGAGCGCCATTGTTCCAGGGAAATGCGCGGGTTGGCCGTCATCATCGATCCAACTGATAGATATACCCTAAATATTCAGCTTTTTTATCTAATTAATCAATATTAGATTGGCGGCCATAGTTTTCCTCACCATCTAGGAGTTCGCCATGACCACGCTTTTGCAGATCAACGCCAGCATCAACAACGACAGCGGCCAATCCAGCCAGCTCGCCAATCAGTTCGTCGCCGCCTTTCGCCAGGGGCATCCCGGCGCGACCGTGTTGGTGCGCAACGTTGCGGCCTCCGAGCCCGTTCCGCACCTTACCGCCGAGCGCTTTGGCGCGTTCATCACGAAGCCCGAGCAGCGCTCGGCGGATCAGCATGCGGTGGTCGCCTATTCGGATGCGCTGATCCGAGAGCTCCAACTCGCGGACGTGGTGGTGATCGGCCTGCCCATGTACAACTTCGGCGTCCCATCGCAGTTGAAGGCGTATTTCGACCACATCGCTCGAGCGGGAATCACCTTCAACTACACCGCGCAGGGACCGGTCGGTCGGCTCACGGGCAAGAAGGTTTACGTGTTCGCGGCGCGCGGCGGTCAGTACGTCGGCACGCCGATCGATACGCAAACCAGTTACGTCCGCGATTTTCTCGCATTTCTCGGCATGCGCGACGTGCATTTCGTTTATGCCGAAGGCCTCGCGATCAGTCCCGAGAGCAAAGAGGCGGGGCTCGCGAAGGCGGCGGAGGAGATCGCCCGGGTCGCGGCTGCGGAGATCGCGCGGCTCGCGGCCGCAGCGTGAAGCGCGGCATGAGGTGAGAGCATCATGAGCATTCGCAATTTGATCCACATCATCGAATCGGCGCCGACGTCCGACGGCGCCGGCGTAAAGTTGCGTCGCAGCCTCGGCAGTCAGCGTGGCCTGTACGTCGACCCCTTCCTCATGCTCGATGAGTTTTACACGGACGATCCGGAGGATTATCTTGCCGGCTTTCCGTCGCATCCGCATCGAGGCTTCGAGACCGTCACGTACATGCTCGACGGACACATGCGCCACGAGGATCATCTCGGCAACCGCGGCGACTTGGGCCCGGGCGATGTGCAATGGATGACCGCCGCGCGCGGCATCATTCATTCCGAGATGCCGCAGCAAAGCGAGGGCCGCATGCGCGGCTTTCAGCTGTGGCTGAACCTGCGGTCGACGGAGAAGATGCGGCCCGCGCATTATCGGGACATTCCGTCGCGCGAGATTCCCGTGATCGAGCTCCCGTCCCGCGCCAAGATCAAGGTGATTGCGGGGAGGTTCGAGCGGGACGGAATGATCACGGAGGGCCCGGCGACCCGTACCGGCGCGAGAGCCTCGACGGATCCCTCGTTTCTCGACGTTCATCTGCCGGCCGGCGCGGAATTCCTCGCGCCCGTCGCCGGCGGTCACAATGCAATTCTGTACGCCTACGAGGGCGGCGCGGAGATCGGCGCAAGCGGCTCCGCAAAATCGCTGCCTCATCGCGCGGCCGGCGTGCTCTCCGACGGCGATTCGGTGCGAGTCGTCGCGAAGGAGCAGGAAGCGAATTTTCTGATGCTCGCCGCGAAACCGCTGCGCGAGCCGGTGGTGCAATACGGACCCTTCGTCATGAATACCCGCGAGGAAATCGAACAAGCCATCGCTGATTACCGAGAGGGCCGTTTCGCCGCCTGAGCGCATTTTATTAGGGGAATACCTGTATTTTTTTGTAGTGCAGCTGCGGATTTGTGAGATCTTACTCAAACATCCATCCATTGATTATTGCAATGCAGTTGGGGCGGGGGCACTCTCGAATGAATATCACAGGCCGAGAAAAGGAAGTTCGTGGAGATCCTCGCAAGCGCGGGCCGAAAGGGCGCGCCGGGGGCCGAAGACAAAGTCCCCGCCGGCAATCGATATGGCAGCTAAATTGCAGCTTCTTCTGGTCGAGGACAACGCGGCCGATGCGGAGATCATTGCGCGCCATCTCGCCAAGGGACGCATCGATTGCGCCATTCATCGGGTCCAGACGGAAGCCGATCTGGTAGCTGCGCTCGCCACGCACAAACTCGACCTGATCATCTCCGATTTTTCACTGCCTCAATTCGACGGTTTGCGCGCGCTCGAGATCGCGATATCGCGCGCGCCCGACATACCCTTCATTTTCGTATCGGGAACGATCGGAGAGGAACGCGCCATCGAGGCGGTACGCAGGGGTGCGACCGACTATGTGTTGAAGACCAATCTGGCTCGGCTCGGCTCCGCCGTCGAGCGGGCCCTGCGCGAGGCGGAGATCAAGGCGAATCAACGCCACTCGGAAAACCAGCGGCGCGAGCAGGAAGTGAGGCTCCAACGGCTCACTCGATCCTACCGGATGTTGAGCAATACGAGCTCCTCGATACTGCGTTTGCGCAATCGCGCTGAATTGCTCGATGAAGTGTGCCGCATCGCCCATCAACAGGGCGGCTACGGCCGGGTGTCGATCAGCTTGATCGATTCGAACGCGAAGGCCTTGCAGCTGCATGCGAGCGCCGGGATCGACTCCAAGGACTTGCAGGCAGCCGACCTGACGGTGCTCGGTGCCCACGCGCGAATCCCGACCCTCAGTCAGCGCGCCATCGAGTCGAACTCGCCCGCCGTGGTCAACGACCTCACCGCCGATTCGCGGCGCGGCGCCCACCAGAAGCTGTGGATGGATCAAGGCTGGCGGGCAGCTGCGGCCTTGCCGTTGCTGATCGATGGCACCGCCATCGGAACCATGAACTTGTTCAGCGGCCAGCGCGATGTTTTCGACGAGGCCGAGATGGCAGTGCTGTTGGAGCTCGCCGCGAACCTGTGCTTTGCCCTGCAGTATCTACAGAAGGACGAGGCGCTGCATTTCCTGTCCTACTTCGACGGGCTCACCGGTCTCGCCAAGCGGCAGCTCTTTTGCCAGCGGTTGGGACAGCTGCTTACCGCCGATAAGGGCGAGGGACACGCGCGGACCGTGGTCGCGTTCGACGTTCAGAAATTGGGCGCCATCAACGATTCGCTCGGCCGTTACGGCGGCGATCGCCTCATCGAGGCGATCGCCGCCCGCATCAAGCAGACCTTCAGTCATCCCGAATGCGCGGCCTACTTCGGCGGCGGAACATTCGCTTTGATGCTTCCCAACGCCGAGCCGCTCGACACCGAGAACGCGGGTAGGGTCGCGCAAAGCGCCGCTGCACAGCTGTTCGCCGAGCCGTTTCAGGTGGGAGGCCAGGAGCTCAGGCCGGCGATCCGTGCGGGTGTGGCATTCCATCCGCAGGACGGGGAGACGGCGGATGCATTGGTGCAGAACGCCGAGGCGGCGCTGAAAGCGGCGCGGGAGGACAACGAAAAATACATGCTGTACGGACTCGTGACGCAACGGCCGACCTCCGGCACCCTCGCGCTCGAGGCGAGGCTCACCGGTGCTCTCGATCACGCCGAATATCTCCTTCACTACCAACCCAAAGTCGATATCGGTACCGGCCGAATCATGGGATTCGAGGCACTGCTGCGCTGGCAGGACGGACAGATCGGGCTCGTGCCGCCGGCTTTGTTCGTTCCTTTGCTCGAGCGATCCGGCGCCATGGTGGAGGTGGGCGAATGGGTGCTCGAGCAGGCGGTCCGGGACATGCAGAGCTGGAGCGCGCAGGGAGTCGAGTCGGTTCGCATCGCGGTGAACGTATCGCCGATACAATTGCGCCGCCGCGATTTCGTCGACGCGGTGCTCTCCCGAAGTGAGCGGCTGATCCCGGGTGCGGCGGGGCTCGACATCGAGATCACGGAGAGCATGTTGATGCACGACATCGAGCTGTCGATTCGCAAGCTCCATCAGCTTCGCGAGGCGGGCATCGGCGTCGCGATCGATGATTTCGGCACCGGGTATTCGTCGCTTCGGCTTCTCAGCCGCCTGCCGGTGGATACCTTGAAGATCGATCGTTCCTTCATTCAGGGCATCACGAACACGCCCAATGTGATGACGATGGTCGCGACCATCGTCTCGCTCGCGCGGGCATTCGACATGCAGACGGTTGCGGAAGGCGTGGAGACGGCCGAGCAGCTGACCATGCTTCGCGTCATCAACTGCGATCACGCGCAGGGATTTTATCTGGGCAGGCCGACTCCGGCTTCCGAGGTGCCCGCGGTCATTCGCCGGCTGTCTCAGGACGGCGCGCGATTGGTGGAAAGGCCCGACCCGCTGGTTGCCGGCACCATGCGCTCGTGAACCGAAACATCATTCTTTTGGTCGAGGACAATCCCGCCGACGTGGAGTTGACCTTGCGCGCGTTCCGCAAGAGCAAGGTCCTCAACGAGATCGTAGTCGTCAGGGACGGAGTGGAGGCGCTCGACTATCTGTTCCTCACCGGGCCATTCGCGGGCCGCGATTCGAAGGCGTCTCCGGAGGTGGTTCTGCTCGATCTCAAGCTGCCGAAGGTCGACGGGCTGGAGGTACTGCGGCGGATGCGGGCGGACGAGCGCACCCGCCGCATTCCGGTCGTCGTACTCACGTCGAGCGGTGAGGAGAAGGACATCCTCTCCAGCTACGATCTCGGCGCCAACAGCTTCGTGAGGAAACCGGTGGACTTCAACCAGTTCCTGGAAGCCGCCCAGCAGCTCGGGCTTTACTGGCTGGTCCTGAATCAGCGCGCCAATTAGCCGCCCCCCGGCCGGGCGGGCCCGTCGGCCGTGTCCGGCGCTCAGCGGTGCGTGCCGACGCGCTCGATCAACGCCATGGCGGCGGCCGGATTTCGCACCTTGTGCCCGCTGATGACGTATAGATAGACATCCCGCGGCCTTGAATCGCCGTGCGGCGTCCCGGCGTATTCCAGTCCCTCGGCGGCTCCGCCCGACGCCCAGGCCTTCGCGCGCGCCGCCCAGCGGTCGAGCTCATCATCCGAATAGCCGAGTTCCGCGCCGTCTCGCGTTCCCATGATCCGGGCATACACGAAAGGGGCGGTTGGATCCGCGATCTGGGGATAATCGGAATCGCCCGCGATCACCAGGGCCACCCTATGTTCGCGCGCCAAGGCGACGGCCTCCGCGGACCGAAAGCTCTCATGCCGCACCTCGACCGCGTGCCTTACCGGGCGGCCCTCGACCGCGACGGGCAACAGCGCGAGGAACGCACGGAAATCCTCGGGCGCGAATTTCTTGAAGGGCGGGAGCTGCCAATTGATCGGTCCCAGCTTTTCCTTGAGATTCATGAGGCCGCTCGCGAAGAAACGCTCGATGCTCCTGCCGGCGTCGGCCAGAACCTTGCGATTCGTTGCGAATCGAGGCGCTTTCAATGAGAACACGAAGTCCGGCGGCGTCTCGGCATGCCATTTGGCGAAGGTCTCGGGCTTTTGCGAGCCGTAAAAGGTGCCGTTGACCTCGATCGAGGTGAGCCTGCGGCTCGCGAATTCCAGCTCGCGTGAGTGCGGCAGATCCGCCGGGTAGAACGCACCGCGCCACGGGGGGTAAGTCCATCCGCCGACGCCGATGCGGATCGTACCTGGGCCGGCGGGGCCCGCTTGCTGATCGAGTGACATGGACGACCGGCGCCCTGTGGCTCTTTCAAACGACTCTGTAGGAAATGCCCTGCGAGGCGCCTCTTCGGAGCTTTCGCATCAGCGAAATGATGGCAGCTAGGAAGTAAAATTCAACCGATTCCACAGCCGCGCCAAGAGAGGAAGGCCGGGAATACCTGTATTTTAATACAGTATCGTCCCACGGGATCGTGCACCGCGTGTTTCAATTGAAACGGTATCGCGGCCGGCCGACATTACCGCGCGAGGCATCGGGGAGACCATTAGTCCTGCGGCATACGCCGACATGGGCCGCGGCGCTGCAAGTTAAACACGTGGATATATTGATTTACGAGGAAGACCATCTCACACGCAATTTGCTGAAGCAATGGCTCGGCGAGGCGGGATATCGCGTGCGTCTCGGCATGCCCCGCGAGTGCGGGATCGGCAGTCCGGCGGATCTGGTGATCGTCAATGTATCCATGCCCAAACATGCCGGAGCGCAATGCATACGGAACATCCAGGCGGCGCATCCGAATACACCGCTGATCGCGATCTCAGCCCAGTTCCGATCCGGCTTGTCCGCCGCCGGCGCGACGGCGCAGAGTCTCGGTGTTCAGCAGGTCATCGCAAAGCCGCTGGTTCGGGCCGATCTCCTCGAGGCCGTGCGTGGAATCGGCAGAAGGTCGGGGTAGTGCATGCAGAGCGTCCTCATCTCCAATGAGATCCCGCCCGGAAGTCATGTCGAAGCCGGCGCTCCATCGATCCGATTCAACCGCTTGCGGCTCGGAATCGGCCTGCTCGGGGTGCTCGTCATTCTCGCCTTCGCAGGCTCATCCGCCTACGACGCGTGGCGCTCCTACGGCCGCTCGATCTCCGCGACCCAGCGGGAACTCGATACCGTGGCGGGCGCGCTCGCCGAGCAAACCTCGTGGACCGTTCAGGCCGTCGACCTGCTATTGCTCGACACCGCGCGCTGGTACCGCAGCGCCAGCCGCGACCTCCCGCCCGAGAGCTTCAACCAGGCGCTTGCCATTCGCGCGGCCGGGGTGCCACAGGTACGGCGGGTGGTGATCATCGACGCGCATGGCGACCAGCTCTATGCATCGCGCGACTTAACGAGGCCGATTCTCAATGTCGCGGACCGATCCTACTTCCTCGCCCAGCGTGACCACCCGGATGCGGGGCTGTTCATGAGCGAGCCTTTGGTGACGCGCTCGGAAGGCCGCGCGGCAGTGGTCCTTTCTCGACGGCTTACCGACGCACGCGGGGGCTTCGCCGGAGTGGTCACCGCGACGGTCGATCTGGATGATCTCACCCAATTCTATCGAGCCGTCAACGTCGGCACGACCGGCGCAGTTCAACTGCTCCGCGATGATGGCGTCCTGCTGTTGCGCCACCCGTCCATGGCGAGCGCCATAGGTCGCAAATTCCCGGCGCTCGCCGCGCCGCCGGTGGCGCCGGTCGCCGGATTCTCGAATCCCATCGACGGCAAGGTGGACTTCGTCGCGTCGGCCCCCGTCAGGGCCACTCGCTTGATGCTGGCGGTGACGCGCGAGGCGGCGGTCGCGATGCGGCCATGGCGCAACGAGACGATCCGGGTTGCCGCGCGCACTCTGGTCATCGCGTTGCTCGGCGCATTGACCATCGTCACGCTATTGCGCCAGCTAAAGCGGGTCGCGGCCAGCGAGCGAGCCTTACGCGAGAGCGAGGAGCGTTACGCCCTCGCGATGGAGGGGGCGAACGAAGGACACTTTGACTGGGACGTGGCGTCCGACCGCCTGTTTCTGTCGCCGAAGATGAAAACGTTGGATGGTCTAGGCGCGCGCCGCGAGGTCGGCTCGCGCACCGATTGGATACGCCGGATCGTCATGCACCCCGACGATGCGCGGCGCTTCGAAGCGACCCTCAAAGACCATCTCGAAGGACGTACGGCCCGGTTCGAGTGCGAGTATCGAGTCCGTCACCCGGACGGCGAATGGCATTGGCTATTGGCGCGGGGCCGGTGTTTGCGCGACTCTACGGGCAGACCGGTCAGATTTCTCGGCTCCGCAATGGATGTGACCGCACAGAAGCAGGCGGAGATCGAGAAGGAACGGCTGGAAGCGCAATTGAGGCAGTCGCAGAAAATGGAGGCGATCGGCACGCTCGCCGGGGGCATCGCTCACGACTTCAACAACATCCTCGGCGCCATCCTGGGTTACGGCGAGCTAGCCCTCCAGGAAGCCGCACAAGAGAGCGCATTGCGGCGTTATCTCGACAACGTCATGCATGCGACCGAGCGCGGGAAAATTCTGGTCGAGCGAATTCTCGGATTCAGCCGCAGCGGCTTGGGCGATCGCGAGCCGGTGAATGTACAATCGGTGGTCATGGAAACCCTCGAGCTGCTCGGGGCCTCACTGCCTCCGGGTATAGTGCTCGAGAGCAAGATCGCCGCCGGCAACGCAGCGGTGATCGGGGACGCCACTTACCTGCATCAAGTGGCGATGAATCTTTGCACCAACGCGATCCACGCGATGCAGGGCGACGGCAAACTCACCGTCACTCTGGAGCGCCGTCAATTGACCGAGGAGAGTACCCTGGCGCGAGGCTCACTCGGTCCCGGGCCGTACGTACGGCTGGTGATCGCCGACACCGGCGCGGGCATCCCCCCGGACGTACTCGATCGGATGTTCGATCCTTTCTTCACGACCAAGGAGGTCGGCGAGGGCACGGGCTTGGGATTATCTCTCGTCCACGGCATCGTGACCGATCTCGGCGGAGCGATCGACGTTACGACCAAAGTCGGCGAAGGAACGACGGTGGAGATCTGGTTGCCGGTGGCGGGCGAAATCGAGGTTCGGGCGGACGAGGGCGACGCAGCGCTGCCGCAAGGCAGCGGTCAGATCGTCATGATCGTCGATGACGAGCACGCCCTGGTCACGCTCGCGGAAGAAGTCACCGCGCAGCTTGGTTATGAGCCCATCGGCTTCGATTCGAGCCAGGCCGCCCTCGAGGCGTTTCGCGCCAAGCCGGATGGGTTCGACGCCGTTCTCACCGACGAAGCGATGCGGGAGCTCACCGGCACCGAACTCGCGCAAGAGATACGCAAAATCCGCCCTGCGATCCCGATCATAATGATGACCGGTTATGGCGGCGGGAATTTCATGAATCATGCCAACGACATCGGCGTAAGCGAGGTGCTGCGCAAACCTTTGCGTCGGCGCGATCTTGCCGATTCGCTCGCGCACGCCTTTGAACATCCGATCATCGAAGCCTGAGGTGATTGCCATGCAGGAGAGCGTCCATTCGCACATATTGGTCATCGACGATGACCCACAAATTCGAGCGTTGCTGGAAGAGTACCTCGCGGAGAACGGGCTGCGGGTCAGCGTCGCATCGAACGGACAGGAGATGGCCAAGATTCTAGCCGACGAGGCGATCGATCTCGTCGTCCTGGATTTACGGCTCGCCGGCGAGGATGGGATGTCGATCGCCCGCTCGCTGCGCGACCAATCATCCATTCCGATCGTCATGCTCACCGGCGTGCGCGACGAAGCAGATCGGGTGATGGGCCTGGAACTCGGCGCCGACGATTACCTTACCAAGCCCTTCAGTCCCCGGGAGCTGCTGGCTCGCATCCGCACCGTACTGCGGCGCGCGAAGAGCGCCGGACCGGGGACGGCGCGGGAGCAGCAGATTCGCGCCTACCGGTTCGCGGAATTCGAGCTCAATCTGCGCACGCGGCGCCTCAAGCGCAGCAACGGAGGCAATATCGTCTTGACGAACGGCGAGTTCAACCTGCTCGCCGCACTGCTCGCCGCGCCGGAACGAATTCTCACCCGTGATCAGCTTCTGGAGGCGAGCCGGGTCTATGACAACGAGGTGTATGACCGCGCTATCGACATCCAGGTACTGCGGTTGCGGCGCAAGATCGAGCCCGATCCTTCGCAACCTCAATTCATCGTGACGGAGCGCGGCGCGGGCTACATCTTCAGCGCACCGGTCGAAGTCGTGTATTGAACGCGCCGCGGTCCGGGCCGCGGCGTGTTCGGCGAATTTCAACCGAAACGGATACCCGGCTTCAGAGTTTCAATGGTAACCGAAGTGTCATGGATTTGCGGGCAGCCCTTGCTATTTTGGGGCGGGTGATCGTTCCATTGACGCACGGCGGCCGTGCATTCATCAGCTTCGGAGGCCTACCCATGTTCTTTCCGCGTCGGCAGAGCTGTCTTGCGTGCATGATCACCATGCTCGGCACCTGGTGCGCCATCGGCTCCCCGGCATCGGCCCAAGGCACAAGCACCGCGATGGCGTCTCAGGCCGACTGTCCGGAAGACGATAGCGGGCTGAAGCTGCCGGCCGGCTTTTGCGCAACCATCTTCGCCGACGCTATCGGCCACGCCCGCCAGCTCGTTGTCGCGGACAATGGGGTCGTCTATGTCAACACCTGGTCCGGCCGGTATTACGGCAACGACAAACCGCACGCCGGCGGGTTCCTGGTGGCGCTCCAGGACACTACGGGCAAGGGAAAGGCCGACGTGATTCGGCGGTTCGGCGAGACCGTGCAAAGCGGCGGGGCGGGAGGCACCGGCATCGGCCTGTACCACGACGCGCTATACGCCGAAATCAACGACAAGATCGTGCGGTATGAGCTGCCGGCAGGCTCGATCGTGCCGACCGGACCCGCGGTCCCGATCGTGACCGGACTGCCGCTGACGGGGGATCATCCCATGCACCCGTTCGTAATCGACGCGGACGGGTCAATGTATATCGACGTTGCCACCGCGACCAATGCGTGCCAGGCAAAAAATCGCATTCCGCAGTCACGCGGCATCGTCCCATGCACCGAGCTCGAGACGCGCGGGGGCATCTGGCGTTACGACGCGAATAAAACGGATCAAGCCTTCTCGCCCGCCGGCCGCTTTGCCACCGGGATTCGCAATGGCGAGGGATTCGCGATCGAAGGGGCCGGGCGGATCCTCGTCACCCAGCATGGGCGCGACCAGTTGCATGCGAACTGGCCGCAATTCTACAAGCCCGAAGAGGAGGCCACGCTTCCGGCCGAGGAGCTGCTGCGCCTCAAACGGGGCGGCGATTACGGATGGCCGGAGTGCTACTACGACGGGCTGCAGGGCAAACTGGTGCTCGCACCGGAGTACGGCGGCGACGGCGGGAAAAAGGTGGGGCCGTGCGCGGCCAAGACCGCTCCGATCGCGGCCTTTCCCGCGCATTGGGCGCCCAATGCGATGGCACTCTACGACAAGCAGCAATTTCCGGCTCGCTACCAGCATGGGGTGTTCATCGCCTTTCACGGATCCTGGGATCGGGCGCCTTATCCCCAAGGCGGTTACAACGTCGTGTTCCAAGCCCTGTCGGACGATCATGCCGCCGGACGGTGCGAGATATTTGCCGACGGTTTTGCGGGCTCGGTGGAATCACCCGGAAAAGCCGAGCATCGCCCATCCGGCCTGGCCGTCGGACCGCACGGCTCGCTCTATGTCTCCGATGATGTGCGCGGACGCATCTACCGCATCGTCTATCGCGGCGGACCGGGCGCTGACTCGGAAGCGGCGAGCGTTACACCCTGCCCAAGTGCATCGGCACCGGCCGGGCAGGTCATGGCGAATGACGCCAAGCCTCCGGAAGGCACTCATCCCGACGCCGGCGCTGCCGCGGCCGTTGCGAGCCTTCCCGTCCCCTCCGGCGCAACCAAGGACATGGTTGTACTCGGTGAGCGTATCTTCCTAGGTCAGGTGGGAGGAGCGACCTGCACCGGTTGTCACGGTGCGGACGCAAAGGGCACGCCGCTGGGTCCGAATCTCACCGACACCCAATGGCTCTGGGGCGATGGCAGCTTTGCGTCGATTGCGAAAACGATCACTACCGGTGTGCCGCAGCCTAAGCAATATCGCTCCCCCATGCCGCCCATGGGAGGCGCCCAGCTCACTCCGGAGCAGGTGAAGGCAGTCGCCGCGTACATCTGGGCCGTGAGTCATCCCTCCGGCCGGTGAAATCATGCAGCCGCCCTCCGACGTGCCGATCATGATGTGAGCGGCTTCGCCGGCGCGCGGCTGCACGGCGGGTGCGGGCGTGCGGGGCGGGTGCGGGCGTGCGGGATGCGCGAACTCCGGCGAAGAAGTCCGCGCCCCGGTGATTACTTGATAGGGGAGAGCTGGTTGACGACCTGCGTCACGCCAGGGGTTTGGAGCGCGGCCGCCTCCGCCTCGCGGCCTTCCAGGCCGTCCGAGACCGTTCCGCTCAGATACACCACGTTCCCCATCGTTTGCACGTCGATTATGTTCGGGGGCCCGAGATCCGGATGCTGATCGATCGACGCGCGTACATTCGCAGTCACCTTCGCATCGCCGCCGCCATCCTCGGTCCCACCTTTTCCATAGGTCGCGCATCCCGCCAGCGCACCCGCCAAGATGATGGCCGATCCGATTCCGTAAAGTCCTTTCAAGCTTTTCATGTCAAGTTCCTCTCGTGTTGCTTGGTGTTTCCGCGCCCCCGTCGATGGCACGGGCCGCGTGTCGAGAAGCAAGCTTGTTCGATCGGGATTGAGATTCGATTTCGCGGGAGGTGTCTCGAATTTCGGTCGGAATAAGGCATCGCGTCGGGAAGTTTCACGTGAAATATCGCGGTTGATCGGGGAAATATGGATGCCTCGCGAGCTGAGTAGATTGCATCGCACATGACATCGATCTCAACTCGAGGAAAACGTCCATGACTACTGTTCGCATGTTCGCATTCGCCGCTGCGGTGTTGATCACCGCTCTTTGCTTTCGCGCGCTCACCTACGGCCTGATCGCTCCGCAATACGCCGGAGATAATGTCTCGACCAGCGCGCAGTCGACCAAGGATTGACGGGAGGGGCCCATGGACCACTCATTGGCGCAATTGGGGATCGATCAGGAACCTCCGCTTGGCGCCCACTTGACCACTTCACGTCGTGGATATACCCATCACGGCGTGTATGTTGGCCAAGGACGCGTGGTGCATTACTCGGGCCTGTCGACTCTTTGGCAGTGCGGCCCGGTGGAGGAAGTCTCTCTGGCGCGGTTCGCCAACGGCCACGCCCTGAATATCGTCGAGCACTCCCCGCCGAGGTATTCGCCCGCCGAGATTGTCCGTCGCGCCCGTTCGCGCCTCGGAGAGAACGATTACCGGTTGCTGAGCAACAATTGCGAGCATTTCTGCAATTGGTGTGTCAGCGGCGTCAGTCGCAGCGCCCAAGTGGAGCGACGGCTGACGTTCAGGATGCTCGGAGCCCTGTTTCACGCGTAATCCAAGCGGCAGATTCCGAAATACCCGGAACATCGGCCACGCTCATGTTGGCGCCATCGGCGCGCCAGCCACATTCATTCGCTCATTCAGGAGGCATATTCCATGTCATCGTCGACCCAGGTCCGGATGCCGGCCATTGAACCCGAATACATCAACATTCCAAAGACTCAGCTGAAAGTCTCCCGCGTCGCACTCGGCACGTGGGCGATGGGCGGCTGGATGTGGGGAGGGACCGACGAACGAGAATCGGTGGCCACCATTCACGCGGCTTTGGACCAAGGCATCAATCTGATCGATACGGCCCCCGTGTACGGCTTCGGCGTGTCCGAAGAAATCGTCGGTGCCGCGCTCGAGGACCGGCGCAGCCGGGCGATTATTGCAACGAAGACCGGTCTCGAATGGCGCGACGGCAAGGTCTATCGCAACGCGACGCGTCCTAGAATCCTGAAGGAGGTCGATGATTCGCTCCGACGCCTGCGTACCGATTACATCGACATCTACCAGGTTCACTGGCCCGACCCGCTGGTGCCGGTGGAGGAAACCGCCGAAGCCATGCGCTCACTCTACGAGCAGGGCAAGATCCGCGCCATCGGTGTGAGCAATTTTTCGGTCGAACAGATGACGCGATTCCGCCAGGTGGCGCCGCTCCACGTGCTGCAGCCGCCCTATAACCTCTTCGAGCGGGCCATCGAAAGGGATGTCCTGCCGTACTGCCGCGCGACCGATGTCGCGACGCTTGGTTACGGTGCACTGTGCCGGGGCCTGCTGAGCGGGCGCATTCGCCCCGATACCAGTTTCGACGGCGACGATCTGCGCCGCGTCGACCCCAAATTCCAGCCGCCCCGACTGGCCCAGTATCTCGAGGCGGTAAACGAGCTCGATGAGTTCGCACAGCGCCGCTTTCATCGGCGCGTAATCCAATTGGCCGTACGCTGGATGCTCGACCAAGGCATCAGCGTTGCGCTCTGGGGCGGCCGCCGCCCGGATCAGCTCGAGGCAGCCCAGGGGGTTGCAGGCTGGTCTCTCAGCAACCTCGAGCGCGAGTTGATCGAACGCATCGTAAACAAGACCGTCACCGATCCCGTCGGCCCGGAATTCATGGCGCCTCCGCAGCGCGCCTAATTGTCACCAGATAACCCGATTGTCACCAGATAACCCGATTGTCAGCAGATAAAAGGAGATCAGCCAATGAAGATTGGATTCATCGGACTCGGCCGCATGGGCGCAGCAATGGTTGCCAACCTCGTCAGAGCGGGTCATGAGGTTGCCGTATACAACCGTACTCCCGGAAAAGCCGGCCCGCTCGTCGAGCGGGGAGCGCTCGAGGCAAAGGATCTCGCCGACGCGTGCCGCGGCAGCGCCGTGATCTCGATGCTCGCCGATGATGAGGCCGCGTCCGGGATCACGCTGGGGCGAGGCGGCATCGTCGACCATCTATCCAAAGGCGCAATTCACCTATCGATGAGCACCATCAGCGTGGCGCTCTCGAAGCGTTTGGCGCAGGCGCACGCGAAGGCCGGGCAACGCTATGTCGCGGCACCGGTTTTCGGCCGCCCGGACATGGCGGCGGCGGCAAAGCTGTTCATCGTAGCCGCGGGCGATCCCGCCGCCATCGAGGCGTGTCAGCCGCTATTCGGCGCGATGGGGCAGAAGACAACTTCGATCAGCACCGAGCCGTCGGCGGCCAATCTCGTGAAGCTCAGCGGCAACTTTCTGCTGGCGTCCGCCATCGAGGCGCTGGGTGAAGCCGTGGCGCTCATCGGCAGGGCGGGAATCGACGCGGAAACATACGTCGACTTCCTCACCTCCACCGTGTTCAACCTACCTGCGTACAAGACCTACGGTGGCATCATCGCCCGAGGCAAATTCGAGCCCGCGGCATTTGCCGCCCCGCTCGGATACAAGGACATCCGGTTGACGCTGGCGGCGGCCGAGAATTTGCGCGTGCCCATGCCGCTCGGAAGCCTGCTGCACGACCGGTTTCTGCGCCTGATCGCCCAGGGAGGCGAGCACCTCGATTGGGCCGCCATCGGCGGTCTCGCTTCCGAGGATGCCGGCGCCGGTGCTCGAGGGAGTGTCGATCGTTCGGCCGGCCGGGCCGCTTAACTCCGGCGGGCGCCGCGCCGTCAGGCGCGGCGCC